>NZ_JANTYS010000015.1 GCF_024808255.1 Mucilaginibacter dorajii
AGACCTGTATAGTTCATCTTAGGACTAACAGAATACCTTGTATAGTATTTACAGGATTTACTCACAAATCTGTATAGCTATTTCCGGACGGGTCAGTCTCCTCACCTCCGGCGCACAATCCCCCATCGGTTCGTTCGAAATGACAACGTTTTTGTTTGGTGATACGATTCTAAAAAGTGTGTACACATAGTAGGTTACAGATAGGGTAGTTATTATGTTTTATAATTAAGATTTACCAGGCTATATCATGGTCGTATTGAACTCGTTTCGGTACGACCATTAGTTTTTAATAAAATTCGTAAATTCCGGCTATGAAAAAAATCGTTACCCTTATCCTGCTATTGTTAAGTATTGCAACGGCTTTTGCCAGGCCGCCCAAAAATCAATATGTGCGCATCAGCACCAGCTACGGCAGTGTAATTATCCGGTTGTATAATCAAACACCTTTGCATCGGGATAATTTCATTAAGCTGGCAAAAAAAGGATTTTACAATGGCGTTTTGTTTCACCGGGTGATCCAGAATTTTATGATACAGGGCGGCGATCCGGATTCAAAAGATCCGAACAAAGCCAAACCGGGTGCCGAACTGGGCAATGGCGACGTAGGCTACACCATCCCTGCCGAATTTAGGGATAGCCTGTTTCACAAACGTGGTGTATTAGCCGCCGCCCGGGATGATAACCCTAAAAAAGCATCAAGCGGCTGCCAGTTTTATATTGTAGAAGGTAAGCGCCTTAACGATGCTAAAATGGACTCGTTAGAAAACGGCCGCCTAAAAGGCTATAAAATCCCCGCGTGGCAACGCGAATATTACAAAACTGTTGGCGGCACCGCCCAGCTTGACCATGGCTACACCGTTTATGGTGAAGTAGTGAGCGGCATTGATATGGTAGACCATATTGCAGCCGTGCCCAAAGATAAAGCCGACCGCCCCCTCACCGATGTCCCCATGACTGTTGAGGTATTGAGCAAACGGCAGTGTAAGCAGTTGGATAAACTACTGAGCCCCCCAACCCTCTGAAGGGGGAGTATAAGGCGATATTAGTTCGAGGGCAAACGCATCTAATTGGGTTAACATAACTTAACATATTTCAGATATAATAAGTTATAATTATCTGATAATCAATATTTTATATTTTAACACAGTTAACACTAAACTGATGTATCGTGCAATTTAAGCCATCCAAATATTTGTACCTGTTGTTAGCCAGTATAAGTCCCTTCGATACATGGATCATTTAATCAGCACCAGGCAATAAAAACAAGGTATTATTTAATGCTTATATCTTCCCGATGCCATCGGCTTATCCCCGTTAACTATTTAGCTGCCTTTGCCCTGATATTAGCTCACAAAAACTTTAAACATCAACTTGTATACATTAATATTGCATGAAATATTATTAAACTTTTTAAATCAAAAAATTCCCCCTTCAGGGGGTTAGGGGGCATGAAAATAATCACTTATAATGTTAACGGCATCCGATCTGCAATTAGTAAAGATTGGCTGGCCTGGTTGCAGGCTACTGATGCTGATGTGGTTTGTTTGCAGGAAATTAAGGCTACGCCTGATGTACTGACAGACCTTGGCCTGGTAGATGCGCTTGGCTACAAACACTATTGGTTTCCGGCCGAGAAGAAAGGCTATAGCGGCACGGCTATCTTCACCAAACAAACGCCGAAACATATTGAATATGGCTGCGGTATCCCTGATTTTGACCGCGAAGGCCGTTGCATCAGGGTTGATTTTGATGAAGTATCGGTAATGAGCGCTTATTTTCCATCGGGTTCAAGCGGCGATGAGCGGCAGGTATTCAAATACCGTTTCCTGGATGAGTTTGGCAAATATCTTACCCTGCTCAAAACAGAATATCCAAAACTGGTGGTATGTGGCGATTATAACATTTGCCACCGCCCCATTGATATTCATAACCCAAAATCAAACGCCAACTCCTCCGGCTTTTTACCCGAAGAACGCGAGTGGATGGAGAAATTTATTGAAGGTGGTTTTATTGATACTTTCCGGCATTTTAACAAGGAACCCCACAACTACACCTGGTGGAGTTTCCGCGCCGGCGCAAGAGGCAAAAACTTAGGCTGGCGTATTGATTACGCCATGGCCAGTACGGAGTTAGAAGCCAACATCAAACGGGCAGCTATACTGCCAGAGGCGAAACATTCGGACCATTGCCCGGTGCTACTGGAGCTGGAGTTTGCCCCCCAGCCCCCTAAAGGGGGAGTTTAAAAAAACGCGGGTATAAGAAAAGGGAGGTTGCGTTTTTCGCAACCTCCCTTTTCTTATTATATATATGCTATTCAAAAAGCTCCCCCTTTAGGGGGCTGGGGGGCTTCGCCTTATCCCTTCACCCGTTCCACATAAGCACCTGTAGCTGTATCAACTTTTACCTTATCGCCAATGTTGATGAACAGTGGCACACGAATTTCGGCGCCGGTTTCAACGGTGGCATTTTTTTGGGCACCGGTTGAGGTATCGCCTTTTACGGCTGGCTCGGTATAAGTAATTTCAAGCTCAGCCGAACTTGGAATAGTTCCCATGATAGGCTCTTCGCTTTCAAAAGCAATAATCACGTTCATCCCCTCTTTCAGAAATTTAACCGCTGGGCCAAATAAAGTTTTAGGAATATTATGCTGATCATAAGTTTCGTTATCCATCACTACCAACGCATCGCCATCTTCATATAAGTACTGGTAATTGTTGGTTTCAACACGGGCTATATCAACCTCTTCGTCGGTACGGAAACGGTATTCAACCAATTTTCCCGATTTTACGTTACGCATACGCGCCTGGTAAAATGCACGCAAGTTACCTGGTGTACGGTGTAAAAATTCCTCTACCTGCACTAACTCGCCATTAAAGCGAAGCACATTTCCATTTTTAACATCTGATGCTTTGGCCATAAAATAATATTGAGGCGCAAACTTAGTTACTTATGGGGAAAGAATCAAGAGGGCGATTGTTGGTTTATTAGGTTGATTATGTGAATGGTTGTGCTTTATAATAAAAGAGATCGGAACTTAATCAACCACTCTCCCAATCAACCATTCACTAACCCTTATAATCACTTATGCTCATGCGTTCACTACAAAAGCCGTATTCATGTTCCTGGTTGGAGCAAACAATGGTAAGGCGATCTTTTGCGAAACGCTCCACCAAACTTAAATACCAATCTACGCCCTGGGTATCCAGGTTGGAAGTAGGCTCATCGAGCATCAACATAGGGGTATCTGAACAAAAGGCGAGGATGAGTTTAAGGCGTTGTTTCATACCCGAAGAAAAATACCGGATCAGTTTATGCTCGCTTTTGGGCAGGTTTAAAAGCTCGATAACCCGTTTTTTATCAAGGCCACTTTTATAATTTTTAAACTGAAAATGAAAATCAACCATTTCACTCAGCGAAAATTCTTCTATCAGTTCTAAATATGGGGCGGCAAGGCTCAGGTGGGTAAATACCTTATCTATCTCGACAGGTTTATCTTCAAAAGTAAAATCAATAGTACCAATTGAAGGGGCAAGACTACCGTTTAATACCTGTAATAAAGTAGATTTCCCGGAACCATTCGGCCCCAAAATAGCATATGCGCCCCCGGTAATAAAAGTACGGTTCACCCCCCTGAAAATCCAGTCGCGGTTAAAGCGGCGGCCAATGTTATTGAGGGTGATGGTCATGATTTGTTCATGGTTGATGGTTCATAGATCATGGCAGAATAGTTCATGGTTGATAGTTCATAGATCATGGCAGAACAGTTCATGTTTGGTGGTTCATAGATCATGGCAATTTGCTTTTTCTAAATAGCCACAATATGAAACTAATAAACCATTCGACTTATGACCTTAACTGCTATGAACCATGAACTATTATCCATGAACCAAAAAAGCTATTAGGTATTCCCAAATCCCTTCATGATACCCCTTTGTGAATTTTGCAGGAAGTTGATGATCTCATCGCGTTCAACACTTGGGGTAAATTCGGCTTCAATGATATCAAGGGCTTTACTTACGTTGTATTTTTTTAAGAACAGGATACGATAGATCTCCTGGATTTCGGCAATGGTAGCAGCCGAAAAGCCCCTGCGGCGCAAACCTACAGAGTTGATACCTACGTATGACAATGGCTCGCGACCTGCCTTGGTAAATGGCGGCACATCTTTACGTACCAACGAACCGCCAGAGATCATGCTATGCGCGCCAATTTCAACAAACTGGTGTACTGCAGATGAACCACCGATAAACGCGTAATCATACACATTGATATGGCCGGCTAATTGCACCGCGTTGGCAATAATTACATTATCGCCAATCACACAGTCATGGGCTACGTGTACATAGGCCATCAGCAGGCAATTGCTGCCTATAGTGGTGGTATTTTTATCAAGCGCGGTACCGCGGTTTAGGGTTACGCATTCGCGGATGGTGGTATTATCCCCAATAGAAACCGTGCTTTGCTCACCTTTGTATTTCAAGTCCTGAGGCGGAGCTGATACTACCGCGCCGGGGAAAATACGGCAATTTTTACCTATACGGGCCCCGTCCATAATTACGGAGTTGGAACCGATCCAGGTGCCTTCGCCAATTTCAACATCTTTGTGAATGGTCACAAAAGGTTCAATCACCACGTTATCGGCAATTTTTGCCTGTGGGTGTATATACGCTAAAGGCTGGATCATGCTTCGTTTCCTTTTACTTTTACTATTTGTGCCATTAATTCGGCTTCAACAACAACCCTGTTGCCTACCATGCCAACACCTTTCATGGTTGCAATACCGCGCCTTATTGGGGCAAGCAGGTCGCAAATATAAATAATGGTGTCGCCCGGCACTACTTTACTTTTAAAGCGGGCATTCTCAATCTTTAAAAACAAGGTAAGGTAATTCTCCGGATCGGGCACGGTGTTTAACACCAAAATCCCGCCGGTTTGTACCATACCCTCAATTTGCAGCACACCCGGAAATATAGGAGCGCCCGGGAAATGACCTTTAAAAAATTCCTCGTTTATAGTTACGTTTTTAGCACCTACCACGTGGCTTTTAGTCAGTTCCAATATTTTATCGATCATTAAAAAAGGCTGCCTGTGCGGCAATAAGCCCATAATCTCAACGGTATCATATACCGGTTTAGCATTAGGGTCGTAAACTTTTACCTGTTTACGGCTTTTTTCTTTTTTAATAAGGGTTTTAATCTTTTTAGCAAACGCGACGTTAGCCGCATGACCAGGCCTTGCTGCCATAATATGACCTTTTAACGGTACACCTACCAGGGCAAGATCGCCAATCATATCCAACAGCTTGTGCCTTGCAGGCTCGTTCTGGTGACGTAGTTCGGCATTATTTAAAATACCTTGTGGCGCTACGCTGATGTCCTTACGGTTAAACAATTTGGCCAGGTGTGCAAGTTCTTCTTCATCCACCTCTTTATCAACCACTACAATAGCGTTGTTTAAATCGCCGCCTTTGATCAGGTCGTGCTTTAACAGCATTTCCAGCTCGTGCAAAAAGCAAAAGGTACGGCATGAGGCAATCTCTTTTTTAAATTCTGTGATACTGGATATACTGGCATGCTGACTGCCCAATACCTGCGAGTTATAGTCAACCATGCAGGTAAAACGGTAATCATCTAAAGGCATGGCCACCATTTCTACTTTGCGGTCGGGCTCGGAGTAATGGATGTTGTATGGGATATGGTAATACTCGCGGTCGGCATCCTGTTCAACAAACCCTGTTTCGGTAATAATATCAACAAACTGAATTGAACTACCATCCATGATAGGCGTTTCGGGACCATCCATATCTATCAGCACATTGTCAACCTCCATGCCTACTAATGCAGCAAGCACGTGCTCAACCGTGTTAACCGTTGCGCCATTTTGCGAAATGGTGGTGCCACGGGATGTATCGGTCACATTATCAACATCGGCATCAATTATTGGCGAGCCAGGTATATCAATCCTTCTGAATTTATAGCCATGGTTTTCCGGCGCAGGGTTAAAGGTCATGGTTACACGCTGACCTGTGTGTAAACCCGTACCCGAAACTGATACCGGTGCCTTAATAGTTCTTTGTTTTACATTCATCTTATTAGTTCATTGGTTCACTGGTTCATTAGTTCATTGGTGTCGCTTCAATATTTAAATTGGGTTATTCATTTGGTTTCAATTGCCAGAAAACTCCGACGCAAAAGACCAATAAACTAATGAACCAGTGAACTAATGAACGTTTACTGAACGTCTTTTCTTAATTCTGCAATTATTTTTTCTAATTCGTTTATTCTTTTTTCAAGCTCGGGCAGCCGGCTGATCACCACGTTTGAGCGCATGTTGGCATTGTAAGGTGCCGCGGGTGTGCCTGCCCATTTTTTGCCTTCTTCTTTAATAGACCTACTTACGCCAGATTGTGCCTGGAATTGCGACCTATCTGCAATATTGATATGCCCAACCAGGCCAACCTGCCCGCCCATGATTACGTTTTCGCCAACCTTGGTACTGCCGGATATGCCCGACTGCGCGGCAATTACGGTATTAGCACCTATCTCAACATTATGGGCAATCTGGATCAGGTTATCCAGTTTCACCCCTTTACGAATCACTGTTGAACCCATGGTTGCCCTATCGATGGTGGTATTTGAACCTACCTCAACATCATCCTCCAAAATAACATTGCCAATCTGTGCAATTTTGGTGTACGAGCCATCGGGGTTTGGCGCAAAGCCAAAGCCATCGCTGCCTATAATGGCACCAGAGTGAACTATAACGTTGTTACCTATCACACAATCAAAATAAACGGTAACACCCGAAAACAAGGTAACATTATCTCCTATAGTAACATTATCGGCAATGTTAACATTAGGATAAATTTTACAGTTGTTGCCTATTTTGGCGTTAAGCCCAATATAGGCGAAAGCACCTATATATGGCTCGATACCAATTTGCGCGGTTGGATGGATAAAACAAGGTTGTTCAATCCCTTTTTTATCAAGCTTAATGGTATTGTATTTTTCAAGCAGTACAGAAAACGCGCTATAAGCGTTTTCAACCCTAATAAGGGTAGCAGCAACCGGAGCGGTAAGCTGTAAATCGCTGTTTACAATAACTACCGAAGCATTAGTAGTATATAAATACTGTTCATACTTTGGGTTTGCTAAAAACGACAAGCTGCCCGCGGCACCATCTTCTATCTTAGCCAGCTGATTAACCGTTACCGAAGGGTCACCTTCAACAGTGCCGTTAAGCAGAAAACTTATATCCTGGGCAGTAAATTGCATCGACAAATTTAAATGTTATAATTAAAGCAGCAAATTAAATAGTTAGTAGCAAGTATTGAGTATCAAGTATCAAGTAGTTAGTATCAAGACAGCTGCACTGGCGGCTAAAAATCTTGATACTATTACTATGTAGTTGGTATCAGAATAGCTGCATTGAAGCGCCCAAAATCTTGATACTTGATACTAACTACTTGATACTAAATTCTTACTATAGCAAAGTATATATTTTTTTACGGTTTTGGCTAACGCCTCTAACGTTGAATTATCACTGGCGGTTGTAATATCATGTACATGACCATCCTTCATCAATATACCTATGTTGCCATCGCCGGCGGTGTAGGCATTGTTACGGATGGATGTTGTAAAAACAAAGTACGCGGCGTCCTGCTCGGTTACCCCATATTTTTGCATAGCCTTTTTAGTAAGCGAATCTACAAAGGCTTTATCAGCCGGCTTATTGCTGATATCCACATGGTACAATTTACGCTGCACCAGGTTTTGTGACAGGGTTGAAAGGATAAAATCAGGATGACCGGCCCAAACCTTTACCGAGGCCATAATATCCGTATCATCAAGCCCGGCAAATGTTTCCAGGTGGTGGTCTTCATTCATAAACACATCCCTGCTGATGCTTCCTTTTATAAAATGCTTCAGCGCCGGGGTACCAAACAGGTCTTCGCCTTTTAGGGTAAGCTCACGGCAGCGTTTAAATATTTTAACCAGCAACTCCTCGCCGGCAATAACGGTTTTATGCAGGTAAACCTGCCAGTACATCAGTCTGCGGGCTATCAGGAATTTTTCTATCGAGTAAATGCCTTTGGCTTCAACTACAATATGATCGTCCTTTACATTCAGCATTTTAATGATCCTATCAGAACTGATCACCCCTTCAGATACACCGGTAAAATAGCTGTCGCGGTTAAGGTAGTCAAGCCTATCCATATCTAACTGGCTTGATACCAGCTGGTGTAAAAACTTGCGGGAATAGGTGCCATTAAAAATGCTGATAGCCATGGTAAGCTTTCCATCAAACTGCTCATTCAGCTTTTTCATGAGCATACTTGAAATATCTTCGTGATTGATGCCTTCAATAATGGAACGCTCCAACGCATGCGAAAACGGGCCATGCCCAATATCATGTAAAAGGATGGCAATGGTTACCGCTTCCTCTTCGTCATCGCTTATGTGGAGCCCTTTATTACGCAGTGTTTCAATGGCCATATCCATGAGGTGCATGGCACCAAGGGCATGATGAAAACGGGTGTGCAATGCGCCAGGATAAACCAGGTGTGTCATCCCCAGTTGTTTGATGTACCTTAACCGTTGAAAATAAGGATGCTCTATCAGGTCAAATATCAGCTCGGTTGGGATGCTGATAAAGCCATGAACCGGGTCGTTTATAATTTTCTTTTTGTTCAATGTGCTCAATAAGTGCAAAAATGTAAAACAAAGGTAAAATAAGCGACCGATGTTTGTTAAATTTTGTTAATACCTTTACTCAGTGACAACAAAAGCGTCCCTTTGGGGTTTAAGTTACGAAACCGAAACTTTAGCATTGGTTATTTTCCTCTTACAGTTTGCTGTTAAAGGATATTGCATTTTCTGCAATTCATGATCTCCGCCAAGGTTTCAACGTTTCCTGCAAATTTTAAATACAGATACTATGCAAGATACCACCATTTTATGGGCTGATGACGAAATTGACCTGTTACGACCACATATACTTTTCTTAAGCGAAAAAGGCTACAAGGTTACCACTGTAACCAATGGCAACGATGCTGTTGATACTTTTAAAAGCGGCTATTTCGACCTGGTTTTCCTGGACGAGAACATGCCGGGCCTTACCGGTCTTGAAACCCTTCAGCAGATTAAAAACATCAATAACGATGTTCCTATTGTACTGATCACCAAAAACGAAGAAGAATATTTGATGGAAGATGCCATCGGTTCAAAAATCGACGACTACCTCATTAAACCGGTACACCCAAAGCAAATATTGCTTACCATTAAGAAGCTTACTGAAAACAAACGCCTGGTTACCGAAAAAACAACCATGGCCTACCAAATGGATTTCCGTACGCTGGGCATGACGCTTAACGATAACCTGAGCCACCAGGAATGGGTTGATGTTTATAAAAAACTCATTTATTGGGAGCTGGAACTGGAGCAATTGGAAGACGCCGGCATGCATGAAATATTAACCATGCAAAAAGCCGAAGCCAACACCCAGTTTTGCAAATTCATTGAGCGTAACTATTTAAACTGGATCAAAAATCCGGATATGGCACCTACTTCTTCGCCGCAATTATTTAAAAAGAAGGTATTCCCTAAGTTAGATGGTAAGGGTCCGTTGTTTTTTATATTGATAGATAACCTGCGTTATGATCAGTTCAAGATCATTAACCCTATTATATCCGAGTATTTCAGGCTGGAGGAAGAGGATACTTACTACAGTATTTTACCTACTGCTACCCAATACGCCCGTAACTCTATTTTTAGCGGCCTGATGCCTTTAGATATGGAAAGGCGCTACCCAACCATGTGGCAAAACGACGAGGATGAAGGCGGCAAAAACCTTTACGAATCGGAATTTGTTGCCGATCATTTAAAGCGTGTGCTACGCCGGGATTGCAAATACTCGTACCACAAAATATTGAACATTGACGAAGGCCGCGCATTGAACGAGTCGGTTAGTAACCTGATGAATAATGAGCTGAATGTGGTGGTTTATAACTTTGTGGATATGCTATCGCATGCCCGTACGGATATGCAAATGATCCGCGAGCTGGCAAGTGACGATGCCGCTTACCGTTCATTAACATTATCGTGGTTTGAGCATTCGCCTTTATTTGATTTGCTTAAATACCTGGCACAAAAACAGGTTAGGGTAGTGATCACTACAGACCACGGCACCATCCGCGTAAAAAACCCAAGCAAAATTGTGGGCGATAGGAACACCAACACCAACCTACGCTACAAACAAGGTAAAAACCTTAACTATAACGCCAAGGAGGTATTCCACATCCGTAACCCGCACGATGCTATGCTGCCTAAGCTGCACCTAAGTTCAAGCTTTGTGTTTGCCAAAGAGGATAGCTACTTTGTATACCCCAACAACTACAATCACTTTGTGAATTTTTATAACGAAACCTTCCAGCACGGAGGAATCTCGTTAGAAGAAATGATCATCCCGATAGTAACTTACGGGCCGAAATAGCAGCCCCTCTAAATCTCCCCTGAAGGGGAGACTTTAAAAAACAAGAAGGCCAATCGCAAAACGATTGGCCTTCTTGTTTTTATGTAGATATTTTCGAAATTCTACAACGAGCAAATCAAAAAGCTCCCTCTTTAGGGGGCTGGGGGGCCTCTGTTACTTCTTCATCTGCTTATCAGCAAAAGAGAAAACCTTTTGCAACAGTGGCGTAGTACGTGCGCCCAAATTCTGGCGGATGTTTAATTCTTCTTTGGCTATCTCGATAAATAAACCGTCGATGGCTTTTTGAGTTACGTAATCGGTAATATCCGGATTGATCTTTGATACAAACGGTACTTTATTGTAGGCCTGGGCTGCGTCAGTATAGTATTTTGTAGCGCCTACCTTGTTTAAACTGGTTTGGATAACCGGCCTGAACTGACCAGACAATTGTAATGTAGTCGTTTTTTTAAAATATTGAGTAGCCGCGTCCTGGCTGCCTAACAAAATGTTGGTTACATCCTGCAAGGTCATTTGCTTTATAGCACCAATAAATATGGGTTTTGCTTTTACAGCGGCATCTTCAGCGGCATGATTAAGCGAAGTGATCACATTATCGCAAAGACTGCCTAAGCCAATGCTTCTAAGCGTTCTCTCGGCTTTTTGCGCCTCTGGTGGAAACAGGATCTTAACCTCGGCATTTTTAAGGAAGCCATCAACTGCCGATAACTTATCAGAGCTTTTGCCGGTACCTATTTCCAATGCCTGCTTTAGGCCATTACCAATTTCAAGCGTGGTTGGCGTTTTTTGCGCATCTGTGGCAGTTGCGGCTTTGGCTACCTGGTTTAATGTATCGCAGCTGGTTAGTGTTATAAATACCAACAAAGCTGTCAATGATAATATTCTTGCTTTCATAGTGGCTAAAATTAGCAAAAATGGAATCAACTATCAGAAAATTATCCCCATATTTTCAACAGTGCAAACACACCGGCGGCTATTAATGCCGAAATAGGAATAGTGATGATCCAGGCCCAAACCAGGTTAATGGTTACGCCCCAGCGCACGGCCGATACACGTTTGGTTAAACCAACACCAATAATTGAACCGGTTATAGTATGTGTAGTTGATACCGGGATACCAAAACGCTCAGTGATAAAAAGGGTTATCGCACCGGCTGTTTCGGCACTTACACCTTCTAATGGCGTTACCTTGGTAATTTTTGAGCCCATGGTTTTAACAATTTTCCAGCCACCACTCATGGTACCCGCCGCAATAGCAGTGTAGCAAGCTAATGGAATCCAGTCTGGCATTGGTGCGCCAGCGTGAATTACTTTTGCGGCTATCAGGGTTACATAAAGGATACCCATTACTTTTTGGGCATCGTTACCGCCGTGTGCAAAGCTTAAGGCTGCTGCAGATACCAATTGTAATCTTTTAAACCAACGCTCGGCAGTTGCAGGCCTGGCCTTTTTACAAATGTTTAATATTAAAATGGTTACAAGGTAGGCTATAACCAAACCTATAAAAGGCGCTAATACGATGTAAGCTATAATGGTAAGCACGTATTGCATTTCAATGGCATGTAAGGCATTTGCACCCATGTAGATGGCATTAGTCATACCTGCACCTGCAAAACCACCTATAAGCGTGTGCGACGAGCTTGAAGGGATCCCAAACCACCAGGTAATTAAGTTCCAGCTGATGGCTGCTACCAAACCGGCCAATATAACATGCAACGTAACGTAGTGCTCCAATACAATTTTTGAAACGGTATTGGCAACTTTATGGTCCTTTATAAAGAAGTAAGCGGCAAAGTTAAATATGGCTGCCATTAAAACAGCCTGGAAAGGCGTTAGTACTTTTGTTGATACAATGGTTGCAATAGAGTTTGCAGCATCATGAAAACCGTTGGTATAATCAAATATCAGCGCAAGTAAAACAATAACAACAAGTAGGGAGGTAACCATTTAGTGATGATTAGGTGTGCTTAGGCGTTTTTAACTAATATTGATTCCATTACATTAGCCGCGTCTTCGCACATATCTGTAGCAGTTTCTAAAGCAGCAAGTATCTCTTTATATTTTATCAGGCGGATGGCATCTTTCTCATACAGGAACAAATCGGCAACTGCACGGTCAAATACGTAATCGGCCTGGTTTTCCACGCTGTTGATCCTGATACATGAGTCTGCAATGTTACGTACGTTGCGCAGGTCTTTCAACTCGCGTACCGCTTTTTCCAGGTCGATGCTGGCCTGTAGGATCAGGTCAGATAATTTGCGGATGTGCTCATTAAAATCATCAATCTTATACAAGCTCATACGGTTTGCAGCGCCCTGTATATAATCGGCAACATCATCAATAGCAGTTGCTAATGCGTGAATGTCTTCGCGGTCGAAAGGAGTAATAAAGTTTTTACCCAATTCCAGGTAAATCTGGTGGGTAAGCTCGTCTCCTTTATTTTCCAGCTTATCAATCTGTTTAAACAGTTCCTCGCGGGTAGCCTCGTTATTGGAGTTAACCGCCTCAACCAATACAGTACCCATGGTTACTACATTGCTTGCTGCCTGTTCAAATAAAGGAAAAAATATTTTTTTGTCCTTAGGTACAAAATATTGAAAAATGCTGTTTAATGACATGTTGCTTAAAATTGGTGTAAAGGTACGGTTGCTATGTTAAATTAATGTTAACTTTTTAACACTGGTATATGGGGGAAAGGTAAATTTTGTTTTGCTCTTTGCAAAGTAAATCCGAAAGTTGATCCCAATCCTTCTGTACTGCGCACGTTAATCGTTTGCTGATGCGCTTCAATAATATGTTTTACAATAGCCAACCCCAAACCCGAGCCGCCAATCTGCCTCGACCGGCTGCTATCTGTACGGTAAAAACGTTCAAACAAACGCGGCAGGAATTTTTCTTCGATGCCTATGCCATCGTCGGTAACTTCAACCAAAACCTGGTCGTCAAGTACAAATAAGCTCAATGAGGTACTGCCTTCTTCTTTGCCGTACTTAAATGAATTATCTATCAGGTTAACCAACACCTGGCGTATTTTTTCCCTATCGGCATAAACCACAATACTTTCATCATATTTCTGCTTGAATATCAGCTTGATCTTATATTGCTTGCCTTTAATCTCCAGCGATTCAAATACTTCTTTGATTAGATCGTTGATCTTAAATTTGGTGTAATTGATGGGAATTTCGCCCGATTCTAATTTGGAGATCTCATCCAGGTCTTTAATCAGGTAGCTTAGCCGGTCAACGTTTTTTGAAGCTTTTTCTAAAAACTGTTTGGCCATTTCGCGGTCCTCAAAGTCATCATCCTGCAAGGCCTCAATATAACCTTGTATAGCGAAAAGTGGTGTTTTAAACTCGTGCGAAATGTTGGATAAAAAATCCCTGCGAAATTTTTCCTGCTTGCGCAGATCGTCTATCTCCGATTTTTTTTGCTTAGCCCATTCCTTTACTTCCTGCTCCACATCGTCGATAGGATTGGCGCTCACATGCTCGCCAAGGGCATCACGCAAATCACGACCTAACTTCAAGTTATGGATTAATTTATAAATGAGTTTTATGCGCGAGTAAATGTACTTTTCAATAAGGTAATAAAACACGAAGTAGCTTACCGCAAGCGTTGCCGTAAACGTGATCATTACATCGTACCATTTATGCTGAAAATAAAAATTTACTGCCGATAGGGTTACAGCTACGCCCAAAGCAGTGGTTAAAACCAAAACACGCAAATTCATAATCGTAAAGCTACGATTTATAGATCACTAAAGTCCATCGGAAAGGCCAGTTCCATGTTAATTTAAAGTTATCAATTTGTGCTTTTTTCAACAAGGTTAACAACTCGTCCCTTTTGAAGCTTCGCTTTACCGATAAAGGCCCATCAACCCGCACCATTTTATTACGGGTTAACACATGGGTGATAACAATAACAGCATAATACAATACCCAGTGCCGGTGCAAATCGGTAATGATGATTCCTTTACGCGCTTTGCCGTACATATTTTGAATGAGCTTTACCCATTGCTCATCATCAAAATGATGGGTAAACAAACTGCTGATAATAATGTCGTGTTCATCAATCCTATCAACTTCATTAATCACATCGGCCTGTACATAGCTGATGTTGTCAAAATCTTGCGATGCTTCCCGGGCAAAGTTAACGGCGGCGGGCGCCGCATCAACCCCTGTTAATGTTAGCTGCATTTGGTTTTGAGTACCCCATTTAGCTATCGCAATCAGTGAATCGCCACCGCCGCAACCCCAATCGCTAACGGCGTAACCGCTTTTTACCGGGAATTTTTTAAGATCGTTAATAAGATTTTTGTGACCGCCAAACCAGGAATTTACTTTGCCAAGGCCTTCCAACACGGGGGCTATCTCGGCATCGGACAGGGTAAAATCGTCCATGATCTCGGCGTCGAAAACGCGGGTAGTTAAATTCGGCATGTTTACAATACGCCCCAATCAGGCAAAAGGTTTGCCATGCGTTTTACTAATTAAATATCGGGATACCGGCGGCAGACCATTTAACAGGTGCAGGGTAAGCGCTGTTGTATTGTTATTGCCAAACAGGCGCTGCAATTGCCGGCCTACCCATAGGCGCTGGGCAAATTGCTGGTTCCAGCTTTGAGTATAATCGGCTTCGAGGTTAGCCCGGTTACCTGCCGTAAAATTACCCGGCTTGTAATGACTGACGATTTTTTCTGAAAGAATTTTGGCCGAGTGGATTGCCATAGTCATACCATTACCGCAAAGCGGGGCTATCATGCCGGCGGTATCACCACTCATAAAAATATGGTTATCAACCGGGGCCTTCTTTTCAAAGGAGATCTCGTTGATCACTTCCGGCTTATCAAGCAAAAATTCGGCATTGGCGAAAATATCGTTGAGGTAAGGATTTTTGCGGATGATATTCTCCTCCAAACTTTGCAAGCTGCCAAACTTGCGCAGGTCATCCCGATGGGCCATGTAGCACATGCAATACCTGTCGCCATCGGTTTTGCTTACGCCGCAATAGCCATCTTTGTAATTATTAAGCTGAATGAGATCGGTAGGAAAATCCATCCGCACATGAAACTTTACCGCCAGGTAAGGGCTGCGCTTGTAAAAGAAGGGACGTTTTAATTTTTGATCGAGGTTGGATCGCTTACCAAAAGAACCAATAACCAGCGGCGCGGTTAAAACTTCGGTGGGTGTTGCTACCTCAAAATGATCGGCCACAAAACGAATATCCTCTACCCGGGTACCGGTCATAAAGTTTACACCTTCAGTTTTAGCTTTATGATACAGGAAATTATCAAAGGTATAACGGCTTAAGCCGAAACCGCCCAGATCGAGCTTTTGGGTAAATTTGGTACCCGAAGCTGCTGTAACTTCTACCCGGTTAATGCGGGCAACGTTAAGATGCTCTAAATCGATATCTAATGTACTGAGAAAAGGGATAACCTCATTGCTGATGTATTCGCCGCATACCCGGTGCATGGGGTATGTTTTTTTTTCGATGAGGGTTACCTGAAGTCCGGCCCGGTTGAGTAATATGGCATTGAATAATCCTGCAAGGCCGCCGCCAACTATAATTACATCGCTCATTTCAGATCAATGCATTTCAAGGATCATACCTTCAACCGTTAAACCCGGACCAAACGCGAAACTCATGATCTTTTGATCCACAAGGTTTTGGGCCTTCAATATTTTTTGCAGCACAAAAAGAATGGTGGCAGATGACATGTTGCCGTACTGCTGCAAAACCTGGTAAGCAAAAGCATTACTTTCTTCAGGTAGTTCCAAAGCCTCTTCAACAGCCTCCAATATTTTACGGCCGCCGGGGTGTACCGCGTAAGCCGTAATTTGCCCGGCGTCAAGCTTTGCCTTTTGCAGGAACCGGCTGGTTAAGGCTTTTATATTTTTTTTGATCTGCTTAGACACCCGGGAGGTAAGCTTCATTTCAAAACCGGTATTGCCTACGTACCAGCCCATATCATCCCGCGCTTCGCTCACAAATTCCGAGTAGAAGTTTTTCAGCGCAAGGTACGTTCCTGTGCCTAACCGTTGTGATGTGTTTTCCACAAACACAGCTGCCGCACCGTCAGAAAACAGGGAGTTGGCGACCCAGTTATCCAGCGTGTTATCTTTTTGAAAATGCAGCGTGCAAAGTTCAACGCTTACCACCAAAACTTTGGCTTCGGGATTGGCACGGCATATATAGTCGGCAACTTTTAAGCCGTTTATAGCGCCATAGCAACCCATAAAGTTAATGCAGGTACGCTCGGTATCGCGGTTAAGGTTTAGCCGTTCTACCAGTTCAATATCAATACCAGGTGCGTGCATGCCGGTACAGCTAATGGTAATTAGATGGGTAATCTGTTGTAAAACACCCTGGTCAAAACCGCTTAAGCAATTGTTTACCGCGTTAACAGCAATAGCAATGGCTTCGTTCTCGTAAAGCTTTAATCGCTTTTGGGTATCAGGGAAAGGATCAAAACTACCCGAGGGATCAAAGAAAGTATATTGAGACGGATCGCTTTCGCCAAAATCCGGGATCACCGAATACCGGTGATCAATGCCCGAGTTATCATAAATAGTTTTAAGCCGGGCAGCATTGGTTTTATCCAACCCAAAAGCATCTACCATAAAATGGTAAATATCCTGCTGGGCAATACGGTTATGGGGATTTGCTATCCCAATGGCACTAATGCAACTCTCCATTTTTATACTTATGCTTAAAGCTTAAGGCTCAAAGCCTGAAGCAAAGTATTTGGTAACGGTCAAATACCTGTTTTTATTTGCTGATCTCAGTTTCGATACTAACGTTAGCCTCGTTTGATAAGATCACATTTTTACCACCGATGCCAAAATCTGTCCTCAAAACCTGGAACTCGCCTTTAAACGTTGCGGTGTTGCCGCTTTCAACATACGTAAAAGGTATTTCAATCAGCTTTGTTTTTTCTTTAATACTTACGTTAAAACTGCCGGTATAGTTGTTCCCACTCTTATGTTTAAATGAAACCGATTTCAACGTAATTTTAGGGTACTTAGCTACATCAAAATAGTCATCACTCTTCAAGTGGTTATCCCGGCTTTCGCTATCGGTATTAACCGTGTTTGAGGCCACCGAAGCTTCAATAGAACTTGTAGCCAGGTTGGTAGGGTTAAACCTGATATCGGCATTAAAACCGGTAAAATTACCGCCTACATTAAAACCAAGGTTTTTGATTTTGAAAGTAACATCACTTTTGGTCACTTTGCTTTGCGCAAAGGCGTTTACAGTTAAAAAAGCTAAAATAGCAATGGTATAAATTTTCCTGATCATGATATAAAAAACGTTGCTTTCAAACATAACAATTTATACGATACTAATTTTTACATTAGTGAACTAAGCAACCCATTGTATGTTTATAACGTTCTACTAAAGACTCATGGTTGCCTTTAAAGTTTAATTATCCTAAATGAAATTAAAACAGATTATTCCTACCCGCTCGGCCTGGGCACATCTGCGTTTTGTATTTTCTGTTTTTTTATTGCCGGTATATCTGTTTGCCTTTAGCCAATCGCTTGCTATCAACGTATGGCATGCTGTTCTGATCTTCTTCATCTGGCATTTACTGGCTTTCCCGGCAAGCAATGGCTACAACAGCTATTTTGATAAGGACGAAGAAAGCATTGGCCTGCTTGAAAAGCCCCCGGTGGTGGATATCAGTTTATATTATTTTTCCATCCTGTTAGAGGCAGCCGCTTTCCTGTTAGGCTTTTTCATCAGCTGGGAATTTGCCTTCGCGGTACTTATTTATGGCATCATGTCTAAATTATACAGTCATCCCGCTACACGGTTAAAAAAGTACCCTATCATCAGTTTTTTAACGGTATTTATTTTCCAGGGATGCTTTATTTATTACACCACGTATTCGGCGCTGAGTGGGTTAAGTTTATTCAGGCATTGGGATACTGGCTTCATAGTTGCCGGCGCAATTTGCTCCTGCCTCATTGGGGCATCATACCCGCTCACCCAGGTTTACCAGCACGACGAAGATAGTCGTCGGGGCGATATCACCATCAGTATTTTATTAGGTTATAAAGGCTCGTTCATTTTTTCGGGAGCGATGTTTGCCTCAGGGATTGCATGTTCATTTTATTACTGGCATATGGCAGATAAGATGAGCAACTTTTACTTTTTCCTGGCTTGCGCACTACCCATATTCCTATTCTTTAACTACTGGTTTTATAAAGTAGGGCAATCTACCGATAACGCTAATTTTAAAAATGCCATGCGGATGAATTTTTTGAGTTCGGGGTGTATGCTGATTTATTTTGGGGTGCTGGCAGTTATGCGGTAAGGTAGGTCGCAATAATTGAACGATGTCATTGCGCGTTTTTAAATCCGGAGGACTTTGAAGGTAGAATGATGTAACAAACTATCCTCTCCAGGCTGTCATGCTGAGGTACGAAGCATCCATTAGTGAACTTTACAGGGCGAATAGGAATGGCGTAGAATAGATCCTTCACTGCGTTCAGGATGACAGTCGTTTTAAAAGACGTCATGGGTAGGCACGAAGCAATCTCGTCGCCGTGCCTATTCGCTCTGTAGAGCGACGAGATTGCCGCGCTGCGCTCGCAATGACAAAATTTAAACTCCCCCCTAAAACTCAATATGCGCCCTCATCGAAAAAACATTCACCGGGCCGCGATCTTTGTTATAGGCCGGGTTTAGAATAAACTGGTAATCGGGCGTAAGCCAGAATTTCTTCTGATAGGCATTGATCTTGTAATACAATTCCGCAATCACTTCGTGGCCGTAGTTCAATTTGCCATCACCAATAATAAAACCATAGCCACCCGCTGCCAGGTAGTTTTTGTGAGGTGTTGATAGACCGTTGGCTATAAATGCCAGGCCAAGTTCGTCATCACCGCGTTTCCATGATGTGCCTTTCAATACGCCGCCAAAACTTAATGAACGGTCAATCTCTGTAAAATACCAGGTTTCTGTATGACCATCATTGTAGCTTAGTTTGGCAAATACACCAAAATCTTTGGTCAGGTATTGATCAGCACTGATGCCGAAACCATATTTATGCTTGCCGTAGGTAAGGTTGGTATCAACTACTGGGTTTACCGGGTTTTTAGCTAAAGCATCGTTATAAATGCCCATTTTGCCATTATTCCTGAACCCTAAAAGCCTTACTGTTCCCTTGTTACCGTTAAGTGTGTAGCGGCGTTCATACTCCAGCGTTTGGGTATTGGCTTTACCTATCTTGGCATCCCAAATGGCACCATTAGCCTCCGTTGTCGACATAGTGAAGGCAAACCTCAAAGTCCAGTTTGGCTGGCCCAATTCGGTATGGATGCCCATTACGTAGCCGCGGGTATTGGCCGGGTAGTCCCAGGCACCGTTATCCATCAGTGCCCAGTTCATAAACTGGCTGCGCGGGTCGTGGCTAAACTCGTTGCCATCATAAAAATCGGCCATGCCAAATTTACCTACCGTTACCTGGAAGTAGCGTTTGCTTTTTAAGCCAGCCAATTGGTTGTTGGCATCCTCAAGGGTGTCCTTCTCTTTACCCCACTCAAAGTTTTGGGTAAAGTATAAGCGGGCTATATAAATTTTAGGTTCCGAACCACCTACCCTAAAAGTTTCGCCGTTCGGGAAACCGGCAACACCCAAAGTTTTGCTCAGTCCCGATCCTCCCGAAAGTTCGGGATTAAAAAAAGCCGAAGCGCCTTTCCAAAGCCTGGCACCGCCAAAAAAAGTAGTAGTAATGGAGCTTTGCGTTTCTGATTTGGTGAGCAGGCTGTTATCACCGGTATAATCGGCACCAAACGATGGTTTATACTGGGTAATAATGGTTTGTTGAAAATGAAAGTTAAAGCGTTGTTGCTTTAAAGTGTCCTGCGCTTTGGCTGTAAGAATAGCTCCGGGCAGGAGCAGTATAAATAGTAAAGTTTTTTTCATAAACATTAAGTTGAAAACCTAACCCTAATATTGGATTATGGTTTGCATTCCAGGTAAAATTGCAGCAGGTAAGCCTCCATGAACGCGTGGCGCTGTTCGGCCAGTTTACGACCGGTAGCAGTGTTCATTTTGTCTTTAAGCAACAATAGTTTTTCGTAAAAATGATTAATTGATGGAGCCGGGGAGTTTTTATACTCTTCTTTGCTCATGTTTAAATTGGGTTCTATTTCGGGATTATAAATTTCCCGGCCTTTAAAACCACCGTAACTAAATGCCCTTGCAATACCAATTGCACCTATAGCATCCAGCCTATCGGCATCCTGTACTATAGCCAACTCGGGCGAGTGAAATACCACCTTATCGAAACTGGCCTTGAACGACATGTACCTGATAATTTGCTGCACATGCTCAATAACCGCTTCATCAACAGCCACGCTACGCAAATATTTAGCAGCTGTAGCCGGGCCAATTTCTTCATCGCCGTTATTGAATTTGGCATCGGCAATATCATGAAGCAGTGCGGCAAGTTCAACAGTAAGCAGATCGGCTTCCTCTGTTTGCGCTATTAGTTTGGCATTTGTCCAAACACGGTGAATGTGCCACCAGTCGTGGCCCCCCTCGGCATTTTTAAGAGTATCGCGTACAAACTGTACGGTATTTTGTATGAGCTTTGCTGTTTCCATCCGGGTGCAAAGATATTATTGCCCGGATGAAACAGTGGAATAATTGTAAATTATTAAGCTGCGGCTATTTTTTCTGTATTGATAATTTCGTGTATATCAACCTCCAGGATAGCAGCTATCTGGAAAAGTCTTTCTACGGTTATTTTAGTATAACCCAGTTCAATTTTACTGTATGCGTTTTGCGATATATTCAATTTTGCGGCCAGGTATTCTTGGGTATAATTGAGTTGTTCGCGGGTGTTCCTGATG
This sequence comes from Mucilaginibacter dorajii, assembly GCF_024808255.1. Classification (GTDB taxonomy): domain Bacteria; phylum Bacteroidota; class Bacteroidia; order Sphingobacteriales; family Sphingobacteriaceae; genus Mucilaginibacter; species Mucilaginibacter dorajii. The sequence continues at coordinate 21,356 of NZ_JANTYS010000015.1, forward strand.
TTAGCTGCAATTGCTTTAATCTTGTAATTCAGCGTCTCTTTCATGCAATTATTGTTTTAACTATCTGATATAAACGAGATTTGTTAAAACACGGATTTCATTTTTTTTATTTTTTTGAAATTTTTTTTCGTTAGCTATAATTACGTCTCTATTATCTTTAAATATTACGGTGGCCGGGCCTCAAAAAAACACCCATCCCTTAATGGGGATAGGCGTTTTTGTATCACTGTTTAATCCTTTTTAACAAAGTTCCCGCTTTCATCAAAGATGAGGTCTCCACTTTTTATCTCGGCCTCATAAAAAGTTTTGCCTGCGGCATCGGTCACCTTTCCGGCTTCCTTAATTTTTGCCCCTTTATAATGGGCCATTACATAGGGGGCAATTGTTTTAGGCAAATCGCTTACCTTAATAGCATTTACAATCTCAACAAAAACACCACCAGGTGTAAAAACAGCCGAATTATCCTCGCCCGATTTGCCGCCCCAGTTAGCTTCATAGTTACCTTTTTCTTTTTCCCAACTCACTTTAGCAGCAGCGGGATATTTTGCGGCAAAAGCTGTTTTAACCCCGGCAGGCACATCTTTTGGTTTAAGATCCTGCGCCATAACAGCACCCGAAGCAAGGCCAAGTGCTATTAAAAATGATAATTTCCTTTTCATGATAAATTTAATTTACACAAGTATAAATTATCAATCTGAAGAAAGGCTGACTGCTTTTTGTAGAAATACTGGATAATGAGATGGTTATCAAAGAATCAGTTTAATCATAGCTGTGGCGCTCCAGGTCATAGTCCGACTGGTTGGATATGATCTTTTTGCGCCGCTGAACATCCGCATCCAGGTTATGATCATAAGTATTGTCAGTAACCGTTATATCCCTGTCTTTTTCCTTGTCGGCCATATATAAATTGGCCTCCACCGTTTTGGCTATGGCTGTATCATACGGTCCCTTGGGCGACATCAGTTTTACAAATACCGGTAAACATTCAAACAGGATAAACAAATAGCCTATAAAGGAGATAGCCATATAGGTATCCAGATCTCGCGTACCGTTTTCATTATAAGACAACTGACCCAAGGCCCAGTTACGATCAGAGAAACCGGCTACATTGGCCAGGCTATCTAATTGATGATCTGTAAACAACCTCAGGGTGTTTAGCCCTTCGTAATCTTTACGGTGCCCCAGGTATTCGTCCATTTGCCCCTGGCTTTCGGTAACCGTTTTTAAGCGTGCCTCCTTTTCTTCCAATACCGACTGTTTTTGCTTGGCATACGTACCATAACCGGTAATGCCCGATGTCTGGTTGGTTTTATCGCCAAAAACTTCCTGGTTTAACTGGTAGCGCGACCGGTTGATATCCTTTTCGAGCGAGTCCTTTTCCTTTTTCAGATCGTTGTTTTTACCCAGTTCCATCGCATACTTTTCGTTGTATGTTTTCTCCAGGGTATCAATTTTACGGTGCTGGCCTTTCAGATATGAGGATTTTAGTTTCTGACGGATCTCTTTATCAAAGATCTTCAGCTCCAATGGCCGTGAAATCACTATCCCAATCATAATGGCCAGCAAAATACGTGGCGAAGCCTGTAAGATCTGCTGGTTGGTACTGCCTTCTTTATTAATGCTGGATACAATGTACCTATCCATGTTAAAAATAGCCGTACCCCAAAGCAAGCCAAACAAAATGGCGAAAAATACGGCAAAAGCATCGCCATTAAAAACAAAGTACATGGCGTAACCGCCAGATAACGAAGCGAATAAAGCCGTAAAGAATATGGTAGCCCCAATGCCCACGTATTTATTGTGCTCAACAGGGTATTTTTTTAATGTATCTATATGCGCTCCTGAACAAAACCAGAAAAAGCGGGTAACTTTTTTCATCTATATGATCCGTTTAAATGGCAGCCGTTCAATCTTTATGTCAAATTATCAGAACAGCGCCGGTGCATTACGGCATCAAACTGCTGCAAAACAGCCTTGTGTGCGGTAAATCATATAATAAACGCACTTGGGCACTGATTGTTACAAAAACCTGCCGTAATTATTTGCAAAGGAAAAAAAGCTACCTTTGGATTATAATTCTATTTGACATGAACGAGATAACCGTACAGGAACTAAAAGAGAAATTAGACAAAGGCGAAGACTTCCAACTAATTGATGTTAGGGAAGATTTTGAATACGAAACATCAAATCTTGGCGGCCAGTCAATCCCATTGGGTGGCATCCTTATCGAGGCCGATAAAATCAGCAAAGACAAACCTGTTGTGGTAATGTGCCGCAGTGGTAAACGCAGCGCGGCTGCCATTATGCAGTTAGAGCAACAAGGCTATACCAACCTATCTAACTTACGTGGCGGTATTTTAGCCTGGGCGGCCGAGATTGATCCCGAACTTTCTGTTTACTAATCATGGGCTTTAAGTTAGTGCTAAATGTACTGTACACTATAGGTATGGTACTTTGCGCCTTTGTGGCGTACCAGTATTTTCAGACTAAAAACTACGTTGTTATGGCCGTAGCTTTAGTTGCCTGCGCAGCTGTTATTATATTAAAAATAAGACTGTTAAAAGACGTAAAGAACTCGCAGAAAAAGGTGTAACTTCATTGCATGTTTATAGCAATATTAGGAGTTATCGTACTCGTGGTGGGTATAGTACTCAAACGCTCACCAGAGCCCGCAAGTCATTTTAGTAATACAGTTAGTATAGTTGGTGTAGTAATGGTGGCCCTGGGCCTGGTACTATCCATGTTTAAAACTATTGAGCCAGGCAAGGTAGGTGTGCAGGTACTTTTTGGCAAGGTTCAGGATGGCGTATTAGAGAGCGGCCTGCATATAGTTAACCCACTTGTTGAAATCACAACGTTTGATGTACGGCTGCAAACTTACACTATGAGCGCCGTACATGACGAAGGCAGCAAAGAAGGCGACGATGCTATCCGTGTATTGTCGTCTGACGGTTTGGAGGTAGCTATTGATCTTTCTGTTCAGTACAAAGTAAATGCCGATAAAGCCCCCTTTATTATGCAAAACATTGGCGAAGACTATTTAGAAAAGATAGTACGCCCTGTTTCAAGAACAGCCATACGCGATAACGCTGTAAATTATGCGGCTGTCGACTTGTATTCAACCAAACGGCAGGAGTTCCAGGATAAGATCAACAGGTTTATTACGGCCAACTTTGCCAAACGCGGATTAGAATTACAACAGATCCTGGTACGCAACATCACCCTGCCGGCATCGGTACGTGCCAGCATCGAATCAAAGATCAATGCTGAACAAGACGCCCAGAAGATGCAGTTTGTTTTACAAAAAGAAAAGCAGGAAGCCGAACGTAAACGGGTAGAGGCACAAGGTATAGCCGATTATCAAAAGATCCTATCAACGGGTTTATCTGATAAACAACTACAATACGAAGCTATTAAGGCTCAAATGGCTATCGCTACCTCGGCAAATGCCAAAGTGATTATTATTGGCGGCGGTAAAGGAAACCCGATAATGTTGAGCGATAAATAAACACGAATGGTTCGAATTGAATCGAATTTCACGAATTTAAATGAGGACGAATTTTATAAAAAGCGTAAGGCCACCTTTTAATGGGTGGCCTTACTGCAATCAGGGGTAGTTAGAATATCTGTGTTCTATAAACTGTCGTCATTGCGAGGAGGTACGACGAAGCAATCCCCGATTAGAAGAGCAACTTTAATGTTTGCTCTGTACAGTTGGGGATTGCTTCGTGCCTCGCAATGACGTTTTTTACTGTTCGTTAGCCTTATGTTGCTGCGATACCAGTTTTTCTACCGGGTATCCCATCGCTTTACATTTTGCCACTATCTTATTGTATTCGTCTGCCGGCATGCTGGGCTTGCGGCTCATGATGAATAGAAACTTATAATCCGGGTGACCAACAACCGCGTATGAGTAATCGTCGGCAATATCTATCACCCAATAGTCAACCTTAATAGGCCATACAAACTGGGCTCGCATATCGGATGCGTTATTATCCTTTTCGGGGAAGAGTTTTGATTTATAGGTTTTCAGCTCGTTATCCCCGCCTTTTTTTGCTACGGTTATCACATTATAGTAGCCATCCTTATTTAAAGTATAGGTGGTGGTAGTTTCCCTGGTACCCTTATCGAACATGGTAGGGATAGAATATAAAGAATACCATTTACCCGAAAATTTATTCAGATCAACCCTGCTTACCGGCTTGTTTACAGGCGCCGTAAGGGTGGTAATTAATAATATAATAGATGTGCAAATTACTTTCATGATCAAAAAATTAAAGCCCCGTTACATCCAATTACGGAATAACGAGGCCTTAAGATTTTTTTAGTGTGAAAAAGCCCCCTCTAAATCTCCCCCGGTAGGGGAGACTTCTGACTTGCAAAGCTTTTTAAGTCCTCCCTACCGGGGAGGATTTAGGAGGGGCTGGGCTTACTTCACCAACGTACCAATGGCTTCGCCTTTGGCAATTTTCATGAAGTTGCCTTCTTTGTTCATATCAAATACAATGATAGGAAGTTTGTTTTCCTGGCAAAGGGTAATGGCGGTCATGTCCATTACATTAAGGCCTTTATCATATACTTCCTGGAAACTGATCTCGTCATAACGGGTTGCCGATGGATCTTTTTCAGGGTCGGCAGTGTAAATACCGTCAACACGGGTACCTTTCAGTACAACGTCGGCTTTAATTTCAATGGCGCGTAATGAAGCGGCAGTATCGGTAGTAAAATATGGGTTACCGGTACCGGCACCGAAGATCACTATTTTACCAACTTCAAGGTGGTGCATAGCACGCCTACGAATGTAAGGCTCGCAGATCTGCTCCATTTTAATGGCCGATTGCAGGCGGGTTGCCACGCCAATGCTTTCCAGTGCGTTTTGTAAAGCCATACAGTTGATCACGGTGGCCAGCATGCCCATATAATCGGCTTGAGCACGTTCCATGCCCGATTTTTCGGCGCTAAGGCCTCTAAAAATGTTACCGCCACCAACAACTATCGCAATTTCCATTCCTGTGTCGTACACATTTTTAATGTCATGCGCATATTGCAATACCTGTGCATTATCAATGCCATATTGCCTGCTGCCCATAAGCGATTCGCCCGAAAGTTTCAGTAAAATTCTTTTGTATTTCATTTGGTGTGATTTGTTATTAACGAAAATAAAGGGAACTTGCTTTTGTAGATATCATGAATTGATAAAGCGTTGTTCATATGAGGTGTCGTTCGCCAAAAATAGCGAATAAAAATCAGTGTTAAAATTTTATGTTGTCTTTGTTAATAAATGGCCGTTAAGGATGGTGACTTCCACCTCAAAATCAGCATTAAAAACTACCATATCGGCATCAAAACCTTTTTCAATTTTACCCTTTTTTGTTTGCTTAGCCAGCTGTGCGGGGTATAACGAAGCCATATTTATAGCTTCAACCAAATCTATACCCACTTGTTTTACACAGTTTTCAACAGCTTTAAGCATGGTAAGGCTCGATCCACTCAGCGTACCATCGGGCATTACGTATTTATCCCCTACCAGGCGATGATGATATGCGCCTTCGGTTGTTGAAGTTACTGCATCGGTAATTAAAAACAGCTTATCACCCAGTTCACGCTTGGCCAGCCTGATCATTGGCCAATCCACATGGTTACCATCGGCAACAATACTGGTGTAGGGCTTTTCTTCAAAAATAGCTGGGATATACCCGGGCTCGCGATGATGCATTTGCGGCATGGCATTAAACAGGTGTGTAACCGCCGGGATGGGTTTATTTAAAAACGCTTTCCCTTCGGCATAAGTAGCGTTGCTATGCCCCGATGATATGATGATCCCGGCATTGTATAGGTAATCAATTACTTCCTGGTCTTGTAATTCCGGGGCAATGGTGATCATTTTTATCTCGCCTTCGGCCTGCTCCACCCAGCCTTTAACTTCGGCAAGGGTAGCTTTTTTGATATACTTCTCTGGATGCGCGCCTTTTTTGGCAGCATTTAAATACGGCCCTTCCAAATGCAGTCCCCAGAAAGCACCGCGGGCTTTTTTGCGAAACGCCTTTGCTGCTTCAATGCCCGCTTCCACAATCTCATTGGTATTTGTGCCAATGGTAGCAAAAACACCGGTAGTTCCCTGGTTCAGCAAATCGTTTTCCAGGCGCTCCAATGCTTCAACACTTGGTGTCCCGGCAAATAATAAACCGCCGCTGCCATAAATTTGCAGGTCGATAAAACCAGGGGCAAGGAATGAGCCATGAAAATTGTGCTTTTCGGCATCTGCCGGAATGGCTGTATCATCAATAACATCAATGATAGTTCCGTTTTGGATTAAAACGGCTTTGCCTGTGGCGATAGTGCCGTTTGAAATGAGTTTGTGGTTGTGAAGTGCAGTTATCATAAGCCCCCTCTAAATCTCCCCCGGTAGGGGAGACTTCTTGTTTTATTATAAATTATCCTTTTCATAACAAAGCCCTCCCTACCGGGGAGGGTTGGGTGGGGCTACAAAAAAAATCCCCCTCGTTAAAACGAGAGGGATAAAATATTTAAGCTCCTAAAGCTACCCGCTTAAATGCGGTTACTGTGAGGCCTTTTTCAACGGTGGCCAGGAACTGGGCAACGCTTTTTGATGAATCTTTCACAAACTCCTGGTTTAACAGGGTTGAGTCTTTATAAAACTTGTTCAGTTTACCTAAGCTGATTTTTTCAACCATTTCTTCTGGTTTACCTTCTGCACGGATCACGTCTTTAGCAATCTCTAACTCACGCTCAATTACAGAAGCGTCAACACCGTCTTTATCAACAGCAATAGGGTTCATAGCCGCAATTTGCATGGCAACGTCCTTACCTGCTTCATCGGCACCTTCAGGGTTTGAGTTTAAAGCAACCAATACACCTAAACGGAAGTTACCGTGTACATAAGCGATAACTTTTTCGCCGGTGATGATCTCTAATTTAGATACACCAATTTTCTCGCCGATTTTACCGGTTTTGTCAATGATGGCCTCACCAATAGTAGTAGTGGTGTTTTCTGTATCGATAGAAAGCGCATAAAGCTCTTCGATGCTTTTTGGCTGGTTTTCAACCGCTTTGTTAGCAACTTCGTTAGCGAAAGCGATGAACTCAGCGTTTTTAGCCACGAAATCAGTTTCGCAGTTAAGTTCGATGATCACACCGGTTTTGCCATCTGCACTGGTACGTGAAATAACAACACCTTCGTTTGATTCGCGATCCTGACGGCTTGCGGCAACTTTAGCACCTTTTTTTCTCAAAAAATCGATAGCTGCTTCAAAATCACCGTTAGTTTCGGTCAATGCTTTTTTGCAATCCATCATGCCGGCACCAGTTTGCTGGCGCAGTTTATTTACGTCGGCTGCAGATATTTGTACTGTAGACATCTTTTTTTGTTTTAAGTTGTATGTTATGAGTTGTAGGCTAAAGGCAAATTTAATATACCGCTGTAACCCCCAACTGTATTTATTATTAAAAAATATAGGTTGTATAAAACAGCCTATAAGTTAAAAGTCGTAAGTACTAAGAACTAAGCCCGGGATTAATTCCAGGCTTAGCACTTAGTGCTTACGACTAAAATTAATTATTCTTCTGTTTCAGCAGGTGCTTCGGCATCAGCCTCGGCTACTACGTCTGCAACTTCAGCAGTTTTTCTTGCTCTTTTACCGTCTTCGCTACGATCTTTAACTTCAGGAGCATCAGCTTTTGATTTAGCAGCAACTGCTTCTTTTTCAGCTTCGTCTTCTTTATCGCGTTTACGTTCTTCTAAACCTTCTTCAATCGCTTTGATGATGATGCTGGTAATCAATGAAATTGATTTGGTAGCATCGTCATTCGCAGGGATAGGGAAATCGATGTTTGAAGGATCAGAGTTGGTATCAACCATAGCAAATGTAGGGATGTTCAACTTCAAAGCTTCAGATACAGCGATATGCTCTTTCTTAACGTCGATCAAAAATAATGCTGCAGGTAAACGGTTCAGATCAGAGATACCACCTAAAAGGGTTTCTAATTTGATACGCTCACGTTGTATCATCAGTCTTTCTTTTTTAGAAAGGTTGCTGTAAGTACCGTCTTTAGTCAATTTATCAATGTTTGACATCTTTTTGATTGACTTACGTACAGTTGCAAAGTTGGTTAACATACCACCCAACCAACGCTCGGTGATGTATGGCATGTTTACGCTTTTTGCATAATCAGCAACGATATCTTTCGCTTGTTTCTTTGTAGCTACGAATAATACCTTACGGCCTGATTTTACTATTTGTTTGATAGCTGCAGCAGCTTCTTCAACCTTAGTTAAGGTTTTATTTAAATCTATAATGTGGATACCGTTACGCTCCATGAAAATGTACTGTGACATTTTCGGGTCCCATTTGCGGGTAAGGTGACCAAAGTGTACACCAGCGTCCAGTAAATCCTGATAAGTTGTTCTTGCCATTTTGTTGTCCTCCTGTGATTAACGTTTACTGAATTGGAATCTCTTACGTGCTTTCTTACGACCTGGTTTTTTACGCTCAACCATACGGTCATCACGTGTCATAATACCTTTAGCGCGTAGTGCTGGTTTCTTTTCAGGATCCAGTTCAACAATGGCTTTCGCGATAGCTAAACGAACGGCTTCTGCCTGTCCTTTTACACCACCACCTGCAACATTTACTTTAACATCAAATTTTCCGGTTGAACCAGAAACTTCGGTGCTTTGAGTAACAATGTACTGTAATGGCAATGTTGGGAAGTACTCTTTGTAATCTTTACCGTTAACGATGATCGCACCATTTCCTTCTGAAAGGTAGATGCGGGCAACGGCTGTTTTTCTTCTGCCTGAAGTGTTAGTTGTTGGCATTTCTTTTCTCCTTTAAAATTAAAAAGTTAAATGGTTGTTGGGTTTTGCGCTGCATGAGGATGCTCAGAACCTGCATATACATGCAGATTGCCAAATAATGCTTTGCCCAAACGACTTTTAGGTAACATACCACGAACGGCTTTTTCAATTACGCGCTCTGGATGCTTTGCCATTAACTCCTTAGGAGAAATGAAACGCTGACCACCTGGATAACCAGTGTAAGAAACATATTGCTTTGCGCTAAATTTGTTTCCGGTCAACTTTACCTTGTCTGCATTGATAACTATCACATTATCACCGCAGTCTACGTTCGGGGTGAAATCTGGCTTGGTTTTTCCACGAATGATCATTGCGATCTTTGTAGACAAGCGCCCCAAAATCTCGCCTTGTGCGTCAACAACAACCCATTGTTTGTTAACGGTTTTTTTGTTGGCTGAGACAGTTTTGTAACTTAACGTATTCACTTGCTTTAAATTAAATTGTTTAAACGTTTATTATACCCCGCATTTTCGGGACTGCAAAGATACAGCTATTTATTTTATTAACAAATAGTTTTAAACTAATTTTTAGTTTGTTACCAATACTGTCGTACAATGGGTTAAACAGCGATGTTATTGTTAGTAGCAATAAAAGCAGCTGATGTTAAATAACGGATTTTGAATACCCAACAACTACCTCCATTTGATTATTTCGATACCGAACATGCGTGTTGAATATTGATCCCGTTTTAAACTTCCCATTCCCTTTGGTGACACAACAATGTCACCGCTAAAAATCAATACTAAAAAGCATTTTGATGGACATTTCTGTGTTGCGCGTGATATTCAAAAGTGTTGCGGTTTGTTTCACTTGTTGCGAACGCAACAGTTTAGTTGATAAAAAATGTTAATTTTTGATTCTCACCTCACAACTCTTTTTAATTATCAAACCGATGGCATATCTTAGCGAAGAACTATTGTAAATACCCCAATTGATGATACCCCTACGCAGGTTAGCGCATGCCTTATCACTTCTTGTGCTATGCCCGGCTATGCTGTTCGCCCAAAAAAAGGTGAGTATAGAGGATTCATTGAAAACCCAGCTTGATGCCAATACTTTATTAAACTCCCTTTTCAGCAAAAAGAGCGCCACAGCAAGGGCCGACACTACTCAACCAGAAAAAAACTTTTTTTGGGCGGTGTTACCGTCTGCTGCTTACAACCCGAGTGTTGGGTTTGCCATTGGCGCTACATCTGCAGCTGGCAAGTACTTTGGCGACAGGCACAATACCATTCTATCGATAATGAACGCCGCGGCTTATATCTCAACCAACGGTCTTTCTACCCTCGAACTTAAACACAACGCCTTCACCTCAAAAAATACATGGAACCTGCAAGGTGCCTTACAGGTAGGCAAAACCATAGCTAAGGACAATGGCCTGGGTACCGGCAGGCGTAGCATAGGCGATGGCCCCTTCCATATGGGCGATGAACATTTTGACGATAACCCCGATGAATTCCCCATCAAATACACCTATCTTAAAATAAATGAACGCATCTACCGCAAAATAACCGATCATATTTATATAGGTGCAGGCCTGAGTTTCAATTTTTATGATAATATTAATGACGATCGCAAAAATATTCCCATCACATCAACCCATAATTACATGTACAGTATCCGCAAAGGATATTCGCCTTATAGCTATAATGCCAACGGCATTTTGGTGAACTTTCAATACAACAGCCGCGATCAGCCCAACCGGGCTTTTAAAGGCATTTATGCCGATTTTATTTTTCGCGCCAATCAGGGCTGGCTTGGCAGCAACCACAATGCCATTCAACTCAAAACCGAATTACGTAAATACTGGAGCCTGAGCGATACCGACCCTGAACACGTTTTGGCTTTTTGGCATTGGGCCACCTATACCGTAGCAGGCTCGGTGCCTTATTTGGAATTGCCGGGCACCGCGAGTGACGCTTACGGCCGCATCGGCAGGGCCTTTATCATAGGCCGTTTTAAAGGACCATCGTTTGTGTATAACGAAGCAGAATACCGTTTTCCGATAACTACCAACAAGCTGCTGAGCGGAGTAACTTTCGTCAACGTAGAATCAGCTAATAACCAGCGCGATATCAAACTATTCAGGTACTGGGAACCAGGGGCCGGGGCTGGGTTACGCCTATTGTTCAACAAATTTACCCGGTCAAATATGTGCTTTGATTATGCCCGGGGAGCTTATGGCTCCAGCGGCTTCTTTTTGGGGGTTAACGAAGTTTTTTAAACGTGTTACAGTTTAAGGCATAAAAACGGCGAACGCGAAATCATACTTATTCCCTCCTGATTTTCAATGCATATTGATGTACGTTGCCGCGGTATCATGTACTTTATGAATTACGACAGCAACACATTTATCGCTGGTCTTATCTACCTCAAATGAAATACCTTTATCCAGATCGGTATACACCTCAACTTTGCCCGTTTTGGCGTTATAGCCTGACGTTAATTTTACAGTATACCCTTTTTTAATGGCAGCCAATGAGGAGCCTACCCCAACACCATCGGCGGTTTTAAACCAGGGCGAGGTTATCAATATTTTTTGGATACGACTAACCGCCTCATCTTTGCCACCCATATTACGGTGCGCAAAGATACTCGTGCGGTACCCTGCTATATTATGCTTAGCAAACCAAACCATCAACGCACTGCCCATAGCCGCATCTGAGCTATCGGGCCGCCCTAATAATTTAACGGCAGTTTCAGCATCATCATTTACCATAATATGGCCTATGCCTTTTCCCGGCATAATGAGCCTATCGACTGATACAAGACTGGCGTTTGAAGTATCGGAAGCAATAAGCTTATTAGCGGCAGAATCCTGCACAGCGGCACTGCTGGTTAACGAGGTATCGGAAGTACCCTCTTTAGCACTGTCGGGTGCGGTTTGCTTTTGGGTTGATGAATTGCAGGCAAAAAAGCCGGCAATCAATAATATCAAAACACTATTCTTTATCATACATTAGCTAACAGTATTTATCACTAATTTGTTGGCGCGGTAATGCGCATATCATCTAACTAAACACAAATCCCGTTGTTATAAAGCCATGACAGATAAAGGCCGGCAGGTAATACAGCAGTGGTACAGGCAAAAAAACTGGCAACAGTTTCCCTTTCAAAAAGAGATGGAAGCGGCCTATCTTAACGGATACTCCGGTCTGTTAAACGCGCCCACCGGCAGTGGTAAAACCTTTGCCTTGTTTTTACCCTTTTTAGCCGGCTTTATAAATCAGCATCCCGATACTTATACTACACAACAAAACAACGGACTGCTTATGCTGTGGATAACCCCGTTACGCGCCCTTACCAACGATATCCGCAAAGCCATGCAGGAGGCCTGTGACGAAATGGGCCTGCCCTGGCGCATAGCCACCCGCACAGGCGACACATCTGCCGCCGAAAAGGCCGCCCTTAAAAGAAAGCTTCCCGAAGTACTGCTCACCACCCCCGAAAGCCTGCACCTGATGCTGGCCCAAAAAGATTACCCCAAACTATTTAACAGCCTACAGGTAGTAGTAATTGACGAATGGCACGAATTACTCGGAACCAAAAGAGGAGTACAGGTAGAGTTGGGGTTATCGCGATTGAAGGCCCTTGCGGCAGTAGGCAGTTCTCAGTTGGCAGTGGGCAGTGGGCGATTAGCAGGCGGCAGCGGGCAGCATTTATCTGATAAAGCGATGTTATCAACCGGTGTAGAACAAACAAACAAAAAAAATAATATCCGGCAGCATACTGCAAACTACAAACTGGAAACTGCAAACTGCCCACTGAAAATCTGGGGCATCAGCGCAACTATTGGCAACCTTGAACAGGCGGCCGAGGTATTGCTGGGTAACGACTTCCCACCTGAACAGATCAAAATGGTGAGGGCCAACCTGGAGAAAAAGTTAGAGATCAAATCTATCATCCCCGAAAACGTGGAGAACTATTCATGGGCCGGGCATATCGGTTTAAAATTGCTGCCACAGGTGATGGAAATTGTGGCCAGGAGTAAAACTACCTTAATATTTACCAATACAAGGTCTCAATCTGAGATCTGGTACCATGCCATTTTAGATAATTATCCGGAGTACGCGGGCATTATGGCTATGCACCATGGTTCCCTGGATAATGAGCTACGCAACTGGGTAGAGCAGGCCTTGCATGCCGAAGCGCTTAAACTGGTTGTTTGTACCTCAAGTCTTGATTTAGGAGTCGATTTCAGACCTGTTGATTGCGTGATCCAGATAGGTAGCCCCAAAGGCGTAGCCCGCTTTATGCAGCGCGCGGGTCGGAGCGGCCACCATCCGGGTGCCATATCCCGCGCTTATTTTGTGCCCACTCATTCGTTGGAATTATTAGAAGGCGCGGCGCTCAAAGAGGCCATCAAAAGGGGAATTTTTGAAAGCCGCGACCCCATGCTGCTTACCATGGATGTACTGATTCAATACATGGTTACGCTGGCCGTATCAGATGGCTTTAGGGCCGATGCACTTTATAAAGAAGTAAAGGGCACCTATGCTTTTGCCGATTTAACAAGTAAAGAGTTTAGCGAACTCCTGGAGTTTATAACCACCGGCGGCAAAACACTGGCCCAATATGATGAGTTTTTAAAGGTAGAGATAGAGAATGGCCTTTATAAGGTGAACAGCCGCAGGGTAGCCATGCGCCATCGCCTTAGCATTGGCACCATAACCAGCGAGCTTAGCATCCGCATTAAATGGCTTAGCGGCGGCAGTCTGGGCACTATTGAAGAATCCTTTGTATCCAAATTAAAACCGGGCAATACTTTCTGGTTTGCAGGCCGCAGCCTGGAGTTTATCAGGGTAAAGGAGATGACTGCCTATGTAAAAAAATCAAATTCAAACAAGGGTTTAATTCCCAGTTGGAACGGCGGCCGCATGCCGCTGTCATCACAACTGGCGGCTGTATTCAGGGATAAGCTGGATGAAGTTGCGCACGGCATTGAAAAGGATGTAGAAGTTATCGCCTTAAAACCCCTGTTTAAATTACAGCAGGAACTATCCCACTTGCCGCAAAGCCATGAATTTTTGATCGAGTCGTTCAAATCAAAACAAGGGCACCATTTGTTATTTTACCCTTTTGAGGGACGGTTGGTACACGAGGGAATGGCATCGTTACTGGCCTTCCGCATCAGCAAGATCAGGAATGCGAGTTTCTCCATAGCGATGAACGATTATGGTTTTGAACTTCTTACTGATGAAGATGTACCTATTGAGGAGGTTTTAGAAGATACCGGCTTCTTCTCCATAGATAACCTGATAGATGATATTCAGCACAGCCTAAATGCCAATGAAATGGCCCGCAGGCGTTTCAGGGACATTGCCCACATCGGCGGGCTGGTATTTACCGGCTACCCGGGTCAGCAGGTGAAAAACAAGCACCTGCAGGCGTCCACTTCGTTATTGTTCGAGGTATTTACGGAGTACGAGCCGGATAACCTGTTGGTACGCCAGGCCTATAATGAAGCCCTTGCATTTCAGTTGGAGGAATTTAGACTAAGGGCGGCGCTGCAACGCATTCAAACCCAAACCATCATTCTTAAAAATATTGAGCGCCCAACACCCTTTGCCTTCCCGATAATGGTTGATAGCCTTGGCCGCGAAAAACTGAGTACCGAAACAATGGAGGAAAGGATTGCCAAAATGGCCCGCAATTATGGCGCCGAAGGCGTTGGCAAGGTGGATGAAACCAGGAAAAACAGGAGACCCGGGATTATCAGGAAAAAGGGATTTTAGCAGTTGCAGACTTTAAGGGCCCGTGTAAAAAAAGCGACTAAAGTCCCGAGGCTTTTTGCTTGCTTAATCTGATGTACTATGCATTACCTTGTTACCGTTCCACCGGAACGATGGAACACCACGAACATCTTTAAACCTCAATATCAGTTAGTTAACGTTTTTTAAAATGTAAACTCCGTGGAACACCTTACTCGCTCACTATCAAATACTTATATAGCATTAACGCTTTTTACTTGCAAAAGTAACTGATTGGGGGCTGAATATTCTCTTCATAGATCATAAATATTCTTCAAAGAAATTTAAACAGGCTCTCAGAAGCTGTTTAAAAACGGTTCTGGAAAGATATTACAGTCAAAAAAATCGCATTGCTTCGTTGTTTACGTTCATAATGATGTATTTCGTTTTCTTGGTATCGGTAGAACGCTGGAGACGACTCACCCCGGCAGCGCTTCGCTGGCCGACCCTCTCTCCGGCTGAAGCCGCAAAGAGGGTAAAAACTGTTTTTATTTTCCGCCCCTCTATGCGACGCAGTCGGAGAGAGGGGAAGACGGGCGTAGCCTCGTCGGGGTGAGTCGTCTGCGCCTTGTTCACGTCATGCTGTCCTTCAGATATCGAAAATCTTACCAAAGGCAGTAACAATCTATTTTTCTTATTTTTAAACAGCCTCTCAGAGAGAAGACTTTAATTTGTGAGTTGAACCCGCGGATTATTCATCCATCTTCTTATTACGTCCTTCTTCTTTGGACAAGGCTACCGGTATGGCACCCTAATTGAACAAGTCTATCTGCTGCCCTATAACATCCAACTCGTTTTGGTGAAATGAGCCGGTATACGACAGCGTTTTATACTTTTCTTTACTTGTTTTATAGATATTGGCCAGCCATACGCCATGGCTATAAAGGGAGTAATACAACCCTTTAAGTGCAGCATCTTCTTTAGCGCGGATGTTAAGGTTCATTTGCTTATCCTGAACGGCATAATGTATGTCGAAATTTTTCATATAGCGATATTTGGCATTAGGTAAGATGTTGTAATATAGTCAATTGTTTGCATTTATTAATCTCTTGTTAAAAATATTTTAATTAACACCGGCTGTTATGTTAATGACTTTTGCGTCCTTCTATTCCTGCACATAAAAGGTGTCGTTTCTCATCATGATGTTTGTTTATCATCATTAAAAGTATTTAAGTAGATGTTTTGTTTGAACCGGCGTGAAAAAGAGGTAAAAGGGTAAAGGAGAAAGGTAAAAGGCACTTCCACTTTTTGCAAACTAAAAAATAAACGATCAGGATATTTCTTGTCCTTTATCTTTTGTCCTTCCATCTTTCGTCCCCGAAAAACCTTTACCCTTTTGCCTCAAAAATCTCCATCGATTCATTATGCCTGTTTGTCGATACATCGGTACAGAGTATAGGCACATAGGGCATCTTTAGCTACTCGTATTAAAATTTATGTCGGTTGCTTTAAAGGCTGAAAAAAACCTTACTCTTATTACTTGTATTCTACTCTCACTATTTTTTAGTGCGAAAACCCGCGCCCAAAGCCTGGGCGACCCGGTAGTGAAGATCACCTTTGGTTCTGGCACGGCATCAAGAGCCGGCGCGCTGGCAGCCGACTCAGGCTCCACCACCTACGTTTACAGCGGCAGCGGTGAGATAGGCGAAAATTACTATACCATTACCAACCAGGTTAATACATCAGTACACGGTAGTTTTGTTACCAGTTATGACCATGATTATGAAACCACCGGCAAAACTACGGGCTACATGATGGTAGTAAACGGCAACGTGCAGGCCGGCACAGTTTACACCCGTACCGTGCCGGGGCTTTGCGGCAATACACAATACCAGTTTGGGGTTTGGGTAAAAAATGTGCTGTCATCAAATGGCATCCCACCTAACATGGTTTTTCATATTTACGCGGCCGACGGCACAACCGAGCTAAGCACGCCGGTATCAACAGGCGATGTACCAACCGGCAATGTATGGCATAATTACACGGCTACTTTTACCTTACCTGCCGGCACAGGCGATGTCATTATCAAACTGGTAAGCAATGCCAGTGGTACGGTAGGTAATGATTTCGCGGTGGATGATATTACCTTTAGTCCGTATGGCTCTACCGTATCGGCGGTATTTACGCAAACAACCGGTACCACCGAAAGCACCTGCGCGGGATCTACCCAAACCTATACTGTAAAAGCCACCAGTACACTGGCAAGCGGCTATGTACAAAAGCTACAGATGTATGTTAACGGAGTATGGACGGATTTAACAACCGGTAGTACTACAACCACCTATACTATCACATCACCAACAACAGCAGGTACCTACCAATACCGCCTGGTTTCGGCATCTACAGACAACATTAACTCGGCAAGCTGCGTGGTAGCCAGTAATAATCTTACCTTAACGGTTACACCGGCCCCCACAGCGGCCTTTTCAGTAGCTACCGCTACCTGTTTAGGTACAGCGACAACTTTTACAGATGCATCGGTAGCCAACGGCACCACCATCGCATCCTGGCTTTGGGACTTTGGCGACGGACAAACATCTGCCCTGCAAAATCCGGTGCATACTTACGCTGCAACAGGCACTTATACAGTAAAACTAACCGTTGCGGGTACCACAGGCTGCTCCCCATCAACCATCAGTAAAACGATCACGATTAACCCGCTGCCAGTGGCGGCATTTACCTTTACCAGTCCCAATTGTTTAACGCAGCCGGTTACCATAACCGATCAATCAACAACCGGCACAGGGACCACCATTACCAGCTGGATTTGGGACTATGGCGATGGCACTACCGAAACCAAAACTACCGCGGCGGCTTTTCAGCATTTGTACACAGCAGCGGGTACTTATAGTGTTAAGCTTACGGTTACCAACTCGGGTGGGTGTACCGCTATGGTTACCCAAAGTTTGAAGGTTAGTCCGCTGCCGGTTGCAGCCTTTACTATGCCCGATGTTTGCCTGGCTGATGCTTCGGCTACGTTTACAGATGCCAGCACCATAGCCGATAATACCACAAGCGGTTTTACCTATTTATGGAATTTCGGCGATGCCAATGCTACGGCAGGTAACCCCAATACATCCACTTTGAAAAATCCGTCGCATAAATATACCCAGGCAGCAGTTTACCAGGTTACGCTTACGGTAACATCGGCAAGCGGCTGTGTATCTACTATAACCCAAAACTTTACGGTAAATGGCTCCATCCCGGTGGCGGCGTTTACAGTAATAAACCAATCGGATCTGTGTAGTAACCACCAGGTGCTATTCACTAATAATTCTACGGTAGATTTTGGCAACATCACCAAACTGGAATGGTATTATGATTATGCCAACAACCCCGGCACAGTGGTTACTGACGAGAGCCCGTCTTACGGTAAATTATACGGGCATAATTACACGGCCTTTCATACCCCCGCAACTCAAAATTACCAGGTACGGCTGGTGGCCTATTCTGGCGGTACCTGTGTATCTGTTATGGATAAAACCATTACCCTGCTTGCACAGCCCGATCTTAGTTTTACAGCCCCGTCAGCGATTTGTATCAACGGCGGTACGGTACAATTGGTAGCACAGGAAAACGCGGGTGTAGCGGGCAGCGGCATTTACCAGGGTACGGGGGTAAGCAGCACGGGCTTGTTTGATCCAACAATATCCGGAGTGGGCACATTCTCTATCGATTACATTTATACCGCGACCAATGCCTGTGCCGATACAGTGAGCCAAACCATTACAGTTAACCCGGTGCCAACCATTACAGTAGGTCCGGATATTACGGTGTTAGCTGGTGGCAGCGCGTATTTACCGGCTAAAGCAAGTGGCACCGGGCTTACTTACGCATGGTCGCCTGCCACTTATCTTAGCGACGCCACGGTACTTAACCCAGTGGTTACCCCTTTTCAGGATATTACATACACACTTACGGTTACCACCAGTAGCGGCTGCTCATTAAGCGGGCAGGTAAAAGTTTCGGTTTTGCAGGGGCCGGTGGTACCCAACACGTTTTCGCCCAATGGCGATGGCACCAACGATCAGTGGAACATCAAATACCTGGATACCTATACCGATTGCACCGTTGAGGTTTATAACCGCTACGGTGCCAAACTATTTGCTTCGGTAGGTTATGCTGTGCCCTGGGATGGCACCTATAATGGCGCGCCTGTACCGGGCGGCGTGTATTACTACATCATCAATCCCAAACACGGCAGGAGTACGCTATCAGGATCGTTGACGATATTGCGATAAGATTTTATTGCCTGTTTTATTCCTCTTCGCGCGCAAAATGCTGGCGTAGTTTTTCCTCTTCCAGGTCAAGCAGATCTAATTGCTGCTTAACGATAACGTCATTAATGCTTTCTTTTTTGTTGAGGGTATGCAGCAGTTTGCGTTGCTCCTGCATCAGGTGGCTCATGATCTTGCGGTAATCTCTATAGTAATCATCGGCGCGTTTGGCGTTGTCATCTTTCTCCCAGTCTTTCAGCAGGGCCATATCGGCGTTAAGGCGTAATTGTAGTGACTTTACCATATCGTTGGTTTTAAGCTGATCGGCGTAGTTATCATCCAACAATTGTAGCGAAAGGCCGGAGAGCTTTTTCCTAACCAATTGCTGTTGCTGATCAAAAGAAATGGTATAATCCGGATCGGGCATATTTACCCATTTAACCAGCTTAGGAAGCGTTAGCCCCTGCAATACCAGTGTTACCATGATCACCACAAACGTAATAAACAGAATGAGGTTCCGCTGCGGAAATGCCGCCCCCGATTGTAGCGCTACAGGCACGCTAAGCGCCGCAGCTAATGACACCACACCGCGCATACCGGTCCAGCCAATCAATAAAGGGCCTTTCCAGCCGGGAGTAGGGTCGGCAGTGGTAATAAACCGACTGATAAACATGGTGAATACCATAGCGCCAAAAGTGCTCAGCAAACGGGTAACTATTAAAATACCGGTAATAATAAGGCTGTATTTAATGGCCGGAGCCAACCCCGCCGGACCAAGCTCCCTGATGATCACCGGGAACTCGAGCCCTATCAGTATAAAAACAAAGCCGTTAAGTACAAAGGCTACGGCCTCCCATACGTTAACGCCCTGTAACCGGCTACGATGTGTGAGAATTTCCTGTCGCCTTGCCGAAAGAAAGAGCCCCCCACTTACCACTGCCAGCACGCCCGAAAAATGAAACTCCTCGGCCGCCATATACATGGCATAAGGGGTAATGAAGGTAAGGATAATATCGATATTGGTTGTGGTGGGCAGCCAACGGTGAATCGCGTAAAAAGCAAGGGCCACTACCAACCCCGTAGCTATCCCCATTACAATAACAACCACGAAGTTCACGGCCGCCTGGCTAAACACAAACGTGCCGGTTGTCACTGCGGCCAGAGCAAACCTAAAAATCACCAAACTTGATGCATCATTCATTAAACTCTCGCCCTCAACAATGCTGATAAAGCGCTTGGGCACTTTTACATTTTTCAAAATAGCGGTTGCCGATACCGCGTCGGGAGGGGATATAATGCCGCCTAACAGGAAACCTATAGCCAGCGTAAAACCAGGTATCAGGCTGCTTGATACCAAGGCCACCACACACGATGTTAAAATAACAATAAGAAACGCGAAACTGGATATAACCCTGCGCCATTTCCAGAAATCTTTCCAGGAAGTGTTCCAGGCCGATTCATACAGCAGGGGTGGTAAAAATATGGCGAATATCAGTTCCGGATCTATCTGGATACCATTTAAAAAGGGCACAAAACCCAAAGGCAGGCCCGCTAATACCAACACTATGGGGTAGGCTATTTTTATTTTTTGTGCCAGCATGACTACAAACAGGATCACAACCAGCAAACAGGTGTATTGTATTATTAAATGGTGCATAGGCGCAGCTTGGGGTTTATGGTCGTATTGATTTATTCAATGCTAAAAACAGGCAGCAACCTTCATGGTTTCTGTTCTGTTATAAATTTCTGGTCGAAAAAGAAGGTACTTAACAATACCACAACTCCTGTAATAATAACCCATTTGTATTTAAAGGTTACTATTAAAAACTGGCTCCCGGCGCTGTAATTTTCAAGGCACAACAAGCCGCAGGCAATGGCCAACCCTGCAATCAAAATAAAAGCAGCGGTTAAATTGAAGCGCATATCGCTTTTGCGCTGTACTTTTAATTTAGCCTGGGCGGTAACTTTAGCCGCGAAGTTAAAGGGTAAACCTTGCACAGGTTCTTTACCCAGGGTTTTAAAAAGCGACTCATACGCCCCAATGTTTCCTTTTTCAGATGCCGATAAAATTTCATCTGATGGCCGTGCGCCATTTTCTATCAACGCCTGGATCTCATCGTCATTCAGCTCTCTCATATCATTCAGTTTTTAAGATCGTGTTCAATTTTTTCTTTTAATAGTTTACGTGCCCTAAATAGATGGCTTTTTACTGTCCCTTCGGGGATGCCGGTAATTTGTTCAATTTCGGGACAGGTAAATTCATTTAAGTGATATAAAGTTAACACTGTTTTGTATTGCAAGGGCATCTGATCAATTAAGTAGTTAACATAACTCGCCGTATCCTTCTTTATCAGTTCAACTTCGGGGCTTTCATCGGTAAAATGGTAATTGTCAATATTCTCCGGATACGCTGTAGGTTTTTCGGCTTTGTTTTTTTTTAGATAGTTTACCGCGGTTAAGTAGGATATGCGGGCTATCCAGGTAGATAGTTTTGACTGAAACTGAAACGTATGCAGGCTTTGGTGTACTTTAATAAAAACGTCCTGGCAAATATCCTCCTTGTCCTGCTGATCATGCACCAGCCGGTTAATTACAAAGAAAACCAGCTTCTCATACTGCTTCACCAATAATTCAAAAGCCCGGAAATCTCCTTTTAAAATCCTGGATACAATTTCCTTTTCGTTAAACATATTATAGTAGTCAGGTGATGTGGGCTATCGGTTGCAAAAATTAAAAAAAAATATTTGCAACCGTTCTATTATTTTTATTGACTACTGTATCAAATCATTTAATTTAAAACATCATGAAACAGTTAATGCCCTTTATAATTTTAATCGTACTGTTTATAATTATAGCAATTTTTATTTTGGCCGTGTATAACTACAGGCTTAAAAAACGCATCATTGATGCAGGCCCGCTTAACGAAACCAGTCTTAAGTTTTTAGAGCAGCTCTCGGGCTTTGGTACCGAAGCCATGAAATGGGGATTATTGCTTTTTACAGCCGGCATTGGTTTAATAGTAATGCAGTTTGTACCGTACAATGCCGAAGACTCGCCGGTACCTTATGGAGTCGAGATGATTTTCATTGCTCTCGGCTTCTTCCTTTACTACCTGTTTATCCGCAACCACAGGGATAAAAAATCACTTTAACAGTTATGGCATAAGGCGGTATTAGCCCGGGCTGATACCGCCTTGTCCCCCCCCGTTTTTTAAGGTTTATAGCCTTTACGGGAACTCCTATGCCTAAAAAATCTATCAACAATTCAATCTTATCCATCATGAAATCTTTTAAATATATAGTTAGGGTAATCATTTTGCTTATCATCTTAACAACACAGAGAAACAGTGCCCTTGCCCAAACCAGCCCAGCATCATATGTGATTAAAGGCATCATAACAGATTCTGGCACCCATGCTCCCATACCTTTTGTCACCATCAGGATAAAAGACGAAAAAGGCACACCAGTAAAAGCTGGCATATCTGCTGAAAACGGATCATTTGTCATCCTGGTTACTGAGCAGATGAATTATACTGTTGTAGTTGCAGCCATTGGGTACGCGCAAAAGACGCTGCCGGCCAATCTGTCAAAAAACACCGCAAAAAGCATCAACCTTGGCACGGTGAGCTTAAAAGACCAGTTCACCAGCTTAAAAGAAGTAGCTATTACTGCCGATAGGCCTATCATCAGGCAAAAAGCCGACAGGATCATCTACGATTTGAAAGCAGATCCCGAAAGCAAAGCCAACAGCGTTTTAGGCATGATGCATAAAATTCCCTTTATTACTTTGGATGGACAGGATAACATATTGCTTAAAGGCAATTCCAGCTTTAAAGTACTCATCAATGGAAAGCCATCTGCAAGTGTGGAAAATAATTTAAACGCTATACTCAAAAGCATGCCCGCGTCCACTATCGAAAAAATAGAAGTGATCACCACTCCGCCCTCAAAGTACGATGGAGACGGCCTTGCCGGCATTATCAACATTATCACCAGTAAAAAGCTGATTGATGGTTATAGCGGTTCGTTAAATGTTAACGAAAGCTTCCCGGTAGGCGGCCCCGGCATCGGCGGCTCATTTACGGCTAAAAGCGGCAAGTTCGGTATCTCGGGATTTGCGGGCGCAAGCATTTTTAATAATCCGCAAACCAGCTTTACCAATAGCAGGGTAAGTTTGGATGCCAATCCCACCACGTTGGTGCAGCAGGGCGTTCGTAAATCAAATAATAAAACCGCATATTTTGGCACCGAAATGAGTTACGAGATAGATTCACTGCACCTTATTTCGGGCCAGCTGAATATTAATGGTGGCCGGTCTGCAGATCATATGGGTCAATCCTCTGAATTAACCGGGGCAATTGGAGGTAACCAGGCTTATGATTTGCTTAATGATAACAAAGCCACCAATTACGGCTTAGATGCCGCCTTGAATTATCAAATTGGTTTTAAAGCGGTAAAAAACCGTTTGCTTACCTTTTCATACCAGTTTTCTACCAATCACGGCAACCGCAATGGCCAGGTAGATCTATCAAACCAGGTGAACTTTAACACCCCGGATTACACCCAAACCGACAAACAAAAATTTAATGAACACACCCTGCAGGTTGATTTTGTAACCCCTGTTAAGCAGGTAAACATTGAAGCAGGAGTAAAAGGTATATTAAGGGATAATAACAGCAATTTTGGCTATAACAGCTTTAACAACGCCACCGGGCAGTTTGACGCCGATGCGACTCTGTCAAATCAATACTCCAATACGCAGAACGTCTTTAGCGCTTATAATTCTTACCAGGTTAATTTAAAAAGCTGGAATATAAACGCCGGTGTACGTGTTGAAGAAACCGTGATCAGGGCCAATTTTATAAGTACCAATACCACGGCAGACCAGAATTATTTTAACGTGCTGCCTGCTGTATCCGTTGGTAAAAACCTAAGCGATCAAACCTCCGTTAACTTTGGTTTTTCTGAACGGATCAGAAGGCCAGGTATCAACAGGCTTAACCCTTATGTTGATCGGTCGAACCCAAACTTTGAGGCAACCGGTAACCCCAATTTACGCCCGGTATTGCTAAACGATATACAGGCCGGTTACAGCAGCAATAAAAAGCTATCATTAAACATCGGACTGGATTATTCCTTTATGAACAACCTCGATCTGCTGGTTACCAGCTTTGACCCAACAACCCAAATTACCCGCACCAATTATCAAAACACCGGCAAATCAAGCAGCCTGGGGAGCAATATATCGGCATCGTACCCTATCAGTAAAGCTTATAGCCTAAGCCTGAATGGCAACGTAATGTACCTTTGGCTTAAGGGATTCTCTGACGGATCGATAGTACATAACGACAGGCTGATGTATTCCTTTTCGTTATCAAACGGTTTCAGGTTTGATAAGGGTTGGGCACTCAATGCCGATTTAAATGTAGTGAGCCGAAACCCTACCGGCTTACAAGGCTATTCAAATGGCTTTGTGGGTACCGCTTTTAGTGTAAATAAAGAGCTGATCAAAAGCAAGCTTTCTTTTGCCGCCCGCATCAACAATCCTTTTACTTCGTACAGAAACAACACGGCCAAAACGTTTGGTCCCGATTTTAACCAGCTGTATACCACCAGGGATTATTACCGCTCGGTTGGCATAAGCCTAAACTATAATTTTGGCAGCTTAAAAGATGGCATCAGCAAAAGCAGGAGATCTATCGAAAATAATGATATGGCAAACTAAATAGTTGGCAGCATCTTTATCCTTAGGGCAATGGCCCGGTTAAGCTGCCGGGGGCTTAACCGGGCCATTGTTTTGTTTTAATGGACTTGCCAGGGCAAACGCATCAAATTGGGTTAACATAACTTAACACATTTCAGATACGAAACCATTTAATTATCTAATAATCAATGTTTTGTATTTTAACATGGTTAACACTAAACTGATGTACGGCGCAATTCAGGCGCATCCAAATATTTGTGCATGTTGTTGGCCAATACAAGTCTATTGGATACCTAAATCATTTAATCAGCACAAGGCAATAAAAACAAGATATCGTTTGATGCTTATATCTTCCCTACGCCATAAGCTTATCCCCTTTAACTATTTAGATGTGTTTTCCCTAATGTACTTGGCTGATTTATAGCTTTTTTGCCCGAATTAACTTAATATTGTAATAGGAGCTTCCAGGGTAAGTAGCCCGGCTTTTTAACTCCCAAAAGTATACACATTCAACATCATGAAACACCTCGCCTTAAAATCATTATTTGCCGTTTGCATGCTCAGCAGCACACAGCTATTTGCACAACAGGAAACAGTTGATACCGCAGTATTCAGCCAGATCAGGAAAGCAGAACTCAACAGTTCGCAAATTCCCAGCATTGCCCATTACCTTACCGATGTTGCCGGACCAAGGCTTACCAATTCGCCGGGCTTTATGCGGGCGGCCACCTGGGCTGTTGAAACCATGAAAAAATGGGGTATGGCCAATGCCGCCCTTGAGCCATGGGGCGAGTTTGGTAAGAACTGGGAGATCAGTGAATTCAGCATCGCCATGACGGCCCCTTATATGCAGCCGGTAATAGCCTATCCCGCGCCATGGAGTCCCAACACCAACGGGGTACAGAAAGCGCAGGTAACGGTGATCAGTCGCGCGCAGTCTATGGATACCACCTATATCGCTCAACACCTTGCCGACCTGAAAGGTAAGATCATTTTGGTTGATGGAGGGGCGGTTAACACGTCATAAAACTTTAAGCCATCGGCAGAACGCCTTACCGATGCCGAGCTGGCCGATTTAAAGGATACTTATATGGTAAGCCGCGAAATGATACAGCAGTACGTGGGCATTTTTAAAAGCATGGCCAGGGCCGATGTTCTGTTTAAACAATCGGGCGCGGTGGCTATCATCAGCACCGGTAGCACCAGCATTAACGGCACCGTGGTGGTACAATCATTCAACGCTTATAAACTAAACATCCCCGAAACACTGCCCAAAGTAAGCATGGCCGCAGAGGATTGCCAGAAAATAAAACGCCTTATTAAATCGGGGCACCCGGTTGAGCTGGAGCTGAACATCCAGGGAAAAATATCGCCCGAAACCAAGGGCTATAACGTGGTAGGGGAAATTACAGGTACCGATCCTAAATTGAAATCGCAACTGGTGATGTTAGGTGGGCACCTCGATTCATGGTCTGCCGCTACCGGTGCTACCGATAATGCAGCGGGCTGTATTGTGATGCTGGAAGCTGTGCGCTTGTTAGATTCGCTTCACCTGAAACCAAAACGTACCATCCGCATTGCTTTATGGAGCGGCGAGGAGCAAGGTCTTTTAGGTTCGTTCAACTATGCCAAAATTCACTTTATGGATAATGGCAAGGTAAAACCCGAGCAGGCCAAAGTATCGGCCTATTATAACCTGGATAATGGCACGGGCAAAATCCGGGGCATCTACACCCAAAACAATGAAACCATTAAACCTATTTTTGAGCAATGGTTTGTTCCGTTTCATGATATGGGTGCAGCTGCCGTTACCACCAAAAATACAGGCTCAACAGATCATCTTTCGTTTGATTGGGCAGGCATCCCCGGCTTTCAGTTTGTACAGGACCCCATTGATTACGAAACCCGCACCCACCACAGCAACCAGGATAATTACGACCACCTGCAAATTGACGATTTGAAGCAGGCGGCCATTATTGTTGCCTCGTTTGTATACCAAAGCAGCGTAAGGCCCGCTTTACTTCCGCGTAAACCGCTGGTAGTTGAACCATTTGCTTTCGACGGATTTTAAACCGGCGATAATTTCACTGATAAAAGCCTTGGGTGACCGGGGCTTTTTTATTTTAAGATAGTGAGGTTGCCGGCCAGCTTTTTTGTGCCGTTTTTCAGATCGATGATATAGTAATACACTCCGGCAGGCAGGGCGGTACCTCCATAAGTCCCATCCCATGGTTTTTGGTAGCCTGCAGATTGCAAAACCATACCTCCATAACGGTCAAAAACCCTCACCAGGCAATTGGGATAAAAGGAAAGATCATTAATAACCCAGGTATCATTAACGCCATCGCCATTAGGTGTAAAAGCATTGGTGACAGTTATAGTGGGTGGTGGTATTATAGTAACTACTGCCGCGTTACTGGTTGCCGGTGGTGTGCAAGCACCGGCTACCGTGATGGTACAGGTTACGATGTCGTTATTTTTAAAAGTACTGCTGGTAAATGTATCCTCGTTTTCGCCAGAATTAACGCCGTTTACCATCCATTGGTACGATAGCAGGGATGCTGCGTTTTGTGTTACCGCGGTAAAAGTAATAGGCGTGCCCGAATAAACCCCATTTACAGATACTGATATACTTACAGTCGGTGCCGGGCTTTGTGGCGAAACCACGCTAACAATAATTGGCGAAGATGTGGCTGTAAGCGGTGTGGGACAGGTATTGTTATTGATAAGCGTACAAGTAACCTGGTCGCCGTTTACCAGGGTACTGGTGGCAAAAGTAACATCGTTGGGGCCTGTTGCTACGTCATTTACCTTCCATACATAAGTTGGATTAATTCCCGGGTTGGTGGGTTGCGCGGTAAAAACAACCGCGCTCCCGCTACAATCAGGACTGGGAATAGCCGCGGTGATGTAAATAGCCGGCTGCGGTACAGCGCTCACAATAAGATTTTGCTGAAGTGACTGACCAGGACTTGTTGCCGTAATAGTTGTTATACCGGGCCCTACAATATGCACCTTGCCGTTAACAATGGTGGCTACATTGGTGTGGTTGCTAAAATAAGTGATTGCCTGCGGGCTTACCGCGCCGGGGTCAAAATCCACGTCGCAGGTTATTTTAGGCGATATTGGCCCAAAGGATAATGCGGCTTTAACGGTTAATACCTGCGATACCGGCTGCGCCTGTAAATTTAGCGCGTCGCCGGCCTGCGATGCCGTAATCGTTGTTGTACCAATGCCCGTTATATGAATCTGGCCGTTAACAATGGTTGCTACAGCGGGGTTGCTGCTGGTATAAGTAACCGGATATGCTGTAACGTTACTTGTAGCGCCAGGATCAAAATCGGCATCAATCACATACTTAACAGGCAAAGGGTTAAAACGGATGAATCCCTGCTGGTATACCGTTAGCTGGCGCGAAACAGGCACCGCATCTGAATAATTATCATTGCCTGCCTGTGTGGCTGTAATAACCGCGTAACCAACACCAACCAATCGTATTTTACCATCGGCAGTAATAATAGCTACCGCGGGATTGCTGCTGGTATAAATGATGGGCGTTTCGGGGTTGGTACTTGTAGCGGTAGGCTGTATTATGTTTTGCTGCGCCGGAGGTAAAGAATTGAAGGTAATAACAGATGGTTTAAGCGGATTGGCCGTTACCCTGATGTTAACAACGGTTGTACTGCTGCCGCTGCTATTGTAGGCCGTAACCGTATAATCCGTAGCCGGCGAAACTACCGTTGGTGTACCGCTAATGATCCCGGTACGCATATCAAAAGTTAAGCCCGCAGGCAATGGTTTATCAATAGTATAACCTGTTAAGGTAATCTTGCGCAACAGGTAATTAGCAAAATCGGTCACAAATAAATTGCCGTTGCCATCAAAGGCCAAACCAATGGGGTAATTAAAACTGGCAGAAACACCAACCCCGTTTACAGCGCCGCCGCTGCCTGTACCTGCTATTGTTGTTACTAAGCCCGCAGGGCTTATCTTCCTGATGAGATCATTCTTATAATCGGCCACAAATAAATTACCCGATGCATCAAAAGCCAGGCTGGTTGGGTAATTGAAAGCCGCGGCTGTGCCGGTGCCATCGGCATAACCCGCCGCGCCACTACCGGCAAAGGTAGTAACAGCGCCTGTTGGCGTTATCTCCCTGATCAGGTTGTTTTTGGTGTCGGCCACAAAAATATTACCCTGTTTGTCAACGGCCACCCCATCAGGGTTGTTAAAACTGGCTGCAAGGCCAATATCGTTTACAGCGCCCGCGCTACCGTTACCCGCAACGGTAATAACCAACCCGCCGGGCGTTATCTTCCTGATCCTGTTATTTTGCTGATCGGCCACATAAATATTGCCCAGGGCATCGGTTGTAACACCTCCCGGACTATTGAAACTGGCACCAGAACCTGTGCCATCCAGGTAGCCCGCAGCATTGTTGCCTGCAAAAACAGTTTTAACACCTGCAGCGCTTATCTTAAAAATATTGTTGCTTTGAAAATCAGAGATGTAAATATTGTTCTGATTGTCTAACGTTAATGATGCCGGCGCACTAATATTATTGATTGTTGTTACAGCGCCGGCCGGTGTTACCTTTCTGATAGCACCGCTGCCGTAATCAGAAACATAAATGGTACCGTCTGTAGCCGTGCCCACGCCCGATGGCAGGTTAAAACCAGCATCGGTGCCAAAACTATCATAGGTAACAGGCGCCCTCCCCCCTGCCAGGGTACTCACCTCGCCGTAAATATTTGCAGGCACAGGGCCACCTGTATTGGCGGGAGCAAGAGGCGTTATCCCAACATTAATGCTGTATGTTTTGGGCGTTTGATAATTTACAACGGGGACTACACCAACTGGTGCAGCGTTAGTAGTTAAACGGGAATGGGTGGTTTGCACAGCAGCAACCGGCGTATTAGTTTCCCGTGCGTAAAACCAGGTTACCGGATGCTTTGTTAAGGTATCGGCAGGTTTATTTAACAAAAAAGCAGATGCCTGTATAGGAATGCCCAAAACAGGAAGACTAAAAAACAACAGCAATCTTTTCGAAAATTTCTCAATCATTCTAAGGTCGCTTTTGAGGTTTAGCCATTTTTTAAGCGACTACCAAATTAATTTTTTTTAATGACTATTGAACGCTAAGAGCCTGTTTAAATTTCTTTCAAAAATATTTTATACCCTCCATTAAGCACATATACACCCCTGATATGTACTCTTGGCGTATTGTGTTTCCACAAACATTTGCATGAACGCTGGCTACGACTCACCCGGTCTACGCTTCGCTGGACCACCCTCTCTCCGGCTGCGCCGCAAAGAGGGTTAGCAAGAAACAAAACCTTTTTAGCCCCTCTATGCGACGCAGTCGGAGGGGAAGACGGGCGTAGCCTCGTCGGGGTGAGTCGTCTGCGCTAACCTACACATTGCCCCTTTCCATGATGGAATTTATATAAATTATTGATTATCAAAGATATTTATTAATACATCATCCCCTTTTTTTCAAGAATAACCCTGCTGCATCCTCGCAATGGCGATCTTTTATTTATTTTTAAACAGGCTCCGGTTACCGGATCGGCCCATTGTTCGCTTATCCCTTTCTGGAGCGAGAGATTAAATAAAAAAAGAAATGAACGCGCTACAGATATCAAACCGACTGGGCAAATTATTTTGTGTTGATAATGGTGATAGGGTGTTGATAAGCGGGGAGGCCAAAACTTATAGTATTGGTTGCATTTGGGTTGATTAAGTTATCGGAGGCTATTGAAAAAATTAACCCTACATTTAAATAGAAATAACAAATTAACGTATATGGAAGATAAAAGTGTAAGCACCTCAAGAGTATGGATAAATGCCCTTGTATATGTGCTTTCTGCTATCTTATTCTATGTGGCGATGAATTATGGATATCCAATATATAAGGACTTTCTCGTACGCTCGTTGTCGACAATCAAATACATTGACAATGATTCTGCTACGTATGCATTTTGGGTTAGCATAATAGTCCCCGTTTCAATTTATATATTTGAATTAAGCGTAGTCAAAAAACTTAAGCTAAGCGTGTATTTTATACCCGCGCTTTTACTATCAGACTTGGTTTGCCTGTTTGGCACTGGTTTGATAAATATTATTTATAACAACAGTACACGCCATACTATTGGTTGGGCTAATACCACATCCCTTTATCATTTTTTGCTGGCCCTTTGTTTTATTTATGCAAAAAGCTGGATTTTTGAGATTATTCGTAAAAAATCAACTAACAGAAAACCGGCAACCCTGTAAATGTCAAATACTGTTGCCTGGCAACCATAAGCGCTATTTGATTTGAAAGCGAAGACCCTTTTGTAAATTGGCAGGCATCATAATGGCTAACTCATCTACATACCATAAAACCCGTATAGCCCCCACCCCCAGCGGCTACCTGCATGTGGGCAATGTATTATCATTTGCTATAACGGCCGCGCTTGCCCGTAAAAAAGGGGCAAAGGTTTTACTGCGGATAGATGATATGGACCGCGAAAGAGTTAACCCACTATACTTACAGGATATTTTTGACACACTGAACTACCTGGGTATAGCATGGGATGAAGGCCCTTCCAATGTGGAGGATTTTGAAAGCAACTTTTCACAACTGCACCGGATGCCTTTGTACCAACAGGCGTTGGATCAATTAGCTCAAAACAAGCTTGTATTTGCCTGCACCTGTCCGCGCAGCACGCAGAAACCGTGTACTTGTCTTGAACAACAGCTGCCCTTATCAACCCCAAATGTAAGCTGGCGTTTAATCACCAATAATGATGATCCTATCCAGGTAAAAACTTACATCGGTAAAACGATCTCTGAAATTTTGCCTGTTAGCATGCACAATTTTGTGGTAAAGAAGAAAGACGGCTACCCGGCCTACCAGCTTACATCGGTTATTGACGATCTGCATTATGGCGTTGATCTTATCGTGCGCGGGCAGGATCTTTGGGATTCAACACTGGCACAACTTCAGCTTGCAGGGTTATTACATAAAACAGATTTTAGCAACATCTCATTTTATCACCACCCATTGATCACCGATGCTACAGGCAATAAACTTTCCAAATCTGCCGGTTCAACATCTGTGCAATATCTGAGGCAGCAGGGTAAAAGTGCTGCGGAGATCTTTACTATGATAGCAGGTATGATGGGAGTAACAGCGCAAGTGAGCAGCTGGAAAGCACTTGTTGAGGCTTTGGTGGAATAGTAATCGAAGAAATTTCAGTCGAAGAAATTTCAGTCGAAATTAAACTTATAAGTTTTATAATTCCAGTCGGTTGCAAAAACATATTCATCGGTAAGAAAGAAATCGTCTCTGTTGGAGTTTGCCGTTGTGAAAATATCCGCGCCTCCTTGTGACCAAACGAGCTGCCCACTATTGCTTACCCTGCTTATTTCCAACTCGCCATGTATAATATAATCTTCCTTGTATTTGTAGATCTCGAAACAGGTAGCATCATCAGCTTTAACTTTCCAAAGCAAGGACAGATCAGGGATAGATAAACAAAACACGGTATCGCCACAGCATATTACCAACCTTTCGGATTCTATAACATGAGAAGTTTCATGAAAGGTTGTGGAACCGCCACCCGCTCCAATAATTACCCTTTTTACTACCTGGTCTGTTAAGGACACCGCTATCTCATAAACTGTGTCTGAAATATAACCCCTATCTTCCCAGTAATCGGCATCGTAACTATATAAATTATCCATAGCCTGTTTACTGTAGGCAGGCTTACTATCGGCACTTATAAGGTAAGGCCCGGAAATCAATTGTAATTTAGCCATGACAACGGCGTTTTTTAAAACGCAGCCTTGATCTTATCTTTTGTGGCAGCTAACTCCTCTTGCGTAGGGCTTAGTTTAGGGCGGGAGAAATTCAGATCGTCAACCCGGTTCATTGGGATAAGGTGGATGTGGGCATGTGGTACTTCCAGGCCAATCACCGCTACACCAACCTTTTTACAAGGAATAGCTTTTTTGATAGCTGTAGCTACAATTTTGGCAAAGATCTGCAAACCTGTATAGGTTTCGTCATCCAGGTCGAAAATGTAATCAACCTCCACTTTAGGGATCACCAGCACATGCCCCTCGGCCAGCGGACTGATATCTAAAAAAGCCAAAAACTCATTACTCTCTGCAACTACATGCGCGGGAATTTCGCCCGCTATAATTTTTGAAAAAATGCTCATTGTACACGAATTTCATTAATTTATTCAAATTCCACTAATTTGATTTACACCAATTGAGGTAAATTGCACTAATTGCAGAAAGATACCTTCAAATGTTAAAGCAGTAGCCTCCATAATTCGTGAAATTCAACTCAATTCACGCAATTAGTGTTTCAATGTTAATAATACCACATTTTCCACATGCTGTGTATGTGGGAACATATCAACCGGTTGAATTTTTACCGTGTCGTATTTTTCCTTTAGTACCAGTAAATCGCGGGCCTGCGTGGCGGCATTACAGCTTACATAAACAATTTTAGGAGCTTCAATTTCCATTAACCGGGCAACCACATCCGGGTGCATGCCTGCACGTGGCGGATCGGTAATGATCACATCCGGTTTACCGTGCTGGGCAACAAAATCGGCCACCAGTACGTCCTTCATATCGCCGGCGTAAAATTTGGTGTTGGTAATGTTGTTAATGGCCGAGTTTACTTTAGCATCCTCTATTGCGGTAGGCACATATTCAACACCAACAACCTCGCGCACATGGCTGGCAATAAAGTTAGCGATGGTGCCGGCACCGGTATACAAATCATAAACCAGCTCATTGCCTGTAAAACCCGCAAAATCACGGGTTATTTCATAAAGGCGCAATGCCTGGATGCTGTTGGTTTGGTAAAAAGATTTTGGTCCGATCCGGAATTTGATGCCGTTCATTTCCTCGTGAATATATTCCGGGCCTTTGAAGGCTACCACATCCTGGTCAAAAATGGTATCGTTTTTCTTTTGGTTTACGATGTATAATAGAGAAGTGATCTCCGGAAATCGGGCATCAACAAAACCCATCAGTTTATCAATATCTTCCTGGCTTACATAAGCAAAT
The DNA here is from genome assembly GCF_024808255.1 of Mucilaginibacter dorajii. Classification (GTDB taxonomy): domain Bacteria; phylum Bacteroidota; class Bacteroidia; order Sphingobacteriales; family Sphingobacteriaceae; genus Mucilaginibacter; species Mucilaginibacter dorajii. The sequence goes on from NZ_JANTYS010000015.1 coordinate 54,979, forward strand.
ACCACAATCACCATAACCTCACCGGTTGATGAGGTGCGTACAATAAGGTTTCTTAAAGCGCCTTCGTGGTTGCGCAGGTTATAAAAAGAATAGCCCTGCTCTATCACAAAATCGCGGATACTGTTGCGCAATTCGTTTGATGGTTCGGCCTGCAAGTAGCAGTGTTTTACATCAAGGATCTTATCAAAACGACCGGGGATATGAAAGCCCAGGGCATTCATATTTAAAGTTTCGTCTTCTTTGTTTTCGCCATCATATAACCAGCGTTTATCGCTAAAGGTATATTCAAGCTTATTACGATAATAGCGGTCTGCAGGTGACGGAACAATATCCGTTATGCCATCAACCTCAATTTTAGCAATGCGGCTGAGCGCGTCAGCAACAGATTTTTGTTTAAATTTAAGTTGCGCCTCATAGGTCATGTGTTGCCATTTACAGCCACCACAAGTACCAAAGTGCTCGCAAAAAGGCTCAACCCGGTAAGCCGAAGGCTGTTTAAGATTGGTGATCTTGGCCTCGCCAAAACTCTTCTTGCTGCGATAAACCTGCACATCGGCAATATCACCGGGGATGGCTTTATCAACAAAAAGCACAAAGTCATCAACTTTGCCTACACCTTTACCTTCTTCGGCAATATCAATTATGGTAACGTCTTCAAAAAATTTGGGTTTTGCAACTTTATTCATCTGGCTGCAAAGGTAATAAAAATCAGAGGCAAGATATTAGCGCCAGGAATCAAGAAAGGAAATCACATTTTTACAGCACATGCTCCTTTCAAAAAACAGCGCTTCTTAGCCGAACCAAACTTGCTTTATGCCTTGTTTTTGCCTTATCTTTCTGCCTTTAAATATCAAATACAATGAGAGCCGTACTACAACGCGTTACCGAAGCAAGTTGCACAGTTGATGGTGAAATTACCGGGCAAATAGGAACAGGCTTTGTGGTATTGCTGGGAATAGAGGATGCCGATACCGGCGAAGACCTGAACTGGCTTGCCAATAAAATTGCCGGGATGCGTGTTTTTGGCGATGAAAACGGCCTGATGAATAAGGCACTCGCAGATATCAATGGCGAAATTTTGCTGATATCACAGTTTACCCTGTTTGCTCAAACCAAAAAGGGAAACCGCCCGTCATTTATCCGCGCCGCACGCCCCGATAAGGCTATCCCAATGTATGAGCAAATGATCAAAACACTGGAAACAATTACCGGTAAAAAAATAGCCACCGGAATTTTTGGTGCCGATATGAAGATAAGATTACTGAACGATGGGCCTGTTACTATTGTGATGGATACCAGGGATAAGGATGCACACTAATTCCACTAATTTTTTCGAATTTCACTAATTTACACTTAATAAAGCATGGCAGATTTACTTTTTAAGGAAGAATCTTACAAAATAATAGGTGCCTGTTTTGAAGTGCACAAGATATTAGGGCATGGGTTTAAGGAGGCTGTTTATAAAGATGCTTTGGAATTTGAGTTTAGAAAAACCAATATCGCCTTTGAGCGAGAAAAGCCATATACAATAACGTACAAAGAACAGAAGCTTAAACATCTCTTTGTAGCAGATTTTATTGTTTTAGACACCATTATACTTGAAATAAAAGCGGCAAGCAGCATCGGCGATCCATACATCAAACAAACATTAAATTACCTTAAAGCATCTGGCCTAAAATTGGGAATGGTGATAAATTTTGGCAGTCCTTCGCTTACTTATCAACGGGTAATAATTTGATTTATAAGGTTAAATTAATCGGGTTCGTGTAATTAGATAAAATTTGTGTAATTCGTGTTATGGAAATTAAAGAAGCGCAGCATCTGGTAGATAAGTGGATAAATACCACAGGTATCAGATATTTTAATGAGCTTACCAATACGGCTATTTTGATGGAGGAAGTGGGCGAAGTGGCCCGCATTATGGCGAGGCAGTATGGCGAGCAATCATTTAAAAAATCGGATACGGAGGTTAACCTGGCTGATGAAATGGCTGATGTGCTTTTTGTGCTGATATGCCTGGCTAACCAAACCGGTATCGACCTCACGGATGCGTTGGAAAAGAATATGGAAAAGAAAAGCATCCGTGATGCCGACCGGCATAGGAATAATGAGAAACTGAAATGACATTTTAAAGAATTATATTTTGACAATATAAATAAAACAGAATTTAATTTGTTTTATTTTGATTTTAATATAATTTAATAAGGTGAATTTCGTTCCTTCCATAAAACTAATTTGCCTTATTATGAAAATTTGTATTGTTTCTTTTGCTTTGCTATTAATACTTTCGGCATGTGAACATAAAAGCCAGACCGAAAAAGCTAAGATTGCTAATGTGGAATTGATGGCACCGTCTCCTGGCTACCGAAATCGTGCATCTGATAAAATGATGGCTAAAGCCGCGCCCCCCGATGACAGCAAAACCGCAGTTGACCAAGCAATTGACAATGCTAAGAAGATTGTAAAAGAAGGCGAGATCAGGTTTGAGGCCAAAGATTTAAAAGCGGCCAGGGATAAGATCGTGGCATCGTTAAAAAACCTTGGCGGCTATGTTGGCGAAGAGAATGAAACCAATAATGGCGATAATAACCGTAGGGAGTATGATCTGAAAATACGCGTGCCGTCTAAAAACTTCGACCGGTTTTTAGATGCCCTATCCTCCAATGCCGATCACATCGACGCTAAGAACATCCGGGTAAAAGATGTAACCACCGAGTTTATTGACATCAGCACTCAACTCAAAAACAAACAGCTGCTTGAAAACCGTTACCTGGAACTGTTGAAGCGCGCCACCAAAACAAGCGACCTGTTAGAAATAGAAGATAAACTTGAATCTATCCGCACCGATATAGAAACCACACAGGGCCAGTTGAATTATTTAAACAGCCAGGTAGCCTTTAGTTCGTTGGATATCACTTTCTATAATATCCCAACCGCCGAGCGGGCCGACGAACAATTTACCACCAAGTTTAAAAATGCCATTAGCGAAGGCTGGGGTATCCTGAAAACGCTTTTTTTTGATACCATTATGCTTTGGCCTATTATATTTATTGGCTTTGCGGGTGTATGGGTTTACAGAAGCAGGAAAAAGAAACGTGGCAACGAAAAGGAATAATGCTAAAACAGTAACCAGGCAATTAGCTCCCATTAATGAACATCAATCTGATCTGGCCTGCTGGCCACTACTTCGGGCTGCTCTTTAAACAGTTCAAATATGCCGGTAACGCAAACCGCCTTTCCTTTTATGTTTGGCAAATCCAACGTTACTTTATTGCCTTTTAACGCGATGGTATATTTTTGATGCGGATAAACGCCACCCATATTAAGCAGCGTTAGGGTATCGCTCACAATCCTTAATGATTTTACAGTATCGCAAAGGGTACCGGTTTTGCCAAGCTTACTTTTAAAATCGGCGGCATCAAATTTACTTTGCGCCTTAGCCGTTGCTGCAAAAGCGAAAACGCCAAAAGCAAGCATGAATAGTTTTTTCATTGGTTGATGTTATTATTTATACAACAAAGCTACTCATCATTTTTTTCACTTTCGGCAGGCGCAACGCCATCGTCAACATTTAATGTAAATGCCGGTTCTGAAGCCCTGGTAGCGGCATCAATGGCAGCAGTATCGGCCTCGTCATCATCCAGGCGTTCGTTGCCGGTGTCCTTACCTTCGTTTTGTTCATATTCGTTCCCGGGATCTTTTCCGTCCTGGTTATCATCAAGATTGGGATTTTCTGGCAGTGGCATGGTTTCTTTGTTTTAATGTATTGATTATAACCCCACACAACAACGGTTGTTTTAGCATTACGCGGTATTACAGTAAAATAACACATCATCATACGGCTTTAGTAATAAGGCCCTATAGGCATCCAGGGAAATCGTTTTTAACATTTCCGCATAAAGAAATCCTTTTCAATGAGCACAATAGGTAGCCGCTATGCGGCATCTTGTCTGGTTCTTTTTCTTTCTACAAACAGGTAGCCGCTATGCGGCACTCTTCCCGCTTATTAAATATTCGATGCCGCATAGCGGCTACCTATTTGTAGAACAAGTAATTTATGCTTTTTTGCTCCATAGGAGCTACCTGTTGCTGCGCAAATCTTTAAAAGCGATTGCCTGTATAGGCATCGCGACGCTAAGGCTTTTTCAGGTATAATCTGTATTTTTACCCGCATATGTCAACCCGTAATAAACTTTACTTTGCTTCTGATTTTCATTTAGGCGCGGGGGCACTTGCCAACAGCCGGGAACGCGAAGACAGGATAATACGCTGGCTCGACAGCATTAAAGCCGACGCCGCCGAGCTTTTTTTAATGGGCGATGTATTTGATTTTTGGTTTGAATATAAAACCGTTGTCCCACGCGGCTATATCCGCTTTTTAGGTAAACTGGCCCAGCTTACCGATGCCGGGGTAAAACTTTACTTTTTTAAAGGCAACCATGATATGTGGGTGTTTGATTATTTTGAAAAGGAAATGGGCGCTACCATCATCAGCAATGAATTAAAGATAGAGCGCAACGGCAAAAAATTCTTCCTGCACCATGGCGATGGCCTTGGCCCCGGCGATAACTTTTACAAACTGTTAAAAAACTTTTTTCGAAGCGGGCTTTGCCAGTGGCTGTTTGCCAGGCTGCACCCCAATTTTGGTGTAGGTATAGCTAACTACTGGTCGAGCCATAGCCGTATAGCCAATTCAAAAAAAGAAAACCATAAGCCACATGAACAGGAATGGCTGGTAGCTTTTTGCAAGGACGAATTAAAAACCAATTTTTACGACTACCTTATTTTTGGCCACCGCCATTTACCCCTCGATATTCAAATTACCCCTAATAGCCGCTATATTAACTTAGGCGAATGGATAAACTACAATAGCTATGCTGTGTTTGATGGCGAGGCGCTGAAATTGGAATATTTTGAAAAGGTTGATGGTTAATAGCAAGTATCCCACTTCGCCTATGAACTATCAACCATGATCTATGAACTATAAGAAACAACTTACAATCCACTGAAAAAATATATGCCTGAAAATGCGTATTTTTGTGCGTTTTTTAAAGCAAGCCTGTAAACCGACTGAAAACTAACACCTTTCCCGAGCCGGCCCAACGTTAATTAAAGCTGCTTTGATTAACTTTTGAATATATAATATGTTAGAGAAATTAGAACTGATATTTCAACGTTGGAAAACCGTTGAAGGCGAATTGAGCAATCCTGAGGTTATGCAGGATATGAAACGTTTTGCCCAGCTGAATAAAGAATATAAGGATTTGGCCAAAATTGTTGACGAGTATAACATTTACCGCAACATCATGAGCAATATCGATACCAATAAAGACATCCTGGCTAACGAGAAAGACGAAGAGTTTCGCGAAATGGCCAAAATGGAACTCGACGAATTACTTACCCAACAGGAAGAAAAAGAAGAGCTGATCCGTTTAATGCTGATCCCTAAAGATCCGGAAGATTCTAAAAACGCGATGATCGAGATCCGTGGTGGTACCGGTGGTGATGAAGCCGCTTTGTTTGCCGGCGATCTTTACCGTATGTACATGCGCTATTGCGAGCGCCGCGGCTGGAAAACCGAACTGGTTGACTACACCGAAGGCACAAGCGGTGGTTACAAGGAGATTGTATTTAACGTAAACGCCGAGGACGCATATGGCAATTTAAAATACGAATCGGGTGTACACCGTGTACAACGTGTGCCGGATACCGAAACCCAGGGTCGCGTACATACATCGGCTGCATCTGTAGTGGTATTGCCAGAGGTTGATGAGTTTGATATTGATTTGCAGGTGAGCGATATCCGTAAGGATTTGTTCTGCGCGTCTGGTCCGGGTGGTCAGTCGGTAAATACAACTTACTCGGCTGTGCGTTTAACCCACTTACCTACGGGTATTGTGGCACAATGCCAGGATCAAAAGTCGCAGTTAAAAAACTACGATAAAGCACTACAGGTATTGCGTTCAAGGGTCTATGAAATGGAGCTGCAAAAGCACCTGGAAGAAACCTCTAAAAAACGCAAAACCATGGTATCAACCGGCGATAGATCGGCCAAGGTACGTACCTATAACTACCCACAAGGCCGCTTAACCGAGCACCGCATCGGTCTTACCATTTATAACCTGCCCGGCGTACTCAACGGCGACCTTCAGGAAATTATGGAAGCCCTCCAATTTGCAGAAAACGCCGAGAAACTAAAAGAAGGAACAGTAGTTTAAGGGGATTTTTGGACGATGAGACTATAGGACTGTTGGACTATAGGAAAAGAAAAAACAGCTTAATGAGGTTATAGAAAGTAAAACGGGCAGTGGATTATATCCCTGCCCGTTTTGCTTTTATGTATATAGAACTTTATCTATCTGATGTCTAAGTTCTCATAGTCCAACAGTCCCATAATCCAAAAAGTCCGCAAGTCCCAATCAGGGTTTTCCCGTGATCTTGGCCGATTGTTCCAGTTCGCTGCTTACGGAGTCATCGAAATAGAGGCGATAAATTACCCAATCGTTTTTTGGCTTGTAAAACATAAAGGTGAACCTAAGCGGTTGGTTTTGGTGTTTTACCAGGTAGCTGTATAGTATCAGACTGTTTGATGCCTTACGTTGTACAATAAGTTCTTTACCTAAATAGGGACCTATAATGCTGCGGGTGGTATCTATCTTGGTAATCAGCTTCACCAGGCTGTTAGAGTCGATAAGCGGGTTGGTTTTAAAGATATCCATCATTGCCCTGGTGGTGCTCTCTTTATCGTAGTTTTTAAAAAACTTTTCAATCAAGGTAGTGGGACCGGTTATAACAGCTGCTGCCGGTGCTTTTGTAGCTGTGCCGGCCGCGGGAGTAGTTGCCGGTTTGGTTTGGGCAAAAGCTTTGCTGCCTATAGTACAGGCAAGTGCTATCAAAACAAAGGCTTTTAAACCTTTAAAACGGGAGTTTTGCATAATGTTGATATTTGTGCGCCTAAAATAGGTAATTTATATATAAAGCCCATCTATCAGCTCATTATATCATCTTAGTTATGACAAAAAGACTATATTGATTTTACAAGATAAGCGATATTAGGGCAGTTGAAATATTATTTTGAGTTTATTATCTACATCGATAAGTTCGGCTGTAGATAGTCTGCCTAAAAGCCCTTTGGCTAATAACCTACCGAGAGTGGCAATTTTACCTGTTCTTATAAGGGATTGCTTCCTCAATCCATTTAACACTGATGGCATTAGCATAACGTCTGTTGTTTCCTGCCAGCCGATTTGTGTTGTAATAAAACAAACAGTTAAATCAAGAGCGGTGTCTGCAAGCACAACCGCTGGCCTTAATTTACTGCCGCTCAAATCTGTAAATGGGAATGTAATAAGTACAATGTCTCCCTTAGCCATTGTAAACTTCTTTTAAATCTGCTACGGAATATAATTCTTCTTCGTCATTTAAAAAGTCAAAGACTACGCTATCAGCAGTCAACTTCTGAATGCCTTGGGTTAGTTGATTTTCCTCGTATCGCTTACTTACAAAATCGGCAAAATCAGAGATCTCTTCTGCCTTGTCTTCCGGCAGCTGGTTAATTGCCTTCACTGTGCGTTCAATAATAGCCTGTTTGGTCATAATCCGGTAGTTTATACTCAAATATAAGAAATTGTGTAAACAAACTAAGTCTATTATCTTGGCGAAGCTTTTGACTCTAATGTTACAGCCCTACCTTTTCTTCAAAAACTCGGTTTTAAGCACAATGCTCATACCGTCAATTTTGCAATCAACTTCTTTGTCGTCATCTGTAAGGCGGATTTTTTTTACCAGCGTACCCTGTTTTAGCGTTACACCGCCGCCTTTAACTTTCAGGCTTTTGATCAGCGTTACCGAATCGCCATCGTTAAGGATATTACCGTTGCTGTCTTTTACGTTTGATGTTTCCATGGGGAGTTTTAATAAAATGAAAGAGCCCGATAAATTACCGGGCCCTTTAGTATCTGTTTGAAATTCTGCAGCCAACAGGCATAAATCCTGTATATCCTGCTAAATCCTTAAATCGTGTTATTATTTAGTAACGTACATTACCTCTTTAACCGCTTTAACAACCCTTGACGGGTTTGGCAGGTATTCCTGGATTAAAGTTGGGGCATAAGGTAATGGAACGTCGCCACCCATAATACGCAGGATAGGCGCATCAAGGTAATCAAAAGCGTCTTTTTGTACTTTAAAAGCAACCTCGGTAGCAATTGAACCTAAAGGCCAGCTTTCTTCAACAATTACCAAACGGTTTGTTTTTTTAACCGATGCAATAACCGTATCGTAATCAATAGGACGAACGGTACGTAAATCGATCACTTCAGCATGAATGCCTTCTTTTTCAAGTTCGGCAGCTGCAGCGATAACTACTTTCATAATTTTACCAAACCCTACCAAAGTTACATCGGTACCTTCAGATACAACTTTAGCTTTACCCAATGGGATATAGTAAGTTTCTTCCGGCACTTCGCCTTTATCACCATACATCACTTCAGATTCCATGAAAATAACCGGATCCGGATCAAGTATTGCCGATTTTAAAAGACCTTTTGCATCATAAGGGTTTGATGGAACAACCACTTTTAAGCCCGGGCAATTGGCATACCAGTTTTCAAAACACTGTGAGTGTTGTGAGCTAAGCATCCCCGCGTTACCGGTTGGGCCACGAAAAACGATTGGCACCGAAAACTGGCCACCGCTCATTGACATAATCTTGGCGGCGCCGTTGATGATCTGGTCAATGGCCACCAACGAAAAGTTAAAGGTCATGAACTCGATGATAGGGCGTAAACCATTCATGGCCGAGCCAATGCCGATACCGGCAAAGCCTAATTCAGAGATGGGCGTATCAATAACGCGTTTAGCACCAAACTCATCAAGCATACCCTGGCTTACTTTGTAGGCACCATTGTATTCGGCAACCTCTTCACCCATCAGGTATATATTTCCGTCGTTGCGCATTTCTTCGACCATGGCCTCACGTAGCGCTTCTCTGAATTGTATTTCTCTCATTATATTATATCAATATGATGTTTTTTGCGAACGCAAATATAAACACTAATGTGTTAAATGCAATTGTACCCTTTACACTTTGCGTTTTAATACAGATATTTTACAAATTGTGCTTACATTGCCAATATAAACCTGTATCATAATGCGATTCCCATCCATCAAAACACTTGCCGAAGGCTTTTTATCCACGCTAAAACGTTACCCGTTTGAATTGTTATTTGCCCTGGCAGGTACCATAGCCGGCACTATTGAGGTAGAGCTAAAACATTTAAACCGCATTGACGAAGGCTGGCTGATGCGGATGGCAATGACGGCCAACCTGGGCTTGCTGCTTAGTCTTTCGGCTACGTTGTTTACGCAAAGCCGGGCAATGTCAAAGCGTAATTCTTTTCTTATAAAACTGGGCGCTGCCATTTTTGCATCATCGCTCATTTTTATTATTGACCCTACCGCTCGCGAGGCAGATTATATCCGCTTTTTCCTGCTATCCCTTGCCTTTCACTTATTAGTGGCGTTTGCCGCGTTTACGGGTAAAGGCCAGGTAAACGGTTTCTGGCAATTTAATAAAACCCTGTTTTTACGCTTTTTAACCAGCGTACTATATGGCGTGGTATTGTTTTTAGGTATCGCGGCGGCCATAGGCGCTACCAACTTTCTATTCAACTTTAATTTCGAATGGGATACTTACGTCATATTATGGGTTTGGATAGTGGGCATGTTTACCACTACGTTCTTTTTAGCGGGCGTACCTATTAATACCGCCGCACTTGATGAGGATTTAAGCTACCCTAAAGCGCTTAAAATATTCACCCAATATGTGCTCATCCCGTTATCTACCATTTATGTGCTTATCCTGCTGGCCTACGAGGTTAAAATATTAATTCAATGGAGTTTACCCAAAGGCCTGGTATCTGATCTGATATTAAGCTATGCCGTATTCGGCATCCTTTCCCTATTGCTTGTTTATCCCATAAGAGAGCATGATGGTAATAAATGGCTTAAAACCTATGCCCGCAGCTTCTACTTTTTAATGGTGCCGCTGCTGGGCTTGCTATTTGTGGCTGTTGGCGCAAGGGTATTTAAGTACGGCATCACCGAATGGCGATACTTTTTGATTGTTTTGGCCTGCTGGCTATTGTTTATCTCTGTTTATTTTTTAGCCTTCAAAAAGCAAAATATAAAACTGATCCCGATATCACTTTGCGTACTTACGTTGTTGTCTGTTTACGGGCCGCAAAGCGCGTTTTCGGTAAGTATGTACTCACAGAGGAGAATCATTATTAAGTTTTTTGAAAAGCATAATGCTTTAAAACAGGGGCTGTTTGCGCCAATTGACAGTACCCACGTTGACCCTAAAGCAGCCAGCGAAGCGGTGGCGCAATTGAATTATTTTGTGTTTAAATATGATCTTTCGCCATTACAGCCCTATATTAAAAAAGACCTCACATTAGTTAACGATTCACTTGGCAAATTAACCGGTAATCCCAAAAGCGATATCATGATCAGTCGTTACGAATTGCGGGAAGCTAAGTACGAGTGGATTCGCAAATACCTTGGACTGCATCATTTTGACACCTGGTATAATAAAGCCGAAAGAGTCATAAATCAATATGAATTTATTGCTGCCAATAAAATAAGGAATATTAAAGGTTATGATTTTGCTTTTGATCCAGGCTATCTTACCGATAGTCTTTCTGACAAGGTTGATGGCATAATCATGAACTCTAAAACGATTAACAACAAGGTATACATTTTGAAAATAAACAACGAAACCTTCAGATTTGATATTGCAGGCCTGGCGGATGGTTTTTTAAAGAATTTGAAAAAAATGGACCGTTATAAACAGGAAAGCCAGGAATATGATTACCAAAATACCTATAAAGTACCCGTGGAAATGTTAGAAATCGCCAAACAAGGCCGAGGTTTCGACGTACTATTGGTGATAGAAAGCATGACCGTATCTGGCGAAAAAAAAATAGAAAACGCCAACCCCAACTATCCCAATATTGGATTTGCCTATTACATAAAACGGAAATAACGGCAATCAATAAAAAAGGCGATGGGGTTTACTCATCGCCTTTTTCGTCGCAAGTCTGTTTAATTCACCCTGATCACCACCGGCTCCAGCTGAATGTCTTTAACAGATTTGGCCATGCGTTTAATAAAAATATAATTGGTAGTACCACCAATAACCGCGCCCACTACGGGTACAAGGCGTTCGGCGGTGCGTACACCTAAGTTGAGGATAACCTTTTCGGCTATACTTTCCATCATGGTTTTGGTGATGGCTACACCGGTTTCTACCTTGAATGATATAGCAACCAATTTAATAAACTCGTCGAAACCCATTTGATAACTGCCGCGATTGTAGTACATAATAGCCATGGTAACCCTAAACTGTTGGGTTATCAGGTTAACCATATCAACAGGCATGCCAACTACCATGGTTAAAATACCGCCGCTACCTGATATGGCTCCGGTGCCGGCTGCCATGATGGCGCATTGGTTAATAAATTTATCTAATCCAAGCTTATCAACGCCGTTTTTGATCTTCAGCTGGTCTATATGGTCAAATACCTGTTTAAAGCCGTCATGGGCAAGGTGATCTGAGTACTGTTTTATATCTGTACCTATTTGTTTTAATGATTTCATGGTATGGCAATTAATATACGTGAGTCTTAAAGACCTAACATATAGTTAGCTATTCCCGTGCCAGTTTATAAAACATCAAAAATAGCAGCTTTTACCGTGATGCTATCACTTGCCCTTTTTCATCAAGCGTTTCCATAACCGGTTGGTTTTGTTGGTTTATGTATATCTTTAATCGTGCACGCCCTTTAGCATCCCGCAAAAATAAACCTACTTCGCCCTCCTTATTTTTACCTACAAATAAGCGTTCGTTTGTTAGCCTGCCCGATGCTTTTAGTTTTTGAATGCCTGCATTATAGGCTTTGGTATCGTTAAGTTTATGAAGCGAATCAACATAAGCCATCAGATTTGTGGTTGTGAATTCATCGTATTTATCCCAAAGTTTTAAGCCATAACTCCTTTGTGGTTTTACTCCAGCGTTGTCCTGGCTGTATTCCAGGTGCATAATTTGGTCATTATGGTATTGATCAATGGAATAGGTCATGCTGGCGCTTTTTTTATCCCCGTCATAAACCAGCCCGCCGCATTCATCGCCATCATCATTAAAAAATATCATACCGGCCGGCCTGTCGCGTTTAGGCAGCACCTTACCGTCAATAGTGCCGGGGTGCTGACTTTCACGGTTGCTTATAGTCATGCGAATTTTGCCATCGGGTTCTACAATGTCCACCCGCTCGGCAGTGAGTAGTTTAAAATGATTGTTATTATTCAGTAAGCGGGTCATCATAGCTATAAATGCCAGCACTATTATAGTTAATACAATAACCAGTGCTTTTAAAATTTTGACTTGCTTTGCCAGCTTTTCCATAAAATATTGATGCTTAAAAAGTTCAGTAAATATATTTGAAGCGTAAAAATGATCAAAACAATTAAAATACAACTCATTAATAGCGCCTGGGTTTGTAAATTTGCCGTTTATTAAAACATACAGTTCAGTTGAAAAATAACATTCTTATTGTTGACGATGTGCACCCCATATTTATGGAACAGGCCGAAGCCAAAGGGTACACTTGTGATTATAGGCCAACCATAAAAACAGAAGAAGCGATACAGATCATTGGCGATTACGCCGGGTTGGTGATCCGCTCAAAATTCCAGGTAGATAAAAAAGTTTTAGATGCGGCCACCAACCTGCGGTTTGTTTGCAGGGCAGGTGCCGGTATGGATAATATTGATGAAGCCTACGCGGCGCAAAAAGGCATTACGCTTATCAACGCACCCGAGGGCAATTCTGACGCGGTAGGCGAGCACGCCATAGGCCTTTTGCTTTCGCTGATGAATAATTTTAACCGGGGCGATGCCGAGATCAGGCATGGCAAGTGGGAACGAGAAGGCAACCGGGGTTATGAGCTTAAGGGTAAAACCGTGGGCATTATTGGTTACGGCCATATGGGACATAGCTTTGCCCGTAAATTATCGGGTTTCCAGGTTGATGTGATCGCTTTTGATAAATATAAAACCGGCTTTAGCGACCGCTATGCCCGCGAGGTGAGTATGGAGCAAATTGTAAAGCTAAGCGATGTGGTAAGCGTACACGTACCCCTTACCAACGAAACCAACGGACTGATAGATGACGAATACCTGTTCCACTTTAAAAAGCCTATATTTTTTATCAATACCTCCCGTGGTAAAACGGCCAAGGTAAGCGCTGTATTGAAAGCTATTAAAGAAGGCAAAATATTAGGTGCAGGTCTTGATGTGTTAGAAGTAGAAAAATTTCCAACCCTTGCCGAGCAGGCCTGGTACGAAGAGTTGCGACAAAGCGGCAAAGTTATCCTAAGCCCCCACGTTGCCGGCTGGACGTTCGACTCATACCGCAAGATAAGTGAAGTAATGGCGGAGAAGCTGGTTTCTTTAGTTCATGGTTAATGGTTCATTGTTCATGGCAGTGTCCCCTTTCTTTTTAGCCATGAACTATTAACCATGATCCATGAACCGCCGCAGGCAAATAAATTTGCATATTAAAACTTAATTCCCTTATCTTCGTTTTAATCAAAGCAAGACTATGTGGCATAGGCCCTATAGTCTTGTTTGTTTTTATGGTCATTGCGTCCTTCTTAAAAAAGGGAGGGCGGTTTTTTTTGTACAACCAATAGAATAAACAATAATTAATTTAGGTGTTATGGCAGAGGTATCATACTTTACCAAAGATGGTTTAGAAAAATTAAAAGAAGAATTACAAAGGTTGAAAACAACCGGTCGCTCAGATATATCAAAACAAATTGCAGAGGCTCGGGATAAAGGCGACTTATCTGAAAACGCCGAATACGATGCAGCAAAAGAAGCACAGGGCTTGCACGAAGCCAAAATTTCGCAAATGCAGGAAGTACTGGCCAATGCCCGCTTGCTTGATGAATCTAAACTGGATACATCAAAAGTACTGGCATTATCTATCGTAAAGATAAAAAACCTTAAAAACGATGCAACCATGAGCTACCAGCTGGTAGCCGAGAGCGAAGCAGATATGAAAACCGGCAAAATATCTGTAGCATCGCCAATAGCCAAAGGTTTATTGGGCAAAAAAGTAGGCGAAAAAATTGAGATCATGGTTCCCGCCGGTAAAATAGAGTTCGAGATCCTGGAAATCAGCCGATAATTTAATTTGAAAATTTGAGTATTTGAAGATTTGAAAATGATTTAGGATTAAGTAGCCGCCTGGTTATAATCCTTCAATCATTTTCAAATCTTGTTAATCGTGTTATATGCAACCCGAAGATCTTTTAAATGAAGGTAATGACGACCAGCAAAAGGCCGCCGCTAAGGATAGCCCGCTGCTGAGTTTAGAGCGGGAACTTAAGTTTTTTAAAGACTCCATACAGGAGGTAGCCATCGAGATTATGGTGGAAGGCCTGTCATCGTACCCTATTTTTGTAGCCCATCAGCATGAGGTAAAATTAGGCGAGGTGATTTTAGACAGGCATGATCTGAACTCTGAATGGAGCATCCATGCCTCAACCCTTGAAGAATTTACCGAACGCGGTGTGATCAAACCCGAGCTAAAAGACCGCTTTATTAAAAGCTACAAAAACCCCAACGAATTTATGTGCGTTTTTGTAGTTGTACCAGAGGGCGCAAACTTTGTGTACGTGCCTTATAAAAAATAAAATGTTGTTGGAGTGGGTTGTAATGTTGAAATGTTACAATGTTGTAAGGTTAAAATGTACTCGTATATTTACAGCATAAAAACAGCATTACAACGTTTCAACATTACAACTTTCCAACAAATTCCTACTCCATGTCTGAAAAGAAACTCCTGATATTGAACCAGCAGCAGATCCAGCAAAAGCTTGATCGGATGGCTTACCAGATCCTGGAAGATAATTTCGACGAGGAAGAGATCATTATAGCCGGTATATTGCCACGCGGCAATCATATTGCCAGTAGGCTAAAAGTCATATTGGATCAAATAGCCCCCTTTAAAAGCAAACTATTAACCATCCAGTTAGATAAACAAAGCAGCAGCCTGCAGGCCAATATTGATTTTGATGTGAATGATTGTAGCAATAAAGTGGTGATATTGGTTGATGATGTACTCAATAGCGGTAAAACACTGGCCTATGGCTTTGGCGTTTTCCTGGATGTGCCTTTGAAAAAATTGCGTACGGCCATATTGATAGATCGTAACCACAAAAGTTTCCCTGTAACCACCGATTTTGCCGGCATGGCCCTATCTACCGTAATTAAAGAACATGTAGATGTAGTGCTTGACGAAGAAGGCCAGGAAGATGCCGTTTATTTAAGGTAACCACACTGGTTTTAAGCCCTAATATAAAACGTTCATCTACCCCAAAACAGCTTTAAGCCTTAAGCATGCTGCTTTAAGCTTAAATACAGGCAACGCAAATCATTTTTGCGGCGTATTTGTTATACATTTAAATCATCAAACAACAATTCATGAAAAAACTAATCCTCCTGACCCTATTTATAGGCATTAGCGCATTTACCTATGCCCAACGCAAGGTAGTTTGCTGCAGCAATCCATCGGCAACGCAACGTTTTGCCATGCTGGCCTCAAACCCAGGCTTTAAGATGGCGCATTTAAAACCGCTGCCTATCCGTTTTCAAAGCAGCATCGGCAGCAACATCACCTACAAAACCGCCGATGGTAAAGAGTCAACAGCTTATTTACTAAAAGCTAAAACACCCACCAATAACTACATCCTGGTAATTCACGAATGGTGGGGACTTAACGATTATGTAAAACGCGAGTCGGAAAAGATCTATAACGACCTGGGCAATGTAAACGTTATTGATCTTGATCTTTACGATGGCAAAGTAGCTACCACTCCCCAGGATGCCGGTAAATTGATGCAGGCTGTTAATGAGGATAGGGCAAAAGCTATCATCAATGGCGCCCTTGCTTACGCCGGGCCAAAAGCACATATAGCAACCATTGGCTGGTGCTTTGGCGGTGGCTGGAGTTTGCAAACCGGTTTGTTAGCCGGCAAAAAATTGGTGGGTACGGTAATGTACTATGGGATGCCCGAGCAGGATGTTGCCCGCCTAAAAACCTTAAATGGCGATGTGTTGGGTAATTTTGCCAATAAAGATCAATGGATTAACCCTAAAGTAGTGGGTAAATTTGATGCAGATATGAAAGCCGCAGGTAAAAAATTATACCTGCATCAATACGACGCCGATCATGGTTTTGCTAACCCAAGCAACCCGGCCTACAGCAGCGATGCCACTAAAGATGCTTATGCAAACACCATTTCGTTTTTTAAAGCAAGATTAAAGTAAACAAAAGGAACGGTATTACGTTATATGGGGCAAGTTAATCCTTGCCCCATTTTTTTGTACTATTGCGTAAATTTTACTTTATTGACTTCGTCTGCCAAAAAAATTGTTTCGTTTTTACTTAAGGCCGGTATATTGATTGTCGCTGCATGGTTCATTTACCGGCAGTTTTCCAAAAAAAACAACGACTTAAAGGAGTTTGAGCACTTAGCATCAAACTTGAGTGCAACTAAAGTGATATTAACCATGGTGGTGGTTGTACTGCTTATGTTTGTAAACTGGTTTTTGGAGGCCTTAAAGTGGCGTTACGTTAGCAAAACACTGGTTAACCTCACATTATGGGAAGCCGTTGAAGCTGTATTTTGTGGCCTTACCTGGGCTGTTACCACACCAAACCGTATTGGCGAATATGGCGGCCGCGTAATGTTTTTACCCAACCGCAAACGTATTCCCGGCATATTTGCCATGGGGGTAGGTTCATTTAGCCAGGGGTTGGTAACCAACGTTTTGGGGGTAATCTCGATGATCTGGTTTGCATTCAACTTTATACATGATAAGGTTTGGATATATTCAACAATAATATTGGTTTGCGCCATTTTGGCAACAATACAGCTTGTGATATACTTCCATATCAAATGGATGGTTACGATATTTGACAAAATTGGCTTTATCCGTAAATACCACCGCTTTTTTGAGGTTTTAGGGCGCTATAAAACAAATGAACTGATAAGGATAATGGGCTTTAGCCTGGCAAGATACCTTACTTTTTCAATGCAGTATTACCTTGTTTTTCAGATGCTGGTGCCCCAAATGCTGGTGTTTCAAATGTTTATGATGTTGATGCTGTTTTTGTTGATTTCGGCGCTTGTTCCCTCGCTTGATTTGTTTGATATTGGTGTGCGTGGCTTTACGGCGGCCCACTTGTTTGTTTATATAACCGATCAAAAACTGGCCGTAATTGCAGGGGTATCCTCTATTTGGCTTATTAATTTAATTATTCCGGCTATTTTAGGCTCTTTATTCGTTTTAAAACTCAAATTCTTTGATCGCACTGCTTAGTATCATATCCTTATCGTTTACCGGTATTTACCTGGTGTTTGTTGTTTACCTTATAAAGGGATGGTTTAGTATAAAAACTATAACACCGGTAAACAAGGTACCATTCAACACAAGGGTTACCATTCTTGTGGCCGCCCGTAACGAGGCCGAAAGCATTCACTTAACAATTGGCGATATCCTGGCCCAGGACTATCCCAAACACCTGCTTGAAGTTATTATCGTAGATGATCACTCCACCGATGATACCGCGGCCATTATTGCCAGCTTTGCCGATCAGGGAATCACTTTACTTAAGCTCAATGAGGATCAGCCATTAAACTCTTATAAAAAGAAAGCTATAACCGAGGCCATCCAATTATCTACCGGCGAATTAATGGTAGCTACAGATGCCGATTGCCGGATGAACAGCAAATGGATCTCAACCATTGTAAGTTATTACGAAACCGAAAAACCGGTACTAATATCATCCCCGGTTACTTTTTTCCAGGAGAAGTCGGTTTTTGAATTGATGCAAACGTTGGAGTTTTCGTACTTGATAGGCATTGGCGCGGCATTTATAGGAAATGGCAGGGCATCAACCTGCAATGGGGCCAACATGGCCTATCGCAAGGATGTATTTAACGAAGTTGGCGGTTTTAAAGGGATTGATCAGCTGGCCTCTGGCGACGATGAATTATTGCTGCAAAAAGTGGCGGTGCGGTATCCCGGTCGCATTGGTTTTATCAAACAAACAGATGCTATAGTTTATACCCATGCTAAGCCCAATTTAAAAGAGTTTATGCAGCAGCGTAAACGATGGGCTTCTAAATTTACGGTATACAAGGATAAAAAGATAGTGATCATCGGTCTTATCTTCTGGCTGTTTAACGTATCCATGTTACTTAACTTTCTACTGGGCCTGTTCTTTATTGATATATTAAAACTTTTCGCGGTACAGTTTCTATTAAAATATTTATTTGAAGCTTTGTTCCTCATTCCCGTTACCTCATTTTTCAGGCGCAGTTACCTGGTAAGCCTGCTGGTTATTACCATACCTGTGCATGTAGTTTACCTGGCCTATATGGGTCTTATAGGCAGCAATAAGAAGTACCAGTGGAAAGGCAGGGAGGTTAGGTAAGTATCGTTGCTTTTTAATATCAATGTAATTTGTATGCCTGCAATTGGTTATTGTACCTATTTAAGCGATATTTAGCCAACAGCAAACTAACTATTGGCCCAGCTTACCCCCTCACAAAGAACGTGGAACGCCTTTAAGCGTAACAAAATCGCCCTGGCAGGGCTGTTATTTATCGCCCTTACCCTGCTTGTGGCCATATTGGGCTACCTGGTAATGCCCGATCAAACACCACGCGCCAATAACATGATCATACAGCTGAGCATCAAAAAGCCCGGCGCTAAATTTACGATGCTACGCATCCGTAAAAGCGAGCCGGTTGATACAATAGGCTTTTTTGGCCGGATGCTTTTCGGTCAGCCCTCTTTTTACCGCGAGATCCCAATAACCGGTTATTATTTTAAGCAGGATTCTATCCACGTAAACGAATACATTGGCAACGAGGATAAACCCGATCAAAAAGCTTATAACATTTTTGAGGTGGTGACCGGTGTTAAGCCACGATACCATTTCAATAAAGTATTACTGAACCCAACACTAAGCTGCGAAAAAAGCGCAGAGATATACAAAAGTTTCAGCGATAGGATTAAAAACGAACAGATTGTCACCAAGACCTACTGGCTGGGTACCGATATTTATGGCCGCGATTTGTTAAGCCGCTTGCTGTTGGGCACACGCGTATCGCTTTCGGTTGGGTTAATGGCCGTTATCATCAGCATGCTGTTAGGCGTAACTATAGGCTCCATTGCCGGCTATTTTGGTGGATGGATAGATGCCGCCTTAAGCTGGGTAATGAATATATTATGGAGCCTGCCCGCCCTGTTGCTGGTTATTGCCATATCATTCGCATTAGGTAAAGGTCTGTGGCAGATATTTATAGCTGTAGGCCTATCTATGTGGGTTGAGGTTGGCCGGCTTGTTAGGGGACAGGTGATGAGCCTAAAGCAGGTAGAATATATCGAAGCTGCCCGGGCGCTTGGCTTCAACAATACCCGCATTATTACCAAACACATTTTACCCAATATTACCGGGCCGATGCTGGTGCTGGCGTCGTCAAATTTCGCATCGGCTATACTACTTGAAGCGGGGCTTAGCTTCCTTGGTTTTGGGGCCCAACCGCCAATGCCCACCTGGGGCGCAATGATAAAAGAACATTATGGCTATATTGTGATGGATTCGGCTTATCTTGCCATCATTCCGGGTTTAGCCATTATGCTATTGGTATATGCCTTTAACCTGGTTACTATAGTGCTGCGCGATGCGTTCGATATAAAATCACAAAGTACACGCATTTGAAAATATTTTTTTTACTTTAGTCAGGCGTACTAATAACGAATGCAATACAACGACGATAGTTCTGGCGAAGACGAATTAATCAGGCTGTTGCTTAAACGACAGTCGGAGTTGAACTCCTTATTGGAGATTACCCGTGCTATTAATAAAAATACCGCTACTCCCATACTCATTCAAATGCTTGAGGTTATCCTGCAAAATTATCTGCAGGTTGGCAAGCTTCGTTTTTTGATAGAAAAAGACAATAAATTCGTGTGCATTTCTAAATACGGTGGCGATATGGAATCGGCCATTGTACTGAGCAAGGCTTGTAATAAGTTAAGTAAAGTAAAATCTCCTACTTCCATAGCTGATCACGAAGATGGCACCTTAAGCAAATACAATTATTTTATTCCCATTTACCATAAAAGCCGCGCGCTGGCCTACGCCCTTATTGGTGATTTCAATACATCGGGCGAGATGCTGAGCAATGATCTTAATTTTATTCAAACCCTGATGAATGTGATCATTGTAGCGTTGGAAAATAAAAAACTGTTCCGCGAGCGTTTACAATCCGAACGTTTCCAGCGAGAAATGGAGCTGGCTGTTGAGGTGCAGAATATGCTGATCCCAATGCGGATGCATAAAGATGACGCGGTAGAAATAGGCGCAAAATATCTCCCGCATCAAAACATCGGCGGCGACTATTTTGATTTTATCCGCCTTAATGAAAACGAATTTTTGTGGTGTATTGCCGATGTTTCGGGGAAAGGGATCTCGGCAGCTTTATTGATGGCCAATTTCCAGGCCAGTTTGCATGCCTGGGCTGCGGTAGAGGATGATCTGACCAATATCATTGACCGCCTTAACAAAATTGTACTCAACAATACCAAAGGCGAACGCTTTATCACTCTTTTCCTGGCCCGCTATAACGAAAAAAAACGCAAGCTCAATTACATCAACGCCGGCCATAACCCAACTATACTTTATTCAAATGGCGAAGCTGTACCGCTAAAGCTGGGTACCACCATGATAGGTGTTTTTGAAGAACTCCCCTTTTTAAATGAAGGCGAAATAGATATGGAGCCGGGCAGCCTTGTTGTAAACTACACCGATGGACTAATGGATTTTGAATCGACCAGCACCCGGGTTTGGAATGAGGACAAGTTGCTCGATTTTGTGAAAGCTAACGGCCATATGTCGCCCGATAATTTCAACGACGCACTTTTAGATCATTTGAACCTGGTACACAAAAGCAAACCTATTGATGATATCACGTTGCTTACGTTGCGGATATTTTAATACACACTAATTCCCACTAATTTTTTCGAATTTCACGAATTTTAAGCTTCAATTTGCTTTGCCCTCCGCGGAGTTACGCAGCGTAACTCACAGAACACACCAATTTGCCGGGAATTTAACACTCCCTTCTCCTGTCTTGATACTTGCTACTAACTACTTGATACTTCTTATTATCTTTGCCACATGTTAGCAGCCAGGTACCAGTATGAGTTAATTGAAGCGGGGTGTGATGAAGCAGGGCGTGGCTGTTTGGCCGGGCCGGTGTTTGCCGCCGCGGTGATCCTGCCGCATGATTTTGATCATCATTTACTAAACGACTCTAAACAGGTAACTGAAGAGATCAGGTACCAGCTGCGTACCGAAATTGAGGAAAAAGCTATTGCCTATGCTATAGCATCTGTTGATAATTTTGAGATAGATGAGATCAACATCCTCAATGCTTCCTTCCTGGCCATGCACCGGGCTATCGAAAAGCTACATACCCAGCCACAGTTTTTAATCATCGACGGCAATCGTTTCAAAAAATATCCCAACATCCCGCACGAGTGTATCATTAAGGGCGATGGCAAATACTTCAGCATTGCGGCGGCATCTATTTTGGCCAAAACTTACCGTGACGACTATATGCTGAAAATTGCCGCTGAGCATCCGGAGTATGACTGGCATACCAACAAAGGCTACCCTACCATAAAACACCGCGAAACGGTAATGAGGATAGGTTTTACGCCATACCATCGTAAAACTTTCAGGGTAAGCGATCCGCAATTAAGTATTTTTTAGCCACATGCTTTGATAAGCACTTTGCGGATGGTATTTTTGTAGAAACCAGTAAATCGTTTGAAGATACTTATTTTAACACATCGTGTCCCATTTCCTCAAAATGGCGGATATGCCATAGTGGTATGCAATACCATTAAGGGCTTGATAGCCCTGGGGCATGATGTATCGCTGGTATCTTTAGATGCGCAAACTTATAGCGGTGGCTCACATGAGCGCGATGAGTTGCAGGACCAAATCCAATACACTTCCTATAAGATCAACATCAACGTATCTATGGTTGATGCCGTGGTAAACCTGTTTCGCAAAAAATCAAACAATGTTGACAGGTTTTACGATGCTGAATTTGAAAAACTGCTGGTGCGCGAATTAAAGCGCGATGATTATGATATCATCCAGTTTGAAGGCTTATTTGTAACGCCATACCTGGCATCTATCCGTAAAGTATCTAAAGCAAAACTTATTTACCGGTCGCACAATATAGAGCACCAGGTTTGGGAAAGGCTGGCCGAGCAGAAAAGCGACCTGTTTAAAAAATGGTACCTGCGCATGGTGGCCAAACGCATTAAAGAGTATGAACTGGAGCAGCTTAATAAGTTTGATGCCATAGCGGTGTTTACTTCCGAAGATAAAACTACTATCCTCTCATACGGCACAAGTATCCCGGTCGAGATCATTCCGGTGGGCATCGATTTAACAAGATACAAGCCCGATTTCAGTAAAACGGAATTTCCAAGCCTGTTCTTTTTGGGATCGCTGGATTGGCTGCCCAACCGAGAAGGTATTGAATGGTTTATCGATAACTTTCATAAAGATCTTACTGATGGCGACCTGCGGGTTAAGTTTTACGTAGCCGGCCATAACATTCCCGAACGCTTTGATGATTACGAAGTAATGGGCAAAATTTTTATCCAGGGCGAAGTTGATGATGCTTTTGAGTTTGTAAACAGCAAAGCTATCATGATAGTGCCGCTGCTATCGAGCGGCGGTATGCGGGTAAAAATTGTAGAAGGTATGGCCATGCAAAAATGTATCATATCTACCTCGTTAGGAGCTGAAGGTATCAATTTTACCAACGGCACCAATATCCTGATAGCAAACGACCAGGACGAGTTTTACCATGCCATTGAACGCTGCATTACCGATGAAGACTTTTGTAAAAGCGTTGGTTTAAATGCCCGTAAACTGGTAGAGCAGCAGCATGATGTGAACAAGGTAGCGAAAGACCTTGTACAGTTTTATAAAACACTAAATCCGGGCCCAACCCCTGCAGGCCACAAGAGCGCGAAAGTAAAATCTCCGCAGCCCGACGAGATTTAGCAGGGAAATGGCTGTTACCCGCAGGCAATGGATTCGTGTTATCTTAAGGCAATTTTTTGAGTTAGACACGAATGCCCGCCGACCCGGTTATAATTTAATCGAATTTCACAAATTTTGGAATTGACCGTTAGCACAAATCGGGACAAACGGCCCTGAATACTTAAGGGGACAAACTTAAGGCGGTGGGAAGATATAAGCATCAATTTAGTGTTAACCTTGATAAAATACAATACATTGACTACCAACAAATTAAGATGCATTTTATTTGAAATATATTAAGTTATGTTAACCCAATTCGATGCGTTTCCTATGTATCACAAATTAAAATGTGATTGAAAAAATTCGTAAAATCAGCTATAATCTATGGTACGGGCAGTTAAATTCGTGTTTACTCAACGCTCTGCTTATGAGAAAAATAAAGTTAAATATTAAAAGCGATTTATCTTGGAGATTTAGGCCCAAGCCCTCATTTCCGGTTATAAATAATTACTTTTGCGGCTTATTTGACTGACCGCATGAAGAATACTGCTTTAACCGAAGTACACATAAAAACAGGTGCCAAAATGGTACCCTTTGCCGGCTACAATATGCCTGTGCAATACGCTGGTATTAACGCCGAACATGAAACCGTACGCAAGGCGGTGGGAGTGTTTGATGTAAGCCACATGGGCGAATTTATTTTAAAAGGCGAAAACGCGCTCGACCTTATCCAACGTGTTACCAGCAATGATGCATCAAAGCTTTATGATGGTAAAGTACAATACTCCTGCCTGCCTAATGAAAACGGCGGCATAGTTGACGATTTACTGGTTTACCGTATCGACGAAAAAACTTACATGCTGGTTGTCAATGCGTCAAATATTGATAAAGACTGGGATTGGATAGTAAAATATAACACCAGGGGTGTTGATATGAAAAACATATCAGATCGCACTTCTCTTTTGGCTATCCAGGGACCAAAAGCAGCCGAAGCTTTACAAAGCCTTACCGATATTGACCTGGTATCAATGGAGTACTACACCTTCAAAAAAGGGACTTTCGCCGGTGTTGATAATGTAGTGATCTCGGCAACAGGCTATACCGGTGCAGGCGGTTTTGAGATCTATTTTGAAAATCAGTATGCGGAACAGATCTGGGACGCTATTTTTAAAGCCGGCGAGCCATTTGGCATTAAACCGATTGGCTTAGGTGCCCGCGATACCTTACGTTTAGAAATGGGCTTTTGCCTTTATGGCAATGATATTGACGATACCACATCGCCATTAGAAGCCGGCCTGGGCTGGGTTACCAAATTCAATAAAGACTTTACCAACTCCGAAGCTTTACAGCAACAAAAAACTACCGGCGTAAGTAAAAAGTTAGTTGGCTTTGAAATGATAGACCGCGGCATTCCCCGTCATGATTATCCTATTGTTGATGCCGATGGCAAAAACATTGGTAAAGTAACATCGGGCACACAATCATACTCGCTTCAAAAAGCCATCGGTCTTGGCTATGTAAATACCGAATTTGCCAAAGAAGGCACCGAGATTTATGTAAGCATAAGGGATAGCAAGGTTAAAGCTAAGGTTGTAAAACCTCCTTTTTATAAAGCCCCCTAACCCCCTGAAGGGGGAATGATAAGCAAGCTTCTTAAATTATTACTCAAATCATGTCAGAAAATATCGATAACCAAACTCCCCCTTCAGGGGGCCGGGGGGCACACGTTTGCCTAACGCCGGCATTGCTGCCGCTCTTTAATGTTGAAGAGTATATTGTAGTAGTTATTGATATTTTCAGGGCAACATCATCTATATGTTATGGTATTGAAAACGGTGCTGAGGCTATTATCCCAGTATCACAGGTTGAGGAGTGTTCCGCATATAGAGAGAAAGGTTTGGATTACCTTTTGGCAGCAGAACGCGACGGAAAAGTAGTAGATGGTTTTGATTTTGGCAATTCGCCATTTTCATACACCGCCGAAAAGGTTGCAGGGAAAACCGTTGTGCTTACCACTACAAACGGTACACACGCGCTGCATTTATCAAGGGCAGCAAAAAAGATTGTGATAGGATCATTCCTTAACCTTACGGCTTTAAGCACCTGGTTAAGCGCACAAAATGAAAACGTATTGTTGGTATGCGCCGGCTGGAAAAACAATTTTAACCTGGAGGATACCCTGTTTGCCGGCGCGGTGATAGATCAGCTTAAATCAAACGATTTTGAACTGGATGATGCCGCTATTGCAGCCTATGACCTTTATCAGGCTGGTAAACATGACATAAACGCTTACCTCAAAAAAACCTCACACGGCGAACGCCTTAAAAAATTAGGTATCGAAAAAGATATTGAGTTTTGCCTGCAAGTTGATGTTACCACAGCCATCCCGGTATTGGATGGCGAGCGACTGGTAAAACAGGGGTAAGGGTTTCGTTTATCAAATCCGCAGCCCTTATCAAAAAATGGCAAAGCACCGAAAGCCTTACTATGTTTTTACATAGCAAGGCTTTTTTTATACAATAGATAAGTATATGACAAAGGGCATTCAACCGGCGCTACTTCGCGTTCAATAAATAACCTTTAAAATCTTCAAAATCTTTGCTGATGGCAATGGCAAGTTTGGTTTTTGAAGCTAATTCTTTTACCTGGGCAGGTACATCAATTTTGGCGGTTATTTCATCACTAAAAACATCCGGGAATTTGCATGGATGCGCGGTTGACAAAAAGACGCCCGCTGTATCTGTAGCCGGATGATCTTGCTGATAATCAGTTAAGGCCTGCCACGCAATAGCTGTATGCGGGCAAACCACATAGCCATAAGTGTCAAATACCCAATTGATAGCTTTTACGGTTTCCTCATCGTTATATTTAAAACCGATAACCAAGCTTTTCAATTCCTCCATATCCGCCTTAAACAAGTCGGCAATACGCACCCAGTTGCTTGGATTGCCTACGTCCATCGCATTTGACAATGTCGCTACCGATGGTTTGGGCTGATAAACGCCGGTTTTTAAAAACTCGGGCACGGTGTCATTAGCATTGGTAGCCGCTATGAATTTCTCAACAGGCAGGCCCATTTTCCAGGCTAATAAACCCGCGCCAATGTTGCCGAAGTTGCCACTGGGTACAGAGAAGATCACCTTTTTAACCCCTTGCCTCAAAAGCTGCGCGTAGGCATTAAAGTAATAGAAAGTTTGTGGTACCAAACGGGCAATATTGATAGAGTTTGCCGATGTTAAACGGAATTTTTCGTTTAGTTCGGCATCGGTAAAGGCTTGTTTAACCAAAGCCTGGCAATCATCAAAAGTACCATCAACTTCCAATGCACGGATGTTTTGGCCGTTGGTGGTCAATTGCTGCTCCTGTACGCCACTAACTTTACCTTTAGGATAAAGTATAGTAACCCTTGTATTAGACACGCCTAAGAAGCCTAAAGCAACCGCACCGCCGGTATCGCCGCTGGTGGCAACCAATACATCTAACTGTTTTTCGCCGTCTTCTAAAAAGTAGCTCATTACCCTGCTCATGAAACGGGCTCCAAAGTCTTTAAAAGCGAGTGACGGTCCGTGAAAAAGTTCCAGCACATGCACATTATCATCCAGCTTTACAACCGGCGCATCAAAATTGATGGCATCGTCAATTAAGGCTTTCAGGTCATCGGCAGGCATGGCATCACCCAAAAGGCTTTTAGCTACCTCGAAGGCAATCTCGGGCAGCGTATATTTATCCAGGTTGCTGATAAAATCATCACTTAAACGTGGAATACTGATGGGCATATATAAACCCTTATCCTGCGGCATGCTGTTAAAAACCGCGTCTTTAAAAGAGACTTCTGATAAGGTGTTGTTGGTACTGTAGAGTTTCATTTTGATTTCGGATTTCGGATGTTCGATTTCGGATTTGCTCGATTTGCCGATTTGTTTAATTTTTAATTGGCTTCCTGACTTACGAAGTTTTAGAAACTTCGTAAGTCCCCTATGCTTTGCTAATGCGTCTGTTTTTTTGGCTTTTGAATTTTTACTTTTGACTTATCCCAGCACCCTTGGCCCGGCATCATTTATAGTTGATACATAGCCGTTAGAGCCTATTTTTAAGCCAGTTAAATGTTGCTGCAATTTTTGAGTGATGCGATTGGCGGTATCCTCATCTTTAGTAAACGCGAAAACAGACGGACCAGAGCCGGAAATGCCGAAGCTTACCGCGCCTAATTCCATGGCCATTTCACGCATCTTGTAAAAATCGGGGATCAGCATAGAGCGTACCGGCTCTACCAGTACATCTTTCATACTGCGGCCAATCAGGTCAATATCATTCATAAACAAACCGCTTACCAGGCCGGCAATGTTACCCCACTGGGTTACGGCATCCTTCATCTGGATATTTTTACGGATAATCTGGCGGGCTTCCCTGGTAGGTACATCCACGTCGGGGAATACGATAGCGCACCATAAACCTGCCGGGTGCGGCAAGCGCACCACATCTAAGGGCTCATAGCTACGGATCAATACAAAACCACCCAGCAAGGCAGGAGCTACGTTATCGGCATGACCGTGACCGCAAGCCATTTCCTCGCCTTTCATGGCAAAAGGAAGCAGCTTAGCAGCATCACTATCATCACCCAATAAGGTTTTGATAGCAAACAAACCCGCAACCGTACTGGCCGAACTTGAACCCAGGCCACTGCCTATCGGCATTTTTTTGTGCAGCTCGATATCCAATCCAATATCGGTACGACCAACACTCTGCAAATAATGCTGAACGCTTACGCTCACCGTATTTTTGGCCGGGTCCATGGGTAAACGGCCGTCGTCACCGGTTATTTTGCTGATGGTGATGCCCGGGTTGTTGTTCATGCGCATAATTACCTCGTCGCCCGGTGCGTTCACCGCGAAACCCAGTACGTCGAAACCGCATACCACGTTGGCTACAGTAGCCGGCGCAAAAACGTGGATAGAGTCCAAGCCCCCCCCGCCCCCTGAAGGGGGAGCCAGAGAAGGTTTACTTATTTCTATTGTTTTATTATCTTCCATATTGCAACTATCAAATTATTACTCCCCCTTTAGGGGGCCGGGGGCATCAAACTATTGTTCCCCCTTCAGGGGGTTAGGGGGCTCAATTTGCGCCCAGGTTAATCAAATCTGCAAATACACCAGCAGCGGTAACTTCCGCACCGGCACCCGGACCTTTTACTACTAATGGGCGCTCTTTGTACCTATCGGTAGTGAATGATATAATATTATCACTGCCCGACAGCATGTAGAACGGATGGTTTTCATCAACCATTTGCAGGGTAATGGTTACTTTGCCATCTTCCAGTTTGCCTATATAACGTAATACTTTACCGTCTTTTTCGGCCTGATCTTTTAGCTTGGCGAAGTGGGCGTCTTCGGTTTTAAGAGTGGCGTAAAAATCTTCAACAGATTTTGCTTCCAGGCTGGCTTTTGGCAATACGCTTTGAATTTCCACATCGGCTTCTTCCATGGCGTAACCGGCATCGCGGGCAAGGATGAGCATTTTGCGCATAAAATCCTTACCGCTCAGGTCGTCACGCGGATCTGGCTCGGTATAGCCTTTTTCCTGGGCTTCTTTTACCACATCGTGGAAATTGGCATCGCCCTTAAAGTTATTGAAGATGAAAGATATCGTTCCCGACAGGATAGCCTCAATGCGCTGTACCCTATCACCACTGTTCATCAGATTTTTCAAGGTGTTGATGATTGGCAAACCTGCCCCCACATTGGTTTCATAAAAGAAATCGACACCATGGCGGCGCGCGGTATCTTTAAAAGTACGGTATTGTTTGTAGCTGCCCGAGTTCCCTATTTTATTACAGGTGATCACCGAGATATTGGCTTTGAATATATCTTCATAAAACTCAATTGGTTTTGGGCTGGCGGTATTATCAATAAACACACAGTTGGGCAGGTTCATGTCTTTCATTTTGGCGATGAACTCTTTTAAATCGGCAGAGTAAGGCGATGATTCGATATCGTCCTGCCAGGTATCTAAAGAAATACCATCGCTGTTAAAAGTCATTTTGCGGGTGTTACTGATACCTGCAACTTTTACCTGGATGCCGTTATGCTCTTTCAAGTAGTCGCTATGGGCGTTTAGCTGGGCAAACAGCGTTTTGCCAATGTTACCGGTGCCTAAGCAAAACGCATGCAATGTTTTGGTAAGCTGAACAAAGAAAGCATCATGAACGGCGTTCAATGCTTTTGAAAGATCCTGTGCCGAAATGATCACCGAGATATTATACTCTGATGAGCCCTGCGCAATAGCCCTCACGTTAACACCGTTACGACCAAGCGCATGGAACAACTTGCCCGACATGCCCGGCGTTTGTTTCATATTTTCGCCTACTACAGCTAATATGGCCAGGTTTTTCTCAATCACCAGGTGTTCTAACTTTTTGGCCAGCAATTCAAGCTCAAATTCCTGCTCAATTACTTGTTTAGCCCTTTCGGTATCTTGTGGCGATACCGCGAAAGTGATGCTATGTTCTGATGATGATTGTGTGATCAGGATGATGTTGATCTGCTCCCTGGCTAACAGCGAGAATAGCCTGCCACTAAAGCCCGATTTACCAACCATACCGCTACCTTCTAAATTAAGGATGCTGATGTTATTGATTGACGAAATCCCTTTAATAGGCAACGTAGACGCCTTACAATCATGGCGAATCACAGTACCCACAAACTCCGGCTCAAAAGTGTTTTTGATCACGATAGGGATCTTCTTTAAAAATGCCGGGATCATGGTTGGCGGATAGATCACCTTGGCACCGAAGTAGGATAGTTCCATCGCTTCGGTATAAGTAAGCTCGGTTAAGGAGAATGCTTTTTTTACCATGCGCGGGTCGGCAGTCATCATACCGTTCACATCGGTCCAGATCTGGATCTCTTTGGCATTAAGCGCCGCGCCAAAGATGGCCGCTGTATAATCCGATCCGCCCCTGCCTAAAGTGGTGGTTTGGCCAGCATCGTTACCTGCAATAAAACCGGTAACAAATAATATTTTGTCTTTATTTTCCTGCTGTAAAGTCTTAATCAATAACTCAGTAAGCTCGGTGTTTACTTTGGCGTTGCCAAAGGCGCTGTCGGTTTTAATGACTTCGGCAGCATCAACATACAATACATCTTTAAAATGCTGGGCGGCAATTTTGCTTACCATAATGGTTGAGCAGCGTTCGCCAAAGCTGAGTACCTGGTCGCGGGTTTTGGGGGTAAGCTCGCGCAGGGTTAGGATGCCTTGCAGCAATTCCTCTAACTGGTTAAAGTGAATTTTTAAACGGGTAAAAGCCGGGTTTTGGTTTTGCACATCAAGTAAAGCTTTCACTACTTCAAAGTGTCGCCTTTCCAGTTCGGCCAGCTGGGCGGTAAATTCTTTACCGTTTGCGGCGTCTTCGGCCATGGAGGCCAACAGGTTGGTTACCCCGCCCATTGCCGATAATACAACTACCGGTTTGGCGGCCTCATTTTTTACTTCGTCTTTTAATATGGTTAAAAGAGTTTGGATACTTGCGGCGGAACCTACGGATGTGCCGCCGAATTTTAAAACTTTCATTGTTTGAGTTTAGCAGTATAAATAATAAAAAAGCCTTCCCCGTTTGTGGAGGAAGGCTTTCATTTGGTTTCTTTTTATGTTTTACACCATACGATTATCTTCCTCCGGGGTTTATGCCGGTGGTAATAATTGTGGTAATAATGGTGTTGTTAGCTGTCATACTTATAATGTCGACAAAGTAAATAGAATATTTTTTAATAAGCAAGCATTATTTTACTTTTTTAAAACGATATACTGATTAACAGG
Organism: Mucilaginibacter dorajii; assembly: GCF_024808255.1. Classification (GTDB taxonomy): domain Bacteria; phylum Bacteroidota; class Bacteroidia; order Sphingobacteriales; family Sphingobacteriaceae; genus Mucilaginibacter; species Mucilaginibacter dorajii. The sequence goes on from NZ_JANTYS010000015.1 coordinate 86,009, forward strand.
ATGGTAGCAAATAACGATGTGTTTGAAACCTATCGCTATAGTGAATAGTTATTTTAAATCCCCAGGGAGAGTTACCTAAACTGTTTTGTTGCGCAACAAGTGAAACAGTAAAAAATATCATCTAACTAAAAATCAACAAATTATGAATTGTCATAATTTATAAACCGCAACAAAAACGCAACAGTTGGGAGCAATCTATATGTCAATGATTTATCGGATCTTAAAACCGATTTCGCCTGCTTAACAATGGTATGCATTGTAATTGCTACTTTTGAGGCTTAATTGATATGCAGGGATTACTCATCAAATCGACCGGAAGCTGGTACCAGGTGCAAACACCGGATGGGCAAAGGATTGATTGCCGGATAAAAGGAAAATTCAGGATGCAGGGCATCACCACCACCAACCCGGTGGCCGTAGGCGATGTAGTGGAGTTTGAAATGGAACCCGATCAGGAAAGCGGTATCATAACCAAACTACACCAACGCAAAAATTACATTATCCGCAAGGCGATAAACCTGAGCAAACAGGCCCAGATCATAGCCGCCAATCTGGACCAGGCCCTGCTTGTGGTTACCCTGGCCTCACCACGCACCTCATTGGGTTTTATCGATCGTTTTTTGGTTACTGCCGAAGCTTATGATATTCCCGCGCGACTGATCTTTAATAAGGTAGACCTTTTTAGCGATGAAGGCCTGGAGATCCTGGCCGACCTGAAAGCCGTTTATGAAAAAATTGGTTACCCCTGCTTTGAAGTATCCGCTTTAGAAGGCACCAACATGAGCACCGTACAAGAACTGTTAAAAGATAAGGTAACGCTATTCTCCGGTCACTCCGGCGTGGGCAAATCAAGCCTCATCAACGCGTTGCTGCCTAATCTCGATCTGCGTACCCACATGGTATCCGAATGGAGCGATAAGGGCATGCACACCACCACCTTTGCCGAAATGTTTGAGTTGCCACAGGGCGGCTTTATTATAGATACCCCCGGCATCCGCGAACTGGGCGTTATCGACATAGAAAAAAATGAGCTGAGCCACTTTTTCCCCGAAATGCGTTCCCGCCTAAACCAATGCCGTTTTAATAATTGCCGGCATATTAATGAACCGGGCTGCGCTGTACTGGAGGCTTTGGAGGAAGGTGACATCGAACTATCCCGCTACGAAAGCTATTTGAGCATTTATCATGGAAATGATACCAGGGCTTAGGAAAGAATCAAGAAGTTAGAGTCAAGAATTAAGACAGCTTCACTTGCTGGTCATTAACGGGGTTAACACTTAGCAGCTAATTAACCCTTACTTTTTCTTTCCCCCTATAAAATCCCTGAAATAACTACACTCATTTACCGCTACCTTATAGAATGCGGTTCCGTTATATTTTTTTTGCAGATCGGTAAAATACGGATTCCTTGTTATTTCCTTTGCGTATTTTTCCCTGGCAAGCTTTCTCCTGGCATGATTATAACCATTACTATCGTCAAAATCCAGGCTGATTCGTTTTTGGCGACATTTAGCGGCCATAAACGTGCATTTGGCTTTAAATTCATTGTTAGTACCGGGCAGGGCACGCGCTTTCAAAAAATACTTTTCAGCATTATTGGTTGTTAAAAAGTCGGCATCGTAATATTCGGTTGGCATGCGGTCGCGGTCATAGGAACTGTTGGAGTAGGAGATATAATACCAGGCATTGCTGTAAAATGAGGTACTATATAAACCTGTTGCCAGGGTGTAATAATACCGGGCCGCGTTTTTAGGATCGGTCTGTATTAAGCTTTGCAGCCTGGCCATTCGCTTTGCGAATTGCAGTTTAGTATAGCCCCTTGCCGCAACAGAATCATATTTTTTTGGATAGTCGTGTAAGCGGTCAAGAAAAGGGTTGGAATACATCTCGGCATTCCAATCGTGCGGTACCCGCTTTAGCTTTTTTTCGGGGATGTTTTTAAATGCTCTTACAGCTGCATTGTAGCGATGCTCCCTTAGATAAGTGGTACCCAACAAATCATATAAATTATAAGTTACATCCCGGTCAATATCCGAGGTTAACAATTTGAGGTAAGCCGTTTTTGAACCGCTTTTACTCAAACCAATCAATTTAAGCACAACATAAGAATGCATTTTACGTTGTAAAAAGTCGGGTAGATTAAAGCCTAATGCCATCTGCCTGTATTGCGGATCGGCAGGTGTAATGGTTAATTTACTTTTAAGCATAACCAGCGCTGCCATTGCAGTATCCTTTTGCCTCAAATAAACCGGGGCCAACACCATCGAATAAAAATCACGGCACGATGCGGAATATTTTCTTTCGCCATAACCCGCCCACCAATAATCATCCCTAATTTTAATCGTACGCGCCTCATATTGAACCTTTTTATTTAACCACGTCAGCAATGGTACCAGTTCCTGTTCATTTACCGTATCCAGTTTTGTTATTTTTTGAGATAGCAGCAAAAGCTTAATCATCTGCTTTTGATCATCCAGGTGCATCCCTAATCTGATGCTATCAATTGCGGCCAGCGCTTTAAACCCGCCCGTATTATCTTCCTGTATCCATGATAGATAAGCCAGGGATAGATTAGCTAACACAGGTTGTGTTGTTGTAAGCCTCCTGCAAAACACTTTCAGTTTTGGGATATATGCCCGTTGTTTTTTTACAGTGCTATCTTCACCAATGTAAGGCTGTAAATAACTATACGGATCCTGAACAGCGGTTTTGTTTCGTTTAGCCGATAAGTAACTTTCCTCAATTTTATTGATCTCCCTAACCAACAGCACTTTTATTAGCGGCGATTTAGGCTGGCACCGATAAATGTTCTCTAATGCCGAAAGGCTAACCCTTGGTACATGAAAGCCTTTGATAGCGTAAACAAATGCCTTTTCCTCGCCCGTTTTGGCGTACTTCAGGATGTTTTGAGGCTTTTCGTTAATGTTGTTAAAATCATGAAATGCCTGGATCCGCCGTTCGGGGTAATTGGCAAACACTTTCGAAAACAGAAAAGCCGATTTCGCGTGATCTTTTTCACCACCGGCCCGTAATGATAAGGCCCAGCCCATAACATGGCTTTTTGATTTTACATTGGCTATATATTTATCATAAATGGCATTTGCATCCGCGGGCTTGCCGGCATAGCGCATAAAACGCTGGGCCTGGTAATAGTACCTTAGTTTTATAAAACTATCTTTTTCTGCAGCCGCTTTTTGCAAAGCCTGTTTTTCTTTATCAATCAACAACCCGGGATCGGGCTGTTTAGGGTTCCACCTATCGCCATAAAACTGGTTAACCAAGGGCTCGCTACTTTTTGCAAAGCGATAGTATTGCAGGGCGTTGTTATGCCGGCCGGATACCATCGCCCTTAAAAAGGTGTTCTTCCGCAGGCTATCGGGCAGCCTACCGCCTGATTTTAAATAGTTTAATAATAATGCCGAGTCTGCCTTGTGGGGCAAGTCATACATCGCCAGCCTTACATCCTTCGTTAATACTCCTTTACCTAAATATAGTGCCCATTCTTTACTGTTGATGTCGCCTTCGTCGGCAGGATTGTTATCATCATTCAGGTATAATAAACCATTAAAGTAAAATGGCTTGTATCCCTGGTTATCCTGTATGGTGTTATGAAAAAACGAAGCATAATAATCATACGGATCAGGCTCGGGCCCGCAAGCCAAATCAATAGCAATACCAATAAAAAAGCAAGCGACAAGGCTAATGGAAAATATGGTCAGTTTTTTCAAGGTCGGCATAGGTATAGGCTTTTACTACAGGCTCATCAAGGTGAAAATAAATAACATTTAAGGTATCGGCCTTTATCAGCGGCGATAAATAGCCTGCCGTTGCCTGCAGGTTGTTTGCCGAAACTGTTTCCCAGCGTACTTCGTCATTGGCTTTTAAACCATCATCTGGCAGGTCTGTTTGGGCGCGATAAATATTATTCCCTATAAATATAAATTGATTTTTTTGTTGCAGCTGGGCAATTGAAATTCTTTTTGCAATGCCAATGTATTCCTGGTTACGAAAGGCCACCGCCCAGCTAAAAAGCGGCAAACCAACATCAACAGGGATGGGATAATTGCTGATGTTATCGCCCAGGTATTTCTTTAATTCGGCAATTTCCAGGATGGAGTTTTGCTGCCCGTATTTGCGCAGGTTACCCATGTTATAACACATGAGCATTACCCGGCTAACCGGCGGGATGCCACTGCTTTTTTGATTTTTTATTTGATGAAGCCTTAGGGTAACAGAGAAACGCCTGCTTTTCAAATAAGGTACCTGTTGCAGCTTTTTAAGCAGGTAAAAGTAGTTTTCGCGGGTTGATGCCGTCCAGTCGCAATCAACCTGGAATTCATCAAACGTATACTTGCCGGCCTGGTGTACTTTACCTTTTACAAAATTGCTGATTTTGCCTGCCAGGTCATCGAGCTGGGCATGCGTAATATTTTTGAGAATATTATTAACAATGAACACGACCGGCACTATAGCAACAGTATCCGGCAGTTGAGCATTAAAGGTGATAGGCGAGATTGGCACAGGCGAGCTGCCGGTTTCATCCATATCAACATCCATTATCCGCACATACAATTTGTTGGTGCGGAAATGTTGCAGATAAGTCTGTTCGGCGGGATTAGTTTTGTAAACGGTTTTCCAATAGTAAAAGGAGGTGTTTACTATACGATCATGCTTGCATGACGCGGAACAAAGAGCAAGGATAAAAAGAACAAGGAATGAAGTTTTGTGATATATTTTCATTCCTTACTTCTCTCAAAAAAATGCTTTTGTCCTTTATCCTTGCTCCAAAAGTCTTTGCTCTAAGCGAGAGCGCTTTTAAAATCTTCCACCAGATCGTCCAGGTCTTCGATACCTACCGATAGGCGGATCATGCTTTCTGGGATGCCCATTTCTGCACGGCGTTCGGCACCAAGCTCGAAGAAAATGGTTTGCGCAACGGGGATGGCCAGGGTACGGGTATCGCCCAGGTTGCTTGATTTTACTACCAGTTGCAGTTTATTTAAAAAGGCAAGGCAATCAATGCTTTCATCCAGTTCGATGCTCATCAGGCCGCCAAATTTATTGAATAGCTTAGCTGCGCGTTCATGCTGAGGGTGACCTTCCAAACCCGGGTAAAATACCTTTTTAATTTTAGGGTGATTTTCGAAATAGGTAGCCAGTGCCAATGCGTTATTACAGGCACGCTCCAAACGTAAGGCCAGTGTTTCTGCACCTACAGATATGGTATGGGCAGCTTCGGGCGCTAAAGTGCCGCCGGCGTCACGTAAGCCTTTTTTGCGCACCTGGGTCATACCCAATGCTTCTGGTTTAACCTGATCTTTAAAGCTTGGGAAAATGTTTGGATAATTGCTCCAGTCAAATAAACCGGTATCGGTAACACTGCCGCCCAGGGAATCGCCATGGCCGCCAATGTATTTGGTTAGGGAGTTGATCACCAAACTTGCTTTAACATCAATTGGGTTAAACAGGTATGGCGATGTCATGGTGTTATCAACCACATACAAGATCCCTTTTTGGCTGCAAAGCTCGCCAATGCCTTCCAAATCGGCAATTTGGGTGGCCGGGTTGGCTATGGTTTCAACAAATACCAGTTTGGTGTTCTCTTTTATTTCGGCGCTTACGTTGGCCACATCAGTAGCATCAACAAAAGTAATATCTAAACCAAGATCGATATAAGTTTGAAATATGCTGCGACTGTTACCAAACAAAAATGAGCTGGCAACAATATGATCAGTATGTTTAATGAGCGCCATAATGGTGGCCGAAATAGCCGCCATACCAGTAGAAAAAGCCACGGATGACAGTCCTTTTTCCATTTGGGTTACTTTATGCTCCAAAGCGGTAACCGTAGGGTTGCCCTGGCGCGAGTAAGCGTAACCTTTCTTTTTATTCTGAAAAATATCTACCAGGTCCTGCACATCCTCGTGCCCGTAGGTAACCGAAGTGTGGATGGGTTTATGTAAAGAACCATGCTCGGGCTTGCCAAGACGGTCGGCATGTAATAGGGTAGTAGTAAAGCCTCTTTTAGTAGTCATTTTGAACCTATTAGTAAAAAAATAATAGCGGTTGCGAACTTAGCTGTTTTTGCTCAAAAAATGACGACTTTTTTAATATACTATACAAGTTGAGCAAGATATGAGAATAAGCGGACAGGATTTTAGACACATAGAGCCACACACGGGTAGCTTTGTGACTAACCCGGGCAATTGACAAATGGGTGAAAAACGCTAAACAAATAAACTCATGATGTAGCTTAAAACTTCCGGCGTTTCTATTTCAACATCTTCGAACTCCACCTGTTCGTCTATCTGGTTTGAAAAATCTGTTAGTTCGCGGCTCATAATTTTCAAATTTACTATGCAAACATAATAAATATTATACCATATACCAAAATGGTATATGGTATAATATTTAAAAAAATCAGATATTTATTTTATTGGATGCTCTATTAATCAAATACATGCCCCTTTTGCAGCGCTTTTAAGCTAAAAGTTTGCTGCCTTGGATACCTGTACCCCAATTCATGAATACCTTTGGTGATGAGGTCTCCATTGCATGTTACATCAATTGATTTGCTGCCTTCATCCTCTACGCCCAAATAGAGCCTGAAATTTCTACGGTCTGTTAAATAAACCGCGTCTCCATCAGCGTTCATAAAGCCGCCTCCAAAAACGCGGTAGTATTCAACGTATAACCCGCTCCCGTACCTTACGTTTCCCGAAGTATTTAAGCTATAGCTCCCGGCTGGGTAGGCTTTGTTTTGATTGATGGTTGGCATGCAATAATGGATACCGACAAAGCCAACTATATTAATCAGCAGCGGGATAAATGACTTGTCATATTTTTTCCTGTTTACTATCCCCCAAACAATATTTATTAACACATTTAACAGGTAGGCAATGATAATCAGCAATGATGGCAAGACCAGCAAAAAAGAACATACAGCATTAAAACGACCTAAAACCGCATAACCAATAACCGCGGCTAAGGAAATTTTAACCGACCAACTGAATGCTTCGCTCTCTTTAATGCTGGTGGCGGATTTACCGTTATTATCCATTTAATATCATGCAAATCCAACTACTGCATTAGCAGTTATCGTTTGAACTGTTTTTACATACTTTAACCGCATTTTTCTGAAATAGGAGTTAAAAGTATTCCCGCCTGCCTTAAAGATCTGTTTATGAGCAAGCCAAACAAGACAGCTTGTGGCATAAAAGAAGCATTTATAAGCAAAGCGTAGCATTATTTTAACGGGCATGCTTTTGCTGTCATAAATAATAGCCAGTCGCTCGGTTTGAAAAGTAATGTGGTAAGCTTCATCTATCAAAATATCGGTGCAAATTTCTTTCAACAACTTACAATTTGTGGCATCTTTTAATGATTGATAAAATATCTGAGCCGTGCTTTCTACAACTATGACGGCCAGCGTCCACATTTCCATGCTTGTGTTTAGATACCTTATCTTCCTGAACAGACTATCCCCCCAGTCTTTCTGTATTCTTGGTCTTTCTATAGCATCAAGATACATACCCAGGTTGTTGCCATGTTTTTGCTCTTCCTTAATAAAAAGCTTCACCGCTTCTACGTAATTCTGGTCGCCAATCTTAGCGGCATATTTAGTTGAAGCCGCAATCAGATTTTTCCCTTCAGAGGTTTCACCCAACTGCCAGGCCTGTAGCGAAGCAAGGATTGTATTAATCTCTTTTTCGGTTATTGCCGGTGCAACATTCCAATTCACTCTTTTGATAAGGGCATTTACCTTGAAATGCTCAATCCAATAATTGCTTGTATTCATTATTGTTATTTATAAAGTACTTTGAATTACAAAGTTCATATTCGAAAATAAAAGACCATCGCTGGCCCGGTTATTTAAACACAAATAAAACAAAAGAACTTTGAACTACAAAGTAATTATTAAATATTTTTTTTCCTTCGGCAAAATGAACCGGCAAGTTCAATACCTTTACCCATGACCACGCAAGAACAGGTATATAACTGGCTGATGGAAGGCCTCCGCCAATCGTCCGTAAAGTTTTCTGAAGTGTTTTACTACGATAGACGTGACAAGCAATTCTTTTCGTTATTGATGAGCGACTATTATTTGTTTGATGCAAAGGGTGGGCTCACGAAAGAAGCAGCGTTGGTGTATTCGGCAAATACTTTAACATTACTGTTCGATAGGATCCGCAGAATCAATATTGACAACAATATTATAGCGCTCCCCCGGCTGGGCGATACCAAAGAAGATTATTTGCAACAAGCCGATTCCTTTTTAAACCTCAATTCAATCAGTATAGATGAAATTACCATTTGGGAAGTGGAAGCCGCTACACCGATAACGCTTAAATTGGGATAATACTTAAACCGTAATAGCCGCCTTTACTAAATAAGGCAGGATCTCTTTTTGAAAAGACACGAAGTTTTTGCGCACGTCTGAATCACTTACCGATGTAAACGCAAAACTAAACACGATGCTTTTACTGCACTTGATTAAAAAACGCAGGCGCTGGTGGTAAGTTTCGTGTTTACGAATGCCGGGTAATTGGATGAAAGAGGCCATCAGCATTTCTTCTAGCTCATTGGATAAATTCTTTAAAAAATCCTGGGAGTTGGTTGATTCGCGGATAAAATCCCAGCCGATAAACTCATTACAAACGGTGTATGACAGCCGGCATGTTTTCATGATGAGGTTATTAAGGTAAGCCTCTTCGTCCATATTGGGCGTATTGCTTTGCACCAGGTCGTCAACGCTCACCTTAATGTAATCCATCAGCAAAATGTGCAACACGGCCTCTTTGCTGTCGAAGTATTTGTAGATGGTAGCTTTAGCAATTTTTGCTTTTTTTGCTATCTCGTTAACGCTGGTTTTATGGTAACCGAATTTGCGGAAAAGTTCCTGTGCGGCCCGCTTAATACTATCTTTAATTTTATCGGCTTCCATTTATATTAGTTGGATACAGTGATCGTATAATTATACGAACTTACAGTGTAACTTCTTAAAGCCTTGGTTGCCGGTGCTTTAACAGGCGTTCCGTCGGCAAGTGAAAATTTTGATCCGCTGCAGGGGTCAGTAACGGTAAAGCCGGAAGCATCAAGTGTTACCGCGCATTTTTTTTCGGGCTGATAGCTGCTGCAGCGATCATACGCCGCATAGCCTCCTGTAGCGGTACGGTATATAATAAGTCCGGCCACACCATAACCATTAATAAGCGCCACCCCACCGGCGCTGTTAAGCCCGGCCAGGCGCGGGTCATTGATAGCTGCCGAAAAGTTTACCGGTATGCTTGGTACATAATCGGAGGCTTTTCCACACGAAAAGTAGCATAAGCTGATTAATACGATGGCCAGCAGTTTTCTCATAGCATTTCGGCAGTAAATTGCTTTAAAAAGCGACTATCGTTTTCCGAGAATAACCGCAGATCGCGGATAACATATTTCAAATTGGCTATACGTTCCATACCCATACCAAACGCAAAGCCGGTAAATTTGTTACTGTCGATACCGCAGTTTTCCAACACGTTAGGGTCAACCATACCACAACCCAATATTTCAACCCAGCCGCTGTACTTACACATATTACAGCCCGATCCACCACAGATAGTGCATGATACATCCATCTCGGCAGATGGCTCGGTAAACGGGAAGTACGATGGCCGGAAACGCACTTTGGTACCTTCGCCATAAAGCTCCTGTACAAAGTGGTAAAGGGTTTGCTTTAAATCGGCAAACGATACGTTTTCGTCGACATATAAACCTTCTACCTGGTGAAAAAAGCAATGCGCGCGGGCAGATATAGCCTCGTTACGGTAAACCCTGCCAGGCATAATAGCCCTGAACGGTGGTTTGCCATGCTCCATCATCCTTACCTGTACCGATGAGGTGTGTGTACGCAAAGCGATATCATCCTTACCATTATTCTTTTTGATAAAGAAGGTATCCTGCATATCGCGCGCCGGATGCTCTTCGGGGAAATTTAAGGCCGAAAAGTTATGCCAGTCGTCTTCAATTTCCGGTCCTTCGGCAACAACAAAGCCCAGGCGTTTAAATATATCGATGATCTCGTTACGAACCAATGATAAGGGGTGGCGCGAGCCAACATTGAAGCCGTCGCCTGGTAATGTTAAATCAAGATCTGAGTTCTGAGTGGTGAGTTCTGAGTTCTGAGTTTCTTTCAACTCGTTATATTTGGTTTCAGCTAATTTCTTAAACTCATTAAGCACTTTACCAAAAGTGCGCTTTTCTTCGGGTCCAACCGTTTTAAACTCCTCAAAAAGATCTTTAATTATTCCCTTGGTACCCAAAAACTTTATACGGAACGCTTCCAGTTCATCGGCCTTTGCAGTGGCAAATGCTTTGATCTCGGCAGCGTATTGGTCTATTTTATTTTGCATTATAATGTTCTTAAAAATTGTTCGGCTGTTAAAACCGGTATAGTGGATTTTCTGTAGTCTTTTATATTCCGGGTTATAATTATATCGGCGGTAACGCTTTTAGCAGCATAAAACTGAACGGCGTCCTCGAAATCGTTAAACTCTGATGCTATTGCCTGATTAACGATAGTAACATCCTCAGAAATTATTTGGAGTTGGTTAACTAACAACTTAACAGTTTCACGAGCCGCAATTGCACCCAGATTCTTTTTTGTAAAATAATGAACATTTAAAAGAGTATGAACCGAAGTACAACATTTATACCCACTACTTTCAGGCAACGATAATATTTGGGCCGATGTGGAATAAAACAATTCCCGGTTTAAAATTACATCAAGTAAAACATCAGAGTCAATGAAAGCCATCTTCATAGGCCATACTTTTCCTCAAGATGCTTATGATACTCTTCTTTGTGGTCAAAATCTGGCGTAGGTGTTTTTGATAAGGTTAGCTCTTTAACCCAATCTGCTATTTCCACCTTTTTTTCAACGATTGGTTCTGTTTTGCCAGCGCTTATACGCTTTAAAAAATCCTGTACCAAAACTGATAAATCAGAATGTGTTTCATTCGCATAGTACTGCGCTTCCTTTATAACCTCTGGCTCAATATCTAAAACTAACTTTGCCATAACTTTTCGCATTAATAAAACAAAAATACAAACAATTTGCCTTATTTAATCACTCCCAATTCCTTACCCACTTTGGTAAACGCGGCAATAGCCTTATCTAAGTGGTGCATATCATGCGCTGCCGAAATTTGCACCCTGATACGGGCTTTACCTTGCGGCACTACCGGGTAATAAAAACCAATTACATAAATGCCTTCTTCTAACATTTTTGCAGCAAACTCCTGCGCCAGTTTGGCTTCGTAAAGCATAACCGGTACTATAGGATGTACGCCTGGTTTAATGTCAAAACCAGCTTCCGTCATTTTTTGACGGAAGTAGTGGGTATTGGTTTCCAATTTATCGCGTAGCTCGGTAGTTTCGCTCAGCATATCCAATACCGCTATGGAAGCACCGGTAATGGCAGGGGCCAAGGTGTTTGAAAACAAGTATGGTCTTGAACGCTGGCGCAGCATATCAATAATTTCTTTACGGCCAGATGTAAAACCGCCAGATGCACCACCTAAGGCTTTACCTAAGGTGCCGGTAATGATGTCTATTTTGCCCATCACATTGTGATGCTCATGCGTACCACGACCGGTTTTGCCCATAAAACCACTGCAATGACTTTCGTCTATCATCACCAAAGCATTGTATTGTTCGGCAAGCGCGCAAATTTTATCAAGCTGGGCTATCGTGCCATCCATACTAAAAGCCCCATCGGTAACAATAATACGGTGACGGCAGCTTGCGGTAGCTTTCAGTTTGTCTTCCAGGTCGGCCATATCATCGTGCTTGTAGCGCTGGCGCTGCGCTTTGCAAAGGCGCACACCATCAATGATCGACGCATGGTTCAGTTCATCAGATATAATGGCGTCCTGATCATTAAACAAAGGTTCAAACACACCGCCGTTAGCATCAAAAGCAGCCGCGTAAAGGATGGTATCCTCGGTGCCTAAAAATTCGGCAATCTTTTGCTCCAGTTCTTTGTGTATATCCTGTGTACCGCAAATAAAACGTACCGATGATAAACCATAACCATGTGTATCCATGGCATCCTTAGCTGCCTGGATAACTTTGGCATTGCCAGATAAGCCAAGGTAATTATTGGCACAAAAATTAATCACTTCCTGTCCGCCCTGTACTGTGATATCAGCCCCCTGAGCTGATGTTATGATGCGTTCTTTTTTATATAATCCCGCATTTTCAATGGCTTCCAATTCCTGCTGTAAAACCGGCTGTAATGTATTGTACATGGTATATGATATTTAAAGGCAGCAAAATTAAGCATTAACAGGCATTTGAGGGGATTTTATTGTCCTTTAAATTATTTATTCGCTGCCCAACAAAACATTTTAATGGTTAGCAGTATTTGATTGAATAACCATATGAAAAAACACTTACTCCTGATTTTTACCGCTTTATGCTCGTTAACCGCATCTGCGCAGCAATATATGCTGTCGGGCAAAATAACCGGCAGCAAAAACAATGTCATACCTTTTACCTCGGTGTATATCCGCAATTCTACTTATGGCACCACGGCCAATGAAAATGGCGTATACCAGTTTAAGCTCGCCCCGGGTACCTACAATCTTACATACCGCTTTGTTGGTTATAATGAAAAGGTGGTTAAGGTAACCATTACCGACCACGACGAAACCCTGAACGTGCAAATGGACGATGAGGTTTTTGGAACCGAAAGGGTTGCTGCCATGTACCGCAAAAATCACGACGCTGCCGATACCATTATGAAACAGGTGATCAAAAAGCGTAAATATTATATCGATGAAGCCGCATCTTACTCCTGTGCGGTGTATGTTAAGGCGGTACAGAAATTACTAAGTGCTCCAAAATCGTTGTTATCAAAGGAGGTTGTGCATACGCTCGATCTGGATTCAAACGGCCGCGGGATCCTCTATCAGCAGGAGTCATTATCAGAATATAATTTTCAACGGCCAAATAAAATAAAGGAGATCACTATTGCCAACCGCATGGCGGGTATCAATACCGCGTTTAGTTATAATAAGGCATCTGATTTGCAGGTTAACTTTTACAACAATGTGTTTACCATTAATGGGCTAAGTACCCGCGGTTATGTGTCGCCATTGGCATCAAACGCGCATTTGTTTTATAATTACAAACTGCTGGGCGTATCAAACGAAAACGGCCGGGTGATAGATAAAATCCAGGTGATCCCTAAGCGGGCGCATGGGCAGTATCTCCAGGGCGATATTTATATTGTTGACGGCGACTGGCGTTTATACAGTGCCGACCTATACCTGGAAAACGGCATGAATAGCCTTAACCTTATTGATACCCTAAAAATAACCCAGCAATACGTAGCTATTACCGATAGTGTTTGGATGCCCGCCGCCGTGCAGTATAACTTTAAGGGCGCTGTATTGGGATTTAAATTCGGTGGCTATTACGAGGCTGTTTTTAACAACTACAAAATTAACCCCACCTTCCCCGATCATTTTTTTACCGGTGAGGTTTTAAAAATTGACACCAGCGCCAACACTAAAAAGGAAGATTACTGGGCTTCTGTTCGCCCGGTACCCTTAACAAAACTGGAAGCAAGAGATTACCAGAAGAAGGACAGCATTGCCGCCTATAAAACAACCGATGCTTATTTAGATACCCTGCAGCATACCAAAAACCACATCAATTACCCCGGCTACCTTATATTTGGCTACAATGCCAGCAACCGAAGCGCAAAGGACTCGCTATACATTTATCCATTTATACAAACGCTTTATTATAACACGGTTGAAGGTTTTGGCATCAATGCCAAGGTAAGGTATACCCACAAAATGGACGATTTTCATTCCTTTGCCATTACACCAAACCTACGCTATGGCTTTGGCAACAAAACACTGAGCGCTAATATTTACTCGGAGTATAAAAATGATCCCTTTCATAACGCCAAATTTTTTACCGGTTTTGGCAGCGATGTGCTGGATCTGAACAACGTAGGTACCCGCTCGCTATACTTTAACACGTTGAGTACCTTGCTTAGCGAGAATAACTATGTAAAATATTATCGGTCGCACTATGGCTTGTTTGGCTACCAGCGCGAAGTAGCCAATGGGATTTTACTATCGGGAAGCTTATCATATGCCAGCCGCTCACAGTTATACAACACATCGTACGGACACATCTTTAATAACAAAAACAGGGAATATACCTCCAATAACCCTTTAGCGCCACCGGGAACACCTGCCGATGACCATTCGTTTTTATTCCCCGATAACCAGGCTTTAACATTTGCTACCTCGGCCATGTTTACTTTCGATCAGCAATACATCACCCGGCCTACCGGTAAAATTAACCTGCCATCAAAATATCCAACCATTACTATAAACTATCGCAAGGGTATTAAAGGCGCTTTTGGTTCTGATGTTAATTACGATTTTTCGTCGGTTGATATTTCGCAGTACAACATCAGGGTGGGTTTAACGGGTTTCTCGTCGTTTAAACTTACGGCGGGCGGATTCTTCAATAACAACACATTGTATTACATGGATTATAACCACTTTTTAGGTAACCAGGGAACCACGTTTGATCCTACTTACATCGGCAGCTTTCACTTTTTACCGTTTTATACGTACAGTACCAATGGCGGTTTCCTGGAGGCTCACTATCAGCATAATTTTGCAGGGTCTATTCTTAACAAAATTCCATTCATCAGGAACTTTAAACTGGAAGAGGTTATTGGCGCTAATTATCTCACCACAAAAAATAACAAAAACTACAGCGAGTTTTATGTAGGTGTGCAGCGTCTTATTTTCAGGGTTGATTATGGTGTATCCTACGCCGGGGATAAAAAATACATCCAGGGCATCAGGATCTTTTACGGCATCAGGTAAGGGTGGGAATGCCGCCTGATTGAAATGTAGCTATACTTACTACACAACTTGTAATGAAATAATTTTTAGCGTCGTCTACTATCAGAAAATTGATCTGGTATACCGTAGTGTTTGCGCTAACAACAGCCCGGCCAATCCAACAGGCAGGATTATCCGTTGATTGAGGGTTACCAATGCTACCTCCAAAAATATTGCCCGCCAGTATTATAAAGCCGGTAATAACTACCGTATCTCCTCTTTCCGGATCAACCGGTAAAGCCAGCCAGGAAATTTTATCGCCGGTATAACACACTGTATGAAGACTTTGCGTCCCCTCATTACTGCTGCCAATACCAATACGGTTATCCATCAGGTAAATACCCGTAACCGGCTTAGCACCTGGCTGTAAACCTTCCAGATACGCGGTATCCAACGCAATACTAATAGTAGTTTGAGGCGTTTGTACAGCATACAGAAGCGAAACATGTAATTTACCGGCCATAACTATCAACGCGCAATTTAAATGGTATACAAAAGCTGCCGGCTAAAAAAAGACCGGCAGCGAGGGGATAGTACTAATTGATCAGGAGCCTACCGTTTTGATAAACGGATCCCAATTAATCACGTAGATGTTGTGGTTCTCGTCGGTAATTAAAACCTGGATCTGATAGGTTTGCTGGCCGGCGTTAATTGCCCTGCCAATCCAGTAAGCAGTATTATCTGTTGGCTGCGGGGCTCCTAAGCTACCGCCAAATACGTTGCCGTTTGAAACATTAATACCAATAATGCTTACGGTATCGCCGCGTTGGGTATCAATAGGTGTTACGTAAAATGATACGTTGTCGCCTGGGTAACAGTAGGTAAATAATTCCATCTGCCCTTCATTGTAACTGCCAATATTCAGACGGTTATCAATCATGTAAATACCGGTGCTTATGTTGCCGGGCTGGCTGGTTAAATACGCAGTATCTAACGCTATACCTATGGTAGTTTGCGGGGTTTGTGCAGCGCTTTTTAGCTGTACTTTTGCTGAATGTGCCATTTTGTGTTGTTTTTAAAATCTCAAAAAAATAGGTTGATAAATTAATTGCCGTTCATGCCAAGGGTGGTACTTGGCTGAAACACGTTACCGCCGCCAATGGCGTTAAGCGTAATCTGGTAACCTGCCTGCCCGGCATTTTGCACCTGCCCGGTATAATAACCGGCTGTTGCTGCCATTGGCTGGCCGCCCGGTCCCCATGAGTTTGAGCTACCTATACTTTGTATGGAGTATAAAAACCCGTCGTTAGGGTTTAACGGGATAACACTCCAGGCTACGTTTGACATTTTTGAACAAACGGTTTGCAACGAGGCCGAACCTTCGTTGCTGCTACCTGCCGAGCTCCTGTTATCTACAAAGTACACGCCCTGCCCGGTGCCGGTTTGTATGGAGCTTGAATCAACAAAAGCGATGATGAATACCTGGCATGAGTTAACCGGGATTTTTGAAGCGCCTAATTCTGAATTTTTCATGATATTAAATTTTTCTGATTGTTACCTACTCTGTTATGGCTTTTCGGTATCGGCCGTTATTTTTTTAAGCAGCGCCGGTTATTTGCTTAACGCAGCCGACACAAGGGGATAATTAGTGGCAATTACATTTATTGCTTTGCTCAAGCAATAGCAATAAGGCAAGCTGGCCACTAAAATCAACATCGCTTAAACTGTTGGTTGCTGCTAAGGCATGTAAGGTTGGGATGCTGAAATGGTGGCTATAACCAGCACATTTCCAGCCGAAGAATGGAACATCAATACAAACCTGGATGCCCGCATCGAAGCTGAAAGTACCGCCTTGCTCGCTAAAATTGCTGATAGAGATAACTACTTTAAATTTGCTGTATGGCTGCCAGGTAAAACTGCCGCCCTGTGTAATTTTAAAGGTTTTGGTTACGCCGCCAAAGGGAGTGTTTACCGATATGGTTAAGGCTACATAACCATCAATAACGCTGGCACCTAAACAGGCGTTACAACCTAAGTAAGTTGGCGTACAATACTGTACCGCCGTTAAGCTATCATAACCGGTATAAACCTGGCCATCTTTAACTTCTGTTAATACTGTTGACATGATATAGATTTTTTAATTGTTTTTGTTACCTACTCTGTTAAGGCTTTTCGGCATCGGCCTTTTGTCAATCCAGGGGGTCAGAAGCGCTTCTTGTTTGTTTTGACATTTCAAAGTAACGGCGCTTTAACCGCCTATTTCAGCGTAGTAAACCCCAACATTAAAACCGGGTGTTTTTACCATAAAAACAGGTATTTACACCCGGAAAACATCATGTCGACGAAAAACCAGGTGGTCAGGAAAGCAGTAAATTGGAAGGAGGCTTTTGGTGGATTTATTGCAAACACCCTCAATAGCGTTCCACCGGAACGGGTGGAACACATGGAACGCTTTGGAACGCATTGGCGCTGACAGTGAGATAGTTAGCGTTTTTAAGAAAACAAATCGATGGAACACCTTTCTCGCTCACTGTCAATCGTTTAACGGCAAACCGCTCTTAAAATGCTTTAAAATACTGTAAACCCCCACCAGGATTATCCACTAAAAGTGTAAACTTTTTTCAGGACGGAACAAAAATGGCCTTTAACATTTCCGCACAAGTTAAGACCTTTCAATGAACACAATAGGTAGCCGCTATGCAAATCTTCAAAAGCGATTGCCTTGGTGTGGCCAAAAAACAATGAATAGTAAAGATTGCTATGATTAAGCAATAGCGGTTAACACCGGAGAGATGCGGACAAAAGGAAATAAACGATAATGCGGCCCGCTAAAACTGCAACTCAAAAATGCCGTATTTGATGGCGAATATGACCAGTCCCGCGGTGTTTTTGCAGCCAATTTTACCCAACAGGTTGGTGCGGTGCCCGTCAACAGTTCTGTTGCTGATAAAAAGCTTTTCACCTATTTCGGCATTGGTTAATTCGTTGCAAATCATTTTTAATATCAGCAGCTCCCTTTCGGTTAACGATATGGGGATGTTATTCATGTTTTGAATGCCCGTTTTGCGGTGATGTACGGCGTTGCGCATGGCATTTACGGCATCTTTGTTGAAATAAAAGCCTAATTGATAGGTACTGGTAATGGTTTGAAAAAGCTCCGAGGTTTCGCAATTCTTTTTGAGATAGCCGCAAGCACCGGCTTCAATCATTTTGCTCATATACCGCTCCTCGCCATGTACCGATAGTACTATTACCTTAACAGATGGGTATTCGCGGTGTAAAACGGCATTTAATTCAACCCCGTTCATTTCGGGCATGTTCATGTCAATAAGGGCTATATCAGGCGGGGTTTCCAGCGTTTTAATCTGCTCCAACATAATACGGCCATTTTGGGCCTGGGCAACAAGCTCATATTCAGGATTGGTACCAAGTAGGTTCACCAGCCCTTCCAAAAACAGGGTTTGGTCATCAGCAACGGCTATTCTTATCTTTGTCATATCAGGTTAATTCTGGGTATTCCTTATCCGGTTCAAGGTAAATAAACAGGGCAAAGCCTTTTCCAACCGAGGTTTTAATGGTATAGCGGGCATCTATCATGGTAAGCCGGCTTTCTATATTTTGCATCCCCATGCCCTTTTTGAATTTTTTATCATCCATATCGCAGCCTACGCCATCATCGGTATAATGGATGGATAGCAGGTTATTTTTCATGAATAAAGAGATCCCGATGCACGTAGCTTTTGAATGTTTTAAAGTATTGGTAACCAACTCCTGCAACACCCTGATCAGTGCCAGCGCAACCGGCTTGGGCAGGGCATCAGTGGTTTTATCGGCATGATTGGTAATCGAAATAAATGATTCATCACCTTTGCCTACAATGTCTTTTATTTCTTCCAGCGCTTCAGAAAAACCAAACAATTCCAGCCCCGGGGGCGAAAGGTTGTGCGATATATTGCGCACATTTTCAATGATCTTATCAATCAATTGTTTATAAAGCTCGGTAGGCAGGCTTTCTTTGGTAACGTCCGTGCCGTCGTTAAAACGATTGATGAGGATGCGCAGGTTTGACAACGAACCGCCAACCTCATCGTGTAAATTCTGCCCGATTCTTTTCCGTTCCTCTTCCTGCGAATAGATCACCGCATGTAATAAGTTTTTCTGATGATCCATAGCAGCCTGGTGCAGACTTTCCTTTTGCAGCAAAAGCCTGCTTTGGTTGCGTATAAACAGTATTACAAATGCTATTACCAGCAAGGCAATCCCGCCGGTACACATAATAACCAGGATGTAAATGTTTTCACCTACGTCTTTCTGCATATATAAAATCCCCACGAAAATAAAAGATACATGCTAAGTAATAATGATGCATGTATATTCCAGATAAAAAGATTAAGTAGTTTGTATTTGGGGCTGGTATAGGCAGTAGTTAAATTTGAAAAAGAGTATACAAATAATGCACCCGAAAAGTATAACAGGATGCCGATATTAACCCATATGAGTGAGTTACCGCTCCAGGCTTTTACATCGTTTGCCTCATTGGCCTGGGCAAAGTAAGTTAGGCTATAGGCCATTACTATCAAAACCTCCAGCGGCCGCGTGTAGGTATTAAAACGGAAGATGCTTTGAAAAAAAGTAAAGTTGATAATGCATATCAATGGGAAAAGCACCATCAAAAATTTAATGATATTACGGGCCAGCGGATCTTTTAAAATTTTTATGTAGAAAAACGAAAGGAGCAAAAACTCCAAAATGGTATAAATATGCAGCAAAGGCAGGTTATTAACAGCATGGTCTGCCAGTATAATTGCAAACAGATCAACAGCTCCATCTAATAACAGATAATAAAAAATGAGCAAAAGCACCCTATCAACCTGCCTGTATTTTACTACGGCAACGCTGATAGGGATTAAAACTGATACAGGGACAATTAAGCCCATGAATATTAACCTGGCTGACGGCATGCGGGGTTATTATGTTATATATAATTTTCTACACTGTTATCACTGTTAAATAATGGGCTTGACGTATCGCAAAGTGAAGGACAAGGTTGTGTAAAATCATAAATTGTTGATGCTGTAGCATTGCTTAATATTCCACTGACACTGGAGGTATCATCGGCAGATATTTTCTTTGTCAGCATATCGCGATTGTTGGCATCTACAGGCACCAACATACCTGTGATCTGGTACGGAAATTCTGGGTCCTGCAAGCTTAAATAAAGGCGGATAGCTTTGGCTTTAGGCTGATCGGCCAGCAGGTCTTTCACATCAGCTATATTGATGTTAATAGCCCTAAAAATACGCTGTTTGGGTACATCAAGGCCTATACAGGTATTAAAATCGGCAGCGGCATTTCCTCCCGGTATTTGCACAACCAGGCTGCGCCAATTTTCGGCCCTGGCCATGGCCTCTTCAAGCGGGATACGGGGTTTGTTTGATAGCGTTAACTCCTGGCTTGCAGAGTTGGGGCTAATAGTATTTTCAAAGTTATTCATAATAATAGGGGGTTAGTTTTTTTTTGTAGTGTATAAAAAGCTACGTTTGTTTATTAAAGAGTTACCAGTTCTGATACGCCAACTGCCGCGCGAAAACTGTAAATAACAGCCTGTGTAAAGCCACCATCGGGATTATAACCCGTGCGGCAAACACCAAACGCGGCAACCCAACCCAAAATCTGTTCAAGCGGACTTGCATTGTTAATATCTAATACCCCATAGGTGGTTGAGGGTGTAAAATCGCTGCTATCAACCTGACTTTGCAGACTATTAGCCATTAGCACGACTTCGCTTTTGGGTTGTTGAATCCCCCAGTTTAAAAAGTCGTCCATTATTTGGTTTGTCAGCAGGCTGGTATCGCCGGCAGGCTGGTAATTTAATACAACCCCTGCATCCTGTGATGATGGAGGTAGTAAAATAGCTGGGAATATTGCCGGAAAAAGAACGGCCGAATCACTGTTGGCAGCTGAAATAGCTGCTGTTGCGGCCTGCGATAAATCGGTATAAACCGGCGGCGGTGTACCTAAAGATGGCGGGGTAAGGCCCTGTATAATAACATTGAGATCGGAAAGTGCTACCGCGGTATCCTGTACTGATTGTACAAACAGGGAAACAACCTCGGGCATGGTTAAATTGGTGAGTGAAGCAAACTGTCCCATTTTTTGATAAATTGTATTAGGTACCTACTCTGTTTGGGCTTTTCGGTTTACGCCGCTATGTTATTAACTGTTAGTTCAAAACTATTAAATAATACCACATGCGTAATGAGGTAAAAGCCCCGGTTTAAAAAGCAGGTGTTTTTACCTGTTTTTTAAAATAAAAAGCAACTATAATATTTAGGAATAAGCGATTGCTAAAATACTGCAGGGGGAAAATATCAAATAAAATGAGGGGCGTGAGTAATGCGTTTTCATAAGTAGGTTTGGTTGTATAATTAAGCTATTTTAATTATTGAGATATTCTTATACGGAGTAAGAACGGAAAAAGTTATTTTTTGAGTTTATAAAGAGCATTTAAAAATGGGCTCGCAAAATATTATAATCAAAAGATCGTCATTGCGAAGCAAGAAGCAATTCCAACCTATATAAGGCGGTTCTGCAAATTGGGGACTCCTCCTACCCACCATGTTTTCTTGGGACGGCTACTTTTAAATCCTCTCTTGAGAGGCTACCGTGTACCCACATCTTGTTAAACCTACTCTTCCAATAAAAACGGTTGTCATTTCGACGAACAAGGGTTGGGATTGTGCGCCGGATGTGAGGAGAAATCTTGTAAAAGCGAACATTCGACCATACAAACCGTATAAGATTTCTCCTCGCAGCCCCGCTTTCTCCTCGCAGCCCCGCTTTCCCCGCGCTTGCTCGTTCGAAATGACATTTTTCTTTAACAAAAAAGATGTGGGTACACGATAGCTTGAGAGGGCGCGCGCCGGAAAGTGCGATGACAGGGGTGTGTTTAGCCCGCGTTCTATCGCATGCACAACACGCCCCTCCGCCCCTCTCAAGAGGGTATTCGCACTCGCACTCGCTTTAAAACGTCATTTCCCCTTCACAGTACGCGAATTTTAGGACTTGACGATCCTTTTTTTAAACAGCGTCTAAATAGCAAGGCGGCAACGTGCCGGAAGAGGCGTTTTAGCGATTTACAAAAATCCTCTAAAACAAAAAGTGCAGATGCTTTTTAAAACATCTGCACATCTATAATCTGAAATCCGCACATTAAGTGCACATTTATAATTTGATCTCTTCGTCTTTACTGGAGAAGAAGTGGAATTCGGTGATCTGGTAGGCCGGATTGCTTTTAACTTTAATCCATTGACCGTACTTTAAAAACCATTTCATTTGGCGGGTATAAATACCCTGTTTAATATAAGCTTCAATATATGGGTGCACGCATAGGGTAATTCCCTTTTCGTTTTGCTCATCCAATATATAATTGAAGTTATTTTCAATGTCGTCCATCAGCAAAATGGTTGGCCTAATGGTACCGGTACCATTACATGTAGGGCACACTTCGCTGGTTACAATATTCATTTCGGGCCTTACACGCTGACGTGTAATTTGCACTAAACCAAATTTACTTGGAGGTAAAATGGTATGCTTTGCCCTGTCGTACAGCATTTCGGTACGCAAGTAATCAAACAGCTCCTTGCGGTTTTGCGGTTTGTGCATATCAATAAAATCGATAACCACAATGCCGCCCATATCGCGCAGGCGCAGCTGGCGGGCAATTTCTTTAGCCGCTTCTTTGTTTACCTGGTAGGCGTTCTCTTCCTGGTTTTCCTTACTGGCTGTACGGTTACCGCTATTCACGTCAATAACGTGTAATGCTTCGGTATGTTCAATTACCAGGTAAGCGCCACCGGCAAGGTTTACGGTTTTACCAAAGGCTCCTTTAATCTGTTTATCAATGCCAAAATGTTCAAATATAGGCTCCTTATGCTTATGCATACGCACTATACTTTCCATATCGGGCGAAATTTCGTGGATGTATGACCGAATTTCTTCGAACATACCATTATCATTTACGTAGATGTGCTGAAAATCGGGGTTCAGGATATCCCTAAGGATAGTTGATGTACGCCCAATTTCGCCCAAAACCTTTTTTGAAGGCTCTGTTGATGGCAACCTTGTAATAAATGATTCCCATTTTGATATCAGATCAAGCAGGTCTTTTTGTAATTCCTCAACGCCTTTACCTTCAGATACCGTACGGATAATTACACCAAAATGCTTTGGCTTAATGCTTTCAACAACCTTACGCAGGCGGTTACGCTCTGTATTGCTTTTTATCTTTTTGGAGATAGAGATGGCTTCCGAAAACGGAACCAGTACTACATATCGCCCTGCGATAGAAAGATCGGAGCTTAAGCGCGGGCCTTTGGTTGATATAGGTTCTTTGGCTATTTGTACCGGTATAAGCTGGCCTTTGGTCAATAAATCAGAGATCTTGCCTCCTTTATTGATATCGGCTTCCAGCTTAAAGCCGTCCAACAGCTTTGACTGATATCCCCCGCTACGCACTTGCTTGGTTAACTTTAACAGGCTTTGTACCTGCGGACCAAGATCAAGATAATGCAAAAAGGCATCCTTCTCGTAGCCTACATCCACAAAGGCAGCATTTAAACTCGGCATTATTTTTTTAATACGCCCAAGGTAAATATCACCAACAGTATAATTATTGCTGGTTTGCTCTTTATGAAGTTCTACAAGTTGTTTGTCCTGTAATAATGCAATGGTAGCCCCATTGGGGGATGAATCGATAATTAATTCTTTTATCAACTGCTACTCCATTTCTTAAACGGTTAAAACCGTATGTAAATAAGTGGGAAAAAAACACTCATAATAAAAAGTACCCACCTTCAAAAAAGGTGGGTAATATCTGCTTTTGTTAAGGCAGCTTATTTCTTTTTATGTCTGTTTTTTCTTAAACGCTTTTTGCGTTTGTGGGTAGCCATTTTGTGTCTTTTACGTTTTTTACCGCTGGGCATAATAATAATTTTTTAAGTGTGATTAGTTTTTTAATTCGTTGATGTAACCATCAATGCGCTGAGCAAATACCGGATCGGGCATCATTTCTTTACATTTCTGGTAAGCGTCAATTGCTTCTTTTTTTATACCCAGTTGTTTGTAGCTTTCTGCCAGATAAAAAGTTGGCTCAAGTTCTGTACGCTGGGCAAGTAATGTTTTAAATCGACCAACCGCTTTTTCGTACTGGCCCGATTTCATGGCAAACATTCCTAAATTGAGGTTTGCTTTCCAGTTCTTCGGATCCTTTTTTACTACTTCAAGCAGCAGGGCTATACCTTGCATAGGGCCGGCCGCGCCATTTACGTACGCAATGCCTAAGCCTGTTTTACCTTCAAGGCTTTCAGGTTGTAACTTTAAGGCGTTTGTAAAAGCCTCTGCCGCGTTGCTTACAAAAGCGGGCTGCAATAAAGTATCCTGGGTAAGTTTGTATGCATCGTTGAAACGATTACCTGCATTTAACCAATCTTCGGCTTTGTTGCCTTTGCGGGCCAAAGCCTGGTAGTAAAATGCTGCCGGTGCCGGCTGGTTATCATCGTCCCACTGCTTAGCCAATTGCTGTTGTAGCTTTTCGGCATCGTTTCCTGTCGCTGTTTTTAATTGTCCTTCAAGATCGCTGATCTTTGCTGCCAAACCTGCCCCAATTGCAGCTTTGGCCGGCTCAGAAACCATATCAACCGTTACCGTATTAGTTTTCTTATTGGTAAGTACGGTTGTTTTATCGTTTTTAGCTTCCTTAGGCTTTATTAACCCTTTAACAGGTAAATGATACAAATAGCCCATCATAACAACTACTGCTATACCAACGGCTATTTGTTTCTTATACATACTTGTAATTATTTGGTGGTTTTGTTGCCGGTTTTAACTTTCTCAACAAATGTTTTTGCTGGTTTAAAGCTTGGCACAAAATGCTCGGGGATGATGATGGCAGTATTTTTTGAAATGTTACGTGCTGTCTTTTTTGCTCTTTTCTTTACTACAAAACTACCGAATCCTCTAACGTAAACATTTTCGCCGCCAACCATTGAGCTTTTAACAACTTTAAAAAACGCCTCAACAGTTTCCTGCACGTCTACTTTCTCTATACCTGTCTTAGATGAGATTTCAGTTATAATTTCTGCCTTAGTCATATCTGATTTACTTTATTTTATTTTATAAATACTTAACTGTTTTGGGGTTGCAAAAGTATCGCTTTATATTTTAAGAGCGAAATATTTAACAGATTTTTTTTGTTTAGTACATCTAACGCACATTTTCGTTACAAAGTATAGACAATCCCTGGCTTTCAATCCTTACGGATGTGAAAGCCAGGAGAGTAAGGAGCAAGGACTTTTGGACAAAGGATTCTTTGGAGAAAGGATAGACGGAGCAAGGATTTCTGGAGCAAGGATTTTGGAAAATAAAGATGATAAAACAATAAATTCTTACAGATCGGTTGTCTCCAAAGATACTTCATCCAAAAGTCTTTACTATTTGTTCCAAGAATCTTTTGTCCAAAAGTCCTTACTCCTTGCTCCATTCATCTTACTTTTACATTCAATGAATTTTACCCACGAACTGGTACAATGGTACCTTGTAAATAAACGCGACCTGCCCTGGCGTAATACTACTGATGCTTATACCATATGGCTCTCTGAAATTATTTTGCAGCAAACCCGGGTTGAGCAGGGCATGCCATATTTTAACCGCTTTTTGGAGAAGTATCCAACTGTAACTGATTTTGCCGCGGCACATGAAGATGAAGTGCTTAAATTATGGCAGGGATTGGGTTACTATTCACGCGGCCGCAATATGCTCAAGACAGCCCGGTTGGTACAGGAGCAGTATCATGGTGTTTTTCCGCAAAGTTACGAGGAGCTTATTAAGTTAAAAGGCATTGGCGAGTATACCGCCGCAGCTATCGCGTCCTTTTCGGCCAATGAGGTCAGGGCCGTAGTGGATGGCAATGTTTACCGGGTACTGGCCCGCTATTATGGTATCTATGATGCCATCAATTCAACAACAGGTAAAAAACTATTCCAGCAAATTGCCAATGATTTAATTAATAAGAAAAACCCGGCTTTACACAACCAGGCCATGATGGAGTTTGGCGCCATGTTGTGCAAACCTAAAAATCCGGCCTGTGGCATTTGCCCGGTGCGTACCGGCTGCGTTGCATTTACAACCAATGCAACTACTGCCTTACCTGTAAAACTAAAAACGGTAAAGGTTAAAGAGCGTTTCTTCAATTACTTTTTAGTTACCGATGGCAACACCGTTTTAATGAATAAAAGAGGCGATAAAGACATTTGGGCTAATATGTATGATTTGCCCATGGTTGAAACTGCATCACTATTGCCCCCCCATGAGCTTGTTATACTGCCGGCAGTAAAAGCCATTTTTGGGCCAGAAGTGAAAATTATAGAAGATACTCCAGTACAAAAACACATCCTTACCCACCAGCGCTTATTTGTAAGAATGATAAAAACCGACGCGCCGCCTGTTAAACTAAACGAAAACTGGCTTTATGTGCCCATAGAAAACCTGCCCGAATTAGCACTCCCGAAGATTATTTTTATATTAATAAAAAATATTTTTAATTTGTAAATTAATTTTTCGTTATTTTATGGCATGTCTGGAATTAATAAAGTTATCCTTGTTGGTCATTTAGGCAAGGATCCCGAATTGCGTACGTTAGATGGAGGTATATCTGTAACAAGTTTCCCTTTAGCTACTTCTGAAACCTATAACAAGGATGGCCGCAAGGTTGAACAAACCGAATGGCATAACATAGTAATGTGGCGTGGCCTTGCAGATATGGCCGCCAAATTTTTACAAAAAGGAAAGTTAGTTTACATAGAAGGAAAGCTGCGCACCCGCTCTTTTGAAGACAGGGACGGCATCAAAAAATATACTACCGAGGTAGTTGCCGAAAACTTTACCATGCTTGGCCGCAAAAGCGATTTTGATACCGATACCTCAAAAAACGGCAAACAAGATGAGGCAGTTAATTTTATTGATGGCGATAACTTACCTGCCTATTGATAACATACTTTTACTAACAAACTCTACCAATTACCCTATTAGCCTAAGGAGTAGTTTTTGCAATTTTATTATGGCTACCTATATAGTGGGAATGTTATTTTATGCCTATATTCAGCGCATAAAAACCTTACCGTTAGCACTATGAAGCTTTTAATAGGCCTGCTTTTTACCTGTTTACTACCCGCATTAACCCAGGCGCAAACCAGCACCCCGGGCGTTAAAGAATTTGACAGCTATGTGCAGCAGGCCGTTACCGACTGGCATGTGCCCGGTTTGGCAATTGCTGTGGTTAAAGATGGCCGCGTAATATTTTCCAAAGGCTATGGTGTGCGCGAATTGGGGAAACCGGGCAAGGTAGATTCGCAAACCATTTTCGGCATAGCCTCAACCACCAAAGCTATGACAGCCGCCTGCGCCGCTATGCTGGTTGACGAGGGTAAGCTGCACTGGGATGATAAGGTAACCGATTATCTGCCCGATTTTCAATTATACGACCCGTATGTAACCCGCGAGCTTACCGTGCGCGATTTGTTTTTGCATGACAGCGGCGTTGGCAACACTGATTTTTTGTGGGGGATGATGAATATACCCGCTACAGAGATCCTGCACCGTATGCGTTTGGTTAAGCCCCAGTATGGTTTCAGGGCCGGTTTTGTTTACCAGAATATATTTTATATGGCTGCGGGTAAGCTGATAGAAAAAGCAAGCGGCATGCCCTGGGAAACCTTTATTCAGAAACGGATTTTTACCCCGCTAAAAATGACCCGGACCGTACCCACTTTTTCGCTGGCCAAAAACATGCCCAACCAAACAGAAGCCCATATGAAGGTTGATAGCAGCATTGTTGTTATTGAAAAAGACATGACCGATGCTATTTCGCCGGCCGGCGGTGTGTGGTCATGCGTTGATGATATGGCCAAATGGGTAAACTGTATGCTGGATAGCAGCAAATACGGAACCCAACGCCTGCTTAAGCCCGAAAGCTGGGCCATGCTGTTAAGGCCGCAAACCTTTGTATCCGAAGATGAGTTTTACCCCACGGCCCGTATTACCAAACCTCACTGGATAACCTATGGCTTAGGCTGGTTTCAGCAGGATTATAAAGGACAAAAGATAGATTTTCACACAGGCAGCCTTGGTGGCCTCATTGCCATCAATGGGATGATCACCGATAAAAAAACCGGCGTTTACATCCTTGCCAACCTTGACCATGCCGAGGTACGGCACGCGCTGATGTTTAAAGCCTTTGATTATTTTTCCCTCGGTGGCAGTACCGATTGGAGCAAAGATTTCATGACTCTGTACAACGGCATCCACGCTAAAGGCGAAAAAGCCCAAAAGGATTACGAAGGCAAACGCGTTTTAGGCACCCACCCAACTTTAGATATTAAATCCTACGCGGGTACCTATACCGACCCGCTTTATGGCTCGGTTGTCGTTACCGCCAATGGCGATAAACTTTCGCTCAATATAAACCAGTTTATAACCGCCGAAGCCACTTGCTGGAACTATGACACCTTTAGAGGCCCATACGCCCGTAAAGAATACGGCAAAGTAACCGCCACTTTTAGTATTGATGAACTGGGGAAAATAGCTACTGTAACTATCGATGGTTTAGCTTTTGCCAAACAGTAAACAATATGTTTGCACAATACGGCGTTCTGTTCTGAAGCTGTTTACTAACTAATTCGTATCAATTGATGTCTGCTAAAACTTTTTACGGGTTTTAATCGTATCTTTGGAAAGATTATAAATAACAGTTCATTATTCTAATTATAATTCAGTGGTAATAATAATTTTCTTCATAGCGCATTGGTTTCTGTCGCTATTTTTCCAAACGTTCTTTCTACACAGGTACGCATCACACAAAATGTTCACTACCAATAAATTCTTTGAAGGAACATTTTACCTGCTTACTTTCATTTGCCAGGGATCGTCATTTTTAAATCCAAGAGCTTACGCTATCATGCACCGCGAGCACCATGCTTACAGTGATACCGAAAAAGACCCGCACTCTCCGCACTTTTTCAAAGATGTTTTCCAGATGATGGTTTACACCGCAAAAAGCTACCGTATGCACGAGCGCAGATTGAAAGATCCTGAAGAACGCTTTAAAGGAAATATCCCTGAATGGAAAACTGTCGACTTCATCGGTTCATCAATGATTTCGCGTATTGCCTTTGGTGTTTTATACGTTGCTTTTTATGTAGTATTTGCAACTCAATGGTGGATGTTTTTATTGATTCCTATTCACTTTTTAATGGGTCCTATCCATGGCGCTATCGTTAACTGGTGTGGTCACAAATACGGTTACGCTAATTTTGATAACGGCGATAAATCAAAAAACACAACCCCATTTGATTTCCTGATGCTCGGCGAATTGTTTCAGAATAATCACCACAAGAGGCCTAACCGTGCCAACTTTGGTGCCAAATGGTTCGAGATCGATCCGGTTTACCCGGTAATGAAATTAATGCACTGGATGCATATCATCAGGCTGAGGAAAGCATATTTATAGGACGATGAGATTATTAGACTTTTGGACTATAGGACAAAAGACTAATAGCTAAAAAATAATTGGCATTAAGAAAAGCGATTCTAACGGATCGCTTTTCTTATATACATCCCTATGCAAGGAAGGGTGTTCTATTTTGAAAAAGGCCATCATGTCCCAAAATCCAACAGTCCTAAAGTCCAACAGTCCCAAAAATCCCTATCTTTGCCGCTCATAAAACCCATACCATGAGTGTTTCTGTATTAGCTCAAAATTTACGCGGATCTGAGATCATTAAGATAGCAGGTGAGATAAACGAATTAAAAAGACAAGGCCAGAATATCGCTAATCTAACTATCGGCGATTTTGATTCAAATATTTATCCCATTCCGGATGACCTGAAAGAAGGCATTGTTGCGGCTTATAACCAAAACCAAACCAACTATCCGCCGGCTGACGGCATGCTTAACCTGCGCGAAAGTGTTTCGGTATTTTTAAGCAGCCGGATGGGATTAAACTATAAGGCCAATGAGATCCTGATCTCGGGTGGTTCACGTCCGCTGATCTACTCCACCTTTTTGGCGCTGGTTGATCCGGGCGATAAGGTAGTTTTCCCGGCACCATCATGGAACAACAATCATTACAGCGACCTTACCGGCGCTAATGCCATTATTGTTGAAACCAAGCCCGAAAACAACTTTATGCCAACCGCCGATGAAATTGCACCTCATTTGGAAGGGGCAACTTTATTAGCACTTTGCTCGCCATTAAACCCAACGGGCACCATGTTCAACAAAAAAGATCTGGAAGAAATTTGTGACCTGGTAATTGCCGAAAACAAAAAACGCGCAGCCGGCGAAAAACCGTTGTACTTGCTGTACGATCAAATTTATTCGCAATTAACCTTTGGCGACTTTAAACACTATGATCCGGTTACTTTACGTCCCGAGCTTAAACCATATACTGTATTTGTTGATGGCGCATCAAAATGTTTTGCCTCAACAGGTGTACGTGTAGGCTGGGGATTTGGTCCAGCTAATATTATTGATAACATGAAAGCCATTGTTGGCCACATGGGTGCCTGGTCGCCTAAAGCCGAACAAGTTGCTATGGCTCATTTCATTACCAATACCGCGGCTGTTGATACCTACTTAGCCGACCTTAAAGGAAAGATCCAGGCCAGCCTTACAACCCTGCATGAAGGTTTCCAGGCGATGAAGGCCGAAGGCTTTAGTGTAGATTCTATTCAACCGATGGGTGCTATTTACCTCACCCTAAAAATTGATTATACCGGCAAAACCACTCCTGATGGAGCGGTTTTAAATAACTCTGCCGACATCAACTTCTACCTGATCAAAGAAGCTAAGGTGGCTTTGGTACCGTTCTCGGCCTTTGGTACCGATGATGATGTAAACTGGTTCAGGGCATCGGTAGGTGCAAGTACGTTGGAAGATATTCAACAATTGATACCAAGGATTAAAGAAGCCCTTGCTAAATTGAAATAACAGCTTTTTGATATTATTTTACAAAGGGGTAATGCATTACAATATGCACTGCCCCTTTTTTGTATGGCCATTTTTATATCGTCATCTTATGACATATGATCAATTGGGCCCGTAAAGAGTTCATTGTTGTTCGATACAAAAGCGTATGGAAGAATAGCCTGGACGAGAAAACGGACATGAGTTTGCCCTTGCGACTGCAAAGCACCCGAAAGAAAGCCTTTAGGGCCTGTTTAAAATCGCATTAACACAAAACGATGGCGCAACTTTTAAAGTAAAGTTACCTCAATAATCAATGCGTGAGCTATAACAAACAGGTAAATTAGGGTAAATAAATACCAGGCAGGTTTAAAACCTGTTAAAGCAAATACCCGGAAAAGAGATAGATAGGTAGTAGTAGATGTATCATACAAAGTAAATGGCCAGATATAGCTATCCGGCCATTTACTTTAATTATAATTTACCAACGGCCACCGCCGCCGCCGCCTCTGTTATCTTTTGAGTAGCCGCCGCCACCGCCGCCACGGTTACCGCCGCCGCCATAGCCGCCACCGCCGCCACGGTTGCCACCACCATAACCACCGCCACCTCTGCTGTCTCTTGGTTTTTTATCTTCAGCCTGGCTAACAGCAATTGACCTGCCTTTAACATCAGATCCGTTTAAACCTGTGATAGCTGTTTGTGCAGCTTCGTCATCAGGCATTTCAACAAATCCGAATCCTTTGCTTCTGCCAGATTCCCTGTCAATAATAATTTTTACAGTGCTAACTTCACCGTACGCTTCAAAAAGCTCTTTTAAATCGGCTTCCTCTAATTGAAAAGGAAGGCTTCCTACAAATATGTTCATCAATCTTTAATTTATAAAGGCAAGGTTATTTAGTTGCCCAGTTTTGTTAACATCAAATATAGTAATAGATATTTGATGATTACTGCATCATTTGGTGAATACCTGCTTTTATTTTTAAAAAAAGTTAACTTTTATTGATTTTAGGTTAAAAAGGTTCTGTTTTTAACTGTAAAAGAGCAGTTTAATAATTGTTAATATTATTTGCCGTGTTATTTAATTGAAAAAATTATAAAAACAAGCGGTTTATTATTTAAAAACGGGCGGGCAGATAATTTTTATATTTAATGGTAAATACCACTGTGCTATTTAGATGATCGGCAACTTACCTGTAAGGCATTTATGCTTAGCTTACCGATTGAATGGTATATGATTTGCCGTTGAGTGAAAAAGAATCGCCTGCAGATTTACCACTAAGCTTGAGACCAACCGGGGAAGCCGGTGAAACCGCGAAATAAGTTTTACCACCTGCCTGCAAACTCCCTGCACTGATAGCGAGGTAAAAATTTCCGTTATTGGTTACAATCACGCTGCCTGGTTCGGCAATAGTAGCTGTACTGCTAACGCCTATGCGGTTTAAGGCAACCAGGAGTTTATTAGCCTCATTTAATTGGGCCAGGTTACGGTTGGTTTCCTGCTGAGCCATTTCGCGGCCGGTTTCGTACTTATCGCCAGCGCTGCTTTTGGTATCATCATTTGATGATTGCTGAGCCTCCTGAATAGCAAGTTCGGCGGCATCCATACTACGACGCACATGGTCAACACATAAATTGTATAATTCTCTTTTCAGATCACTCATCGGCACAAATAAAGCAATAATTGTGGAAGATTGCGACGGCGACAAGCGTATTGGCCATAGATGGACAAATTCTGCTGTTCCTCCTGGCTATTAGCATACAAGGCATTTAAACATCGCCAAACGTTATTGCCAGTTAACTTATGTATACAAATATCATAACATAGATATAACCTGTAGCCACAGGCAAAAATGTTAAATTGGGCTATAATATCTATGGAACCACTATCACAAATCAAAGGCGTTGTAAAATTGCTTGCACTACTTTGTACACTGCCATTTATCTACGGATGTACCAAACAAAAGGTAATTGAGCCAGAATCACCAGCTAACAGCATTTATTTTTCAACCACTTCGTCTTCAATTGATTCGGGCATTTTTGCTTCATACTGGCTTAATGATAAGTCGTATCGTCTGCAAACTTCTACCAGCGTTTTGGGTGAATATCGCAATACGCTTTCTGTAGCCTACGCCATTACAGTTTATGGTAAAGATGTATATATAGCAGGGGCTTTAAACGATTCTATGGGCTATTGGAAAAATAAGAAATTTCACTGTATAGCGGTTAACAACAGAGCAGCATATGGCATAGTTACCAACGGAACAGATGTGTATACCTTAAGCGATGATGCCAATTACACCCCGGTTTGCTATAAAAACGATAAGCTTTATGGAGAGGGCGGAGTAGCTATCGCGATGGGTGGAAACGATGTGTATGTTGTTTCAAGAACATTTTTATTTAAAAATAATGTACCTACTAATTTTTCCACTCACTTTTCCTACATCGAGGCTGTAGCCGTTAGCGGGAATAACGTGTACGTGGGCGGAAGAGGAAATGAACTTTTAGGTGCGCCAGCCCGCGTTTTAAAGAATGGCGCGGTAGTGTTTGAAACAGATAACTTTCTTTTCGTGAAAGGGTTAGCTGTTAAAGGAAATGATTTGTATGTAGCCGGCAATAGCCAGCTACGCGGAACAATATCCGTTTGGAAAAACAATGAGAAGACCATACTTGCTACACCCGACGGGGCACCGGCAGAATTAAATTGTATAGCGGTGGACGATAATGGTGATGTTTACGCAGGCGGACAAATAGACAACATCGCTGCCAATGTCAGCGAATCAGCCTATTGGAAAAATGGTGTACTAACCATTCTTAGCACCGATAACTCCATTGTTACCGGTATTGGAATAGTAAAAAAATAAATGCTTATGCCCCAATGTTGTTAACCTGATCACCCGGAATACCGCGTTGCGATTTTTTTTAATCTTAAATTCCTCTTAATTCACCCCTTCTATGTTGACATCGGAGCGCAACGTTATAGATGGAGGATGCAATTTCAAAAATTAAATAGTTAATTCAGGTACTTATTTGTGGGAATCGTCAAGAAAAATAAAAGTCCCCTTGCACTCGCTGCTTGGGGACTTTAAACCTAAACCTTATCACTATTTGCAGGTATGAACCTACAAAGTAGATAAACGCTTGAAATAGCCGGGTTGGTATATATGCTGTTATGTAATTGACAATAAAATGATAATTATTATCCAATTTACCTGCAATTAACTATCTATCAATATCTTATATTTAATTCATTTCAGCCATTATTAAAAACTCAAACGAGCTTAAAAGTATGAGGCAAAAAAACGAAGGGTAGTTATTACGTGTTTTGCCCAGTATGACCATTCGTGCCCGCCACCGTGTTCCTCATAAATATGAGGCATCCCGGCCTGCAACATTTTTTGATGCAAATCGCGGTTGTACCTTATCAGCAAGTCGTTTACACCACAATCAAACCTAACCGGTGGGAGTTGGTTCCTATAATGTTTAAAGGTTGCAAACACATCCTCGTCAACTACATTGTCCTGTGCGTAATATTTTAAAGGCTCTTCGGCAAAAAGCTTAATCTGCGGTAAGCTGGTGATAGACGACATACCGGATACAGCCCTAAACAAGTGACCGTATTTTGCACCAATACGTAAAGCGCCAAACCCACCCATTGATAAGCCCGAAATAAACAAAGGCGAATCTTTTTTTGCACCTGCTATGTTCTCTCTTATGGCCATAGGCACATCTTCGGCTATCCATTTTTCAAAATTGTAGCCGCTGTTAAGTAAATAGCCAGATCCGTCGCCCCAAAGCCCGTCTGATGGCATGGCAATAATCATGGGTGGCAATTCGCCATTGGCTATTAATTCGTTGGCTGTTAAATGCACGCCGGCGCTATGGCTCCAGCTCCAGACGCTGCCATACACACCATGCAGGAGTATCACAATGGGCACGGTATCCGCGGGCTTTGCACCCGGCGGCACGTAAACACAAATATCTCCCCGGCCTTTAAGGTTAGGGCTTTTTACCGTAATAAAGCGCAGGTTGTTACTTTCAAACTGCGGGTTCGAAATCTCTGTTGTTTTAAAGGGCATCTTCTTGATGGAACACTATAACTCCTTTGGCGTTTCTGCCATTAAGCATGTCGTCAAACGCTTTATCCAGTTCATTTATTTTATAAGTACGTGTAATCATTTCTTCCAGCAGCAGGCTCCCAATCTCATAATGATGTACAATTTGTGGAAAATCTACCTGCGGACGGCATTTGCCATACAGCGGGTTTATATAAATTTTATCCCATTCAAAAAGGCGCATATCAATGGTCACATCCTGTTCAATACCACTAACCTGTACCGCGGTACCTGCGTTGCGCACCATAGCCAATGGCGCCGCTCCTAACCCGGGTATGGCAGTACATTCAAAGGCGTAGTCGGCACCCCGGTTTTCGGTCATGGCTTTTACCTGTTGCGCGGCCTTTAAAAGCCCGGTATCGGCGCTATCGGCCAAAATGGTATGCGTTGCGCCAAACTTCAGGGCCATATCCAACCGGTTTTGGTTGATATCTATGGCGATGATCATCCCGGCATTGGCAATTTTTGCACCCTGGATCACATTTAAACCTACGCCACCTGTACCCAACACCACTACTGATGACCCAGATTTTACTTTGGCCGCGTTAATTACCGAGCCATAACCAGTCATTACTCCGCAGCTAATAATGCTTGCTGCCGGGAATGACATAGTTGTTGAAGCATTTTTAACTACTGCAGATGCTTTAACCAGTGTATACCCGGCTATGGTACCTATGTTAAATGAACGCAAAACAGGCTCGCCGTTAAACGTGGTACCCAACAAGGCAGCATGCCCGGGTGTATACCCATTGCCACCCGCCGCTACCGGCGAAGCCACCTCACATAGGTGTTGGTTACCCTCTAAACATTGAAAGCATTTACCGCAATGCATTGCCCAGTTTAATATCACTTTATCGCCTGCGCTAAGATCGGTTACCCCGGCACCTACCTTTTCAATAACGCCTGCCCCTTCGTGGCCTAAAATGAGTGTTTTGCCCCAGTTAAGGGAGTCATAATCGGTATGGCAAAGGCCGGCGGCCATTACTTTTACCAACACCTCATCGGCCTGTGGGTCCTGTACCAGGATGTCCTGTATCGAAAAGCTTCCGTCGCCATGGGCAATGGCTGCTTTGCACGTAATTGCCATGCTTTAATATTTATTGTTTAGCAGATATAAGGTCAAATTTCCATGCCTTTAATGGTGCCCGTGAGCGTGAAATTTGCCAAGAAGTAACGAGCAAAAGTAGGGCTACAAGTGAAATTAAA
Organism: Mucilaginibacter dorajii; assembly: GCF_024808255.1. Lineage (GTDB taxonomy): Bacteria > Bacteroidota > Bacteroidia > Sphingobacteriales > Sphingobacteriaceae > Mucilaginibacter > Mucilaginibacter dorajii. The sequence continues at coordinate 122,214 of NZ_JANTYS010000015.1, forward strand.
ACTATACAAAATTATTCAATAAGTGGCCAATATTATCCCTTTACCTTTCTTATTGAACACTATTTTAACTATAAGTATAATTTACCTGAATAAAATCCACCACTATAAACCCCGTTTATTCATTGTATATTAGTATTGCTTTATGTTGTTTTGAATACCAATTATAACATCATGAAAATAATGAAACTTGCTGCAATTACAGGTATGTTTTGCATTGCAGTTACAGCAGTGGCAGCTACGTGGCATTTGAAAAAAAGTGAGCGTAAAAACGGCACAGGCGACGAGATCATTTATCATATTTTTCAGCGGAGTTTTTTCGATAGTAATGGCGATGAGCATGGCGACCTGAACGGCATCCGCCAGAAGCTGGATTATTTGCAAGAGCTGGGTTTTACATCTGTACTGTGTACCCCACTTTATGAATCCATTTATTACCATAATTATTTTGCTATCGATTTTCAAAAGATCGACCCTAAATATGGCACGCTGCAGGATTATTTGGTGCTCATTAAAGAACTTCACAAACGGGGAATGAAGTTTTATATGGATATGGAAACCCAGTATGTTACCGAAGACTCCAAATGGTGGAAGGATGCCTATGGCAACCCTAAATCATCATACACTGATTACATACTTTGGGACGATCATGAAAATAAAAAACCATCCACCATTGTGAGCGGCCTAACCGAATTAAAAGGCTATGATGGCGTTACCCATAAAATTACCACAGCCAATTTAAACAGCGAAAAATCAAAAGCTTATAACGATAAACTATTCAGTTACTGGCTGGACCCTAACCACGACGGCAAATTTGACGACGGTGTAGATGGTTTCAGGATTGACCACATGATGGATAACCTCGATAATAAAGGGGCGCTGCCTCATTTATTTGACACCTTCTGGAACCCGCTGTTTGCTAAACTGCGGGCTATCAACCCTAAAATAAAGATCGTTGCCGAACAAGCCAATTGGTTTAGCCTGGGGTTGGATTACCTGGACAAAGGCGGCGTTGATGAAGTTTTTGGCATCAGGCTGGCCTATGCCATCAGGCTTTTCAGGAAAGATCTGTTTATGGCTAATGCCGATTCGACCTTAACTATGAACCCGCCTGGTAAGCAGCAGATAGTTTTTATTGAAAACCATGATATGAGCCGATACAGTTCGGCAGTTAGCGGTGATATCCGCAAGCTTAAAATAGGCTGCGCGCTTAACCTGTTGATGGGTGGCACGCCGGCTATTTATTACGGGCAGGAGTTGGGCATGACGGGCGCATCGCAAAACTTTGGCCCGACCGATGCAAATGAGATCCCGGAGCGGCAGGCCTTTGATTGGTATGCCAACGCCCAGGGCAAAGGCATGGCCTACTGGTACAAACAAAAGGGCGAGCATAAGGATCAATTCAATGACGATAAGCCCAACGATGGCATCTCTTTAGAAGAGGAGCGAAAAGATACCAACTCGTTGTTTAATTATTATAAGGCGATGATCCGCCTGAGAAGATCAAATTCCGCCATTACTAAGGGCACTTATAAAACAGTTGATAATGATAACGACAAAGTGTTTTCGTTTATCCGCAGGGATAGGGAAAAGGCGGTTGTTGTAGTGGTTAACCTATCTGATAAAGATCAGGTAGCTAAGGTTGATGTGCCTGGGTTGGTTGGCAAAAAAGTAAGTGTTTTTTTAGGGAAGGATATGCCTGTGGTAAGCGAGGGTAAATTGAACCTGAGTTTGGCAGCTTACGGGATTGGGGCCTGGGTGGTGGAGTAAGCAACGACAATTTTTCACCGTAGAGACGCATTACATGCGTCTGAAACTTTACAGAGCGGATTTGTGATTTGCTTGTCCTGCGGGAGACGCATGTGATGCGTCTCTACAAAAAAGTTGACTACACTATCCTCTTAGCGTTATCCTTTGCAAAAGTATCCCAACCCGAATATGATTTTTTGCTGCCGCCGGATTTGGCACCGGTGCTTATCCTTTGGAAGGAGTGACAAACTGCTACGGCCAAACCATCTGTCGCATCTAAAAAATCGGGGGTTTCGGTAAACTTCAGGAGGGTTTGCAGCATTGCGGCAACCTGTTCTTTGGTGGCGTTGCCATTGCCGGTGATGGATTGTTTTATTTTGCGGGGCGCGTATTCCGTAATCTCTACATTGCGCGATAAAGCTGCAGCCATGGCTACGCCCTGCGCTCTGCCCAATTTAAGCATTACCTGGATGTTTTTGCCATAAAATGGCGCCTCAATAGCCAGGCAATCGGGATGGTAATTGTCAATAAGGGCAACAGTTTTTTCGAAGATACGCTGCAGCTTCAGCATATGATCATCCAGCTTTTCCATTTTTACAACGCCCAGGGCTATCAGTTCAATTTTTGGTCCGGTTTCTTTAACCAGGCCATAGCCCATTACCGCTGTACCGGGGTCAATCCCCAAAATGATCCGCTCCTTTGTGTTAGCCTGCTGCATACTGTTCAAAGGTAGGTAATCAAAGCAAACTATTGTGTAAAACGGCTATATATTGCTCACGGCTTATCATCCTGGCCCCCATTGATTCCAGGTGATCTGTATGTACCTGGCAGTCTATCAAATTAAACTTACCACTCTGGCACAGGTAAATAAGCGCCATTTTTGAAGCATTGCTTACCCTGCTAAACATACTTTCGCCACAAAAAACATCGCCAACCCAAATGCCGTAAAGTCCACCCACCAATACTTCACCCTCCCAAACCTCTACCGAATGGGCATAACCGGCCGTATACAGCGCAATGTAAGCATTCATCATATCATCGGTAATCCAGGTACCATCCTGCCCCTCGCGCGGTGCTGTCGAGCAGGCTTTAATCACATCGGCAAAACAGGTATTTGAGGTGATATTAAACTTGCCCAAGCGCATTATCTGTCGCATGGATTTAGAGATCTTTAACTCCTGTGGATAGAGCACAAAGCGTTCATGCGGCGAATACCACAGGATGGGGCTTTCATCACTGTACCAGGGGAAAATGCCATGCTGATAAGCTAATACCAAGCGCTGGGTAGATAGGTCGCCGCCTACAGCCAAAAGCCCGTCTGGTTCGGCCAGATCGGGCTCAGGAAATATTAAACGTTCATCAAGCCTGAATATCATCGGGCGCAAATTTACGCTTTGCGCCGAATCACCAGTTTTTTATTTTGCGCTTTAATAACCGCATCCATATATATCTGCATTTCGGTGTATTTTGCTGCGGGTATAATATAATCCGTAAGGTTAAATTTCGCCGTGCCGGTTACCTGGTTTTTAGTTGCATCGTAAACATATTTAACATCGTAACTGCCGTAAGTAAATTTTAGCGTTTGATTAGCAGGAAGCGCCTCCACTTCAAAACCAGCAGGCAGATCAATAGTTGTTACGCATGATTTTTGCAATGGCGTGTCAAAATAAAAATCATTCTTCCTTTTCTCAACAATGGGAACTGTGCCTTGCCAAAGTGAAAATACGGAAGGCTTATAAAACTGTTTATCGGCTGTTGCTACATCACAAAACTTATCATATTCAAGGCTTATATCTACTTCTTTTACACCGCCATTATCTGCCGATGGTGTAAAACTAAACACCGATGGCTGTTTCATATGCAAATCGCGTATAATGTATTCCTTTTGCTCATCGGTTTTTAGGGCAGCAACGCCGATGTAGTCCGATCTGTATATTCCTGTACTCAGAATTTTTAACTGAGCTTTGGCTCCTCCATCAACATCTAAAACTATATGTACCTCGCTGTTAAACTGGTTATCAGCCGCCAAACTTTTAGGTGTATTTATTAACCGTCCTCCATTTTCTGTAATTAAAAGCGCCTTGGTGTTCTCTGTAGACGGATCCATTTTGCCGAATGGCCTGGTATTACTTGTACACTCCAGCCAGGTGGTGTCATTTTTAAACGGAACGCACAAAACAACGTGATTAAACGTATTAGCCGGAAAAGTGGCATCAATAGGCTCGGCATTATTTGCCGACCTTATAACTGTATAATATGAGTTGATATTAACTGCTGTGAGTAAAGCCCGCATGTAGTTGGATAGTGCTTTACAATCCCCATATTTTTTTTGGTCTACAAAGGTTGCCGGGAAAGGCTTATAACCACCAATACCCAACTGGATCCCCACGTATCTCATGCTTTTTTGCATATAGTTATATAAAAAGCGGGCTTTCTCTTTGTCCGTTTTTATGGTATCGGTCATCTTTTTGACCTCAGCAGCCCGTTCCGGGCTCAATGTGCAGCCATCTGCATATAGCGCCTTTATCCAATTTCCAAAAGATTGCCAGCTGCTAAAATCGCCGGGGTAACCGTAACAATCAAATGAACTTGCAGCAAAAGATATTTTTGGTAAAACGCTCCATAATAAAACATTTTCCTCTTTTTTTATAGCCTTCAAATTTTGCGCTTTCCATGTATAACTTTCAAGGCCGTCGGCATTCCCTTTTTCGGGCTTTATTTTGGTATTGGTGTTTTTAAACCGGAGGCCAATTGTGGGATTATAAGAGATTTTATAATATAAAAACTGCGCCGATTGCTCAACCTGATTTTGAATGTACCAGCTATCCAGGCCAATAAAACTGCTTTCGTCTTCTTCATAAATTTTCTCAATAGTGATAGGGTAGGATGCAACAGCATGCTTAACGGCTAAAAATCTTTCATTGGTAACCATAGTTTCGTCATCTGCCTGGGAGCCATCGTACATATCACTTTTGCGATATTTTTTTATTTGCTTACCCAATGCATCAAAAACATTCATTTCTATGCTACTGTAGGAATCATATTTTTTATTGTAACCCATTTGCATGACAGCTTCATTATCATCTTTTTCATTTAATATAGTTATAATGCTATGATGTTTCAACAACATTTTTCCGGGCCCTTTTACGGTAACTTCATCATTTGAATATCGCACAACCGAATTTGCATCCTCCTTTAACGAATCGGGAATGGTTGAGGCGATGTATAAATCTTTAGGGATGTTTTTATCCTGGCCATGGCTTTTGCCATATAGTGCACATAAGGCCGCTGTTATAAGCAGCAGCCTGGTATAATATTTGGTAAACATGTTGTTATTAACCTTTTTTAAGTACTACCTGCTCGTTAAGCATATCATGCATTAGCTTGTAAAATTGCCTTAGCTCATTGTAGCTTTCCTTATCGTAATGAGCCTCCTTGTGTTCGATGATATAGCGTATTTGAATATATCCGTCATCTTCGGCCACCATTCTTTTAAAGCTGATGCTTTTATCCTGCATGGTCATAACGTTGCTTTTGGGCAAAGCATCAATTTTAAAACCAGCCGGCAATTTATATCGCCCAATTACCTCGTATTTAGTTAAGTAACCAAAATCAATATCCGTTGCGCGATTTTCGCTTAAAAAAGGATTTATGCGCATGGTGCTGAACAAATTAGGATTAAAGTAAATGTAATTACCATCTGATCCATTAAGGTCCAGGTTGAAAGATACATTTTGTGTTAAAGGGAGTGTATCAACCTCTATATTTTCCATTTTCAGGGAATTTATTTTAAGGTTATTGTCGTTATCCCGAATAAAGTCAATGTACTTTTTTTCACCATCTGTTTTATAGCGTCGGGTGTTGTTTATTTTGTGATACGAATAACTAACTATATTGGCCGTTCCGGCAATTTTACTATCCGGCAATATATCTGCATTTATAATGGTTAACTGCTTTACCGGGTCTTCCCTTTTAATAAAAACCATATCATACTGATTGGTAGCTTTATCAATATAAAGTCCTTCTGAGTTAAGTAATTCGTCGGGAGTTTCGTTATACAAATTATATTTATTAGTGGCATCAAGTATATATTCTTTAACGGTATCAACAGGCACGTAAACCACGGCTCTGTTAAATTGCGATAACGAGGTGTTATAACGCACCACTCTCCCATTATCGCGCGTACTTACTATCATGGGGTATGCTTTTACTCCCGACTGTTTAAGCAGATGGTACAAGATAATATTTACTTCGGCCGAGTTTCCGGTTTTCTTTTCCCAGGCCCGGTAGGTGCCATCGGTTGTATACCAACGATCTACACCATCCCACTTCATTATATTTTTTACAGTATTAAAAACAAATGCGATTTTTTCTTCGTCGGTTTTAAGTGCCTTGGCTTTGTTAATGATTGCTTCCTCGCCGTTAAGTTTTCGTTTAAGCTGCCCTCCAAAATCCTCATCGTCGGCTATAATGCCGCCAACTTTCGCCCAGGTGTCTGAGTACGATTTGAAAAACCCATAGGTAGATTTTACAGACGTTAAAGTGAAGTGCAGACTTAGCAAATTATCGGCATAAGAACGCATATAAGGCTCATCATGCAGCGATGGAATATTAACCAGCACTCTGCTTTGTCTCTCCTCATTGTACATTACAGCTTCAGAGCCGCTGCCAATGCTCCTTGCATCGCTATGGTGTTCAGATTTGAAATACGGCTGCCATATGCGCCTGTTTTCCCTGAAGTATAGTATATCCGGGATGGAGGTATCCAACTCACTGTAACGGGTTGGTATCTTTTCCTGAAAATCCCAGGATGGGAAATTGCTGAAAGATTGTGTGCCAAATTTATATTTATATTCAATAACTGAGCCTGGCTTTACGTTGGGCATTGAAAACACAATGACGCTACGTACTTTATCAATGGCCTGCGTGTAAATAAGCTTTTTATCTACTTTTGTTATTTCGGGCTTTCCGTTAACCAGGTTAATGGTTTCGGCCTGTACATCGGTAATATATTCCAACCTGTTGCCTCCATAAAACTCAATACGGATGTTAGCCTGATCTTTGCCATTATCATTAAATATTTTTATCCGTTTATGGTATTCGCCCTCAATATTAAAGGTGGCATCGTAATAAATATCAGCTTTATTAAAAAGTACCTCGGCATTCGCGTCGGGTTCAAAGTCGCATTTGGTCATTTCAAGATCAGCATTATCTATCTTTCCAAAATGCACAACGGCAGGATTGGTTTGCGCTTTGGCAAATGATGCAAAAACAACAGGAATTAAGAGTGTAAAAATTCTTCTCATATAAAAAGTAACAAGGATACGGTGGCACAATATAACAAATAAGTCATTATTTTATATACTTCATTATTAACCACTTTATACATTTGATTTTATAATTTTACAGCATCACCTGCTTTTGAATTTTAAGCATGCTATTTTGGCACTACGGGAGCCCTTTGTGCATATATTTAGTAAACTGGCAATTGATTTGATAGACCATAGTTAATGAAGCAAAAATTTTATGATACTGCTGTGAAGCAGGAAAAAGCTGTTTTGGTTGGCGTAATGACACCGCACGTAACCGACGAACAGGAAAAAGAGTATTTAGAAGAACTTGAATTTTTAGTAGCCACTGCCGGCGGCGAAACCGTTAAATGGTTTACCCAAAAACTGCAGCGACCGGATAGGGCTACGTTTGTAGGATCGGGCAGGCTGGAGGATATCAGGGCTTTTGTTGTTGAAGAAGAAATTGATATGGTAGTTTTTGATGATGAGCTATCGCCATCGCAACTACGTAATATAGAAAACGAATTGCAGGTAAAAATCCTGGACCGTAATAACCTTATCCTGGATATTTTTGCCAACCGCGCGCAAACCGCCCAGGCCAAAACCCAGGTTGAACTGGCACAGCTACAGTATTTACTGCCCCGCCTTACCCGCTTATGGACCCACCTTGAGCGCCAAAAGGGTGGTATTGGTATGCGCGGCCCGGGTGAGTCACAAATTGAGACCGACAGGCGTTTAATCCTGAACAAGATTACGTTACTGAAAGACAGGCTTAAACAAATCGATAAGCAAAACGAAACCCAGCGCAAAAACCGCCAACAAATGGTGCGTACCGCTTTGGTGGGTTATACCAACGTAGGCAAATCAACCATTATGAATTTGATTTCCAAATCGGAGGTATTTGCAGAGAATAAGCTGTTTGCAACCCTGGATACTACCGTGAGGAAGGTGGTGTTAGAAAACGTGCCATTCCTTTTATCAGATACGGTAGGTTTTATCCGCAAATTACCTCACCAATTGGTGGAGTGTTTTAAGTCGACCCTGGATGAAGTACGTGAAGCCGATATATTGATCCATGTGGTGGATGTATCGCACCCTAATTTTGAAGACCAGATCCGTACGGTTAACGAAACGCTGAAAGATATTGGCGCTATTGATAAACGGATGATCACGGTATTTAACAAGATAGATGCGTTTAAACCCGAAGATCACCAGCTTGAGCAACAAGCAGAGCCGTTAACCCTGGATGACTTTAAACACAGCTGGATGGCCAAAAATAATAGCCCGGCTATATTTATATCGGCCACAAAAAAGGAAAATGTTGATGAGTTCAGGGCTTTGCTTTATGAGGAAGTGAAGGAGATACATACTGAAAGGTATCCGTATGACCATTTGTTGTATTAGGAAGCCCCTGGGCAAACGCATCTAAATAGTTAACGGGGATAAGCCTATTGTGTCGGGAAGATATAGGCATCAAATGATATCTTGTTTTTATTGCCTGGTGCTGGTTAAATGATCCAGGTGTCGAAAGGGCTTGTATTTGCTAACAACAGGCACCAATATTTGGATGCGCCTAAATTGCGCCATACATCAGTTTAGCGCCAACCTTGTTTAGACATAAACCATTGATTATTAGTTAATTATAAGATATCATATCTAAAATGTGTTAAGTTATGTTAACCCAATTTAGATGCGTTTGCCCTGAGGAGGCCCCCTAACCCCCTGAAAGGGGAACTTTTGATTAGTAAATTGCAAAAGCAAAAAGAAGAATCCTCCCCGGATTCTTCTTTTTGCTAAAATTTTTCCGGGTTAATTAAGCGAACTTCCAGAAACACTTTATGAAGATGATCAAAATCTTTATCGGTTGTAACAAGGGTTAAATTTAACAGCGCCGCGGTAGATGCTATCCACAGATCGTTTTTTCCCATATTGCGGGGAGTGGCAAATTGATAATCGTTGAAGGATGGATTCCTTCGTTGTGAAAACGTGTCAATTTGAGCGTATGTTTCTACCAGGTTTTCATTTATATCTATTAAAAATACCGTTTTTAATAGAACCTCAATTGCATTCCATTTGTCTTTGCCCCAGTTGTTGCGTAATGCAATAGATCTTATTTCACCCAGGGTAACTACCGATACGTATAATTTGTGCCCATCTGGATTTATCACCGTATTTAAGAGCCTCTTTTTAGGCTCTTTGGATAAGTGAAATAAAATATTGGTATCCAGCAATAAACTCATTTACTCTCTTTCAGAATAATAAGAGCCTCGTTAAGTTCATCGATAGTAAGCGACGCGCTGTCTGGCAACAAAGCGAGATCGTCATCTATCTTTTCGGGCCTTTGTCCCATTTTAGTTGCAAAGGCAACAGGTCCTCCTGCAGCCAAAATTTCATCAATAGAATATGATCGGGGTATCTGCGGAATATATGGACTTGCTGATGTTTTATTTTTTTCTGCTTTCATAGCTGCCTCCTATACAAATATAATAAAATCAATCAGTTAAAAACAGTTCCTCTTGTATCGCCGGGATAAAATTATTCTTCAAGGCCGTATCAAAAAGCAGCTTAATCGCTTTTCTGCCCTCTTCGCCTAACTCTACCGAGTATTTATTTACGTAAAGTTCGATGTGTTTATACATCACTTCCTCGCTCATTTCCTGGGCGTGGGAACGAATGAATTCGAGGCCCGATTTTGGATTGGCAAAGGCAAACTCTACCGACTTACGCAATACCCGGTTCAATTTGTGTTGCACATCCAATGGCAAATTGCGGTTTGCTACAATCCCCCCCAGCGGAATGGCGCAACCTGTTTGTTTTTCCCAATGATCGCCCAGGTCGATGATCTTTTTGAGGCCTTTATCCTGGTAGGTAAACCTGTTTTCGTGGATGATCAAACCGACGTCTACCCGGCCTTCTAACACCGCGTTCTCAATATCAGAAAAAACAAGTTCAACCTTGTTAGTGGCATTCGGGAAGGCATTGCCCAACAGGAAATTAGCCGTAGTATATTTTCCAGGGATCCCTATTTTCAGGTTCGGGTTGCCGGTTTCGAGTTGCGAGAGCAGTTCTTCAGGATCGTTCTTGCAAATCAGCATGGGGCCAACGCCAAAACCCAGGGCACTGCCAGAGTCAAGCAATACATATTTATCGGCTACGTAAGCAAACGCGTGGTAGCTTAATTTGGTTACATCCAGCTCGCCGCGAAATGCTTTTTGGTTAAGGGTTTCCACGTCGTCATAAAACACCTCAAACTTTAAACCTTCGGTATCAATTTTATGGTGAATAAGTGCATCAAAAATAAAAGTATCATTAGGGCAGGGAGAAAAACCAAGCGTTAGTTTCATAGTAAAATGTTATAACAGTACCTATAAATCAATGATCGCGTCGATGAGATCGATGGCAAATGTATTCAGATTTTTTATGGCAAGCCCTATTTGCCAGCTCGCCCGGTTACGTTTTTCTACATAATTTGACACAGCCCTGATTTGCATGCATTTTGCATTTGCCTGCTGGCAGGCATAAAAGAAAGCCGCGCCTTCCATACTTTCCAGTTGAGGGCTTAAACGGGCCTGCACTTTTTTAATGGATGCCTCATTGCCGTGAACCGTGTTTACTGTGATAGCCCTGGCTTTTTTCAAATAAAAGTTACTTTCAACCTCCTCAAGCGTGGTTGTAGGTTTAAAGGTGTTTTCGCCAAAGCCAAGGGTGGTGATGGGGATAAATTGCTCATCATCTTCGGCACCGGTTTCAGAAAAGGTGTCTTCGGTAACTTCTACTACGTACCCGGGTTGTATGTTCCTGTCAAAACTTCCTGCAATGCCAAGATTAAGTACCAGGTCATACTTTTGGCGGGTAACCTGCTGGCCAAGTTTAAAGGCCGTGGGTACCATACCGGCACCTGTTATCAACACGTCTATTTTATTGCCAAAATGCCTGGTTAATGGTTCAATCTCGGGCGCGGTGGCAGCAACTACTAATATGAGCATCTTGCTTTTATAAATTTCATTACGCTTTTTTGACTGCTAATATAAAACAACCAGCCTGTTTTTGTTTTGTATATTTGCACCCACTATTTATTATGATGATACATATAACGCGCAAGGAACATTTTAATGCCGCTCACAGGATGTACCGTGAGGAATGGAGCGCTGAAAAAAACAATGAGGTGTTTGGCAAATGTGCCAACCCCAACTGGCATGGTCATAACTACAATTTATTTGTAACCGTTAAGGGCGAAGTTACGCATGCTACCGGTTATTTGATAGACCTTAAAGAACTAAAGGTAATCATTAATGAATATGTGATTGAAAAGCTTGATCACAAAAACATTAACAAAGATGTTGATTTTATGGCAGGCAAAATGGCATCAACAGAGCTGCTTTGCATTGAGATATTTAACCAGCTGAAAGCTCCGATTGAGGCCTATGAGGGTGTGTTTTTACACTCGGTTAAATTGTATGAAACTGAAAATAACTCGGCCGAATATTTTGGCGGATAAATGATAAGATGATAGATAAAGATCACATTCCAAGCCGCGATGATGACGATGACGACATTGACGGTTACACCAAAATAGACCGGTACAATCCTAAACTGATAGAAAACCTATCGGCCAATTATCTGAACGTACTCAAACAAATAGGCGAAGATCCTGAACGCGAGGGATTACTGAAAACACCCGAGCGGATTGCCAAAGCCATGCTGTATTTAACCCATGGATATGATCTGGATGCTCAAAACATTCTTAACTCGGCCATGTTTAAGGAAGAGTACAGCCAAATGGTAATAGTAAAGGATATTGAAGTATACTCCATGTGCGAGCATCATATGCTGCCGTTTTTTGGTAAGGCTCACATCGCCTATATTCCTAATGGCTATGTTGTAGGCCTAAGCAAAATTCCACGTGTGGTTGACGCCTTTGCCCGCAGGCTGCAGGTACAGGAGCGTTTAACCAACCAAATTCGTGATTGCATACAGGAAACATTAAACCCAATTGGTGTGGGCGTAGTTATTGAATGCCGCCACTTGTGTATGAGTATGCGCGGTGTACAAAAGCAAAACTCGGTAACAACCACATCGGCTTTTACCGGCGAGTTTTTGAAAGAGAAAACACGTACAGAGTTTTTAAATTTGATAAGTTCTAAATTGAGTTAAGCCCCCCAGCCCCCTGAAGGGGGAGCAGGCACGGGTATTTATAATTAAATAATAAACATAAAATTCCCCCTTTAGGGGGTTAGGGGGCACATGAAAGCATATATTTTTCCGGGGCAGGGTGCCCAGTTTCCAGGTATGGGTAAAGATCTGTACGAACAATCAGACAAAGCCCGCGAGCTATTTGAAAAAGCAAACGAGATATTAGGTTTCCGCATTACCGATGTAATGTTTGATGGCACCGCCGAAGACCTGGTGCAAACCAACGTAACCCAGCCGGCCATATTTTTACATTCAACAATTTTAGCCTCGGTTTTGGGCGATGATTTTAAGCCGGAAATGGTTGCCGGTCACTCTTTAGGTGAGTTTTCTGCCTTGGTAGCAGCCGGTGCTTTATCATTTGAGGATGGCTTACGTTTAGTAGCTGCACGTGCCAATGCCATGCAAAAAGCCTGCGAGTTACAACCATCAACCATGGCTGCGATTTTAGGCCTGGATGATTTTGTTGTTGAAGATGTATGTCAGCAGGTTACTGATGTAGTAGTAACCGCAAATTACAACTGTCCTGGTCAGCTGGTAATATCCGGTACCATTGAAGGTGTTGATGCCGCCTGCGAAAAATTGCTTGCCGCCGGTGCAAAAAGGGCGCTTAAACTGAAAGTTGGTGGCGCGTTCCACTCACCGTTAATGGAATCGGCAAGGGTTGAATTGGAATTGGCCATTGTTGCTACAGAGATCAACGCCCCTGTTTGTCCCATCTACCAAAACATTGATGCCAAACCCTATACTGATCCGGCATTAATCAAACAAAACTTAATAGCCCAGTTAACCGGCGCTGTAAGGTGGACACAAACCATAAAACATATGTTAGAGGACGGTGCCACTTCCTTTACCGAAGTTGGACCAGGCAATGTATTGCAGGGCCTTGTAAAAAAAGTTGACAGGGCAATTGCAACAGCGAGTGCTACATTACCTCAATAAATTTTAAAGGCGCTGTAAACAGTGCCTTTTTTTGTTTAAATCAATTTATCTGATAGCATTTTGACTACCTCCGGAAAAATACGTTTATTGCTAACCCTTATTGGTATCGGGTTATTACTGACAGCTATTTTTGTTCAGAAAACGTATACCCCGGTTAATAACCTGGTGCAAACAGGGCAAAGTCTTGAAGATAATCTGCACAAAAAAGAAGCCTTTATTTTTAACCAGTTAAACAATAAGGTAAAGTTTAACCAGTTAAAAAACCTTGCCGAAAGCGATCAGAATGCCATCAGTTTCATTGACAATTTTACCACAAACCATAGCATATGGTTTGTTACCGCTTACAATAACAAACTGAGTTTTTGGAGCGGGATCAAAGTTTTGCCAGATACCCTTCAAAACATAAAGGAAGGAACATCTTTCATCAAACAACCTAATGGCTACTACGAAGCTATAAAGAAAACAGATGGCGATTTCTCTGCTATATTTTTTATCCCGGTAAAAATAAATTACACGTTTACCAACCAATACCTGCAAAATACCTTTGCCAGGGATATTACCACCAGCAACAATATCGAGATAGCCGAACTTGGCGACAAAGACGTTTATGCTGTGCATAACAGCACCAATGATTACCTTTTTTCGATAAGACAAAAGCCTGATAATATTAATTACGCTTTTGTCTACTATGAATCAGTCTTCTGGATCCTCACCATTTTAACGCTTTGTGTGCTCATCCACAACATCTGTTGTTATATGGCGGCTAAAGCATACCCTTGGTTTTCGGTATTGGTTATGCTGTTGTTTATCGTGTTATTCCGGGTTGTTAATTTATACTACCACCTCCCCGATTTCAGCGGCACTATCAAAATCTTCGATCCTAAACTATATCAATCGGGCATTCTCTACCCTTCTTTTGCCGATGTCTGCATCAATATCATTTGTGTATTTTGGTTTGTGACATTTATATATCTGCAACGGCACAGGTTATTTACCAAAGTATATGGCGGGGCTTTAGGCTACCTTACCGTAATCCTAAGCATTTTACTGTTATTAGTGATATCTACTTCGCTATTGAGGTTGTTTTATGACCTGGTTATTCACTCCCATATTAACTTTAATGTAAACAACGTACTCGGGCTTTCATCGTTTAGCTTGCTGGGCGTTTTAATGCTTTGCTTTAGTTTCCTGATATTTTACCTGCTTGATGATGTTTTACTTTACCTGTGCCTAAAGCTGGATGTGCCTAAATCTCACCAGTTTTTTTTGCTGCTGGTAGGTATTGTTAGCACCACCGTTGTATTCATGGTATATTACGAGTTTACTATGTTTTACCTGCTGTGGATGCTGTTGGTATTGATAAGGGCCTACGGTTTTATATACCAGGGAAGCAAGCTAACCACAAGTACCTTTTTATACATCATTTTTATTTGTTCGCTTATTTCGGCTATAAAACTGAACCATTTTGAAGGCATTAAAGAAGGAGAGGTACGCAAAGCGCTTGTGCACAAATTGGAAGATCCCGAAGACCCTGATGCTGAAAACTACTTTAAAAGAATAGAAAGCAGGATTGTTACCGACACCGCCATTATCCGTTATTTTAAAGAGAATGTTCATAATAACGAATACCTTACTACCCGTTTTCAAAAACTATATTTTGATGGCTACCTATCTAAATACGGATTAAAGATCCACGAATATAACGCCGGCGACCAGCCCATGGGCGACGCCGACGACCTGCCGATTAATACGTTTAAAGACCTGGTTGTATATAGTTCCTTTAAAGTGCCGGGTACGCATTTTTATCGTTTTCCGCAATCGTTTGGCTTTCAAAGCTATTTTGCTATCCTGGCTATAAATAGCAATAGCAGGCAATTGGGCACCCTGGTGGTTGAGTTTAAAGCAAAGCCTCTGCAAACCGGGGCTTTCCCTGAGTTACTGTTAGATGGCCCCATCCGCTCCGAAGATGAATTTAAAGATTATTCATACGCCTATTATAGCGATGACGTATTGCTAAGTCAGAAAGGGAGTTACGTTTACTCGCTAAACAATACCGATTTTAAAGGAAAACTTAAAGAGTATGTTGTAAAAACCACCAAAAGCAATAGTCCGGAGTGGTATAACGCTTTTAGCAAATATGAGCACCTGGCCTACAAACCCAGTAAGCGTAATTTAATTGTAGTGAGTAAAGAAATTAATCCGCTTTATAATGGGGTTACTTCTATTACTTTCTTTTTCATGTCGCTGCTTATATTTAGTGCCATTGTCATTATAGCCCGCGGAGCCTGGATGCGTATCAGGATCCTGAGCATTACAAACGATAGGATCCGTTGGAGTTTTAAGATTAATTTTGGCAAGGTACTTTACAAAACCCGTATCCAGTTTGTAATGATCATAGCTGTGGTAGTAACGCTTATTGTGGTTGGTTTTATAACCTTTATATCTATAGGTAACCAATACCATAATCAGCAGGAAAAACAAATAAGGGATAAAATAACCCGCATTGCAGAGGCTTTTCAAACAGGCACCCTAAACCGCTACATTTATAACGTAAACGAAAAAAGCCAGGTAGATTTTAACGTGCTGGCTAAAACCTACGCCACAGATCTGATCTTGTTTGATTTGAAGGGCATACCACTGGTAACCACGCAGCCCAAGATCTATGAATATGGCCTGGTAGCTAAAAGGATGAACTCAAGGGCGTTTATTTATTTAAGTAAGCTTCAAAAAACCGAGATCGTTAATGATGAGCGGATTGGGGAGTTAAGTTACAAAGCTGCCTATGCTCCTATTGTTACCTCAAATAATAAAACGATAGCCTATATCCAGTTGCCTTATTTTTCAAACGAGGCCGATTATAAAGAGCGGATAGGATCATTATTAAACGTGATGATCAATGTGTACGCCCTGGTTTTTATAGCGATAGGATTGTTTGCCATTATTATTGCCAGGCAAATCACCGCGCCATTGAGCTTCATACAGGAAACCCTGAGTAAAACCATATACGGCAAAAAGAATGAACCTATCAAATGGCAGCGTAATGACGAGATTGGAGCATTGGTAAAAGAATATAACAAAATGATCTCGGCGCTTGAAAATAGTGCTAACAGGCTGGCCCAGTCTGAAAGGGAAAGCGCCTGGCGCGAGATGGCCAAGCAGGTTGCCCATGAAATTAAAAACCCGCTTACCCCGCTTAAGTTAGGTTTACAGCTGCTTGATAAATCATGGAGGGATAAGGATCCGAAGTTTGATGCCAAGTTTGAGCGCTTTAGCAAATCATTTGTGGAGCAGATAGAGAGTCTATCGTCAATAGCATCTGAATTTTCGGCATTTGCTAAGATGCCGGATACACGAATTGAGCCTATAAATATTTTTGAGATGCTGAGCCAGGCAGTTACCATTTTTAAACAAATGGACAATATTTACATAGTATACCAGGCACCAGAAACACCATTTGTTGTTGCTGCAGATAGGGATCAATTGTTGCGCTGCTTTAACAACCTGCTCAAAAACGCTATTGAAGCAACCCCGCCCGACAGGAAGGGAGTGATTGAGATCAATTACCTTATCACCAGTAAAAACATACTGCTTACCATTAAAGATAACGGCAATGGTATCCCAGAGCATATGCGCGAAAAGATCTTTGAACCCAACTTTACCACCAAAAGCTCGGGTACCGGGTTAGGACTTGCCTTTGTTAAAAACTCCATTGAAAATGCCAACGGCAAAGTATGGTTTGAAACCACCATGGAAATAGGGACCACCTTTTATTTGAGCTTCCCATCTGCGTAGATTTGAGGTGAAAGGGTAAAGGCGAAACGTAAAAGGTAGCTGCATGAAAAGTTTAAAGCGAAAGGTAAAAGATGACTGCATTCAGTTGTAAAGCGATTACCTCTTCTAACAAAATCTGATAATATACCACCAAAAACCTTTTACCTTTCGCCTTTACCCTAACTTGCGTTTTCACCCAACCCTATACCTTCACCAATTTCTTCACCGTCTCGGTAACGTGCGCTAAGTGGTGCCTGCTGTGCCATGAGTATAAGGCCAGGCCTTTTTTTAGGGATACGGTATCGCCGGATGCGGGGTGTACAAAGCTGCGTTCCCATTCGTTTTCGGTAAAGCTTTCAAACAGTGCTACCATATGAATATGAATCCCTTCCAGCATTTTTAATGACGACTCTACGGGCAGGCGATAATCAGGCAACAGCGCCCAATCGGCTTCTTCGTATGGTTTTATAACAGGGTTCTTTTCGGTAAGGGCCAGTTTAAAACGGGTAATAGAGTTCATGTGACTATCTGCCAAATGGTGAATCACCTGCCGTAATGTCCATCCTCCGGTACGGTACGGTGTATCCAGTTCCTGGTAGTTTAAGCCGGTGATAGCGCTTCTTAATTTACCCGGCAACGTGCGCAAATCATCTATCCATATCAGGATATCTTCATCGGTGAATGATGCCGGTGGCGCGAATTTCCCTATCGGGTATTTCATTTGTTCGTCTGTCATAAGCTCTAAAAAAAATTAAATTAGGGATAATTTTATAGTACCACAAGCTTTAACTTAAATTAGCGTTTTGTACGTGTTATAAAAACCGATGATAAAAAAGTTATTTTCAGTACTGCTGCTCTTCAATTTTTCATTAACCTATGCCCAAACCATAAAAACCGATATTTTGGTAATAGGCGGCGGCCCCAGCGGCACCGCGGCTGCTATACAAGGCGCGCGCAGCAAATTAAAAACGCTATTGGTTGAACCGGGCGCCCAGCTATTCCCCGGCATGACAGGTCAAACCACAATCACCATAACGCCGGGAAAAGAGCTATCATCCGGCACCTGGGGCGAATTTCGCAAACGCATCAGGGAGTTTTATAAAAACACTGCCGGTTACGATACCACCTATAGCGCGCCATTAAAGTTTGAGCCCTATACGGCGGCGTCTATCGTTAAAAAAATAGCCGATACGGTAAAGAATCTCACGCTAAAACTAAACACCCCCATCAGCAATATTAAAAAAGATGATGACGGTTGGACAGCAACCATTTCCCAGGATGGAAACACACAATTGATAAAAGCCAAAGTGCTGATTGACGCTACAGCCAATGCTTCGGCAACCGAAAAATTCAGTAAGGATTTTAAAGCGTTTAACTTTTTTGCCGATGACCATCAGTCGAATGCATACCGTACCAGTATAGCTACCGGGGTAGGATTTTCGGGTCAACTTGCGGATACTATATCCCCTAAAAATAATTATCCGCAATGGCCCTCTTACTGCATTCCGCTTAATGCTATTGTAGTCAGGGGGACAACCAATTTGCTGGTCACCACTAAGCTTTTCCCCGAGGATGATATCCAATACCTGGCTAATCAACTTACATTGGGGCAAGGCGCAGGTGCAACTGCCGCTTTTATAGCCTTTTTTAAAACCAATACCACCAAACTTAATGTACGACTGATACAAGGCGAGTTGCTTGATTTTAAAGGATACCTAATGCCCTTTACCGATGTAAAACAAAGCGACCGTTATTTTAGGGCGATACAGCAGATTGGCGCTACGGGCCTCATAAAAGGGGCACAGGATTCGGGCACAAAACAGGTTTATTTTATGCCCGATTCCATCATTAACACTGCCGAAATTGAACCCGTGTTGAACGACATTTATACCCGTACCTTTTTATGGTTTAACCGCGAAAAACCAGGGGCAAAATTCACAGTGGGTAACACGTTGTCGCTAATCAGCGAAATTACCCTTGCCGAGCCGAAATCACTGCAGATAGATATGGCTAAAGCCTGGAAAAACCAATACAAGTTTACCAGTGATTTTGATTTGAAACGTTCAATTACGCGCCGGGAATTTGCCATATTGATCAACAAGTTTTTGAATCCGTTTAGCAGAACGGTTGATTTAGGGGGAAGGTTGATCAATTAGAGCGGGAAAAGGTATGGGGGGGGGGGCGGAATGGACGTGCAAAGTAGATAAGAGCTCCTATGGAGCTCTAAAATTGGGGTATGTTATTTCTACAAAGCTTTCACCCCGCTGGGGTGCCGCCTGTCAACTGGATGACATCATACAACCAATTATCTGAAGAATGCTGTATTCTTAAAAAGTCAAATCCTCTTCGCCAAATTGTCCCAGAGGGACAAAAGCTTTGTAGAAACTTATAAAAAACGAAATTGTGCTCCAGCGGAGCACAACCCCACGTAAGCCAAATCTCCCTTACTTCCCGCCAACTACCCCAACCATAAAATCAAGCGCGGCTTTATCCGGCAATACTTCGGTAGCCGGCTTCTCTCCAAGGATCATCACCTGTTTATTCCCCGCATCATACGCCGGCCAGTTTGGTAAACCGTTCCCGTTAGGGTTTCCCGTTTTGGCAAAGTTGGCCCAATAACCGGATATGGTTGTTGCCAATTGCTGATCGACCGGCTCCCATGGTCGGTTCAAAAACCTGAGGTTATCATAAGCGTAGGCTACCTCGCCGGTGTGGAAGGCGCCGTATTTTACAAAATCGGCTGTAGCAGGCAAGCGGCGGGTGAAACGATAAACGTATACTTTAGCCTTACCCTTGCTGCTCTGCACATTTGCCCAGGTATAGTTTTGCACGCCAAAAGTTTGATCACGACTGATATTGATCTGTGACCTTCCAGCCTCCGCATCCGTACCAGCAGGGTAATATTTCAAAAACTCCGCCGCCTTATCTTTATATTGATCAGTAATCTGCTTTTTATAATCTTCGGCATTTTTGAGCTTGCCTACAAAGGCATCATCCTCATTCCAACCGGTAAGCAGGGGCACGCTATTCTCTTTGTTATCGGCAAAAGTTTGTGCTATAGATACCGGCAAAACGTAACCATCAATAATTGGTCTGCCTGCAAACTTGCCTACCAAATCCGCAGCTGGGACTTTCCGCAAATCGGCAATCGAATTGGCATTAAGCGATTGGGCTGCTTTAACACCGCTTTGTTCTGCAGCCTGTAATGTGGTACCACCAAACGGGCCATTTAAAAAACTGGCACCACTTTCGGCTATGGCACGCTGAAACAGGCCTTTGCCCAATGGCGATGCCACCAGGCAATTCACGCTCATAGAACCAGCCGACTGGCCGGCTATGGTGACATTACCCGGATCGCCACCAAAGGCTGCTATGTTTTGTTTAATCCATTTGAGGGCCGCCAGCTGGTCCATCAAACCATAATTACCTGATGCCTTATGGCCCGATTCTTTAGTCAGTTCGGGATGGGCAAAAAAGCCGAAAATGCCAACGCGGTAATTGATCACCACAAAAACTATCCCTTTTTTGGCCATTGCCTCGCCGTCATAAATAGGCACTGCCGCGCCGCCCGAGCCAAAGCCACCACCATAAATATAAACCAACACTGCCCTTTTTTCTGCGGATGATTTTGCACCGGTCCAAACGTTCAGGTACAGGCAATCCTCGCTGATGGGTTGGTACGGGATCAAAAACTCCCGGGTGTATACGCCAAACTCATCCGGCTTAGGCTGCATGGGGCTTGCCGAAAACGTAGTGCATTCTTTTACGCCTTGCCAGGGCGCTACTGGCCGTGGTTCCTTCCAGCGCAGATCGCCAACGGGTGGCGCTGCAAAAGGGATCCCCTTAAATACATGGACATCACCGCCTGTGCTTACACTTCCCGAGATCTTTCCGGCGTTGGTAGTCACAACATCCAGGCCGCTTTGCGCAAAAGCAAATGAACTATTTATCATTATCGATAAAAACAATATAAAAAGATTTTTCATATAGATGATTTCTATTTGAATGTGTGACAATATAAATTTAAGGCTTTTTATTGCTTGCTTTATATTTTGCGGTGCGTGTATCATCAATGATACCCTTCCAGTTTAAGCCGTAACCAAAATCATAAACATGGCCCTGATCGTCTGTATAGCATTTCATATCGTGGGGTACATCTTCAAATTGAGCTTCTACGGTTTGCATATCTGCCGGCATTTGTAAGGGCAGTAATGCCGATGGCTCTTTTTTACCCGTAAGGATATCCAGGGTAGCCTGGCCCTGTACACCAAAGTCAACTACTATAGCATCGGCATCTTTTTCAAACTCCGAAAATACCATTGGGTTGGCCATGTTTACAGATACAATTACCGGCTTGCCCTTCATTTGTTTGTAGGTTTCGGTAACCATTGCCAGATCGGTAATGTTGATGGCGGTTGATGATTTATCCTTGTAGCTGCGGTTGGTAAACTTCTCTAAAGGATCGCCACCGGCTATGCTCACCGCACGGGCGGTTGTTGCTTTGTATTCGCCGTATTGCAGGTTTACCGGTACATAACCATTGCCGCCGCTCTTGGCATCCTTACTATCATAACCACCGCCACTATTTGGGCTGTTAATAAATACCAGGGCATAATCGGCTTCGTCGGGATTCTCGGTTACTTTAAAGTATTTTTTAACTGTCTCCATGTTAACAGGATATTCCAGTTTTTCGGGCGTCTCCATTCCTAAAAAATTTCTGCCTGCCGGGGTGAATTTTTTAGGCACATAAACGGTTTTACCAGTTTGCAATGGTAAAATGTTTGCCTTGTTCTTCAGCATCACAATAGATTTAAGCTGAGCTTCGTAACCAGCCGTCATAAACTCCGGGTTACCAACCACATTTTTTGAAACCTCCGGATCTAAATAAGGGTTTTCAAATAAGCCTGTCCTGAAAATATTACGCAATAACCTTACGGCCGATTGTTCAAACCTGGCCCGCATAAAAGCTTCGCCATGTTCTTTTACGCCCATCTGGTAAGCCGCTACAACAGGTGCTACTTCATTATTGCCACCAAACTGATCAACACCCGCCATCAATATCTTATAATGGCGCTGGGCCACGCTAAGCCCTTCTACTCCCCATGATTTACCGGAGAGAAACACATCCACAGCGGTTTCATCGCCGGTTACCAGCCAATCGGTACAAACCACGCCGTCAAAATGGTATTTTTTGCGCAGCAGATCGTTAATGATATAGGAGTTGTAGTTATTAGCTACGTTCTCATGATTTTTAGTATCCTGTTTATAAGATATGGTGTAGTAAGGCATCACCGATGCCGCCATGCCGGTTTTACCGTTTAGCTTGAAAGCGCCTTCGGTAAAAGGGATCAAATGCTGTTTAAAGTTATTGCCTGGGTAAACGGCGTATTTGCCATAACCATAATGCGCATCGCGGCCACCTTCGCCGGCACCACCGCCCGGCCAGTGTTTTACCATGGCATTCACGCTGCCAAAGCCCCAGCCGCCATTAATTTCCTTATCGCCCAATGAAGTTTGAAAACCATCGATATACCCACGGGCCATATCGGCAGCAAGCTGCGGATCTTCGCCAAAAGTGCCGCTTACCCTCCACCAGCGTGGGTCAGTAGCGATATCAACCTGTGGCGATAAAGCTGTAGCGATACCTAAGGCCCGATACTCCAGGGCAGCAATATGACCAAAGTCCCCCACTATTTTAGGATCAAATGTTGCCGCAAAACCCAGTGAACCCGGCCACATAGAAATAGCGCCACCCGCTCCGGCATTAAACTCGGCAGTTGCCAGGGTACCATGCCGCGGATCGGAACTGTTGTTATTCGGTATGCCTAAACCCAGACCTTCAACAAACGCCTGTGCGTTATTATTCCATTGCGCGGCTATCTCGGGGCTTTGTACCGATGTGATCAAAACATGCCTTACATTATCTTTAGCTAAAAACTCCTTTTGCTGATCAGACAGATCATACGGTTTAGCGCCACTTTCGGCAAATACTTTCCCGTTATAAGTTCCTTTAAACGGTCCAGCCGGCGCTGCCGGGATAGGCTGGTGCTTGCTGTATAACATTAAACCGGCAATTTGCTCAACACTCATTTTGCCCGCCAGGTCCTTTGCCCGCACGTCAACGGGTAAACGCCAGTCCTCATATTTATCAAGTTTGCCGTTTTTGTTGAGGTCTTTAAAAGCCAGCCCATCAACGGTCAATATTTTTACGCCCGATGTGGTGGCATATCCTAACTGTTGCCCGCCTGTATTGGTTACTAAAACAATATCACCGGTTTTCTTTTCTGTCCACTTGGTTTGGCCCATTGCCACCGTAGCCGGAAGCAGCGATAACAGCGCGATAAATTTGAGTTGATTAGCCATGAAGATTGTATTGTTGGTTTATGTTTATAATTGCCTTGTACCTATAAAAGCCATTGCAACATATGGTTGCAATGGCATAGTTTATATAGTTATTATGTGTAAGAATATAAGCGTCATTGCGAGGCACGAAGCAATCCCCGATTGGCAGATCAACCAAGCAAGATGCCCTGTATAGTAGGGGATTGCTTCGTCATTCCTCCTCGCAATGACGTTTTTAGAAGACGTTACTTCATCTTCATTTCATTAATAGCAACTTCAGGCGTAAGCACTTTAGTTACTTTTTCAACAGTGATATCTTTAGCCAGTTTGAAAGTAGCCTTTTCCTCAATCTGCCTTGATGACGAACCTACTCGTACTTCGTATTTGCCGGCATCAGCTATCCATGCCTGCCTGTTAGTGTAAAAAGAAGCCAGGTCGGCTGATTTAATAGTGAAGCTTAGGGTTTGCGATTCGCCTGCTGCTAACAACCGGGTTTTAGCAAAGGCCTTTAACTCCTGCTGCGGTTTATCCAGGTCTTTTTTAGGCGCGCTTAAGTATAATTGCACCACTTCTTTACCTGCAATATCGCCTGTATTTTTAACTGTTACAGTAGCGGTAATGTTGTGCATAAAGTTAGCTGAGCTCAGCTTTAGATCACTGAATTTAAATTTGGTATATGATAAACCGTAACCAAACTCATAAGCAGGTTTAACATCGGCAGCGTCATAATAGCGATAACCCACGTAAATACCTTCCTCATAAATAACCTGGGTAGGTTTTTCTGCAGGTGTGCCCGGGAAATTATTAGCCGATGGCACATCTTTATAATCCATAGGGAAAGTGGTTGCCAGTTTACCCGATGGGTTAACCGCACCACTTAGCACATCGGCAATGGCGTTACCCGCTTCAAGGCCCGGTTGCCACGCTAATAAAATACCATCAACCTCATCGCGCCAGCTGGCTACTTCAATAACACCGCCTATGTTAAGTACCACAATTACTTTTTTTCCTTTAGCATGGAAAGCCGCAGCTACACCCCGGATCAGACCTTTTTCGGCTTCGTTAAGGTAATAATCGCCTTCTAATTTCCTGTCGGCACCTTCGCCAGCATTACGACCGATGGTGATCAGGGCTTCATCGGCACCATTGGCTTCGTCGGCAACAATGCTGTTCACATCCATTTCGGGAATTGGAGCAGGGTGATCAAAAAAGTTTTTAGGTTTTGGCTGCCTGGCTTTCATATCAACCAGGTAAGCGCCATAGTTTTTTGATAATGTTTCCTGTACTTTAAAACCGGCATTGCTTAAGCCTTGCATTAATGAAATAGTGTAGGCCTTGTTTACATCACCACTACCTGTACCGCCGGCAATGATATCATAAGAGGTATTGCCGAACACAGCGATGCGTTTTGCAGGCGCAAAGGGCAATGCATGATCTTCGTTTTTAAGCAGTATCATACCCTGGGCAGCAGCCTCGCGCGATACTTTGGCATGTGCGGCCAGGTCAGGCTTATCAGAGTATTTGTATTTGGTAAATGATGGCGATTTGATGATCACATTTAAAATACGCTCTACGTTTTGGTTCAGTTGGTTGATACTTAATGAGCCGTTTTTTACAGCAGCAACTATGGCTTCTGATTTATCGGGGCTACCCGGCATGATCAAATCATTACCAGCCTTCATTTGTGCTACCGCATCTTTACCGCCAAACCAATCGGTCATTACAAAGCCTTTTAATTTCCACTCGTCTTTTAAAACGGTAGTAAGCAGGTCGCGGCGTTCAGATGTAAAGGTGCCGTTCAGTTTATTGTAGGATGACATTACCGTCCATGGTTGCGATTTTTTAACCGCCAGCTCAAAGCCTCTTAGATACAGCTCGCGCATAGCACGCTCGCTCACAATGGTATTGATGGAGTTACGGTTAGTTTCCTGGTTATTGGCGGCGTAATGCTTAATAGATGTGCCTACACCATTTGACTGGATGCCGTTAACGATAGCGGCCGTCATGCTCCCGGCTACCAGGGGATCCTCTGAATAATATTCAAAATTACGACCACCAAGTGGGTTACGGTGGATGTTCATACCCGGTGCTAATAAAATATCTACACCGTATTCGCGCACCTCGTTACCAAAGGCAACGCCTACTTTATTTAACAGTTGGATATCCCAGCTTGATGCCAATAAAGTAGCAACCGGGAAGGCGGTAGCATAATAGCTTACCGATTTATCACCATTACGGAATGGTTCGATACGCAAACCGGCCGGACCATCAGATACCGTCATAGACGGGATGCCTAAACGCGGAATAGCGTGTGTACGCCCCGCAGCACCCGGAACCTTTTCCGGAATATTATAAGCATCAGGATCTGATGGAGGCAATTTGAAACCACCGATATCAATGGCCTCAGGCTTTTTACCTTTAACAGGTGGTGGTACGCCGGGCATTTTAAAGCCCATCCCCACCACTAATTTTGATTTTTCCTCCAACGTCATGGCAGCTACTATCTGCTTCACATTGTTTGCACGCAATTGCAGCGGCTGTTTTTTTGTTTGGGCTTGTGCCGATGCGACGAAACTCCCGGCAGTACACATAAATACAATAGCAACACTAAGTTTGTAGCTTATCCTCATGATTAATAATTAAAAAGAAATGGTGCGTAATAATTGGTTATAACTTGTTTATTAACAGCAAATAAAACCATTGCGTCAATATAACACAATAGTATATATTATCTTTTGTAATTGCAAGTTATTATGGATAAAGAGGTAATAAGAACAGACGGACGACTATTTTAGGCTGATACAAGATTTCGCGCAAGTTTGATTTGCATACGGGAGACGCATGTGATGCGCCTCTACAGAAAAAATTAATAGCTAAACTTTCTTCTTAAACCAGGGCACAAATACGCTGGTACTGGCCTGGTACGCCTTGAAAGCTTCTCCTTTGGAGCGCAGGGATTGTTCTTCAGTAGCAGGAATTCCTGTTACATTTACAAGCAAGTAAAGGATAATAGCCGGACTAATAATAGCTAAATAGCCATAAGGCGAACCTAAAGAAAAAACAAAATAGGAAAGCCACATCAGCCATTCAAAAAAGTAGTTGGGGTGGCGCGAATAATACCATAAACCCGTTTGACAGATCTTGCCTTTATTGGCCGGATCTTTTTTAAAGAAGGCCAGCTGCCTATCGGCAATGGCTTCGCCGGTCACGCTGATAAACCAAAGGATAAAACCGGCATACTCAAATGATGATAGTACCGGGTTGGTATTTAAACAAATGATGAAAAACGGGATAGCTAATAATACATTGGAGATGGCCTGGAACTGGAAAAAGAAAAAGAATTTCTTCTCGGCAATGGGGGCCCATTCTTTGCGTAATTGCTGGTAACGGCCTTCTTCCTCATCTAAATACCTGATGATGCGTGTGGTTAAATGAGTGCCCAATCGCGCGCCTGCAATAATAACCATAGCGCAAATGAGCATCTTTCTATCGTGATAACCTGGTGCCAATAAAAAAAGGATAATGGCGATAACGGGGAAGTTGTAACTCCAAAAGATATCAACCACCCCGGCATTTTTTATTTTATGCGCCCAAAGCCATACCAGCATCATAATGACGCAGCACGCCAACAGGCTATAAATTACCAAACATAAAAGCGAACTATTCCCCATGTTTTTTCCCAAATAACTCTTTTACACCCTCACCGGGTTTTAATCTAAAAAGCTGGATGAGTACAAAGGCACAGCTGGCAATACTACCCAGCGCGAACAGTAATATCAGCCAGATCACTTTAATGAAGATACTTTTTTCCTTATAGCAAACCCAAACAAATATCACCAGTACATTGGCGTAAAAGTCCCAAAGGGTAGCCCGCATCCAGGGGATAGCGCCCAGGGAATCCCAATTTGTAAACAGGTTGCTGTTTAAGCTGGTAGTGATTACAACGTAACACATCCACGCCAAAACAATACTGAAAAGCACTTTTAAGGCATTGATCATAATATGCCGTGGTTATTTAGCTTTGGCTGCTGTGATAAATTTAAGGGCGTCGTCGGCATGTTCTTTCCCCTGCATCATGGCTTCGTGGGTATAAACTATTTTACCTTTTAAATCAATCACAAAAGTTTCACGGCCCGTCATGAAAAACTTTTTGTGGATGCCAAACATATTGTAAACCTTATTATCGGGATCGCTTAATAAAGTGAAGGGAAGTTTATAATGATCGGCAAAGCCTTTGTGGCTGGCAACTGTACCGCCGTTTATGCCAATAACCATGGCACCCGCTTTGGTAAATTGATCAAAACTATCCCTAAAAGCGCAGGCTTCTTTGGTACATACCATGCTTTCATCCTTGGGGTAAAAGTAAATTACTAATACTTTTTTGCCCACATAGTCGGTAGTTTTAAATGCCTTGCCGTTTTGATCAAGCAACGAGAACGACGGCGCGTTATCTCCGGTTAATAATTCTTTACCGGTTTGGGCTTGTGCCGCGCACGAAAACAGGAACGATGCCCCTAACAGGATGATGAGATATTTTATCATAGTGGTGTCCATTTCCATAATGTACGAGATTTTTGACAACAAGCGATTTAATTGCTGATAAAATAAAAAAGCCACCACTTTGTTTGAAAGTGTTGGCTGTATATTACGCTTGTAACAAAGATTTTATGGTGCTTTGTTTTGATATCATTAGACAACACGGCAATGGCGAAGTTTTTGATGTAGATGCGGTAATTTTATGATGCGGTATTAAGTTATTAGACGCTTTGTTGGCAGGAAACGATTTCATTTTTTATATTTGAGTAGGAACAGAAATTTAGCTAAAACAATGAGTAAAGTTCACGTAGTAGATCGCCTTTTAGAAAACATGGATAATATGCATGAGCTCGGCCGTCAGCGGGCCTTTGAATTGGGCAACCCATTTTATGCGCAATTTGAAGAGGATGGTGATTATTGGCGAAAAGAGTTACCTAACGGCGAAAAATTCTTGGTAACCATTGAAGTTATAACAGATGAAAACGATATGCCAATACACATCAACGATCACATTGTGAAATCATTGAATGACCGATAAAGTACCCGAACTAATCTTCGTATGCGGTTGTAATGCGGCTGGCAAATCAACTTTTATCAGAACAAGGCTTAACGAACTCTCCGGCTTTGAAATCATCATGACCGATGTTTACCGGGGCCGCACAAAAGATATTTTTCGTGATGCTATTAAAGAAAGAATATCATATTAGAAACGGTATTTAACGATGAGTCATTTAAAGACCTGGTAGATGAGGCTCGAAATGCAGGCTATTACTCTTCATTAATTTCTTTATTTTTAGATAATCCACAACAATCAAAAGACAGAGTTGCTGTTAGGGGCATGCAGCAAAGCGGTATAACCATTTCTGGAAGTAATGTAAGCCTCAATTTTAATGAGAGCTTTAAAAACCTGGCCACCTATTTCTTTTATTTCGATAATAGCTATTTTATATTCACCGGAAAGGGTGGAAAAAATCAGAACATCATGAGCTTTCAAAAAAGCATATTGATTTCTTACCAATCCAATGATTTGAAATATCCGCAGCTATTTGCCCAGTATAGCTTTAGTAAACAAAGGCTAAGTGATGAGGCTTATGCAATAATAAAAACGAATGAGAACTATACGAATCAGGAATTAGGCCCTTCTCCAAATTTTAAATTATAGCAAATTATGCACACAAAAAAGCCGGACTTTTAAGGTCCGGCTTTTTTGTGAAATTATGCAGTCTTTTATACCAAATTCTTTTTGATATAACCAATGCTTTTGGCAATGCTGTCAAACGGATCGCCGGGGCAAATATCCTGTTCAACAAAAAAGTATTTCATGCCTGCTTTTTTTGATTGGGCAAGGATCTTTTTAAAGTCGATAACGCCGTTGCCTACTTCGGTAAATTTCTTTTCGGGCGTGCTATCCATATCTTTCATGTGGAACAGTGGGAAACGGCCCGGGTATTTATCAAAGAAAGCGATAGGGTCCTGACCTGCTTTGTTCATCCAGTAAAGGTCCATCTCCATTTTCACCAGGTCGGCATCGGTATCGTTTAGTAAAATCTCGTACGGATATTGGCCGTTATCCTGTATAAATTCAAAATCGTGGTTGTGGTAACAAAGCTGGATGCCTGCTTGTTTACAGGTTTGCCCTGCTACGGTAAGCATATCGGCCACTTTTTTATAGTGGTCAAGGTCGCCACGCTCGGCTTGTGATAAGTAAGCGCAAACCATATATTTTAAACCAACTGCAGCAGCATCATCAACGGCTTTTTTCCAGTCGTTAAGAATGGTACCCATTTGCGATGCCCCGTTAACCTGTTCCTGGCCTAGGCGGTAGTGCGCGCTTGGCATAACCAAACCAGACTGGTTTAAGGCACTGGCAAAACCTTTGGCATTCATGCCGTAAAACAACTCAGAGCCGGTATAGGTAGCACCTTCTACAGAGTTATAGCCTATTTTGGCCACTTTAGCCAAAGCTGCCACCGGGTCTTTTGCCATGGCATCACGTACGGTATATAGTTGCAGGCCTATCAACTTTTTGTCGTATGCAAATAAGTTAGGTGCTGCTAATAGTCCGGCAGATAAAACGGCCGAAGTTTTTATAAAGGAACGTCTGGTAATCATAGTTCTGAGAATTAATAATTGATTATGATTGGTGTTTTATGATTGGTTAGCGTAAAGATAGCGTATTAACTACACCAAAAGCAAAGACAAAATTTAAATACAATGGTTTAATTAAACCCTCCGGAGAAAATGCAGTCACATTGTTACGAAGCTGATATCAGCCTAATTTGATACGCCTTCTTTTACGCCTTACACAATTACCCTATGAAACTGCCTGCAAGTTTAGCTTTCATTATTTTGCTATGTTGCGCTTTGCGTAGCTATGGTCAATCAAACAGTTTTCTGATTCGCCTGCGAAGTATGCAGACAACATCCAACTTGTCTGATGATGACCGCAATAAAGATTCCTTTGGGTTAAATATTGGCTACGGCAAAATGATCCCCGGTAATCACTTTGGGTATGACATTACCGGTTTTGCCGACTTTATGAACTACAATTATTATTTTGATGACAATAAGCGTTTTGAGGGCACAACCTTGTACACCGGCCTTGCGGTAAGTCCTCATTATACTTTTAATCCGCAAAACGAGGTTCGGTTTTCTGCCGGTTTTTCGCTGAAGGTGGGTTATAACTGGGGCTATGGTAGTGTAAAAGAGTATAGCTCTCAAAAAGATGATTATCGTTACCAGCTGGAGAGGAAAGTTGCAAATGGTGGCTATTCGGTAGCTTTCGCGCCAATGGTCAGCGTGAGCACCCCTTTCGATATCGGCACGGTTGGACTCGAATTAGGATACGATAGTTCAAATTTTGGGCAGGGTATCAATAAACTGCGTTCAACCTATTATCCGCCTTTAAATTATCGTTCAGGATACCTTTTTTTAGGTGTTTTTATCCGCCTGCATCATTAATAACTATGGCCCAATGTTGTTCTTTATCAGCATATCTATCAATTAAGTAGTTGTTTTTACATGCTAACAACATTCTTTTCCCTAAACTTGCAATATATACCGTTGTTTATCCTAAACAACCCTTTATAAAACATGAGTCAGGATTTTTACGAGCAGATATTTAGCAAGCAGCAAAATTTGGAATACGTACCTTCTAATAAGGAGATTACCAAATGGGCGCTGCGGGTTATTCATTTATTATATCCCGAACAAACAGCCAAAATGTTTGCCACTGTTGAGGAACTGAAGGCCGAGTTTGTTTTGCTGGAAGCCGAGCTTTACAACATTATGGAGGCTACCAAAGCTTGTGCCGATTGCGATAATAAAAAGCGCGCGGCCAACTTTTTTGAAAACCTGCCCCAGCTTTACCAGGTCCTTAATACCGATATCCAGGCTATTTTTAATGGTGACCCCGCGGCACGCAGCGAGTTTGAGGTGATCCGTACCTATCCCGGTTTTTTTGCCATATCACTTTACCGGCTTGCACATCATTTATATATAAGCGATGTGCCATTGATTCCCCGGATCCTTACCGAATACGCGCACTCCAAAACGGGTATCGATATTCACCCGGCCGCCGCTATAGGCGAATATTTTTATATAGATCATGGCACCGGTATTGTTATTGGCGAAAGCTGCAATATCGGTTCGCATGTTAAGTTATACCAGGGGGTAACTTTGGGGGCCTTAAGTGTGGATAAAAGCATGGCCTTTACCAAACGCCACCCCACGGTTGAAGATAACGTGGTGATCTATTCGGGTGCTACGATCCTTGGCGGCGAAACTATTATAGGCCACAACAGTGTTATTGGCGGTAACGTTTGGCTAACCAAAAGCCTGCCGCCAAATTCAAGGGTTTACCATACACCCAGCATTCGTATCTTAAAAAAATTATCGAGAAGGATTTTTGGCGAGAAGAAATAGGTAGCATTTTGCCTATCGCTTAAAAGCCATCAAGCGACGTTCACCAGCATGCACCCGTGCTGGCCAACTTTATGGGTATTGTAAACGAGAATATTTTTCAAAGATTTAAGATCTCCGTGCCTTTTGATCATATGCCTCGGAATATTTAATATTCCTCCCACAAAGTTACAGGCCAGCCACAGCGCAAAAGACGATGCTGTAGGGTATTCGCCGCTCATATGCTTAAAGCGGGCAATCGCTGTTTGATCATCCAGAATTTCTTCGCAAGCCTGGTAAAAAGGGAAGACGCGTGCATCTCCGTTTTCACCGGTTAACAGCAGGTCTATTTTTTTGCCATCTGGCAGCTCTTTCGAGATGAAATTTTTGATGCGCTCCTTTACAACTGCTACATCACTGCTGTGAATGGTGGTTATGGCGCTGAGTTTTGCAATTGCGCCTGCCTGGTTGCCGCTTACCGTAAACATGGTAGCGCCCTCGCCGGATAAACTACCTGCAGTCGTGGAGTTATAAAGCCCATCACTTGGGCAGGGCTCCTTCTTAAACCAGCCGCCAAGGGTATCAAGCGTATAATTATTTGCCGAGATCTCATCAACGCCACCTAAAAGATAGGTATGGGCAGGATTTTCGTTAACCAGCATGGCTGCGTCAAGAGCCGCGTTTTCAAACGCCAGGCCCCGGTGTACGTGTGTAAGGTTATAATTTTTATTATTGTTAATAAGCGCTATTTGCGATGATATGGTATTAGGCGTGCCCTGCACAAAGCTGCCGGGGGTAAGCATATCTTCGTTATACTCAATGATCTGGTTGAGGAATTTACCGTTCTCTTCCATGCCGCTTACCTGGGTGCCAATGATAATACCGTTGGGTTTATCATTATCGGCCAGTAATGGTAATGCCGCGCCTGCTCCCATCCGGGTACTCTTACTCATGCGCCTTAAAGCGTTGCCATTAAAATGTGGATATTTTGGTTCAATGGCGTAAAGCTTGTTATCAACAGCAACATGCAGCTGCTCAATATCAATATCGCCAAAGGTTTGCTGGGGCGAAATACAGGCGGCTTTATGGATATAGAACATCATGGCTTCGAAAATACTAATGAAGTACAATTACCTCCAAAACCAAATGAATTTGACATGACGTGGGTGATAGCCGCCGACCGGTGATCCATTACCGGCTGTAGCCGTATATCCGCGATAGGCTCACTGAAATTCAGGTTAGGATACAATTCCTGCCTGTCAATATTCAGCACGCTATACACCGCCTCAATAGCGCTGGCTGCCCCAAGGGTATGCCCCGTGAAGCCTTTGGTTGATGCAAAGTTGGGGAGGGTACCAAACAGGTTTAACATCGCCCGGCTTTCTACTTCATCATTATTTTCGGTACCTGTGCCGTGGGCATTTATAAAATCTATATCGGCTGGGTTTAATCCGGCACTTTCCAACGCGCTTTTCATAGCCAGGTATGGGCCATCACCTTCAGGTGATAATGAGGATGGATGATAGGCATCATTGGCATTGCCATATCCGCTAACACAGGCGTAATTTTTTTTACCCGTGGCGTCGCTCTCTTTTTCCAGTACCAGGAAGGCCGCGCCCTCACCTAAGTTTAAACCTTTGCGGTTTTGATCAAAGGGCGTACAAGCTTCGTCGGATAGGATGCGCAATGCGTTAAAGCCATTCACCGTAAATTTGGCCAGGCTATCGGCACCGCCAACAATTACCCGGCTGGCCAGTCCGTTTTTGATCAAACGGCAGCCATACATAATGGCGTTTGCCGATGAGGAGCAAGCCGTATTCATGGTATTTACCACGCCGGTAATGTTGTACCTGTTTTGGATAAACAGGTTTACCGACGCGTAATCAAACGATCTGACGTATTCAACATTTTCGGTATCGCCATGGGTATTTGCATACAATTCATCGGTAAGGCACATGCCGCCAACCGTTGTGGCCCCCACAAGGGCGGTATCATGTGCCGAAAGTTCATCGGGGCTGAGCCCGGCATCGGCAATAGCTTCTTTAAAAGCGTGCAATGCAAGTAAGGTAGTGCGCGTTACGCCAGGCTGAGTAACATTAAGTTTTGTTTTAAGTTCATCGGTGCTAACTAAAACCTCGCCAAAGGGCAGCAGACCAGAATACCGCGAAGGGAAATTGCCGCCACCTTTGATAATACCGGTTTTGCCCATTACCAATGCCGCGTGATTTTCATTAACCGAGTGCCCAATAGCACTGATTACTCCTATCCCGGTTACAACAATCCTGTCCAATTTTGCAGCGTTTTATTTTTGCCCGTGTTCTTTAATATAAGCAGCCATGGTATTTACATCAACCAGTACTTTGCGGCCCTCTTTGGGGTCTTGTATGTTAACACCGTACTCGCGTTTTAACAATACAATAAGTTCTAATGAATCGATGGAATCAAGGCCCAGGCCATCACCAAATAACGGCTCATCGTCTTTAATGTCTGCCGGGGTAAGATCAGTTAAGTTTAGAAACTGGATGATCTGAACTTTTAACTTCTCCTTTAATTCTGCTATTTCCATCTTTATCTATATTAAATTTTTTCTTTTTAAACCTATGTATGTTAACCCCTGGAAAACCAGCGTAATACCTAATAACGGAATGATGCTGATCACCACATCTTTTAATCCCGCGCCCTGTAAAAACAACCCGTAATAAGCTTCAATGCACCAATGCAACGGCGATAGGGTGCTTATTGTTTTTAACGCGCCCGGCATGGCAAATGATGGCACCATTAAACCGCCAATGGCTGATAATATCACGATGGATACCGCCCCAAAGCCGTTGGCTTGTTCCTGTGTATGGGCAAATACACCTACGCATATGGCATAGCTTACCGCGCAATAACCACAGGCCAGCGTTACAATAAACAGCCCGAAGATATCGGCAGGTAAGTTTAAAGCAGGCAGGTTAATATACGGAAAAACCCAGATGCCTAACGAAAATATCACCAACGCCTGAAATAGGGTAACGCACAAATAAGTGATTTGCTTTGATAATAAACCTACCGCGAAATTAGTAGGCAATGTTTTTAAACGGATAAAGCTGCCGCTGATCTTTTCCCTCACCACGCTGCCACTTAACGACATGATGATGAAAAACATGGCAAAAATAGTCCACGATGGTACGTTATGCTGCGTGGCGTTTGGCGCTTTGGTGCTGCCATTTTTTGATACCGGCACCTGGTTAATGGCGGCCTTGCCGTTCTGCATTTCGTTTTCTAATGCCGCGGGCATTTCTTTTTCGTTGATGGCGAAGTAGAGCGTACGCAATGTTTCGCGGCTTTCCACAATTTGCAAAGCGCTGCCCAGGGCTCCATTTACCGAGAACCTGATCGACTCGGGAATGGATGGGTTATAATACAGTATAAGCGGTGTGGCAGCCGAAGGGGCTACCTCTTTAGCCGAATCGGCCTGCAATCCAAAGCTTTTTAAGGCTTTGTTTGACGATCCTTTTGCTTTTGCTTCAATCTTCTGCGTAAAATCTGCTGGGATGGTGATGGCCAGCATGGCGTCATTGGCGTGCATTCCATCGGCAATTTGCTGCGGGTTTTGATCGCCTGCCACCTGCGTCACTTTAAACATGCCAATTTTGTTAATAGTGGCAATCAGCTGGGCACTTAGTTTTCCGGCGTCTTTATTACAAACTACTACAGTAAGTTTGTTTTTATTCATGAGCTGGAAAGTGCTGTTCTGGATGCTGGTTACCACAATAACCAAAATAACCGGCATGATAAACATAAGGGAAATGCCCACCTTATCGCGCAGCAAAATTCTTACATCTTTAATAATGGAAGCCCGGAGCTTGAACATTAGTTGCGGTACTCCTTTCCCGTTAAGTTTAAAAACAACTCCTCCAAATCCTGATGACCGTATTCTTCCAGCAGATCATCCAGTTTGCCTTCCCGCACAATTTCACCTTTATCTACCAGGGCTATCTGCTCGCATAAACCTTCGGCCTCGCTCAATTGATGTGAGGTATAGATTAGCGTAGTGCCGTTTTTATTGAGTTGCTTTAGATAGTCAATAATTGCATGGCGGGTTTGCACATCCACCCCAACAGTCGGCTCATCTAAAAACAGGATCTTTGGATTATGGATCACCCCGATGGCCAGGTTAACCCTGCGTTTCATCCCGCCAGAAAAATTTTCGACGGCCTTGTGGCTTACTTCTGTCAACCCCAGGATCTCCAATAACTCAGCCGATCGTTGTGCTATTTGCTTGCGGTTCAATCCGTACCAGGCCCCAAAAAACTCCAGGTTTTCAATCGGGCTTAGTTCCTGGTAAAA
This sequence comes from Mucilaginibacter dorajii, assembly GCF_024808255.1. Lineage (GTDB taxonomy): Bacteria > Bacteroidota > Bacteroidia > Sphingobacteriales > Sphingobacteriaceae > Mucilaginibacter > Mucilaginibacter dorajii. The sequence continues at coordinate 158,264 of NZ_JANTYS010000015.1, forward strand.
AGAAAAATCCTGTGGTACAAAGCCAAACAGTTTATTTACGGCCTTGCTTTTTGTGCCGATTTTATGCCCTAATAACTCAATATTACCGGCATCGGCAACAAGCAAGCCCGTCATGAGGTTCATAAGCGTGGTTTTGCCTGCACCATTTGGGCCAAACAGGCCAAAGCGTTCGCCCTCTTTGATCTTTAAATTAAGGTCATGATAGGTCACTCCCGAATTACCGGGGTAATGAAAACCAAGGTTTTCGATATTTACCGCGAGAGATGTGTTGGTTACCATTTGATATTTTTCAGTATGGTAAAAGCTTTCTTTTCAATTTCGGCAATTTCTAAAAGATAATCGCCCATTATATTAAAATCGTCCTGGCTGCCAATGCGGCCTTTATAAATACCCGCAGCCTGTACCGCCGCTGTGCGCCACAGATCCCCGGCCTGGGTAAACATTTCCGATGCTTTGAGCAAATCCGCGTTGGGCAGGTAATCATTCGCCTGCTGCAAAAAGGCCGCGTAAATATAGCGGAAACCGCCACCGCCGGTACCAATTTCTTCCTGCATGCGCACCAGTTGGGCAAGGTATAAGCCCGCTGTTTTTATACCCAGTTTATCGCGCCAGGTTTTGATTTTTCGGCCTGTATAACTTATCCCGCTAACACCCGCGAAAGGGCCTGGGATTGAGAGCATGGTAAAGGCGTTCTTTTTGATTCCGTTTTTAATGGCCTGCCTGATCTGGTCGTCGGTAATTGGCATTTGATTACCCGGGTAATACAATTGGCCCTTCGGCGCTAAAGCACCTTTGGCAAAGCGCACCCGTTCCAATTCGTAACTGGTAAGCGTAGTAGCGTGTTCCATAATTGGGTCGCTGATCAGGTAGTTATCTCCCTCTTTACCAAAAACAATAAGGTTATGCGCGTTAAAGTGAAACCTGTACTCCTTAGGAAAATACGACAAGTAATAAACCCCCACCTGTGCGCCAACCGGCTGGCCGGCTTCCAGGCTCTCCATTAAAGCCGCCTCGGCTTTTTCTTTTGAGCTGAATTTTTTTTGCACCACCGGTATTCCCAATGATTTGCAAGTACGGTTAAATATAAAGCCCGGCATAGAGCGAAATGCTATGGCCGGTCCGTTATTTATTTTTATTAACGGTACGTACACAAAAAACAACCCGGCACCAATGCCAAAAGCCAGTGGCTCGGTTATTTTGCCGTTCGAGATCTTTTTTAATAAATTACTGGTAACCCCCGATTCGCAATGTGCAGCTTGTCCGTGTTCAAAATCAATCTTCATGCACATCCATACTTTTTAGCTCTGCAACCTTTACATTAAAGGCTTCGGCATATTTTTCTAATTCTTTTTCTGATAGTTTATTAAATACATCGGGCTTTAGGTGGCGTTTGATCTGCCATTTCCAAAACCCGGTATAATCGGCAACAATACTGGTATCCATTAACCGTAATTCCATAAAAAACAACAGCGGACTGGCCTCGCCATTTAAAACCTTTTGTTTTGCCTGCGCAATGCGGCCCTGTATTTCTTCCCAGGCTACATCAAGCGCTTTGATCTTTACATCCCAGCCATCGCTTAAAGTAGTTACGTATTTACCCGTGCTATCGGTTGCGTAGCATACTTCTTTTGTGATTTTACCAAGCGAACTTAAATCCTGGGGTACGTTTTCCTGTTTCATGGTTTTTAAGCCTTAAACAACTGTAAGCATGGCATACATGTAAGAGAACCTGGAGCTTTCGGGCACCAGCAATAAGATCTTTTCGCCAACTTTTAATTTGCCGCTGTGAAACAACTCGTTTATCATCAAATAAACAGAAGCCGCGCCAACATTACCCACGGTGTAGAGGTTCATGAACCATTTTTCGTAAGGGATACCGCCGCCATAAATCTCGATCATTTCGTAGATCTTCGGCCTGAAAAAGTCGCTACTAATGTGTGGTAAAAAATGGTCAATATCATTAACCCCTAAACCACGCCTTTCAAAAATCTCTTTGATCTTTTTACCACCCAGCGGAACGATGTTATCACTCAGTAAACCAATATCCTGTTTTATGCTGAAAATAGATTTATTCATTACCTCTTCGGGCGTAAAATCCATGAAACCTTTCAGGCTGCCATCGGGTAGTTTTTCGGCCCCCATATACATACAGGCATCCATTTCGTTGGCGTATGATACACCTTCAATCCAATCCACCCGCAGGCTGATGCCGGTTTCGTTAGGCTTATCAGTCATTAAAAATGCCGATGCGCCGTCGGACAGCATCCACCTTAAAAAATCTTTATGGAAAGCTATGTATGGGTTTTCAGTAAGTTCCTTGAGTTTCTGAGCTTCCTCTTCAAACACATCAGATACCAGCAGCCCCGAAAATCTTTCTGAGCCGGTGGCAACCGCCTGTTTGCAATCGCCGGATTTGATGGCCATATATGCATACTTTAAAGCATGCATGCCCGCGCAGCAAACACCAGCCGGCGATACCACTTCAATGGCACCGGTTTCGGGCAGCCAGCCGTGGGTCATTACACCATGACTGGGCATCATTTGATCTGGTGATGAAGTACCGCATGAAAGCAGGGCAGTTTCCTCAATTTTAGCTGAAGTATTTTTAAATAACTCTTTAACAGCCAGCGCGGTCATTTGCGCGTTGGTGTGGGTAGCTTTATGATTTTTATCTAAGGCGTAGTACCTGGTTTGGATACCATTATTCCTCAAAACTATTTTTTTTGATTTCGAGGGTTTGTTGTCGATATAACCCAGGTACAGCTCCATGTCATCACTCGCAACAGGCTCGTTTGGCAAAAAAGCAGATGTGGTGTTTATATAAACCTCGTTAAAAGACATGTAAATGTTAATTTAATTGTAAATAATAATTCATTTTAGCCTCAATCCGTTGGCCAAAAAATGGTTTTATAAAAATCATATCCAGTATGAGCAGGATAGGCGCTCCTATAAACAGGGCAATAAAAAGATAATATTTAAATGCCGTAAGCCATGGCCCTTTGTTTTTGCGTTTAGCAATAGTTTTTGCCCATACCGCAAAAATGATCTTGGCCTTGCCCTCAATAAACATCAGGGGATACTTGATATGTACGGCATCCTGATGCATAAATTCGTCCTGCAGGCTATCCCAGTAAACCATATCCATACGGGCAGCTATAATCCGGCCAAACCTGGCAACACCAATAATTTCCTGCTCATCAATACCGGGCTTAGGGAATATATTTAAATAACGTTCTTTTTTACCGGTTAGCATCCAGTAAAAAATGGTGATGAAGCTTATGGGGTTAAGATGCCTGTCAACAAGGGCAATATTACCAACCAGCTTAGCCCCGGTGTTTTGTATTGATGTGCGGAAGCGCTCAAAAGCGTTAAGCCACATATTGCGTGCCGCGCTGATGGTTACCACGGGTGTACCATTCAGCACTTTCATAAAATCGGGGTGGTTGATGAGCGAGTTTGAAGGAATGCTTGGCGATAAAAACCAGGGTTGATAGCCAATGATAACCAGGTCATACTTAGATTCCTTTAGCGTGAAAGGTTCTATCTCGGCAGATGCCCCCAGTACACAATCGGGCATTACACTAAAAAAGGTGGACCCTTTCCACGGAAAATTATAGCTGTTTACCATTTTAATGGCCACCTTCTCAACCGAATAACCGGCATCAATCACGGGCTGCGTAAGCGAATCAATGATATCGCTCATCTGGCCCGACTGGGTGTAGTAAATAGCTAAAACTTTTTTATTCATCACAGCTTAGTTTAGGTCTTCGGTATGCAAAACTTTTGATGTTTTGCTATAGTCAATAATTGCCCGCTGTACAACAGGCGACAGTGTTTTAAAGTTTTTCACTACCAACTCCTTATCTTTTTCGATATCGGCCTTGTAATGAACAATTTTGGGGGCTTTTTCCTGGATCACCAAACGTAAAAAATGCAGATCGGTGTTTTCGGGTTCGGCCTGTAGTGCCGTTTCCAGCTTGATCCTGCCGGCTTTGAAAAAGCTCAGCTTGTCTTTAGGTTTGCCGGCAAGGCTTGCTTTTTTCATTAATAAAGCGCCCTCGTAGCCATTGTTCCCCGCATCGGCCAAATTAGTAAGTTCCTGGTTTATTTCGTCGATATTGTCAGACGCCATAGCCTTGTAAAAGGGAGCCTTCTCCAACTTTTGCGCGTAAACTGTAGTGCAATTCAGTATTAAAACAAGCAAAAAAGCACAGGCAAGCGCCCAATGCATTCTCAGATAATTTCTCATAATCCTTACCAAATGTAATAAATAAAACAAGCCGTGCAAACCAATTGGCGTGTTGGCCTTATAGCCATATCCCCAACCCATTTAAGCTCATTTAGTTTTTTATTTTTTTATTAATGGGTATCAATGTATTAGTAACAGAGGCGAGAATTGGTGGAAGGTTTAATTTGAGGAGGCATAAAAGATGTGGGCGAATGCTCCCGGATACAAAACAAACAATAGCGACTCTGGCAATTCAGATATTACCAATAAAGATTTAACGTTGTTAAACCTGATGCCCTTACCTGCCTTTAATTCATTCATTGCAGCAACAGTATCTGCATTGGGAATATTATTTTCATTTTTTACCTTAACAGATATACCCATCTCCTTCAGAACCTCTACAACCAAGTGGGTTTTGCTATTGAAAGTCGAATAAACTAATTGTTTGGCTCATGTTAATTTTGAATCCTAATTTGACTTTCGACTATTTGCCGTGTCTTACCAATGTTTATAGCCTCAAATCATTAAAAATCGATTTTCTTTCGCTTACTTTGAGGTTTGAATTTTTTTAAGGAATTTAATGGTATAATTTATCGCATCTTCCGTATACATGCATATGAAAATAGAAGTCGTTGGTTCACATGGATAAAGCTCAACAGTTTGTGGGGGAGTGGGCCGTGGTTTTAGGGGGATCAAGCGGATTTGGTTTTGCCGCTTTACAAAAGCTGGCAAGCCATGGTATGAACATAGCTGTTTTATACCGTGAAACAGCCATCACCGAAAAACCACTTAAAGAAAATCTTGCCAAAATAGCTACCGAAAACGCCGTAACTATATTGCCTTTCAATATAAACGCGCTTGAGCCGGGCGGTCGCGATTTATTTTTAAAACAATTTACGCAAGTTGCTGTACATAAACATTGTGTTAAGCTATTGTTGCATTCTATAGCCCGGGGCAATTTAAAACCACTGGCGGCAAGTGCAGCAGATACCGAAAACACGAATGTTCTTTCTACAGATGATATACAAGCCACAAGCTACGCCATGAGCAATAGTTTGCTGGATTGGACCAGGCTTTTGTTAAACGCCGGTTTGTTTAACGCCGATGCCCGGATAATTGGGCTCACCAGCGATGGTGCCCATAAATATTGGGAAAGCTATGCCGCAGTATCAATTGCCAAGGCATCGTTAGAGAGCCTGACTAAATACATGGCTGTTGAGTTTAGCCGGTTTGGCTTAAAAACAAACCTGGTACAGGCGGGGGTTACCGAAACAGCATCGCTGAAAAGGATCCCCGGCAGCGATAAACTGATAACCCTGGCCAGCGAAAATAACCCGATGGGGCGCATAACCAGGCCAACGGATGTGGCAAATGTGATATATATGCTTTGTACCGACGAAGCTTTTTGGATAAATGGTTCATTGATTCATGTAGACGGTGGTGAACATTGTTTGTAACTATTATACTTTTTAATGCATGAATAACCACATACTTAATCATTTACCGTATAAATCAACATTCCGTTTTATTGACAACATTACATCATTAAACGAGAATGGGGTTACCGGTGATTTTACCTTAAAACAGGATGCCTTTTTTTACGAGGATCATTTTGAGGGTAACCCTGTTACCCCGGGTGTGATCATTACCGAAATTATGGCCCAGATAGGCCTGGTGGTATTGGGCATTTTCCTGATTATGAAAGAGCCGGGCAGAGAATTGTCAACCGATCCATCTTTATACCCGGTGCTTACCTCAACCGATGTTTCTTTTTACAAGATGGTTTTACCGGGTCAAAAAGTTACCGTTATTTCTAAAAAACAATATTTTCGTTTCGGTAAGCTTAAATGCACTGTCGAAATGTTGAATAGCTCAAAAGAAATTGTTGCCCGCGGTACATTTGCCGGTATTATTAAACATATTGATTTAAAATGAGCAGGCGCGTTGTAGTTACGGGAATGGGCGTGATATCGCCAAATGGGATAGGGGTAAGCGCGTTTCTTAATGCTATACAAAACGGGGTATCGGGCATTAAATTTATACCTTTGTATGAAGAGCTAAAGTTTAGCTGCCAGGTTGCGGGCAAGCCAGATTTTGTACTGGAAGACTTAAAAACTAAAAACTACATTTCTGAAGTTACCTTTCATGGTTTAAAAGGAACCAATATAGGCTACGGCTTAATGGCTGCGCTTGATGCCTGGGCCGATGCAGGCAACACTTACGATACCGAAGAAACCCGTTGGGAAACCGGCTGCATTTTTGGCAACAGTGTATCTGATACCGAAGCCATGAAAAACGTAATAACCCGGGTTGATAACAAAGAAGTAAAAAAATTAGGATCACGCGTGGTTGAGCAGGCTATGAACAGCGGCGTTACCTCCTATGTGTCTGGCCGATTAGGCCTGGGCAATAAGGTAATCACCAATTCGGCTGCCTGCGCAACGGGAACACAGGCCATTTTAATGGGGTATGAGGCTATTAAAGACGGCTATGCCAAACGGATGCTTGTGGGCAGCAGCGAGTATGTGGATACCTACGTATTTGGCTCGTTTGATTCTATGCGCGTACTATCCCGTAAATTTAATGATCAGCCTGAAAAAGCATCCCGGCCAATGAGCCTAACCGCCGGCGGTTTTGTTCCGGGATCGGGCGCGGCAGCTTTGGTCTTGGAGGACCTTGAATTTGCCCTGGCCCGCGGCGCAAAAATTTATGCCGAGGTATTAGGGGGTAACACCAATAGCGGAGGCCAGCGTGCAGGCGGATCTATGACGGCTGCCAATCCCAAAGGCGTTATCCGGTGTATTGAGGAATCGATAGCAAACGCCAAAATCAATCCGAACGATATTGACCTGATAAGTGGCCACCTTACTGCTACCAATGCCGATATGCAGGAAATTCAAAACTGGTGCCAGGCCCTGGGCCGCTCGGGGGCCGGCTTCCCGGTGATGAACTCCCTTAAATCCATGATAGGCCATTGTTTAAGTGCCGCGGGCTCTATCGAATCTGTGGCATCAATATTGCAAATTGTACATGGTTTTGTGCATCCAAATATCAACATGGATGATCCAAATCCACAAATAAGCGACTACATCAGCATGAATTGCCTACCCACAACCATGCTGAAAAAAGATATCAATATTGTTGCAAAAGCTAACTTTGGCTTTGGCGACGTTAATTCCTGCTTAATATTTTCTAAATTTAACCCTAATGACACGACAAGAAATTTTAACTGAACTAAAAAAGGTTTTATCGCCATACACACTTGAGAAAGAAGCACTGGCCAACATTGACGAAAGCACCAACCTTATTACCGACCTGAAAATTAATTCAGCTAATCTTGTTGACATCATCATTGACGCCGAAAGCAAATACAACATTGAGATAGATTATGATGCTGCCGATAAAATGGTAAACGTTGGCGGTTGTATTGATGTAATAGAAGAGAAGACCAACCAGCAAATATGATTGAAAGTGCCGGTAATGATATTATAGACCTTGCAGCAATAAATACCGAACGTACAAAAGAGCAAAGGTTTTATACAAAATTCATTACCGGTACCGAAACATCACTTTACAGCTCCCCCCCATTGGCTGCTTTACCCTTTGAGTTTTTTGTGTGGATGTTATGGTCGATAAAAGAATCGGTTTATAAATTCATGCAACGGCATCAGCCAGATCTGGTGTTTTCTCCCTCAAAAATTGTCATTACGCAAATAGCGCCATCAGTAAATTCGCTTTTAACTGTCCCTGAATTAATAGTTGAAGCACTGGGCTTTAGCAATAGAAACGTTTACAATAGTAAGATAACTTTTGATACAGAGGTATTTTACGCAAACACTATGATCACGGCAGGATATATCTATACGGTAGCTAATGATCAAAACAATTTTGATCATCTATACTGGGGTGTTCAACAAATCCCGCAAAGCGATCCATCTTCTCAATCCCGGGAAGTGCGCAAATTCGTCCTCAATAAATTGGCATCAGTTATTGACAAAGGCAATCTTAGTATAGTTAAAAACCAGGCTGGCTGCCCTATATTGTTTAGCGGTACGGCAATGGTAAATCAGCCAATTTCATTGGCACATCACGGGTATTACGTAGCCTATGCCTTCCCTAAAAATGGCATCTAAAAGACGCTCACTAACTGTTGCGCTGGTAACATTTAAATACAGTCGCACGTAAAACGGTAAATAATTATCCATTGGTTATGGACGACCAACTTTTGGCCCCTGCAATCCGTAAAACCTGTGGCGATATCCAAATATGAGACTACCTGTTAAATTGTTACTGCTGTTTTTAGGTTTACTGGCCGTAGGGTTTGGGTTTTACGTTAATCGAAGGTACTCACTCGAAAAAAGGTATGTTTCCGCTCCCGAAAAGAAGCATAAAAACAATATTTTAAGAGTAGGTATCATTGGCGATAGCTGGGCAAGCGGCACATCGTTGGATACCATCATGACAGATGAGTTTTTAAGGCGGGGCATTAAAACCGAGATCATATCTTTTGGTGAACCTGAAGCCAAAACTAAAGACATTTATGATAACCTTTATGCCAATCCAGGCACGCCGTACTCCAGCAGTGAAATTTTGCACCATAACCTTGATTATTGTGTGATCCTGGCCGGTACAAGCGATGCATCGGGAGAAATGGGTGCCAAGTTTTATGCCTATTACTGCACCCTTATCATTGATGATCTGCTTAAAGATAAAATCGAGCCTGTATTTGTTACCATGCCGGAGTTTGGTCTTAGAGAGGCAGAAGATAGCTTAGGGGTGTTAAAAAAAGTACGTAACGAGGTAGGTTCATTAATTATTGATAATGGCAGTACCGGCACCTTAGATGACTACCGTAAACAGATAAATGAGGTACTAAAAGATACCCACCTGAAGGATTCGGCTATAGTGGTGCCTTTTAATTTGGTGTGTGATAATTATCAGAAACATAAGATATTGTACCGTAACAACAGTCATCTTTCCATCGCTGGCAAGCAAAAGATGGGTCGAATAATTGTCCAATATATCCTTGATAAAATGCACAAGAGCGACTCGCAGCCTGCGCAACCGGGAGGAACAGGTTCGGCAAATATTGTGAGTTCAACACCCGCGGCAGCTGCAAAGCGATCAGGAAGTTAACGATTTAAGGTCGATTTTAATATCGAACACGGGACATCTAATGTTGAATAATGAAGTTAAATCTTCGGTGTTGGACATTCGGAATTCATTATTCGATATTATTGCTACTTCTGTTTTTTCTCAACTTAATGAGCTAAGGCCTCGATCTTTTTAATATCCCTATAACAAATATAAAGTGGGATAAATCCAAAAATGCCGAAGCAACAATCAATACAGCGCCAGTAAACAGGGATCCCACGGATAGGGCCGGCTATAAATGCCAAAGGAAATACCATAACGCAGGCAATCATCCCAAACTCAATAACCCAGATGTTTTTAACAGGATCCCGCAGCGGGCCAATAAAAACGGTAGCTATCACCAGGTGACCAAAAGCCAGCCAATCTGTACCGTAGCTTAAATAAGGATAGTTTTGATTGGTGGTTTTAACAGCCGTATAAACTGCAGTGATCCAACTGTGCATAAACGACGGGAATACATCAGCATGTGCAGCCATAAAAGCCAGCTCGGTTTCAATAGGGAACGCAGTAACGCCGCTTAATACCAAGCCGATAATAAATACAATAACCCAGGTTTTTACCTTTTTACGCAGTTGTGATTCGGTTTTCATAATGGGCTGAATTTAAAGATTTGTTTAAACAAATCTGGCGTTTTTAGATGCTAAAAACCGGCGGGCGCATATGAGGTTAACGCAAAAAGTAAATGTAAAGTACGCCCGAAAAAATATAGTTACAAAAGCTATTTATCCTGCAAATCCGTAAATATATTTGGTTAACAAGCTCAATTTCAAGCCTGCTTTATGATCCCCGAAAACAAAAAGAAAGCCGTGGCCCATGCTTTGCAATCAACCTTTGGCGTCAACGAATTTGATGAGATCCACGAACTTACCGCAGGCCTTTCATCGGCCCTGGTTTTCAAAATTATTATCGATAGTAAGCCTTATCTACTTCGTATAATTACCCGCACGGATGCCATGGCCGATCCTACGCACGAGTATATCTGTATGAAAGCAGCAGCCGAAACCGGAATTGCCCCAAAGGTTTGGTATGCCAATGTGGATGAAAGAATTTCGATCATTGATTTTGTAGAAGCAAAGCCTTTTCCAATTACTGAGGCTAAAGTTAAAATGCCGGATTTGCTGAAGCGGTTACATACCCTGCCTCCTTTTCCATTCCGCATCAACTACCTGGATAAGATGGATGAGTTTGTCGCCAGATTTAGGGAAGCAAAGATGATCCCAGGGAAATTGGCCACGGGAATATTTGATGCCTATGCAAAAATTAAAGAAGTATATCCGCGAGATAGCCACGATTGGGTAGCTTGCCATAACGATCTTAAACCAGAGAACACGCTGTTTGATGGAGAACGCGTTTGGCTGGTTGACTGGGAAGCTGCCTTTTTAAACGATCCTTACCTCGATCTCGCCATATCGGCAAGTTTTATAGTAGGGAATGATGCAGAGGAAAGGGACTACCTTAAGGTATATTTTGGCAAAGAGGCCGACAATTATCAGCATGCCCGTTTTTTCCTGATGCGCCAGCTGCTTCACCTGTTTTATACGGTAGTATTTATGCAATTGGGTAAAGCACCGGATAAGCCGTTAGATTTTAATATACCGCTACCCGGTTTCCGGGAATATCACGACCTGATCTGGGCGGGCAATGTTAGCCTGGCAAATGCAGACAACAAACTGTTATATGCCCACGTTCATATGGAGCAGCTTCGGCGTAATTTGAGGCTGAAGCGTTTTGAGGATTCGTTGCTAATTGTTTCTAAAGGCGCGGAAGGTTAGCCATTCATCTACCAGCGAAATCCCTTTCACCCACCTGTAATGAATTCGTGTTATCTTAAGGCACCTTTTTTGAGTTAGACACGAATGCCCGCCGACCCGGTTACAATTTAATCGAATTTCACGAATTTTGGAATTGATCGATAGCACAAATCAGGGCAAACGCATCTAAATAATTAACGGGGATAAGCTGTTATTTAATAATAGGTAACAGGTACAAATATTTGGATGCGCCTACATTGCACCATGCATCAGTTTAGTGTTAACCTTGCTAAAATATAAAACATTGATTATTAGATAATTATAATGTATTTTACCTGAAATATGTTAAGTTATGTTAACCCTGGTTAGATGCATTTGCCCTGCAGCACAAGTTAAAATGTGATTGAAAAAATCGTGAAATTAGCTATAATCTATTTTACGGGCGTTTAAATTCGTGTTTACTCAACTCCCAACTTGTGAGAAAATAAAGTTTAATATTAAAAGCGATTTCCCTTATTCATCTACGGGACTCAGGTTCGAAACTTTTTTTATATTTGTATCAAAGGAAATGGTGTCTTCCTACTTAACCGCCCTAAAAAGCTGATGGCGCCTACATTTAATTAACCCGCGGATTTTATACCGCGCTAATTTTTTGTAGGTGAATAATTTCAATATCCAAACACATTCAGGTACACCGGGCAATATCATATTGCATCGCTCCTGTTTTCCCAACTCTTTCGTGATCAAAGTAAGCTGCATTCCCGCTTCTGCGCCGAAGAAGATTTGCCGCGTTCATAAATCATCGATTTTAAACTTAAATTAGCATCACCATAAAATGAAAGATAAACTATTTCCGTCCGCTCATTTCCAGATCCTCAAATCGCTTTTAAGGTGGACTATCATCATCATTCCCATCGCTATAGCCATAGGCAGTATGGTAGCTTTATTTTTAGGGTTGCTTAACCTGGCTATTCATTTCAGGTTTAAACATACCTGGCTGTTATACCTTTTGCCCGTAGCCGGCGTAGGCATCCACTTTATTTATAAACTGGTTGGCAAAACATCTGAGAAAGGGAACAACCTTATCATCGACGAAATCCATCAGCCCGGGGGGGGCGTACCCAAACGCATGGCACCTATTGTGCTGCTTACTACAATCATTACCCACCTGTTTGGTGGTTCGGCCGGACGCGAGGGTACGGCGGTGCAAATAGGTGGCAGTATTGCACAGGCCTTTGGCATATGGTTTAAACTTAATGAAATTGATACCCGCATTGTACTAACTGCCGGAATAGCCGCTGGTTTTGGAGCCGTATTTGGCACACCGTTAACAGGGGCCATATTTGCTGTGGAAGTGTTAATTATTGGCCGCATTCAATATAGTGCTTTGCTGCCCTGCTTAATAGCTGCCATTATTGCCGATGTTACGGTAGCTGCCTGGGGAATACATCATACACAATACCATATAGCGGTTTTCACCGCTGTACCTCATTGGTTTTCGCAGTATACTACTTTTGATTTTGTGCTGTTGTTTAAGATCATTGTAGCATCGGTAGCGTTTGGCCTGGCCAGTTACCTTTTCGCCTTCCTGGTGCATGGTCTTAAATCATTTTTTGTGAAAAATATTCCCAAACAATGGCTTATCCCCATATTGGGAGGATTGATCATTATTGGCCTCACGGCAATTATCGGCAAGCCCGATTACCTGAGCCTGGGTATCGATGCTGAACATGCGGGGGCTGTTACCATCCCATCGGCATTTAATACTGCCGATGCTGATACCTGGAGCTGGCTCTGGAAAACCATTTATACCACGGTAACCCTTTCAACCGGCTTTAAAGGCGGCGAAGTTACGCCGCTGTTTTATATAGGCGCAACGTTAGGTAACACCTTATCTGTTTTAATGGATGCGCCGGTAAGCCTGTTTGCGGCCCTTGGCTTTATCGCTGTTTTTGCAGGCGCTACTAATACACCAATAGCCTGCACTTTTATGGGGATAGAACTTTTTGGCGGCCAGTATGCATTGTTCTTCGCCGTGGCTTGCTTTACGGCTTACTTTTTTAGCGGGCACTCGGGTATTTACGGTTCCCAACGTATCGGCATCTCAAAAACAGGTCAGGACGGCGTTGAGGAAACCCTATCTGAAGTCACAAAAGCAAGGCAAACCTATACCCGGCAAAAGCTGGAGAAATATAGGTTTAGGAAAGGGTAAGTAACAGAGTCTTCTAAAAGCCTTACGTTTTATGAGCACCCCGTAGGAGTGAAAACTTTGTAGCATATAAATCATGGATCTTTTGGGTGCCGTAGGTACACCACTTAATCCCTCCAATTTAACCTCACCATATCAAAATGATAACCACCACCTTTCATTTTGATAGGCATTATAACATTAACAAGATTGGTTTTATGTGGGTTTTATGGTCTTTCGGTGTTTAAAAGCACTTTTATAGCCCCCAACCCCTTTTTGGCATGTATGTGGTAATGCCGCCTGTATATTCATTAAAAATTTAAATATCATGGCAGCATTTTATATTGTGCTTGAGGTAATTGCTTTTATAGCAGTTATAGTTGTTCCGCTAAGTGGCCCTAAACGCGTTAAGAAACAAGCAGCCGCAACTGTTAGCAGCCTTGCGGTTACCGAAGAGGGTTACCTGGAACAATTGGCAGGCAACCCGGCTCATCACTTACCGGTGCATTAATTATTAAAACCACTTAATTTGATAAGAAAAGCCTTTCATTTTGATAGGCTTTTTTTGTGTACCAAATATTTTTAACTAAATAAAATATTCATTTACACAGGCTAAACACCCAATTGGCCGCAGTCGGGCACATCGGGCATTCTTTTGGCATCGGGGTTTGTACAGTTATTAAAACGATTGACGCGAATAACTGAAATAACTCATAAAAGAAATGGAAGATGAACGAATTATTGTAAGACCAGCAATCCCCGCTGATGTGGTATTTGCAGGTGTGATCATTGATGAAATGGAAAGCTCGGCCATAGCCCGTGGGTCGGGGATCTCAAAACGATCGGCGGCATCACTTATCGAAAAAATAGACGCGGGTAAGGCCATCATCGCCATAACCGAAAACGGCGAATGGGTGGGCTTCAGTTACATTGAATGCTGGGATAACGGCAAATTTGTATCAAACAGTGGGCTCATCGTTTCGCCCAAACACCGTAACAACGGCATAGCCTCACTAATTAAAACACAAATTTTTGAACTGTCGCGCAGTAAATACCCGGCTGCTAAAGTTTTCAGCATTACATCGGGCCTGGCAATCATGAAAATGAATACCAAACTGGGCTTTGAGCCGGTAACTTATGCCGAAGTTGCCCGCGAAACCCAATTTTGGGAGGGCTGCAAAAGCTGTGTCAATTATGACGTATTGCAAAGTAAAAACAGGTGCAATTGTCTTTGTACCGCCATGCTGTTTGATCCACAATTAAACTAAGTCGCCTTTATATGACAATGATAAAAGACAGTAAAAAAGGATTTGCCCAGGCCTGGGAAGGCATGCCGGTAAACCCACATTTTTTCAGCGAATCTGTAGCCCTGTTGCAACACCTCATTAAAACGCAATCTTTTAGTGGCGATGAGAGCGGTGCCGCCGATGTTGTACATCAATATTTATTTGGCTACGGCATTAAGGTAAAGCGTAAAGGAAACAACATTTGGTGTACTAATAAATACTACGATGAGACCAAACCGACAATATTGCTTAACTCACATCTGGATACTGTTATGCCAAACGAGGGTTATACTAAAGATCCGTTCTGCCCGGAAATAGCTGACGGAAAACTATATGGTTTAGGCAGTAATGATGCCGGTGGCTGCCTGGTATCGCTTGTGGCCACGTTTTTGCATTTTTATTGCTACCAGGGCTTAAGCTTTAACCTTTGCCTTGCCCTTACCGCCGAAGAGGAAAACTCCGGCGAAAACGGCATCAAATCTATTTTGCCTTTGCTGGGTAAACTGGAACTGGCCATTGTTGGTGAACCTACCCTGCTGCAAATGGCCGTTGCCGAACGAGGTAACCTGGTGATAGATTGTGTGAGCAACGGCCGGTCGGGTCACGCCGCGCGCGAAGAAGGCGATAACGCTATTCACAAATGCCTGCGCGATTTACAGTGGTTTAAAACCTACCAGTTTCCGCAGTTGCTGAAAGGGCTGCCTGCTGTAAAAATGAGCATAACCACTATTAAATCGGGCTTGCAGCACAATATTGTGCCCGCCCGCTGCGAGTTTACGGTAGATATCCGGCATGACGATAGTTTTACCGCCCGCGAAATATTAGAAGTAATTAAAAAGAACGTTACCTGCCAGGTAAAACCACGCCCGGGTTCATTGGGAGCTTCGTCGGTGCCGATGGACCATCCCATAGTAAAAACGGGGATAGCTGTGGGCTGTAAAACCTATAGCTCGCCAACCACTTCTGATCAGGCCTGGCTTACCATTCCATCAGTTAAAATCGGGCCAGGCGATTCCGCCCGGTCGCACTCCTCAGATGAGTTTATTTATCTCGAAGAGATCAAAAAAGGGATCAGCTTATACATCCGGCTTTTAGATGCGTTGCCGTTGCTGCTGATCAATAATCCCAACAAATACAAAGATGAAATCAGGCATATTAATAATTGATGACGAGATAAGGCTTAGCGAGCTAATGGCCCGCATCCTGGTGCTGGAAGGCTATAATGTACACCAGGCGGCCAATGCCAAAACCGGTTTAAAACTGTTAGAGCGGGAAGATATCCGCGTAGTACTAAGCGATGTGAAATTACCAGATGCCAACGGGGTTGACCTGGTTGAAAAAATAAAACGGATAAAACCCTACGTAGAGGTTATCAACCTCACCGCCTTCGGCACTATTAGCGATGGGGTACTGGCCATTAAAAACGGGGCTTTTGACTATCTCACGAAAGGCGATGATAATGATAAGATCATCCCACTGGTAAGTAAAGCCATGGATAAGGCCAATTTGCAATACCAGGTAAGCGAATTACAGCGCCAGGCCGAATTGCAACACGGCTTCCCGATAGTGTTGGGGCAATCGCCGGCCATTTTAGAAGCAGTGGAGCTGGCCAAAAAAGTTGCCCAAACAGACGCCACCGTTTTGCTTTTGGGCGAAACCGGCACAGGCAAGGAGGTATTTGCCGAAGCCATCCATTGCGAAAGCCTGCGAAAAGATAAACCCTTTGTAGCCGTAAACTGCAGTGCCTTTAGTAAGGAATTATTGGAGAGCGAGTTGTTTGGTTATAAAGCCGGCGCTTTTACCGGCGCAGTGAAGGATAAAAAAGGCCTGTTTGAAGAAGCCAGCGGAGGTACCATTTTTTTAGATGAACTGGGCGAAATGAGCCACGACCTGCAGGCCAAATTGCTGCGGGTACTGGAAAATGGCACCTTCATAAAAATTGGCGAAACCAAAACCACCAAAGTAAACGTAAGGCTGATAGCCGCCACCAACCGCGACTTACAAAAGGAATCTGAAGAAGGACATTTCAGGCTTGATCTGTTTTACCGTCTTTCGGGCTTTTCTATTGTATTACCCCCCCTGCGTGAGCGGGTTGGCGATATTGAGGTGCTGGCCCGGCATTTTATTAAGCTGTACTCGGCCAAGGTTAAAAAGAAACAGCCCGATGTTGACGCCCGATTTTTCAAACTTCTTAACCAGCATAAATGGAACGGTAACATCCGCGAGTTAAAAAACGTGATAGAGCGGGTGATCATCCTCATGGATGAGCCTATACTTACGCCCAAGCTATTACCTAACGAATTTCATAACGGAGGCTACTATGACCTGGTAGCGCTTGACCTTAATAGTGTGGAAAAACACCACATCCGAAGGATCCTGCGATATGTAAAAGGCAATAAAACCGAAGCCGCCCGAGTACTGGGTATTGGCCTGGCTACCCTTTATCGTAAAATAGAAGAATACCAGATACTGATGAACTGATCAGGTTGAGAAAGCCGACACCTCATATTGAGAGGCTTTTATCGCCACAAAAAAATACAAAACAAAAGTTTGATTAATAATCTCCTCATAATCAAGCTAAAAAAACCGAATCCTCAAATTTCGGAACAGCAATTGGCAACCATGCCATGTTAACAGCAACTAAGGGCAAAGCATTAAACAATCACCGCTTTGCCCTTTACGCCAGCAAATAATATCCATATTTAAAATGAAAAAACTTCTCTTATCAATTGTTTTAGGCATCTCTATAACTACTGCCTACTCCCAGGACCAGGCAACCGCGCTAAAAAAAGACAGCGCAAAGGTTAAGGATACCGTAAAAACCAAACCAGAACCTTTTGCTTTTGGCGATTTTACCTGGCTTAACGGTAATGACCGTCGCCACAAGGCCCTGCTGGATACTAAATATTTCACCGGCCGTTTCCTGCTCGATTTTAATTACACCGCATCAAACAATAACCCTGTTGACCATACCGTAGTGGGCTCAACCGCACTTGCCCGCGACCATGAATTTGAAATTTCGACCGTAGCCTTTGGCGGCGATTTTCATTACGATAATGTACGTGCCAGTGTGCTTACCCAATTTGGTACAAGGGCAACGGTAGTGCCACGTAATGATTTAAGTGTAACCCGCGGCCAGTTTGATCTTTCAACGGCTTACCGTTATTTAAGCGAAGCCAACGCAGGTTATCACTTTAACGTGTTGAATGGTATTAACGTTGATGCAGGTATCTTCATGTCGTATATCGGCCTGTTCTCCTACTACAATGCCGAGAACTGGGCCTATCAGCCATCATTTACCAGCGATAACACGCCATGGTTTTTTAACGGTGTAAGGGTTCAGATCTTTGTATCTGATAAATTAAAAATAGAACCCTGGTTAATCAATGGTTGGCAGTCATACGGGATGTTTAACAGCAGGCCGGGTGTAGGCGGTCAAATTTTATGGCGCCCTGTTGAATGGTTCCAGGCCTTATCAAACAACTATTACGGTGCCGATACACAGGACAAGCCCGGTCGTAAACGTTTCCATACCGATAACAGCGTGGAGGTACGTTACTACAAAAGCAATAACAAAAACTCTTTTGTAAACAGCGCGGCCTTTTCTATAACCGGCGACCTTGGCGACGAAAAAGGTGATGGCGTAAACGGCTTTACATCAGATCCGGTTAAAGGCCCCGCGCAGTATTTTGCAAGCGCGATGCTATACCATCGTATGGTAATGGCTAAAGGCCATTTAGGCTGGACATTTGGCGGCGGCTTTATGAACAACCCAGGCCGTTACCTGGTACTTTACCCAACGGGTGATGCCAACCCAATTCCCGCAATAAATACCGGCGCGGTAGGTACCCACCCCTTCTCAGCCAACCCGGGCGATAAGTTTAAGGCCTATGATTATTCAACTACTATCGATCTGATGCCTAACGATTACTTAACCTTTCGCCTGGAGGCGGTGCACCGCCATGCCAACGTGCCTTACTTTGCCGGCCATGGTGGGGTAACATCGCCAGACGGTTATAATACCACACCAGTGGGAACCTTCACGCCCGACCTGGTAAATTCTGAAACAAGGTTTATAGCTGCCCTGTTGGTACGCTTTTAAACAACAAGATATTATACAAACCTGCCATAACTTAGGATTGATTGTTTAGCTAAGTTTAGTAAGGTTGGGAGCCGGGTTTCGCCGCCCGGCTTTTTAAAACCCCTATAGCACATTCGCTATACCACAACAATAAATAGATAATCATGAAAAATTCGATCAAGGTGCTCATCGCAGCGATGGTGATCTGTGTACAAGGTACCAGGTTACAGGCACAATCAACAAACAAAACAACCGGTATTTATATAACTGAACAGGATTTTAAAACCGGGAAACTGAGCTATACTTTAGGTGCAGGCGATAAGCTGCTGCTTAATGAGTTTTTAAACGGTAAAAATATAACGATAATTAGCCAGGGACAAAAGACAAAGCTTGCCAAAAGCCAGATGTTTGGTTATTGTCAAAACGGGCAAAGCTATCGGTTTTACCGGGGTGAGGCTTACTGCGTGCTGGATACCGCAGGCTTTATACTTTACAGTTGTGAGCAGTTGATACCACAAGGCAAAGGACTAAAACCGGTTGAAAAATACTTCTATAGTGTTAACATCACGGCCCCTGTTTTAAGTTTAACAATGGCCAATATTGATGAAAGTTTTGCTGGCGAAACCGGTTTTAGGTACAGCGTCAATAGCCTTTTTGAACAGGACGGCAACCTGGTGACTTATGATAAAGCGAACAGGCAATACATGATCAAATACCTCTACCAGGAATATAAGCACAACGCCGCAGCGCAACATGCCGCTCTTTAATTAACTATTAATAATACCCCTAACAAGTAAAAGCTCTGGTTATATACCGGGCTTTTATGCTTTTACATAGTTGGCCCTTCTGTTTATATATAAGGGTTTATGTTAAATCGGCGTAAATTCAGTATTATTTCAGAATCTGTATATAGGTTTGTTACAATAAGGATTCTTTAAATTGTAGATAATAACAGGGCGCAGATGGCTATTAAAGACTTTAATTCAAATCACCAGGATACAATTCAGCTAATTTATTTTGCCTTAATTTTAATTTCGCTTTGGGCATTTGAGGCGTTGGTTAATCCGTTGATATTAAAATCAAAACTTCGGCATACCGGCGTTAATCTATCCTTTATCTTTACAGCCCTGCCCATTCAGCTTTTTATGATCGGCAACGTGTTAATCCTATGCACCTGGACTAACCATCATCGCTGGGGGATTGTTAACTGGATTCCCTTTCACCATAATCCCTGGGTTTATTATATCAGCCTTTTTGTGTTGATGGATCTGTGCGAGTATACCTACCACGTGATCATGCATAAATTTGATTTCCTGTGGAAGTTTCATTTGGTGCACCACAGCGATTTAAAGGTAGATGTATCAACCACCACCAGGGAGCATCCGGGCGAAACATTGATACGCACCACTTTTTTGATGCTATGGGTATTTTTGCTGGGGCCAACCTCACTGGTATTAGTGTTGCGGCAAACCATTCAAACTTTTGCCAATATCACCGCCCACACCGAATTTAGACTGCCGCATCGGGTTAATAAGATCATCGGGCTCATTTTTATTACCCCCAACCTGCACCACGTACACCACCATTACCAGCTGCCTTATACCGACCGTAACTATGGCGATGTATTATGCATCTGGGACCGGCTTTTTGGTACCTATGCCGAGCTTGATCCTAATGAAACCGTTTATGGCGTTGATACCCATATGGAACCACATATAAACACCCGTTTTTATAATATCCTTAAAATTCCTTTTCAAAAATTGAACAGGAAATGATGATAAAAACCTGCCCAGGCCTTACAAAGGCTTCATCATTTTTGGCAAAATGGCTTTTCTTTTTAATTACGATATGTGGAGTTAAAAACAGCTGCGCGCAAACAGAAAGCTTTATGTCAAAAATTTACTTCCCCGGCGCAGTTGGACTAAGCATTCCTTTTGGCGGCCTGGACGAAAGCGTGAAAAGAGGACTGATGATAAACACAGCCTTAGAAGTAAGGCCAACAGCCGGCAACGCTCTCTTTTACAGGTTTAACTATGATGCTATTACTAATCATTACAAAGAGGTTTACAATAACTCGCCTACTAATGTTAATAATGGCAAATTGTCATCGGCAATATTTTCCCTCGGGATGGGCTATCGTAAAAAGGTAGGCATTATAAAGCTATTTGGTTTGTTACAGCCGGGCATAGCCATCAACAGCTACGATAAGGTGACAGACAGGGCCGGCAGCATCACCATTGACCAGGTTACACGAAGGCATTTTTCAATGAAATTAAGCGGGGGCGCAGAATATTACCTGGCCGAGCATTTCGCGCTTACTTTTGAGCCATCGTATTTTTATCTGTCGCCAAGAAACAGTTACAAGTTGCTTAATCCGCAAAGTGTTAATTTTAGCATTGGCTTTACTACCACCTTGTTTTAAAACAACGAACAATACCAGGGTTTAAAGAATCATCAATAACTCCAACAAAAAGCCCCGCATATTTAACATGCGGGGCCTATAGCAATAAGATTATTAGGTCAGTTATGACATTTTTAATTTCTTCTGAATGTCTGCAACGTAACCTTTGAATTTTTTATCGGTATCAATTAAATCCTCAACAGTTTGGCAGGCATAAATTACGGTAGAGTGATCGCGGCCGCCAAAGAAATGACCAATTGATTTTAATGAGCTTTTGGTATGCGCTTTGGCCAGGTACATCGAAATCTGGCGGGCCTGTACAATTTCGCGTTTACGGGTTTGTGACTTCACCATTTCGATAGGCACTTCAAAATATTCGCAAACCAGGCTTTGAATGTACTCCATCGAAATTTCTTTAGATGAGTTTTTCACAAAGTTTTTCAACATTTGTTTAGCAAGGTTAAGGTCAATCTCCTTGCGGTTAAGGGTTGATTGTGCCAGCAGGGATACCATAGCTCCTTCCAGTTCACGTACATTGTTATCAATGTTATGGGCTACATACTCTACCACATCGTTTGATAACTCAATACCATCCTGATAAATTTTATTCTTTAAGATAGCCATGCGGGTCTCCAGGTCTGGCACTGTCAAATCTGCCGATAGGCCCCATTTAAACCTCGATAATAAACGCTCTTCCAAACCAGCCAGATCCTTAGGAGCTTTATCTGATGTGATGATCAGTTGCCTGCCACTTTGGTGCAGGTGGTTAAATATATGGAAGAAGAAATCCTGCGTTTTTTCTTTACCTGCAAAGTTGTGCACATCATCCATAATCAATACATCAATGGCCTGATAAAAGTTCACAAAATCGTTAATGTTATTGTGCTTAAGGGCGTCAACAAATTGCTGGGTAAATTTCTCGCACGATACATATAGTACAAGCTTATCCGGTAATGACCGTTTAATCTCGTTACCTATAGCCTGCGCCAGGTGGGTTTTCCCTAAACCAACACCACCATATATCATTAGGGGGTTAAATGAGGTGCCACCCGGTTTAGCAGCCACAGCATAACCTGCAGATCGTGCCAGGCGGTTACAATCACCCTCAACGAAATTTTCGAAGGTGTAGTTCCTGTTTAATTGTGGGTCTACATTCAGTTTCTTCAGGCCGGGGATCACAAACGGATTTTTGATATCCTTATTAATAGAGATCGGGATCGGCATTGACTGATTTTTCGACTCGGCTCCGTTTCCGTTCGATGGCATATTCGTAGTGTATGGTTTGCTTGATGATGATTGCTCAACAACAATATTGTATTCCAAACGCCCTTCGTCGCCCAATTGTTTTTTAATTGTTTTGCGCAACAAACCTACATAGTGCTCTTCAAGCCACTCGTAAAAGAATAAACTTGGCACTTGTATGGTTAATACGCTTCCTTCCATCCTTAAAGCTTTTATCGGCTCAAACCAGGTTTTAAAACTCTGGGCCGGTATGTTGTCCTTTATGATCTGAAGGCAGCTATTCCAAACGTTAGTACAAGTTTTTTCCATATTAGATATAAGTAATTATTTGATTTCCAACCCCTCAGCCAACAACAAGATGAGCCTGCTACGGAACATCGAATATTGCCAAAAAAAGCTTATAAAAAAATTAAATTTCAACTTTTTTAACATTTCACAACTTATTAACAAAAGTTGTTTTTAAGTATAAAATTTGTATATAAAACAATTTTTGACAATGAAAAATGTAATTGCATTATTTAAAAATTAAAATTTTTTCCATGAATTAAATTACTCAAAACCATGGAAATAGCGTATTTTTTTAATGCTAATTATACGCTAAAAAAGGGGCAATTGTTAAGCCATTTTAGCCATTTACGCTATACTAAAAACTAAAGCACTGGCCTTGTGCCCGATAAAAATAAAAGCTTGGTCTTTGTTAATTATGGCACGGTATCGTCAACACGTCAAATACAATTTCCGCGATACTAATACTCCCCAAAAACGCCACGCAATACATCGGCGATTTCACCTAAGGTAGCATAATTCTCAACCGAAGATACTATTAACGGCATTAAATTTTCGGTGCCCAAAGCTGCTATTCTTAATAGTTGTAAGTTTTCTTTAACAGCCTTATTGTCTCTTTTGTTTTTGAGATTTTTTATTTTCTCAATCTGCATTTGCCTGATGGAATCATCAACCCTGAAAACGTTTGAGGCCGCTTCTTCGGACTGGGTAAATTTATTAACCCCCACTAAGACTTTTTCGCCACTTTCAATATCATTCTGGTATTGGTAGGCCGATGCCGCTATTTCCTGCTGAATGTAATCCTGCTCAATGGCCTTTACGGCACCGCCCATGGCGTCTATCTTATCTATATATAACTGCGCGGCAGCTTCAATTTCGTCGGTCAGGGCTTCTACAAAATATGATCCCGCCAGCGGATCGACCGTATCGGTTACCCCGCTTTCAAAAGCGATGATCTGTTGGGTGCGCAGGGCTATCTTGGCGGCCGCTTCGGTAGGAAGGGATAAAGCCTCGTCGTACCCGTTGGTATGTAATGATTGCGTGCCCCCCAATACTGCCGCCAGCGCCTGGTTGCTCACCCTGATGATGTTATTAAAAGGCTGCTGCGCCGTTAAAGTCGATCCGCCGGTTTGAGTGTGAAACCTTAGCTTTTGCGCACCGGCATCCGTAGCGCCTAAATCTTTGGTGATGTGCGCCCACATGCGCCTTGCGGCCCTGAATTTGGCAATCTCTTCAAAAAAGTTGTTGTGGCAATTAAAAAAAAAGGACAGGCGTTTGGCAAATACGTTAATATCTAACCCCTTTTCAAGCGCTGCTTTTAAATAGGCTTTGCCGTTAGCCAGGGTAAAAGCCAGCTCCTGCACGGCGGTTGATCCTGCTTCGCGAATGTGGTAGCCCGATATAGATATGGTGTTCCATTTAGGTACCTCCTTGCTGCAATATTCAAACACATCGGTAATTAACCGCATAGATGGCGTGGGCGGATAGATATATGTACCGCGTGCGGCGTACTCTTTTAATATGTCGTTTTGAATGGTACCCGAAATTTGGGTAAGGTCGGCACCCTGTTTTTTTGCTAACGCTATATACATCGCCAGTAATATAGCAGCCGTAGCATTAATGGTCATGCTGGTTGTGATGTCCTTTAATTGGATGCCATCAAACAGAATTTCGATATCATATAAGGAATCAATCGCTACGCCCACTTTCCCTACTTCACCTTCGGAAAGTTCATGGTCGCTATCATAGCCTATCTGGGTGGGCAGGTCAAAAGCTACCGATAAGCCGGTTGTTCCCTGACTTAATAAATAATGGTAACGTTTGTTTGATTCTTCGGCTGTTGAAAAGCCTGCGTATTGGCGCATGGTCCAGGGTTTGCCGCGGTACATATCCTTTTGAATGCCGCGGGTAAACGGAAACTCCCCCGGCAGCTCTACTATGTGGGATGGTCCGGTGTAAACTTCCTTTATTTCGATGCCCGATGTTGTGCTGCGCTTTTTGGCCATGGTGGTTAAAATAACTCCTCCATATCCTGCCTGATCAGGCTCAGGGCCATCTCATACGGATCGTCATCCAGTTTGCTTAAATGCACCAGGATGGTTTTGCTTAGTTCCAAAGCGCTGGTATCTGCCGGCAGGGCTTTAACCGCGTTGTTAATTACATTCAAAGTATCTTCTTTAACCCTTTTTACTACCGCCCACACCCGGGCACTCAGATAAATTTGCTGCGTTATGTTATGCTGAAATTCGCTGCGTACCTCATTCATGATAATGGCTTGCAATTCGGCAGCGGTATCTGCCGATCCGTTAAGGCGCAGCAGCATGCTTGATGGATTGATGCGTTCAATAAAAAGCACTACCCGTTCATAGGCCTGTAAACGCAGCGGCAAGGTTTGATTGCTGATGGTCCGTTTAAGCTCCAGGATCTGGATACTTTCTGATTTATCTAAATAGGGTTTAAACAGGTAAAAAGCAATATACACTACGCCAACACCAGATACGGTGTATTTTAAAATATCAAATAAAAATGGCAGTTGAAACATGGTCATGAAAATGTTAAACGCAGGTCATAAAATGCCTGTGGATGTAAAAATCCACATTTTACCTTATATTTGTGTAGATAAATAAAAAATAAGATGAGTACTGCTGTTGAAATTTTACCGGTATCATTTACTCCGGGAGCTGTAAAGGAACTTTTTAAATTAAAAGATCAGCAAGAAATAAGCGATGAGTTTGGCTTGCGCGTAGGTGTTGAGGGAGGTGGCTGCTCGGGTATGAACTATATATTGGGTTTCGATCAGAAAAAGGATGGCGACCAGGAGTTTATTATCGATAACATTAAAGTATTTATGCATAAAGCGCACGGCATGTATTTGATGGGTATGCAAATAGATTTCCAGGACGGCCTTAACGCCCGTGGCTTTACATTTAACAACCCCAATGCAGCAAGCACCTGCGGCTGCGGAACTTCATTCTCGGTATAATTAGAATCAGGAAGTAAGAGTCAGAAATCAAGACAGAAGAAAACAAGTCCGGCATGACTGACTGGTTTAACTTGTGGCTTGGTTATTAAAATAATACAAAAAAGAGGCCGTATCATAATTCAAATGATGCGGCCTCTATGTTTGCAACGTATTGGCTCCATGTTTATCTGTTTTCGTTGAATTTCTCAGCAAG
>NZ_JANTYS010000016.1 GCF_024808255.1 Mucilaginibacter dorajii
TGTCATTGCGAGGCACGAAGCAATCGCATGCTATACAGGGCGAATCTGCACAGTTCGCGATTGCTTCGTGCCTCGCAATGACATAGCTTTATATTATCATTCTACCTTCAGAGTTTCGCGAAATTTTATCACTCGCAATGACAAGGGGGCGATGTTGTCATTTCCACCTTCACAGTCCGCGGATTTTACTACTCGCAATGACGGGTGAATAGATATTATCGTTCCCGCCCGTCAAACAATTCTCACCTTTTGCCCTTATCCTTTTAGCTTTCGGCTTAAATATATAATTTAGTACAATGAAGTTTTTTAAATATCTCCCCGCTGCTTTTTTATTGCTCTCGATGGTGGCATGTAAGCCAAAACCCAAGGCTGTTGATGTGCCGGTAGTTGGTTTTGCCGATGCCTTTGAAGATGCTACTATATCACAAGCCCGTACCGGCTTCACCGATGCCTTAAAAAAGAATGGCTTTAGCGAAGAGAAAAAGACTGTTCAAATAGAATACAGCAATGCACAAGGTAATATCCCAACCCTGGGGCTTATTATTAATCACTTCATATCAGAGAAAGTAGACCTTTTGGCCACCTGCACTACATTGGCAACCGTAGCCGCCTTACAAAAAACAAAGGAGATCCCTGTGTTTGCCATGGTATCGCCGGTACCCGAGCGTATGAAGGTGCTTGATGCAAGCGGCAAAGCGCCTGCTAACTTGTTTGGTGCATTAGAGGAGCTTAACTATATCGATACTTCATTTAATATCATCCCTAAACTGTTAAAGCCCAAAGGTGCTAAATTGGTGATCGGGATGATCTACAATCAATCTGAACCACAATCAACAGACGCGCTTGCCCGCATTAAAGGCCTGGCCGATAAGCAGAATATCACCATTGTGGCTTTGCCGGTAAATACCTCTGCCGATGCGCAGCTGGTAACACAGTCGCTGCTAAGCAAAAATATAGACGCGTTTTTTGCAAACCCGGATAATACCGTGTTCGCATCGTTTGAAACCATTTTAAAAAGCTGCAACGAGAAAAACGTACCCATTTTTACCAGCGAAGCGGGTTTGGTTAAACGTGGTGCCGTGGCTGCCTTTGGTGCCGATATTTACCAATGGGGATACCAGGCAGGTGAACAGGCCGCGCAATATTTGAAGACACATAAAACCGAAGGCATAAAATCCGAACTGGTTAAGATCAGGACGAGGGTTTATAATCCCGCAGCGGCTAAAAAATACAATATCACCATTCCACCAAATTTCCAGGCTGTTAAATAAATGGATTTTTACCTAACCGCTTTATTGCAGGGCTTGTGTTATTCGGCTATAGCGCTGGGTATTTATATTTCCATGAAAATTTTTAACATCCCCGATATTACTACCGATGGCAGCTATACGCTGGGTGGTGCTGTAACGGGAATTATGCTTACGCATCATCAATCAACCTGGGTTATTTTGCCCGTGGTTATTGTTGCGGGGGCTTTAGCCGGGGCATTAACCGGGCTGATCCATACCAAATTGAAAATAAACGCCTTGCTGGCCGGCATCCTGGTTATGACGGGGCTTTATTCTGTTAACCTGATTGTTTTAGGCCGATCAAACCTGCCAGTGAGCGATCTGCCATCGCTGTTTAATGGTTTTCATTTGATTGCCGATCCTAATCAAAACACGCTCATTATTATTTCCATATTTGTTATCGTCATCACGTTTTTAATCGGCTACTTGCTAAAAACAGATTTCGGTATTGCCATGCGTGCCACCGGCAACAGCGAATCAATGATCCGTGCGCTGGGTGTAAATACAGATAGAATGAAGATCACCGGATTGGCGCTGGCAAACGCGCTTACTGCCCTAAGTGGTTATCTCATTGTTCAGTTCCAGGGTTTTGCGGACATCAGTATGGGTATCGGTATTGTGATTGTGGGCCTTGGTTCGGTTATCATTGCCGAAACCCTGATCAATTGGTTTAAGATCACCAGCGTATGGATCAGTTTAGTACTTGTTTTGGCCGGGGCTGTTATATTTCAGCTGGTACTTGCGTTTACATTGGCTATCGGTGTTGACCCTAACCTGTTAAAGCTGGGTACCGCCGCCTTTGTATTGCTAATAGTTAGTCTGCCACGTTTATCCTTTAATAGAGCCTCATGATAGCTATAAACGATATTCACAAGGTTTTTAATAAGGGTAAAGCCAACCAGGTGAACGCAGTTAATGGCATCACCCTTAATATCAAAAGCGAGGAGTTCCTGGTGATTGTAGGCTCCAACGGTTCGGGTAAAACAACTTTACTTAACCTGGTGGCCGGCAGCGTGATCCCGGATAAAGGCACTATCATTATTGACGATAACGATGTAACCAAACTGGCCGACCATCACCGCAGCCAATGGATAGCCCGGGTATTCCAAAATCCGATAAGCGGCACGGCATCTGACCTCAGCATTCTGGATAATTTTAGACTGGCCGCCATCCGCACCAAACCCAAAGGTTTAACCATAGGCATCAACGATCAGTTTAAACAACAGGTAAAAGAAAAAATAGCCACCCTGGGCATGGGCCTCGAAAATAAAATAGAGCAATCCATGGGCACCCTTTCCGGCGGGCAGCGGCAGGCGCTTACCCTACTAATGAGCGTAATGGACAGCTGCAAGGTTTTGCTTTTAGACGAGCCAACCGCCGCGCTCGACCCACGATCGGCCGAGGTGGTGATGCGTACCGCCGATAAGTTGATCGCCGATTTTAAACTGACCGCTATACTCATAACCCATAACCTTAAAGATGCCTATAACTACGGCACACGAATAATACAAATGAGCGAAGGCTTGATCATCAATGATTTAGATTCCACCAAAAAGGCTACGCTGAAGCAAAATGATCTTTTCGATTGGTTCGGTTAAAAACTGGCAAAATAATTGTAAAGGTACGTGTACCATGAAAAACAATAATTTTGAAACCATATTTGACGCTTACCAGTTAGTGAGCGGTGCCAAGATAAAAGGAAAACAACAAGACGAGATCTTCGAGCTTGGAACCTATGACGCCCTTAAACGTGGCTATACTCTTTACCCGCTTGAACACGGTGTTAAATACGATAATTTTAGCGTGCTTGTATCTGAAAAGGAGTTGAAAACCAACTTTTTGATAGAATCCGGTAAGGCAAATACGGCTATCGCGGCTTAAGTTTTTCTTAGAAGCTGCTTAAAACCAAAAGAGTCGACATGGAAAGTGTTAAAATGCGGTGGCCTGTGAAGGACGAATTAACTATATAAAGCCATGTCATTGCGAGGCACGAAGCAATCGCGAACTCTGCAAATCCGCCCTGTAAAGCGTGAGATTGCTTCGTGCCTACCCATGACGTTTTGTACTTTACACAAACATTGGCTTTAAACGCTGACTAAGACTCACCCGGCGAGGCTACGCCCGCCATCCTCTCTTCACCTGCGGTGGAAAGAGGGGCTTTAATAGTTAATCAATTGATTACAAGCAATATAAATGAAAAAAAATATTCAAACCCCTCTTTCCGGCGAAGCCGAAGAGAGGGTGCCGCGCGTAGCGTTGGCGGGTGAGTCTTCGCCGCCATGCGATCTGCGTCATTTCCACCTTCACAGTCCGCGGATTTTAAAACTCGCAATGACATGGTGGATTTTCATGCGCAGCGCACAGCAATCTCTAAGTGTCCCGTCGAAATATATCGCCGCAACTTATTTGTTGTTTTTCCTCATTTTGCAAATTGCCACAAAAACTGTAAATTTGTAAAAAAATAAATGATGCTGTTTCAAAATTCATTCTGCAAAAATATAATGTGGCCCTTGGTGCCGCAGCAGAAGGGTTATGCATCGATGATACTCTTCTCCAGTCCGGTTTAGCCGCAACAATTATTTATACGGACAGAATTTATTACAACATTATTTATTGACCAGCACTGCATCACAGCAGCGCAATTACATTTTTTAATTTATGGACACTTATTATACTATCGAAGAAAAGTATTTGCGGGCCGTGGATAAGCTTTCATACGGAAGAACTACTAAAGGATTAAAACTACTGAACGAGATCATCAGCAATGATCCTTTATATGCCCGCGCGCATTACCAGTTGGGTATCATATATTATTACGAGATGAAAGACTATCAAACAGCTGGTTATCATTTTAAAACCTGTATGGAGCTTGAGCCCTCGTTTCCGGATAATTATACAGATTATCTTGACCTGCTGGTTTTTCTGAACATGGAAAAACTGGTAAACAGCGTATCTATCAAAGCCCTGAACACGCCGGGTATTGATACCACAGAAATTTATAATCTGTTGGGTTTGTTTTACGAAAAAAACAAAAACTGGACAAAAGCCCTGCTCAACTATCAAAAAGCCTTTATGGAAGTAACCATCAACGGCGATAAAATTGATATCGAGCAAAGCCTGAAAAGGGTACGTTCAAAAATGAAACACACCCTGGCTTATACTTACCAGGTAACAGAGTAAGAGCCTCACCTAAATCCTCTCCAAAGGAGAGGACTTTAAGAAGCATGGGTGATTATTTCATTTGATAGATTTAAACAGAAAAACCGGCTTTGGCCGGTTTTTCTGTTTAAATACTGTCGAACTACTTCTCGATCCACTTCATTAAAGTCCCCCCACTTAATCAATACTTTAGAACCCTCTCCTTTGGAGAGGGCAGGGTGAGGCTTCCTATTTCCCCGCCCTTACCGCTTTCACCTGCGCCATGGTTATGGCCGATGCTTTGTTGCCAAAGCTGTTGCGCACGTAGGTAAGCAAATCGGCAATTTGCTGGTCGCTTAAAAAATCGTGCGATGCCATGGTGTTGGAGTAGCGCTCGCCATTGATCTCTACATCGTCATTAAAACCATTTAATATAATTTTAATGAGCCTGGTTTTATCACCCAAAACAAAAGGTGTTTTGATGAGCGGTGGATTCATATGCGCGATGCCGGTACCATCGGCCTGGTGACATGCCACACAGTTTTCGGTAAATATGGGCAAGCCGGCGGCAATAGATGCTTTTAATGCTGCCGATGGAGCATGCGTTGCAGTTGTTTTTTTATGTTTGGTTTGCGCCTGCAACGTGGCGGTAAATAGTCCAAAAGTTAATATCAGTAAAAGGGCTTTTTTGAAGTCCATTATTATTTTTTATAAGTGATTTTGTAAATGGTTCCCTGGTTATCGTCGGTTACGTATAAAGCACCATCAGGGCCTTGCGCCAGTCCGCATGGGCGGTGTTCTGCCCTACCGGTTGCCGCTTTATCTGCCGAACCTGCAAAGTTGTCCGCAAATATCTCGTAATCGCCACTTGCCTTGCCATCTTTAAATGGCTGAAATACCACAAAGTAGCCTGCCTGTGGCTCGGGCGCACGGTTCCATGAACCATGGAAGGCGATGAAAGCGCCGTTTTTATATTTCTCCGGAAATTGGCTGCCTGTGTAAAACAACAGACCGTTAGGTGCAAGGTGACCAGGAAAGGCTGCCGCAGGATCAATAGCTGTTTGGCCGCCTTCTTTTTTACCATCACCGCCATACTCTGGCATCAGTATCTTTTTATGTTGCTGCCAATCGTAATACATATAGGGCCAGCCGGCGTTATCGCCCTTTTTAATGGCGTACATACATTCGGCAGGTAAATCGGCCGATTGTTTGGTGGTAAAATATTGAGGGAATAGGTCATGCAATTGATCTCTGCCGTGCTGCATCACAAAAAGCTGGTTGTTTTGCTGATTCCAATCCATACCAACCACATTGCGCAGGCCGGTTGCATACCTGATGCCATCGCCATAATGCTGGTTAAGCTTGTCGGCTTTAAACTGCCATATGCCACCTGCCGAATCAAGAATAGGACAGCCTTTTTGGCCCGGCGAATCTTTTTTACGGTCGGCAACCTGGCAGGCGTTTGAATAAGCACCTATGTTTACATATAGGTTACCATCGTTATCAAGCGTAATAGCTTTAGCCTCGTGCTCACCACGACTTAGCAAACCGGTAACTATTTTTTCAGGCTGATCGGGATTGATCACCTCATTTTTGTCGTTCAATTTGTACCTGAAAACTTCCTCATCCGATGAAGTATACAGGTATCCTTTTTTTACATACACTCCCGTGCCTTTATAATCGCCAAAGCTTTTTGTTAAAGTGGCTTTGGTGCTATCCTGGGTTAGGTACAAAATACCCTTGCCATCTTTAAAGTTGTTAAGCTTTACGTAGATGTTGTTTTGCGGAGTAACAGCTATTTCCCGGGTACCGCCCAGCTTTTCGGCAATTACAGCGGCGCTAAAGCCCGATTGCAATTTAAGGCCGGCATTAGGTGAACTGGTTGTGGTAGAAGTTGTATCTGCCCCGGTTTTATGATCGGTACTGCCGCTTTTACAGGCATTAAGCAGCAACACAAGGCCGGCTATTGCTGTTACAGGCAACATAGCCGAAATTAAATTTCTTTTTTTCATGGTATCTGATTGTTGGTTATCAAATTAAACAAATATACAGGTAAACCCAAAATCTGTTTTGTAGTAATTGTATGACATTGAGGTTTTACAAAGGATATCGTTTTGAACGCGGGTTACAACTCACCCCGGCTACGCTATGCTGGCCGACCCTCTCTCCGGCAAGCCGCAAAGAGGGTTGAGAAGTTTTTTAGGCTATTTTTTCCAGCCCTCTTTGCACGAAGTGGAGAGAGGGCGGTCCAGCGAAGCGTAGACCGGGTGAGTCGTCTGTGAGCGGCTTTTTTCCCCTGCCTTAAAAACACCATTTCAAATTTAAATTTTGCTAAATCGAATTACAATGCAATTAAATACCATTATATAACCGTTTAAACATATATAGTAACAATGGATTAAACCATTGCAGTTCTCCATCGTCATAGCTATATAAAAATTAACAAAATGAAAAAGTTAGTCATATTATCAGCAATAGCAATGAGTGGTTTATTTGCAAATAAGGCAAACGCTCAACTCTCTATACATTTAGGATTTCACATCCCCGGTCCGCGTGTTTACGTGCCTGCCCCGCCACCTGTTGTGGTTCAGGATCAACCGGTTTACGATGATGATAATGCACAGGTAAACTACAACGACAATAGCGATGATTATTACTATCTACCTGAGGTAGAGGCTTATTATAGCGTTCCAAATCATTGCTATTACTATAATAATGGCAATAACTGGGTAACCTGCGCTTACCTGCCGGGTGCATACCGTAACTACGATTGGCGTACTGCCGTAAGGTACGAAGTACGTGGCAGGCAGCCGTACCTGCACCACGATATTTACAGGGAAAGGTGGGGTGGCTACCAGGGCGACCGCGGTAACTGGGGCCGCAGGTTTGACAGAAGGTATGATGGAGGATATGCTTATCAAAACCATGATAATCGTGGATGGAACAGAGGCGGATGGGGAAATGATCATAACCGCGGAAATTGGGGCGGAAGGCCGGGTGATGGACGAAACGGTGGAAACTGGGGCGGCCAACCAAACCAAGGCGGTAATTATAACCGGGGTAACTGGGGTGGACAGGATCATGGCAACCAAAACAATGGAGGTAACCACAACCAGGGCGGCTGGGGTGGCCAAAACCAGGGCGGACAAGATCACAGCGACCGCAATAATGGTGGTGGCCAGCCAAGCAGAAACCAGGATCACGGTAACAGAGGAGGAGGCCAAAGTTTTGCCGGCAACCGTGGCGGCTTTGGCGTACGTCAATAAGGCTTACAATTTAAATCCTATATATAACAGTGAAAAGATCGCCTTTTGTGGGCGATCTTTTTTGTTGTTGTCGTGGTTCTAAAGTAGACTTTTATTCTTCCCCTTCCCGGGCTACCGTGTACCCGCATCTTGTTAAACCTACTCTCTCAATAAAAACGTTGTCATTTCGACGAACAAGGGGTGGGATTGCGCGCCGGAGGTGAGGAGAAACTATCTCTTGAGCGCAGCGAAAAATCCTGTAACAGCGGACATTCGGCCATGTAAGGCGTACAAGATTTCTCTTTCGCACCCCGCTCATTCCCCTCCTTCGCTCTATCGAAATGACATTTTCCTTAACAAAAAAGATGTGGGTGCACGGTAGCTTCCCGGGAGATTTAGAGGGGGTTTATCAATTCGACAATTTGAATTGCATCTTATTAACCCCTACTCCTTTAATTGTAAGCGATTTCCAATTAGATGGTAGCTTACTTTTAACTTGCACTATCCCTGCCGGGGTGATATCCAACCCACCAAAACCCATTAACAGGCTTTGAATAATACCGCCGGCACCAGTGGCGAAGTATGGGTTTGTCCCCCCCTTTGTTTCGGCAATTACCCGGAACGGAGGGTTCAAATTGGGTTCGTAGGCGTCTTTAAAGAAATGATAAGCTTTATCGCCATTGCCTAAACGTGCGTACAACAATGCAAAAACAGCCTGTGTCATGGCTGGGGTGCCTTCATTGGGTACACGGGTTTCGTAATATTCCAGGTCTTTTTTAATCTGCCCGGCATCTGTTATGGTTTTTAAAGGGTAAGCTAAAAGGTTTACATCGGCTTGTTTAATACCTTCGCCGTTGTAAGTGGCAAACTCACGCGTAACGCCGTTATCCATTTTCAGGATGGGGATATTTTGCGCCACCAGCTGCCAATCGGCATCAGCCTTAAATCCTAATATTTTGGCAGCGGCTGTTGCGTTCAACAGGTTAGCCTGTGCAGCGGCGTTGGTAAAAGCATTGTTATCAATATTTTCGGCCCATTCATCGGCAGCAACCACGTTTTTGATATCATAATGCCCGGGACCGTTCCGTTCAACGCGGCTTGCCCAAAAATCGGCAGTGGCAGATAGTAATGGCCAGCCTTTTTCACGCAGCCAGTCTTTATCCTGTGTAACACAGTAATAATTCCATGCTGCAAGTGCAACGTCGGCTGTAATATGATGTTCAAACGGACCGCTCAATGCCCAAACCGGCGTTTCCTCTACCCCGCTGTCGGCACTTTCCCAAGGGAACATGGCTCCTTTATAACCATGCGAAAACGCGTTTTTACGGGCGGCATCTAATCGCTCAAAACGATATTCAACCATCGATTTTGCAATTTCGGGGTGAAGCACCAGCATAGCCGGGTATATCCATATATCACAATCCCAAAAAACGTGACCGTTGTAACCTAAGCCAGACAACCCCATTGGCGATGGCGAATAAGCGGTTCCCGCACGA
This sequence comes from Mucilaginibacter dorajii, assembly GCF_024808255.1. Classification (GTDB taxonomy): domain Bacteria; phylum Bacteroidota; class Bacteroidia; order Sphingobacteriales; family Sphingobacteriaceae; genus Mucilaginibacter; species Mucilaginibacter dorajii. The sequence goes on from NZ_JANTYS010000016.1 coordinate 9,169, forward strand.
GAAAACGAGTATAAATGATATAACATACTATGAATATCCTGCTGAGCCTGCGCATCGCCTTCTACCTGGATATCGCTGGCCCAAAGATCATCCCAGGCTTTGTTATGGAATTTGATCAGCCTGTCCCTACCTTCCAATTTGGCAAAAATGGTTAAACGTTCGGCCTCATTCAACGGATCGGCATGATGCGCCGAAGTGATAGACGAACCGGTAACCGCGTACTTATAAGTTTCGCCGGCGGCTACGGTTTTGCTAAACTTCATGAGGTGCATGTTATTATCCCACATTTCGTGAATAATGCGTGGCTCCTGTCCATGAGGCTCGGTAAATAAGAATGATGTTGAAGCGCATAGCTGCATTTTTCCGGTAGGGCTTTTAGCTGTTGAGGTTAAAAGACTGATAGTTACGTGCGGCCGGTCTATCTCATTATAATAATTCTGCACTTCTTTTAACGCGTCCGGCGCTTCCATTACACTGGCCGATGTAATACTGATGGCTTTCTTTGCCATAACGGATACATCCATCAATACGGTAAATGGCAACTGGCGAAGGGAATAGTAGGTATATTTTATAGTGGCCTTATCGGCATAATCAAACGTGGTGGTGAAAGCGGCGTGCTGCATATCCAATTCCTGCTTAAAATTGCTGATATTTTTGGCATCAATACGCCTGCCATCAATCTCCAGGTACATGTTAAGCAGGTTAAAACTATTTAAAAAATTGCTCACCCTACCCCTGCCGTACAGATCATAAGCGCCGGCCAGCACCACATTTTTTACTTTAAAAGGTTCTGGTGCCGATACTATCCCTATCATACCATTGGCTACAGTGATACCGTAATAATTTGCGGGGTCTATCTTATCCGCTTTAACCACCCAGGGGTTTATATCCTGGGCCTTCACTGTCATTGAAATTGATAGCGTTAGCAGGCTACACCATGTATATATTTTTCTCATTATCAATATTATTTTTTCATAACCAGTTTTACTGCAACCGAGTCACCAACAATTTTTCCATACTGATTGGATACCACGCACGAATTATGGAAATGTATCCCACCGTAAAAACGCGCCCAAACATTTTCGTTTGCCGCATCCCTGAATGATTTATACGATCTGCTTTTAATGCCAAATTCCAATTCAGAAGTGTCAGTATAAGCTACATTATCACCCAACGCGCTGGTTAAAGCTTCGGCAGCAGCAGCAGATATGGTGCAATGCCCACAGGTATATTCGGGGAATGGCGGCGTTTGCAAATGTGGCCGCCAGCCGGCATCAAAATAGCCGTTAATAATTGTTTCGGGCCGCGCGGTGTTGTAGGTGTATTTGGCCGTCCACGATTCAATAAACGCGTCAAATAGCGCTATGGCCGTTTTAGCGTAAGCATAAACGGTTTTATTAAAATCAGCATTTACTTTTTTGGCACCAATGCCGGTAATACTTAACCAATGGCCAGGGGGAGAAAACTTTTTGGTAATGAAAGTTAAATGCCCTTTAACATTTAGCTTGCCCGGATTATCGTCCCAAAAATCGGCCATATGCGCCTGATCTTTAGTGAGGCTATCAACAGCGTTTTTGATATATATTACTTCCTGGTAATACTTGCTGCTTTTATCTTTTACATTAAATACAGGTGGCATAGGCACGCTATATTCTTTGGCACTATGCATTACCATAGTTCTGATCTCGCTCCAGTGCGGTTCAACGGCTTCGCCATAAAGCGGGGGCGTGGGTACCCATCGCCCTGGTTGGTCATTAATGGCAAACTTGGTGGTACTGCGCGTTTTAAGGTAGTTGTCTTTTTTACTCCACGCCATTATTGACATCGCGACAGCTTTTGCATAAGTTTCAGAACTACTAATCATTTCAGTGGGCATTCCATGTAAAACAGCGGCCTCATGTAACTTGTCGGTATAGTATTTAAGGCTTCCTTCGGGGAAGGTAACAGCCTCGCCTACTTTGCAAAAAGCTAATAAAGCGGCATACTCAAAATTTATGGTTTCATTTGCTGCAGGTTTAGCAACATTTTGCAAACCATTTAATTGCCCAACAAGTGATTGATATTGTTTTGGATAACCGGCTGCTATTACCTCATACCCGGCAACAGTAGCATAGGCATAATTACGGGAAGCCACTACCGGCGTAAAATTATTACCCATAACTACCCCGTTTAATTCATGTACCGTATTGCTATACAAAGCCGGGTTGCTGAAATAAACCTTGTAATCGGGCTTTTTACACGATGTAAAAATTAAAGTAACTACTATAGTTAAAAGCAATGATCTCATATTTACAGAAGGGAATAATTACTTTACAATATGTATATGTTTTTATTACTTATTTAATTTAAAAAATCTGATGGGTTTATTATTGAAAGCTACTGCGTATATAAAGCCGGCGTTAGTTTTGATGGCTTTAATATCCCGCACCTCTCCGCGCAGCAAAAAGCCAGATGATTCCGGCGATGTTTCTGTAAATCCATCTCTCCCATTTACCCAAAGTACATCACCATAGTCGGCATCATACCGGCCTTCGTAAGGTAACACACCACTAAAGTTGCCCCCGGCAATGATTCCTTTTTGATTGCCGGCCGTGAATACACTTAACCCAAAAAGTGGGGAAACCTGTGCCGATGATGGAAACGCCTTAAATTGAAATTGACCATTGCCCTGGTTATAAAAAACACCCGATTGAAACGAAGTAGCTTGTAAAGGTTTTGTATCACTTAACGAATCGCCAAATAACTGTTCTACAGTTTTGCCGGCAAAATCATGAAAATATAAAAACTTCTTTTTAATAAGCGGTACCTGTCGCTCTATGTCGCTCTTGCCTAAAAATGTGTAGTATTTTTGGTCGATGCCATAGCTTATTATCGGGTCAATCGTCCCGTTTTTATCCAGATCTGAAAGATATAGTTTGATGGGCGCCGCCGGTGTTGGTTTAAGCTTTGAGTTACAGCCGTAATTACCCGCCAGTATATCTATTTTGCCATCGCCATCTACATCGGCAAGCACAATCTTTTGCCACCAGCCCGATAGCTGATCCATCTCCGGTTCATTTTGCGGCACTAAGCTTCCCTTCTTATTTAAAAAGATTTTCACCGGCATCCATTCGCCCGCTACAACTAAATCGGGCCAGCCATCGTTATCAATATCGGCAAAGGCAGCAGAACGCAACATGCCGGCATGTTTTATCTCTTCGGGAATCTCAACCTGGTGGTATCCGCCATGCCCATCATTCATCAACAGGTACGACTCCACTATTTTACCAAACCCTAAGGCATCCGGCGCGCCGCCGATAAAAATATCGGGATACCCATCATAATTAATATCGGCTACTGCCACTGCCGATTTATTTGTTTTGATTGACGGGATATTAGCCGAGCGTGTAAAATTACCCTTGCCATCATTTATATATAAACGATCTGCCAATTCAGCCGAACCATTAACCAATTGATTGCCGCCGCTCGCTACAAACAAATCGGGAAAGCCATCCCGGTTTGCATCAAGAAACACCGCATCCACATCTTCACTTGCCGAATCGGCTTCAAATGCCTTTTGCACAGATGCTTTAAAGTCGCCGCCGGGCGTTTGCAAAAACAACGCGCCAGGCTGATTTTGGGCACCACATACGTAAAAGTCATCTAAACCATCATGATTTACATCGGCAACCGCCATCCGCGGCCCCTCTGCCGATAACATATGCGGGATGAGCGGCTGCTGGTTAAAATCAACAAAATCATTTTCCTTATGCTTCCAATTAATGTGTATGGTGTTAGTTATCTCTTTAAAAATCGGTTTTTTAGATGGGAAAAAAAGCTCATATTTAAATTTGCCATTTGCGTTCCGTTCGTCGACAGTTAACTGCTGGTTAGCCTTCACATTTTTCAAAACCTGGTATGATGCATTTGGCCAAACAATTAAAACGCTATCTATAATTTGCTGCTTACCTAAGCCAAAATGCAGCTTAGGCTCAACCGATGATTGAAACCCCCGCGTGAGCATCAATTGCTCGTACTGCATTTGCCCTTTGCAAAACACGTATACCTTTGTGCCCAAACCAAAAATGTTATCCTGCCTGCCGGTAAATTTGAGACTTAAGTAGGCTATTTTTGCAAGCGTATTTTTATAGATCCCTGCTTCGTGGTTTACATTATTAGTAACCAAATCAAGCCTGCCATCATTATTCAAATCGGCATATGCGGCGCCGTTAGCTAAGCCGGGATTATGCATACCCCAATCCCAGCTTTTATCGGTAAATTTTTCGTTTTTGTTGCCTTTAAACAGGTAACTATGTACATCGCCCAAAGGCATTTGAGCTAACGCGACACTATCGTACCGGCCGGAATTATTGAGCAGCCCCTGCACCTGATCGTTGGAGATATAGCTTACATAATCCATATCCAACGCCCGGCGTTTTATTCCATTGGCTATAAAAAGGTCTTTAATGCCATCGTTATCAAAATCGGCAAGCAACGGGCTCCAGCTCCAATCCGTCGCGGCAACGCCATCCATTAAAGCAACATCGCTAAAAGCTTCGCCGTTACCCATGTTTTTTTGGAGCGAATTGCGTGAATATTGATTTTGGAACCCGTTGCGGGTAATTTTTAGTTTGTATTGATCATATGATTCATCGCCGCCATAACTTTTGAGCACAGTTTCCTCGCCGGGCAACATATCGGCAGTTACCACATCCAGCTGACCATCATTATTAAAATCGGCCATATCATTCCCCATACTAAAGCGGCTGTAATGATTAAAATGTTTAGCTCCCGATTCGGTAAACGTTCCATCGTGATTATTGATGTAGTAATAATCATTTTCATGAAAATCATTACCAACATAAATATCTTCCCAGCCATCGTTGTTTAAATCGCCTACGGCAACGCCCAAACCGTAGCCCAGGGCACTACTGTAAATACCCGCTTTTTTAGTAACATCGGCGAAGTGATTTTTTGTGTTGATGTAAAATTTGCTACCTGCCAGTTTGTTATCAATTCGCCGGGCCGATGTATCGCCATAAACAGCAACCGAATGATCCGACTGGTTTAGCAAAAAGCAATCAAGCAAGCCGTCATGATTGGCATCAAAAAAGACTGCTTGTGTACTATAGCCCGAAAAATCAAGCCCGTATTGCTCAGATTGCTCTGTAAACGTGCCATTATGATTATTGATATACAACATATTATGCCCTTTAAGGCCTAATTTGCCCGCTACCGCGCAAACATAAATATCAAGGTAGCCGTCATTGTTAACATCGGCCATGGTGACACCAGTGCTCCAATCGGCACTGCCGGCTACACCTGCCTTTTGGGTAATATCTTCAAACTTGTAATTCCCTTTATTGATGTAAAGCTTGTTTCCCCCTTTTTGGTTTGATGTAAAAAAGATGTCGGGCAACCCATCGTTGTTAATATCTCCAACAGCTACGCCGCCACCATTGTAATAATACAAATAGTCTAAAATACCGGGTTTATCATTATCGCTGATGTGGTTTACAAAGTGGATGTTGGTTTGCGAGGATGGCAATAGCTGAAATAGCGCGGGTATTTCCTGCTTTTTTTTGCAGGATAGTATTAACAAAGGCAACAAGCAAAAGCACAAAATATTTTTATACCTCATTGGCAACATAATTTTAAATTACGGGATAGCTAAGCTGCATATTTACCATATCGCTATCGCCAGTTGGTATCTTGTTGTTTAAATAGGTTTCAAAAGGCGCTATTTGTTTTAATAGTCCATGATCATCCATATACCTTTCCATAGCCGCGTAAATTTTATGCCTGTCTGCGTACCTTCCTTTAAAATTGCCTACAAGCATTTTACCCGCGTGAAACTGCATAAAGGTAATTCCGCCCGTTGAAGTTAAAGCTTTATTTACAGGCAGCCCAACTAATATTTGTAAAGAATCTGTTTTATAAGGATAATAGGAAGCAGACAAAGGCGCGATGGCCTTAAGTTTATTTTGATTAATAAAATTGTTAACAATTTGGGCGGCTTCCGCAGTTTGGTGGTATTTATTTTGGGCTATTATAGTGGCCTTTTTAACGGCCATATAACGGGCGGTAATAGTTGTTTCTTTAATGGCAAACCCATAATATAATTTTGAGTTTTCCATAAACCCTTTAAGACATAAAATCAGATAAGATGGTGACACCGATGACGAAAACTGCGAAATAAGCCACTTTAAACCGTTTGTATTGTGGTTGATAATGACTGTCGAGGTGTTGGCATTGGTAACACCAGGGATTACTGTGTATAAATAACGATAGCTAATGTGATGTTGGTTATTGATGACCTCAAAGGCGTTGGCTGTTATCGCTCTAACCTTAATATCCTGTTTGGTATTGTGAACGGAGAAGCCCAAACTGGTATTGTTTATTTGCCACTGCTCTTCCGGGAGCCCTAATATTTCTTTCCAACGACTGCTTCCGACACTGGGTGCAAATTGCTGACAAACATCAAAATATTTGGCCTTTATGTTTATACTGCTTTGTAAGCTAAACGGGATAAGGCCGGCAGTCACTAATATCACCGACACAATTATCGCTTTTTTCATTTATCAGAACTATTATATGAAACTTTCCTTAAACACAACGGAACAGCATTGTTGCTGTTCCGTTGTGTTTAAGGAATATGATTCAGCTTTAATATTAATAACCAGGATTTTGTGTTAACAATGGATTGGTATTAATTTGTGGCTGAGGTATTGGAAATACAAATGTATGATTATCTGCCGCATCCTGAACCTTACCCGGAGTACGTGGACCGGTATAATATTTAGTTCCTGTTGCCACTTCAAAGCGGATAAGATCATTCCTTCTCCAACCCTCCCATGCAAATTCACGACCACGCTCGGCAAGTAAATTATCCATAGTTAAAGTTGCAAACGGCGCAACGCCGGCTCTTGCTCTTATTAAATTTACGTTAACAAGTGCACCGGCTACATTACCAAGATGCAATTGTGCTTCCGCTGCCATCATATATGCATCGGCAAGGCGAAACCTAACGCCATCATTGCTGGTACCGTCACTGCCAGTACCAGGTTGTGGTTGATATTTTACGCTACGTGCACCTGCGTATTTAAAGCTATCGGCAGGGTTACTCAATTCGTTTACATAAGTACTTAGCACAGTTCCTGATATAGGGGCTCCCGATGCGGTATATTGCTGACCAACCAGCCACATTTTTTTGCGCGCATCATCATCAGTAAATGATTTGTAAAATGCTCTTGGAGCACAAAAACCGTTATAAGGTTGATTGGTTAAGTTAAACGTTAAGTTGTTATTGTAGTTAAGGGTATACATTTGTATTACGTTACCTTTTATCAACGGATAATTAAACGGAATGGTAAAAATGTTTTCTACCGAACCCCTGTTGGTATAAGTAAAGTTATCTAAAAAATTAGGCTGTAAGCTGTATTTCTTTGAATCGATAACCATTTGCGCATACTTTAACGCGTTTGCCCATTGCGCGGTGCCTGTGTAAACCTGCGCATTTAGATACAGTTTAGCTAAAAGCATATAGCCGCCCCATTGATTAAAATGACCATAATTGGCAGGGTTGGCTGTAGCATTATCCGCAGATAATAAAGGAACATTTTCTACAAGGTCTTTTTCAAGATAAGCATAAACATCGGCCCTTTTTACGGGTGCTACGCTGGCGCTGGCGCTGTAGGTAGTTACCAGGGGAATGTTACCATAAAGGTCTGTCATTAAAAACAAATAATAATCTCTCAAAACGCTGATCTCTGCTATCAAAGCAGGAGCATTTGAGGGTTTGCTTGCCAGGCCATTTATAATGCTTATTACGAAATTACATTTGGTAATACCATTACTTAAATCCTGCCAGCCACCATTGTCATTTGAGTTGTTGGCGTCAACAGTGTGCTGCCAAAGCTGAACGTGTGAGCCGCCATCATACCAGTCGTTACCACGTGTCGGAATGATCATTTCATCGGTAGAGGCTTCGTTAAGCTGGAAAACGTTTTCGGTTTGCAATGGCGTTAATGCAGAATATGCAGGTGCCAAACCAGCCGCTATCTCGGCAGGCGTTTTATAGAAATTTTCGATTGGCACAACGCTGTACGCGTTCTGATCAAGCTTTTTACACGATTGAGTTAGCATACCCGACATCATTACAACCGGAAGCAGGTATAATATTTTTTTATTTTTCATGTCTTTTTTATTTGATTATAACAGCTTCTATTTAAATGAAACACTGGCCCCAAAAGTGAATGTTCTTGTTTTTGGGTAATAAGCGTAACCACCGTAATCTGCATCAACATAATTTTGATTAGGGTTGTTGTTAGGTGCTGTGTCTACCTCAGGATCTAACCCCCTGTACTTGGTAATTATGAAAAGATTATTAGCTGCAACATAAACCTTTAAAGAATTAAGACCCTTAACGTTTTTAAAGGTATAACCGATAGAAGCATTATCTAACCTGAGATAAGATGCTCCTTCAAGCCACCTGTCTGAAGCTGTTGGCGCGCTGGTTACACCGTTGGTCAAAGCAGCACGGGTAGTGTTTGTTTGCGGCAAGCGGGTAACTGTTTCATAATCTAACAAGGTGTTATTAAATATTTTGGTACCATAAACACCACGGAAGAAGAAACCCAAACTCCACTGCTTATAACCAAAGTTACTACTAAAGCCATAGTTAAATTTAGGGCTTGGATCAATGTAATGATAAGGCGCGATATTGCCGGTATATTCGGCAAGGGTTTTACCATCAAACTGCTCAACTCCTTTAGAATCGACCCCTGTGTAGTGATAAAGTCTGAATACATAAGGCGCATATCCGGGTACGAAACGGGTGATAGCGGTAGAACTTAAGCCCTGGCCTTGCGCATACCCAACTTCTAAGAAACTGGTATTAACTTTTTGCCCATCTGCAAGTGTGCCAGATAAATTGGCAATGCGGGTTTTTACAAAGTTGATGTTTCCAGATGCGGTCCAGGTTAGTCCGCTGCCGGTTAATATATTACCGGTAAGCGCGATTTCAAGGCCCTTATTGGTCATTGCTCCTACGTTGGCAAATGTTTGACCAACCAGGTTTGGAGGGGTTGCTACAGTACTGTAAAATAGTAGGTTTTTGGTTTTATCATTATAATAATTAATATCGCCTGTTAAACGATCATTAAATAATGAGAAGTCTACACCAACGTTTCTGCCAACCCTTGTTTCCCATTTTAGGTACGGGTTAGCATTTTGATTTGGGGCATAGCTTGATGGATAGTTACCAGTCGCTCCGTCATAATACCTATTGCCCGGTGCAACAAGGGCCAGACTGCTGTAATCACCAATTGGCGATTGGTTACCTGTTTCGCCAAAGCCCGCACGCAATTTAAAATCATCTACCCATTCTACATTTTTAAGCAAATCGCGTTTAAGCCTGTACGACAACGCTACCGCCGGAAAATAAGCTGATTGGAAATTAGCACCAAATTTGCTTGATCTGTCATTACGTACAGAAACTGTAGCGTAAAAGCGACTGTCGTAATTGTAATTAACACGACCAAGTAATGAACTAAGCTGATATTCTTCTTTGTATGAACCAATTGGAACTGATACGGGAGAAATACCGGTGCCTAAGTTATTATCCAGGCCCTCTGGCACTAAAAGATTTTGAGCCGCGGCGAAAAAGTAGTCATAATAAAACACGTCTTTTTCTGCAACAGCTACAACTGAAATACTGTGCTTACCAAATTTCTTATCGTAGCTTGCATGGATATCGCCACTATAAGAGTTGGTATTATAATTATAATCATTTGCCTGGCTTACACTATTTTGAGCGGTAAACGATGGCTGAAAGTAGTGTGTTTGCACATTATTGCGAACTGTTGAGCCGGTAACACCTATCTTAAGTTCGGGCAAAATGTTATAGTTCGCAGTGGCATTTATGTTAGTGAGGTATTCATTATGCTTGTTATATGTTTCTGCCAGGTATTCAACCGGGTTGTAAGCATTATAGCCTGCACCAAAATCGTTGTAAGCGCCATTAGCCAATCTAACAGGGATAGTAGGCAACGCGTTAAATACGTATCCTATACTTGATTGATTAGTTAAGCTCCTGTTGGTATTTACATTAGATAAACCAAACTGAATATCCAACTTATCGTTCAATGCCTTTTGCTGGGCATTAAACCTAAGTCCCAATTGCTGTTTACCACTATTGATGATGATACCCTCCTGGTTTTGGTAGTTTAATGATGCCCGGTAATTGAAAGACCCTGTCCCCCCCGATATAGCGAGGTTATGACTTTGAACAGTCGCTGTACGACTAATAGCCTTTTGCCAATCTGTATTAACATCATTTGACTCTCCTTGTAAAGTTTGAGGATTTGCCTTAGCCTGCGGGGTAGCTAAATACTCGGCAGTGTTTAACAGATCAAAATAGTTTGCTTGCTTAGCCATACTTATATAACCGTTATAAGTCACCTCGGCTCTGCCTGCTTTTCCCTTTTTTGTTGTTACTATAATAACACCATTAGCACCGCGTGAACCGTAAATTGCCGTAGCAGACGCATCTTTCAATACATCATATGCCTCAATATCGCTTGGAGCGATATTTTGAAACTGGCTTGGATCATTCAGCTGCACGCCATCTACCACAAATAATGGAGACTGATCACCAGATATAGATGTTTGACCACGCAGACGGATGCTTACGTTCTGATTGGGGTCGCCGCTACCTTCAATGATAACTACACCTGCTACCTTGCCCTGTATTTGTTGAAGCGGGTTGATGATTGCACCTTGGTTAAAGTCTTTAGCGCCAATATTTGATACCGCACCCGTCAAATCTTTTTTACGTGTTGATCCGTAACCCACGCTTACAACCTGTACTTCACTTAAAGCTGTAGCGCTACCTACCAATTTAATATCAACCGAAGTTTTTCCGGTAATGTCAATCTGCTGAGAAACGTAGCCAATAAATGATACTACAATCGTGTTTGAACCCGCTAGAACCGATATTTTAAATTCGCCTGTACCGCTGGTATTGGTTCCAAAATTTGTTCCTTTTACTAAAATGGATACACCGGGTAGTGCAGAGCCATCTTGTGAGTCTGTAACTTTACCAGTTATAACCTTGTTTTGTGCCTGGGCAGACAAAGCAAAGAAATAAAAAATGGCAAAACAGCTTACTTTGAGTAAGTTTTTTAGCTGCATAAATTTAGTTTTAGTTGTTTAATTGGTTGTTTAATAGTAGTTGTAAGTTTATAATAGCGAAAAATCAATGCATGTTTTTAAGAATTAGTTAATACCTCAGGAATAATTTATCTATACAGCAACAAACAGGATTTTTAATTGCAAAAACTGATCATTACCTATTAATTTAATTTGTTTATTATAACCCAAATTGAGAAATCAGCAACTAATTAGCCTTCTTCAGAAAGCCTGAAAACAGTTTCACACAGCAAGCCATGCAATAGCGCTTATGAAAATTTTAATTACAATAGTTTAATTGGCGAAAAAATTGGTAGTCATTATGATGCCGGCGGCTTATTTAATCGGCAACAAATAATGATTAATACAAAGTAATGGGTACAATCTTGGATTAGCTATACGTTTTTATAAATTTAAAAAAAATATAACAATTATTATTTATAAAACACTGTAAAAAAGGAAGTTAACAATTATGTATATCAAAAAAATATAACTTAAATTAACCATTATACTTATTCTGAATGAGGTAAAACAGCAATTATTTCTACGGTGAGACTATCCCAGCCCTAAACCGGTCGATGGATCAATTGTCCGTATATCCATAATTCGTTTTTCAAACTGTTCGGGGTGTAGCGATTTGGCCTTTATCCTCATTTTGTAAACGTAGATTGTATTAACAGAATACTCCAGTATTTTAGCAATAGTGTCGTTATCTGAAATCCCCATCCTGATAAGGGCAAAAATGCGCAGATCGGTATTGAGCACTTCATCACTATCGGGCCAGATCTTATCTTTTTCGTCAAACAGCTCATTAAACACATTGATAAAGTTGGGGAATATTTTTATGAAGATGTGATCAAAGCTATAGTAAAGATTTTTTCGCTCTTTTTTAATGTCAATATGGTCAACCAGCGTATGTATAGCCTCATATTTTTTCATAGAAAGTTTGGCATTAACAGAAATCTTTAAATTTTCGAGTTTTAGTATATACCCGGAGATCTCCTTAAAAAACTGCCCTATATACTCCTCTTTAATTTTGGAATCTTCCCAAAGCTTTTCATTAATGCTATTCAATTCCAAATTTTTCCCTTCAATTATAGCTTCCTTGATCTTTAGCTTTTTTAATTGCTTACCAATCATCACCAGGAAGAACACTACCAGTAAAGCCAATGTAGTAATGGTTAACAGCAGTATCAGAAATTGATTTTTTTGATGTTCGGAATTATTGAGTTCGGCAGTGGCAATTAAAGGTAAAATGGCACCTATCTGTATTTTTCGTTGCCTTGCTCCATAAAAATCAGCATCATCTTGTGCTATTTGTATAAATTTATAGGCATCCTTAATATTACCGTTTTTATACAGCAGGTTGGCCAGAGTATAGAGCGCGACTGTTTCGCGGGTTGACGATTTGACATCAGCTATGGCCGAATGGATCATCAGGTTAATACCTTCTGATTTTTGGTTGGTTTCTAAATAAATTAACCCTAATGAGCATGAAACCATTGCCCTCAGGTGCATCGTTATTACCTCATCTTTTTCAAGCAGCTTACTAAACCACAGCTTTCCTTCCTCGTATTTTTTTTCCTGCAGTTTTTGAAGGCCGAGCAGGTAATTGCGACTTATAAAATCGGTGCCGCAATGGGCTATTGCCGAATCAATGGCTTTATTACCTTCATCGATATAGCGCGGGGTGAAATACTTATCATTACTATAATTGGCTAAATCGTAATTACACCTACCTAAGAAAAAATAGTAGTCTATTTTAGCGCGATTGTCCAGTGCTTTTACATCTACCTTGTTCAAAAAGTCAAATGCTTCATGAAACATGCCCGATGAAAGCAAAATAAAGGCCATTTTAACATAGCTGTAGTACTCTTTGGGCTTATCTCCCTTGAGTTTACTCAAAGAAATCATCTTATCAACGTATACGTAGGCCGAATCAAACTGGTAAGCCTTATACTCGTTGTACAAACCATCCAGATAGTAAAATTGTCCCTCAAAATCATTTGCCGGCAATCTGGAACGATACAGTTTTAATTTATTGATCCGCGATTCTTTGATACTTTCATAGGCACTTTTTTTAGAGATCTCCACCTTCAATTCGTCAATTAAATCGTCGGTTGTATTTAACGCGAAAACGGAAAAATTTGAAAATAGAAAAAGCAAGCAGAAAAAATATTTCATGTTTTAGGTATGTTCTACAAGGTTTACACAGATAGCAGCAATCAGGTTTCTCAAAAGCTTCGCTTGAAATTAATTATAATAAATCAATTTCAATCAATCCATCAAGTTTAAATCATCATTTGCCCGTTCAGCCCTTTTATCTGCAAACAGGCTGCAGATTATTAAGCAAATAGCTATAAGATCAATTTTGTTAAAATTGATCTTTAAAATATTGCGGCAAAAGCAAACACCCGTAAATCGTTTCGATTTGCGGCAGTTTTTGTTTGTCTCATAAAATTTAATTGTTGGTTTATACTTTCAAATATATACAATAGTGTAAATGTTGCGGAGCATCTACACTATTTATGTTTGAAATTTATAGCGTCGCGGGTTTTAGGAAGACTGTGAAGGTGGGAATGACGTGGATCGCATGGCGGCGAAGACTCACCCGCGTTCAAAGCCAATGTTTGTGTAAAGTACAAAACTTCATAGGTAGGAACGAAGCAATCGCACACTATACAGGGCAGATCTGTACAGTTCGCGATTGCCTTATAATGACGCCCATGTAAGTTATTGATTTTCAGCATTGTTTTTTTTTGTAGAGACGCAATATTTTGCGTCTCCCGCTATACAGAGCGGATTTGTGAGATTTTAAAATTGCGTGGTGCATTTGCATGAGGGAGACGCAAAATATTGCGTCTCTACACAAGCGGGTTGGCGACGTCATAACTCTTTCTTTCAAGGATTGATAGATACTCGCAATGACATAGCTTTATATTGTCATTTCACCTTCAAAAGTTATACACCTATCGTATAAACCTCTACCTGTACTCCAGCTGTTTTTTTAATACCACATTGTCTGCGGCTTTAGCAATCATTACATCAAATGTACCAGGTTCGGTAACCTGTTTCATTTGCCTGTTCCATATTGCCAGGTCTTTGCTGTTGATGGTAAAATTTACGGTTTTAACCTCTCCGGGTTCAAGGGCTATCTTGCTAAAGCGGCGCAGTGCCATTTCCGGGGTACTAACAGAATTAATCTTGTTACCCAGGTACAGCTGCACAACTTCCTTGCCAGCTACGCTGCCCGTGTTTTTAATATCTACCGAAACTATTACCTGCTCATTTTTGCTAAACACCGTTTTTGAAACCTTCAAGTTATCGTACTTAAAAGAAGTGTAACTTAAACCATACCCAAAAGCAAATAAAGGATCGGTTGACGAATACACATAGTCCTGCCCCGGCTTTTCGATACTGCCGTGCTGGCGGTTAATGCCTTTAGCCGAATTTACATAATTGTAAAATACCGGGATATGGCCGGTTGATTGTGGTACACTCATATTTAACCTGCCCGATGGGTTTACCTTGCCAAAAAGGATGTTGGCTATAGCCGCACCGCCCTTTTCGCCGGGGTACCAGGCTTCTAATATAGCCGGGATATTTTCCTTTTCCCAACTAATGCTCCATGGACGGCCATGTACTAATACCAATATTACGGGTTTACCGGTTTTATAAATTTCCTGCAACAACTCGCGCTGTACGCCTTGTGGGTTAATATCGGTAACATCGTATCCTTCGCCACAAGTAAACGGGTCTTTAGGCTCATTGCCGGGCGCATGTCCATTCCAGCCAATGCCCGAAAATACTACGCTTGTGGTACCTAAAACCACCACTACGGCGTCGCTTTCGTTGGCTGTTTTTACAGCTTCGGCAAAACCACTTTTGTCGGTGCCGCTTAATTCACAACCCTGGGCATAATTAACCTTAACGCTATTGCCAACATATTGCTTAATACCGGCTAAAGTTGTAACGCCCGAAAGGTTATCACGGGTAAAGCTATAATCGCCATATTGTACCTTATTGGCGTTGGGGCCAATAACAGCTAACGATTTAAGCTTGCTGATATTTAAAGGCAATAAGTTTTTATCATTTTTTAACAGGATGATAGACTCCTCGGCTATTTGCTGGGATAGCTGAATATGTTCCGGGGTATGCAAACGGCCTTTCAATCGCGCCGTATCGGCTAATGGTTTTTCAAATAATCCTGCTTTAAATTTGGCTGTAAGGATACGCGCCACAGCAGTATCAATTTGGGATTCTTTAATTTTACCTGTTTTTACCAATTCAACCAGGTGGGCATATATATCTGGCCGGGCGGCTTCCAGGTCAACACCTGCGGTTATTCCCAATATCGCGGCATCTGCCGGCGTTTTGGCAACTTTGTGAAAGTTATATAATTGGCTTAAACCTCCATAATCAGAAAAAACGTAGCCTTTAAACCCCCACTCCTTTCTTAACACCTGTTTCAGCAAAAACTCATTGCTATGGGCCGGGATGCCGTCAATTTCGTTATACGATGGCATAATAGCGGCGATATTGGCACTTTGTACAGCATCTTTAAACGGCGCCAGGAACATTGATCGTAATTCCCTTTCACCAATCTCGGCCGGGGCAAGGTTTATACCGGCTATGGGTTTACTGTAAGCCGCAAAATGTTTACCTGTACACATCACGTTATCAAAGGCAAAACTACTACCTGTTTTTGCCGGATCGCCTTGCATACCTATCACAAAAGCCGAACCTAATTGCCCCACCAGGTACGGATCTTCGGCAAAACACTCCTCCACCCTGCCATAGCGCGCATCCCTGATCAGATCAAACAAGGGCGAAAGCGCTTCATCAACACCCGATGTAGAAGCCTCATAAGCAATGGCCGAGCCCATTTGCCTGATTAAAGCGGGGTTCCAGGTACTGCCCTGTGCTATAGCTTGCGGGAAAGTTGTTGCACCAGCGGCTAATTGCCCATGCAGGCACTCACCAATTTGAATAGGCGGAATACCCAACCGGGTTTGTTCGCGGGCGTATTTTTTGGCAGCAATCGATTGTAGCGCAATATCCTTAACATTGCTAAACGGACTTTCTAAAACGCCATAGGCTATTTTACTGTTTTTTGATTCGCTTAATGACGACATGCTCATCTGCCCTACTTTTTCTTCGAGCGTCATTCGCTTTAAAAGGTCGGCTACCCGTTGCTGAACAGGTACGTGTGGGTTTTTATAAAGTTGAGCATTAGCAGCTGTGCCTAAAAGCAAAGCAGCGCCTAATAAAACCGCAGTTTTGCCGGCAGGTATTAACATGGATAGGTAGTTTAAATATTAAATTTCAACACCGGTTTAAACCAATGTTGCGTAAAGCCTAAAAATAGGCTTAATTTTAATAATCAGCTTCAAATAAAGCCACAGATTGTATTTTTTATGTGTAACTTTATTTATGTGATAGAAGATAGGATCTTTTATCGTATGATTGCCAAAAAAACCTGTAAATTTTATTGGGTATAGCAAAACGAAAATCGTATCCGTTGGTTTACAATAAAAAAAATAGAACAAGATTTATAATGGTGAAATTATTTGTCGGGGGATTCCCTTTGGACATGACCGAACTGGACCTGGTTAAAATGGTGAACTTGCATGGTGAAGTAAGCACCATTAAAATTGTGCGCGATAAAAAGACAAGAATATGTAAAGGCTATGCCTTCCTGGAAATGAAAGACCGTGAAGGTGCCGAAAATACCGTAATAGCATTGGATGGTACTCCTATGGGTGATAGGGTTTTAAACGTTAAAATAAACGAAGAAACCTATGTTAAACAAGCACCACCACGCAAAAACTTTGGCTATAACAATAATAGCAATAGCAGCTTTAAAAGACCATCATCGCCATCCTCGTCCGCATCATCAGAGCAGGCAAGGGCAAAAAGGCCAAGAAGGGCTATCTGATGGTAATCACAGATGCGGGGTAACACATCTATGATTGCCTGACTCCTCCTCTCCTGTCCTACTTCTACCGTGTACCCACATTTTTTTATTAAAGAAAAATGTCATTTCGAACGAACCTGTGGGGATTTGTGCGCCGGAGGTGAGGAGAAATCTTGTAAAAGCGGGCATTCGACCATGCAAGGCGTATAAGATTTCTCCTCGCACCCCGCTTTTCCCCGCACTTGCTCGTTCGAAATGACAACTCTTTTTGTCGTGGCCAAAAGTTTAACAAGATGTAGGTACACGGCAGCCTCCTCCCAGGCGCATCAACATCAAAAAAACCTGTTAATATCCGACTATCAACTGCAAGATATGGCATATAATTTTTGCTTATTACATGGTACTTTTATGTTTTGATAATTTAAAAGTATTTCATGGCCAGTTTAATCAAAGTTTCGGCGCTGTTTTCCATATCCCTTGGTTTTTGCACTGCTGTATTTGCCCAGCAAAAGGATTACCCAATTCAGCCGGTAGCGTTTACCAGCGTAAAAGTCACCGATAGTTTTTGGCAACCCAAAATGGAGGTTAATGCCAATGTAACCATTCCTTACGTGCTTGCACAGTGCAAAAAGAATGGCCGCATGGATAACTTTTTACGGGCTGCAAAACAATTAGATGGCGATAAACTGAGCGAATTCCCTTTTGATGATACCGATGTATATAAAGCTATAGAAGGCGCATCCTATTCCATGCAAAACAAAAAGAACCCAAAGCTGGATAGATATATTGATACACTCATTAACATTATTGGCGCGGCACAGGAACCCGACGGTTACCTGTACACCTTCCGTACCGTTAATGCTAAAAAACCACATGAATGGATTGGCGACAAACGCTGGGTGAATGAGGAAGTACTAAGTCACGAATTGTATGATTGCGGCCATTTGTATGAAGCAGCTGTTGCACATTATCAGGCTACAGGTAAACGCACGCTGCTCAACATCGCCATAAAAAATGCCGATTTGCTGGTAAAAACCTTCGGACCAGGTAAAATAGAAGAATATCCCGGTCACCAGATTGTGGAGATAGGCCTGTCAAAAATGTACCGGGTTACGGGCAATAAGCAATACCTTGACCTGGCCAAATTCTTTTTAGACGTACGCGGCCCTAAAGGCGAGGCTTACAACCAGGCCGATAAAAAAGTGGTTGACCAGCACCAGGCCGAAGGGCATGCTGTACGCGCGGCCTATATGTATACCGGCATGGCCGATATTGCCGCCTTAACCGGCGACACCAAATACCTTAGCGCTATTGACGATATCTGGGGCGATGTAGTCAACAAAAAGCTATACATAACCGGCGGTATTGGCGCAACCGGTAACGGTGAAGCCTTTGGCGATGCTTACCAGTTACCCAACATGTCGGCCTATGCCGAAACCTGCGCGGCTATTGGTAATGTGTACTGGAACAGCCGGATGTTTTTACTGCACGGCGATTCGAAGTACATAGATGTATTGGAACGCACTTTATATAACGGCTTGTTATCGGGAGTTTCTTTGAGTGGCAATCGTTTCTTTTACCCTAACCCGCTGGCTTCCATGAACCAGCACCAGCGCAGTGCCTGGATCAGCTGTGCCTGCTGTATCAGCAACATGACCCGCTTTTTGCCTTCACTACCCGGCTATGTATATGCCAAAAACAAAAACGACCTGTATGTTAACCTCTTTATGAGCAATAGCAGCAATATTAAATTGGCATTGGGTAATGTAAATATTGTTCAGGCAACTGATTACCCGTGGAAAGGTAAAGTTGACATTACCGTTAACCCTACTAAAACAGCCACTTTCACCTTAAGGGTACGCATTCCAGGCTGGGCGAAGCAACAGCCGGTCCCCGGCGATCTTTATACATTTATGGATAAAAACCCTTTACCTGTTATGTTATTGATTAATGGTAAAGCCACATCCTTTGTAACCGAAAAAGGCTATGCAGTAGTTAAGCGCAACTGGAAAAAAGGCGACAAGGTTACCCTGAACCTCCCTATGGAAACAGAAAAAGTTTTAGCCAACAACCAGGTTAAGGATGACCGCAGCCGCTTTGCATTTGAACGCGGACCAATAGTTTATTGTTTGGAAGGACCAGATAACCGGGACAGCCTGGTTCAAAATATTATGGTTGATAAAAACGCCATAGCCAATGCCAATTACCAGGCCGACCTGCTAAATGGTGTGGATGTGATTAGTACCGAAGGCAAGGGCACCAAAAGACAATTAAACAGTGATGCCCTTGCCGAAACCAATCAGAAGGTAAAGGCTATACCATACTATGCCTGGGCTAACCGCGGCCCCAGCGAAATGACCGTTTGGATTCCTTATGAAGCTTCGGCATCAAGGCCGCAGCCGGCGCCCACTATTGCCAGTACCAGTAAAGTAAGCTCATCTTTAAAAAACAAAAAGATGTTTGCCTCAATCAAAGATCAATATGAGCCATCCAGCTCGGCAGATAACAGCTACCCTTTCCTGCACTGGTGGCCAGCAAAAGATACCAGCGAATATGTTCAATACGATTTTGACTCGGCCCACACCGTAAGCGAATCAAAAGTTTACTGGTTTGATGATGGTCCATGGGGCGGTTGCCGTATCCCGGTATCGTACCAGGTATTTTATAAAAAGGATGATCAGTGGCTACCGGTAAAAAACACAACGCCATATACCATTAGTAAAGACAGTTTTAACACAGTAACCTTTGAGCCGGTAAATACAACAGCATTAAAAATGGTTATACAATTGCCAACGGACAACTCTGCGGGGATTCACGAATGGGCTGTTAAATAGCTTTTAGGGGCTTCTCTTTTTTAATAGTTCTGTGAATTATCAATATTAGGATGCCCCTTGCTAAGTGGTACTGTATGTACACATCATTTTGAATGATACCCTTAAAGAAAAACTTTGTTATTTCGAACGAATAAGCTATTAAAACCTAAAATTAAAAGCGATATAAGGGTACCACCCTTCGTCTGAGTGAGCGGCTAAAACCTGCAACACTGTTAAACTGGCCGGCGCAAAGTAAAGGCCGCCACCTATACCCTGGTGAATTTTATCTGAATGCTCATCGCTTACCCAAACCCGGCCTACATCATAAAAGCCGCTTAGGCCCAACTGGCCAGGCAAAATGTATCCGGGAATGTTAGCCAGCTTTACCCTACCCTGCAGGTTATTATAAATCATGTGTTGCCCTGCAAAACGGTTCTTTAAAAAGCCTAACAAGTTGCCCTGTCCGCCCAAAAACATCGACTGGTAAAACGCCGGGCTGCCCAGACTTATACCGCCGCCAATCCTATCAGAAAAAACAACTTTTGAACTGGTATCGGTTCTTAAATAATAGGTAAACTCGGTTTTAATTTGCGCGTAAGAGCGCGAATAAGTGTTAAGTCCTTTATAACCCGTTACGTTCAAATCAAAATAAAAGCCTTTTGATGGGAATAGATCACTATTTCTTTTGTTACTTACATAATGGGCCATCAACCCTAAATGGGCTTTACTTTGATTTGTAGTAAGACTATCATATGAATTGATAAGCGAGGTTTGTTTAATAAAACGGCCAACATTGTCATTAACATTCATGCGATAGTATTGAAATGAAGGACCAAAACTAAACGTACTGCCTTTACCGGTATGCCAGCGCAACGCGGGATCAAAGTTATAGGTATCAAACCTTGCCCGGTAAAACTTATGGAAATCGCCGGTTTTATCAAGCACCGTTTCGTTGCCACGGCCAAAAAAGTTCATGGTATTATCCGGAGCCTCTACCAGGGTATGAATGGTAATATCGGCCTTTCCAATAGCTTCAATCCATTCAGCGTCATAATTAATACGGAATGCCTCGGTGCCAAATGAGTGGGTTAACATCAATTGTTGTACGGTAGAATATGGTTTTTTCCTGAAACCATCGTAGCCTGTGTACTTAAACCCGAGGCCCAATAAAAAACCGTCATCGGCATTAATAGCGCCGTTGGCCAAAGGCATCCATTTGTTATAAAGGTTGGTAGGCTGAAAAATGCTATTTGCCGTATCGCGCGATAGGTGCCTGCTCAAGCTGTTCAAATTGCCTGTGAAGCTGGTGCTATCCTTAGGCCCATAAACCTGTACTTTATTAATTGATTGTTTTACTGTAAAAGTTTTGACATCGGTACTATCAACAATGCGCAGTTTTATTGGCGATGTGCCGTTATCAATGATCACCTTATCGTTACCGGCAGCGGTATATAACCGAATTTCCTTAGTGATATCGGGCTTGTAGGTCATATCCATAAATACGCCTTTGGTTTGCCCGTCTTTATTCAGTTTCTCTATCAGGATGCGTAAACCTTTATCGGGGGTACCAGTTATGGTAAATTGCTCATCTTTATCTGTAGCATGCAAATCAACTATCCGGCTGATGAAGTAATAATACTCAGACATAGCCGCCGGGATTTTATCCCTGCGTTTTTTCAGCTTGGCCAATAATTCGGCACCACGAAAATTGTAGTTCTCCTTGGGTAACCTTCTCAATCCGGCTTCTAACACTTCATCTGTTTCGGCTTTAACAAAATCGTTGGCGGCCTTCATCCAGTCCTCATAGCTTATTTGAGCGTCAGGAAAAGCCTTCATAAAGCGGGTTTTAAATATAGACCATTTTATACGGGGGATATCGCCTTCAAAATTTTCAAGTAAGGGATCAAGCCATGGCAACGAAGCTATTGAGGGTAATATACCTTCTGTAACGTGAAATACCTGGTCGCGATCACGCGGAACGGCCACATACATGCGGGCTTTACCATCTTTGGTTACCGCCCAGCGCCATTGATCTTCATGGCGGTCCCAATCGCCCATAAGCAGGTCAAGCATCCGGGCACGCAAAAACAGCATACCATCTTCCCTGTTATCGTAGCTTTTGATTAGCTCACGCTCCATTTTTAAGGTGTTATCAGATTCGCCTATGGGTTCGCGTTCTTCAAGCAGGCATATCAGGTTAGTAAACTTTTTACTAAACTGACCCAACGCGGGATCTGCCGCTACAACGCCAATAATTGGATTGGCATGCGGTACACGGGCTGCATCTGCCAAAGGAGGCACTATTAAGGCCGAGTACGGGTGCTGGCCGCTAAACTCGTCGCCTATCCAATCAATGGCGAAGGTGCCGCGTAAGGTTTCGGGCAATAGCTTGTCTGGGATTTTCTCTACACTGCGCAAAACCCATTCTTTGCCATTTTTATCCTGTAACCTTAACGATTTGGATTCCATACCACCACCCTCTTTTACGGGCGTTAATCCGCCGTAAATTTGCGATAGTTTAATAACAGGCAACTTTACCGGCATAGCCCATTCTTTACGATAGTTTTCGCCAAACAGGGTACGGTGAATTTTGCTTACATCATTATATGACTCATGCACTTTTACAACTATGCTATCCTGTATCCCGGCAGGCAGGGCACCGGTAGTTTGTGCACCCGCTAATCCTGCGCGACAAAGCAATAGCAACAATGGGGTAAATTTTTTGATCATAGCAGTAGTGTATATTTGTAACCAGGCTTTTCAAATCCGGGCTTTATATTATTTAACCCCTTAAGATTTAAGAACTGGCAGCGTTCTTTTTATAACGGGCACGGCAGGTGCCTTATGAAGAACAGATGCGATAATGAACGCCAAAACAGCCACAATTAACCCGAACATAAATATATTATAAGCCAGCCTTAGCAACTGGTACTTTTTACCCAGTACAGCGCCCTGCCCATAAACATCCCGTATCAATGTTTGGTAAAGAAACTCGGTATCGCCCATTACCAAGCCCATACCTCTTGCATAATCATTAAGGCTCATTTTATAAAAATTCCCAAAAAACAACAGGTTCACATTTTTTTGTTCCAGGTTAGCTTCGGTAAATGTGCCATTGGGTATAGTAGGCCGTGTAGCCAGGATAGCTACCACAATGGAAGCCACGCAAATAGATAACAAGATAACTGTAGGGATAATTAAAAACCTGTCTTCATCAAGCTTCCTGAGCAACAGACTAATTATGGCTGACAAGATAATGGAGTTAACCGTAATGAGGATGTGTGATTTTTTATCAGCCATATCGCTCAGACGCTGATTATTGGAAGAGGTGATCCTGAACATGGTTTCAATACCTTTTTCAGGTCGCTCTGTATTCTTTTCAGATGCCTCGGTTTTTTCTTTCGACGGGTGTTTTTTACTCATGGACCGACTGGTATTAATTGTGCTGGTTTGTATTTAAACTAAGGTTAGTTACGCGTTAACGCAGTTGTTACCAATGTAACCTATTAAATTTCAGAAATAACGATCATTTAATTACCATATGTGAGACAAAATACATACCACACATACAATATATTGATTTACAGTAAAATATCACATACCCGGACGAATTTTAAAAACGATATATCGTTAATTCATCTTTATTTAGCGAAATAGGACAAATGCGGTTTAAATTTACAAGGATTATGGCTGATTGTAAAGCCAAGAAGGTAAACTTTCTGTACATATCGCTTAAAAGTGTATCCCAAGGCGCGTCTTTGCCACTACGTTTACTCTCTCATTCAACAATCTGCGAATCTCGGCCTAACCTTTTGTTTGCTTTATATGAATATTAAGCTAAATTGTGACTGATTTATAAACCTACCGTTTAAACCGATATTGCTATAACACCTATGCTTAAAAAAAGAACACTTTTTTTAGTTTTAACCGCTCTTATACCGCTAACTTTTATTTTAACGCAGTGCTTTAGCAGTAATCCGCCAGATCCGCGCGGCGAGGTTTATGCGGGCTCGGCGAGCTGTGTAAAATGCCATAGTACCGAGTATAATTCCTATATCCACACCGCGCACTTTAAAACATCGCGACCGGCATCGTTACAAACCATTAGTGGCAGTTTTGCCAAAGGTTTAAACGCGTTAGATTATGGTTACGGCCTTAAAGTAGTGATGGAAAAACGAGGCGATAGCCTGTACCAGGTGGCTTATCAAAATGGCAAACAAACAGAAGCGGCCCCATTTAACATTTCCATAGGCGGCGTTAAAGCCGAGACCTATTTATATTGGAAAGGCAAACAGTTATACGAGCTACCTGTATCGTACTTTAACACGATACACAGCTGGGCAAACAGCCCGGGGTATATCCCGGATAGGGTTAATTTTAACCGCCCTATTTTAAGAAAATGCCTGGAGTGCCACACATCGTACATTGGCGAATTGCCGCCCGATAGCAAAGAATTGGGATTTGAGAAAGCCACCCTGATAGCGGGTATTGATTGCGAACGCTGCCACGGCCCGGCTGCCAATCACGTAAATTTCCATACCGATAACCCGGATGAAAAAAAGGCCAGGTATATAACTACCTACAACTCATTAACGCGGTCGCAAAAAATGGATGCCTGCGCGGTATGCCACTCGGGTAATAAGATGGTACCGCAACGATCTACCTTTGATTTTCAGATGGGCGATACACTGAACAAGTTTGTAGGCGGCTCGTTTGAAAACACTACTATCCCCCCTACGCTTGATGTTCATGGCAACCAAAACGCTTTGCTGGCATCAAGTAAATGTTATATGATGAGCCAGATGGATTGCGGTACCTGCCATAACCCACATGTTAACCAAGAACAAAATTTAGCCATGTTCACGCAAAAATGCCTCAATTGCCATAGCGAAGCCAAACATAATTTTTGTAGCCTTGCCCCTAAACTTGGTGCGGCAATTAAAACTAACTGCATTAACTGCCATATGCCAAACAAGGCGTCGCATGTAATTAGTTTAACGGCATTTAACAGTAAAATGAATCCGCCATATGAAGTTCGCACACATCACATCGGCATTTATCCCGTGGAAACTGAAAAAATCATGGCGTTTATAAATGGGAAGGCCGGGAAAATAAAGGAGTGATGACCGAAAGATTCCTTAATAGTGACCTTTCAATGAAAGTATGTCAAGAATAGTAAGTTGATCTTGCTCATTTATCTCGTATACTAAACGATGTTCCTGCGTTATCCGCCTTGACCAGGCACCGGATAAGTTGTGTTTTAATTGTTCAGGTTTTCCAATTCCCTCATAAGGGTTTTCCTGAATAGCGATAATCAGTTTTTCAATTTTCTTTTGGATGGTTTGATTGCCCGATTTTCTCCAATGCTTTAAATCGTCAAGAGCTCTTGGGCTAAAAACTATTTCCACAGATCTTCAATTGCTATTTTCACACCCTTACCGTTTTTAATATCCTCGCGGCCTTGCAAAATTTTTTCAACAAACTCAGGATCGTATGGACTTTTTGCAGATGTAAAATCGATCTTCATCGCTTTTATAAAGGCTTTTAAAGCGGTTAATTGTTCTTTAGTCTTGGGTTGTACAATTAGCGTTTCCATTGTACAAAAATACTATAAAGCAATCTAATAAATATACCCGTTAAGCAATATTATAATCAGACAGCAGTCAACCAGATGTATATGCACTTGTATTATCTCAAAGATCGATTTTTGGGACTTACAAGAATAAAATAAGAGCATAATCCTATTTTTACCAAACCACACAGCGTGAAATTATTATTAAGCCGACATTTTGCTATTGTTAAAACTTTTGCGCCTGTTTTTTGTCCCCTATCTAAACCCTTTTCATTTAAATAGGATATGACCCCGCAAAATAACCTGTCTTCAGAAAAAAACATCCAAAAGGAACTCACGTATATTCAAAAGGTGTGGCATACCGTTGCCATTGTAGCGCTGCTAGTAGTAGTGATCCTGATTGCGCGCGTTGCGTTCAATGTATTGCTAATGGTGTTGGCTGGTGTACTGGTTTCGGTTTATTTTCATGGTTTGGGTGATATCATCCAACGCAAAACAAACTGGAGAAGGCGAATTTGTATGATCATATCGGTTGGCGGCACTTTCATTATACTTGTGTCCCTCTTTTGGCTGATGGGTGCCACAATATCTAAACAGATTGCTGTTTTAAGTGATACATTGCCACATACCATCAACACGGCCAAAGCAAAACTGGGCGAAACGCCTATAGGGCAAAAGATCCTTGACTATTTATCTGACGACAATTCAGATACTTTGATGACCACCGCCAAATCTTTTTTCAATACCAGTTTTGGCGTATTGGGCGATATATATATCATCCTGTTCCTGGCCATATTTTTTACCAGTAACCCCAATTTGTATAAAGATGGCATGATCAAGCTTTTTCCCGAAAGTCGTAAACCGCTTGCTCACCAGGTTATAGATAGAATAAGCCACGCGCTTAAAGGCTGGTTAAAAGGGATGATGTTATCCATGGTACTGGTGTTTATCCTGCTCTCTATAGGTTTAGGCATTATGAGCATCCCCGTTGCATTGGTGCTTGCCTTATTAACCGGCTTATTAAAGCTGATCCCAAACTTTGGCTCGCTTGCCGCCATGATCCCCGGGGTGTTGCTGGCACTCACCATCAGTACTAACACGGCTATAATTGTGGCTTTAATATATATCGTAACCCAAACGGTGGTAAGTAACATTGTAACACCTATCATTCAAAATAAAATGATCAACCTGCCCCCTGCCTTAACTATTTTGGCGCAGGTGTTAA
Source organism: Mucilaginibacter dorajii (assembly GCF_024808255.1). GTDB lineage: Bacteria > Bacteroidota > Bacteroidia > Sphingobacteriales > Sphingobacteriaceae > Mucilaginibacter > Mucilaginibacter dorajii. Next base: position 35,865 of record NZ_JANTYS010000016.1, read on the forward strand.
TGGGTACATTATCGGGGGTACTGGGTATTATCCTGGCGGTGCCCTTGCTGGCTATTGTAATGATATTAGTTGATGAGTTGTACGTTAAAAAACTTAGCGAAACCGATATTGTTATTGTACCCGAAAGAAGCCAGCCTTAAATAGCGTTCAAAATAAATCAGCAAAATTCCCCAAACCTGACAAGACCAATAAACTAATGAACCATTGAACTAATGAACCAAAAAGAAAAGCGTTCCGTATCTCACCCCGGAACGCGTGGTTATTAATCAACTAAATCCAAATTTCTCACGTTTGGAATATTTTTAAGTACAAAGCTTTTATTCGGCCTGGATACTTTTAACAGGGTTAGCAATAGCGGCTTTGATGGATTGAAAACTTACTGTTAATATGGCTATCACTATGGCTATTAAACCAGCCATTACAAATGTGAGCCAGCCAATATCTATCCGATAGGTAAAATCCTGCAGCCATTTGTGCATGGCGTAATAGGCAAATGGTGTGGCAATCACAATTGCTATCAACACCAGGGCTACAAATTCGCGGGTAAGCATTTGGGTAATGCCGGCTACACTTGCCCCCAGCACTTTGCGGATACCGATTTCTTTTGCCCTGTTTTCGGCCATATAGGCAGCCAACCCAAACAGGCCAAGGCATGATATAAAAATGGTAAGGCCGGCAAATACGAATGATAATGAACCTGTTTGCTGCTGATCATTAAATTTTTTACCAAATTCATGGTCAACAAATTCATAGCTAAATGGATAGGCTGCATTGTATTTCTTAAAGACCTTTGCAGCTAACTCAAGATTTTTAGCCGTGTTGTTTTTTTCGTTTAAGCGAATAACCATGTTATAGGCCCAATATTTGGATGCCAAAACCACCATCGGGTCAACATTTGCATAAGGCGATCTGATGATGAAATCTTTAAACACCCCCACAATCTGTAGCCGTTCGTTACCCCTGATCATGAATTTACCAATTGGGTCTTTTAACTTCATTGCTTTAACGGCGGTTTCGTTCAGCAAAACAGATGTACTATCGCCGGGGAAAGCATTAAAATCAACGTCGCGGCCTGCTATTAGCTTCAGCCCCATTGTTTTTACAAAATCGCCGGCTGTGCCCAGTCTTGAAAATCCCATCTTATCCTGGTTGGCGTCTGTACCATCCCATTTAAAACCATCAGTACGACTGCCTTCGATTGTTATAGTATAACCCGTTTTACTCATGGCGGTAACAGCACCACTATTGATCAGGTCGTTTTTGATCAGGTCGTAGTTTTTACTGATGTCGCCTTCCATGGGCACTTCCACCAGGTTACTTTGTTTATAACCAATATCGCGGCTTTGCGCAAACTTTATCTGCCTGTAAACAACGATGGTTGCTATCACCAATACAATAGCTACCGTAAATTGAAGCACAACCAATACTTTACGCGGACTGATCAGTTTTTGCGCATCCTTAAAGGTCCCTTTTAAAACCTTAACCGGCTTAAAACCCGAAAGGAAAAATGCGGGGTAGCTACCTGCAAGCAAACCAACCACTACAATAAAACCAAAAAAGGCAGCTAAAAATACCGGATCGATAAAATTAATAACCAATACTTTGCCGGTTAACTGGTTAAATGCAGGTAAACAAAGCGTTACCAATAACAAAGACACCATACCCGCTATAAAGGTTATCAATATGGATTCACTTAAAAACTGACCTATCAGGTTTAACCTGCCCGCGCCAATTACTTTGCGCACACCTACCTCTCTTGCCCTTTTCTGGCTGCGCGCTGTACTCAGGTTCATAAAATTGATGCAGGCTATCAGCAATAATATACCGGCAATACCTAACAGCAGGTGAACAATCTCAATACGACCACCCACAACTTTTCCGTTTTCAAAAGTTGAATATAAACGCCATTGGGTCATGGGATGTAAAAAAACCTCTAATCCCGATTTTGGATCATGTGATTTTGCCAGGTTCTTTATTTTATCGGCAAATTTGTTAATATCCACATTAGGCTGCAACTGCACATAAGTATTATAACTATTATCGCCCCAGGAACCATTGGTATAAGTATTTTCGTTTGCAGCAAGAGATACCAGGTATTCAAAATCAAATGTGGTATTATTAGGTAAATCATTTAAAACACCTGTTACTTTATAACTTGTTTTATTCTCCAGCTTGATGAACTTATTCATCGGGTCGGCATTGCCGAATATTTTACTGGCCAGGTGTTTGGTGATTACAATATCGGTCACGCCATCCAAAGCATGCTCTGGGTTCCCCTGCAAAAATGAAAAACTGAACATGGTTAAAAAACCCTTATCAACATCGTTTCCTTTGGCTTTTACAGAATTATCTCCAAAATTAAAGAGGCGATCAATGCTCCAATACTGCCGGGCGTAATTTTTAACCTCCGGAAATTCCTCTTTTAAGGTTTTGCCCATGGGCGATGAAGTAACATCAAACGTATACACGTTCGTACCATCAGTTCCCCGGTTCCAAACTTTATAAAGTGAGCTCTTATTTTTTTGAAAATCTTCAAAACTGTATTCGTTTTGTACCCAGGCCCAAATAAGTATGGCACCTGCCATACCAACAGCAAGGCCGGTAATGTTTATAAACGAAAATCCTTTTTTGTTTATAAGGTTTCGCCAGGCGATTTTGAAATAGTTTTTGATCATGGTAGTTTTAATCTTAATAACATCTCTTACAAGTTCGTGCCAAATAACTAAACAATTAATATTCAATATATTAAATAACAACCACAACAATTAATCGTTCGAAAACGGACAGCAATTGTGCGCACCCGTTACAACAAAAAATCCCGAACAAAGTGCCCGGGATAGTTTTGTATGATATATACGATTTGAGTTATACACCCAGGTCCTGCATAATGGCATCAATTTTTGCATCAAGCTGTTTACCGGTTTCAGCATAAGCCTCTTTACTGGCTAATTTGCCGTTTACGCTGCAATAAAATTTGATCTTAGGTTCGGTACCTGACGGACGGGCAGAAATAATGCTACCGTCCTCGGTAATAAACTGCAACACATCTGATGTTGGCAATTCAATAGCTTTGGTTGTATTGCTATTCAGATCAGTTTCTACCCGGAACTCGTAATCCTTCAGGGTAACAACTTTTGATCCGCCTAAAGTAGCCGGTGGGTTTTTCCTGAATGTTTCCATCATCGCTTTAATCTCTTCGGCACCGGTTTTACCTTTTTTGGTGATAGAGATCAGTTTTTCTTTGTAGAAACCATATTGTACATAAGTATCTAATAAAGCCTCAAACAGGCTGCTGCCTTTGTCTTTGTAATAAGCGGTCATTTCGGCAATGAACGCGCTTGATACCACGGCATCTTTATCACGTACCAGTTCGCCAATTAAATAACCATAGCTTTCTTCGCCGCCGCCAATAAAGGTTTGCTTGCCTTCAAAATGGGTCATCAGTTCGCCAATATATTTAAAGCCGGTTAGGGTGTTATAGCAGGTTACGTTTTTAGCTGCCGCAATGGCATCTATCAGGTTGGATGTTACAATGGTTTTAACAATGTACTCGTTACCAGTAAGCTTGCCTTTATCTTCCCATGCGCTAAGCAGGTAATTGATGAGCATACAGCCAGTTTGGTTACCATTAAGCAGAATAAACTCATTGTCGGTATTTTTAACGGCGATGCCCACACGGTCGGCATCCGGGTCGGTTGCTAAAACCAGGTCGGCGTCAACTTCCTGCGCTTTTTTAAGGGCCAGGGTTAAGGCTTCTTTTTCCTCGGGGTTTGGATATACTACCGTTGGAAAATTGCCATCGGGTGTAGTTTGTTCATCAACCAATATCACGTTTTCAAAGCCAAAACGCTCCAAAGCCTGGGGTACCAATGTAATACCAGTGCCGTGGATTGGCGAAAAAACGATCTTAAGATCTTTTTGACGATGAATAGCCTCGGGCGAAATAGACAGTTTAGTGATCCCGGCTAAATAAAGCTCGTCAACTTCTTCGCCTATTTCTTCAATATTAGCATCAACGCGGGTAAATTTAATATCATCTACACTGGCTACCTTGGCAACCTCGTCCATAACAGCCTTATCATGTGGTGCCACAAACTGGCCACCATCGGCACCGTAAGCTTTATACCCATTATACTCTTTGGGATTGTGCGACGCGGTAAGCATTACCCCACTTTTGCAACCGAAGTGGCGCACAGCAAAAGAAAGCTCAGGTGTAGGGCGTAAAGCCTTAAAGAAATAAACATGGATATCGTTGGCCGAAAAAACCTCGGCAGTAATGTTGGAGAACAGATCGGCATTATTGCGGCTATCGTGTGCTATAGCTACTTTAATTTTTTCGCCGGGATATGTTTTTTTAAGATAGTTGGCAAGCCCCTGAGTGGCAGCACCTATAGTATATTTATTAATACGATTTGAACCTGGGCCCATTATTCCACGCAAGCCGCCGGTACCAAATTCAAGATCGCGGTAAAATGAGTCGGTTAACTCGGTATATGCTTTGGCATCAAGCAATGCCTGAATTTCTTTTTTTACATCAGCATCGTAGTTGCCTTCGAGCCAGGTATTTACTTTTTGAAGAATGGATGGGTCTAACTCCTGCATTGGTATAATTTTTAAAAGATAGTTTGGTTAACGGTTATGCAACAAATATGAAAATAAAATGTGTTTAATTGTGTGCAGAAAAGAACAATATAGTGTGAAAAAATTTCACACTATATTCAATAAACTTACAATTTTCTATAACTCAGCATAATAAAGAATCGTCACTGCAATAAAATCGCGTTTAGCCTTCTACCTACATTCAACCCAGACGGGGTTTCTTAGCTCAATAGCGCTGGGTGATTTTCCCCTATTCCATACCGCCTTAAATTTAACATGAGTTCGATATAAGAATTCCCAAATGTCATTTCGACGAACGGCGGGTGGCTGAGTGGAGGGTGAGGAGAAACTACCTCTTGAGCGAAGCGAAAAATCTTATGCGACAGGCCACGTTTGCTTGTCGCTCGTATAAGATTTCTCTTTCGCACAACCGCTCAATCCCGCCCTTGCTCAATCGAAATGACATACTTTTCTTGATTTACGATAGCCATTTCTTACATCGAACTCACGTTAAATTTAACGACCTGCTCTTTCAGTCAACAACAATATTCTCCAGGTATTTATATCCGCTGCCGGTATTGATCATTAATACCTTTTCGCCGGCTTTTATCCATTGGGCGGCTTTTAGTTTTTTGAACGCCTGCCATAGCGCGGCTCCTTCGGGTGCTATCAGCATACCTTCGTATCGGGCTATTTCTTTTAGGGCAAGGCTCATTTGTTCATCGCTGATAGTAAGCGCTGTGCCCCTACTCTCGGTTATCACTTTCAGGATTTGTTTATCAGCGTATGGTTTGGGTACACGCAAGCCGTTGGCTATCGTAAAGCCGCCATCGGCAAATTCAGATACTGATAAACCGGCGTTAAACGCGGTTACAATACCGTTGCAGCTTTCGGATTGTACAGCTACCATGCGCGGGCGTTTGCTGCCTATCCAGCCTAAATGTTCCAATTCGTTAAAAGCCTTCCACATACCAATCAAACCGGTGCCGCCGCCTGTGGGATAAAGTATAACATCGGGTAGCTGCCAGTTAAATTGTTCGGCAATTTCGTAGCCCATTGTTTTTTTGCCTTCAAGCCTGTAAGGTTCTTTTAAAGTAGATACCTGGAACCAGCCGTGAAGCAGCGCCTGTTCGTTTACCAGCCGGCCGCAGTCACTGATGTTGCCATCAATCTCAACCAGGTCGGCACCATACAGGCGACATTCGTCTTTAAACACTTTGGGCGTTTGTTTGGGCATGTAAACGATGGCTTTGATCCCCGCCCTTGCAGCGTAAGCAGCCAAGGCACCACCCGCGTTACCCGCTGTAGGTGTAGCTATAGTATCAATACCTAATTCTTTTGCTTTTGACACAGCCGCGCTTAACCCTCTTGCTTTGAAAGAACCGGTTGGATTACCCGATTCATCTTTCCAAAATACCTCGTTGTCGCCGGTAAATTGTTTCAGGTTTTCAATCGGGATCATCGGTGTAAAACCTTCGCCAAGGGTAACAATGTTCTTTTCGTTAAAAACGGGCAAAAACTCCTTATACCGCCACATGGTTGCTGGGCGGCCCAGCAATGCAGACTTATCAGCAGCGGTATCTAAATTATAAGTGGCAAACAAAGTCGACTTACAATTATCATTACTGCAAACCGTATTTACAACATCAGCATTATGTACCGTGCCGCACTCGGGGCAGGTTAAATTTAATAACAGGCTTCCTGTTTCTGTTTCAATATCACTTATCATCAATATCTATACGCATATACACACCAAACCGATGCCTTGGGCAAAAAATTTATGTTTATTTAACTTTAAATATATCGCCTTTATTCCAGGTAGGGCGTGCATCGTCCTGTGCTATCAGGTAGCCTATTAAAAAATTAAGCTGGGCGTATTTTTTGCCGGCAGCAAAATCAAAAATACCGTTAATATCATCCTGCGGTTTGTGGTAGTATTTGGTGCGCCATTTGGCTACAAAATCATTCAGGTTGTTTTTGCCATCGGCTGTTTTGCTGCCGTATTTGATGTGCAGGGCCGGGATGCCGTTAACCACAAAGCTATATTGGTCGCTTCGGGTAAAACGTGCCTGCTTGGGTTCGGGATCAGGTTCAACACTAAGGTTTAAATAAGCTGCCGCCTGATCAACCTGCGTAGCCAGTGAAGAGTGCTCGGCACCCAAAGCTGTAACAGAAAGCAGTGGGGCTATAATGGTGGGCATATCGGTATTAACATCGGCCACGATACTTTTAACGGGCACTGTTGGATGGGATGCAAAGTAGCCCGAACCTAAATCGCCAAGTTCTTCGCCGGTGAGCAACACGGTAAGGATAGAACGTTTAGGCTTATGTTTAATGCCGTCGTAAATTTTGGCAATGCCCAATACACTTGCCACGCCCGAAGCATTATCATGCGCGCCGTTGTAAATAGAATCGCCTTCAACCGGTTTGCCAATGCCCAAATGATCTAAATGAGCGCTATGAACTACATACTCGTTTTTCAATTTTGGGTCCGATCCTTCTATTTTACCAACTACATTGTAACTTATCAAATCCTGGTAGGTGGACGTATAGGCAATATCGGCACTGCTATTTATGGCGAATGAATTAGGTTGTCCACCTTTAATCTGTGCCAACACGGCTTGCATTATTTTGCCCGATTGCTGCAAAAGTGAGTTGAACACCGTGTAATTAAACAAACCCAATACTTTAACCTGTGGCGAATAATATGTCCTGGAGATGGCTACAGAACCATCGGTATTCATTACGCTGTAAGTGCCATTACGCGGACTGTTTAAACGTGATGTAGAGTCTACTGAGCAAATGATAACACCAACCGCGCCATGATCTGCCGCGGCTTTTAATATGGTAGTAGCGTTCATGGTATGTGCCGATACAGATGATGAGAATTTATCCGGCGCGCCACGGGTAACCAATACAATCTTACCTTTTACATCCAAACCCGCGTAATCATCATAACCTAACTCCGGCTCGCTGGCTCCATAGCCTGCAAAGGCCAGCTGGCCGCTCAGTTTAACATCCGGCAGGTAAGGATTCGGCATAATCACATAATCAACACCGGCCTTGAGTGATAAATTACTGCCGGTCAATGAAAGCGTACCGTTCTGAATAAATGCCCTACGAAATTTCACCTGTTGCAACCAGGTGCCGTTTTCGCCGGCGGGTTTTACGCCCATGCTTTTTAACCGCTTAACCACGTAATCAACCGCCATTTGAAAGCCTTCCGTTCCCGGGGCACGACCTTTTAATTTATCGTCGGCCAGGTAAGCGATATCAGCTTTAAACTGGGTGGTATCAACTTTGCTTAGCGCGGTTTCAATTTCGGCACTTAACTTTATTTGCTGGGCAAAACCACGATATGCAGAGAGTGACAGCGCCACGATCAATGAGATCTTAGCTATTGGGGTAAATTTCATACGCTTTAAATATAACAGGACAGAAAGGTATCAACTCCCCTGTTAAACTGCAAATTGATACCAAGATTGTGACAGAGGAGAATGGTTCAAATAGGAAAGCCGGCAATTAATGGCTGCTGGCTTTTTTTGTAGAGACGCAAAATTTTGCGTCTCCAGCTATACAGGGCGAATACAAATCCAACATGCATGTCCGATTTGCATGGTTTTTTATTTTTCTGTAGAGACGCATATTTGCGTCTCCCGCAGGACATTCGGATTTACTGAGCGAATTTGCAAAATTGATTTGCGTGAGTGATTTGCACGCGGGAGACGCAAAATGTTGCGTCTCTACGAAAAAATAAGCCGGTTGACTTAATTACCCGCCGTTTGCAACGGCAACTCAACATTATATGCCACTGCCAAATGCTGCAACATATCCGTAGTCATGCTATAAACATCATATTCGGGTTTCCAGTTCCAGTCTTTTTTTGCCTGGGTATCATCTATAGAACCCGGCCAGCTGTTGGCTATTTGCTGCCTTGCATCCGGCTGGTAACTAATTTCAAAATCGGGTAATTGATTGGTGATGGTGGCAGCCAGTTCGGCCGGGTTAAAGCTTAAACCGGCAAGGTTGTATGAACTGCGAATGGTGATATTTTCATTAGGCGCATCCATCAATTCCAACGTAGCCCGCACGGCATCGGGCATATACATCATCGGCAGGCGGGTTTCTTCGCTTAAAAAGCATTGGTATTGGCCGCTCTTTAACGCCTGGTGAAAAATATCAACCGCGTAATCTGTTGTACCTCCACCGGCCTGTGCCGAGTAGCTGATCAATCCCGGGTAACGGATACTACGTATGTCCAAGCCGTATTGCTCATTGTAATACCGGCACCAATGTTCGCCGGCAATTTTGCTGATACCGTACACAGTAGTTGGAAGCGTAGGTGCATCCTGGCCGCAAAGTTCTTTAGGCGCGTCCGGACCGAAAACGGCTATGCTGCTTGGCCAAAACACTTGTTTCAGATTTTCGGCACGGGCCACTTCAAGTACATTCAACAGGCTTTTCATGTTCAGATCCCATGAGCCTAAAGGATTTTTTTCGCCGTTGGCAGATAGTACTGCCGCAAGGTGATATATATGGGTGACACCAAGGTTGATGGCGAGTTTCTCCAGTTCGTAACGATCTAAAACATCGAGTTTAAAATATGGCCCATCGGCGCAAAGCGCATCTGTTACTTCCCTGATATCGGTGGCTATAACGCTATCCTTACCATATTTTTGGCGAAGTGCCTTTACCAGTTCGGTACCAATTTGCCCGCAGGCACCAGTTACCAGGATAGTTTCTTTCAAATTCATACAGCGGTAAATATTTGCGGTAAAATTGATATTTACTTATTTAAAATCATACGAATCGATATTAATTGATATAAAAATCCAATTAAATACATTTTGTTAGTTTTTTATTGCGATACAATTTAAGTTTTATACGCAATTAGCATAATTTTACAAGCATGTATCAAATGCTCGACCATACCGACATCAGCATCCTGAAAATATTACAGGAAAACGCGCGACTTACCAACCAGGAAATAGCCGAAAAACTGCACAAAACCGCCTCGCCCATCCATAGGCGTATTAAACGCCTGGAAGATGACGGTTTTATAAAGCGATACGTTGCCGTGCTCGATCCGCAGAAAATAGACCGCGGTTTGATGGCCTTTACCCACGTGCAGCTTAAAGACCACTCGAAGGATAGTTTAAGCCTTTTTGAGCAGGCCATTATTCGCCTGCCCGAGGTGCTGGAATGTTACCATATGACAGGCATGTATGATTTTATACTCAAGGTAGCCGTTAAAGACCTGGCCGCCTACCACGAGTTTTTAATGCACGAGCTATTTGGCATTATGGCCATTGGTTCGGTACAAACTACGCTGGTGATGAAGCAATCCAAACATGAAGGCGCCTTCCCTATAACCATACCGCAGCAGCCTTTTCCATCGGCACATAAAACAGACTGATCATAAGTTGAACATCACTTTTGCCAGCATCATTCTGCCGGGGATATTATAGGAGCTTGTTGTAAACACATTGGCCGATAAATATAGCGCGGTATAGTTTTTAACATTGAACAGGTTTTGAGCGCTCAGTTCTAAGTCAACCTTAGCTTTGGTAAACTTATAGCGGATAGACGCGTCGGCAAAAAAGTATTTCAGGTCGTTAGCCTGTTGCTGATGCGTGTAATAATGATCGGCAGAAACATTAAAGAACAAGGTATTCAGCGGGTTGTAATTTACAGCGGCTGTTTGAATAAGACGCTGAAATTTAGAGCTGGAAGCTATCGCTGTCGACTTACTGGTGGTTTGCCCATAATCGGCTTTGTAAGTAAACGTTATTTTATCACTTACCTTGGTATCGGCACCAATGTTAACATTTTGGGCAATGGTGTTAAACGGCAAAATAAGTCCGTTTTGAATTTGGTTTAGTTTGGTAGTTTGCCATGAAGCCCCCGCGCTAAAAGTGGTGCGCAAATCAAAATTGTATTTACTTACATAACCGCTAAATGCCCAGGTATCTGTATTATTATCAAAAGGCAGCACAATGCGTTGCTGCAGATTATTGGTTAAAATACTTGAGGCAATGTTGTTAGCATAAACATGGCTATAGGTAGCATTTAAACTAAAAAAGAACAAGGTAATAGCCTTGCGGTAGTTGAACCCCAGGCCGGCATTTTGAGCCTGCCGCTCGGTTAATTCGGCACTGTTGGCGTACAGGGTACGGTAGTTGGTGAGCACATATCCCCGGTAAACATCCTGGATGTTGCCAATATTATTGCGCAGACTATAGTTAAGCGTAAAATAATTCTCTATCCCACTTTGATATTTAACTGATAAATGCGGGTTAAAATACAAGCGGTTAAGGTGGCTATCCAATCCGAAATAATCATCGCTATAATGTGTTTGCTGCAAACTAAGCGGTAACCCTACATTAATTTTAAGGATACTGCCGGGCACATCATAATCGGCTTCGGCATACAATTTACTGCGCGACCAGTTTAAACCATTACGCGTACTATCTGATACCAGATTACTGGCATTATTGAGTTGTGTAACATTCAGATTACTGTTCAGCTTTTGCGACTGCAGGCTAAACCCGGCTTTAAAGCTTTGGGTAACATACTGCCCGGGAATTTTGTAAGAAACGTAGTTGTTGGTAAACCAGCTTGGGATATTTACATTTTGGGTGAGCAGCGAATAATTGACGCCTTTATTAAAAATATCGGGGTTCAGGTTTGGGTCGATCACCCTGTTCTCCGGTTCAGATGAACGGTTAACGTAGCTATAAACCTCCACAATATTATTTGATTTAAAGGTTTGCATAAAGTTAAAATCGTTCGAAAAATCGGATAGATTATCTTTAAAAGTTTGATTAACAGGATCACCATTGGTAATGAGGTTGGAGTAAGCTGTGTTATGACTATAATCGGCCACAAGGTTATCATTTAAGTAATACTTAAAGCTGTTCACGTTTACCGTAAACTGGACATGCAACAGATCGGGCCGGCGCTTGTTGTGCTGCACCTCGGTATACCTGATGGTATCGCCAGGCAAATATACCTCGCTAAAACGCTGGTAATCCTGGTGCTGGCTATCACGCAGATAAGAAATATTGGCCCGCAATTGCACATCTTTTTTCAGATTGATGAGGTTGTTTAAAGCGAGGGCACCCGATTGATTAAACAGGTACCGGTTACGCGGCAGATCAGGGTCGCCCGCTGTACCTAATGAAAGTACGGTACTGGGTTTATCGTTATCTATCCGTTGCAGGTAATCGCCCATGTTGTGCGATACCAGGTCGCCCGCCAGGTCATAGCCTGTATTATTGCCTTTAAGGTAATTGATGGCCTTATATTTATCTTTAAACATCATGGCGTTTAAATCTTCGTAATACTTTTTGGGCAGCCCCGCTCCTATGGTTTCCTGGCCTATCAACTGCATTTTAGCGTCTTTTTTTATAGTGAGGTTTAAGGCCACATCATCGCTTACCACTTTATCTTTCAGCATTTTTATAGGCTGATGATTTTGCATCACCTGCACCTGGTCAACCACGCCATTGGGAATACTGCTTGTGGCAATGTTATACTTATCATCCAGCAGGTTATCGCCGCCGATGTAAAGGTTTGATATCGCCTTGCCGTTATAACTGATCTTACCATCTTTAGCCACATCAATCCCAGGCAGTTTTTTGATCACATCACCAATTACCCTATCCTGCGGACTGCTAAAGTCAGATACCTTGTAGCTCAACGTATCGCCGTTAACACGCAGCCTTGGGCGTTTATCCTTTACAATAACCGCCTGCAACTGGTGTACAGCTGTATACATTTTAAAGTTGTAAGGCACGGTAAAACCGGTAACCGGTTTTGCCGCTTTTTTAAAGCCTATGCAGCTTACCTCAAGCGTAAGGCTGTTTTTATCGGCATCGGCAGGCACCTGTAAGGTATAAGTGCCGGCTGAGCCGGTTGTGGTGTAGGCAATAACCATGTTATTACTATTTTTAAGGTTGATGCCGGCAAAGCTTAAAGGTTTGCCCAGGCTATCGGTAACCGTGCCTTTTATGCTTTGGCCAAGGCATACCATGCCCATGAGCATCCAAAAAATGAATGCCCCGGCATTTTTTATAAGGCTGCTCATTTCTTTTCCGGTAATTCTAATGGGTTGTTAATCACCGGGCCATTGCCGTTGATACGGATATCCATCTTGCTTCCGCCGCCGGAAGCACCGGGACCGCCGCCAGGCCCCATACGCATGCCGCCACCACTGCCGGCCATTGCCGATTGTGCAAACGCGTTTGGATCTTTTTTCATGGCTTCTTCCAGGTGCTTAAATTCTTTTTCGGTAGTTTTTACCGCATCCTTGGGCAGGGTGATTACATTTGGATCATCATTATCATCCATACCTATCATCTTAATGGTTGGGCCTCCGGTTGGAGCTTCGGCCGCAGGTTTGGCAGTTACAACAGCCTCTTCCATGCTATCAAACTTAAACACCACCTCTTTATTGGTGTCATAAGCCTCCACAATTAAACCCGGCAGGCCATTCAGCTTCCAGGGGCCGCTATGAAAAGGCAGATCGGGACAAAACCAGGCGGTATAATCACGCCCTTTATAATGGCCGATTGCCTTTTGGCAATGCAGGCCCGAAAAGCTGGCTGTATCGTTACTTATTTTCCAGTTAATTACCGGCATTGGCTCTTCTATCAGGTAAGGGGTTATCAGCCTTTCCTTGCGTACCATCTTCTTTTCTAACGGAAATTGGTAAAACTCCGTGCGGGTTGTAGCTACCCTACTGGTTACGTTTATCCTGATTGGCCCGCCACTTCCTTTTTGATCGGCAACCTGCTGGGCAACCTGCTTTTTCATCATGGCATCCTGCAGCTTACGGTCGTAACTTTTATAGGCGCTTGACTGCGAACCCAGGAAAAGGATCATGTTTTCGGTATAAGGTTTATCGCGGTTGGTGGTATCCCTGATGTGCGAAAACTTGTAATGAACTATCGCTTTTACACTATCAGCTTTTTGGGCATTGGCGTTTGTTATCAGCAACCCAAAGGCGGCTAAAAGGAGTATCGTTTTTTTCATGATGGTTATAAGGCAAGTATTGATGAATGATAAAATTTTTGTCGACGGATCAAATATAATTAAGAAATCACCTTTCTACGAAATATTCGTACGAATATTTCGTAGAATTAACATTATTTAACAATCCATACGATCAAAGCATGCCATTACCAGGGAAATCGCTTTTACCCACAAGTAATGAATTCGTGTTATCTTAAGGCATCTTTCTTTGTAGTTAGACACGAATACCCGCCGACCCGATTATAATTATTAATCGAACTTCAGGAATTTTGGAATTGATAGATAGCACAAATCAGGGCAAACGCATCTGAATAGTCAACGGGATAAGCTGTTATTTAATTGCGCCGCACATCATTTTAGTGTTAACCATGTAAAAATATAAAATATTGATTATCATATATTTGAGTCGATTTTTCTTTGAAATATGTTAAGTTATGTTAACCCTGGTTAGCTACGTTTGCCCTGTAGCACAAATTTAAATGTGATTAAACAAATTCATGGAATTAGCTAATGATCTATCGTACGGGCAGTTAAATTCGTGTTTATACAACGCTCAGCTTGTGAGCAAATAAATGTTAAATATTAAAAGCGATTTCCCTGGTGCCATTATGTTTATTTTAAATAAGAATTTGATGGTATTGATTTACAGTTTTACCTTGCAGCATAAAATTTAAACATGAAACCTACCAGTAAACAAGGACTTTTAATTGATATGGACGGCGTAATATACAGCGGTGAAGAACTCATTGCCGGCGCCGATAAGTTTATTAAGCACCTTATTGATAACAATATACCATTTGCTTTTATGACCAATAACAGCCAGCGCACCAGCCTTGAGGTGGTACGTAAGCTTAGCAGACTGGGCATTACTGTAGAAACCAAACACGTGTATACCAGCGCCATGGCTACCGGCAAATTCCTGGGCGACCAAAGCCCGAACGGTACTGCCTATGTTTTGGGCGAAGGCGGTTTGCTAACCAGCCTGCATGAAAACGGAATTACCCTGGTTGACTCCGACCCGGAATTTGTTGTTTTGGGTGAGGGCCGGAATTTCACTTTAGAAATGGTACAACGCGCTGTAGATATGATCCTGGCCGGTGCAAAGTTCATTACCACCAACCGCGATCCATCGCCCAAAAAACCGGGATGGAACAATTTAGGCATAGCGGCAACCACAGCCATGATTGAAGAGGCTACCGGCCGCAAAGCTTTTGTAACCGGCAAACCAAGCCCGGTAATGATGCGATCTGCCCGTAAATTCCTGGGATTGGAAACTGCAGAAACCACCGTGATAGGCGATACCATGGAAACTGATATACAAGGTGGCGTGCAAATGGGCTATAAAACCATTTTGGTGTTATCGGGCATATCTACCAAAGAATCATTAAGCCATTACGCTTTTAAACCAGATATGGTGGTTGGTTCGGTAGATAAGATCTCGTTTCCGTTGAAGTGGTGGTAGATTATTCAGGGAAATCACTTTTGATATATTCCAAATAAAAAAAGGAAAAGTAGTTCGCGCAAAGACGCCAGGACGCAAAGAGAAGTAATGAAATGCTTTGCGTCCTGGCGTCTTTGCGCGATATCACTAACCGATTTACTTTTAATTGTGATTTCCTTGGTAAGCTATTTGATCGGGTATTATTTTTATGTAAATTGATTTTTTTGTTAAAATGCATGAATAATGAGCATGAAAAAAATTACAATAAATGTTCCACCAAATTTAGCTGATGCTTTTGAGAAAGCCGATGCAGAAAGCAAACGCAAAGCCGAGCTTTTTATCAATGCCTGGCTGACAGACTTTTTCAGTAAGCAGACGGCCAACGACCGGCTTTTTGAGGTTATGAAAATGGCTACACAAGAAGCAAGTGCCAATGGCTTCAACGAAACAGAACTATAATCCGTGTGGCCGGCTTCAGAATACGCTACAATGAATAGAATGTACATCTCCAAATATCAACCCCTCGCCGAAGCCTTAAACAGCGCTCTTGAAAATGATCCTTTTTACATCACCTTATTAAGTTGGATACCAGGTGAAGCCGAAAAAAGAAACGCATTGATCAAATACATGGATTACTCCATGACCGAGGCCGAACAATACGGTCTGCTGTATTTACCGGCAGAGCATAATTACGGAGCCTCCATCTGGAGCAAACCACTTGATGCAAGCACCGAACTACTCAAACTACAGCAAAAGAAAGCTTTTTTAAAAGATGAACTTGGGGAAGGCGCACTTGCTATTTACCTTGAAATAGTGGACTTTATGGCATCAAAAGCTGATGAGCTTATAGCGCCCGACGCCTGGTACCTTTCTATTGTAGGATTAAAACCCGAGTTTCAGGGAAAAGGATTAGGCGGCGGTTTGATTAAACCAATCCTCGATAAAACAGATCAGCAAAACCTTACAACTTACCTGGAAACTTTTACGCCGGCAAATATATCTTTTTACAAGCGTATAGGCTATGAAACCGTCGCTTCGTTTATTGAACCAGTTACCAATGCGAAGTATTGGATAATGAGTAGAAAACCGTTGGTCTAAATCTGAAAAGGGGCTATTGCAAATAATATTTTTCGCCGTCGGTTTTGATTTTACCGGCGTCGAGCAGCTGGCGGATAGTTTCCATTTTTTCTTTTTCGGTGCCGATGCTGATCCCGGTGATCAAGGTGCCTATATCAGGGCTTGATACGCTGAGTTGCTGCACTATTTCGTTGGTAATATTATCAAAAATCTCATCGGCATTTTTGAGGCGTTTTTCATCGAGGCATACATCGCAAATACCGCACTTATTGGCATTAGGCTCGTCAAAATAAGCCAATAACATTTGGCTCCGGCACTTTCTATGAACGGCATAAGCAAAAACAGCCTCCATCTTTTGCCGATAGGTTTCCTTGCGCTGAGCTATGTAATCTTTATTAATGAACAAGCGGTTTGCCGGCTGGCGGGCTTTTAAATAGGTAACCTGGGGTTTATCGGTTTGCTGCATGTAAGTAATTAAACCGTATTGCTGTAATTGCAATAAGCCCTCAATAACCTGCTGCACGCTTAAACCGGTACGACGGGAAATATCGTATTCCTTCAATCGCACAAAATCTTCAAATGAGCCGCCGTATGATCGCAGCAGGGTTTTGATAAAAGGATCCCAGCCCGCGTTCTGGATCTGGAAGTTATACAATACCTCGTTCACCACCTCAAACCTGAACCGAGATGGTAAAAACACGCTCTCGTTAAATGACAGGTATTCGTCCTTCTCTAAAAATTTAAGCGCGTTCAGCGTTTTAATAGGATCTAACTTAAAGCGGCTGCAAAATTCGCCAAGATCAAGATCGAAGCTCAACCCCTCGCCTGCTTCATAGGCCAGCTGGTAATAATTGGCCAGGCAATGGTAAACGTGTTTGATCTCATCAACCGAAGGAAAATTGAGCATGAAAAGCTTTTCCTGCCTTAACCTATCGGCATCGTTATATAATAAAACACCATAAGCCTTCTTTTCATCCCGCCCGCCCCTGCCGGCCTCCTGGTAATAAGCTTCCAAACTTTCGGGCATTTCTTTGTGGATCACAAAGCGCACATCGGGTTTATCAATCCCCATCCCGAAGGCATTGGTGGCAACTATAATTTGTGTACGATTATTTTTCCAGCTTTCCTGCCGCTCAGACCGTTCATCCATGGATAAACCCGCGTGGTAATAATCGGCCTTAATGCTATTATCGATAAAGAACTTAGCTATATCAGCGGCATCCTTACGGCTGCGTACGTATACAATACCACTTCCCTTTACCCCTTTTACAATATCCAGCATCCGGCGCAGCTTATTTTCGGCATCCTGTACTACGTAGCTAATGTTACGCCGTTCAAAACTTTGCTGATAAACAACCGGATTTTTAAATAACAATTTATCCTGGATATCCTGTTTTACATCGGCGGTAGCTGTTGCCGTAAGGGCAAGCACAGGCACATTAGGGTGCAGCGCCCTCACATCTGCAATGTGCAAATATGGTGGTCTGAAATCGTACCCCCACTGGCTGATACAGTGTGCTTCATCAACCGCTATGAGGTTAACCTTCATATATTTGATGCGCTCGCGCACCAGTTCAGATAACAAACGCTCGGGCGATAGGTATAAAAATTTAACCGTGCTGTAAATACAATTATCCAGGGCCAGGTCAATCTCGCGCCGGCCCATGCCGGATACAATGGCCACCGCGTTGATACCTTTGGCTTTCAGGTTTTCAACCTGGTCTTTCATCAACGCGATGAGCGGGGAGATCACAATACAAATCCCCTCTTTGGCCAGCGCCAGCACCTGGAAACATACCGACTTGCCACCGCCGGTAGGCAGCAGTGCTAAAGTATCATGACCCAATAAAACAGACTTGATGATCTCGGCCTGCATAGGCCTGAAATGATCATGGTTCCAGTACTGTTTTAATATTTCTTCTATGGTCATGTGTTGAGTCGGGAAGTCCGTAAGTCGGAAAAGTCCGAAAGATAGTAAATGTGTTTTAAGGGCGAAAATGGGAAGGGGATTCTTCAGGGAAATTCCTTTTAGAATCTAATTAAAAAGGGGGCACCTACGGAGCCTTGACAAGAACAATTTTCGGACTATAAACACGCGATTCCGCTGGAGTCTATTTAATTGCAGTTTAAAACTCCGTTAGGAGTATCGTGTTTATAGGTCTAAAATCATCTGTTTTTTTGACTCCGTAGGTGTCTCCTATTTAAAAGCGATTTCCGTCGGGGTATTGGTAAAATCGATTTAAAAAACTCGGATAAACATGTCGATCCATTCCCCATCAAACAAAACACCCGACGCATTTAAACGTGCCGGGTGTTTTGTTTACAAATAATAAAAGCTTTTTATTCCTCTCTTATAGGATCATTGTAAGGCTGTACCAACAACGTTGGCGTATCGTTACCCAAAACATCGGTATCAAACTCAATTTTAATATTTTTTGATTCGCCCCGCATTAATGAAAAGTAATTATCATTCATAATAGCTGGTAAAATTTGCTCGCCGTTACTTTTTCTCACAGTCTGCGCACGTATGGCAAAGGCTACTGCCGGTGAAGATGCGGGATTAGTAATCGTAGCGTTGATATAATATTTACCGTCGGCCTTAGTTACCTTCGATGCTACTTTCAAATTCACTTTTGGCAAATTATTAAGCGCTGTAAAATCGGTGCGTTTATTGCCTCGCCAGTAAAGGTTATCTGATATCAGCTTACCCGCTTTATCGCTTAGTTTCAGTTTGATAAAATGCACATCGCTTAATCCATTGCTTTTAGGTTCTCCGCCATACACCTCAAAATCCCAAAGCGAATAACCCCAGCCCGAACCACGGCGCACGCCCTGCATTTTTACATAGCGGGCTTTCGTTTCGTCAAAGGTTAACTGCTGCACACCAGTATGCCCATCCTCGGTATCATACACATCCCGCCATTGTTTGGCATCGTTTGATACCTGGATCCTGAAGGCTTTACCATAGGCTTCTTCCCAGTTCAATTTTACACCGTTTACCACCTGCTCGCTGCCCAGGTCAACATAGATCCACTCGTTATCATTTTGCCTGCTGGCCCAGCGGCTGCCGCTGTTGCCATCAGTAGCTAATGCCGCTTCCATATTTTCAAACGACGAAGCCACGGTAGGTTTATTCAGGGCTAAATTGGTATGCTCCTCTTTAAAGTTGATGGTAAAGCAATTTACAGCCGTGTTGGCTATGGCATCTACCTGTTTGGTTTGATGATAATCGCTTACTGGTTTGCCATCGCTGTTATAAACCTCAACTTCGGCCGTCAAATCGCTTACATTGCCACCTGTAGTATTGATCATTTTAACCGAATTGTTCACCGGGTTCCATTGAATGTGTAATGGCTCGCAGGCTTTTTTGGCGCCCCAGTAGGCTCCCGTCAGGTCGTAATAATAATCATAGGTTTGCCATACCAGTGAGGGATAGGCCGATTGGCTCATCCAGGTCATGATACCCGATGCATCTTCCCACATATTATCTTCCCAGCCTTCGTACATCGCTTTATTGGTTTCGATATTGAGCAGTTGAGCTTTACGACAATAATCCTGGATGCCTGTTGCCGTACCATAGCGCTTGTTAATACCGTCATCGTACCTATCCGGACCTGCATTACCAGCAGATGGGCCAAAAAAATGCAGGTTCCACATTTCGTTACGTGGCCATAGCTTATCTTTAGGGATAAACTTTTTAAAGCTATCATAATTGGTAAATACCGCCGTACCAATCTCGCTGCGCAAGCCCCAGCCCGGCGAGCCGCCAAAGCCGTTAGGATACCTGCTAAAATACCAGCGTGGGTCAAAGTTTGTCCACGGACCACTGCCGGTTAAGCTGCCCGCGTGCGAATTGGGTTGATACCGCCTGTCGCCACCATCATAATTGCTAATATCTTCGGCAAGCCAGCCGTTTAGTGGCGGCATGGGTGTGCCCTCGTTATCGCCGCACCAAATCGCTATGGATGGGTGGTTACGGAAGCGCTTGATCTTTTCTATCGCGTTAACATTAAAGTTATTGACATCATTAGGCAGGTTTGGAATAGAGTTAAGCCAAAAATCGTCCCAGATCATCATGCCGTATTTATCACAGGCATCGTAAAACTCATCATCGGTGGTTGATCCTATCCAGTTACGTACGATGTTAAAATTCATTTCGCGGTGCAGTTTCAACTTGGTATCATATTCGTTGCCACGGCAGCGTAACATATACTCGGCCATGCCCCAGTTACCGCCTTTTAAAAACACTTTAGTGCCGTTCACAAAAACATGCAGCACATTTCCCACAGTATCATAGCTATATTTTTTGATGCCGAATTTGATGGTCTGGCTATCTGATACTTCATCACCTAATTTAAGGCTTAGCTTACAAGTATATAAATTAGGTTCGCCATAGCCGTTTGGCCACCATAGTTTGGGGCTGTTAATGGCCAATTGCTCAAAACGCTTTTTATCCAACTTGATTTCGGCCGTACTGTTGCCGCCCACAAAAACCTTTTGCGAAAACTCTATATTTCCTGGCTGAATGGTGCCCGTTAACACCCCTGTTTGAAATTTAGACGTGCTGTTTTTTACACCCACCGCTATTGAAACATCGGCCCTTGCATTGGTAGGTAGTTCGGTACGGATCCAGGGATCCTGAAGTGTGATGCTGCCGGTATTACTCAGGTAAACGTTATCGGTTATGCCCGAATTTAACCCCGGTACATAAGGCATCCAATCCCAGCTGGCTGCCGGGATATAGGTTGGGCTTTCATAGTTAACTAAAGGAGTTTGCGGACAGTATACCAATACCGCTAAAACATTTGCGCTATTTTTGCTCACTAAGCCCGTAACATCGAAATTACCGCGTTGCATAAAGCCATTGAGCGTGCCAATTTGTTTGCCATTCAGGTAGATCTCAGCCTTGCGGTTGATGCCCTTAAAGTTAAGCCAGATCTTTTCCTTGGTATACCCGGCCGGGATCTTAAACTCGGTGCGGTACCAAAAGTTGCGGTCGTATTTGGCTTTATCAACCTTATAAATATTATCGCCAAAATTGGGGTCTTTTTCCAGTCCGGCTACTACATAGGCATTAAAAACCGTACCTGGTACTATACCTTTAACCCAGGAGGCCGCATCGTAGCCCGGTTTATACATATTGGCGCTATCGGCACCAATTTCAGCCTGGGCTTTTACTTTCCAGCTGGTTTGCGGGTTGGCGCTATTGAGGTAAACAATATCCTGTGCCGATGCCCCGGTGCAGGCAGCAACGCAGATCATGATTATTGATCTTTTTAAAAACGGGTAAAACTTAATAGGCATTATGAGGTGATGTTTAAAGTTGTTTAAAAATAAAAGTCATTACGGGTTATAACGACGTACCAAAAGTGGCTGTCATCCTGAACCTGTCGAAGGATAGCAGGCAAAGGCCTCTACGCGCCCTTCGACTTACTTAGGGTGACAGGTCCTTTGCGCTCATGAAAAACAAATACATCATGTCATTGCGAGGTACGAAGCAATCGCGAACTTTACAGAGCGGATTTACACGCGTGCGATTGCTTCGTACCTCGCAATGACATATTTGTTATTTTATCATTAGTAAATGATACCTTTTCGCTATCAGTTGGATATGTTTTTTGACAGTGAAAACGGCTTATCCTCAACAGCCAAACCACGATTCATATTAGGCTTGTCGCCCATTTCAAAATGCAGAATACCACCATTCACGATATCGCTGTGTTTGATAAAGTTGTGTGTATAAGGCTTGCCGTTAAGCGTTGCCGATTGGATGTACACGTTTTGCTTACTGTTATTATTAGCCTCAATCACAAACTTTTTGCCATCCTCCAGCGTGATGGTCATTTTTTTAAAAGCCGGGCTGCCTATTACATATTCATCAGTACCCGGGCAAACGCTGTAAATGCCCGCCGCGCTCAATACATACCATGACGACATTTGCCCTTCATCCTCATCGCCGGGGTAACCGTTTTCGCTGGCGTTGTACATTTTGTCCATTACCTCGCGCAGGTGTTTCTGCGCTTTCCAGGGCTGACCGGCATAGTTATACATATACAACAGGTGATGAATTGGCTCGTTACCCTGGGCGTACTGCCCCATCTTAAAGGCAGCCATTTCGGTCATTTCGTGAATCACCTGACCATAGCCCCCAACTTTGATGGTGCCCGGCTCGGTAAATACCGAGTCTATTTTATCGGTAAAATTCTTATCGCCGCCCATCAGATTAATCAAACCCTGCACATCCTGAAAAACCGACCAGGTCCAGTGCCAGGCATTCCCCTCGGTATAGGGGCCGCCCCAATCCATCGGGTCAAAGGGTTCTATCCAGTTGCCTTTGGCATCTTTGGCACGCATAAAGCGGGTTTTAGGGTCATACAGGTTTTTGTAGTTATACATTTGCCTGCCAAAAACATTTTCATAATAAGCGTTATTGGTTTGTTTGGCCAGTTGATAGCCGCAGAAATCGTCGTAAGCAAACTCTAACGTCCAGGCGGTTGCGCCCAGGGTTTGGGGGGTGTAGGGTACGTAGCCATCGGCAAAATATTCCTTCCAGCCTGTCCTGCCGTTTGCACTGCCCCATGGCCCTTTGTTGGTAGCCTCGTGGTAGTACGCCGCCAATGCCTGCTTAGGATCAAAGGTGCGGATACCTTTTACCCAGGCGTCTGTTAACAGCGAGATAGCGTGATTACCTAACATCCCTCCTGTTTCGGCCGGGAACGACCAGGCCGGCAGCCAGCCGCATTGTTGCTGGGCATCTAACAAAGCCTGCACATATTGCCCCTGCATTTTGGGATGAATAATGGTATTAAGCGGAAACTGCGCCCTGAAGGTATCCCAAAAACCATTATCGGTATACATAAAGCCATCATGCGTTTTGCCATCGTACGGGCTGTAGTAGTAAGGCTTGCCATCTTTCCCATACTCAAAAAACTGGTGCGAGAATAGGTTAGCGTGATACATACAGCTGTAGAATGTAGCCTTTTCATCTTCGGTAGCACCTTCAATTTTCATACGGCCAAGCAGCGTATTCCAAACCACATCTGCTGCTTTACGGGTTTCATCAAAGTTTTTGTAGTTGCCAAGCTCGGTTTGCAGGGTAAGCTCGGCCTGCTCCGGGCTGATGTAGCTTGAAGCCACTTTGGCCTGTACCGTTTCGCCGTCTTTAAATTTAAGATATGCGCCAATGCCATCCCCTTCCGCAATTAAGTTTTTGGGCGATAGCTGGTCTTTTTTGTTTTCCCAGGTGCCATAAGCGGCAAATGGTTTATCAAAAGTGATCACAAAATAATTTTTAAACCCCTGCGGTGCCCAGCGGCAGTTGTTTACCCAGCCAATAATTTTACGCTCCTGCGGGATGATCTTCACCATGCTCATTTTGGTGTAACCATCCAGTATAAGGTATGATCCCTGCCCTTTAGGGAACGTAAACCTAAGGTGAGCACCACGTTCGGTAGGTGTCATTTCGGTGGTGATGTTATTATCCAGTTTTACTTTGTAGTAACTGGGTTGGGCGGTTTCGTTTTCATGCTTAAAGCTGGTGGCGCGTTTATCCTCGTTAACCACTAAATCGCCGGTTACCGGCATCAGCGAAAACACGGCATAATCATTAACCCATGAACTGCACTGGTGCGATTGCTGAAAACCACGGATAGTGTGCTCAAAATATTGATATTTCCAGCCATCACCATTTTTGCCGGTTTGGGCCGTCCAGGTGTTCATACCAAAGGGCAGCGCGGTGGCCGGATACGTATTGCCATAGCTAAACTCGTATTTGGTGTTGGTGCCCTGGCGGGTGTTTACATATTTAACCAAGTTGTCGTTTTGTGCAAACAAGGCATTGGCCCATAAAAGCGCCGAAACGCATGTAAGTAACCGTGTTTTCATTGGTGTTTATAATGTGGTTATGCAGGCTTGATACCTGCATCTGATGTACAAATATAATCAATAAATCGATTTAGCAAAAGATTATTTAAAAACTGTATTTTATTGAAATAACAAAAAATGGCACTTTTCTATTTCCATCTGACAACTACTGTATGTATACATCTTTTGGGAATTGTATCACCGAGCAAAAACGATGTCATTTCGAACGAACCGGAGTGGGATTGCGAGCCGGAGGTGAGGAGAAATCTCCTATACGAGCAGCCATGTTTGCTCATCGCTTGTATAAGATTTCTCTTTCGCACCTCGCTCATGCCCCGTCTTCGCTCGATCGAAATGACACCTTTTCTTTTTTAGAAAGATGTGTACATGATTGCTCTCAAGAGGGTATTCGCGCGAGGCCCCGCTTTTTTTATTTTCCTGTCTTGATACCTGATACTTACTACTTGATACTCGAAGCAATTTTCATCCTGATAAACCTCGGCCTGTACAAATTGGGATGCTTCATTAAATCAGGAATAAAATCTACCGAGTTAATGTTATAGCTAATCAGCAGTTCGCCGGGGGCGGATAGGCTTGGGTGGGCTTTGGCGTTGTATACTACAAAGGTCTTTTCCTCCAGGTCGGGCCTGCAATCCCATACTTTAATTACGGGACCAAACGGACCGTACGGCGTAGCGCCTATGCGCATACCTACATTGGTACTCATCCCTCCTACCTGGAAAATAAGGGCGTACCTACCGTCGGGCAGGGCGGTAAGGCTTAGTTCGTTCGATACATTATCGGTAACGTCGGCAACTTTGCTCATATCGTTTACCCAATTGGTGCCGTCATAAAACGTCCACTGATCAAATTTTTCGAAGTCCTTAGGCAAAACACGCGCAACCAGCAGGTTTTTACCTATGCCACGCACACCATAAACATAGATATAGCCATCTGGCTTTGGCGCACCGGCTTTAGCTGTATTTACATAGATGCCTGCGCCAAAAGAACCTATATCGCCGTTTTTATCGGTGAGGTAAAAGGGCGTATCCATTTGTTTCAAATCCATGTAAGGCGGCTGTGAGCCGGCTGGTATTTTGATCAGCGTATTACCAACCTCTTTAAACCCAAAAGCGCCGGTGCCAACATTACGTACCCGGTAGCCAAATATGTAAATAGCGTTATTCAGTTCCTGGTTTACAAAACCATCGCCCAACCAGTAATAATCGTTGATTTCGGTTTGGATGGTGCGGGGTATAAATACAGATTCGGCTGTGCCCTGTTTATCGGTATCCCATGAAAATTTCATTTGCGCATCTACAGGTTTGTTGCCTTTAAGATAAGCCACCGTGTTGTGGATCATTTTATAACCCGGCGCCATGGTGCCGTTCTCCAATTTACCTATCATGCTGTCACTAAAGATAAACAGCACCTGGTCGTTTGCTCTGGCGGGTTTGTTTTCCACGCCGTTGAGTGGAATGGAGTAAATGCCATCACCACCAAACCAACCTGCCTGGCGTTTGAGCAGGGCGTTCCATTCGGGGGCCGTCTCAACAGTAAATTTTAAATCGGTAAGGTTAACCGGCTGTTTGGCGGTTTGCGCTTTGGTTTGCAGGTTTAGGGCAAAGCAAAATAACAGGCAGTATACTGCAAACTTCTTCATTTTTTAAACAGGGTTAATCAATAATCGGGTATACAAATTTACGCAGCTGCATGTTGCCCATGCAAGTTATTTTTGCGGTTAAGGATAATGAAGGCAAAGCCCGTAAGCCCCCCTAACACCATTAAAAAACCAATAAAGCCAGCCTGGGTAAACATTAAGCCAAGGATATTATATTTAGGGTTGATGCGGATCTGCTCTATCAAAAAGCGTTCGCCTCCATTTAAAATGAGGTATAAAAAGAACATCGCGCCCGGTGTTTTAATTTTATCCCTGAAAGCCCACATCAGCATAAAAAATGAAATGCATATGGTAGCTTCATAAAAAGGTGTTGGGTAAACGCCATGCAGCAACTGGTTGCAATAATTACCATCACAATCGGGCAAAGGCAAACCGGCATTGATGGCGTTGTGCGGATATTTGAACGACCACATCCATTGCGGCAAAAAACCGGGTTTAGGATGATCATTTACGATCCCCCAATCGCCATCGCCAGAAAGCTGGCAGCCTATGCGGCCAATGCCATAAGCCAGCATCATTCCCGGCGAACCAATATCTGCCAGGTGAACCAGCTTCATTCCTTTTTTATGACCGAGGTACAGGTAAGTAAGCGCACCAAAGATCAATCCACCGTAATAAGAAAAGCCCCGCACATTAAACAATGTTCCCAAAGGATCGTACCTGAAATTATTCCAGTGCTCTACCGTATCAAAAAGTTTGGCCCCGATGAAACCCAAAAAGCCCATAAAAAAAACCATCAGCCCCATTAATTGGTATGGGTGTATGGTAATTGTTTCTTGTTTGGGTATTTCCAATTCATTTTCCTTTTTATCGGCATAAACCCAAAAACCAAATACTGTAGCGGTAAGGATGCCCATTACCAGGTTCCCCTTCATAGATAAAAGATAAGCCTGCGGATTGGCAAAAAACTCGGTGTAATTAAAAATGGCTCCAAAAGCTTTGAAGCCCAGGAGTAAACCCAATACCGAATTGACCGTAATATCTAACCACGACGCCTTGCCCCCTACCAATATTTCCCTTGTAAACCCATGTATTTTCCCCAATGTCTCATAGCGTTTAAACTCGGCAATAAATACCAGGTAGGTGAAGAAAAACGATAGCGCCACAAACAATCCCAGCGTTTGAATTGGGAAAGTAAAGTTTATACCAAACAGGTAATAAATGAGGTGGCCTATAGTGGGAAACATAGTACTAATTTAATGATAAAGAATATCAAAAAAGAAGTGATGCACATTAAAAAAGAAGTCATGCTGAACTTGTTTCAGCACCCCACAGGACAGGCTAACCAACATAATGACAACTTTGCATATGGGGTGCCGAAACAAGTTCGGCATGACCTGATGTCTTAACGTACGTCATTCCGTATGCGATAAGACCTACGAAGTTTTAGAAACTTCGTAGGTCTGGAATTTACAATTTGTCATCGAAGAAAATGAAGTGATGGCATGATACTTTAAATCCTAAAACCCTGCCTGTATCCCAATATTAATTACCCGTTGGTTGATGTAAGCATCACCCGCGGTATTAGTAGCCACTTCGGGATCTTGCTGATATTTTTTAAAGTTATCCCAGGTAAACAAGTTATAGGCGCTTAAATAAATACGGGCGTTGTTAATTTTAAACGGCAGCATTTTGGACGGTAACTGGTAACCTACATCGATGGTTTTTAGGCGGATGTAATACGCGTTAATTAACCAATAATCAGAAAAATAAGCCGTTGGGCTATTTACCGATGTTGGGTTAGTGGTTAATCTTGGGAATTGGGCTGTTGCCGCCGTAGCAGGTGTCCAGCGTTCTTCGTGTATAGGCTGAAACTGGCTTTGGAAAGGCTCGATACCTGTACCCAATACCGCGAAACTATAGTTAAACGAGCCTGCGAACAGCGCGCTTATGCTAAAGCCTTTGTAAACCGCCTGCAGTGATAAACCCAATGAAGTATTTGGCAGGTTTGGATGGCCTATGGCACGCTGATCAAACACGTTGATCTGTCCATCGCCATTTAAATCCTGGTATTTCAAATCACCCGGTTGTAAAGGCAAACCGTTATCGGGTACTGCAATCGGGTCGCCTACGTTTGAGCCACCGTGAGCGGCCTTATAGGCGGTAATTTTGCTGATATCATCGGCAGTATAATACCCCAGGGAGTGGTAACCAAACTGCTGGCCAATTGGCTGCCCGGTTTTAGCAAGCCATGGATAAGCCGGCGCAGCTTCGTCCTGGAAAAGGATTTTGTTTTTGGCATATGAAAATACAAAACCAACATTATACTGCACCCTGCCAAGGGTGCTATGGTAGCTAATTTGCCCATCAAAACCATGGTTAAGGGTTTTGCCGATATTTACGGCCGGTAAGCCAACACCCAAAATTTCTGGCACGCTGCCTGGAACAATCAATTGATCATACCTGATATCGTGAAAATAATCTATCGTGGCCGAAATTTTATCGTTAAACAAGTTCATATCCAAACCAATATCGGTTTTCTTGGCGCGCTCCCAAACTACGTTGGCATTGCTTAAAGCATCTTCATAAATGGTACCATAGCCGGTAGGTGTTTCACCAAAATAGTAGCCGCCACCTTGTTTGTAAACCTGGTTGTATACATAGCGGTTGCCCGGCGCGGCATCAGAGCCTACCAAACCATAACTGGCCCTTACCTTTAACAGGCTGAATACCGGGAATTTATCAGAGAAGAATTTTTCCTTCGCGATGTTATAACCAATACTTAAAGCAGGGAAATAACCAAAACGGTGATTGGCTGCAAACCTATCGGTACCGTTATAGGCAATATTAAATTCCAACAGGTATTTCTGCATATAATCGTACCCTAATTTACCCGATACCCCCTGGAACTTTTGCGGCACAGCTACCAACGACGCGTCCAGCAATGATTGCGCGTTATAGGTTTGTGATGTTTGGTTAAACAACAGCAAACCGGTTACGTGATGCGCATTGCTAAAATTATGATCGTAATTGGCGTACAACTGCACATCATAATTATTGCTGTTCATATCGGTATTACCTGTTAAAACATAGGTGGAGTAAACATAAGTGCCCCCCGGCTGCAATGAGTACTGGTTGTTTGTTGGATTGTAGTGATATGCGGGGATACCACCACCGTTAAATATTTGCTTGGTAAACTGCTCTATACTGGAGTAAGCCACCCGGCCGGTTAATGATAGGCCGTCTGTTAAAGCATCCAGTTTTTGAGTTGCGCCAAACAGGAAGTTAAAATCGGTACGGCGCGAGTGCTGGTAACCGCCTGCGGCCAGCCTTGCATTCAGTGTTGGTAAATGATCGGGGTTAAAAGACGAATAGGCGTAGGAATACGATCCGTTCGGGTTTAAATAGGGTGCCGTAAAGGGTGTTTCCTTGGTAAAATTATAGATCTCGCCTACTGCGTTCTCGTTATAAGGCTGGTTAAGATCAGAAAAACGGGTGGTTACATCCAAACGTAGATCTAAAGTTTTATTAGCCTTCAAATCCAGGTTGGAACGAAAGTTATACCGGTTAAAGTAATAGTTGGTGTTTACCAGACTTTGCGGATCGGCAAAATCACGTACCAAACCGTTTTGCTTTAAAATACCACCTGATATAAAATACTTTAACGCGCTGTTACCGCCAGAAATATCCAGGTTTGTATTGGCCTGGTAGGTGTTTTTCTTAAATATCTTGTTATACCAGTCAACATTGGGGTGCCCGTAAGGGTCATCGCCATTTTTAAAGTGGTCCAAATCCTGCTGGGTAAATGTGGTTGGGATGCCATCATTTGTCTGGGCCTCGTTGATCAGTAATGCCGAATGGTAAGAATCTAAAAAAGTAGGCGTTTTTGTAGGCGCCTGTACACCGGTTTCAACCCGCAGGTTAACCTTTGGCGCGCCGCTTTTACCACGGCGGGTGGTTACCACCAATACACCGTTGGCACCTTTAATACCGTAAATAGCGGTAGTTGATGCATCTTTCAAGATCGAGATACTTTCAATTTCGTTTACGTTGATCTGCTGCAACTGGTCATAGCTGTACTGAATATCATCAACAATGATTAAGGGCTGGTTACCGGCGGGGTTTAGTGAGCTTACACCACGAATGTAAAAATCTGATGCATCCTTACCCGGCTGGCCCGACGCCTGCTGCGAAAAGAAACCCGGCAATTTACCGGTAAGCGCGTTTTGTACGTTGGCTGTTGGTACCGTACGGATATCGGCGGCAGATATTGAACTTACCGCGCCTGTATTGGTTGGCCTGCTCCTTTTACCGTAACCTACTACAGCTACCTCATCTAAACCGTTGTTATTGGTTTGCAGGATAATATCGGCAGTGTTGCCATCTTTAAACGCGTACTCCTGCGGGATATAACCGATGAATTTTACGATGATTATATTTGATTTGCCTTTAAGGACAAGACTGAATTTACCATTGGCATTGGTAATTACACCATTTGATGGCAATCCCTTTTCAACCACCGACGCGCCCGGCAAAGCACCTGTAAGGTCGCGCACGCTGCCTGTAACAGGCTTGTTTTGCGCAAACACCACCACCGGAACCATGGCTATTATTATTTGAAAGAAAAGTATGAATTTTCTCA
Source organism: Mucilaginibacter dorajii (assembly GCF_024808255.1). Taxonomy (GTDB): domain Bacteria; phylum Bacteroidota; class Bacteroidia; order Sphingobacteriales; family Sphingobacteriaceae; genus Mucilaginibacter; species Mucilaginibacter dorajii. The sequence continues at coordinate 66,144 of NZ_JANTYS010000016.1, forward strand.
TAACTGCTTAATTAATTGGTTAAATTGATTTAAGGATTACCATCCGGGGTTTTGTTTCATATTCGGGTTCTTTAACACTTCGTCGTACGGTATTGGATACAGGTACATTTGCGGCGAAGTAAACTTGGTGGTGAGCGCGTTAACAATGTTATATGTTAAGCTCGATCCTATTTTGGTGATAGACATCCCTTTTAGCGGTTGGTTCATCAGGGTTTCGGCTGTTTTCCAGCGGCGGATATCCCAGTAGCGGCTCTCTTCAAAGGCAAACTCTATGCGGCGTTCGTTATGGATGGCATCGCGCATTTGAGCCTGGCTCATACCTGCTTTCAAGCCATACAAACCGTCGCCGCCTGCTGTAATACCTGCCCTTTTGCGAATGCTGATCATAGCACCATACACATCGCTGGTTGCACCGTTAACCTCATTTTCAGCCTCGGCATAGCCCAATAATACATCGGCATACCTGATGATGATCCAATCGGCATTATGACTTTGGAAACTGTTGCTATTTTCTTCGTTACCCATAAACTTGCGCATGTAATAGCCTGTAAGGGTTTGCTGTAATGAGGTGTTGGGCTTGCTCATACCACCTTCATAAAGCTGCAGATCGCTATTTAACCAGCGTGCGCCATTGTAAAAAACAGTACCCGTAAGGCGAGGATCGCGGTTTTGATACGGATTGTTGCTATCATAGCCAGATGTGGGATCGGTAATAGCTAACCCGTTATTCATAGGATAGGCATCAACCAACTGCTGGCTTGGGCTGGTTTGGCCTTTGGCGGCAGCGCCGGTAAAGCCGATAGGCGCGTTGGTGCTTTCAATAATGTTATCGGCGCCGGTTTGCCTTATCATAATCATTTCAGAATTATTCTGCGTTATAAACTGGCCTGTGAAACTGTTAAACAGCGAATAGCTATTCAAATTCATCACATCCTTAGCAGCGGCAGATGCTGCGGCCCAGCGGGCTACACTGTTATCGGTATAACCGGTTAATGGATTTGATGCATCAATGTTGCCACCATTAAACAAAGGACTTGCTGCATATAATAAAACTCTTGCCTTTAAGGCCAGCGCGGCTCCTTTGGTAACCCGGTGCGCATCGGCATTTGGGTTAGCAACCGGGGCGGTTAGCAGGGTGTCTTTAATGGCATCACATTCGCTTACAATATATTTGATACAATCAGCAAACGAGTTACGGGGTAGGGCTACGTTATCACTAATGGTATAAACTTTGTTGCCTAACAAGGGCACGCCACCATAGCGTTTTACCAGTTCAAAGTAAAAAAAGGCCCGTAACCATCGTGCTTCGCTTTTCCACACGTACTTTTCCGAATAGCCGTTGTATTTAGCCATTACCGGCACTACATCAATGTTATTTACAAAAATGTTTGCCCTGCGGATGCCGGCGTAATAATAAGCCCATAGGTTTTCATCGGCGGGTATGGTGTAGGAGTTATAGCCTGCCGTAGCCAATATGGTAACCTGGGTTGTGGTAGATGATGCCGATGACATAGCATCATCAGATGCAGCATCTAAATAATCGCCGCCAACCCTGTTGTGGCCGCTTTTCATTACGGGATAAATGCCGTATAAAAACTCCCGTGCACCAGTGCCTAAGGAATCCTTAGGATCGAACACATAACTGATGCCCACCTTATCAACCGGAAATTGCTCATATTTTTTACAGCCTGCCAATATTATCACTAATGCTATGGCCGCTATGCTTATGTTTTTAATTCTCTTCATGATCATAATTTTAATGTTGGCCAAAAACTATAGCTTAATGTTTACACCCGCGTTAAACACCCTTTGTATAGGGTAAACCAAACCATTCACCTCCGGGTCTACCCCTTTGTAGCCATAAAATGTGTACAGGTTTTCGCCATTGGCAAACACCCTGATGCCCGATAGCCTTAACTTATGTGCCCATGCATACGGCAGACTGTAGCCCACTTCGGCATTTTTAAGTCGCATATAATTACCAGAGCGGATGTTACGGGTTGATAGCAAACCGTTATTGACATTACCCGTTGTGGTTAAGCGTGGTGCTGTAGCTATATCGGCGGTCTCTGGTGTCCAACGGCCGGTTAAGGCGTCGTATCCCTGGCCCGAGTATATGTTACCAAACGGACCAATGCCCGAAAAACCATTTACCAGGTTACTGTTATAAATAATCTGGCGGTTGGTTACGCCCTGTAAAATCACGCTCAGGCTAAAGCCATCATAATTGAACCCAAATGACGAGCCGTAATAAATAAGCGGCTTATTATTGGTAATTGGTGCAACATCAAACTGGTTAATCACGTGGTCGCCGTTAAGGTCTTTGTATTTTACGTCGCCGGCCTGTGGGGTGTAGCCTGTGTAGGTGGCGCTGCTTGCGGCATCCTGGGCATCCTTAAAGTAGCCAATGGCAGTGTAGCCAAATACCACATCAGGTGCCAGCCCTGTATGCTTCATCCATGGGTACGGAACAGGTTCTTCATCGCTGAATACATTAATAGCCCTTTGTATCGATCCGTTGCCACTTATAAAGTAGTTAAAGTTACCTACATGATCCTGGTAGGTTAAGGTAAGCTCGGTTCCCTTGTACAACTTAACACCAATGTTTTCGGCCGAGTAACCTGTACCCAACAAGGCTATACTGTTGCCGCGGGTTTGCAGCAGGTCGTAATACCTGTCGTGATAATAATCGGCAGTAATTTTAAAGTGATCTTTAAACAGGGAAATATCCGCGCCTATATCCAGCTTTTTAGCACTCTCCCACCTGATGTAAGGGTTAGCCAATGTATTTTCATTGTAGCTTTGAATTACACTGCGGGCTGTACCCAAAGTATACGGGTAGCCAATTGATGTGCTGTAGGTTTGCAAAAAATTGTAGTAGCCAAAGTTATCTACGTTGGCATTACCGGTTTTACCATAGGTTGCACGCCATTTCCATGAGCTTATCCAACTGATGTCTTTCATGAAACTTTCCTGCGCCATTTGCCAGCCTAAACCAAACGCATAGAATGTGCCGTACTGATGGCCAGGCGGATACCTGTTGTAACCGCTGCTGTTTATCGATGCTTCAAAAAAGTATTTGCTATCGTAATTGTAACCTAACTTAACGGCTCTATCGGTAGTAACACCCGAAAGGTCATAGTTCAACACCGTCGACCGGGTATCATACAGCACCATGCCACTCACGTTGCTTTTACCAAACTGCCTTTCGTAATTAATGGCTGCCTGTGCAAAAGAGTAACGGGCACTTGATACCGTAGCAAACCCGTTTGACTGCGAGATAGGCGTTCCCACTGCCGAGTATGTACTGTCTTTATTAAACAGGTAGCTGTTATTCTGCAAGGAACGGTTCACCAAACCCTGCGATTCAAAAGCCAGGTTACCTTTTAATTTTAGTGAAAGCCCTGGAGTTACGCTGCTTAAATTATAATTCAGATCGAGGTTGGCCATTACATCGTTACTGTTGGTGCGCTGGTAGCCCGAAAACTCCGATTGGGCCAGCAGGTTATTGGTAAACAATGTGGTACCTGCAAATGAGCCATTAGGGTTATAAACCGGGTAAACGTTATTAGGTGTATTGTACAGGGTGTTTAAAATACCCGCGTAACCTGTTCCTGGCTGGGTGGCCTGCTGAATACGACCAAACAATTGCAGGTCGACAGTAAATTTTTTGGTAACGTTCACACTCAGATCAGAGTTGATCACGTAGCGGTTTAAATCGTTATTGGTGTTATAGGTAGATGCCGGCGCTGTGTTAAACATCCCCTGCTGATCAAGGTAGCTTAACGATACGCTGTATTGTGCCACATCGGTACCGCCATTAACATTCAGCTTGTAGCTGCTTAAAGGCGAGTTATTGCGCAAAAGGGTTTTAAACCAGTTTACATCCGGGTGATGGATCGGGTCGGTATGGTTGCGGTAGGCATTAAAATCATCGGCAGTATAAATAGCAGGCTTACCATCATTTTGTAAAGCCTCATTATATAAATAGGCGTATTGATAGGCAGGCAGCGGTGTAGGCAAATCCAGGGGATGCTGTGAGCCAACCTCGGCCGTAAATGAAATACGTGGCGCACCGGCCTGGCCGCGTTTGGTAGTTACCAATAGCACGCCGCGTGAACTGTTGATGCCCAGTAATATATTCGATAAGGCATCCTTTAAAACCGATACCGATTCAATACTTTCCGGATCGATAGAAGAAATTTCACGCTGCACCCCGTCAATAATGGTGATAGGTGCCTGTCCGCGCAGCGATAAACCAATTTCGGTATTATCATTTGCCGAGTAGTTGTTGTGCTGTACCACGTTACCAACAAAGTCGGCCACGGTTTGGGTAGCTGTTTGCGGGGTACTAAAGCCACTGTATTGCTGCGTATATAAACCCGCCAGCTGGCCCGGTAAGGCATAGGTATATAACGATGCCGGTGTAGTGGTTAACTGATTATTGTATATGGTTGATACCGCGCCCAAATTGGCCGATGCCTTTTTGGTACCGTACAGCACATCAATTGTTTCCGGCGATTTAAGGTAGGTATCCAACAACCTAACCGTTAGTATGCCCTTGTTTTTAAGGGTAACCTGGCGTGTGTTGTAATTATCCCTGGTAAAAACCAACTGGTCGTTAATACCCGCGTTGATCTCAAAGTGACCATCCTTATCGGTAACAGCCACATCGGTTTTACCTTTTATGGCAACCTTAACCCCTTTTAAAGGGTTGGCAAATTCATCAAGCACCATCCCGCTTACCCAATCAGGATGGGTACTACCCCTGCCTGTGGTATCCTGCATGGCTGCATACCCGGTTTTTACCAGCATAAGCATCAATATCATGAAACCTGTAAAGCATTTCTTTAAGTAGCAATAAGCCATAGTATAAGATTTAAATTGTTGGCAATAATTAAAATATCGTTTTAGCAGATGTAAGGGGACTGCAGCTATTTTACAGCCCCTATCTCACATCATTATTGTATTAAAATTGGTTTACGAGCACTTAAACGTGTACACAAACGGGGCATCGGTATTGCCGTAGCCAACCTTGGTCGCCCCAGTTTTATCGGTTATGAAATACTCTATTTTGGTTATGGTTTGTGTACCCGTAGTGCCAAAGAACGACTTAGGCCAAAACGTGATCTGGTATTTTTTGCTGTTTGATGTGGTTTGCACCATTTTGGTTTTATCCGTTTGCTCGCACACGCTAATCGTTTTGCCATCGCTGGTGTAGGCTGTGGCGCACAGATAAGTTTCTGTTGGATTGCCCTGTATTAACTTGGTATCAACCACAGTACCATCAAAAGTTAGGGTGATGATATCGTTATCTAATGATTTTGGCGGGTTAATGGTTGTTAACTGCGGATTACAAAAGTCAACCAAATCGCCGGTACCTCCGGTTAATTCAAAGCAGTCGGTTACCTTTTCACTGTAATAAGTACCGTTGCTATCGCTGGTAAAGCCATTACCTGTATCGGTAATTACATAACCCAGTTTTACCAGGGTATTATTGCCATCGGCCCCCATTTTAATTTTGATGTTCAGGTCGCCGGATAGGGCATTACCATCGCTGTGCGGATAGGCTTTATCTGATTGATAGGCCACCCATTCCATGTCGTCAATTAAGTTACCACCTATCTGAAATGTTTTTTTCATGTAAGCAGGCCAGTCTAATCCGCCACCGTTTTTTGCAACTGTACCAGCCGGTATCAGGTTCATGGTACCGCTACCCAAAGGGCCGTTATAAGTAATGGTAGTGTTTTGAGCCGCCTTCCAGCCTTTGGGCACCAGGAAACCGAATATCAAATAATCGGGACCGCCGTTGCCCACGGTTGGGATGTTGATATGAACGGTAATAGGCACTACCGAACCTACGGTGGCCGTAGCAGGCTGATCGACCCCGGTAATGATTTCGCCGCAACAAGCTAATATAATGGCAATGGATATCAAAGCGCAGCACTTCCACAACCGTTTACCTTTAATATGTAAATATGATCTCATAAATTCTATTAGTTTATTTGTTGGTGGTTGTGTTTTTTAATTGGTTTTTTGTAATACGTACACGTAACTGTTGTTAGGGCAACCCGGACTAAACGTTATAGTTAGTTGCCGTTTACCATTCACAATGGGGTAAGTAAACGGAGTTGCAACGGGTGTGCCGCCGGTGGCCGTAAACGTTATTTTAAACGGATATTTAGGATCATCCAATGAATATTGGCCATCGGCATCAACCAAAAAAGGCAGTTTGTTTTCCAGGTTGTAAGCGCCTGCCTTAAAATTTACCCTAAACTTTGTAAAATCGATAATACTGGTTAAATCGGTACCGTTACGGGTAGCGCGGATCACCTGCCAGCTGCCGGTAATATCTTTTACAGGTTCGGCTACCGATAAAGGCTTTTCGGTTTTGCATGATGCCATCAGTATGGTTGCCACAGCTATCAGCAAAAGGTTTATTTGATAAAATATGTTATTCTTTTTCATCTGTTATATCTTATAATGATCAATAACCGGGGTTTTGTAACATCGTTGCCGATTTTGCCACCTCGGTTTGCGGGAAAGGCCACAGGTACATTGCCGTACGGAAATTGCGTTTTCGTACCGGGAATGTTTTGTAGCTAACAGTACTGTTATTCCTATCTACCTCCATACCGTAGGTTTGTACATTTTCGGTTTGGTCGGCAATTTTCCAGCGCCTTACATCCCAAAAACGATGTTCTTCAAAGGCAAGCTCAATGCGGCGCTCATGCTGAATAACGGTACGCATATCGGCCTGGCTTAGCCCGGTTGGCAATTGGTATGGGTTTAAACCCGCCCTTTGACGAATGGCTTCAACCGCCTGGTAAACCAGCGTGGTAGGACCGTCATATTCATTAGATGCTTCGGCGTAGTTTAGCAGGATCTCGGCGTAGCGCATCAACGGCCAGCATCTTTTTGTGGGATGGGTAAAATCCTGCGATACCGCATCCGGATCCAGCATTTTATTGGTGTAGTAACCTGTACGGGTACCTACGTTCACCGCATCCGGTCCGGTGGAGCGGCCCATATACGTGCCGATAAAAATATCTATAGGTGTTTTGCCCGATGCCAGCCTTACCTGCAATGGGGTTTGATCATGAATTATAGTATAATCCAAACGCGGATCGCGGCCAAAGTAGGGATTTTGCGGATCGTAGGTTGATGTTGGATCGGTGATCAGTTTACCGTCGGCCATCGGGAAAGCATCAACAAGCCCCTGTAATGGCAATGCGCCATTTTTTCCGGTACGTGATGGCGGTTGCCATAAGCTTTCAAAATCGGCATTTGAGCCGCGCATCAGCTGAAAAATATATTCCTTATTAACCGGCAACGTAAACAGGTGCTGAAAACCGTAGCCCGGCGCGGTTGTATTATCAATATTCAATTGATAGGCGCCGGTACTGATCACAGCAAGCGCGGCTTCTTTAGCCAATCTCCAACGCTCTTTATCATAGCTTGCATAACCAACCAATTCTTTGGTAGCACCATCCCCTATTGATTGCCCGTTAAACAACGGACTTGCCGCATACAGTAACACCCTTGATTTAAGCGCCAGGCAGGCCCCTTTTGAAGCCCGGCCATAGGCAAGTCCGCTTTGTACCAGCGGCAGGTCATTGGCCGCGGTATCACAATCGGCAAGGATGTAGTTTACCGTTTCGGCGTAGGTGTTTCTTTTGGCAGGAATAGCATCGGTATAGTTATAAATACTATCCTTTACGATGTGTACACCGCCATAATGTTTCAATAAAATAGCGTAATACCATGCCCTTAAAAAGTGGGCCTCGGCACGCATTTGTGTTTTAGCAAAAGCATTAATGGGCGATTTAGGCAAATTGGCCAGTAATTGATTTACCGCCCGGATGTTGATATAGCTATTTTTGTAAGCATCGTCGGTAATAACCGCTGCGTTTACCGTGCCCGATTCAAAAGCCAGCGCTGTTGAACCTGCCGATGTATAAACCTCGGCCTCGTCGGATGCGGCATCGAGCCCACCGTTTGTTGTTGGCGATAAAATAGGACCGTACAAAAACCTGCCGGGGTTAAAGCTAAAGCCAACACCACTATAAATGTTTGATAAAAATGCCACCGTATTGGCACTATCGGCAAACACCGTAGGTTTGGTTAAGTTTGAAGTGACTGTCTGGCCCAAAAAGCCATCCTTTTTACATGAAGCCATGTAAAAGAGCGAAAGCCCCATCAGCGGATAAAAAAGAAACCTGAAGTAAATTTTTTTCATATTATAGGTTTATTTACAATAGCACATTTTACACATAACCCGATTTTTTCAATTATAGAAAAATCGATTTAGCACATTTACATAATCTTTAGCAGATTGTGTTCAAAAAAGTAAGTATATGAATAACTGGTTTATAACAGATGTTTAATCTGACTGCTAATTTAAATCATAAAAACGATTTAGCAAATTTTTTTCACACTTTTTTTAAATTTATTTTCTTTGCATCAAATGCCTTTAAAAATTAAAAAAGTGTTTAAAAACCGGGCTTAACATTATAAGCCCGGTAAATTTATTTGGGTTACACTAACCCCTGTTAAATAGCTCAAAACACAATAGTTATTGAGGCGGATAGTGTTGGTTTAAACAGACGTATACTCCATCATGTCCTTGCGAAGCAGGATTAACCTGGAAAAAATAGCAATGACGTCTTTAAAACGTCTGTCATCCTGAACGCAGTGAAGGATCTATTCTACGCCATGCCTATTCGCCCTGTAAAGTTCGCTAATAGATGCTTCGTGCCTCAGCATGAGAGGGTGGAGAGGATAGTTTGTTACGTCATTTCCACCTTCACGGTCCACAGGATTTTAAAACCCGTAATGACATATATATCTTCATACTGCTATTCGCACCTCCTAACTTGCAACACCTTTTCCCGCTAATCCTTCATTATTCGACATTGGACATTCGGTGTTCGATATTAGATCCTCGTAAGTCCTCTCCCCTATTTTTGCTTATTAAAAAATCGGCTAAAAAACAGCATCTGGTAATTGATGGAGTTGCCCCAATACTCCCAGTTATGGGTGCCTGGTCGTACTGTAAAATCGTGCGGAATTTTGCGCATCAGCAACTCATCATGCAAAGCGGAATTCACCTTGAAAGTAAAGTCATCATACCCGCAATCAAAAGTAATGGCTAATGAGTTTGGCTTAATGAGGTAGACCATGTTGATCACCGTGTTTTTTTCCCAGGTATCGGGGTGCTCGCTGTATTTACCCAGCATTTGCTCAATACCAAAACTATCAGCAAATGGCCTGATATCAACTACACCACTCATGCTGCCTGCCGCGCCAAATTTGTCCTGGTGTTTAAAGGCAAGGTACATAGCACCATGGCCGCCCATACTTAAGCCGGTAATGGCACGGCCACTTTTATCATTGATGGTAGCGTAATGCTTATCTATATAATTAACCAATTCGGTACCTACGTAGGTCTCAAATTGCCATTCCTTATTCGCGGGGCTATCAAAATACCAGCCGGCAAAAGCACCATCGGGGCATACAATAATTACCTGGTATTGATCGGCAAGGCCGGCAATGGCCGGTACTTTGGTAATCCAATCACTGTAGTTACCGCTAAAACCATGCAGCAGGTATAGCACCGGAAACTTTTTGTTGGTATTGTAACCTGCCGGTTTAATCACCACGGCTTTAATATCCTTGTGCATAGCATCGCTATGGGTTAAGGCGGTATCAACGGTGGCAGCATTTGCTTTTATAAAGGTTATAAAGCAGGTTATTAACAGTAGAAGTGTTTTTTTATAAGTATTCATATCAAATAGGTTCGGGTATTTTATTTTATGGCAACAATTGTTATGCGGTGGTTTTGTGGTTTGTTAATGGCATAAATTTGATTGGTAAGCACGTCCATCTCCATTTGCCATGCATCGCGCAGGCTCTTATAACGGGCACGGCTGTAGTTGTCCTTATTGCCGTTCACAAAAATATCCTTCACCGCGTATTTTTTCACCGTATCCATGGCGGCATTGCTATCGTTATACAACAAGCCTTTGCCTCTTAAAAAATCATACTGCATCCACTTGTACATCCTGGTACGGCGCTCAATATCCCAACGCTCTTCGTTTAGTTCCCTGATCTGGATAGCCTGCTGGTATTGAGGTGTACTGGTGATCTCGGCCAGGTTTAATCCATTTGAAAGCTGATCTGCCGATGTAGCGGCAATCTGTTCACCATCAATTTTCACTACATAATTGCCTGCTTTTAACCCTTTAACTGTTAACAGCTCCTGGTTAAATTCTTTGGTGAAGGGCACCACTTTCAGCGCTTCGGCCTGTTTTTTACGATTGCCCCAGGCACGAGGAATAGTATCAATAGGATAAGGCAATGAATTGGCCAGGTAATTAAACCCTACTGAATCGGCATCGGCAGCAACATTACTAACACGACAGTTAACCGCCTTTAAAACTTTTTTGTTTTGAGCGTTGATGGCAAAATCGGCAACCGACTGATTATCCAGTCCCTGCGCTTTTAAAAACAGGTAAGCCATCACCAGGTGACCGTCATTATCCGGATGAATACGATCATTAGGTGTTAAGCTGAAGGTTGAATCTTTAGCCTGTTCGCGCTGGTTAATGGCCGTCATCGGGTGAAAAAAATCAACATAACCATAACCATTGTTCTTAGCGGCAGCTTCCTGGAAATCAATGATTTTTGAAAATGCCTGAACCTTACCGGGGTAAAGATTTTGTTTGTTAAACTTTGATGCAAAATCATAGGGCGAACCCAGGATAAAGATCTTTTTAATATCTGCCCGTTGTTTTAACTTATCCTCAAGCATGCCATAGTATTTATAGCTGCCCTCAATCCTTTTATCCATAAAATCCTGCGCATCTTTACGATACCATTCAAAGTAACCACTATCATTCATACCCCAGGTAAGGGTTAAAATATTGGGCTTTTTGCTAAACACATCATCATCAAACCTATCGTAGATCTGGTTAATGGCATCGCCGCCAATACCCACGTTGAAACAGGTAATACGTGCGTTTGGGAAATGCGTCATGTAGTACAGCCAGATGTACGAGTGGTAATGCCCGCCATCGGTAATACTGTTACCTACAAATGCCACCCTGTCGCCAGCCTTAAACGGCGCTATTTTTTGAGCGTTTGCTAACAAACTCATGCCCAGGCCGATTAGTAATAAAAAAACTTTCTTCATTGTATATTAAGTTCAAAATTATTCTTGTACTACGCTATGACAAGTCCATCGTGTCATAACTGTATTTATTGAATCGTCATTGCTTCATCGTTCCTCCTACCCATGACAAGTCCACCATGTCATTGCGAGTAGTAAAATCCGCGGACTGTGAAGGTGGAAATGACAACATCGCCCCCTTGTCATTGCGAGGAACGAAGCAATCTCGTCGCCATGCATATTCGCTCTGTATGGCTACGAGATTGCCACGCTGCGCTCGCAATGACATATTTTTATATTTGTCATGGGTAGGAACGAAGCAATCTCATGCTATACAGGGCGGATCTGCATAGTTCGCGATTGCTTCGTTCCTCGCAATGACATAGTTTTATATTGTCATTCCACCATACTCACTACCCTTACATTCTCCCCTTACAACCCCACCAGCGAATACGGTACCCTTACCCCCTTTACCTGGTAATAGTTAGGATCCTGGTTATTATTAAAGCAGGTTTGGGTTGAACAGCTGCCACCATCTGCATTGTAATTTAGGCAATAGGTTAACAAAAGCTCATTATGCCCGTTATTAAATTGCGGGTGAATGGCCGGCGTGTAGTACTTTGCCAGGTGTCCGTTATAGGTATCGTTAATGGTAAAAACCAGTTTTGGCGTAGTGAACGGCCCTTTAGGATTTGTAGCCGTGGAAATATAAATGTTATGGTTCCCCGGATCGCAGAAATAGCCCAGGTCGAGTTGCATCATTACATATATACCGTTCACTTTTGATATAATGGCATTTTGCTGCGTGGTGGCACCCGCGCCTACCGTGATAGCAGCTGTTGAGGCCGATTGTAAACTTGAAGACCAGCCGCTGCCGGTCCAAAACGTCCAAACGGTTGGGTTATTAACCGCGAAACGCGCCAGGAATACATTTAAAGTATTGAAATAAACACTCTTGCTGCCATATACATAAACACTATCGCCGGCGGCGTTTTTACACATACCATTTGAAAAAATCACATCCGATTGTCCCGACATGCCGTTTGGTGTTAACCTGGTGGCCGCGCCCCAGTTTAAGCCTGTAGTATTCTGGTTAATGGAATACAAAGACTGGTTTACGGGTGTTGAGCCATTTGCCGATTCATAGGTGTATACCAAAACCTTACTGCCCGCCTCGATGCCAATGCCAGGCCAGCGGTAAGTACTGTTATGATCGCCCGGACTTTCAATAATTTCTAAATTACTAACCGGCGAATTGGTGGTTGTGATATTAGGGGTTAAGGATTGATCCCAGCTATGGCTTGCTGGCTGCAGCAGTGCCGAGTTATGGTATTTAAAAAACTGGCAATACAGTTGCCCGTTTGATTGCAGCTGATCGGCCGCGTAAGCGTCCTCCGTTATCCATAATACTTTGCCGTTATTGGTGCCGTAAGTGAGCGGGATACTTTTACCTTCATCAAAAGCAACGGTACCGTTGGTACGGTGAAAAAAGTTTACCACATCATCATCGCGGTAAGCTTCGGCGGTAATGCTGTTTAATATCCATTGCTGGCTGGTATTTCCGCTTACAAAAGCCTCCTGAGTTATGGCTGTACCATTACTGGTTGATGCCCCTTCGTTGGTTACCGCCAGGCCATTACCCACATTTATAATTTTGTAAACATTAGTGCCTACCGATTGAATGTACCACTGCTGGGCATTGTTGGTATTGGCTTTATCCTGCCATAAGCCTATACCAGGCGTAGTAGAGGCCAATGGTACTTCAAGGTATTTACCGCTGGCAACATTCATAAGTTTAAATTTGGTAGTGCTGGTGATAGCGCCTGTACCTTGCTGAATAATATACCATTTTTGATTGGGGTTGGTAGCTGTACCGCTGCCCAGGTACTGATATTGCTGCGCACCATTGCCGTCGTTGAGCATGCCAATGCCATTGATCTCGATGATCTTACTACTGGATACATTACTGATGTAAAATGTACCATAGGCGCTTACAGGCGACCCCGCCAATGGAATTTTGGCCCCTACCGGGTTGGTGGCAGGCGCAGCGGGTTTGGTAGATTCATCGCGTTTGCAGGCCTGCAGTAAAGCGGTGCCTGCAATAAGCAGGGTGAATAATTTTGTTTTCATAATTTGGTTTGATAAATGGTTGATAGATATAGTATTTATTATTGGTTTACATAAATCGTTTTAGCAAATCAGCACAAATTCACATCATCCATTACATCATTTTCAATATATATTCCCTGTTTTTTGGTACTTACAACCAATGGTAAGCACCGGCGTGGCTTATTATTATCCCCGTAATTAACGCAACAATTTTATAGCCACCTTATCATTTCATTTTAGGCGATACCCGCTCCGGTACAAGCATAAAAGAGCCCGTTTAACACGGATTGCTTTTTGATATTTTAAGAAATGGCTATTTATAACTGGTAATTACCGTCCAAATTATTTAATAAAATCGATTTAGCAAAATATTTATTTAATTATTTTTTCATGATGATTCCTGTGGCACAAAAAGAGCCATCGTACGGGAACCTATCTGTGGAAATGACGCAAAATGACAAACGTTTTTACAAAACATCATAGGCAGGCACAACGCAATGACATAGATTTATATAGTCATTTCCTCGCTTTCACCAACCTAATAGTACGCACACCAAATCTTGGCAGCTTAAAATGTATCGAATTTTCGCCGGATAACTTAACAAAAGATAATTGCTGCTTTACCCTGCCATCAAGTTCAACCAGCTCTGCTTTATCGGCATTAAAACGTAATGCTATTTTACAATTATTACTATTACCTGTATTGAAAACCCGCAGCAAAAGATCATCGCCATCAAACTGCATAGCGCTTATTTCAACACCCTTATCCGGTTTTATTAATGAGCGTTGAGCACCCGGAGCCGGCATACCCGCCCCCATTAATAAAGGTTGCTGCCATTGGGTTGCATTTGACCAAATGCCAGCCTTATCCCATTTACCTTGATGAGGAATCAACGCGTAATTAATCTCGGTTGGGCCATTGATGGTATAATTGCGCCCCCATAAACCCATACCCGAATATTGAATATCAAGCGCCAGGGGGAAATCCGGCCCATGCGCGTAACTTGTGGTATGATCTGTAAGCAATGCCATTCCGTATTCATCATTATCGCCGGTAATATCAACCCAGGTATGGATCACGTTATTTTTGATGCTATCCCAGCGGGTATAAAAAGTGTTGTCAAGCTTGCTTTCGGTAACATCAAATGGAGCGTTTTTATATACCTTTTGATGTTTTAAATTGAGCGGGAATAGAGCCAGCAGCTTATTCCTGTCGTCATAAAATGGTTTAACCGGGTTTTCCATTTTGTAGGTACCTGGTTTCATGTTCTCCCCTATTCCCGGGTTGCCTTTCCAATCTATTGTTAGTTTAATGTCTATGCGTGGCTGTCCTTCGTTAAGGGTTAACAGTTGGGTATAATTACTGCCGTTGATGGTACCCTTAATAGCCAGCTTAATAGTAAGCGGCCCATTTTCCAATACCTCAATGTTTACCGGGTTATCCCCGGTTGATTTAAAACCACCATCGTTATAAAAATTGCCACGCAACTCGTTAAAGCCAAGTACGTTGGCTTTATCCACAAACTCGCGGTTGCACATAGTTTTGGCTATCAAACTTTTGATGATGCCGCCATGCAATGGGTCGATAGTGATACGGTACAGATCAGTCTCCAACCGGTAAAGGCCATTGGAGGTTTGGCTGATATGCGCTCCTGGCGATACTGCCTGCCCTGCCTGTTTAAACTGGTAAACGGCATATCCCATTGATGGCACATTGGCTTTAAAAGCCATCATTGCCGGCTGTTTATCATTAGCGGGGATAACCTGCGTTTTTACCTGTTTACCGGCACTATTAAAAATAGCCAAATGCTGAGCTTCAAATTTTGATGGAATGGCAACTGTAATGATTTCATTACGATCCATACCCAGCGTATTATAAATGGTGATATGGTCATCATCAGCCTTTGCTATTTTAAGGACAGATGCATTGGCAATGCTGTCGCTTATATTGTTGCTGAAGCTTGTCCAGCCAATTACCTTGTCGGCCCAGGTATCGCCCGGCTTACCATTATAGGGCACAATCCAGCAATCGTGGTGCTGCGAAAGTAAAAGGGTTCGCCAGGCGGCGTCAAAATCGGCCGAGGGGTAATTTCCACCTGCATAGATCTTAGCCATTGCCGCCAGTTTCTCGTTTTGCACTATCTTGTTTTCGCTAAGCCTAACCCGTTGCGCTATTTGTTGTGTAACCTGCGATCCCCAAACCAGGTTCACCAGGATATCCTCCTGCGATACTTTCCAATCGGTACGTGCGTCGCCTTTAACAACATTGGCAAAATAGTTGCGCCAGGTGGTGTATATGCTGTGGATGCCGCCTTTGTCACCATTGCCAATAAACGGGCCACCTTTCCAACCCGCATCCTGCAAGGTCATGCCAATGGGGTGTTTGATACCGGCGGCATAAGCGGCACTCAGATAAGCCGGATCATTAGTCCATGCGATGGTTTGCCAGGTTGATTTGGTTGCCAGTTTCTCAACCGCGTACCGCGGCGAAGTAAGGATCCCGGTGCCATCCGGACCAATCCAGTTTACCAACCCGCCACCATGCGCGCGGGTATATCCCCCAAAACAGGTATTCGGATTTTTGAGCGAAGCATACTTAAACCCAAACGAAGTAAGGATTTGTGGCAGCGCACTGGTAAAGCAAGGCTCTTCTGACGAATAGGATGTAAAGGTAGCTCCCGGAAAATGCTCCCGGATCTTTTTAATCCCATAAGCAAACTGCCGGATGATACTCTCGCCCGAGATATTGTACATATAGCTTTGCGCATAGGCCGGGTTTACATACTCAATCCGCCCGTTTAATGACTGATCTGCAAACAGGGCCTTGAAATCGACGTAGGCCGCGGGGTCTACAGTTTGTGCCCTGTCCCAGGTTTCAGGTTCCAGTTCAATGTTGATTTTCCAATCGGGATTGTTTTTCAGCATATCAGCCATGAAGCGGGTATTCCAATCGGGATAATGCCCCCATACACCACCGTGATAACCATCAATATACCAGGCGGTTTGGGCAACTCCAGTACGTGGCATACAGGTTATAACAAAAAGTATGAGCAATAATTTATAGGTAGCTGTTTTCAGGTTCATTAGTTGTTAGCTGCTAATGTAATTTCGATATGATGTGTTACAGGCTTGTTGATGCGGTAGATCTCATCGGTAAGCAAACCGATCTCTTTTTGCCAGGCTTCCCTTACGGCCTTAAACCTTGCCTTTTGATAAGTGGGTACGGTTACCGCTACAAAGAAATCCTTCTTCGCATATTTCTGCAACGAGTCTACTGTGGGCAGGCCATCGTTAAACAATAATCCTTTTGGTTTCAGGATGGAGTAGTGCATCCAGTAGTACTCGCGCAGGCGGCGCTCAATTGTCCACCGTTCCTCATTCAAGTGCATTACTGCCAGGGCCTGCTGATATTGCGGGGTGGCATTAATTAAGGCCAGGTTAATGCCCTTGTCATAATCGGTACCGCTCCAACTGCCCATCGGCTCACCGTCAATTTTCAGGGTGTATTGTGCCGATGGATTTAGTCCTTTAACCTCCAAAATTTCCTGATTAAAATCGTCGGTAAATGGGATCACTTTCAATGCCTCCACCTGGGCCTTGGCAGGTCTTCCGAAACCACCTGAAATGGTATCCAAAGGATACGGTAAAGATGCCGCAAGGTAATTGAAGCTTATTGTATTTTTTTTATAACTTATTGCGTCTATTTTACAGTTTTCTGCTGTAATTTTATCCATTGGTTTACTGTTTATTCTCAAAAAAGCCACCTTTTTCCCTGACAAACCCTGGGCTTTCAGAAACAGGTAAGCCATCACCATTTGCCCGTCGTTGGTGGGGTGAATGCGGTCGCTGCCCTCCAGAGTAAAAGTCGAATCGGATTGTTGCTGTTTTAAATTGATCTCTGTTATGGGGTGATTGAAATCCACAAAATCCCAATGGTGTTTAATAGCCGTAAGTTGTTGATCAGCAGCTATTTTTAGCATGGCAATATTTTTACCCCGTAATGGCGTGGTCTTGATTTTAGCGGTTTCATCATATGGCGATGAGGCGATCATTATTTTGCGGGTTTCAGGATGCTGCATTAGCTTCTGCTCCATCAGCCTGAAGCTTTTTAAAGATTCGGTCACCTTAGCAGCGTACACCGAATCGGCCTTTGACCCTGTAAGATTTTGATAACCAGTGTCATTCATACCAAAAGTAAGGGTCACAACTGTTGGTTTTTTAGCGAACACATCGCTATCTAACCGTTCTAATATCTGTTTTGATACATCGCCGCCTATACCCGCATTAAATACGGTGATACGCCTGTCAGGAAAATGAGTCATATAATATAGCCAGATATAAGAATGATAATGCCCCCCATCGGTAATACTATTTCCGGTGAATACTACCCTATCCCCCGCCTTAAAAGGTTGAATGGTTTGCGCTTTGGCAGGTGTACGTAAAGCGCAGATTAATAGTAAGCTATAAAAATAGTTTCTCATTTATCCCCCTAAATTATTTTATGTTTATTTAAGCTAAATCAATTTAGCAAATCAACATAAAATAAATCGATTTAGCAAACTATTATTAAATTTATATGCTTATACCACTACATATGGTGCTGCTTGAATAACCCACCTAAATGCCAACCTTTCGACAGCTGAGCTATAAAAGAATTGGCATTAATCAACTTATATTTACTCCACTAAAAAGTACCCTGTTACAAACTAACACATTGTATAACGTCTATTTATAAACCATTCCATCCAACATAATTTCCTCGTAATTGAGTTGAAATTTGCGCTTAAGTTCCATGGCAGCCAGATCATAAGCATTACCATCAGACCAGGCATCACGCGGGTTTAATATCAACCCGGGTATACCCGGACAGCTCTGCGGAACAAGCATATCGAAAAACGGATGGGCAAGATAACTCACATGATCCAACTGTCCCTCCAACGCGGCAGTGATCATTGCCCTTGTATACGCAAGTTTAATCCGGCTGCCGGTTCCATAAGCCCCGCCAGACCATCCCGTATTGACCATCCATACCTTTACCGAATGGATCTTCATTTTGTGACCAAACAACTCAGCATATTTATGGGGATGCAAGGGCAGAAAGGGAGCGCCAAAACATGCGCTAAATGTTATCTGAGGCTCCAGGATACCTTCTTCTGTTCCGGCTATTTTTGCGGTATAACCATTAAGGTAATGGTACATTGCCTGTTCGGCCGATAACCTGCTTATAGGCGGTAAAACCCCATAAGCATCACAAGTGAGAAAAAAGATATTTTTGGGAATGCCTGAAATTGACGGTATTTTGGCATTTTCAATAAAATTCAACGGATAACTAACCCGGGTGTTTTCTGTCAATCTTTTGCAACTATAATCAATGCGGTTAGTGCCCGGGATAAAGCTGATATTCTCCACAAGAGCACCGGGCCTGATGGCATTATAGATTTGAGGCTCCTGCTTAGCCGAAAGATTAATAATTTTGGCATAACAGCCACCCTCAAAGTTGAAGGTTCCATCATCGTCCCAACCATGTTCATCATCACCCACCAACAGTCTTTCGGGGTCAGAGCTCAGGGTGGTCTTTCCGGTGCCACTTAACCCGAAAAACATGGCTGTATCGCCTCTTTTTCCCTCATTTATGCTGCAATGCATCGGCAACACGTTCATGCCTGGTAAAAGGTAATTAAGTACGGTAAAAACAGCTTTTTTTATTTCACCGGTATAACCCGTGCCCCCTATCAGAATGGTTTTATGGGTAAAAGAAATCACGGTAAAATTCCCTTTTCTTGTACCATGCTCTTCTGGTATAGCCTGAAAACCAGGCGCCTGAATCACTTGCCATTCACAATGATTTGTAGACTGTAGTTCGCCAGGTGCCGGGCTTATAAACATGTTGGCAGCAAAATGATTACTCCACGGTGTTTCAGTAACGATGCGCACAGACAATCTATACCCTGGATCAGCACAGGCAAAAACATCCCTTATCCAAATTTCGGCCTTCTCATTTAAATACGCCCACATAGCTGTTTGTAGTCTCAGAAAGGCATCAGGCTCAAGCGGATGGTTAAATTTATTCCAGTGAACAGTACCTTCTGTCATCATATCTTTGACAATGAATTTATCGGCCGGGGAGCGGCCGGTAAACACGCCGGTATTAACCACAAGCGCACCTGTGTCGTTTACCCCCCCCTCTCCTCTTTGCAGCGTTTGCGACACCAATTCCCGGGTGGTTAACTGGTAGTGCACCTTGGGCTTTGAAAACAACTCTATCATATTAAATCTTTTAAATCCAACCTCCAAAATCATCCTCATATACCTTTTTGCATTTGCGGTATCGCCTAAACAGGTAAACGGCAATTGGTGCAGCTGTTAAAACCAAAGCTGTTACCGTTATTGATGTAATTGATATTTTCATAGCCTTCATTTTATCGGGTTATAATTATTGATTGTTGATCTGAAACAAAAACCTATTAATTCATAACCACCCTCCCCAGTATCAAAGCGCGATAACAAGCGAACTATTTGTTGGAAAACAAGGAATTACCAACTCTCTACTATCGCCACAAGTGCATATTTTTTGTACTGTTATTTTTTTAAAAAAATTGGTTTCCCAAACGCAATCGGGTATCTGAATTCTGATGTAAAGATTGGCTGTTTCAGTTATAAAAACTATAGTATAGTACCATTTTGGAAAACATGACCAAAAACAAGCTATAAAAGGTCGTTTTTTCTGTTTAACCTATCAAAAAACACAATTTACAACTCAAATGGCATTTAAAAAGCAAATTCAATACACTATGCCAATAGTCAATAAATGAAATGGCTATCTGAATTTATGGTTTAAATTTGCATATAAAATCATTTTATCTCACATTAGCCTTACCAATTAAGCAAATAATCAATGTAGTTTTTACACTAAGGCATGACTGAAACTATTACTTTAGGACAATTTATAATCAGGCAACAGGCCGATTTCCCTTTTGCGAAAGGAGAGCTTTCAAGGTTACTGCGCGACATTGGCATTGCTGCGAAAATTGTTAACCGCGAGGTAAGCAAAGCTGGCCTTATAGATATTCTCGGCGATGCAGGTGGCGTTAATATCCAGGGCGAACACCAGCAAAAGCTGGATATTTATGCCGACCGCCAGTTTATTTCTGCATTAAAAAGCGGTGGCGAATGCTGCATTGTTGCTTCAGAGGAAAATGAGGGAATCATCAGGCTTGATACCGACGTATCAAAAAACGCGAAATATATTGTAACTATAGACCCCTTAGACGGCTCTTCCAATATTGATGTTAATGTGCCTGTAGGAACTATCTTTTCTATTTACCGCAGAAAAACGACAGAAGGACGACCACAATTGGAAGACGTTCTGCAGAAAGGAACAGAACAGGTGGCGGCAGGCTATATCATTTACGGCTCATCTACCATGCTGGTATACACTACAGGAAAAGGTGTAAACGGTTTTACACTTGATCCCTCCATTGGCGAGTTTTGCCTCTCGCATCCTAACATGCAAATCCCTGAAAGCGGGTTTATTTATTCGATCAACGAAGGTAATTATGTGCATTTTCCACAAGGGGTTAAGGATTATATTAAATATTGCCAGATAGAAGACCCCGCTACCAAACGTCCTTATTCGTCGCGATATATAGGCTCAATGGTGGCCGATGTACACAGTAACCTCATTAAAGGAGGTATTTTTATCTATCCCGTTACCGCATCGGCCCCCTCTGGCAAATTACGTCTTCTTTATGAATGCAATCCAATGGCATTTTTGATTGAGCAGGCAGGCGGAAGGGCAACCAATGGTGATGAACGAATCCTTGATCTTGAAATTACCGAACTGCACCAACGTTCTCCTATTTTTATAGGATCCAAAAACATGGTAGAAAAAGCGGAAAGCTTCAATTTGCTAAACCAGGTATTGCAAAAAAACTAAATATGGAAAACCGCCTTGATAAAATAGACCTGGGTATCCTGAAATTGCTGGAAAAAGATGCCAGAATAAGCCATAAGGAAATCGCGCATTTGCTAAACCTGTCTATTACGCCGATACACGCCAGGATCAGGAAATTGCAAGAGGGGGGTTATATCCAACGGTATACAGCCATTATTAATCATAAAATGGTAGGCAGGGGACTTATTGCGTACACCCAGGTTCACCTTAAGGAACATTCACAGGAAAGCTTAAAAGCTTTTATGGAGGCCACCATAAAACTACCTGAAGTAATGGAATGTTACCATATGACCGGGGCCTTTGATTTTTTGCTGCGAATTGCGATCAAAGACATGGATGAATATAACAAAGTGCTCATTGAGAAGCTATCCAAACTACCGGATGTAGGTAACATGCAAAGTTTTTTTGTCATGTCTGCAGCTAAGCATGAAACCGGATATATGTTTGATCAAATATGATGCTATCTACAAGAATTATCACTTTTCGGTACATACCTTATTAAAAAAATCCAGGCGTGGAAGATCAGATCTGGCTAATTGATTTTTGGATATTTAATCAGGGTAAACGCATCTAATTGGGTTAACATAACTTAACACATTTCAGATATTTATTTTATAAATATTTAATAATCAGTGTTTTATATTTTTACATGGTTAACACAAAACTGATGTATCGAGCAATTAGGCGCATCCAATATTTGTGCCTGTTGTTGCCCAATAAAGGCGCCTAATGGACATGGATCTTTTAACGAGGATCGGGCGATAAAAACAAGGTATCGTTTGATGCTTATATATACCAATGGCATAAGCTTATTCCGTTAGCTATTATTAAATAACAGCTTATCGCCGTTAACTATTCAGATGCGTTTGCCCCGGTTATTTAATACCCTGCTTTATTTACGATACAAAAAAGGCAAATAGTCTAAATGCTAAAAACATGTCATTACTTTGGCAAAACGCTAAGGAGCCAGTTATTTATTTTTTCGGTAAAGAAATCGAGATCAAAAGGTTTGGAAATAAAATCATCGGCCAAACAGTTCCTGGAAATATTTGGCAAATCATTTTTAGCAGAAATAAGGATTACCGGTATATTGCTCGTGAGCGGGTTGCGCTTTAAATCAAGGCAAAGCTTGCTGCCGTAGCCATCGGCAAGCCAATCATCAAGTAAAATCAGGTCTGGTTTAAATTCATGAATATTGTAAAAGGATACAATGTCACTCACAGCCCGAACATGGTATCCGGCTTCTACCAGAATTAACTCTATGATGTTGAGAATATCTTCATCGTCATCAACAACAATAATATTTTTTGACATATTCCAATAGTTCAGGATAGGTTTGGCAAATATACAAAATTTGTTACATTTCATCCACCGCAACAGATCATCATCCTGAACGGATGAAATCAGGTAGCTAAAGTTATATCGTTCATTTAAAAGCAATGGCCTGCTCCCACAAGGCCATAGCCGTTAACTTAAGAACGAAACGCTTCAAAAAGCAGGGGAATGTGCGATTCCCCTCTTGAGAGGGGTGGAGGGGTGTGTCATTCTGCGTGCGGCCCATCGCTTGTATAACACACCCCTGCTCACGCTCTTTGCGACCGCGCCCCTCTCAAGAGGGGATTTTAAGAAGCCTAAGGCTAAATTTTTCTTAGGTTAACGGCTATGCCACAACGTGAGTTGCATTTACACCAGGCCCAGGCGTTAAAGTTTTGATGACATTAAAAAGAATTCAAAAAAAGGACCAGCGAATAACAAGCTTCTTCTTCTGAAGAAGGAAACAAAAAAAAGCCTTTCCTCTTTAGGGTAATTAAACATTTTAGTCCCAGAGTTTCTGTTGGAAATGACAAGGTCAATAAATAAACTACATCAACAACACTTTCCAGGCATCCATTACCCGGCCGTTATTTAACAATTGCCGGGCTTTTAAATGCAGGTGTAGGGTCCGGGTGTGGCTGTCACCGATGATAGTATCAACCAGATCTTTCATTTCATCGGTTTGACTAAAAGCTTTTACTTCCTCATCGGATGGTAGCGTTTCAACAAGCCCCAATAACCCCAAATTATTCCCGGTTAACACTTTGGAGTTTTTAACCTCTTTGGGAAAAGCATCAACGCCGATACCTGTTCCGGTACTGCCTATTGGTTTAGAAATTTTAAATAAATTATCGCTGGTTACCCTACAATACCAATCGCCGCCTAAACGAGCCACCAAATCTATTTTATGCGGGTCTATTTTGCCATTAGCATCCAAAATCGCTTCATTGATATGAATCCGTTTCACCTCGGCAATAACCAAATTACCCGCTCCCCCGTTTTTTCCTAACGATATTACATCATTCACTACACATTCCAATTGAACGGTCGATTCCGCTACCCTTGGTGGCTTTATCGTCTCCGAAGCCAATTCAGTAAACCCCGCTTTCGAAAATTCATTTACGCCTTTTTTGTAATCCATACTGGCTAAATAGGTTTGTTGCACCATATCGTAGTTCACAATATTAATCACACATTCAGGTACTTCCAAAACGTTTTCAAGCGTGTGTTTAGTGGTATTATCCCGCGCCCTGCTTGTTGGCGAAAAAACACATATCGGTGGATTGATACTAAAAACATTGAAAAAACTAAACGGACTTAAATTAACCTGGCCGTTTTTGTCAATAGTGGATACAAAGCATATTGGCCGGGGTGCAATGGCGTAGTGCAAATAAACTTGCATTTCGGCCGGTGTCAACGATGATGCATCAATAGTTTTTAACTTCATTCAAATTTTATTTAAAGCTTAATCAACCTAACTGCTATTTTTTTTGATCCAGTATCGACCATTTGGTTTGTTCTTTAAGATAGTATTACTTAACAAGCCTAAGCCGATAACTTTCATCTCACAATATCGCCGGGTTGCAGCCATAGGCCCTGGTAGCCGGGTTACCAAGCAGCCCGGTGCCGTTGAGTTCCCAAAAGCATCCTGTGCCAATCGCACCCTATTGCGATACCTGCCTGCCGGTTTGTCCGGCATTAAGCGAGAGGCACCATTTATGCCGCTCCGATAATTGCCTGCAATAAGATTATTGCAATATTGTAAGTTATACAAAACTAACCGACAATAAGCAGAAAGAGATAATGTAGCTTAAGAAAGAAAATATTTTTCGGGGTTTGCATTTTCCATGAGCGAATTAAAAAATTTAAAATCACACACGCAATTACTCACATCTGATATTGACTGTTTTTTTTGGTGGGAATAAAAACAAAAACCCAGCAAATCAGTGTGATTTGCTGGGTTTCGACTTCGATTGGTATCGCTTTCTGTCGGGATGGCAGGATTCGAACCTGCGGCCTCCACATCCCAAATGTGGCGCGATACCGGGCTACGCTACATCCCGTTACATTAATCAGGCTCATGCCTGCCAATGCTATTTCATCAATCAGAAAAGAAAACCCTTTAAACTTTCGGTTTAAAGGGTTTTGATAGTTGGTATCGACTTTCGTCGGGATGGCAGGATTCGAACCTGCGGCCTCCACATCCCAAATGTGGCGCGATACCGGGCTACGCTACATCCCGCTTCCCTGATTGGGTGTGCAAAAGTAGGATTTTAAATTAAGTTGCAAAATTTTTTTTCAAAGAAATTCAAACACTAATGTTAAACCATTCATTTGCACCTGTTTGAACTTAAATATTTTTTTCACACCGTACAATTAACCTGCTCTTCTCATTATTTTAACAATGAACCAGATAAAACATAAGCTGTTTTGGTTTGGACTTTGGGGCAGTAGAATAACCTTTAGTGTGATAGTCGCAGGTATAATCCATGATCTTATCACCGGTAAAAGGAATGACGATGGAACCATTTTCAGATTTAACAGGTAAGTCAATATCAATCCAGCTTGCTCGGTTTATTCATTAAGGCAGCTGCTGAGCCCACGCAAATTAAAACGCCTAATGCGAGTCCGCCGAATAAACGGCCCGAAAAGGCGAATAGATTGCTGGCCATATCAAAATAATTAATATAGACTATGCCGGCCAAACAGGCAAATAGCCCTCCTATCAGCAAAATCCTGAAGCTTTGAAACAAGGCTTCAAAAAAACTGATCTCGCCTTCCTTGTCGTCTTCCCGGTAAGTTTTCACCCCGAAATAAACGCCACAGAACGGTATCAGTAATGATAAATATTCAATAGGCCTTACATGATTGCCGGTACTGGTGTACCCAAACGACCGCATTATAAACAACCAGGTTCCGCTCATAATCCCCAGGATCAGGCCGGTTACAAAAGCATTTTTCATAATTTTTGGCTATTGGTTATAACTATATATAAAAATGCGAAATTTTAATTACTTGTTTGTACACTCTGTACTTTTTCGGGAAGATAATTTTCATCAGCTCATAAACTCTGGCTGCTTTATCCATTTGCCCCCACACAGGTATAAACAACAAGAGGCTGTTCTCATTTTTTGAGACAGCCTCTTATTAACATTGTACCTACAACAAACGGCTTATAAAAACCGCTATTTCATATAATCCTTATCCAGGAATAAATAGCGTGCCCTATCGGTTTCTGTTTTCTGCTCGCTTTTTACATCTATATCCATAAACTTAACCGGGCCTTTACCATTGTTGGCTTCCCATTTTGGTAAACCAGCTCCGTTAGGGTTGTAGTTTTTGATGAAATTGCCGAAGTAATCTTCCATGGTGGTAGATACTTTATAGTCATCTGGTGTCCAGGCGTAAGTTTTGTTGGTAGCCAGGTTGCCTAAGGCGTATTCAATTTCAGAGGCATGTGCCGCGCCAACCGGTCCGGCTGGTTTAGGTGCAGGTTTGGCTGCATCACCTTTTACAACGCCCCCGGCAAGGCCCGCTGTAGCATTGCCCATAGCGGCCGTCATAGCAGGGCGCACACGCGAAAACAAATAACGGTAAACAGGTTTGCCACCGGTTTTCATTTGTAGGTCGGCCCATTTCCAGGTGCTATACACAATAAAACGATCACTTGATAATGCCGTTGCCGATTTGATAACCTCTTCATCGGTAGCAGCAGGGTATAATTTCAGTGCTTCGTCAGCTTTATCACCATAAATGGTAGTCAATGTTTTTTTGTAATTTTCTAATGTTGGTGCGTCAGCGCGCATTAAAAACTGGTAAGGCACTTCGGCCGAATTCCATCCTACCAGGATAGGTATTTTAGCCTGTTCGCCAGCTTCAAATATCTCGGGCAATGACTTGGGCAGCAAATAGCCATCAATAGTTGGTGTCATTGGCGACCGCATCTGACCTGGTTTGTTAGTAATATCCAATAATTCGATAGCAGATTTAGCCCGCAGATCGGCTAATGAACCAGCCTGGACGCTTGCCGCAAAGGCAACACCATTCTTTTCGGCCTCGGCCAATGGAATAGAATTTAACGTTGGATTTATACCCGCGCCACTTTCGCCTATAGCCGCATTGATCAGATCTTTTGATAGTGGAGACGCCATTTGTACAGATACCGAGATCGATCCGGCAGATTCGCCGGCAATGGTGACATGTTTAGGATCGCCACCAAATTTGGCTACGTTCTTTTGTACCCAAAGCAGAGCGGCATTTTGGTCGAGGTATCCATAATTACCCGATGAATGATTAGGCGATTCTTTGGTTAGCTCCGGATGCGAGAAAAAGCCAAACACACCAAGTCTGTAGTTTACGGTAAGCACCACAATGCCTTTTTTCGCCAGGCTTTCGCCATCATAACGTGGTTCAGATCCGTCACCTGCCGCTAAGCCACCACCGTAAAAATACACCAGTACAGGTAGTTTTTCGTTCATGGTTTTGGCAGGGGTCCAAACGTTTAGGTATAAACAATCTTCACTCATACCGGCAGACCGAAAGCCCATATCGCCAAAAATTGGCCTTTGCATGGGGTTATTGCCAAAATGATCGGCCTTGAGCACACCATCCCAGTTTTTAACTGGTTGCGGTTCTTTCCAGCGCAAATCGCCAACCGGCGGCTGGGCAAATGGAATGCCTTTAAATGTGGTGATAGCTGATCCTGCCTCCTTCACTCCTGCTACCTTACCATTTTCGATGGTTACCTGCGGATTGGTTTGGGCAAACAACTTTACAGATGCAATTTGCACCAGCAGCAAGGCTGCTAAAATTGGTTTCATCATGGGTTTATTAATGTTAAATTGGTTTATTCGAATTTTTGATACTTATTGTATCATTATGTTACAATAATAATTAATTTTATCGCGGCAACAAATTTTTTTGTTATTTGCCAAGCATTTTTTACAAAAGATGAATAAGGAATTCAGGAAGCAGGAAAGTAACACCCGTGGCGATGGCTATTTGCCCGGCCTGGCAATTGATGCCGTTATTTTCGGCTTTCATGACCACCAGCTTAAAGTGTTGCTGCTTGCCTATAAAAACACCGGTTTATACGCGCTGCCGGGCGGCTTTATTCATGACGATGAAGATGTGAACCAGGCAGCCCGCAGGGTATTGCTGGACCGCACCGGCCTTACCAATATTTTCCTTGACCAGTTTTATGTTTTTGGCGATAACAGCCGTTATGATCCCGAACCATTAAAAGCTATTATGCTTGCCCGGGGATATGAACCACCTACCGATCATTGGTTGCTTAAGCGTTTTGTATCAGTAGGCTATTATGCCCTGGTTGATTTTACTAAAGCAATCCCCACCCCCGACGCGATCTCTGATACCTGCGATTGGTATGGCTTAGAAAGCCTTCCACATTTAATGCAGGATCATAGGCAGATCATCCAAAAAGCCCTGGAAACCCTTCAGGCCAACCTCGATCAAAAGCTCATCGGCTTTAACCTCCTTGGCGATGAATTTACCATGGGCGAACTGCAAAGCCTTTATGAAACCGTACTAAACAAAAAGCTAATAAGGGCCGCATTTCAGCGTAAAATACTGAGCTTGGGTATTTTGGAACGGGTTGCTAAAAAGTTTACCGGCGGTGCGCATAAGGCACCTTATTTATATAGGTTCATCTCCTGAGGATAAATTTCTTGTCTTAATTATACCTTTAATTGTCGTATTCTGCCCTGTTTAGTTATCTTTAATCACCGTAACTTTACTTCTGTAAACAACCAAATTATAAACTAAACTTTAATAAAAATGGTAACTATCAACCCTTATTTAAACTTCCCGGGCAATTCACTGGAAGCGTTCACCTTTTACAAATCGGTTTTTGGCGGCGAGTTTGCTGTAGTAATGAGCTTTGGCGATATGGGCAGCGAAAACGTAGCCGAAGAAGATAAAGACAAACTAATGCACATTGCGCTGCCTATAGGTAAAGGCAACATCCTGATGGCCACAGATACCGTTGGCGAAATGGGTATGGGCTACAAGGAAGGTAATAACTTCCATTTATCGCTTAATGTAGAAAGTAAAGAAGAAGGTGATACGGTTTACAACGCGCTTTCGGCAGGTGGTATCACTACGGTGCCAATGGCCATATCTGCGTGGGGTAGCTATTTTGGGATGCTTGTAGATAAGTTTGGCATATCATGGATGGTAAGTTTCGACGAAAATCGCGGATAATAAAATAGCTACAACCATGAAACCAAAAAACATAAATATCATTTATTGGATATTGACCATTTTACTGGCCTTAGCCATGGCGGGTGATGGGTTTGGTGGCATTACGAAGCAACAGGCTGGCGTTGATGTATTAAAACATTTAGGTTACCCAATATATTTTATGGTGATAATGGGATTCGCCAAGCTACTGGGCGTTGTGGCTATACTGCAAACCCAATTTAAAGTGATAAAAGAATGGGCCTACGCCGGTTTTGCTTTCACTTTTTTGGGGGCGATAGCTTCACGTAGTTTTATGGGCGACGCCGTTGGCGAATTGATCCCACCGATGATAATGCTTGTATTTCTGTTTGTTACCTACTATTTCTGGAAAAAACTCGATCAGCTTAAACCAACGAAATAATATTAAAATCAATCACAATTTAAAAACAAACCTTATAATCATGAAAATAGCTGTAATTATTGTACGTACCCTGGTAGCGCTGATGTTTTTGTTCGCAGCAGTCAGTTGGTTTGCAATGGTGTTTTTCCATGCGTTTCCAATGCCCCCAACAACCGGCAATATGAAAATATTTAATGACGGACTTGCCGCCTCGGGATATCTGATGATGCTGATAAAAATAACCGAACTGGTTTGCGCGTTATTCCTGTTGTTTGGCAGGTACGTTGCGTTGGCTTTGATAGTGCTGTTCCCTGTAATGGTAAACATCGTATTAGTGAATGCATTCCTGGCACCATCAGGCCTGGTGGCAGTAGTACCGTTGCTATTAGGCGTGTTATTCCTGGCCTATAGCCAACGTGAAAAATATGCGCCATTGTTCACATCAAAATAAAACCTGTTATACACGCGGGTTAAAAATACAAACTGTTATGACGGTAGAAGTTTTTAAAACCAATGTAAACAAGCGTAAAAACGCCGATATTTTGTTGCAGCACATCCACCGCAATTTTGTTGGCTACATAGCCAATTTCGACCTGGATGATTGTGATAAAATTTTGCGGGTACAGTGTAATGACCGTACCATCAAAGCTAAGGCGCTTATCCTGTTTTTAAAAGATTTTGGCTTTCATGCCGAGGTATTAACGGGTTAAACCTAAATAAAAACAAAAAACAGGTTTTGAATTATTAATTAAAAGGAGAATATGATGTTAAAAGAAAGCAAAGCATTCGGTGGTTTCTCGGTAAACGATACCGCTAAAGCCAAAGAATTTTATAGCAACGTATTGGGCCTCGATGTAAAAGACGAAGCCATGGGCGGGGTTATAAGTATTCAACTTGCCGGTGGCAATTATATAATTGCCTACCCCAAGCCTAACCATGTGCCCGCTACGTTTACCATACTTAATTTCCCGGTACCTGATGTGGAAAAAGCGGTTGATGAGCTAACCCAACGCGGCGTAAAATTCATTATTTACAACGAAGAAAATTTCAAAACCGACGACAAGGGCATTTTCCGTGGAGGAGGTCCGGTTATCGCCTGGTTTGCAGATCCGGCGGGTAATATCATGTCGGTTATACAACAAAACTAAGGTTTCGATACCCCATAACAATCAAAGGCCCTTAAATTGATCATCTTAAGGGCCTTTTCTATTTTCAAGCCATTTTAGGATCATTTAAAAACGATACCCATCATTCTTGTTTTCATAGTATTATATGCTTTATTTAACTCACAGCAAGCGTATTATCATTTATCTTCTTTTTCAATATCAACGCGCTGATAAGAGTTATAACTAAACCCACCGGTAAAATCTCTACATAGGTTATCAATATTACAAATATTGGGTTCTTATACATTTGTTTTAAATTGGTGGCACTTAAAATCTGCTCTTTAATCTCCTGCTCGCTTTTGCCGCTACTTTTAGCTTTAGCAATCATGGATGCGCTGTATTTATCCATAAAATCGGGTATAAAAAAATGATAGTCAAAAAGCCAGGCTACTACATACATGGTTGATGCTATCAATGTTATATAAAGGCCAATGGTAAAGGCCTTTCCAAATGTTATTGCACCGTTATTGTATTTATCCCTGTAATTTTTAACGGCTACAAATATCATAGAGAACGCTATAAGCTGGGTACCATACCCAAGATACATATTAACGCTCTCATTAGCGCCATTGCAATACACGGCGGTTATAAGCATCATAAAGGTTACAATACAACCGGCTATTAAGCCAAAAGTGAGTACATTTTTTTTCATCGTTTTTAAGTTTTAAAGTTTGATGCAGCAAATTTGAGAATTGGCTTGCTCGATACGGTCATACTTTAGGGTGATTTTGCAGAAATACAACCACTTCATACTAAAGTACCACAATTTTCAGGCAATAAGATTAAGCTTTTTCGCCTTATCAACAGCCTGCGTGCGGCGGTCAACCTCCAGTTTGCCAAAAATATTTGATGAGTGTGTTTTGATGGTATTTAGTGATACAAATAGCCTTTGTGCAATTTCCTGGTTGCTGAAGCCTTCGCCCATCAACTGCAAAACCTCCAGTTCGCGCCTGCTTATAGCAACCTCGGCCAGGGCAGCTTCGTTTAACAAGAATGGCCCATTATTACGATATACATATATCTCCTTTTCAACGTGAACGGTCTTCACTTTTGGCGAATTTAGTTTAAGAGCAAGCCAGATTCCCAGCGATGTAAAAATAATGGCTATAGCGGCAATGTAAAGTTCAAGAGAATTATCAATAATGATAAACCTATACTCAAGCCAGCGCATTAAAAACAGCATCACAGCAAGCGATAGCCCGTATATAATGATGTGTTTGTTTTTTGCCAGCCTGTTCAAAATCGTTTTGTCTGATATCCGGTATCAAAAATATAAAATTCAGCTTTAAAACAGCCGTGATAAAGGCGAATTAATTAAAGGTTACAGACAGGTAAAAACTTTCCCTATTTACTCATTAAAAATACCCCAAACGGGAATATATTCCTCAACCTTAAAGCAAATTGAAGGCAATAAATTAAGCTATTCTATAGATATTTAGTTTACTATCATCTATTACCTTGGCTATGAGGTTTATTGGCAAATAAATACACGGCAAGCATTAGTGGTAAAGATAATATACGTAATTTCGGTACAGGAATTGTTTACCCATGTAAAGTGCCAGGGTTTTAGGAATATTTACATAAAAACAAAACTCTGGCTCTGATTTTAACGTACACCTTATCAATATTAAAAACACATTTATTTGCCAAGGAATTAAAGCTGAATTCAATTTAAATTATTATTAGTTTACGTGTTACACCCGCTTTTTTAATCCAGATTCCACAAACCCGCAACATGAAGAAAACATTACTAATTGTCGATGACGATTTAAGCATATTAAAACTGCTCAATTTCATCCTTTCAAAAGATTACGATGTTGTTGTAAAAAATAACGGCATTGACGCATTTGGGTGGCTTGAAGACGGGCATTTTCCCGACTTAATTCTTTCCGATCTTCAGATGCCTTACTTTGATGGACAATCTTTTGCAAAAAATGTTAAAATCAGTGGTTTTTACCGCGATATCCCAGTGTTACTGTTATCGGCGGCGCATGATCTTGATGAACAGGTAAGCAATATGCCTTTTAAAATTGATGGCTACATGCACAAACCGTTTAAACCAACCGAACTAAAATCAGCAATTAACCAACTCTTACAAGTATATGAATCAACAAACGTCTGACTGGAACGAAAATACCGGTTCGCACATCAAGATTGCTTATGCTGGGGTTGATTTTAAAGACCTTGTAACAAGCGGCCTCAGTAATTTCAACGTTACTTATAATGATTCTATTGCCCAGCTTGATGAATACCTGGGTAATCAATCTATTTTAAGTGTTCCGGATATCATCCTGATAGAAGTTGATACCGAAGGCAAATGTTTCCAATTGGTTCAGGAAATTAAAAAAAGCTTTCTGCTTAACGGATCTATCATTGTATTGCTATCAACTCATGCTGATAAAGAGCTTAAGAAAAAAGCACTTCAATTGAGGGTGCACGATTTTTACAGTTTGCCCTTCTCTATCGATGACCTGCGCGAGCGGTTAAACTTCCTGGTTACTTTTAAGCTCATCAAACCAAGATTACTTGAGTTATCAAAAGAGGTTGACACTACTTATAAAATGCCTTTCGGTAAACGCATTATTGATTTGGTGATTTCGGGTTCCATGTTATTTTTCCTGTCGCCGGTTTGTTTAGTGGTTGCCATATTGATCAAGCTTGATTCAAAAGGCCCGGTATTTTACAAAAGTAAACGTGTTGGAACCGGGTATAAGGTTTTCGATTTTTATAAATTCAGATCGATGCGTACCGACGCCGATCAGCTTTTGGCTAAACTATCAACAGAAAACAACCAGTATGCTTCTGAAGATGGTGCCCCTAAAGCTGCCTTTGTGAAAATCAAAAACGATCCCCGTATTACCAAACTTGG
This sequence comes from Mucilaginibacter dorajii, assembly GCF_024808255.1. GTDB lineage: Bacteria > Bacteroidota > Bacteroidia > Sphingobacteriales > Sphingobacteriaceae > Mucilaginibacter > Mucilaginibacter dorajii. Next base: position 99,327 of record NZ_JANTYS010000016.1, read on the forward strand.
CAACTTTTTACGTAATTCAAGTCTTGACGAACTGCCACAGCTGTTTAACATTTTAATTGGCGATATGAGCGTAGTGGGCAACAGGCCATTACCGGTTTACGAAGCCGAAATGTTAACATCAAATGAATGGTCGATGCGGTTTTTAGGCCCTGCAGGATTAACAGGTCTGTGGCAAATCAGCAAACGGGGAAAAGAAGACATGAGCGAAAGGGAAAGAAAAAAATTAGATAACTTTTATGCCCAAAAGTATTCTATTTGGTTAGATTTACGGATTATTATCGGAACTGTGCCTGCGCTCTTTCAAAAAGAAAAAGTATAAATAATGAATAAGCACCTGAAAGTTTTTTGCTTTTTAATTACTACAACCTTATTTACCAATAACCTACATGCCCAGGAAACATTTATAAATAATGTTAACATGGCATATCTGGATAAGCTGGTAGCCATTGCTAAAAAGAATTACCCGGAGGTAAAGGTAAAGCAAAGCCAGGTTAACGCCGCGCATAGCAATTATAACGCAACTAAATTTGCATGGCTGGATGGCTTAACCGCTTCATACATTTATAGCCCTCAAAACCTGGTTAACCAGGCACAGCCTTCTATATTTAAAGGGTACCAATTGGCAATTACATTAAGTATTGGCCAATTGATCAGTAATCCGTCAATAATCAGCGCAGCGCGTGAAACTTACAAAGTTGCGCAATATCAACAGGCCGAGTATATGCTTAGTCTTGAAGCACAGGTACGCAAGCTTTATTTTACTTATTTAGAGGCCATGACAGAGTTAAGACTGCGCACGGGAGCAGTAACCGATGCAAGCAGCGCTGTAAAACAATTAAAGTATGCCTTTCAAAAGGGAGAAACCACTTTTCAGATCTATAATGAGCAATTAAATAGTTATTATAACCAAAACTCGTTTATGGTGCAGGCCGAATTAGCAACCTGGACTGCAAAAACGAATTTAGAAGAGCTATTAGGAATAAAATTAGAGGACGTAAAATAGATGGAGATAGGCAATTTTTTTAAACTTTTAAAAAAATACTTTTTAATAATCATACTGGTACCGGTTTTAGCGGTAATTGGGGCGGTTTTCCCAATCAAAAACCTTCCTGACAATTATACATCACACGCCCAGATTGCTACGGGTATTGTTGACGCGTCGCGCCATTTGCTTGACAAGGATGCAAACGTTAATGTACAGGAACAACAGATATTAAGCGAGTTTAGTAACCTCATGGCAATCATGAAGTTAAAAAAAATGCTTAATCAGGTTTCTTATACCTTGATTATTCATGATCTTAAAAATCCAAACGCTCCATTCAGCAAGCCAAGTAAATTACTTGCAGAAATGCATGATTATGAACGCGAAGCTGCTCTGAAAATTTTTGAATCCAAATTCAACAACCTTGAAGCCTTATCGCTTTACAACAAACAGGAGGCTGGGTTAAACGATCTTTTGCGTTCAATGAAATATGATGATGTATCGTTACGCAAGGACCTTTTGATTTTCAGGGACGACGAAAGTGATTTTATATCGGTAAGCTATGATTCGGCAAACCCACAATTATCTGCCACCGTTGTCAATACATTGTGTACACAGTTTATTAGTTACTACACGCAAACTGTTAAGAAAAATGAATCTAACGCGGTGCAGTTTTTATCAGATTTGTTGTTACAGAAAAGAAAAGCATTAAGTGACAAAACGGCCCAGCTACAGCAATATAAAATTGACAATGGGGTAATAAATCTTGATGAGCAATCAAAAGAGATCTTTAGCCAGATCATGGTTTATAATACCAAGAAACAAGAGGCCGAAAAAGATATAGCTTCCTATGAGGGCGCGTTAAAAAACATAGATAATAAATTCAATCCAGACGACAGGAAATATCTTGAATCGACAGTAAGCAAGTTTAATCAGGCAATTACATCAACACAGGACCAGTTGCATGTGATGCAAAACAAGTACATCCGTAGTAATTACAACCCGGTATATAAACCTACGGTTGATTCCCTTCAAAAGGAATTAGCCTCCCAAATTAATCAATCCTCCGATAAATACAGCACAAATCCTTTAACACATGTTGATGACCTGGTTAAGCAAAAATTGACGCTTGAAGTTTCGCGCGACCTTGCTAAGTACAGCATTAAATCGATAAACGACGAAGTAGCTGATTTAAATGCCAAGTTTAACCGGCTGGTACCATTTGATGCCAAGGTAAAAACGTACAATTTTGACATTGATATTGCCAGTAAAGAATATCTTGATGTTCTTAATAAATACAACGAAACTAATCTTAAATCAAACTTTAGCATTAAGCTAATTCAGGTAGAGATAGCAGCCCCGGAAGCTGCCCAGCCTTCAAAAAGGATATTGTTATTAGCATTAACCTTTATTTTAACCTCGTTTGTTTGCGTATTTGTATTATTCATGATGTTTTACCTTGATGATACAATTAAGGAACCTGCCACATTGGTTAACAAAACACAGCTGCCTTTATTGGGATACCTTAACAAAATTCCAGGGGTAAGCCCCGATTTACGAAAGTTATGGGATGTGGAAAATCGCGATAAAATGCAACAGTTTAAAGAACTGTTACGTTCTGTAAGATTTGAAATTGACCAGGAATTGCGTGGCGAAAAAATTATAGCGGTTACCAGTATGGGGCCTAATGAAGGCAAAACGCTTTTTGCTACAAGCCTGGCGTACTCCTACTCGATGATTAATAAAAAGGTATTGCTGATTGATGGTAACTTTGATAAGCCCGATCTTACACAGGCCACACACCCTACCATGTACCTTGAAGATTATTTCAAGAACAATCCATATTACGATTATACGCTTGAGGTAAACAGCGGTACAGCAGCAGTATTCGGCAATCACGGTGGCGATGTTACCCTGCTTGAAATTGGTGAAGAAGGTTTTGTTAAAACCCGTTTTGATGATTTGACGTCAAAGTACGATATCATAATAATAGACACGGCTGCGTTGAGCGCTTTAAATAAATCAAAAGAATGGTTGCTTTTTGCTAACAAAACAGTAGTGATATTTGAAGCCAACAAGGAGTTAACCAACGCACATAAACCTCACCTGGCTTTTTTAAAAAGCATGGGTAACAAATTTGGAGGCTGGGTTTTAAATAAGGCCAGTTTAGATAAAAAGAAAAGATAGATCTTCGTAAATGCCAGCACTGTTTGGGGTGTTTTAAGTTTTATAATATGAGAGTAGATCCTATTGCACCAAAACCAGACCCCTTTGAACATTTAACGCCGCTTCAAAACAGATCGCGTAAGGCCGCGATAGCAATATCTTTTATAGGCGTTTTTGTATGGGTAGTTAAAATTTTATTATTATAAACCCCAATTTTTACCTGATGCCGAATAATCAAACAGGAAGTGTTAAAGAAAAAGGATCCTTTTGGAGAAACCAGCTTATTCAAAAGTTTTCCAGCCCGCTTGTCATATCTTTTTTGATAATAGCAGCCTTATTTGTGGCATTTGTTGTGTACAAACTTGCATTTATAGGCGCAGGTATAATATTGATACTTATAATTGGCCTGCCTATCCTTTTTTCAATTGTAGCGTATCCTAAATTTGGCATCGCTGTTTTAATAGTGGTGGCCTTTTTTATCAACTACGTTTCTGAATTTTTACCAGAAGCGGTACCCATAGGTACATTGCTTGATGCCATAACCTACCTGCTCATTCTTGGTTTCTTTATTAAACAAAAGAGTGAAAACGATTATAGCTACTTTAAAAATCCTATCAGCACATTAATTATCATTTGGCTGGCCTATAACATTATCCAGGTGGCAAATCCTTCGGCATCATCAGTATTGGCATGGATTTACACGGTGCGCACGGTGGGCTTCATTATGCTCATGTATTTTGTGTTCGTATATCATATACGATCTGTCGATTTTATAAAATTTTTATTAAAACTGTGGCTTGCCCTCGATTTGATCGCCGGCATATCGGCATTTCAACAAGAAAACTTTGGCTTCCTGCCTTTCGAAAAAAAGTGGCTTTTCTCTGATCCCTTGCGTGTTGGTTTACTGTTTATAAACGGACATATGCGTAAGTTCGGGACATTTTCAGACCCGGTTACGTTTTCATACAACATGGTTATTGGCAGCCTTCTTTGCATTGGCTTAATTATGGGAAATATTACCACGCGTAAAAAAGTTATACTGGGATGCCTTGCCGCGTTTTTTTTATATGTGATGCTTTATTCAGGCACAAGGGCGGCATATGTGTTATTGCCTGCATCGCTTGTAATTTTAGCGGTGTTAAATTTTAATACCAAGGTGCTCGCTTTTACTATTGCAGCAGGCTTAATGCTGGCTTTTTTAATTGTAGTGCCTACATCAAATCCATCCATAAAAAGGTTTCAGACCGCTTTTAGCCCATCTGATGATCCATCATACAATGTACGGGTTGAAAATCAAAAAAGAATAAAGCCCTTTATCTTATCGCACCCTTTAGGCGGGGGGCTCGGTTCAGTAGGTATTTGGGGCAGGCGATTCTCGCCAAACTCGATGCTGGCAAAATTCCCTCCTGATAGTGGCTTTGTACGTGTCGCGGTCGAAATGGGTTGGATTGGTCTGATTCTATTTTGTACCTTATTGTTTGTTGTGCTAAAAAATGGCATCAACTTCTTTTTCAGGATCAAAGACCCCGATTTAAGAAACTATTGTATGACCATGATCCTGGTGATATTTGCCTTTAATATCGGCAATTTTCCGCAGCAAGCCATTGTACAGTATCCATCAAATATTTTGTTTTACCTATCTATAGCCATTATAGTAGCCTGTATGCGGCTCGACCTTCAAAAGCAAAATAATCTAACAGATAGTACCAATGTGGGCAACGTATAATTAAAAAGAACCCGTTAAACCAATGTCAATAACAGCCAAAATAAAATCAAACCCGAAGTTAAAAAAGCTGGTACACTGGATGCTGATCCCAACCGGCGAATCGAGGCCGCGGTTATGGGTGCGCTGGTTTGTTACCCCTTTTTATCACCACCGGGGTAAAGGCGCTGTAGTGAGATATTATGCCCGTTTGGATGTATTTCCCTTCAATAAATTTTCATTGGGCGGCAAAAGCATCATTGAAGATTTTGCCACTATCAACAATGGTGTTGGCGACGTTATTATTGGCGACAATTGCGGCATAGGCATCAGTAATGTGATCATTGGCCCGGTTATTATGGGTAATTATGTAATGCTTGCCCAAAATATTGTGGTATCGGGCTTAAACCATGGATACGAGGATGTAACCTTACCCCCAAGGGTGCAAAAAGTAGTAACCAAGCCAATAAACATAATGGATAATGTTTGGATAGGTGCCAATTGCGTAATTACAGCGGGGGTAACTATTGGTAAACACGCTGTTATAGGCGCAGGAAGTGTGGTTACCAAAGATATTCCCGATTATTCGGTAGCGGTAGGTAACCCGGCAAGGGTAATAAAAAAGTACAATTTCACAACAAACGCATGGGAGAAAGCGTAACAAACCAACATGAGTTTTTTAAAAAAACTAATTAACAAGCATACACTTTCATTAGCAAGTAACGCCATTATGCCCGTGCTTGGGATGGCTATATTATCCCTGATGGGGCGCTTTATTGAAACGCCTGCGCAATTTGGCGATTACATTTTCTTCCTTATTATTTTCACACTTGCCGATACCTTCAGAACCGGCTTTTTACAAACCTCGCTTATTAAATTTTATGCCGGGGCCGATAAAGAAAGGGCTGCAAACATTGCCGGATCTGCCTGGTACCTGGGTATCATCATTGCTTTGGTTTTTGGAGTTGGCAATTTGCTGGTCTATTTTTTTTACCTGTTTTTTGTGGGCGGCAACCTAGATATGTTTATCATATTAAAGTGGTTTAGCGTTATATATATCGTAGCGTTACCCACCGCTATAGCCACCTGGATTTTGCAGGCCGAAGAACGTTTTGATAAACTATTTCTGCTACAACTTATTAACCAGGGCGGGTTTTTCATTTTTATTTTGCTCCTTATCTTTTTGCATCGTACCAACTTCCAAAATGCCATCTACTGCTACTGCTTAAATAACCTCATCAGCAGTATCGTAACTATATCTGTTGGCTGGGCAAAGTTTAAAACCATTGGCAGCAAAAGCTGGGCATCTGTAAAGCAATTGGCACATTTTGGTAAATTTAGTGTGGGCACTTCTATCAGCTCATACCTGTTGCGTAGTTCAGATACCTTTATCATCAAAATGATGTTCCCATCAGCATTATTACCGGTTTACTATATACCGCAGCGTTTAATGGAGATTTTTGAGATCCCCTTAAGAGCATTTATAGCTACTGCTTTACCTGTGATGTCGGCAGCGGTTAATCGCGACGACAAAAAGTATGTATCCTACATCATGAAAAAATATGCCGGGATGCTTACTATGGCGTTGATCCCGGTAGCTGTCGCATCATTTTTATTAGCCGATATTATTATCGGGATTTTGTTTGGTGGTGATTACAAACACTCGGATGCAGGAAACATTTTCCGCATTTTTATGTGCTTTGTGATGCTGCTTCCTATCGATAGGTTTTTTGGAATCACCCTTGATATTATTGGCAAGCCCCAGCTAAACATGATCAAGGTTTTTATTATGCTATCGGTAAATGTGGCGGCAGATTTTGCTGGCATTTTCATTTTTCACAGCTTGTATGGCGTTGCCATCGCATCGATATTCACTTTCTTTTCTGGCGCTATTTTTGGTTATTGGGCATTAAAAAAGCACCTGAACTTTTCAGTTAAGGATATATTTTACCTTGGTTATCTTGAATTGATAGAATTAATTGGCATGCTGTTTCAAAAGATCAGGAAAAAAGAGGTGGAGCAAAATTAGTATGGAGCTTAAAAACCGTAACATCATCATATTTTCGCAGATGCAGTTTGATGGCCGGCTGGAATCAACAAACTACACCATGGCCAAACACCTGGCTAAACACAACCAGGTTTATTATGTTGACAGGCCCTTTACCTGGAAGGATTACATCAAATTTAAAGATACTCCGGAATTTAAGATCAGAAAGCCGCATTTCTTCTCGCCCAAAAACAGCATTATCCAAACCGACATTCCTAATCTTAAGATCGTAATATCGCCACCTGTGCCATCAATCAACGGGCTTCCCGAAGGTAAAATTTACCGTGCGGCCGTTAGATTTAATGAACTCATAGTTGCGCGGCGCTTAAAAAAAGTGATCAAACAGTTTGATATTAAAGATTACATCTACATAAACTCTTATAACTACACCTACCCCAACTTTCATAAACTGATTTTGCCGCTGCTTACGGTATACCACTGTGTTGATCCCCTGATAGAGAGCTACCAAACCAAGCACGGCCTCATCTCTGAAGATATTGTGGTTAAAAGCGTTGACCTGGTGATTTGTACCAGCAAGGAATTACGAAACAATAAGCAGAAGTTAAACAGCAACTCACATTTTATACCAAACGCAGCCAATATAGCGCACAGTCAAAAAGCGTTAAACCCCGATTTGCCTATAGCGGACATCCTATCAGGGATAGGTAAACCGGTGATCGGTTATTTCGGTAATATAGAACGCAGGATTGATTATGACCTGCTTACCGAAGTCCTTGCCCAAAACAGGGATAAAAGCTTTGTCTTTATAGGCCCTGTAGACATTGATTATGTAGAAATGCAGGTGTTTAAAGACCCTAACGCGTTTGTAAAGGGCGCTGTACCTTATGACCAGATGCCGGCTGTGCTCAAGGGCTTCGATGTATCTATCATTCCATTTAAAAAAGATGAAGTAAGCAACTCTATATTCCCTTTAAAACTATTTGAGTATTTAGGATCGGGCCGCCCGGTGGTATCTACCGATTTTAACTCAGACCTTAAGGACTTTACCGGCGACACCGTTGCTTACAGCGAAAATCCTACTGAATTTTCTGCCGCTATTAACCAGGCCTTAAATGATACCCCCCAGTTGCAACAGAAAAGACTGGCTGTAGCTGCCGAAAATACCTGGGAGCACCGCATTGAGGAAATAGAAAACCTTTTGGCATTAAATTTAGATACAAAGGTTAATAACTAATTGGGCCGTAATACAACTTTACGGCGGCAAACACAGTAAAAAGACTTAATCAGATACTAAACTATGGAGATCATTAAATTTATTGCTTCGGTAATAATGAGCGCGGCCTTTATTTATCTTGGAATATACTGCGTATACCTGTTTGTATTTTCGGTATTGGGGAAATTAGTTCCCATAAAGTACCCTCCTGTAGCCACCGGATTAAGTAAATTTGTAATTTATATCTGCGCATATAAGGAAGATGAAATTTTATTAAGTTCCGCAGTAAGCGCTTTAACGCTTGATTACCCTAAAGATAAATTTCACGTTTGCATTATTGCCGATTCGCTTAAACCTGAAACACTTGAAAAACTAAGGCAGATGCCATTACAAGTGGTAGAAGTTTTTTTTGAAAACAGTACCAAATCAAAAGCATTAAACAAGGCTATTGAAAACACAGCCGAAGGTTTTGACGCCGCCATTGTTTACGATATTGATAACGTAGCGGCCGATGATTACCTGTATCACATTAACAATTACCTGCAAGCCGGCGAAAAAGTAGTACAAGGGCACCGCATAGCCAAAAACATCAATACCAATGTGGCTGTGTTAGATGCTATTAGCGAAGAGATCAATAATCACATATTCAGGAAAGCACAACGCGTATTCAACTTTTCGGCAGCCATTATAGGCTCTGGAATGGCACTTGAATATCAACTATTTAAGCGCACAATGAGCCAGATTGACGCTGTAGGCGGCTTTGATAAGGAAATGGGCCTGATACTTACACGCCAAAGGATCCACGTTGCTTACGCCGAAAAAGCTTTGGTGCTTGATGAAAAAGTAAGCAACCCCGAAGTATTTAAAAAACAACGTAAAAGGTGGTTATCGGCGCAGTTTAATTTACTGCGCAAATACGGCATGAGCGGTTTTAGTGAATTATTTATGAAGGGCAATTTTGATTATTTTAACGAGATATATCAAATGTCGATATTGCCGAGAGTATTGATGTTGGGGTTGATGCCATTTATGCTGCTTATTTCCTTTTTGTTACCGGCGGGCATTGGCCCGTCATGGCATTTGTGGTTAGCCGCAACATTATGCTGCTATATTGGTATTGTTGTTGCTATACCGGCATCGTACTTTAATGGCAAATTACTAAGTGCGGCGCTTAAGTTGCCATTGATATTTTTTACCATGTTATTACTACTGTTTAAATTAAAAGGTGCCAATAAAAAATTCATTCATACCCCGCACGACCATAACGCCGCTTAATGCGTATGTAGTGAAATACAGAGTTTATCCTTTAGGATACCTATCCAGGGCGGTAATAATTAAAATGAATTAGTAGCCTTATTATTAATATAAATAGCTTTATAAGATACCCCAGATATGGATACTTTTGAAAAAACTGATGGTTTAAGCCAGCTAAATAATACGGCGGTTGATTATCCAAAAGATAAAGCGCTCCACCATCTCATAACGGAGCATGCCCTTAAAAATCCAGATAAAACTGCGTTAGTATTTGAAGAACGTTCACTTACCTTTAAAAATGTAAATGAGGCCGCCAATAAACTGGCTAAGCATTTACTAACCTACAATATAAAAACCGGCGATATCATAGGCCTTGCGCTTGATCGCTCGCCAGAAATGGTGATTTCTTTGCTGGCAATCTTGAAAACCGGTGCTGCTTATGTTCCGCTTGACCCCGAATATCCCAAAGACAGGGTTGAGTTTATGATGGAAGATTCGGCAGCAAAGATCTTGCTTACATCAGAGAAATTTAAAGGTCATTTTACATCTGTGGCGCAGGAAGTTTTAATAGAAGATGCCTTAAATAAATTTGACAGCTATTCGGCCGATGAACCAGATACCATAGTGACAGGTACAGATCTGGCTTACGTGCTGTTTACATCAGGATCAACCGGTAAACCAAAAGGCGTACAGATAAAACACCACAACCTGGTTAACTTTTTGCTGAGTATGGCAAAAGAACCAGGCCTTACCCCCGCCGATAATTTGTTGGCCGTAACTACCATATCATTTGATATTGCCGGTCTTGAATTGTTTTTACCACTGTTAACGGGAGCTAAACTCATTGTAACTGATGCCATAACTGCAAAAGATGGTCGTGCATTGCTTGACCTTTGCCTGGCGCAGCAAATTACCGTAATGCAGGCCACTCCTTACACCTGGCGTGTAATGCTTGAAGCCGGCTGGGAGCAAAAACTGCCTTTAAAAATACTTTGCGGCGGCGAGGCTTTACCAAAAGACCTCATTAATAAACTAATTGCCCGCAGTTCGGAATTGTGGAACATGTATGGTCCTACAGAAACTACGGTATGGTCGACTGTGAAACTGATTCTGAACGATAGCGACATTACCATTGGTAAACCTATAGATAATACCCAGGTTTACATACTGGATGAAAAACTTAACAATTTTACCGATGGCACCATTGGTGAAATTTATATTGGTGGCGATGGTGTAGCCAAAGGTTACCTGAACCGCCTTGAGTTAACCAACGAACGTTTTGTCGACGATATCTTCTCTGACTTAAAAGGCAGCAAAATGTACCGCACCGGCGATTTAGGCAAGATACGTGAGGATGGCGAAATTGTTTGCCTTGGTCGTATTGACCACCAGGTTAAGGTACGTGGTTACCGTATTGAATTGGAAGAGATCGAACAAAACCTGTTAAAGCAAAATAATGTAAAACAGGCCGTTGTTATAGCTCGCGAAGATGTACCCGGCAACCCACGCCTGGTAGCCTATGTGATAGTGAACGAAGCCATAGCCGATGCCGACCTGAAGACGCAATACGAGACCTGGCAAAAAGGCCTGCTTGATGTGCTGCCCGAATATATGGTACCCGATGATTTTGTGTTGATGGAAGTAATCCCAATTACCCCGAACGGCAAAATAGATCGGAAAGCATTACCCAAACCCGATTATGGCAACATCCAGCGTATCGGCGATTTTATAGCACCACGCACCGCAAACGAAACATTGGTTGCCGAGATTTGGCAGGAACTGATGGGCATAAAAAGTATCAGCATAGGCGATAACTTTTTTGAGTTGGGTGGCCGTTCACTGGTGGCTGTACAAATCATGGCCCGTATTGAAAAAGAAACCGGCAAGCGCCTGCCTCTGGCTACTTTATTTGAACATGCTACCATTGAGAAATTAGCAGCAAGGCTCGATATCGACCCGGCATCCATCACCTGGGAATCATTAGTGCCCATTAAGCCAAGCGGCAGCAAAATGCCTTTATACATTGTACATGGCGCGGGCTTAAACGTGTTGTTGTTTAACGCCCTGGCTATGAATATGGATGCTGAGCAACCTGTTTACGGCTTGCAGGCAAAAGGCCTTAACGGTATTGACGAGCCATTAGATGTAATGGAAGAAATTGCCGCTAATTATATTGCCGAAATTGTTGCAAAAAACCCCGATGGCCCTTATGCTTTGGCGGGTTATTCTTTAGGTGGGATCATTGCCTACGAAATGGCTAAACAACTAATTGCTGCCGGTAAGGAAGTAAAAATGCTGGCTATGTTTGATACTTACGCCGATCTGTCTACAGCGCATGATCCGGCGGTAAAACGCGCCCTTAATAAAGGCGTGCTATTGCTTAAACAAATAGGCCACACCTTTGTGCTATTGGCAGAAGATCCTAAACGCACCATTGAATATAAAAGCCTGATCCTGAAACGAAGGATAATTAAAATGTTCTGGAAATTGGCTCCTGGTAAAGACGAAAAGAAAGAAGGGTTCTTTGCCTATGATAACGAAATTGATGAGGCCAGCGAAAAAGCCTTACGCAATTATATAATTACGCCATTAAACATTGCTATTGAATTGTTCAGGGCAAAAAAACGCACTTTTTACATGGCCGACTTTGAATTTTTGGGATGGACACCATTTGCAAAGAAAGGCGTTCACGTTCATGAAATCCCGGGTGAGCATAACACCATATTTGCACCACCTAATGACAAGGTATTTGCCGTTGTGTTACAGGAATGTTTAGACAAAGTATCTAAAAGTTAATGCTTACGTATAAGTTAATAGCTTTTAAGAATAATTGTTATGTGTTGATAAAGATGTATAAATGTTGGATACACCAATAAATGAGGTTTCTGTAAGTAAAAAGACAAAGGTTTTCTTCCCCAATTTAAATGGCGTGAGGGCATTGGCAGCCCTTATGGTTGTGGTATCGCACATTGAGCTTCACAAGGTTATTTTTAATATCAGGCGTATCCCCGATACCGATCTGCTCAACTTCGGCAAAGCAGGCGTCACCATCTTTTTTTCGTTAAGTGGTTTCCTCATCACCTACCTTTTACTTGAAGAGAAACGAAATTTTATTACAATCAATTTCAAAGGCTTTTACATGCGCAGGTTATTGCGCATTTGGCCCTTATATTTTTTGGTGGTTTTCTTTGGCTTTTCGGTTTTTGGTGGTGGCAGTAAGGCGTTTTGGTTATCCGTGTTATTTTTGCCTAACCTCGCCTTTGTTTTACAGCTGTTGCCGGCCATATTTGACCCCATTTGGTCGATAGGTACAGAAGAACAGTTTTATATTTTCCATCCACACTTTTTCAGGATTAAAAACAACCGGAATATTTTAAATGCGCTGCTCACTTTTATTGCCTGTATTTACATTTTCCAATTTGTAATTGAGCAGGCTATGAGCCGACACCCCATGTACCAGGTTGTACATATGTTGCTTTATTACTCCCGGTTTGATAATATGATGATAGGCGCTGTAGTTGGTTTACTTTATCACAATACCAAACACCCACAATTCAAATTCAGATTTCAGCGGTTATTTGATACTATATTTAAAAAGGCGTCACAGTATATTTTGCTAAATGCTTTCCTGATCTTTTTGATATTCTATCTGTGTTTTGATATCCCTCATGGCGATGTGTTAATAGCCGCGTTGGCCTCCTTACTTATCGTGAATCTTTGCGAGGCTGAAAACAGCATCTATTCTTTAAACCACAGATACCTTAACTTTATTGGCAAAATTTCTTACAGCATTTATCTGTTACATAAGTTTGTGCTGTTTTTGGTATTGTTCCTGGTACAGAAATATCTGGCGCAGGGCAGTTTAATTATTGAAAACATTTTAATCTATAGTGCCATTATTTTAGGGTCGATAGGTGTAGGCTCATTATCCTATTATGGTTACGAAAAACCTTTTTTAACCATAAAAAAACGGTTTCAAAAAATAACCCAGTAGGTTTAAATACTTAACAATTAATGGTGTTTACACGTAAAAGCAAGCACCATTGTATGATCAGCGCGCATGAAAAAGGTTTCTGTTGTTACCGTAAATTTTAACCAGCCAGGTATAACCGAGGAATTGCTGTCATCAATAGCGTTGACCAACACCTATGCTAACCTGGAGATTATTGTGGTTGATAATGCCAGCAAGGAAAACCCGGTACCTGCGTGGCTTATAAAATACCCGGATATTAAGTTTATCCGGTCGGAAATTAACCTGGGCTTTGCAGGTGGTAACAACCTGGGCATTAAAGAAGCAACCGGCGATTACCTTTTTTTGGTTAATAACGATACCGAGTTTACCGAAGGCCTGGTACAAAAACTTGCTGATATACTGGCTACCCATTCAGATGTAGGTATGATCTCCCCGATGATCAAATATCACAGCAATAAGGAGTTGATTCAATATGCCGGTTACACCCCCATGAACTATTACACCTGCGCAAACAGCTGTATTGGTTTAAAACAAAAAGATGAAGGGCAATTTGACCACATTACCGGCCCTACTGCTTATTGCCATGGTGCCTGTATGATGATCAAACGAGAAGCTATTGATAAAGCCGGGCTAATGGCCGAGAACTTCTTTTTATACTACGAAGAAGTGGATTGGTGCGAGCAGATACTCCGCGCAGGTTACCAAGCCTGGATAAATACCGAGGCTTTGATCTACCATAAAGAATCGGTATCGGTAGGCAAAAAGAGCGGACTGAAAGTGTATTTCATGACCCGTAACCGCATCCTGTTTACCCGGCGAAACGCGCCGTTTTTTAAGGAGTTATTCTTCTATTTTTACTTTTTATTGTTAGTTGTGCCCCGCGACACCATTAGGCACATCAAAGAGAAAAATTACAGCTTTATACCCATGCTGTTTAAAGCAGTATGGTGGAATTTTACCCACACTAAAAGCAGTACTGATTTAGGTTACCCTATCAAAACTATATAAATGAAAATCATTTTAATATTAAGCCTGGTAATTGTTTTTTACACCTTTGCGGGATATGGCATGCTGCTTTACTTTATTATCAAAATAAAAAGAGCAGTACGCGGACCAAAAAAAGCCATTGCCGAAGACCTGGATGCCCTGCCAACCTGCACACTTGTGGTAGCTGCTTATAACGAAGCCTACTTTATGAAAGAAAAGATAGAGAACACGTTGAAACTCAATTATCCGGCAGGGAAATTAAAGCTCCTCTTTATTACAGATGGTTCATCAGATAATACACCGAACATTATTGCCGAGTATCCACAGATAGAGCTGTTGCACAAACCCGAACGTGCCGGCAAAATCGCGGCCGTACACCGTGCTATGGATTTTGTAACCACCGATGCCGTAGTTTTTACCGATGCCAATACTTTTTTAAATAAAGATGCGCTGATAAAAATCTGTCGCCATTATGCTGATCCAAGTGTTGGTGCCGTAGCAGGCGAAAAACGGGTGCATTTTGATGAAAATGCAGATGCAAGCGCCGCTGGTGAAGGTTTTTACTGGAAGTATGAATCGGCTTTAAAAAAATGGGATTCAGAACTTTACTCGGTTGTTGGTGCCGCGGGCGAGTTGTTTAGTGTAAGGCGTTCACTTTATTTACCGGTACATGCTGATACCGTGCTGGATGATTTTATGATCTCGATGCTGATAGCCGAAAAAGGGTATCGCATTATTTATGAACCAGAAGCATATGCTACCGAAACAGCATCAGAGAATGTAACTGAAGAGTTGAAACGCAAAATCAGGATAGCTGCCGGGGGGATTCAATCTATATTAAGATTAAAAAGTTTGTTCAACCCATTCCCCTACCCAATTTTATCCTTCCAATACATCAGCCACCGTGTTTTAAGATGGACTGTTACGCCTTTTTTGCTCATCCTTTCATTTATATTAAATATAGCCATCGCTTTTGAGCCGAATGTCTCGGGTTGGCAGGCTTTATTAGCTGCTCAGGTATTTTTTTACCTATTGGCTTTGTTAGGTTATATTATGGAAAAACGACAATTACGCATTAAAGCGCTGTTTATCCCCTACTATTTTTGTGTAATGAATTATGCTGTTGTAGCCGGAATTACCAGGTATTTCACCACCACACAAAGCGCGGTTTGGGAAAAAGCCCAACGCAGGCAAATCACATAAATAAAGTATTAGTTTAAACATTTAACATAACCTGGCCAATAATATTTACGTATAATTAACATGTAACAACATCGCTATTATCGCAATGAAATTGCGTTTAAAGCCAATAGGAATATAAATTAATTGCTATCTTCAACTGGTTAAAATAACCTGCAAAATTATTTTAAATACCCCTGTTACATAATAAGCAGGCCAGTAGAACCATAGCTAACCTCATCGAACTTAATGAATATTAATACCGGAAGTGTAGTTGAAGAAGGTATCAATAGTACCACATATGTTCACCGGTTATTTGAGCAACAAGCGCAAATAACGCCCGGTGTTGTGGCTGTTACTTATGGTAGCAGGCAACTCACGTACACCCATCTAAACCAACAGGCCAACAATCTTGCAGCTCTAATTTTAAAAAAATCCCCGCAATCAACCCTCATAGGTGTAAGTGCATTACGCAGTGTTGATACCATTGTAAGTGTGTTGGCTATCCTGAAGGCAGGTAAAGCCTATTTGCCCTTAGATGCCGGTTATCCTAAAGACAGGCTTGAACAAATCATTACCGATTCGGGCATCGATACCTGCCTGATCACAGAAGGCCAGAAATCACTTTTTGAATCGATGCCTATTGGGATCCTGTTATCAGATAAAAAATATCCCGAATCAACAATACCATCGCCAACTAATAAACCCGATGGTGCTTATGTGCTGTATACATCCGGCTCAACAGGCACACCGAAAGGTGTTGTGATGGGCCATGCGGCATTGGCTAACCTGCTGTTATGGCAAAAGGAAAAATCAATCGCCACAACCGGCACAAACACGTTACAGTTTGCACCTTTAACTTTTGATGTATCGTTCCAGGAGATCTTTGCCACGCTAACTACAGGTGGCACTTTGGTATTGATTGATGAAGACCTACGCATTGACCCGGTTAAACTTTTAGATTATATTGAACATCAATCCATAAACCGCATCTTTTTGCCTTTTGTGGTTTTACAATATTTAACAGAAGCAGCAATAGCTAATAAGCATATCCCCGCCTGTTTACAGGAGGTGATGACCGCGGGTGAACAGCTAAAAGTAACCCCACAGGTTACGGCTTTCTTTAAAGCATTGCCCGGCGCGGCATTGTACAATCAATACGGCCCTACCGAAACCCATGTGGTTACCGAACTTAAGTTAAGTGGGGATGCTACTTTATGGTCGGCACTGCCTTCTATTGGAGTGCCGATAAGCCAAACAGATATTATCATCCTTGATGAAAACCTCAAAGCAGTACCATACGGAGAAACCGGTGAGCTTTGTGTCGCGGGGATCAGCCTGGCTAATGGTTATCTGAATAAACCCGAACTCACTGCCGAAAAATTCACTTTTTACCAGGAAACCGAAGAACATGCCACCCGCATATACCGCACCGGCGATTTGGCCCGCTACCTGCCCGATGGTAACATCGAATACCTTGGCCGCAAAGATACCCAGGTAAAAATTCGTGGCAACCGTGTGGAATTGGGCGAGATAGAAGTATTGCTCAACAAGTTACAAAACATCCAACAAGCGGTGGTTATTGCCCGCGAAGATGCCGCCGGGCAAAAGAGGCTTTTGGCTTATTTGGTATCATCATCAGACGACCAAAATACAGCCCCGGTACGTAAAAACATGGAGCAGCAACTGCCCGACTTTATGCTGCCATCGGCCTATGTTTGGCTAAAAGAATTACCTAAAACAACCAGTGGCAAGGTAGATAGGAAAGCCCTGCCAAATCCAGGAATAGACAGACCTGAACTGGCAACTTTATACAAAGCACCGGCTACGCGGATAGAGAAAAACATTAGGGGTGTATGGTCGGCCTTATTGCAGATAGATAAGATTGGTATTGATGACGATTTTTTCCTGCTTGGCGGTAACTCATTACTCGCGCTTAAAACCGTTGCCACTTTAAAACAGGATTTAAATTTAGATGTACCCATTACTAAGTTATACCAATACCCAACCATTAGCGGCCTGGCTAACTTTTTAAGCGGATCAAATAAAACGGTCCCACTCCTTTCGATTAAAAAAAATAAAGATAATACCGGCAACCAGGATATAGCCATTATAGGTATGGCCGGTCGGTTCCCGGGTGCAAATACCATTGATGAGTTTTGGCAACTGCTGAGCGATGGTAAAGAAGGCATCAGCTTTTTTACTGCTGGTGAAATTGACAAATCGATTCCAATCAGTGTTAAAAATGATCCTTATTATGTAAAAGCAAGGGGCATTATTGATGGTGCTGATATGTTTGATGCCGGCTTTTTTGGTTTTAACCCACGCAATGCCGAATTGATGGATCCACAGCAACGCGTATTTTTGGAGATAGCCTGGGAAGTATTGGAAAAAACAGGTTACTTACCTCAAAAATACAGCGGATTGGTAGGTGTATTTGCAGGTTGCGGTTACAATACCTATTACAACAAAAATGTGCTCACCAATCCCGAAATAGTAGAGCGTACCGGGCATTTCCAGGTAAGGCTTTTAAATGAAAAGGATTATATAGCCACACGCACGGCGTTCCAGTTAAATTTGGAAGGACCGGCAGTAGCTGTTTACGCGGCCTGTTCAACCTCATTGTTGGCAGTGACCCAAGCGGTGAGCAGTATTCGTAGCGGGCAATGCAGCGTAGCTATTGCCGGCGCGGCATCCATAACCTCACCCATAAACAGCGGGCATTTTTACGAAGAGGGCTCTATCATGAGTATAGATGGCCATACCCGTACTTTTGACGCCGAAGCAACCGGCACCGTGTTTAGCGATGGTGCAGGCGTTGTACTATTAAAATCATTGGAAGATGCCAAACGCGATGGCGATACCATTTACGCTGTAATTAAAGGCGTTGGCATTAATAACGATGGTGCAGCCAAAAGCAGCTTTAGCGGCCCAAGCGCGCATGGCCAGGCCGGTGCTATTGCCATGGCTATTGACGATGCCGGCATTGAAGCATCAACCATTAGCTATGTAGAAGCCCATGGCACGGCTACCCCATTAGGCGACCCTATCGAACTTGAAGGTCTTAACCTTGCTTTTGGCCAGCAGGATAAAACACAATTTTGCGCTATTGGCTCTGTCAAAAGTAATATGGGGCATTTAACTGCGGCATCGGGGGTGGCAGGGCTAATTAAAACAACTTTGGCTATGCGCAATAAGCAAATTCCGCCTTCGCTGTTTTATAACCAGATTAACCCGAATATCGCTATTACTGATAGTCCTTTTTACGTTAACAGTACATTAGCTAACTGGGATACTGACAGCATCAGGCGTGCCGGCATAAGCTCGTTTGGTGTTGGTGGCACCAATGTTCACGTGGTATTGGAGGAGTTTGTAGCCGAACAAGCCGCTGCATCCGAAAGCAAACCGTTGAGCCTGATCACTTGGTCGGCCAAAACTGAGACGAGCTTAAATAATTACGCCAAAAAACTGGGTGCTTTTATCGAACAAAATAAAACCATTAATACTGGCGATATTGCTTATACCCTGCAAAGCACCCGTGCCGATTTTAACCTGCGTAGGTTTGTAATAGCCGCGGATAACGATGCTTTATTAAGTAAGTTAAACACACCCGAAGCAGAACCATCAGCATCAAAAAATTTGGCGACCAAGGCTTCCGAAGTTGTATTTATGTTTCCCGGCCAGGGTTCGCAATACCCGGGTATGGGATTGGAGCTTTATGAAACTGAGCCTATTTTTGCCGCCGCCGTTGATGAATGTATCAGTCTGTTAAAGGGTACTGTACACGAAAACCTACTGGATATTATTTATCCTAAAGTTGCGGATACAGCATCTCCAGAAAAAATAAAACAAACTTTATACGCCCAACCTGCCATATTTATTTTAGAATATGCCATGGCCAAATTATGGATAAGCTACGGTATTGAGCCGCAGATACTAACCGGTCACAGCATAGGCGAATTTGTTGCGGCGCACCTGGCTGGTGTATTTAGCCTGGCCGATGCGGTAAAGCTGATCTCTGAAAGGGCCCGTTTGGTAAACAGCGTCGAACCCGGCAGCATGTTATCTGTACGTTTGGAAGCATCCAAACTTGAAGCCCTTTTACCCGCAAAGCTATCTATAGCGGCTATTAACACCCGCAAACTTTGCGTGGTTGCCGGCCCTACAAACGTGATCAACTCCTTTGCCGAACAACTGGCCGGAGAAGGAATTCCGAGCAGATTATTACTAACCAGTCACGCGTTTCACTCGGCCATGATGGATGGTATTGTTGGCGAATTTGAGGCGGTGGTAAGGTCAATCAAATTAAATATCCCAACCAAGCCCATCGTATCTACCGTTACCGGCAATTGGATGAGCGGTGCAGAGGCAACTGATTCAACTTATTGGTCGCAGCATCTGCGTAAAACCGTACGCTTTGCAAGCGCCTTAGATACCTTACAGGAAGATGAAGGTCGCCTTTACTTAGAAGCCGGACCAGGAAATATATTAGCAACCCTGGCAAGGCAACATGTTGCCGATAGAAATGTTACCGTTATATCGGGATTTGAAAAAAACGAAACTAATGGTGAGTATTATCACGTATTAAAGGCACTGGGGCAACTGTGGTTAAATGGCATTGAACCGGCCTGGAAAGGCGTTTATGCCGGGCAACAACGCAACAGGATAGATCTGCCAACTTATGCCTTTGATCATAAACGTTACTGGCTTGAACCTGCCGTAATACTGAATACCGTTGAAACTATTGCCAACGATACTGCACCACAACCCCCAATTATGAGCACCCAAACAATGCAAACAAGAAAAGATCTGTTAATTAATAAACTAAGGGTGATATTTGAAGATGCATCAGGCATTGAAATTGATGCCGCTGGCACGGGTGTAAATTTTATTGAAATAGGGTTTGATTCGCTATCCTTAACACAGATAGCTACTAACCTTAAAAAGCAGTTTAACGTTCCTATTACCTTCAGGAAACTTTTTGAAGAATACAACAGCCTTGTTTTGTTGGCCGGCTACCTGGATGCTAACCTACCTGCAGATGTGTTAAAACCGGAAGCTATAGCTTCTGCTCCTATTACTGCAGCTTATCAGCCAACATTTGTCGCACCTGCGCCCTCAGGTAATGGCACAGTAACTAATAATAATGACCTGATCATCAATTTAATATCGCAACAACTACAGTTATTAAACAGCCAATTGTCTTTTATACAAGGTGGCGGGGCCTTAGTACAGCAAGCAGCCCCCGCTCATTACAATGCCATCTCTCCTGCCATTACCCCGGCAAAAGCAAATCACCAGGGATTGGAATTGACACAGGAAGAACAAATAGAACTAAAAAAACCATTTGGAGCTACTGCCCGTATTGAAAAACAAACTTTAGAACTTGACGATAAGCAGACCGCATTTTTGGCTGACCTGACTATAAAATATAACGCCAAAACCAAAGGCAGCAAAGCCCAAACCCAAAAAGACCGGCCGTATATGGCCGATCCCCGGGTGGTAAGCGGTTTCCGTCCTTTAACTAAAGAGCTGGTTTATCCATTGGTGGTTAACCGCTCAAAAGGCAGTCATGTTTGGGATATTGATGGCAATGAATATGTAGATGCACTAAATGGATTTGGCTCAAACTTTTTGGGTTACCAGGCTGATCTACTAAAAAAAGCAGTACTTGAGCAGGTAGAAAAAGGTTATGAGATAGGCCCGCAACATGAATTGGCCGGCGATGTTTGTAAGCTGATCTGTGAGTTCACCAATTTTGACCGTGCCGCGGTTTGTAATACAGGTTCCGAAGCGGTTTTAGGTGCTATGCGTATAGCGCGTACAGTAACCGGTCGTTCAACCATCGTGGCCTTCAGCGGATCGTATCATGGTATTAATGACGAGGTGATTGTTCGCGGCACCAAAAAATTAAAGACTGTACCGGCAGCACCGGGAATCATGCCCGAGGTTGTGCAAAATATGCTGATCTTGGATTATGGTACCGAAGAAACACTTAAAATAATAGCCGAACGCGCCCATGAATTTGCAGCCGTATTGGTTGAACCAGTACAAAGCAGGCGACCAGAATTTCAGCCGGTAATGTTCCTTAAAAAACTGAGAGAGATCACCCAAAAATCCGAAACGGTTTTGATCTTTGATGAAGTGATCTCGGGTTTCAGGATGCATCCCGGTGGTGCTCAGGCTATGTTTGGCATTAAAGCCGATTTGGGTACTTATGGTAAAGTTATTGGCGGCGGTATGCCTATTGGCGCTATTGCCGGTATTAAAAAATATATGGACGCGCTTGACGGCGGTACCTGGCAATATGGCGATGATTCGCAGCCGGAAGCAGGTGTAACTTACTTTGCAGGCACTTTTGTACGCCATCCATTAGCCTTGGCTGCCGGTAAAGCCACTTTGCTTTATATGAAAGAGCGCGGTCCTGCATTACAAGAAGAGTTGAATGCCCGCACCAAACGTTTGAGCGATGCGCTGAATGTCATATGTGAACAGAAAGGTATCCCATTGTATTCACCTTCGTTCGGTTCATTATGGAAAATCAAATTCAAATATGAGCTGGCCTACGGCGAATTGTTGTTTACCTTAATGCGTTACAAAGGCATCCATATATGGGATTTGTTCCCATGTTTTATAACCGATGCACATACCGATGAAGAAATAGACCAGATCATTACAGCCTTTAAGGAAAGTGTTGATGAGTTAATTGAAGCTGGTTTTATCCCGACTGCAAAACCTCAGAAAATTAATAATACACCAATTGCCATACCTGCGGATCCCCCTATTCCTGGTGCCAAATTGGGTCGTGATAAAGACGGCAACCCCGGTTGGTTTGTTAGCGATAACAATAATCCCGGCAAATTTTTACAGGTAAAAATAAGCAGTAACTAAATTTTGGACACCTTATACACATATGATACAAGCCCGGTAGATTTTGACCCCTTTGCCGGCCCCGAACTGCAAATGGTTGCGCCTGCTACGGAATCGCAACTGGAAATCTGGACATCGTGCCTTATTGGCGGCGATGGTGCCAACTGTGCTTATAACGAATCGTTTTCGCTGCTGCTAAGCGGTGCCTTTAACCATACTGCAATGGTTAACGCGCTACAGGATCTTGCAAAACGCCACCAGGCCTTACGCTCATGCTTTAGTGCCGATGGCAAATACAGCTGCATTTACACCAACCTGCCACTTGACGTAGATTACCAGGACCTTGCCGAACAATCAGCAGACGATCTGCAACTTTTCATCAGCAACTTCAACAAAGTTATTGCCTTAACCCCTTTTGATTTGGTTAACGGCCCGCTTTTTAAAGCAAGCCTGATTAAACTAAGCGAACATGAGCACTTGCTAACCCTGGTGGCCCATCATATTATTTGCGATGGATGGTCAATAGGGATCATGATGCAGGATCTGAGCAAGTTTTACTCAGCTTATGCCAAAGAAGAAACTATTATACTGCCCGATGCCCCCCTGTTTAGTGAATATGCTGCCGGGCAATTGGCGTATGAGCAAACTGCCGAATTTAAAGAGACTGAAAAATACTGGCTCAATGAATTTAAGGGCAGCGGTCATTATGTAAACCTGCCCGCAGATCTGCCTCGCCCCAGCGTGCGCACTTTTAAAAGTCATCGAGACGATTTTAATTTAGATCCTACGCTTACGCTCGGCTTAAAAAAATTGGGTAAAACCAACGGAACAAGTTTTGTTACTACGTTACTGGCCGCGTTTGAGATATTTTTACAACGCTTAACCGGGCAGGACGAGGTAATCTTAGGCTTACCCGCCGCCGGGCAATCAGCAACCGGTACATTCCGGCTTGTTGGCCACTGCGTTAACTTGTTAGCTTTACGTAGTCATCCCAAGGCCGATCAAACTTTCAGAAATTATTTAAAGATCAGAAATTCGTCAATACTGGATGCCTATGATCATCAGCTATATACTTTTGGCAGCCTGCTCAAAAAACTGAACATCGCCCGAGACGCTTCAAGGATTCCGCTGGTACCGGTGATGTTTAACATTGATATGGGCATGGATGATGATGTTGCTTTTTATGGATTAAAACATCATCTGCACAGTAATCCAAGGGAATTTGAAAACTTCGAGATCTTCGTAAACATTTCGGGGCGGGATGAAGCCCTGGTGTTAGAATGGTCATACAATACCCAGCTTTTCCAGGCCTCAACCATCTTTAACATGATGGGCGAGTTTGAGTTTTTATTGAGGCAATTGATTGCAGATCCTGATACTTTATTGGGTAATATTCCATTAAAAAATACTGATGTCCTTATCAGACAGCTTAACATCTGGAACAGTACCGAAGCTGCTTACGATAAAAACAAGCCTTTACACAAAGTAATAAGTGAGCATGTTGATGAGTTTGGCAATAATGTTGCCGTAAAATTCGGACAAAATACCTTAACTTATCAACAGCTTGATAGCAAAGCCAACCAATTTGCCACACTCCTGATAAACCAAGGTGTTAAAAAAGGCGATAAAATAGCTTTTGCTGTTGATCGCGCTGCCGAAATGGTTGCCGTAATGCTGGGTATCATGAAAACCGGGGCTATTTATATTCCACTTGATCCACAGTTTCCATTAGGCCGCATTAATTATATGCTGAGCGATTCGGCTGCTGTGGTGCTCATCGTTTCAAAAAAACACAAAAACAGGTACCAGTCAAGCGCCAAAGAAATTGTATTGGAAGATGCCTGGGCATCACTTAACCAATACCCCGCTACCGATCCTGAAATTGATTTAACCGGCGACGACCTGGTTTATATCTTGTACACGTCTGGTTCAACAGGCAACCCTAAAGGTGTACAAATAAACCATAGCGCCTTAATTAACTTTTTGTACAGCATGCAAAAAGTACCTGGTGTTAGCGCAGGTGATAAATTATTGGCTGTAACCACCATCAGCTTTGATATTTCGGGCCTCGAGTTATTTTTACCCCTCATTAGCGGCGCGCAGGTGATTATTGCCGATAGCGACACCGCCAAAGACGGGCGCGCGTTATTGGATATTATTAAAAACGAGAGTGTTACCATAATGCAAGCCACACCTTATACCTGGCGCATTATGCTGGAAGCCGGTTGGGATAATTCAACGCCATTAAAAGTGTTATGTGGTGGCGAAGCCTTGCCTAAGGAACTCGCCGAGCGCGTGGTAAAACAAGCAGCAAGCCTTTGGAATGTGTATGGCCCAACAGAGACTACTATCTGGTCGACCATTAAAGAAATCAAAGCTGATGATGAGCTGATCACAGTTGGTAGGCCTATTGATAATACATCCATCTATATTTTAGATAATTTTCAAAATCCCTTGCCCGCAGGCATCGAGGGGGAAATTTATATAGGCGGCGATGGCGTTGCCAAGGGCTACCTCAATCAGCCTGTGTTGACTATTGAAAAGTTTGTGAATGACCCCTTCCTGGCCATTCCTGGTGCAAAAATGTATCGCACAGGCGATATGGGCAGGTTTATGGCTAACGGCGAGATTGAATGTCTGGGTCGGATAGATTCACAGATCAAGATCCGTGGTTATCGTATAGAGGCCGGCGAAATTGAATACCACCTGGTAAACCAACATAATGTAAAGGAAGCCGTGGTTATAGCCCGGCCCGATAAATACGGTGTTGATAAACTGGTTGCCTTTATTGTAATTAAAGATGGCTACCAGGGCGAAAGCGATAGTGCACAAATTAAAGGCTGGCGGGCAGATTTACGATCATTACTACCAGACTACATGGTTCCCGATGATTTCATCATTATACCGGCCATGCCATTAACGCCAAATGGTAAAATAGATAAAAAAGTTTTAGCCAATCAAAATACCAAACTTGCCGAAAGCATCAACCTGTTTATTGCGCCGCGTACAGATGTGGAGAAATTGGTTGCCGATGTATGGTCGGAGTTTTTGGAGATCAAGAACATAGGCATTTATGATAACTTTTTTGAACTGGGTGGCCACTCGCTGATTGCCGTGCAGGTAATGACACGCATAGAAAAGTTAACCGGCAAACGCCTGCCGCTTGCCACACTTTTTGAAAATTCTACGGTTGAAAAACTTGCATTGATGCTGGAAATGGACGGCAAATCAATCGTTTGGGATTCCCTGGTGCCTATTAAACCACAGGGCACTAAAATGCCTATCTACATTGTACATGGGGCTGGCCTAAACGTGTTACTATTTAACGCGCTTGCAATGAATATGGATGATGATCAGCCGGTTTACGGCCTTCAAGCCAAAGGCTTAAATGGCATTGATGAGCCCCTTAGCAATTTGCGTGATATAGCCGCGCATTACAATGCATCGATCATGGCGCAAAACCCCACAGGTCCGTACGCACTTGCCGGATATTCTTTTGGTGGCATCATCGCTTTTGAAATGGCCAAACAGTTTGAAACCATAGGTAAAGAGGTAAAAATGCTGGCTATGTTTGATACTTATGCGTACCGCTCGCCGTATTTTGATCCGATGCCGATACAATACTACAAACGTGGCAAATTTTTTATGCGCAAGTTGGTTTACAACCTGTCATTTAAAGAAGGCGTTGCACATACCGTTGCCCAAAACGCTACCGGTGTTAAACGGCGTTTAACCCAAACTCTGTGGAAACTGGCCAACGACGAAAAGCAGGAAGGCTTTTTTGGCTACTCTAACAAGATAGATGAAATGAACATCCTTGCCGAAAAGAACTATCAGCTAAAGCCATATGACATAGCGGTAGAAGTATTCCGTGCGGAAGACCGTACTTTTTACCTCGATGATTTTGAATACATGGGCTGGAAACCCTATGCCTTAAAAGGTGTAAATGTTCACAAGATCCCGGGCAGCCACAATACTATATTTAAAGCGCCAAACGATAAGATTTTTGCGAGTATACTGCAAAACTGCCTTGATGAGGCGGCGAACAAATAGGGGCTTAGAAAGGTGTTTTTTATTGAATATGTCATTGCGAGGCACGAAGCAATGACATGGTTTTAAGAAATTCGTTTTCTCTTTAAACTTAGCGAATTTTATTCCCAATAACCCACCTTCCCCTTCCATCCGCTTTGTGGGAAATAATTTCTTATACTAACTTCGCAACATGGGTCAGGTTGAAGTTGAGATCGTTTTTTTGGAGGATATTGAATGGCAGGCTGAAAATCAGTGTGGGTTTAATTTAAACACAGGCGTTGATGTATGGCGAATTAATATTGCAAACCAATTAACTGATATGGAACGTTTTTCAACCATATTACAGCCCGACGAAGTTGCCCGCGCTAATCGTTACATTCAGGAAAAAGACCGAATAAGATTTATTGTAAGCCGCGCCGGTTTACGAACAATACTGGCTAAATACCTACACCTGGATGCCCCCGCAATAACATTTAAAGCCAACGCAAACAGAAAACCCTACATTGAGGGATCTGATTTGAAATATAACGTATCCCATACCAACGACTGGGTTTTGATCGCGATAGCTAATACCGATGTGGGGGTGGATACCGAAAAGATAGATCCTGCTTTTGATTTCCCTTCAATTTTACCTGATTATTTTAGTCCGGCGGAAACCGTTTTTATAGGGCACTCTCCAGAAAACTTCTTTTTATTGTGGACCAGAAAAGAAGCCTTAACCAAAGCTACCAGCCAGGGACTTGATGAAAATCTAAAACAAATACCAAGTTTGGGAGGCCTGCAATTTGCAGATAATAGTTTATTGTTAACCGACAAAAACTGGAATGTAAATAGCTTTAAATTAGACGACCGGAGTTTTGGAACTATAGTGACCGGGCAAAACGCAAAAGAATTGCGTTTTTTTAACGCTGATCTATAGCTGACTATTTGCTCTTAAACAACCCGTATTTCAGGATACAGTAAATAGCTCGTACACCGTCCTTCCATCCTATTTTTTTTCCTTCTTCGTAAGTACGGCCATAGTAAGAAATGCCCACTTCGTAGATCCTGATCTTGGGGATTCGGGCTATCTTGATAGTCACTTCCGGTTCAAAACCAAAACGTTTTTCGGTAAGTTGAATACCCTGTATCATTTTGGTGTCAAACAATTTATAGCAGGTTTCCATATCTGTTAAGTTCAGGTTACTGAACATGTTGGAGGCAAAAGTAAGCCAGCGATTACCAATAGTGTGCCAAAAGAACAGGATGCGGTGTGGATTACTCCCCATAAACCTCGATCCGTAAACCACATCGGCAAAGCCATTGATCACAGGTTTAAGCAAATCATTATATTCAAATGGATCGTATTCCAGGTCGGCATCCTGGATAATGAGATATTCGCCGGTAGCTTTTGAGATTCCTGTATGTAAGGCCGCGCCTTTACCTTTATTTACTTCGTGCTTAAAGTACAGGATGTCAAGTTCGGGATTAGCGTGCTGATAAGCGTTAATTGCAAACTCGGTATTATCGTTTGAACAATCGTTTACTATAATTACTTCCCTCTCAATATCATTAGTAAGGGCTACCGATTTAATTTTATCTAAAATCAGGTGTATGGTGTTACCTTCGTTATAAGCAGGGATAATAATTGATAGTTTTTGTATGGCCATTATTGTATTTAATCAAACTATATGATAGCCAGGTATTGTGGCTATATAGCGCTTTAATATATCTTTATTGAAAATATTATTAATGCAAACCGTTTTAACGCGAATCAAAACTTACTTAAAAAAACCAAAAGTAATACTTATACTGGTAATCCTGTTTGCTTTAACCCTGCTATTTGCGTTTTGTTTGCCAAACCCCCTCTTCAAAAGCCCCACATCGTACGTAATTGACGATGATGAAGGCCAGTTATTAGGCGCATCCATAGCCCAGGATGGGCAGTGGCGCTTTCCCTATAACGATAGTGTACCCGAAAAGTTCAAGCAATGCATTATCGCTTTTGAAGATAAACGCTTTGAACACCACCCCGGTTTTGATCCGCTGGCTTTTGGGCGGGCGCTTAAACAAAACATCACATCAAAAAAAGTAACCAGCGGCGGCAGTACCTTAACCATGCAGGTGATCAGGCTGGCAACCCGGCATAAACGCAACATCTGGAATAAGTTCCTGGAGATATTTATGGCCTTGCGCCTGGAACTTACGCACAGCAAAAAGGAGGTTTTAGCGCTTTACGCCAGCAATGCCCCCTTCGGCACCAATGTGATTGGATTGGATGCTGCTTCATGGCGATATTTTGGTCGTAGTCCGGACAAACTTTCCTGGGGCGAAATGGCTGCTATGGCGGTTTTGCCAAACTCGCCATCGCTGGTACACCCCGGCAGGAACAGGCTCATTCTCCAAAAAAAAAGGAACCTGCTGCT
Source organism: Mucilaginibacter dorajii (assembly GCF_024808255.1). Classification (GTDB taxonomy): domain Bacteria; phylum Bacteroidota; class Bacteroidia; order Sphingobacteriales; family Sphingobacteriaceae; genus Mucilaginibacter; species Mucilaginibacter dorajii. Next base: position 128,098 of record NZ_JANTYS010000016.1, read on the forward strand.
CACCCGGTTATATAAGCAAGGTATAATTGATAGCACCACCGCCAACCTGGCTAAATTAGAGCCGGTGCCCGAGCGGCCTGTGCCACTCCCATCGCTTGCCCCGCACCTGTTACAACGTTTTAAAAACGACTATAAGGCAAAACCCGTTGGTGATACACGCATCCAAACCAGCATAAAAGCGGCACTACAACAGCAGGTAAATGATATTTTAGAACAGCATCACCAGGTTTTAAAAGCCAATGATATCAATAACATTGCCGCCATTGTATTGGATGTGGAAACCGGCCAAACCCTGGCCTATGCCGGCAACATCACTCACCACGAAGATCCGCAGATGGAGAGTGATGTGGATGTTATTGATGCGCCACGCAGTCCCGGCAGTACGTTAAAGCCTTTGCTATATGCATCTATGCTGCACAGTGGCCTGATATTACCCAACAGTTTACTGCCCGATGTACCTACCCTGATAGCTGGCTATCATCCCGAGAATTTTGATTTAGGGTACGACGGCGCTGTGCCCGCCTCAAGGGCGTTATCGCGCTCCCTTAATGTGCCGGCCGTAAAAATGCTGCAGCAATTTAAGTACGAACGTTTTTATGATTTTTTACATAAAGCAGGCATCACCACCTTGACTAAACCGGCAGACCATTATGGCCTCTCGTTAATATTAGGCGGCGGCGAAAATACTTTATGGGAATTGAGCGGCGCTTACGCTGATATGGCCCGGGTACTGAATCATTATACCACTAACAAGGGATTATACAACCCGTTAGACTTTCATAGCCCGGTTTACAGCAGACAACCCGTTATAAAACCCGAACTGGAAAAATCGGGCCTATTGGATGCAGCTTCTATCTATTACACTTTCCAGGCGATGGAGGAAGTAATGCGCCCCGGCGAAGAAATGTTGTGGCAGCAATTCAGCTCCACCCAACGGGTGGCCTGGAAAACAGGCACCAGTTTTGGCTTTAGGGACGGCTGGGCCATTGGCATTACCCCAAGATACGTAGTTGGTGTTTGGGTGGGCAACACCGATGGCGAAGGCAGGCCGGGATTAACAGGCATCAACACCGCTGCCCCTGCCCTGTTCGAAATATTTAGGCTACTGCCAATAGCACGCGATTGGTTTGAAATGCCTACCGGCGAAATGGTACGGATAGCAGTATGTCACCAAAGCGGGTATCGTGCCGGGCAGTATTGCGAGGATGTGGATGATATGATGGTGCCTAAAAGTGGATTGAAAGCCCCTGTTTGTCCATATCACCAGCTTATCCACCTATCTGTCGATGGCAAATACCAGGTTAACGGCAATTGCGAATCGCCGGATAATATGATCAACAAAAAATGGTTTGTGCTGCCTCCTTCTATGGAATATTATTACAAGGCCCGTAATTATCAATACCACGTATTGCCGCCATTTAGGGACGGTTGCACCCAAGCCGAAAATGGCAACACCATGGAAGTGATCTACCCGAAAGATGGCGCTAAAATATACGTTCCGCTTGAAGCCGACGGGACCCGTGGCCGGATGATTTGCAACGCCGCCCATCGTTTACCCGGTATGAAGATCTTCTGGCACCTGGACGATCAGTACGTGGGCGAAACCAAAGATTTTCACCAAATGGCTTTAAACCCGCCGCCGGGTAAACATATACTTACTTTGGTAGATGGTAATGGTAATACGGTAAATATTGGCTTTGAAATATTGAGTAAGTGAGGTGTGAGGTGTGAGGTGTGAGGTGTGAGGTGTGAGGTGTGAGGTGTGAGGTGTGAGGTGTGAGGTGTGAGGTGTGAGGTGTGAGGCTTATTTCTTCGAAATAATATATAGGTTTTTACCCAACGTTTTTTTTGATTGATACGATGATGCAATAAAGAACATTAATCAATTTAAAAATGAAAAACTTCACCTACATTATCCTTGCTTTATTAGCTGCATTCTTCATTATTTCGGGATGCAGTAAAATTGCCGATCCGGCCAACAATGGAAAAATTGTAGCCAGCAAAACTGAACTAAAGATCAACGAACGCGATTCTTTGGTTTTTGTTGGCGCAACCGGTACCGATACTACATCGTGGTCGGTTATACCGGCGGGCTTTAACTACAAAACCGCCAAAAAGAATGCCGCCCTTATTGCTTTTACCAAAGCCGGCAGCTATACGGTTACAGCAACCCACAACGGGTTGTTGCCCGCCAGCATTGTTATTAAAGTAAGTACCGACTCGGTGTCAAACCCTTCGGACACTACCACATTTGTCCCACTCACCGGCGACCAAATTACTTTACAAGCAGGCTATTATAAAAGCGCTAAAAGCGATAGCGCCGGCATTACGTTTAGTGCGCACACTAAAAACAACTACTGCTCAAACGGAATTTTTCGGTTTAACGCCAGTGTTGATGCCAGTAATAATTACACCATTAACCTGCTCAACATCCAGGAGCCTAAAATTTGCAGGGGTACAACAGATCATCCAATTACTTCAAATGGAGTTATTTTAACAAAAGGTAGTCTGCAAAATGGAACTTATCCAATTAAAGTTACTTTAAACGGAACTGATTACACCGGGCACATTGTTGTTACAAGCGCTACTATTACTTTTGATTGGAGTTATACAACCGGGGTATTGATAACACCTAAAATAATTAACAGGTAATTAAAATAATATCTGATAAGAGAGATCGGTCATTTTTAAAACTGATCTCTCTTTAAGTTGGTGTATCTTATGCCCGCTTTGGTAAATAGTAAAAATATTTTTCTTTTTACCCAACGTTTGGTGCTCCGTGTACGAAGAGCGTTTTACAGGCACTTATAAGTGCGATTTTTTTGAATGGATCTACCCAAAAAACAGGCAGAAAAGCTGGTAAAAGGATGTGTTGATAACGACCGAACGGCGCAGGAAACCTTGTACAAGCTGTTTCATGCCGATATGCTCCGCGTATGCTATAACTATTTGCCAGATAAAGAATTGGCTAAAGAAGCCTTTAATGCCGGATTTTTAAAGGTTTTTGTATCCTTAAAAAACTTTGATCTCACCAAAGGCGAGTTAGGTGGCTGGATAAGAAAGATCATGATCTACACCTCAATAGATCTGTGCCGAAAAGAATTGAAATTCAACACCAATAACACCACCGAGATTAGAGAAGACGATCATTTTATTACGCCATCTGTTTTAGAAAAACTGCAGTTCGAAGATATCCTGCAAAACATCCGCACTTTGCCGCTGGCAACCCAAACCGTTTTTAACCTATCTGTATTGGATGGTTTTACCCATAAAGAAATAGGCGAACAATTAAATATAAGTGAGGGCACATCGCGCTGGCACTTAGCCGAAGCTAAAAGAAAATTAAGATCACTGCTTGAACCAACTGCAGAACAAAACAATCAGCCGAAAGAAAGGAGTGAAAAAACAAAATGAAAAATTCGTTAAACTACCTTAATCTTTGGCAACAAAAACGCAATGAGCTGCCGGTAACAGATAGTGTTCAAACCGACTGGATGCAAATGCAAAGCCAATTGGATATATTGATGCCGGTTACATCTGCTCCTACATCACCTAAAAGCACTAAGACACTTAAGGCATCAAAGATTTTAAAAACGATCAAAGCATTTAAAACATTGATCCTACTTGTTTCAACATCGGCAATTTTCTTTACAGGTCTTTATATATTTCACCATTCTCACAAAATAAAACACAACCAACAAGAAAAGCAACACAAAAAACAACCCGCTTATATTATCACTGATAGTTTAAAAACCGTTGATTCGTTAAACAGGATTGACAGTTTAGGCCGTAAACCCGATAGTTTATCGCTTGTAAATTCACCACTGGGAAATAGCAATAGTTCAGCTGCGAATAAATCGGATAGCACCTCAACTAACAGAAATTTGGCCGGGAATAGGGCAGGTACACATGAAAATAGAACAGGTCAAACCGCATCGCCTTTAAACAAAAACGCAGGATCATCTGTCGTTAGTAGAAGTCAAAACGCAATAAATCGTTCTAATGCGGGAAATCATAATAATTATATAAACCAGGTTACTACAAACAAATCCGCAACCAACGGCAGCAATATTTTTAGTCTTAATAACAATGGCTTATACAGCGCAGGGGGCGCTTTAGGTTATCAAAATGGGAGCAAGCAAAATAAAGGATATCAACCACTTGTATTAGCTGCAAATTTTCAGACATCGCAGCATTTGATCCCGAATCTTGATAGTGTGCAGGCAGACGTAAATAATTACTTCACACAGCCCGCCCTAAGCAATAGACTACTGCCTTCCTTTAATGCTAATCAAAACAACTATCCGGCAAAACAAAGTTCGGCGGCGATAAATGCTATTGTGAGTAAGATCAGAAAAGCACCTACGGAAACAGTAAAAACTACTCAAAAAGATAAAAACGGGAAGAAGGAAAAAACCGCGAAACCCAGATCGGCATCGCCAATTAACATGGACTGGGGCTTGCTGGCAGGTACTAATAGTTCGGGCAGTTTTACACCTAAAAAACAAAACAGTAACTTTTATGGCAGTCTCCCGGTCGATCTAAACTTTGGTTTATATGGTACTTATCACATTAATGATAAATGGGCAATAAATGTACAGGCAAGGGCTTTAAATCCGCAAAACATCAGCGGCTCCTATTCGCATGCAAACGGAGCCAAGGCAGATAGTGGCGCGGTAGATTCAGGCAAGGCAATCAAAGTAACCGATAGCCGTAAAGCGTATTTTGTAAGTGTACCTATTCACCTGGTGTATAGGGTTAACAATTACCTGAGCATAAAAGGCGGCCCTGTTATCAATATCCCCGTTAAGCAATTGGCCGGCACTACAAGCCTTACACCCTTAGCTATAAAAAAAGATACTTCCTATTATACATCCGTGACCAACCAGTTAAAAAACACGCGTTATACCCCGGCTATCAATTTCAGTTTATCAGTTGGTGTAGCTCTGCAATATAACCGATTCAGCTTTGAGGCCACTTATTTGAAAAGTATTAGCGGGTATAAAGTCAATTCGGACTTTGGCAGCTATAAATCAAATCCCGGCTCCATACAGTTAGGCATAGGTTTTCAATTAAACAAACCTAAAAACAGGTAAAATTTACATCCGCATAACCTAAAACACCGGCCTAAACCTTATCATAATTTAAAACAATCATTATATTGCCCCGGTAAAATTTAACGTCACATGCTTGAGCAGTATGATCTGCATAATTTGCTGGTAATTGATATTGAAACTGTGCCGCAGTACAGTACACATGATGAGGTACCACCTCACCTGCAAAAGCTATGGGATTTAAAAACCCAATATCAACGTAAAGACGAAACGGCCGAAAACTATTATGAACGTGCAGGCATCTGGGCCGAGTTTGGTAAAATAGTTTGTATTTCGGCCGGTATTTTTACCGGCACTAAGGATGCAATTGGTTTGCGGATAAAATCATTTGCAGGGCATGATGAAAAAGAATTGCTTACCAAATTTTCGGCTTTATTGTTTAGCCTGTCTGCTAACCTGGTTATGGTTGCCCATAACGGCAAGGAGTTTGATTTTCCGTATATATGCCGCAGGTTATTGGTCAACGGTTTGCCTTTTCCACCACAGTTACAATTGGCGGGCAAAAAACCATGGGAGATCATCCACCTGGATACCATGGAGCTTTGGAAATTTGGCGACTATAAAAACTACACCTCTTTAAACCTGCTTACGGCTATTTTTGATATCCCTACCCCAAAAGATGACATTGATGGCAGTATGGTTGGCCATGTTTACTGGAACGAGCAGCAGCTTGACAGGATTTGTACCTACTGCCAAAAAGATGTGGTAGCTACTGCGCAACTTATAAGACGTTATCGTGGCGAAGATTTGATTAAGGACGAGATGATAACCATAGTTGCCCCATAATGCTGAAAGTAAAAGATCTTAAGGTTAGTTTTAAAACCGCTGAAGGCTTATTTGAAGCAGTAAAGGGCATCTCCTTCAATTTAAAAAAAGGCGAAACGATAGGCATAGTCGGCGAATCCGGCTCGGGCAAATCGGTTACCTCCCTGGCATTGATGCGTTTGTTGAATGCAGAGCAAACGGTGCTTGAAGGCGAAGTATTACTAAACGATATAAGCCTTTGCAAACTGCCTGAAGCCGAGATGCGCCACATCCGTGGTAACCGTATGGCGATGATCTTCCAGGAACCGATGACCTCGCTTAACCCGGTGCTTACCTGCGGTTTTCAGCTTACTGAAGCTATCAGGCTGCACCTTGGTGTTTCTAAAGCGGAAGCAAAAACCAAAACTATCGAGCTTTTTAAGGAAGTGCAACTCCCCCGCCCCGAAGCTATTTTTGATAGCTACCCACACCAAATTTCGGGCGGGCAAAAGCAAAGGGTGATGATAGCCATGGCTCTTTCCTGTAATCCCGAAATCCTGATTGCTGATGAGCCTACCACTGCGCTTGATGTTACCGTACAAAAAACAATCATCGAGTTATTGCTTAATTTGAAAGCGATAAGAGATATGAGCCTGATATTTATTTCGCACGACCTGGGCGTAATCAAAGAAATTGCCGACCGCGTGATGGTGATGTACAAAGGCGAAATTGTGGAAGAAGCCAGCGTCACTGACCTGTTTAGCAATCCCCAACACCCCTATACCAAAGGACTATTAGCCTGTAGGCCATCACCAGGTTTACATTTAAAGAAACTGCCTATTGTGGCTGATTTTTTTGATGGAGGAGATAGCTCAGCAGACAAACTATCTGCTACCATCGAGAGCATCAGGGCAAAATATAACTACCCCGCGCAGGAAATTGAAGATAGAAAAGCGGCCTTGTACAAGCAATCGCCATTATTAAAAATTGATCAGCTATCTACCTGGTTCCCGGTAAAAAACGGGTTGTTTGGGCAATCAAACAAAGTGGTTAAAGCTGTAAACAATGTAAGCTTTGACGTTTACCCAGGCGAGACCCTTGGTCTGGTAGGCGAATCGGGCTGTGGCAAAACCACCCTGGGGCGAAGCATTTTAAGGCTGATAGAACCTACAGCCGGCAATATCAGCTTTGAAAACACCGATTTACGGAGCCTGAAAAAGAACGACCTGCGCGAGATTCGCCGAAATATCCAGATCATTTTCCAGGACCCTTACTCATCATTAAACCCAAGGCTTACGGTCGGTCAATCATTAATGGAGCCTTTGCAGGTGCACCAGTTTTACGCCAACAATACCAAACGCAAAAAACACGTACTGGATCTGTTGGAGCGTGTAAACCTGCTGCCCGAGCATTTTAACCGTTACCCGCATGAGTTTTCGGGCGGACAAAGGCAGCGTATTGTAATAGCGAGGGCATTGGCACTACAGCCTAAATTTATCATTTGTGATGAATCGGTATCGGCCCTTGACGTATCTGTACAGGCACAGGTGCTAAACCTTATCCGCGAATTACAGCAGGAGTTTAAGCTCACCTATATTTTCATCTCGCATGACCTGGCGGTGATCAAACACATCTCGGACAGGATGATGGTGATGAACAAAGGCGAGATCATTGAAACCGGGTATCCCGATGATATTTATTATAATCCGAAGGAAGAATATACTAAGAAATTGATTGCTTCGATACCGCAGGGGTAAATAAGTTGGCGGGGTTATGCTCCGCTGGAGCATAATTCTTCTCATTTTATTATTCCTACAAAGCTTTTGTTCCTCTGGAACAGCCAATCGAGTGCGCGAAATTTAAAATCGAGTTTGCGGAAACGATAACACCCCAGAGGGGTGAATGCTTTGTAGACAATCAAAACCCCAATTTTAGAACTCCAGAGGAGTTCAACCTAACACATGCTAATTTATCAACCAGCATCGCAATTGAACCTGTTAAAACCAGGGAAATCGCTGTTACCCACAAGTAATGAATTCGTGTTATCTTAAGACGCTTTTTTTGAGTTAGACACGAATGTCCGCTGACATTGCGCCATACGTCAGTTTAGTGTCAACCTTGCCAAAATATAACACATTGATTGATATGTAATTATAAAATAAATTTCCGAAATATGTTAAGTTATGTTAACCCTGGTTAGAAGCGTTTGCCCTGTAGCACAAATTAAAATGTGATTGAAAAAATTCGTGAAATTAGTTATAATCTATCTTGCGGGCAGTTAAATTCGTGTTTACTCAACTCTTAGCTTGTGAGAAAATAAAGTTAAATATTAAAAGCGATTTCCCTTCTATTGAAACAGCCCCTTATTTCCAAACGCTATATTTCCGTATCTTAGCGCAAATACTTTTGTATGTCTAAAAAAAAGAAAAATAACTCATCTATAGTACAGGTACTCACCCAAATGGTGCTTGATATATTTGAACAAAACGGCAATACGCCACTCAATTACAAACAAGTTTCTGCTAAATTAAACGTTCGCGATCCCGAATCGCGCGAAATCATATTTGATATTTTAAAGGATGAGGCTTTTAAATCTGTATTAAAAGAAGTTTCACCGGGCAAATTCCAGCTGCTTGAACTTAAAACCTTTGTTGAAGGCAAGGTTGATCTTACAAATGATGGTTCGGCATTTATTATTACCGACGACGAGCTTGAAACAGATATTTTTGTAGCGCCACGCAAACTCCGTAACGCCCTCAACGGCGACCGTGTAAAGGTTTATGTATACGCCAAAAGCAAAGGCAAACGTAAAGAAGGCGAGATCATCGAAATCCTTCAACGTGCCAAAATGGAGTTTACCGGTATTGTTAAACTTTCTGAGCGCTTCGCGTTTTTCATCCCCGATGATCGTAAAATGATGCACGACATTTTTATCCCCATGAGCGAGCTTAACGGGGCTAAAAATGGAATTAAAGCGGTAGCCGAGATCACCGATTGGCCGGTTGACGCCAAAAACCCCATCGGTAGAATCAAGCACATTCTTGGCGCACAAGGCGAGAATGATACCGAAATGAACGCTATCCTGGCCGAATACGGATTTCCGCTATCATTCCCCGCCGAGGTTGAACACGAATCTGGAGAAATTTCTGATGTGATCAGCCAAGAGGAGATTGCCCGCCGACGGGATTTCAGGGATATCACCACTTTTACTATCGACCCTTTTGATGCCAAAGATTTTGATGATGCCCTATCCTTCAAAGTATTGGAGAATGGCAATTACGAAGTTGGTGTGCACATTGCCGATGTATCGCACTATATCATTCCAGATTCGGCTTTAGATAAGGAAGCGCTTGACCGTGCCACCTCTGTTTACCTGGTAGATAGGGTAATCCCGATGCTGCCCGAGCGTTTATCAAACGGCCTGTGCTCGCTGCGCCCCAAGGAAGAGAAACTATGTTTCTCGGCAGTTTTTGAGCTGGATGAAAATGCATTTATCCAAACCGAATGGTATGGAAAAACCATCATTTACTCGGACAGGCGATTTACCTACGAGGAAGTACAGGAAGTAATTGAAAACCAGGAAGGCGATTTTAAAGACGAGATCCTGAAGCTAAATGCCCTGGCTTATAAACTGCGCGACCGTAAATTCAAAAACGGCGCTATCAGCTTTGAAACCACCGAAGTTAAATTTAAACTGGATGAAACCGGCAAACCTATAGGCGTATATGTAAAGGAACGTAAAGATGCCCATAAACTCATTGAAGACTTTATGCTGCTGGCCAACCGTAAGGTAGCCGAGCATGTAAGCAAAATGGGCAAAGGCAAACATAAATACACCTTTGTTTACCGCGCGCATGATTCACCTAAGCCCGACGCATTAGCCAACTTTGCACAGTTTGCTGCAAGGTTTGGTTATAAGATCAATACCAAATCTGACAAGGAAACAGCCAAATCCCTCAACTTTTTAATGGAAGATGTGGAGGGCAAAAAGGAGCAAAACGTGCTTACGCATTTGGCAATCCGATCAATGGCTAAAGCTATTTATACCACCAAAACCAGCAGCCATTACGGTTTGGCTTTTGATCATTATACGCACTTTACCTCGCCCATTCGCCGGTACCCGGACGTGATGGTTCACCGGTTGTTGTTTCACTATTTAAATGGCGGTCAATCGGCCAATGCCGATCATTATGAAAAGCTGTGCAGCCACAGTTCGCAAATGGAGAAAAAGGCTGCCGATGCCGAACGTGCGTCTGTTAAATACAAACAGGCCGAATACCTCAAAGATCAGGTTGGCAATATGTTTACCGGCATTATTTCGGGCGTTACAGAGTGGGGTATGTATGTGGAGATCATCGAAAATAAATGCGAGGGCATGATCCGCCTACGCGATATATCTGACGATTTTTATACTTTGGACGAGAAAAACTATTGCATCATCGGGCAGCGTAAAAAGAAAATTTACCAGTTGGGCGATGAAGTAAGGATCAGGGTTAAAAATGTTGATTTGACCAAAAAACAGATAGATTTTTCCTTAGTACAGGATTGAGGGTTGTTGATTAAGTGAATGGTTGATTAGGTTAGATTAAGTTGATTGAGTTTGTAAAAACATGTGATCAACTCATTTAACCTAATCAACTTAATCCAACTCAATCAACTTAATCTAACCCAATCAACTATTAACCAATACATGAAACAACTTACAGAACTACATGGCCTGGTGAGCAGGGCCGTAGATACACTTACCTTTCCTGAATACCCTGCTGATCTTTACGAACCTATAAGTTATATACTGGCGCTGGGCGGCAAGCGCCTGCGACCTGCCCTGCTGCTCATGGCCTGCGATTTATTTGGCGGTGATGTGGAAAGCGCCATTGAACCTGCCCTGGCTATTGAAGTGTTTCACAATTTTACGCTGATGCATGATGATATCATGGATAAGGCGCCCCTGCGCCGTGGTAAAGTTACCGTACACGAAAAGTGGAATGCCAACGTGGCTATCCTCTCCGGCGACGCGATGATGGTAGAGGCCAATAAGCTGATGATGATGGTTGACGACGCCATTTTGCGCCCCGTAATGAATGTTTTTAACGAAACAGCCATCGGCGTATGCGAAGGCCAGCAAATTGACATGAGTTTTGAGCAGCGCAATAATGTAGAGATAGATGAATACATCAACATGATCCGCCTTAAAACGGCCGTGCTGTTGGGCGGCACGCTTAAAATAGGCTCGATCATTGGCGGTGCCGGGGAAGAAGATGCGCAGCTGCTGTATAATTTTGGCGTTAACCTGGGCATAGCCTTCCAGTTACAGGATGACATTTTAGATGTTTACGGCGACCCGGAAAAATTTGGTAAGCAGGTTGGCGGCGATATCCTATCCAACAAAAAAACGTATCTGCTCATCAAGGCGCTTGAGCTTGCTAAAGGCGATCAGGCCACCGAACTGGGCAACTGGTTAAGCATTGAGCAATTTGATGCTGCAGGGAAAGTTAAAGCCGTTACGGCTATATACAACGAATTAGATATCAGGCAATATGCCGAACGCGCCATGCAAAACTATGCTGAGCGTGCTTTTGACGCGCTCGACAAGATTAATCTACCCGAGGACCGCCGCCAATACCTGCGTCAGTTTGCTGATAATTTGCTGGTAAGGGAGTATTGATTATATTTAGGGATGAAGAAGACTTTGCTACAGCTTGTCAATCCCTTTCCATGTATCAGAAATTAAACGAAAAATAAATTCTTAGTACTTGCTGCAATTATTCTAACCAATCAATTGCATGCCCAAACGCTAACCTCGGGTGGTAAACTAAAACCCGAGCAGGCTATTATGGATGTAAGGCATTACACCATTTCACTGGCGGTTGATCCCGTTCAAAAAACGATTGATGGCTTTACTACCATCGATGTGATCATGGCGCAGCCTACAAAAGTCTTGCTTTTTGACCTGCTGGATTCTTTGAAGATCAGCAATGTACTGGTAAACGGCAAAATGGAGGCTTATACTTATCAAAATAACCTCATTACCATTAATACCGCTAAGGAATTGCCTGCCGGTAAGGCAAGCATAAAGGTTGTTTACGGTGGCAAGCCGCATGTGGCCCGTCGCCCGCCATGGGATGATGGCTTCATATGGGCCAAGGATTCAACCGGCCATGCCTGGGTAGCCATTACTGCCGAAGGAACCGGTGGTAAACTATATTTCCCTTGTAAGGACCATCCTTCTGATGAGCCCAATGAAGGTGTCGATATGATCATCACTGTGCCTAAAGAATTGGTGGTTTGCGGTCCGGGTTTGTTGCAAAAGGTTACCAAACAAAACAACACCGCAACCTATCATTGGAAAACAAACTACAGCATCAACAATTACAGCATCCTGTTTAATGCCGGCGACTATACCGTCGTGAACAGGCAATACAAAACTGTTGATAGACATATCGTTCCTATTCAGTTTTATGTATTAAAAGAAGACGCTTCAAAGGCCAACCATCATTTGGATATTTTTGAGCGCACCATCCACATCCAGGAAAAATATTTTGGCGAATATCCATGGGCCAAAGAAAAGATAGGTATAGCCGAAACGCCACACTTAGGTATGGAGCACCAAACCATGAATGCCTACGGTAATAAATTCAGGTACACTAAACTGGCAGGTCAGGACTTTGACTGGCTGATGCACCATGAGTTTGGGCACGAATGGTGGGGCAACAAAGTAACCGCTAAAGACTGGGCCGATTACTGGATTCACGAGGGCATCTGTACCTTCGGTGATGCCATGCCAATCCGCGACCTGGAGGGTGAAAAAGCTTACAATAAACATTTCGCGCAAGCCTCGCTTTCATTTGGTAACAAGATTCCTTTGGTGGTTGGTAAGGATATTGATGAGGAAGCAGCTTATAATAGCGATATCTACGGCAAAGGCGCATTCTTTATGCACACACTCAGGTATATTATGGGTGATAGCGTTTTCTTCCCAACTATAAAAGGCTTTGTAACCGATCCTAAATACACATACAGCAACCTGGTTACCACTGCCGATGTACAGGAGTATTTCAGCAAGGCTGCAGGCATCGATCTTAAACCATTGTTTGATCTTTATATCTACTCCATCAATAAACTTGAGGTGCATGTGAAGGCCCTGCCCCGTGATATGTACCTGGTGCAGTTGCAAAATATAGATATGCCATTACCTGTTGACATCACTGCTGATGGCGTTACCAAACGCTATACGCTTGATAAAAAAGGCATCAGGATAAAGAGCACTACAATGCCGGTTGTTGACCCGGATACTTTTTATTTGAAAAAGCTGATTATTGAGTAAATGAAGGGCGCTAAAGGCAACTATCAAGTACTCTCCGAAAAAAAAGAGATAATGTTATGCAATTGCGAGATAGGAAGCAATTATCCACTTTACAGACCTACTCTAAAATAGGCTCTATAAAGTTGAAAGTTATTTATCCGCAATACGTCCTACGCTGGCAAGGCGTAAATTTCGCGAAATTCTAAAGTTGGAATCACAATATAAAGCCATGTCATTGCGAGGTACAAAGCAATCGCGGACTTGCAAATCCGCCGTGTAAAGTATGAGATTGCTTCGTACCTCGCAATGACATGGAGGAGTCTACAAATATTGATTACTAACGGTTAATCCGGCACCTTTAAATAGCATCCAAAAACCTTCTTAAACTAAAAAATCCCTGATCAATGCGACCAGGGATTTTTAATATCTAAAAGTTTTTGCTAATTACTCAGCTGCTGCTTCGTCAGTATCTGCTGCTTTTTTAGCTTTAGGTGCTGCTGCTTTCTTTGCTTTTGGAGCTTCTTCAGTAACTTCTGCTGCAACCGGTGCAGGTGCTGCTACCGCTTTTGGAGCTGGTGCTGCAACTTCGGCAGTTTCTGTTGCAACAGGAACTACAGAAACATAAGAACGGTTATCAGCTTTTTTGCGGAAAACTACGTGACCATCAGCTAATGCAAATAAGGTATGATCTTTACCGATACCTACGTTAACGCCTGGGTTGTGTTTAGTACCACGTTGACGAACGATGATGTTACCCGCGATTGCTGGCTGACCACCGAAAATTTTGATACCTAAACGTTTGCTATGCGACTCGCGGCCGTTTCTGGAACTACCGGCCCCTTTTTTGTGTGCCATTGTTTATATCTTTTATGAGCTGATAAATCGGCTCGGTTTAAAACTTTAAATTATAATGTGATACCAGTGATCTCGATCTTGGTAAATTGTTGACGGTGACCGTTTTTCTTTTTGTAACCTTTTCTACGTTTCTTTTTGAAAACGATTACTTTATCACCTTTTAAATGAGACAAGATCTTAGCTGAAACTTTAGCACCACTCAAATCAGAACCTAATTTGAATGAACCTTCATTTTCTGCTAACAATACACTGTCAAATTCAATACTAGCGCCTTCTTCACCTTGTAACCTGTGTACAAAGATCTGCTGGTCTTTTGCAACCTTAAATTGCTGTCCGGCTATACTTACTATTGCGTACATGTTTGTTAATTATTGTTTTAAAATTCGAGGTGCAAATATAGGGATTGGTTATTTAATAAACAACCCCATACCCTATTATTTTTTCAGCCTGTTTTCGGCTGTAGTTAAACTCTGGTCTATTTCCTTGATCAATTGTTTGTTGGCATCAACCAGTTTCGGGTCACCGCCATAGTTTGAGTCAAAAACCACGCGTTTACTTTTCTTTTTGTATTTAAACTCAATGATGTAACGTACAGGCTTTTCTTTGCTGGCAGTATCGCCTGTTTCATCCGCAGGAAAATCCCAGAAACCCAGGTCGGCAGCTTTATGGTGCAGGTATAACAAGTCGTCGCTGGTTAACCTTAAATGGATTTTCACCAAAGAGTCTCTTTTGTTTAGGTACTGGTAATCACCGGTTTTAGAATCGTACTTATTGATCAGGCTATCTTTAATACCGTACTCAATAGAAAGCGACTGAAAATCAGAATACCGGTAAGGCGCGTTCTTGATCATCATACTATAATAATAAACGCAGTACACTATAAATGGCACCACAACGACCAGGAAAAGGAATATTTTTTTTGAATTTGAAGACATATGTTAATTATTGAATTATTGAGTTATAAAGAAATTAGCGAGTTAGTGAATTAGTGAGTTAGTGATTGTTAGAAAAAGAGTTTTGAATTAGTGGTTATGCCTTAGTTTTGTTAACCGTTACAGTTTTACGAGAGGCCGAAACGATTCTTAATATTTGGTTGGCCTCGTCTATTAAAGATTCTATTTCTGATGGTTTAACGATTTCTGCTTCGATTAGCACTTCCATCCAGAAAACAGATTCGTCGGCTTCTTCAACTACAATAGATAGTTTCGCATGAAACTCAGCTTGCGATCTTGCCCTACATGCGGCTCTGTAATTGGCACCAACTGATGAAGATGACCGTAATAATTGCCTGCCAATTATCTTTGCCTCCTCTGTTTTAGGTAAGGTTTTAAAAAACTTGATATTGTCTACAACAAACTTTTTTGTTCTTTTCCTAAAAGCCTCCGCAAAATCTACCGTCGCATTATTTGCCATTATTTTATGGTATTAGAGTTACCTATTTAACAAGTTGAGATTCGATAAAAATCACTAACTCACTAATTCACCAACTCACTAATTGTTAAGCTCCCCTTCCCATTTGCTTACCACAGCCGTTGCCATAGCATTACCAAGCACGTTAGTTGCCGACCGTCCCATATCCAATATCGGATCAATTCCTATCAACAGAAACAACCCTGCTTCCGGGATATTGAACATGGATAATGTACCTGCAATAACTACTAACGAAGCCCTTGGTACGCCCGCTACACCTTTGCTGGTAAGCATTAATACCAACAGCATTGATAACTGGTGCCCAAAGGATAAATGAATATCATAAGATTGCGCCAGGAACAACGAGGCAAAGGTCATATACATCATAGAGCCATCCAGGTTAAACGAATAGCCCAATGGCAATACAAAGCTTACAATCTTATTGCTACAGCCAAAGCGCTCCAGCTCAACCAAAACTTTGGGGTACGCGGCCTCACTTGTTGAAGTGCTAAATGCAATTAGCATAGCATCTTTAATACTGTTGATGAGTTTGAATACCGGCTTGCGCAGTACGATGAATCCGGCCAGTATAATAATGAGCCACAGCAGTACCAGCGAAAAATAAAACTCGCCTATAAAAATACCATAGGTTGAAAGTACCCCCAGTCCTTGCTTGGCTATTACGGCGGTTATGGCACCAAATACAGCTACGGGGGCCAGTTTCATTACATAGCCGGTAATTTTCATGATCACATGCGCTATGGCATCCATCGCTTTGATTACAATTTTGCCCTGTTCACCAATAGCCGCTGTAGCAATGCCAAAGAACATGGCAAACACCACAATCTGCAAGATTTCGTTATCAGCCATTGATTTAATAAAACTCGTAGGGAAAACGTGCCCGATAAACTCGCTAAATGACAACGCCGACTTTTTGATCCCGGTACTCAAATGACTATCGGGCAATGGCAAATGCATGGTTTTGCCAGGTTCAAACAAGTTAACCAGCAGCATCCCCAATAATAAGGAAACCAACGTAGCGCTAATGAACCACAACATGGTTTTACCTCCAATACGCCCTACCGCTTTGATATCCCCTACTTTGGCCACGCCAACAACCAGGGTGGTAAATACCAATGGCGCGACAACCATTTTAATAAGGTTAAGGAATATCTTACTTAAAATATTGAAAAACTCCAGCTTATCCTCGCGCAGGGTATTATTATCCTGCTGTGCCTTTACCAGGCTTGCCCTTTGCGTTTTAAGGGTTTTATAAACGGCAGTTGTGGTATCTGCCGATGCAGCCAAACTTTTATCAATGGTTTTAATGCCGGCTTCGGCAGTGCTGATATTGATATTAATGCTTTTAATTACATTGGTATTGTAAATATTACCCAATATCACACCCAAAACAAGGGCGATAAAAATATACAGCGTCAGTCTGTTTTTTGTCTGCATCGATTTTATTGAAGCCGTAAAAGTACGAAAGAGAGTCAAGAATTAAGAATCAAGAGTTAAGACAAAAGGCAGCATATCGATATTAAGGACACTACCAGCGTTGCAAACCCGGTTTTATTTTCCTTCCTGATTCCTGACTCTTAACTCTTGATTCTATTTTTTCCGTATTTTGGCTCGATTTAATAACAAAATGACGGTAACTACCTACGGATTGCAGCATATCAAAAAAGAAATTCAGCACCTGCCTAATGAGCAGATAGCGGAGTTGCTGCTGCGTTTGGCCCGTTATAAAAAGGAGAATAAAGAGCTGTTGGCCTACCTGTTGTTTGAAGCTCATGATGAGGCCGCCTTTATTGAAAAAGTAAAAGCCGAGGCCGGTTTTATGTTTAGCCAGCTGCCTTCGCTAAGTTATAACGCGGCTAAAGGCATGCGTAAAATTTTACGGTTACTGGGCAAATACACTAAATTTATGGCGTCAAAACCGGCAGAGATAGAGTTGCTGTTAAACTTTTGCAGTAACTATTTAGAGTATGCCGACAAGCGCACATCGTACAAACCTATCCGGTTGATACTGACAAGGCAGGTAGAAAAGGTAAAAGGACTGATTGGAAAACTGCATGAAGACCTGCAGTATGATTATGCAGACAGCTACAACATGTTAATAGCCGACGCTGAAAAAAAATTGAACTGGTTTAAAAAGAGTGATTACTTGTTGTAACATATTTACCTGCCGGTAATCTAAAAATAAAAATCTATTAACAGTGGCCAACAAAGAAGCAGCGTTCAAGCAAATATATGAAGCTAATTCTAAGAAGATATTTCACCTGTGCTATGGTTATACCGGCGATGATGATGCCGCGAACGACCTTTTGCAGGAGACCTTTTTAAAAGTATGGCAAAACCTGGATAAATTCCGCAACCAGGCAATGATCTCTACCTGGATTTACCGTATAGCGGTAAATACCTGTTTGACATATCTCCGATCGGAGAAGCGGCAAGCCAAAGATGAGCTTACCGACCAAATAGCCGAAACTAAACGCGAAGAATTTTCTGAAAAGAACGAGCAGGTGGCTCTTTTATATAAGTGTATTTCAAAACTGGAAGAATCAGAAAGAATAATTATAACATTGGTACTTGATGAAGTACCGTACCCCGAGATAGCAGACGTCTCGGGGATATCGGAAGGGAATTTGAGGGTGAAAATTTATCGTATTAAACAAAAGTTAACAGAATTATATAACCAGTATGAAAGACTTTGATCATTTGATGTCGGTTTGGCAGGGACAGCCAAAGCAAGATCAGCTTTCAGTGGATGAGGTGCTGAAGCAGGTAAAGAAGGGAATCCGCGGCATAACTAATAAGTTGTACTGGACAATAGTGGCCATGGTGGCTATCACCATATTTGCGGCCATAGTAACATTTTTTCTGGCGTTTAAATCAACAGTTACCACGGCGGGCATTTTAATAGTATTGGTTACTATGCTCATGTACCTGTCATTAACCGTTAGGCATTATCACATTTTGGGCAAGCACGATGCTACCCTTAATCCATCAGAATATTTAGAAAGCTTAAAAGAATATCAAAAAACACGTTCACGAGTAATAGGCTGGTTTTATTATATCTACATCCTGCTCATCAGCGCCGGGCTTGCGCTGTATTTTATTGAGGTGCTGGAAAATTCATCCCTGGCGTTTAAAATAGGCACCTACAGTTCAATTATCATCTGGTTTTTGTTTACCACTTTTTATTTGAAACCCCGGATGTTTAAAAACGAGGAAGAAAAGCTAAACCTGATGATAGATAGATTAGTGAGGTTAAAAGAACAATTTGATTAAGTATTATTGCGCCGTAATTTTCAATTAAATAATGACGGATAATACCATTACCCTGCACCAGGTAACGCTGGCCGATGCAGACACACTGCTAACGATAAGCCGCGATACTTTCTTTTATTTTTTTGGCCCGCTTAATGAACCGGCCAATATGGATGCTTACGCTGCCAAATCTTTTACCCCTGAGCGCATTCGCGCCGAAATTGAAAACCCAGGTTCTAAATTTTATTTCGCGATGATTGATGGCGAAGTTGCAGGTTACCTCAAATTAAATTTTGAGGAAGCACAAAGCGAATTTCAAGAGAAAGACGCCTTGGAAGTTGAACGTATTTATGTTGCAAAAGAGCATCATGGCAAAAAAATTGGCCAATACCTTTTAAATTTTGCCACCCAAACGGCTATCGACCAAAACATGAGCTACATATGGCTTGGTGTTTGGGAACATAACCATAACGCCATCGGCTTTTACCAACACCACGGCTTTACTGTATTTGCCAACCATCCCTTTATGTTAGGCAGCGATTTGCAGAACGATTTGCTGATGAAAAAGCAATTGAAATAACTAAAGCTTATTTTGATTGATGAGGTTATGGATCACCTGCTCGCGCAGTTGCCTGCTTATAGGCACCTGGTGTTCGCCTATGTTTAAGGTGTTGCCTTCTATTGATGTGATTTTGTCCTTTGCTATAATGTATGATTTATGCGTTTGTAAAAAGCTGCGTTGGGGTAATTTATCGGCAAAGGCTTTTAAGGTACTATGGGTAATTACCTTTTTGTTTTTAGTATAAATTTCAAGATAGTTTTCCATCCCCTTAATATAAAGTACGTCCTCAAACAAGATCTTTTCAAGCTTGCCCTCGCTTTTTACAAACAGGTAAGTGGCTTCTGTTTGGGCATTCCTCAGGTCGAAATAATCTTTAGCTTTAAAAGCGGCCTTCATAAACCGTTCAAAAGAGATCGGCTTAAGCAGGTAATCAAGCACATCCAGGTCGAAGCCATCAGTAGCATACTCTTTAAAGGCAGTTGTAAAGATCACTTTTGGCGGTTTTGGTAACGATTTGATAAAATCAACCCCGCTTAAATGCGGCATCTGAATATCCAGAAAAAGCAAATCGACAGGCTGCTGCATGAGCATAGCACCCAGTTCCATGGCATCTTCGCATTGCGCCTTCAAGTCTAAAAAATTGGTTTTGGCAACGTAACCTTCCAATCCTTTTCGGGCAAAAGGCTCATCATCGGTAATAATACAAGTGATGGGCTTCATGTTTAAAGTTTTATTTTTAGTTCGGCTATATAACAATCACCCTGTAAGCCGGCATTTAATTGGTGTTTATCGGGATAAAGCAAATGTAGCCTTCGTCTTAGATTTTCAAGCCCTATGCCGCTAAACTCTGTAGATGATTTTAACAGATCGGGTACGTTATTACTTACTGTAAATACCACTTGGCTATCAATAAGCTTAGCGCTGATATTTAATTGATACTTCCCCCCAACATATTTAAAAGCATTTTCAACCAGCGGCAGCATCAGCAAAGGATAAACCTGCTGATCTGTTAACTGCTCGTCAAAGCTTACCTGCAATTCCATTTTATCACTTACCCGTATTTTCTGCAGTTCGATGTAATTTTCAAGGTATTCCAACTCTTGTGTTACAGTCACCAAAAGCTGCTGATCATACAACTGATAACGCAACAAGTTTGATAGCAGCTCGGTACTCTTTTTTGCGCCGGGCACATCTTCATCCATCTGGAAATAAATAGTATTTAAAGCATTGAACAAAAGGTGAGGATGATACTGGGCTTTTAAAAATTTCAGTTCGGTTTCCAGCTGATCGTTAGTTAGTTTTTCTAACTGAATTTTATTAACAACATAAGCTTTTAACCAGGTGCTGCTGCGTGCTATGCCGTAATAAATGATGGCATATAAGGTTGGTATCATGGTGAGGTCTGCAAGATCCCCCCAGGAGAGGCCATCGTCAGTCAATGCTGCCATAGGAGTAAATATCAGGTTTACCAAAATTAGATTAGCAAACACCAGTATAATTAATTCTCTTACTACTCCCCGATAATTAAATCGCAGTGGCCAGCGCCTGTCATAAAACCGAAAGAGCCACTCAAATATATATATGCCTGCATAGCCAACCAATACACTACAGCTCATTTCAAGGATATTTAAACCCCAGTCTCTTTTCCAAAACATTTCATCATGTTCAGTATCATGCAGCAGCCTTACGGTAAAATATACCAGCAGGCCGTACAAAGCAGGGAAAATATATCTCCTAAAAAACTTCATGGGAAAAGAGTTAAGAATCAAGAGTTAAGACTAAGGCTGTAATTTGATCTTGTTTAAGGTATAATAATTGTTTTTACTATGCAAATTTGCTTACCTGGCAACTCAATTTCATACGGCGGATGTAGTAAATGGTTCCCGGCTGTCAAGCTTTTCCAGTTCAACAACATCTTCTTGATTCTTGACTCTTGGTTCTTGACTCTTCCCCAAAGGTTTCATTCCGAATAAGAACCGGCTTACAGCATATGGGCGGATGAATAAATGATACGTTAAAACAGTTACAAAAAAAGTGATACCCACCGTATAAATATACTTTGAAAGAATGCTTTCATTTTGCGTTTGTACTATATAATACGCTATCAAAACAATAACCGTTTGATGCAGGATATAAAAGGGATACACAGCCTGGTTAAGATAGTTAAGGCTTTTATGAGGGCGGTTAAGGTAACGTTTACCATAGCCTACCAAAGCAAGCACCCATCCCCAGGCAATTATTGGCCGAAGGGCTGTAAAAGCATAGCTAAACATAATATTTTGAAATGGCCAGCCTGCATGTTCTGGTTCAATTCCATTCCAGCGCATCACTTCCCAGGTTATCAAACTTAAAAAACCAATGGCTAACGCAAAACGACGGTTCCGCTCCAGGCTATCCATTAGTTTGGGTTGAAGGATACAGATAAAACCCGCCAATACAAATAGTAGCCAGTATATAAAATAGCTGCCATCATGAATCAGATCGTTTGTTTCGGGCAAATCCCAGCTGGTAAAAGTAAACCATAAAATTCCGGGTAGCATTAACACATAAACCGATTTTCCCTTTGCCAAAATAGCCAGGCTTTGTTTAAAACCGTCGCTTTGGGGCGATACCATCCAGGCAAACACGGGCGCGAATATGAGGTCATAAATAAACAAATAGGCAATAAACCAAAGGTGGTGCCAGCTAAAACTTCCTTTAGGATAAGGTATAAAGTTAAATACACTCGCGTAAAAATGCCAATAGCTGCCGTGATAACCATGCGCAAGCCTTTCCATGTAAATCTGAGGCGGAACAATGATAAACATGCCAACCAAAAGTGGTATAAAAAGCCTGCGGAAACGTAAGCCGATGAAGTTTAAAGTAGATCGCCGCTGCATCATGTAGTAACTCACGGTACCAGAAATAAAAAAGAGCAGCGGCATGCGAAAAAGGTGCAAAAAATGATTGGATTCCATCATCAGGTTACTGGTTTGGGCATTTTTGATATGCCAGCCATCTTCGGCCACAAAAGGCATGGCCGAATGAAAAAATAATACACCGATGATGGATATGATCCTGAGCCAATCGAGGTAGGTTTGTCGTTGTGTGGTTTCCATAATTTGTTCTTTTTATCAAAAAAAGCAACTGAAAACCAACTGATAAAAATAGTTTGACCAATGGTTGTAAAGCTTTGACAAACGGAGGAAAAAGAGGCAAGAGATTAGAATCAAGAATTAAGACAGAAAGGTATCGGGGTGCCTTTTAAATTTTTTCTGCTTAAGCAATCAAAACAGAAAGCTAAATCCGCCACCTTTGGGTGGCCTTTGCATTTCGGTGAATTTTTCAATTTCACGGGTAAGTAAAAACGAATATTCGCCTGCCATAAATTCACGAAATATTTCGATATTTTCTTGTTCGCGGGTGTCAATTAACGCCTGAATATAAGAAGCTTTGTTTTCACTTTGAACTATAGCTAAAGGTAAATGGTAATAGGCCTGGATATAATTCATCAAAAGTCTTGATGTTCGGCCATTTCCATCATAATATGGGTGGATACTTACCAAATTAAAATGCGCGTCAAATGAAAGATTAAGTTGCTCTGTTATTGATAATGGCGTTGCCATAGCATCGTTGAGTTTTTTTACCAGACCGGTTGTCAACCTTTCAACCTTGTCGAAATTTGGAAAGTATGAAATGCCCGCTGTTACATTGCCTTTTCGAAATGCTCCTGTACGCGCATCTACAGTGCCGAGAATGGTATTGTAAACCTTGCCTGTACTTTTCATTATCAGCGAATTAATTTCCTGTAAAAGACCAATAGTTAGCGGCTTTTTTTGGTTTGCACTTTCAATGGTAAACAACAAAGCTGCGTGATGATCGGTTACCATCAAACTCTCATGCAAAGGTTTACCTTTAGGAGTTAAGCCCTCATTAATTAAAACCTGGGCTTCCACCTCGGTCAATGTCGATCCTTCTATCCGGGTTGAATGGTGGTCAATAGCAATCAGATTGAACCTGTTATGGTCAATCACATCTGCTATTGCCAGATCATTATATTGTTTTATCAGCTTAACCAGTTCCATCGCTATGTACCGCGAAAATACTTATAAGTTTTAATATGTGACGATTTCGTCATAGGGCAACCAGGGAAATCGCTTTTAAAGATTTGCATAGCAAAAGGTAGCTCCTATGGAGCAAAAAAGCATAAATTACTTGTTCTACAAATAGGTAGCCGCCATGCGGCATTGAATATTTAATAAGATGAAAGAATGCCGCATAGCGGCTACCTATTTGTAGAAAGAAAAGAAACAGACAAGATGAGGCTGTATCATAAATCATGATCAGCCTCTTTTTTATTACTAATGTTTTATTGCTGTAAATTCAAATATCTATTTATTGTTTAATTTGTTTT
>NZ_JANTYS010000017.1 GCF_024808255.1 Mucilaginibacter dorajii
ACAAATTAAACAATAAATAGATATTTGAATTTACAGCAATAAAACATTAGTAATAAAAAAGAGGCTGATCATGATTTATGATACAGCCTCTTTCTTTTTGAGCACTTATAAACACACTGTTTTTCAAGATAAATAGCAAAAAACATGTAACGCTTTTAAATATCAGGTGTCTTTAATGCAGATAATGACCATGAAAAATAAAAACTTATATAGTGTACTGCTCCTTATGCTCAATATAGCTGCTTACGGACAAAATCCAGTTCAAAAGCGCCTCGACTCGATTATGCAACTCGCCCATACGCGCGGCATCTTCAACGGGAATGTGCTTGTTGCGCAAAATGGTCGGATTGTTTACGAACGGTCGTTTGGCTATGCCGATGGCAGCAAAACCAAACTGTTAACATCCGCTTATAAATTCGATATTGGCTCGGTCAGTAAAGAATTTAATGGTGCAGCCATTCTGTTATTGAAACAGCGTGGGGAGCTTAGCCTTGATGACCCGATCAGCAAGTTTTTGACAGACCTGCCCGAATGGTCAGCTAAAGTCAAAATCCGGCACCTGCTAACTTATACCAGCGGCATCCCAACGTATGATCCGATATCTTCAGAAGGCGATAGCGTGATACTGGCGAATCTAAAACAATTGAAATCGCTTAAGTTTGAACCGGGCACAGCATATCTTTATAACCATTACAACGTTTACCTGCAAATGCGGATTGTGGAAAAAGTAAGCGGCCAATCTTACGCAGGCTTTCTCAACAGCAATATATTTAAACCCTGCGGAATGAATGGCGCTGTAGTAGACTTGCCGGTGAGCAGCCCCGATATCGCTAAAGCATTTGACCAGGATTTTCACCCCACGCCTTATTTCCAAACGGTTAGCGGTTGGGTGAGACTGACGGCAAAAGATCTGTATCTATGGTCTGAGTGCCTGCACCAAAATAAGATACTGAATAAAAGTTCATTTGCCGAACTCGCGGCGGGTTTTCCAAATGGGGAAAGCAGCATCGGTACAACTGGCTTTTCGGGCGATACCCTCAGCTGGCACCGGCACCAGGGCTCTAACAGTAATTACGAAGCCTTGCTTTACAGTGACTTGAAGCAGGGGCTTACCGTAGTGATGATGACCAATAACCAGCAGATGAAGGTGGACGGCATAAAAAATGCTTTATTCGCTGCACTGTCCAAAGAGCCTGCAACGGTGCCTAAAAAGTCATTTTATCTGGAGATCCGGGAAAAGACGCTGGCTAATGTCGACCAAGGGCTAAAATACTACCAGGAATTAAAAGCTAACCAACAGGACACTTACGACTTCAGTTTCGAGATCGGCGACCTGATCAGTACAGGCAAATATTTACTGCGCCGCAACAAATTTGATGATGCCATTAAGGTATTTCAAACCGCGGTTGCACTGAAGGCAAAACCTGCAGATATTGCCTACAGCTATGAATTGATGGGTGAATGTTATCTCAAAAAAGGGGACAAAACCAATGCGCAAATCAATTACCGGCAGGCGCTGACCTTAAATCCGAACAACAAGAATGCCGCAGGAATGTTACAGCAGATCGATAAGTCATAAGCTTTAAATTACATCTTTACTGCTTTATTATACCATCAAACGTCATCTTAATCTGACGTGTTTTTTTTGTAGTTGCAGACCTCTCGAATTACACTTAATATACCTTCCAAATGTTCAAATGGGGCACCTCCTTCTCTGCAAATGTTCGCAAATAGCATGGTACGTTGCGAACGTTTTTTGTTTATTTTAATATCAATCTTCAAAAAAAGATATTCTGTCTTGACGAATATTTATGGTAATTTTTCTAATCGAATATCCGCGGGTTCGGGCCTTATCTATGATCATCATCTATAGCTATTTCCGGACGGGTCATTCCGTTAAATGTGATGTAGGTCACACAGCCTCCTGAATTTTCCTGCCGTACTTTGCTGTATAATTTTTAACAAACAAAAACAAACAACATGAAACGTACAGCAAATGCTCATTGGAATGGTAACCTTAAAGAAGGCAAGGGAGAAATATCTTCTCAAAGCACCATCCTTAATCAAACTCCCTATTCGTTCAAAACACGATTCGAATCAGGGATTGGTACCAATCCCGAAGAATTGATAGCCGCTGCACACGCGGGCTGTTTTACCATGTCGGTAAGTGCAACCCTGGAGCGCGCAGGCTTTTTAGCTAACGACTTGAACACCGAAGCCATTCTGGATGTGGATTTGACTGCCCTTAAGATCACCGGCATTCATTTGAGTTTGAAAGCATCGTTGATTAGCGGTGTATCCGCCGAGGCATTCCAGGAAATTGCAGAAGGCGCTAAAGCGAATTGTATCGTATCCAAAGCACTCAATGTGCCTATTACTTTAAATGTTTCCTATCAATAATGATGGGCGTTAACGCTCGTTGCCATTTTTATTCCCTGTGATTGTATCGCCAGTGATGGATGGCTGTTGCTTAGGAAGCCGGTATGCTCTAAGAAATATCAGATAGTTGCATAGCTGCAATTGTAACTATCTGATATGTTGTGGCAGAAACAGAAATAGAACAGCGTATCAGGATAAAGCGTTACAAAAAACAATAATGTTCAGGTATGAAAACAGAACCGGCCATAATGCTAAGAAATCCTGCTGACGGAGAATTGGGTTTCAGGATAATACACTTTGACGATGATAAACATTTTAACGAGGTGCAAAGGGTCCCCTGTTTTTCAATTATCCTGATATCAGAAGGAGACGGTGTATTAAAAGCAGACTTCACTGATTATCAAATTTCTAAAGGGGCAATATTGTTCTTTTCACCATATCAGCCATTTATGATAGATGGCGCAATGCTAAAAGGAATAATAATTAATTTCCACCCTGATTTCTTCTGTATTTTCAGGCATCAAAATGAGGTTGCGTGCGACGGTATACTTTTTAACAACCCCAATAATCCACCCTTTTTTAATATACCTGAAAATGAAAGCCATTCAATTTACAGCATCATAGAACACATAACAGCCGAAATGTCATTTGCGGGCCTTGCTCAGCATGATCTTTTGATCGCATATCTTAAAATATTATTGATCAGGGCTATTAGAATAAAGCTTCTAAAAAGTACAACATCTTTACCGCTTGATCAGTGTCCAACCGAAGCGGCACTTTTGCGCCAGCTTAACAGAATGATAGAGTTACATTTCAAGACCAAACATAGTGTAAGCGAATATGCAGAACTATTGAATATTCCAATAAAAACACTTGGCAGACTTGTCAAAAATCACTTCCAAAGAACCCTCACCGAAATAATAGCCGAAAGGATTATTATGGAAGCCAAAAGGGAGCTTAACTTCACGTCTAAGACTTTAAAAGAAATTGCTTATGACCTGGGTTTTAATGATGAATATCACTTTAGCCGGTACTTTAAAAATAAGATAAAGATTTCTCCCCAATCATTTAGGAATTCGTTAAGGAATATGTACGATTCTTCGCCAATGCCAGTCACATTGCCAAAAACCTGAATAGCAGATATTCCTTGTTTTTTAGAATTTTCATCGGCTGGCTCCTAATTATTTAAGCCGCTATCCCCAGGGAAAATCATCCATCATTTTGGGAAGTTTAGCCATTATAATGGCCGTTTTTTAAGGATAATTTCGTCTATTATTAATTCATAGTAAAATATAAAAAATGAAAATCGTATCTATTAAAAACAGCTCGTTAAATAAATATTTAATTGCAGCATTCGTTATTTTTAGCGGCCTGCTTATACGGGTTAACCCGGTAGCAGCGCAAAGCCATCCGATAAAAAACATCGTGATTGTACACGGCGCATTTGGAGATGGCTCTGGCTGGAGGGCCGTTTACAATATACTCACAAAGAAGGGCTATCATGTTACCATTGTTCAAAATCCACTGACATCATTAAACGATGATGTTGAAGCAACCAACCGTATACTTGCCCAGCAAGATGGACCGGTAGTACTCGTAGGCCATTCATGGGCCGGTGTAGTAATTACCCAGGCAGGTGTTGATACCAAAGTTGCGGCGCTGGTTTACGTAGCCGCCTTTGAGCCCGATAAAGGTGAAACTGCAAATCAATGGTCGGTTACCCAGCCAAAGGCACCTTCAATGCGGGTTACAGCTGATCCGAAAGGAGTTGTATTTTTTGACAGGACAACATTCCATGAGGGTTATTGCGCCGATCTTCCTAAGGCTTTGGCCGATTTCATGAACGCTTCGCAACAACCCATTGTGGGAGCATGTTTTGGCACTCCTGTTACCGAAGCAGCATGGAAAGATAAACCAAGCTTCGGCATAGTAGCTACCGAAGACCATGCTATCAACCCTACGATAGAGCGCAATATGTACAAACGTGCACATACTAAAATCACTGAGATCAAAGGCAGCCATGCGGTGTTCATCTCGCAACCAGAGGCAGTAGCCCAGGTGATTATCAACGCGGCTCAAAAGAAGTAAAAGATTGATGCCTTTTAATCAAAAGCCCGGGCTCCATTAAAAAAGGCCCCGGGTATTACACATCGTATGATATGAAACGATTTTTTTTAAATGTTGCCGGAATATTATTATTTGCCGGTGCTGCCAATGGGCAAACAGTGGGTGGCGCTAATGATTTTACCCCATTACCAAAACCTAAGGCAGAGGAAGCAGTGGCTACTTTTGGTGGTGGCTGTTTTTGGAGCATGAGCGAGGCTATGTATGAATTAAAGGGTGTAAACAGGGTAATATCAGGCTATGCAGGCGGAACGACTAAAAATCCAACTTATGACCAGGTGGCAACACAAACTACCGGGCACGCTGAATGTTCGCAAATTTATTATGATCCAAAGGTAATCAGTTTTACTACTTTGGCCAACGCCTTCTTTTTTGCCCATGACCCCACAGAGCTTAACCGGCAGGGACCTGACGAAGGTACCGACTATCGCTCCGTTGCCTTTTACCGAACGCCGGCAGAGAAAAATATTTTATTGGGGTTGAAAAAAAAGATCAACCAAACAAAGCATTATCCCAAAGCAATAGTTACCCAGGTTGTCCCATTTACTACATTTTATGCCGCCGAAAATTATCATCAGGATTATTACAGGCTCAATGGCGATAAACGATACATCGTACAGGTTTCAAAACCCAAAGTAATGAAATTCAGAAAGGTGATGAATGCCGAACTAAAACCGGAGTTTCAAAAATAATAGCAAAAATCCCTCTCTTAAAATGACAATATAATAATGAAAACAACAAATAGATTACTCAAAATTGCGGTAATGCTCATTGCATTTACTTTTAACTCTTACACCTCATTTTCAAGAAATGTTATTGACCAGGCTACAATAACTAACGTTACAAAACCAGCATTGCCGCCCAAAGGCTTTTCCAATCAATACGCCGTGGTAAACGGCGTCAAAATACATTACGTGATTGGTGGCCATGGAACCCCACTTATGCTGGTACATGGGTTCCCCCAAAATTGGTATATGTGGAACAGGCTACTTCCGGAACTGTCAAAGCATTTTACCATAATTGCTCCGGATTTGCGCGGCGTTGGTGAGTCTGGCAAACCACAGGGTGGTTATGACAAAAAAAATATGGCTATCGACTTGCACGAACTTGTAAAAAAGCTTGGGTATAAGAAGATTGACATAGCCGGACATGATATCGGTATGATGGTTGCTTATGCATACGCGGCGCAATTTCCTGAGGAGGTTAATAAACTCGCTTTATTAGATGCATTGATAGCCGGTGTTGAACCGGTTTGGAGCCAGGTTAAAGCCCAGGCATGGTGGTTCGGATTTTTTAGTCAGCCACATTCAGGAGAAGTTGCAGACGGAAGAATGAATTTAATTTTGGATGACTTTTTTCCGGCAGTAAGTTTTGTGAAGAATTCATTTACGCGCCAGGAAAAAGCTGAATTTACACGGGCGTATTCGGTAAAAGGCGCGGCGACAACTTCGTTTCTTTGGTTTGCATTTGAGCAAGACATTAAAGACAATCAGGAATTTAGTAAAAATAAGTTGGCGATGCCTGTATTGGCAATGGGATCAGACCATTTTGCGCCATTTTTGGGGGCACATGTCCGTTTGGTTGCTTCCAATGTAAAAGACTGTATAATTACAGGTTCGGGACATTGGATTGTCCAGGAACAACCTGGCCAGGTACAAAAGGGCCTGTTGGATTTTTTCATGGAAAAGTAAGTCCAGTTAATAATAGTATACCGACAAAGGATTGAAGTTTATATTTCTAAATCCTGTTGAGCTTTTTCAATGCAGCTATCAAATCGGTTAGCGAATTAATTTTCGCTTTTATAATTCCTGTTGATTTGGGGCATTTGAATTGGCGGTGGTTTTTAAATTACACCAACACCGTTTCAATAGCAATAGAATGGGTTAGTATTTTATGAACAGGGCAAGCATTAGCAACTGCCAATAGCCTGGCACGCTGTACTTCGTCAAGCTTGCCTGTAAGCTGCAGCTTCCTGACAAATTTAGTTTGCCCTGTTTCTTCAATAAGTTCGATAGCTGCATCTACGCTTTCAAGGTCCCAGCCTTTATGGTCGGCATACATCCGCAGCGTAGCACAGGTGCATGCGCCCAAAGCTGATACCAACAATTCTTTAGGCGAAAACCCTTTATCCTGCCCACCTTTTTCAATGGGTTCATCAGCGATGACCAGGTTGCCCGTTGGCGATTTAATTTCGATCCGGTATTGCTCATTGCCAATACTTGCTTTAATTGCTGCCATGTTGTTATTTTTTATTGAATGATGGATAAGGAACAAACTCTGTTTCATCCCCCTTTATTTTATCAAATGTTTGGGCTATCCATTTTTGCTTAGCTGCATTGATCAGCTCCTTATCTGTAGCAACAAAATTCCAGTCTATAAATCGTTCTTCGGCAAAAGGCTCTCCGCCAAAAATGTAGATTGTGCTGTTTGCTTCAATGGTGAATTTACACAAGGCGCTTTCTTTGGCTACCAATAATTGTTTAGGATGATAAATATTGCCTTCGCTTTCGATATTGCCTTCAAGTATATACAAGCCTGCTTCGCCATAAAGTTCATGACCAATATTAACTACCTGCCTGCTGGTGCTCTTTATTTCTATCATAAAAAGTTTGCTGTAAACCGGTACGGCAGATTTGTGGCCAAAGGCTTCGCCTGCCACTAATTTAAATTGCAGGTCGCCGTCTGTCCATGTTGGTAATTGCGCTCCGTCAATATGAAAAAACTCAGGCTCCATTTGTTCCAACTCTTTTGGTAAGGCTACCCATATCTGCAAACCATGCATTATTTGATCAATATGATGTATATATTCTGGTATACGTTCCGAGTGGACTATTCCTTTCCCGGCTGTCATCCAGTTTACAGCGCCCGGTTTTATTTCAACAACGTTACCCAAAGTATCGCGGTGCATAATGCTCCCTTCAAATAAAAAGGTAAGCGTAGAAAGGCCGATGTGCGGATGTGGCAATACATCAAAACTTTGGCGCTCATTCAATTTTACCGGCCCCATGTGATCAATAAAGATAAAAGGGCCAACCATTCTTTTTTCCCTGAATGGCAGCAGGCGGCCAACCATAAAGTTGCCAATGCTGGCAGCTCTTTCCTCAATAATAAGATTGATATTTGACATAACAGTATTATTTTATTGCTTCAATTTTAAGTGCCCCGTTTGTTTTACCATTTTTATGACTATAGTGAGCCAGGTGGCCAATACAAAGGGAAACGTTAAAGCGGGCAGGTTCATATGCCGCATTTGAACCATTATAAGAACGGACAATATCACAGATATTAACGCCATTATAATATCCGCCGCCTTGTTTCCTGCAAAGGTAATGGCACATAACACGGCGTTATAACTCAGTAATCCCAGGTAAATATCATTTGCCGGTTCTTTTAGCTGGCAGGCTATAATACTGCTTACAGCAATGCTAACGATAGCATAAATTGCAGCAATTGGGCGATTAATAAAAATACCTATCATAAAAAGTATGCCCGCCCAGATATTGCTTTGAAAAATTACCTGTCCAAAACCGTGTGAGAATAATACAGGATAATCATTTGAGGTAATACCGGCCAAAGCAGGCCGGGGCTGCACTAAAGCTGGGCAATAGCGAAAAACAAATAAAAATAACCAGGTGACCAGGATAAACGGAAATGTAAAAGCAGGGATTCCTTTTGCAATAAACAAGTGTTGTATAATGGTTGCCAGGGCCGAGCCGGCAACAATAGCAATCCAGATAATAATAGTTGATTGAAAGAAACAAATTAAAGCAATGCCAACCAGTGCTGCACTGAATCCATAAAGCCCGCTGCTGATTTCACCGTCGTCATATTTTAACAGCATTGCAGTAAATGTTCCTGTCATTACAGCTATCACGGCTGCAAGCCCCATTATTAACGAACCACAGCATATACCTGCCAAAAAAAACATCCCTGTCCAGGGGTTATTTTGCAGCATAATTTGCCCAATTCCTTTCAGAAAAGAGGTTAGGTGTGTTAAAAAGTTTTGCTTTTGATTTGCCATAGGTTCGGCCTTGTCATGTTAGACCAATAATAAACAATATAAGGCATTTTTGAAGACATTTTTAAACCATCAAAAAAAGCCAGAAATGGTATGCGGTGTTCAATTGTATCAAAGGAAATCGCTTTTAATTGCCCGTAAGATAGATTATAGCTAATTTCAGGATTTTTTTCAATCACATTTAAATTTGTGCTACAGGGCAAACGCATCTAATTGGGTTAACATAACTTAACACTTTTCAAATATGATACCTTATAAGTATATGATAATCAATATTTTATATTTTAACAGGGTTAACACTAAACTGGTGTATAACGCAATTTAGGTGTATCCAAATATTTGTGCCTGTTGTTTGCCAATACAAGTCCTTTGATACCTGGATCATACGAATTCATTACTGTGGGTAAAAGCGATTCCCTGCAATTGTATCCCTTCTCTCCGTACAATCAATTAAGATTGGCTACTTTAAGCATGTATGAAGTAGCTTTTTTTATAATACGGAAAAGGTAAAATACGCTAATGAACCTGTTAAATCAACCGGCCTTTAACATCCTGAGAACCTGTATCGCGGTCTCGTTTATCTTTCACGGTTTGCTTACCAAAGTTATAGGTAAGCGCTAAGGCAACACTTCGGGTATCGTTGTAATAGTTGTCCCGGATATGTAATTCGCCAAGTGTATAATTGTACCTATCCTGGTTGCTCTTTAAAAGATCCTGGGCAGATAAAGTAATATTGAACGGGCCTGCTTTTTTTCGCAATCTTATTTCAGTATCCAGCCGGTTGCCAATGCGGGTATTGACAATTGTTCCCGGAAACGAATTATTAATAATTAACGTACTGCTTAAACCTGCTTTTTTTGAGATAGTGAACGTTTGGTTAGTGGAGAGGATAAGCTGTAAAGTATTATTATTAATCAAAATGTTATTCGCGTATTCGCCCCTGCTGGCCACATATCCGGTTACAACCGTTCCTGAGAAACGCCACCACGTATTGAGCTGATTATTGTAACTGGCCGTTGCAGAGTAGCTATATTTGTTACCATAATTGGTTTTTCTGTTTATAATGGTATCACCTGAACTATACGGAAGGGCATAAATTTCACCTATAGTCTGGCTTGCGGCTAATTGCAGGGTTAATGATCCCAATTTGCCATTCAAGCTATGACTTAGTTCCTGCCGATAGTATTTTACGGGGTTCAGATATGGATTCCCGGTAAAATATGCCTGATCGGTAGTATAAGTACGGAAAGGGTTTAAATCCCAATAACCGGGCCGCGTGATCCTGCTGGTTACAGCCAGTACATATGAGCCCTTCTTTTTGGTGGTCATCTTCACAAAAGCTGTCGGAAAAATATTGGTATAATTCCTGTTAACCACCTGTTGCTCTTCCAGCCAACCTTTGGCTACCGTGTTTTCTAAGCGAACACCTAACTGGTAGGACCAAACTGTACTCATCTTATAGCTAAAATTCCCGTACATGGAATTTATATTTTCCTGGTAGCGGAAATTATTACTCTTATCCGGGTCGGCTATCCAAACGTTGTCCGGAGCCTGGTTTTCAAAAAGGAAGGTATTCCGGATCTTTGAAAAAGACGATTTTGCACCAAAGCCCAGGTTGCCTTTTTTGCTAACGGGCCAGTCAAAATCTGCTTTTATAGATTGGTTATTGATATTTTGAGGCGACGCGGTCCTGAAAGTGCTAACGTTATATAGTGGTTCGCCTGTTAAAGCATCCAGCTCTGTTGTGTAGCTGTTAGAATTATATTTTGACCGGTAAGCTAACGCATCATAATCCACACTTAGCGTTTTCCCTGAAGAATCAAGCTTTCCCTGGTAGTTAACATTCAGGGCATAGGTTTGGGAATTGACATTATCCTTATTATTAGTTTTTGACAGAGAATCTAAGCCGGTATAAAAATCACGACTGGTTGCGTTTCGGGTTTCTTTATGCCAATCGCCCGAGTAATCAAACAGCAAACCGATAACATTTTTCTTATTAACCTGGTAATCTGCCCCTACACTGGCCCCGGGATAAAGTTCCTGATACTGGTTATCAGAATGTATACTGCGCCGAATAATTGAGGTTGAAGATTCTACCGGAAAAAAAATATCCCGGTCGGTTACCGGCTTTCTGCTGCGATTGCCCATGTAAACCGTTGAATAAACATTCCAGTTTCCAGATCGTTCATTCAGATAAATGCTCCCGGCCTCAGAATTGACGGCAGTTTGCCGTGTGCTAAGTGAAACATTGCCAATCAATCCTTCTTCCTTGTTTTTCTTAGTTACAATATTGATGATGCCTGCCCCTCCCTCGGCTTCATATTGACTGGAGGGCGTCGTGATCACCTCTATGGCTTCAAGGTTATCAGAAGGCAAACCGCTGAGGTATGATTTCAATGCGGTGCCGGTAAGCACTTTCTTCTTGTTGTTAATGTATACAATAGCGCCCGTTGTACCGCTGATTTGTACTGAACCATCTTCTGACGTGGTAACCAAGGGTGTCTTTTCCAGTACATCCCATATATTATTACCGATAGCCAAATCTGTTTCAGCAACGTTAAACCGAAACCGATCCAGCTCCCGTTGAAAAATAGGCTTTTTAGCCTTTATCACAACCTCCGACAGCATTTGAGCGGATTTCAGCTGCACATTAATTGAGGTATCGGCATGAATCGAAACCTTAAAAAAAGTATCCCGGTAGGCTACAAATTTATAATTCAAGGTATATATACCCGCTTTTACATTCCTGAACTGGTAATTGCCATTACTATCAGAAACCGCATTATTTATCCTGCTGTTGTTTTGCAGTAAACCAATAGTTGCATACGGCAAAGGCTTTTGAATATGATCTGTAATTTTACCGCTGATGGTTATCTGAGCATTTGTAATTTGAGAAACAACCAACAGAATGGCAGTTAGAGGTAGTTTAATCATATGTATAATTTACCTTAAATATGGCCAAAAGGTTCCAACAATCAGCAACTGTTTAAAAACGATTTCGTAAAAATATTATGGCACAAAAGTAACCGTCATTGCGAGACAAGAAGCAATCCCCAGCTTACAGGGCGAATGTGCAAGCGCACCTGCTTATTGGGGATTGCTTCGTTCCTTATAATGACGCCCATGTAAGTTATTGATTATCAAATATGTTTTTTTTTGTAGAGACGCAATATTTTGCGTCTCTAGCTATACAGAGCGGATTTGCGTGGTGCATTTGCACGCGGGAGACGCAAAATGTTGCGTCTCTACACAAGCGCGTTAACGATGTCATCACTGTTTTTTTCAGGTGCGCCTGATGGTTACCCGCAATGACGATTCTTTTTGAAAACCATTTTTAAACAGCTTTTCACTATCAATCAGGGTTTATTTTTTACCCAACAGTTCTATGCTGTAACTGAAAGCAGTAGTTTTTGCAGGTACCCGATACTGCTCCAGAGGGCGCGGACCGCAACCATATGAGCCTACGCCTAATGTTTGATGGCTTATGCACAAAACAGTCCCTTTACTTTTTGGCAGATCTATTTTGTATTCCACATCCGTCATTTCTTCATCGCTGTAAGGCAATGCGGTTACCTGGAACAGGTCACCTTCTTTTTTAACAGATAAGCCTGATCCTTTTGCAGAAGTTACATTGGCCCATCTTACATCCTCGTGGTTACCGCAATCCATCGGTTTTTCATATGGCGTAAGCTGTTGGGCTATGCTGCTAAAGTAATGGCCTACATCAAAACCGCTTTTTCTATCGGCATAGTTTTCCATCGGGCCGCGGCCAAAGTATTCAAACTGATTAAGATCTTCCTTTAAAAACATCCTTACACCCAACCTGGCTAATACCAATTTAGCATCAGCATTAAAGCTTACATTGTTATCAACCTTAATAACGCCGTTACCGTTGATGGTATACACCACCTGGTGGTGTACAACAAAGCCGTTTTTGCCGGTGCCGGTAAGGTTTGCTTTTATCTCCACATTGCCGGTGGCAAGTTGCGCGGCTTTCACGTCGTCGGTTTTCCAGGCTATTTCTTTTAAGCCATACTTAACCCAATCGTCATAAGCCCACATATCATCTTTACGGTGTGGGGCACGCCACAGGTGCAGCATTGGGCCGCCATTGTCCCTTAAAACGTTCTCGCCATCTTTTTCCATTTTTGAAAAAGTGCCTTTCTCTTTATCAAACTCCAAACTAAAGCCCGGGCCTTTTACCTTGATATCGTCTTTTGAATCAGATAAGGTTAGTTTACCGGCTACCGGTTGTGCCGCAGCGGCAGCAACACTGATGGGTAATTCTAATTGCTGAGCGGCAACTTCAAATCCTTTTTTAGCCCAAAGCTTATCAGTTGCCAAATCAAATGATACCCTTAAAAAGTATTCGGCCCCTGGTTTTGGTGTAATGCTATACGGGATCTTTACATCCTGCTCCTGTCCTGGTTTAATTTCCTTTAAGGCTAAATTGCCCGATGATATGGCAGTTCCATTTTCGGTTACTTCCCATTTAGCCGTTAAACCATTAAGGTTGATGAACTGGTAACGGTTTTTAATAGTAACGACACCGTTTTTCAGGTCTTTTGGTTTGATGCTGATCCATTGATAAGCATGCTTCAACTCAGGATAGTGGGGTTTTAAAGAACGATCTGAAAACACAACACCTTTATGAATAAAGTATTGATCATTTGGATACTCACCAAAGCCACCCCCAAAAGCGGTTATGGGGTGTTTAGGGTCGCGGTTGTTGTAAATGCCCTGATCCTGCCACTCCCAGATTGCACCGCCTAATAGCTGCGGATATTTATCAAACAAATCATTGTAAATATCTACCGAACCCATGGAGTTAAACATGGCGTGCGCGTATTCGCACAAGTAAAAAGGCTTGGTGAGTGTTTTGTCGTTGGCATTTTTTTCCAGGTTTTCTACATCGGTATACATTTCGCTGTCCATATCGGCAGGATTATCTTTACCAATACCAAAACCCTGGTAATGCCTTGGGCGGGTTGGGTCAATATCTTTGATCACTTTTAATATCGCACGGAAATTTGATCCGCCGCTGCCACACTCATTTCCCAACGACCAGATGATCACCGATGGATGGTTTTTAAAATTCTGCACATTGGCCACGTTACGGTCAATCAACGCGGCTTTGATCCTTGGCTCTTCGTTAAACTCATCCCAGGCACCGTGGCTTTCCAGGTTAGCTTCTGCAACCAGGTAAATGCCATATTGGTCGCACAGTTCGTACCAACGCGGATCATCAGAATAATGACAGGTGCGCACATGGTTACAATTGGCTTGTTTAATCAACACAATATCCCGTATCATTTGCTCTTCGGTAACCGCATGGCCATCGTTGGGCCAGTTTTCGTGCCGGTTAACGCCTTTTAGTTTGATAGGCACACCATTCACCAAAAACAAACGCCCCCTGATCTCGATGTTCCTGAAACCGGTACGTGATGATATGGTTTCTACCGTTTGGCTTCCGTCGGCTATTTTTACAACTGTTGTATAAAGTTTGGGTGTTTCCGCGGTCCACTTTTGTGGGTTATTTACATGGAAGGTAGCCTCAACCACCGCTTCCTCACCAGGTTTTAAAGCCGGGATAGCTTTTTGGGTGGTAGCCCCTGGCACAGGTACCAACCCATTGTATAAAGCCACATCCAACAACCTGGCTTTAACCGCCGTGGTGCCGTAGTTTTTTACTTTGGCTGATATTACCACATCTGCATCCTTGTATTGTTTATCTAAATTAGTTTTTACAAAGTAATCCCTGATGTGTTCCTGCGGCGTGCTCCAAAGCGTTACATTCCTGAAGATGCCGCTCAAACGCCACATATCCTGATCTTCCAGGTAGCTGCCGGTGGTAAAACGGTAAACTTCAACAGCTAAGACGTTTTTGCCTGGTTTAATGTATTTGGTTAAATCAAACTCGGCAGCGTTACGGCTGTTTACGCTGTAGCCTACCTTTTTACCGTTTACCCAAATAAAGAAACCGGCATCCACCCCATCAAAGGTGATAAAGATGTGACGCCCGGCCCAGTCCGCGGGTACGGTAAAATCACGGCGATAACTGCCTACCGGGTTGCGCTCTTTGTAGGCCGTATATTTTTCGGGCGGGGTGCTCATCACCCTCGGAAAATCCTTTTGAAAAATATAAGTAAAGTTGCTGTAATATGGTGTACCATAACCTTCAACCTGCCAGTTTGAAGGCACTTTGATATCTTTCCAGCCCGATACATCGTAATCGGTTTTGTAAAAGTTAACAGGGCGTTTTTGAGGCCAGTCTACCCAGTTAAATTTCCACAAGCCGTTTAGGCTACGACTAAACGACGATGCATGGCGGTTTGCCGCCAGCGCTTCTTTTAAAGATGCATAAGGCATTAGCGTGGCATGACTGGCTTCTTTGTTGATGCCGATATTTTCGGGGTCTTCAATTTCTTTGGGTACAAACGCGGTATCAGATTTGGAGAGCCCGGTACTTTGTTGTTGCTGAAAACCGGCGCTCATTTTATAACTAAAAATAAAAACGGCGACCAGCAAAAGTTTAGCAAATTGTTTACTAAAAAAAGGGTTAATCATAGGTGTTTATGGTAAATTGTAATTGGTTGCAAAGATGAATGTTTAATTAAACAAAGAAATAGTTTTGAACCCGTAAATTGTCATTATAGGTAACTAATGGCGGGCACAAATTAGCAATAAGTATTCAAACAAGTGGCTGTCCGGGCGCTCCAAATTTTGTAAATTTTGGACAGAATACTGTAACAAGCGCGGCAAGCAGCGGTGGTAAATTTGTATCATAAAACAAATCCCCATGCAATCCACCACACAAACGCTCACATTCCCCGTTACCGGCATGACCTGTGCGGCTTGCGCCATGAGTGTAGAATCTATCATTGGCGCGCAAAAAGGTGTAGATAAAGCAGAGGTAAACTACGCCAGCCAATCCGTTAAAGTAGCCTTTCATCCCGATAGCATCCAACCCGCTAACCTTCAAAAAGCAGTACAATCAATTGGATATGACCTCATTTTAGATATCAAAAATGGCAAAGCTTTACAGGACGAAGCGCACCGTATTAGCTACCACCTATTAAAAACAAACATCATTTGGGCTGCAGCATTAACTATCCCGGTTGTTATGATCGGTATGTTTGGGATGGAGCTCCCTTACGCCAATTATCTCATGATGGCGTTGACGGCCCCTGTGCTATTCCTGTTTGGGCGCGGCTTTTTTACCGGGGCCTGGAAACAAGCCGCTCATGGCAAAGCCAATATGGATACCCTGGTTGCCTTATCTACAGGCATCGCCTTTCTATTCAGCGTATTTAACACTTTAAACCCCGATTTTTGGCACAGGCGCGGGCTGCATCCCCATGTATATTTTGAAGCAGCCGCGGTAGTAATCGTTTTTATTATGCTGGGTAAACTGCTGGAAGAACGGGCCAAATCAAACACCTCATCGGCAATTAAAAAGCTGATGAGCCTGCAACCCAATACAGTGTTGTTAATTACTGCAGAGGGAGAAAAAGAAACCGCGGTTTCCGCCGTTCAGGTTGACGATCAAATCCTGGTACGGTCTGGCGAAAAGATACCTGTTGATGGTGTTGTATATAGCGGCTGGTCTTTTATTGACGAAAGCATGATCTCGGGCGAACCGGTGCCTGTAGAAAAAAAAGAGGGTAGTTTGGTATTTGCCGGCACCATTAACCAAAAAGGCAGCTTTAAGTTTAAAGCACAAAAAGTAGGCAGCAATACCTTGCTGGCGCAAATCATCAGGCGGGTACAGGACGCGCAGGATTCAAAAGCGCCGCTTCAAAAACTGGTTGACAAAATTGCCGGGATTTTTGTACCTGTGGTTATGGGCGTTGCTTTGTTAACTTTGGGTACCTGGCTGTTTTTGGGTGGTCAATACGGGCTATCATACGGCTTATTGGCTATGGTAACGGTATTGGTTATAGCCTGCCCTTGTGCTTTGGGGCTGGCCACTCCCACCGCCATCATGGTTGGCATGGGTAAGGGTGCAGAAAATGGAATACTCATTAAAGACGCGGAGGCGCTTGAACTTGGGCATAAGGTGAATGCCATTATATTAGATAAAACCGGAACGCTAACAGAAGGCCACCCCCAGGTAACAGATTTCTTCTGGTCGCCCACGGCAACCAACCGGCAGCAATTGCATGCGGTGTTCCTGGAAATGGAGAAACAATCGGAGCACCCTTTGGCAGCAGCTATTGTAGCTTACCTGCAAAAGGATCAACCTATAACTATTCAAATTGATGGCTTTGAAAGTTTAACAGGCATGGGTGTTAGGGCCAGGTTCGCGGCAAACAGTTACCAGGCTGGCAGTCATAAATTGGTGGATCAAAATCAACTCACCATACCTACCGCTTTAAACAACAATATTGAAGAGTTACTAAAGCAGGCCAAAACGGTAATCTATTTTGGGAATGAAAAAGAGGTATTGGCTATAGCAGGCATTACCGACCGGATTAAAGAAAACTCTGCCAAAGCCG
The DNA here is from genome assembly GCF_024808255.1 of Mucilaginibacter dorajii. Taxonomy (GTDB): domain Bacteria; phylum Bacteroidota; class Bacteroidia; order Sphingobacteriales; family Sphingobacteriaceae; genus Mucilaginibacter; species Mucilaginibacter dorajii. The sequence continues at coordinate 17,020 of NZ_JANTYS010000017.1, forward strand.
TAAAAGCTTTAAAAGATGAGGGCATTCAAGTTTACATGCTTACCGGCGACAACAAAGTAACAGCCGCGGCTATAGCTGCACAGGCAGGAATTGAGCATTACCAGGCGGATGTACTTCCCTCGGCAAAAGCCGATTTTGTAAAACAGCTCCAGCAGCAGGGCAAAGTAGTTGCCATGATTGGCGATGGCATTAATGACAGCCAGGCATTGGCACAGGCCGATGTTTCCATAGCAATGGGCAAAGGCTCAGATATAGCAATGGATGTGGCGAAGATAACCATCGTATCTTCCGATCTGTTACAGGTACCCAAGGCATTGAGGCTTTCTAAGCTAACAGTACAAACCATCCGTCAAAATTTGTTCTGGGCATTTATTTATAACCTTATTGGCATTCCACTTGCCGCCGGCATTCTTTATCCCATAAACGGCTTTTTACTAAACCCAATGATAGCAGGGGCGGCTATGGCGCTTAGTTCAGTATCGGTTGTTGGTAACAGCCTGCGCTTAAAACTGGCAAAACTCAGTTAACAATTTATTCATCAATTTCAATTATGGAAACTTTAAAGTTCAAAACCAATATTAAGTGTGGCGGCTGTATAGCCGCGGTAACACCTATATTAAATGCATTAAAAAACGTAAAACACTGGGAGGTAGATACCAACAATCCCGATAAGATCCTGACCATAGATGCCGAAAGCGGCCTTAATGAAACAGACATTGTAGATGCGTTAAACAGCAAAGGTTACATGGCTGCCAAAATATAAGAAGCTGTTTAAAAATGATTTCACAGAATATTATAGCACAAAAATAAGGCGACTTTGCGAGTTTTAAAATCCGGAGGACTCTGAAAGTGGGAATGACGTTAATAAAAAGGGTGTCATGAGTGATAAAATCCGGCGGACTCTGAAGGTGGAGGTGACAATCGCCTTTAACCCACTGTCATGCCGAACTTGTTTCGGCACCCCACTCGCTAAGTATACATCATGCGGATTACCTGTCCTGTGGGGTCCCGAAACAAGTTACCCATGACAAGTCCACCATGTCATTGCGAGGCACGAAGCAATCGCATGCTCTACAGGGCGGATCTGCATAGTCCGCGATTGCTTCGTTCCTTATAATGACGTCCATGTAAGTTATTGATTATCAAATATGTTTTTTTTGTAGAGACGCAATATTTTGCGTCTTTAGCTATACAGAGCGGATTTGCGTGGTGCATTTGCACGCGGGAGACGCAAAATGTTGCGTCTCTACACAAGCGCGTTAACGATGTCATCACTGTTTTTTCAGGTTACCCTGATGGATACTCGCAATGACATAGCTTTATATTGTCATTTCACCTTCAGAATTTCGCGAAATTTTATAACTCAGAATGACTTCCTTTTTTATAACTTGTCATGCTGATCAATGTACTAACAGAAACTTTTATCGGCATTGCATGTTGACAGCATTAAGGTTGTTTCTCTGACTAACCGCAGCGACAAAACCGGGCCCCGAAAAAGAGGCCTTTAAATTATATAACAAATTTACAGAATTCTGTAAAAAGGCAACTTACAGAATATAGTATATTTGTGTAGCAATGAAAAGAGCAGCAATTATCAGCATGGCAGCATTTTACCTGTTACTTACAACAGGGATGTTTGTTTGTATTGTTCATTGCAGCGCTCAAAGCCTTGTTGCAACGCCGCATATGGCCAAAACACATGCAGGTATGGATATGCACGGTGGCAAAAAGCATTGCGATGGAAACAAAGATTGCGGCTGCTGCAAAAAGCATGGCAATTACGTTATTAAAGAAAACATTAAGCCGGGTTTTGAAGTGCAGTTTGCACAAACGGCCAGCCCTGTTGTGCAACCGGTTACCCTTTACTACTATCCCAACCTGCCTGCTATCAGCACCACTTCGTGGACCGAAGGCAAAGCCCCACCAGGGAAAACGGGCAGGCTCATTTCTATTCAATACCACTCACTCCAAATTTGATCCAGGCAGGCCATAATTTTTGGCAGGGACAACTATTGTCTGATTTTTATTGCTTGAATCAAAAAACATGAAATTACATATCAAAAATATGGTTTGCGACCGTTGCATTATGGTGGTACACCAACAGTTACAACAGCTGAATTTACAGGTAGATGAAATTACTTTGGGAAAGGCTTCTGTAAGCCCCGATCCGGATGAGAGCCAGTTATTGGCCATTGCAGCATCTTTAAAATTGATGGGATTTGAACTGATTGACAATGAGAAACAACAGCTTATTGAACGGATCAAAAACATCGTTATACAACAGGTCCATCATACCGATCTATCAAAAAACCACATCAATTTTTCGGACTTAATTGCTGCCCAGCTTTTTAAAGATTATGCTTATTTAAGCCGGCTGTTTTCTGAATATGAGGATATCACCATCGAGAAATTCATCATTCAGCAAAAGGTAGAAAAGGTAAAGGAACTGCTGGAATACGGGCAATTAAACTTAAACGAGATAGCCTACCAAATGGGCTATAGCAGCAGCGCCCACTTATCAAGCCAGTTTAAAAGTATAACAGGCCTTACCCCAAGCCAATACAAAACTGATAAAAACAACGGGCGCAAACCTTTAGACAAAATTTAAACAACCATTAATTTATACCATCATGAAAATCATTAAAATCGCTTTATTAGCACTTACCTTTTCAGGGATATTTACACAATTAAAAGCACAGGATGCCGCAGCAATCGGTGCCGTAAACAATGTTATTACAGCTTATTTTGGCGTTAAAAACGCGCTTACCACCGATAATTACGAAGGCACTAAAAACAAAGCAAAAGAATTACTAACGGCTATTAACGCGGTACCGGCCGATAAGCTGAGCGCCGACCAGAAAAAGCTATGGACTGCTTACAGCGAAAAACTACAATTTGATAGCAGGCACATGAGCGAAGCGCCAGGCCTTGATCATCAGCGTGAGCATTTCACCAGCCTGTCAAAAAACATGATTGAAGTAGTAAAAGGTTTAAAATTGAATACCGTCGTGGTTTATGAGCAATACTGCCCAATGAAAAAAGCAAGCTGGCTAAGTGAATCGGCTACGGTTAAAAACCCTTTTTACGGCAAACAAATGCTTACCTGTGGTAAGGTCACAGCTACACTGGCCCCTGCCACAAAATAAACTTATAAAAGCCGGCTGCAATGCCGGCTTTACCGTATTATGAAAATCCGTTTTTTAATTATTGTTAACCTGCTTTGCTCGGTTGCTGCTTTTGCGCAGCACGGCGGCATGTCCATGAAAATGGGTAATAAAGAACCTCAAAAAAGGCTGCCGTTTTTTATCAAAATAGGCAAACGGGATATTTACCATCTGTACATTGCCGATACTACCGTAAATTACACCGGTAAACACAGGCCCGCCATGGCCATCAATGGTTCTATCCCTGCCCCAACCCTTACTTTTACCGAAGGTGATACCGCCGAAATTTATGTTCACAATGAAATGATGATGGAAACGTCCATTCACTGGCATGGGCTGATATTGCCCAATCGGTATGATGGCGTTTCTTATTTAACCACGTCGCCGGTTAAGGCTGGCGAAACGCATTTGTATAAATTTCCGCTGGTACAAAATGGTACTTACTGGTACCACTCGCACACCATGACCCAGCAGCAAAGTGGCATGTATGGCGCTTTCATCATCCATAAAAAAGAAGAAGCCGCCATGCCCAATTATACCCTGCTGCTGAGCGACTGGATTGACGAAAACCCCGAACAGGTGCAGCGCTCCCTGCATAACGCTACCGACTGGTATGGTATTCGCAAAGGCAGCACTCAAAACTACCTGGAAGCTATAAAGGAAGGTCATTTAAAAACCAAGGTAACCAATGAGTGGAAACGAATGATGGCTATGGATGTAAGTGACGTAGCTTATGACCGTTTTTTCAGCAATGGAAAAGTAGAGAGTCAGGCACCGCAATTTAAAGCCGGTGATAAGGTACGCCTGCATATTGTTAATGGCGGTTCATCAACTTATTTCTGGCTGAAATATGCCGGAGGAAAGATCACCGTAGTAGCCAATGATGGTGAAGATGTACAACCCGTAGAGGTCGACCGGCTGATTATTGCCGTGGCCGAAACCTATGATGTGGAGGTTACCATCCCCCAAAATGGCAGCTATGAGTTTTTGGCAACGCCGGAGGACCGTACAAAATATACCTCATCGTGGCTTGGCTCCGGCGAGAAACATGCCGCTGCCCGCTTGCCAAAATTGAAATACTTTGAGGGTATGAAAATGATGAACGGCATGATGACCATGAATGGCGATATGAAGGAAATGGACGGCATGGTGATGAACAACCAGGTAATGGATATGAATACCGTAATGTATCCCGAAATTACCGGGGATGCTAAACCGACCTCATCAACTGCTGCCATGAAAGATATGCCGGGGATGGATATGAGCGGTGGCTCAGCTGCCGATAAGGGCATGGCAAATATGAATATGAGTAGTAGTTCACCTACCGATATCGTAACGCTTAATTACGGGATGCTAAAGGCAACAAAACCAACCACCTTACCCAGCGGCCCCACTAAATTACTCCGGTTTGATTTAACCGGCAACATGAACCGCTACGTTTGGACCATCAATAATAAAACCGTATCTGAGGCGGATAAAATATTGATTAAGCAAGGCGAAAATGTGAGGATCATCCTGTATAACAACACCATGATGCGGCACCCGATGCACTTACACGGGCATTACTTCAGGGTATTGAACGGGCAGGGGGAATACTCCCCACTAAAAAACACGCTGGATATTATGCCCATGGAAAGAGATACCATAGAGTTTAGGGCTACAGAAAGCGGGGATTGGTTTTTTCACTGCCACATCCTTTACCATATGATGAGCGGGATGGGGCGCATTTTCAGCTATGAAAACTCGCCACCAAATCCCGAGATCCCGAACCCGGCCCAAGCCATTAAAAAGATCTATGCAGATGACCGACACTTTTATGCCACAGCCAAATTAGGCCTGGAAAGCAACGGTAGCGACGCAACAGCCTCGTTAGCCAATACCCGCTGGAAAATATCAACCCTATGGCACCTTGGCTTAAATGACTCTAAAGGTTATGAAAGCGAAACCATGGTTGGCCGTTACTTTGGGCAGATGCAATGGTTATATGCCTACGCTGGCTTTGATTATCATTATAAAAAGGAAGCTATTGGCGAGAGAAACCTTTTTGGGCAGGTTAGCAATAAAAACAACCGGCACACAGTGGTAGCTGGTTTGGCTTATACCCTGCCCATGCTATTTGTAGCCGATGCCCGTATAGATGGTAACGGCAAATTAAGGTTTCAGTTAGGCCGGGACGATATCCCGCTCACTAGTCGCTTGCGTTTTACCGTTATGGGCAATACCGATAAAGAATACGCTGTTGGTTTCAGGTATATTATGACCAAGTATTTTTCATTATCAACCCATTATGACAGTGACATGGGACTGGGTGGGGGGCTTACCTTAACCTATTGATATGTTTGCTTAAAAACTTGCGAAGTTTTGAAAATTTCGCAAGTTTGAGATATTTTTTGAATTGATTTATCATCGCCCAGGACTTCCATTAAAAAATGACTTGTACCGCGTAATACGCATTTATTGGGATAACGGTATTTGACCTCACAGGTTGTTCCCGTACATATTTTTTACAGTCTCTTATTTCCCGGCTTTAATCCTCACAATGCTCAATGAATAAGCTGGTACGGTAAATTTCCATTGTTTTGGCATATTTATCACTGTTGTTTTAGGAAGCACTTCGGCAGGATGCGCAGCGGTATTTGCAACCTTAGCATCGCCACAAATTATTGTAAAAGTTGCTTTCTGCGCTAATTTGCCCAGTTTAGCTAAGTTGGCTGTGCCAAAAAGTTGTGTTGAACCAGCATTGGCAATTTTCAAAATAACATCTCCCGTAACAGAATCCTTTACACAAGATGCCCCGGCGGTTGTATCTGCCGATGTAAAATTAATTATCCCCGGCAGGTACTCATCGCCTGCATTACTGGCAAACTGCTGCTGCACATAATAATTCACCGTCGGAAAAACGTGCTTCCCGTCAAAATAAATGAGGTTGGGATTCCATGACGTATGCCCTATCCTGGCTATAAGTGGCGCGTATGAGGCCATGCGTACTACATCGCCATTGCGCTCTAAATTAGTCATGTAAACAGCCTCTGCAAGGGCATTAAACAGGGTGTTACCCCATGAGGCGTATTCGCCAACATATACTTTTGAATTGAGCCTGTTATAGCCATCATAGCGAGACGTGTTTTTTAAAAACCATTCGGGCTTCTCGTAATAATGTTCGTCCACCGTGCCTACAGCAAGCTGATTGGCCAGTTTCCAGCCCTTATCAAAATCCTCCCCGTTAGGACTCGGTCCTACCGTACCTATAATCTTAATTTCGGGATGCGCTTTGTGCACAGCATCGTAAATCATTCTGAAGCGTTCTTCAAACACACCGGTAATCTTATCTTCGTTGCCGATGCCCAAATATTCAAGGTTAAATGGTGCGGGATGACCGGCCGCTGCCCGCTTGGCCCCCCAGGTAGAGGTTACAGGGCCGTTGGCATATTCTACCAGATCGAGGATATCCTGCACATAGGCATCCATGTCTTCCATCGGGATACCTTTTTGCCCGGTTGAGCCAATTTTCCAGGTACCCCCCGAATTTTGGCAGCTTACGCCAGCCGCAACTACCGGCACCGGTTTGGCACCAATATCTTCACAAAACCTAAAATACTCGTAATAACCTATACCAACCGATTGGTGATAGTTCCAGATATTGCGCTGCTCTACCCTTTGTTCAACAGGACCAATGGTATTTTTCCAATGGTAAATATTGGCAACACCATCCCCATGTGTAAGGCAGCCACCAGGGAAACGCATAAACTTAGGTTTAATATCGGCAATGGTTTGTGCCAGATCTGCCCGCATACCGTTTTCACGGTTTTTAAAAGTTTCTTCGGGAAACAACGACACCATATCAATACCGACTTTACCAGGTGATTTCACCAGTAATTGCAGCATTGCACTATCCTCATCAAAATTCACTTTTATTTTTTCCGAATATTTCTTCCAACCTTTGGCCGATGCTGTAAACGAGGCTGTACCAAGCTCCCGGCCCTTTGTATCAACCAGTGAAACGGTTAAAGGTAAAGGCTGTGAAGAGATCACGTTCAAAAACACAGAAAAATTATAATACTTTCCCCCACGTACAGGTATGCCATCAAAGCCACCGTTTTCAAGTCCTACCCCCTTTTGTCCGGCATCCTGAATATCCAGTAATATATAATGCGGATTGTTCTGATGGATTGGGTTTGCCGTCTCTACCGAAATAGTGCCATACCCAAAGCCATCGGTTTGATATTTCCACGCAGTCATTGAATTCCAGTCGCGGTTATCGGCAGGATTATATTCAAACGAACGGTTTTGTACCAGTTCGGCATACAAACCACCATCGGCTGCATAACTCAGGTCTTCAAAAAAGATCCCGAAAAGATCCGGGCTTATTTTTTTAGGTTTTGCATCAATAGCTTTTTGTTGCGCAAAGGCATCAAACTGCATCAACGCCGCCATTAGCAGCAAGGCTCCGTATCGCATTTTTATCAACATAAATGTTTATTATAGGAGTTTTTGTTTCGTCAAACAATTGCTGTCCGCTCCCGGAAATCTATCGTATAACATTACCGCAAGATAAAAAAGGTTTTAATATTAATTGTGAAAACAACAATCAATATTAAAACCTTTTTACTTTTTTTCTAATTTCAGGGCCTTACTTAATAGAATCTAAAATGGCATGATCAATTGCCGTGATCTCATTTTTATCTGTTTTAATAAGCTCAAGCACCACTACTTCATTATTACCATGCTTCAACCATTCGGCAGGCACGTATAATGTTTGCTGCGGACCAACATACCAGTACCGCCCAAGGTTATGCCCGTTTATCCAAACGGTGCCCTTACCCCATTTACTCATATCCAGGTAAGTATCTGCAACCTTGTTAAGGCTAAACGTTCCTTTTTTGAGAGAGGGCTGGCCTGCAATTTTTGAAGCTGTTTTTAAACTGACTTTAGTAATATCGTCAAAAGGCAAGCCATACATTTTCCAGTTTTTAAGCTCTTTGCCGGCAAATACTACGCTTTCGGTAATGCCCTTGGTATTTTTAAGTAAGTACGGACCAAAATTGATACGGCCAAGATTTTCAACCAATATATCCAATACCACTTTGCCTTTGGGCAGGGTGAGCGAAGCGCTATCCAACTTATTACGCCTATCCAATATAGCTACGCGTTTGCCATTTACATATACCAAACCGTAATCGCGCAGGCCATTAATTTTAAGTGTTCCTGATGCGTTGCCATTAAGTGTTGTACGATATAACACAAAGCCGTATGCCTGGTTAAGATCTTCAAAAGTTAACGGCGTAGCATTTAATTTAGGGGCAGGTAACAGGCTAAACACGCTTGCCGATTGGGTAAGCTTAACAGCCGCGATACTCATTGACGGCTTAGCCTGCGGCACCGCGGGCAGGGTTTGCCCGGTAGGCAGGTGTTTGGCAATCACCGCGCGAAATTTCATGTACTTATCGGTAGCGTTGCCTGCTTCATCAAGCGGGGCATCATAATCATAGCTGCTAATCTGGGGCTCGTACGGGTCTTTGTCGTTATAATTAGCACCGTTCATAAAACCGCGGGTGGTACCGCCATGAAACATATACATGTTGATAGAAAGACCTGCACCTAAAACGGCATCCAGCGGGGCCAGGTATTTTTCGGCCGGTACGGTGTGGTGTTTAGTTCCCCACCAATCAAACCAGGCCGGGTACCACTCGGCTATAAAGTAAGGCCCTTTACCACTATGGTTTTCGCCTATCAGCCTTTTTACCTTGGTTACATCATCTACGCCGTTAATGGCGGGCAACAGGCCTGGCAGGTGACCGTCTTTAATGGCTGGCTCCGGGTCGCAGGTGTATAGCTGTCCGTCAAAGCCGGCATCGATGAACATTTTTTGGTTAAGTGCCAGGTAATCTTTATCGCTGCCGTATGATCCGTACTCGTTTTCTATCTGCACCATCAAAATATTACCGCCGTGGTTTACCAGCAATGGCGATAGCTGTTTACCTACCTGGGTAAGGTATTTTTTATAGGCCTCCAGGTATTTAGGCTCTTTGCTGCGCACTACCAGGCCTTTTTCTTTTTCCAGCCAGTACGGGTAGCCACCAAACTCCCATTCGGCACATACGTAGGGGCTTGGCCTTAGTATTACCCAAAGACCTTCTTCCTGCGCGGTTTTAACAAAGGCGGCAATATCGTTGTTGCCGGTAAAATCGTAGTGCCCTTTTTGTGGCTCATGCACGTTCCAAAAAACGTAAGTGCCAATGGTGTTTAAGCCCATGGCTTTGGCCATGCGCATACGCTGCCGCCAGGCCTCACGTGGTACACGGGCATAATGCATTTCGCCCGAGATAATTTGTAAAGGCTTGCCATCAAGCAAAAATGTACTATCGCCAAGGGCAAAGGTGTGTTTAGCATTTTGAGCTTGCAACCCTGCCGACTTGAACAGGATCACAAACAGGAACAATAATTTTATAAGCTTCATAAATTAAAAAGTACAGGATATAGTTTACAGGAATGAGGGAATTATTATTTTACAGTTAATGTTACGGTTGATGATTTGAGTGTGCCGGCGCTAAACTGCACCTGCACAGTGCCTGGCTTGCCGGTTGTTTGCACATAGGCTATTAAACGCCCGTGCAAAGCTTTACGCTGATTGGCCTGGTAGCTTTCATGGCTACTATTGCTGCCGCTTTCCAGGCCCAACAATTTAGCCGGACCGGTAATGGCTACCGAAACTTCATTAGCAGCATTAAATACCCAGTTGCCATCTTTATCGGTTATATAAATCTCAACCTGGCTCAAACCCTTTGTTTTGCTACCAAACACATCATTATCCACTATCGTGCTAATCTGATAGGCCTCGCCGGTTGTTTTGATGGGATAAGCACATGCCTCAGTACCATTATTATACCCTTTAGCTACCAATTCGCCGGGCTGGTAGTCAACTTCCCACGAGGGTACGTGGCCTTTTGCCGTGGCACGCGATTGACGGCCAAGCGATTTCCCGTTCAGGAACAGTTCTGTTTCCTTGCAGTTGGTAAAGCAATCCACTTTTACTTTGCTGCCCGCCTGCCAGTTCCAAACTGGTTCGGCAGTGCGATGGCTCCAGATGCCTTTATCTTCGGCTTTGGTAATTTCACGGGCACCTATGTACACCATTGGCTTTGCCGACCATAAGCTTTGCCTATAAAAATATTCGGGCTTTTTAAACCCTGCTAAATCGATCAAGCCGGCACCGTTACTGCGTTGCGGCCATTTGCCGGCCTCACCCAGGTAGTCAATGCCGGTCCACAGGTACTGGGCCGAAATGTATTCATTACTGTCAACCGCGGCCCAGGCCTGCTGTGCCATGCCGTTTTCGCTGCCGTAAATAATGCGGTTAGGGAATTTTTTATGATCATCGGCGTAGCGGTATTCCTGGTAATTATAGCCCACTACATCTAATTCTTCGGGGTAACCTACCTCGTTTGACATGACCACACCTGCCAATGCCGCTGTTACCGGGCGGGTGATATCAACAGCTTTTACCGCTTTTACCAGTTGATGCGCTATCGGCGTTAATCCGCTGGCTGCCGGGTGATCGGGCAGGTAGCCTTTGCCATAGATCTGTGGGTTGCGGCCCGTATTTAAAACTTCGTGGGTATATGGGTCATTCGGGTAATCTATTTCGTTACCAATGCTCCACATAATGATTGATGGGTGGTTACGTGCCCGCATCACCATATCGTTTACATCCCTATCGGCCCATTCTTTAAAATATTCGTGGTAACCGTTTTTTGAGGGCGTGCCCACATTCCAGCCGGCAACCCATTTATTTTTGCCTATCTCCCACTCGTCAAAAGCTTCATCCATTACCAAAAAGCCCATTTGATCGCACAGGTTGTACAAATAATCGGCATGTGGGTTATGGCTTAACCTCAATGAATTTACGCCTGCATCTTTCAATATCTTCAGCCTGCGCACCCAAACCTCCTCAGGAACGGCAACACCTAAAGCGCCCGCATCGTCATGGATACATACGCCTTTTAGCTTGGTGCTATTATCGTTTAAAAAGAAACCCTTGTCCTTATCAAAACGGATGCTGCGGATACCCACAGCCTGTGTAACCTGGTCGGTTATTTTGCCATTACGGTTGATAGATACCTGCAATTGATACAGGTTAGCATTTTCGGTATCCCATAATTTAGGCGATGTTAAAACCTGCTCAAACTCCACATCGTGCTTACCGGGTTTTACACGGACTTGCTTTTGCAGCGATAAAGCAACTTGAGCATTGGCATCAAGCAGGTTAATTTTTGCGGTGACCAATGCCGTAGCTTTAGTACTGTTGGTTATGGCTACTTTAACTTTTATAAGCGCTTTTTGTGCCGATACTTCAGGCGTAGTAAATGCTACATCCCATGGGCCGGTATGCACAGGATCTTTTACAATAAGATAAACATTACGATAAATGCCCGAGCCGGTGTACCAGCGCGAATCGGCAAATTCACTGTGGTCAACTTTAACTGTGATAGTATTTTTACCCTTAAAACTCAGATAAGGATTTAGCTCATACTGAAACGAAATAAAACCATTAGGGCGCTTGCCTAACAGGTGCCCATTGAGCCATACTTCGCTGTTTTTATATACGCCATCAAAATAAATATATACCTGTTTACCCTGCCAATTGGCATTGCCCGAAAACGTTTTAGTGTACCAGCCAATGCCGCCGGGCAGGTAGCCGGTTGCGCTTGCCCATTCATCACTAAAAGGCCCTTCAATACTCCAGTCATGCGGCAGATTGATGGTTTTCCATTGCCCTTCGGCCTTTACACCGGTGATACCATCGGTGATATCGCCTTTGTGAAAACTCCAGCTCGAATTAAATAATACAGGTGCGCCGGTTTGTGCCTTTAACACACTGGGCGAAAGGGTGAGCACAAGGGCAGAAAGAAACAGGTAGATTTTATTTTTCATGATAGTATAGATGCGAAGTTTATTTGACAACACCGGTAAGGGTAATCACTGAACGCCCCGGTACAACGTTACTGTCGCCCGTTATTTTACCGGCCTTCAGTTCGGCATCTGCCGATGTAAGGTACGATGACGTAAACTGTATTTTTGACTTCCCTGTATTGAAAACTGTTGTAATATTTTCATTACCAGGGTTGATGATAACCACGGTTACATTCTTCCCGTTTTGATAGGCCGAAACCAAAAGCGATTGGTTCCCGGTAGATGATGAAACAGCATCAACCCTTAATGCGCCGGGCCGGATGAAGCGGCTATAGTTACCCAATGCCCAAAGCATTTTACTGGCGTAAAAATTACCATCAGTTTTATTTTTGTCGATGTAGATCAATCCATCTTTATAATCATAGGCCGATATCGCCGTCCACCATTGCCAGGCAGATGCGTTGGCGACAGTCAAATCGGTATGGATAACGGATGCTAAATATAATGCGGCGTTGATACCCAGGTCGCGGTGGTTACCATCTATTTCGCCGGCGTTATCGCCCAAAATACAATATTCAGATTGCCAGAAATTCAGTCCTTTAATAGCGGCAATCGTGTCTGCCAAGGCCTCGCGGGTTTTCACGGCCAAACTCATTGGAGATGTAGTGAAATAGCTATGGGCAGCTATCGTTTTGCTTACGGCCAGTAGGTCGCCAATATAATTGGGAGATCCCTGTCTGAAAAAATCATTTACCTGGTTGCCCTTACCCGGCTTATCGCCGGTGGTAAACAGGTAATTGATACTTCCGGCTTCGCCTACCAGGATCTTCGAATCCAGCTTATTACTTACAAATTCTTTATTAATTGAGCGCATCACACCCGCTATCTGGGTGTTGGTGTAGGGGTTTCCTTCCTGGCCGCCATCGCTCCAATCCCACTGGGGCTCGTTGATGGGGCTTATATAATCAAACTTAACCTTACTTACTTTTTGTACGCCGTTTACAACATCATAAATATACTTAGCAAAGGCATCATACTTATCGGGCCCGATATTTACTTTACCGCCATTGGCAAACGCTTTTCCGTTAAGCGTAAACTGCACCGGCGGACTATTAAAAAAACCTAAAAACTGTTTTACACCACGCTGTTTGGCGGCCTTTAAAAACCACACCTGCCCGACCTGATTTTGCCAGTTGTAGCTGCCATCGTTATTTGTAAATGACTCTGCCCTGCGCCACTCATCCTTTATACCGCTGTCGCCACCATGCTGGGCGCTGCCTGCACCAAAATTAAAACGCCATAAAGAAAGGCCAATCCCTTTGGGCGATCCATCGGCGCTGTTATCAAGACTAAAGAGCAGATCCGCAATTTTCCCGCGCTTTTTATCCGGCCAATTCCCTACAAACTGGCACGACCATGCATCTGACGCGGCAAAATTGCTGATGATTTGATGTGTTTTATTAAGGTTAATATCAATTGTAACCTGTTTGATTTGGCCGCTTGCCACAAGAGTGTTTAAGCCCAACGCGGCAATAATTACCAGTACTTTTTTTTGTTTAGTATATCGTTTTATCATCATGTATAAGCAGCAAAAGAACAGTGCTGTAGCGCACCGTTCTTTTACATTATTTTATTGTTGTACAATTTGCCATTGCTGGTTATTGGCACCGCTATACGGCCATTGAATAATGCCCGCGCCATTGGTTGTAGATGCGCCGTTAACATCAAGCGCAAGCCCGCTGTTACGGTTAATAGCTTTGTAAATGCCGGTATTTGTTGAAGTAAGCGCCCATTGCTGGTTGTTACCGCCATTCCATGGCCATTGGATAATGCCGGCTCCGTTAGTTGTTGCCGCGCCGTTTACATCAAGCGCCTGACCGCTGTTACGATTGGTAATTTTGTAGTAGCCGCCGCCATTATCGGTTATTACCCATTGCTGGTTGTTGCCGCCGTTTTGTGGCCATTGTATAATACCCGCGCCATTAGCGGTTGAAGCCGCGTTAACATCAAGCGCCTGCCCGCTGTTTAAATTAAGCAAACGGTAGTAAGCCCCGGTATAAAACACATCGGTACCACCAGTACCTACACCCCAGGCATATTTAAGCCTGCTTAAACCGGAAGCATTGGTATTTGATACAGTAAGGCTTGTGCCGCTACCTCCCAAAGCTTCCATAGCATAACTGTCGCCGGTACGGATGCCGGGCCAGTATACCGCGCCCATGCCAAATGAACGCACCTGGTTGGTTAAGCCTTGCAGGTAGGCTATCTCCTGGTCGCCGCCGATAGCACCGGTATAATTTTTACCGCCATTCATAGGTACACCAAATTCAGTTAATACGGCGCGGCTGCTGTAGCTGCCAATATTACCCCTTAACCTGCTTTCCCATTGCGCAGCGGTGGTATTGGTACCGTTACTAAAAAAGGTATAATCATGTATAGATAACAAACAGCCCGAAAAGCGGCTGTCAGCCCCTACCCCGGTAATATCCTGTGAATAAGAAGTACCGCTGATTAAGATCCTACCCTGCGGAACTGAAGGGTAATTGCTGAGCCATTGGGCACAAATGGTTGTCCAGTCGGTTAATGAATAACCGTGTGGCTCATTAAATATCTCAAAGTATACGTGTGTATTGCTGCCGTACTTGGTAACAATGGTTTGCCACATTGACCAAAACTGGGTGGTGTTATCAATTTTGCCATCCTCAGATGAACTGCCTTCCCAGCAGCCCAGAATCACGTTCATCCCTTTACTAACCGCCTTATCAATTACGCCGGTATAAGAGTTCCACCAGGTTTGTGATACGGTTGAATAATTTACGGGAATCCTAACCGTGTTTGCACCGGTATTGGTTTGGATGCCACTTAACACGGCATCGGCCTTGGCAGATACAGTTGCGTAACTATCTGCCGAACTCAAGCCACTCAACACTAAAATGCCATCGCTGAAATTATCGCCATCGGCAGCCCAGTTCACGCCTTTCAGCGCGCTTGCCGGTGTCGAATCCAGTTTAATATCGGCATTGCCTGTTTGTGTTTCTGTTTGAGTTGTGGCTGGCTTGCTTACTATCATATCCTTTTTACACCCTGCCGCAAGGCAGCACATCGCCAATAATAAAATACGTTCCTTCTTCATAATTTTATAGGTTGATATTGGGTTTAGAAAAAAGGGAGAAGAAAAGCTTCTTCTCCCTGGTGATATGATGGGTTAATATCCAGCGTTTTGCTGCAACTGCCCGTTAGATGCCTGGATCTCGCTTCTTGGTATTGGTAACCAGTAGTGCTTGGTAGCAAAGGAGCGGCCATCTAAAGCAACCTTTGGTGTATAACTAAATGTGCCATCGGCGTTTTTGGTGATAATTACACCTGCTGCCGGTTTATTTTCGGTAACATCGGCAATTTTCCAACGGCGCACGTCATAAAAACGGTGTTCTTCAAATGCCAGCTCAACACGGCGCTCGTACCTAACAGCATCCCGCATTTGTGATTGGTTTAATCCCGATGCTAATGCCGGCATATTAACGCCCGGCCTTGCCCTGATCATATTAATGGCCTGCCTTGCAGACATGGTTGAACCAGCCGGCACAACATCGGCACCATAAGCCTCATTGGCAGCTTCGGCAAAGTTCAGCAGGATCTCGGCGTAACGGAAATAGATCCATGGATGGAAACCCGCATTGCCCCATGGGTTTTGCAGCGGGTAAGCATCGTCCATGTATTTACGCAAATAGTAACCTGTTTTAGTTGTATTCCAGTTGCTATCTCCATCCTTGCTATCTTTTCCGCCCGGTATAAAGGCTTCCACACTACGCTCCCTATAAGCCGATCCATTGTGCAACACGGTAGCATCAAACCTTGGGTCGCGGTGATCATAAGGGTGGGTTGGGTCATAGCCTGATGTAGGATCGGTAATGGCTTTACCGTTATCCATTTCATAATCATCAACCAGGTTTTGCAGCGGGGTATTACCTGCCCAGCCTCCGTAACCGTTTGGCCCGTTGGCAATTTCCATATGGGTATGGTTGGCGTTTTTGGTATACAAACGCTCAAAAATAACCTCATTGGTTTCGTTGGTTAAAAACATGTTATCATAACCGCCGGTATAAATTCCGTATTTATTAAGGCTGATAACCGCTTGTGCCGCCGTAACCGCATCGGCCCAGGTACCCGCATTATATAACGGACTTGCCGCGTAAAGTTTAAACCTTGATTTAAGCGCTAAAGCAGCGCCTTTAGTGGCACGCCCTAACAGCCAGGTACCATCGTTGCTTAACGGCAGTTTTGATGCAGCGTCATCAAGTTGGGCAGTAGCATAATCAATACTTTCTTTAATGGTTGCCCGTTTAAATAGTGTTGGGTCCTGTAAATTATCGGTAAGATTAACTACCCTATCACCCATTAATACCACCCCACCGTAGTTACGGATCAAATCCTGGTAACGGAAGGCACGGATAAATTTCAGTTCGCCTTCTATACGGGTTTTATGCCCGGCGCTAAAAGGTAACTTTGGCAAAAGGCTTAACGCGTAATTACACTCCCTGATGCTGCGGTAGCTTCTGCCCCATAATACGCCTGCCCCCCCAAGGTTTTCGGGTGCTAACTGCCCGCGCTGTACCAGCCAGGTAGCATCATCGTTGTTGTAAATAGATTCGTCGGTAAGTGAGCTCCACATACTGTATTCAAAACCGCGACCAAAGCCAGGGTTTGATCCATCGCCTTCTTTATCCTGTAATTTTGCGCCAATGTAGCGGTTGGTTACATATGCTTCGTAAACCGCCGTATCTGATTCAATGGCCGATGTAGCGATCCTATCTGTCGGCTGCACGTTTAAAAGGTCTTTTTTACATGCCGTAGTGAACAGCATGCCGCCTAACAAAAAGTATAGCGGGGTTTTATATTGTAATTTCATGATCTGTTCTTAATTAAAATTTAACGTTAACACCTAAGTTGATAATTCGTTGCTGCGGATAAAACTGGCCGCTACTGTAACTACCATTCGGGTAGCTTTGACCGCTGCCGTTGGTTCCTTCCGGATCATAATCCTTAACCTTGGTAATGGTGAACAGGTTGAAAGCACTTGCATAAACCCTTAAGCCACTAATTTTAAGTTTTGACAGGAACTGGGTATTGAAATTATAGCCTAACTGAACGTTTTTTAACCTGATGAAAGATGCATCGTTAAGCCAGAAAGTGTTATTATACTGGCCCCCGCTGATGGCGTTTGATGCACGGTCTGTTACCCTTGGATAGCTCCCGTTAGGGTTTGCTGCACTAAACCTGTTATCGGCCCAGCTGCTGTAAAAGTTACCAATGCTGCCGGCTTCTGGCAATACGTACTGGCTAACCTCGGCCTGCCCGGCAAACAATACCGATAAGTCGAAACCTTTATAGGCTGCGTTCAACGCAATACCATAGGTAATTTGTGGGATGTTGCCGTATTTGCTGCGCGTTTGGTCATCGGCGGTTATTTTGCCGTCGCCATTGTAGTCCTGGTATTTCAGGTCGCCAATTTTAGCGCCCGATACGTGTGGATAGCTGTCAAGATCGGCCTGGGTGCGGAAGATGCCGATGCTGTTGTATAACAAATAAGTATTTAACGGCCGACCGGTTTGACGCTGGTAACCTAAAGTACCGGCGGCTTCGTCAATAAAGATGATCTTGCTTTTCGCGTAAGTAAAATTGCCGCTTACACCCCAGCTAAAGCCAGATGATGAATGATTGTAGGCTAAAGTACCCTCAAAACCCGCGCTGTTAACTTTACCAATATTTTCAGATGGCACAAGCGGATCAGAACCGTAAGGGTTTACGATACCTGATGAGCCTGGAAGCGATGCATTCCTGGTAGTCAAAATGCTTGATCTTTTTTGCTGAAAGTAAATAGCCTCTATGCTAAAGTCATGCAGAAAAGTTGCGTTAACACCAATATCCAATTTTTTGGCAGTTTCCCAGGTAATATTAGGGTTTGCCAATTTCACAAGGTTAACGTTTGGCTGAATGGTATTTGAACCACTACCCGGAACGCTGGCCACAAAACCGTTGTTTACCAATACGTAGTTATCAAAATACTGGAAACCGTTTACGTTATCATTACCCAATGAGCCGTATGATGCCCTTAGCTTCAAATCGTCAACAAAGCTAACGCTGCTTTTAAACCAATTTTCTTTTGACACCCTCCATCCCACAGATGCCGATGGGAAATAGCCCCATTGTTTACCCTGTGGAAATATCGAACTGGCGTCTGCACGGAACTGGCCTTCAAAAAGGTACTTTTCATCGTAAGCATAAGCTAAACGGCTGATCACGCTTCGGCGGTTATAGTTTGAGCTGTAACCCGAGTTGAGGTAATCTGTTGCGGCACTGCCACCTTGCGATAACTCTGGCAATTGTGATGACAGGTAGTTATAACGTGTCGCGTCAAAATACTCCAGGTGGTTTTTGCTTTGTTCATAACCTACAAACGCGTTGATATCATGCGCGCCAAACTTGCGGGCAAAATTCAATTTGATGTTTGAGGTAAGTAGCGCCTGATTATTTTGCGATTCAAACAACGTAGCGGCGTTATTGTTACCACCAACCACAACTTTGTTATAAGTTTGTGAACCGGAATCGTAGTTATATAGAATGTAAGGCTTGCTGAAGTTTTTATCAAAAGCGTATGATTTATCCACAGAGAAGAAACCATCTAACGATAAGCCTTCAATGCCAGGTAAAGCATAGCTACCTTTTAAAATACCATTAAAAACCTGGGTTGGGTTATTATTGATACCACCAATATCGGTTACCTGTACGGCAGGATTGTTGTTTTCAATACCTGTGGTTGGCAATCCGTTTGGATAGTATGCGCCAACTATAGGTTTTGCGCGGTAAACAGAGCGGAAAAGATCGCCTGCGCCAACTTCAGGATATTGCCTGTCTTCTTCACGGCCGGAAAGCGACAAGCCAACTTTTAAACGCTTGGTAACGTTGGCGTCAATATTTGAACGGAAGTTGTATTGGTGATATTTGGTAGCACCGCTTTTGTAGATCCCATCCTGGTAAATAGTGCCAAGGGATACAAAGTATTTCACATCATCGCTGCCGCCGGCCACTGATAGGCTGTGCTGGTTTTGTAAAGCTGTACTTTTTAAAGTTTGTTTTTCCCAATTGGTATTTGGATAGTTTAAAGGATCTGAACCATCCCTGAATTTCTGGATCTGTGCTGCCGAGTACGACTGATTTGAGCCACCGGTGGGGTTCGAATCGAGACTGATCTCGTTCATGATCTGGGCATAGGTTGCCGCGTCGGCCATTTTAGGCAAACGGGTTGGCGAGCTGAAGCCCTGGTTAAAGCTGTAGTTAATAGTTGGCTTGCCCGTTTTACCGTGTTTGGTGGTAATGAGGATTACACCGTTGGCCGCCCTGTTACCGTAGATAGCAGCAGATGCATCCTTCAATACCGACATGCTTTCGATATCATTAGGATCAAGCCTTTCCAGGCCACCTATCTGGCCGGGTACACCATCAACAACAATCAACACATTGTTACTACCTGTTGTAGCCAAACCACGTATGGTAATATTTGAACCATCAGCACCAGGCTCACCACTGCGATTGTTTACAATTACACCCGGTATACGGCCAGCCAATGCATTTGATACGTTAGGTGCCGGGCTTTTTACCAGTTCGGAACCTTTAACCTGCGATATAGATCCGGTTAAGGTAGCTTTCTTTTGTGTGCCGTAACCAACCACCACAACTTCGTTCAGCGATTTGGCATCGCCGCCCAACTGTATATTGATGGTGGATTTTCCGTTTACGGCTACTTCCTGCGATGTATAGCCTATAAAAGTAAATACCAGGTACGCGTTCTGATCCTTAACGGTAATAGCGTATTTACCGTTAACATCAGATATGGTACCTTGAGTAGTGCCTTTTACACTAACGGTTACACCCGGTAAAGGTTCTCCCTTTTCGTCGGTAATAACACCGGTTACCGTTACATCGGCATTTTTGGCGCTTTTTACAGTGAAGCTGTGGTTAATTGTTTTGGCCATTGCGGGCGAGGCCAACGGAATTGCAGCAACAAGCAGCATACCAAGCGCCATTTTTGCGCTGCCATGCGGTGAAAATTCTTTCAGTAAATTTTTTCTCATGTTTTTGAATTTTTCGGTTAATTATTGGTTATATCGGCGCACCACCATTGCTACAGAAATAATCCGCAGATTGGTTACAGTAACAATAAATAGAGCGCAGATACTTGGTTTATGAAGGCTAATGTCGAAGAAAACTGATTACCCGAAGGGGGGCTAACCCTCATATAAAAAGGGGTAAAAAGGTATTTTTATAGCGGAAAGGCAGTAAAAAGGCAGTTTTTTGAGTTTATGCCCGTAATAATTAAAAACTGTTGTTCTGAGTTGTAAAATTTCGCGGGACTGTGAAGGTACAATGACAATATAAAGCGATGTCATTGCGAGGAACGAAGCAATCGCGAACTGTGCAAATTCGCCCTGTATAGCAAAAAACCACCTGTCATCCTGAGGAACGAAGGATCTATTCTACGCCATGTCTATTTGCCCCGAAAGTTTGTGAATAAATGCTTTGTGCCTGCCATTCACAAGGTGTAGATCCCAAACTTACGAAGTTTTTAAAACTTCGTAAGTTTTCGCCCGTTTGTCATTCCCCTTCAAAGGCCCCGGATTTTATTACTCAGCATAACGGGTGGCGAAGATGTGAAAACCCAATTCCTCTTACTTTCCCCGCCCAAACCTGGCAAGCACCCAGTTGCCAACCTGATCCCCTTGTAATTTACCGTTGGTAATGCCATCTTCAAAGTGAATCCCTCCCAGCAGGCGCGAAAAGCCGGCTTCTTCGGCCGCGCTTTCAAAGGAGCTGAATTTGCGCGGCGATATACCAAAGGCTACCTCAATATTATCGGTATAACTGAAATGATTGCCAAAATACGACGTAAGGATAACTGCGGCTGTTGATGATATTACAGAATGCCCGCTTAAGTATTCAGGAAAAGGTGGCGTTTGCAGGAAAGACCGCCATTTAGGGTCGAGGTATTGATGGATGGCAGTTTCAGGTCTGATGCGGTTGGTTTTATATTTCTCGTTCCAGCAGCTGATAAAGCTATCCATTAAGCCAATGGCCACAACAGAATGCACCACCAGCGATTTTTCGAAACTCAAGCCCGCCTGGCTGCAGGCTATGCCGGTGATTCCCATCCAGTGTGCCCCCGGCGAGATCTTTTTTAGGCCGATAAGCATATGCCCGTTATCCTGCACCGCAAATGGATTGCAATCCCAAAAACCAGCAATCGTTTTCTGGGCTGCGGTTAAGGAGTCGGCATCATATTGATGGCATTGCTGCATGTATTTATAAAATACAGACCTTTTATCTGTAGAGAAAGCAACCGGCGGGGCAGGCACAAACTGGCCACACGATGTTAAAGTAAATGGCCTTACCGTGGCAAAGTAGGGTTCAACAGGCGTCATATAAGCGGGCGGCGTGGGGCTCCAGGAACCGGGTGTTTGTTTCAGCTCGTAACGCTTATAATTACTGATCTTATTGTAACCATCGCTTTTGGCGTATGCCAGCACTTGTTTGCTTACCTGCTGCGCGTACTTTAAAGAACTATCAACCTGGCTTTTAGTAAACCCGGCCTTAAGGCATGAATCTATCAGGTTGGTTTCAAAACTTTTAAGCAACGCGCCGGAAGGCTGTACTTTTGCGGCGGTTTCGACAATTGCCAGTAAAGCACTAAGCCTAATGTTGTACCCCGATTTCACGGTTGCTTTTTTAATATCAGGATATTGATTGATCACGCGGGATAACTTCTGCAATGACCCGTCGTGCTGCGATAAAACCTCGTACCCCGAAATGCACGCGTATGAAAAAAAGCGCGCTGCCAGTGGAGGGTTGGTAACATCATGCACCATTACAAGCGTCATTTGGTCAACAGCTTTGGTAATATCTGCCGATGTGAGTTGGGGAGCCGGGTGGGCCGACCGACAATTGATATTCACACATGCCAATGCAAAGCCAATAATTAACAGGGATATCTTTTTCATCGGTTCATCAATTGATAGGCCTGCATTTGTTGTTGATTAATGCTGATGAGCAGTTTGTTGCCTATCGGGGTAACGCTCCGTACATCCCCGGTAATCTTAAACCCGGATGCCTGCTGGCTAACCGCCGAAAAACCTCCGTTCCGCTCACCCTTTAACAGCAAGCCAAAATTCGCGTCAGATTTCCCAAAACGAAGCCGGGCCTGGCTAATGTTACCGCAAAACAACAGATCGGTAATGCCATCATGATTATAATCCACGGGGGTAATGGTAAAAACAGGCGAAAACTGAACCTCGGGAGGCAGTTTTACCTCGTGCAACCTGCCCGATTTATCACTTAACAAATAGGTTGTTGATAAAGTGTTGGCTGTTAAATGACCGGCACCCTGTAATTCGGCAGGTGTAAATACGTCGTTAATTGTGGCATCGGCGTATGATTTATAGTTGGTAAAACGTGGTCGCATCATACTAATCTGCTCCAGCAATTCATCGCGGGTAACATAAGGGTAGCTTTTGTGATTAATGTAAAAACACAGGATGGGATCAATCGCGCCATTGTTGTCAAAATCTTTAAAATACATTTCGGCGGGTTCTGTGTCACTTACTTTGCATTGCGTGTTGGTACCCTGGTTGCCTAATATAAAATCGGGGTGGCCATCTTTATTAAAATCGCCGGTTGTAATGCAGTTCCACCAGCCGGTATATTTTTTAAGCAGGTACCTGCCTGTCTGATCTTCAAATTTTCCGTTCACGTTAATAAAAATGGTTACCGGCATCCATTCGCCAACCACCACCAGGTCAGGGCGGTTATCGCCATTCATGTCTATCCATGCGGCATCGGTAACCATACCCAGGTTTTTAAGTTGGGGCAGGTACTTTTGGGTTTCATTTTTAAAATGGCCCTTACCATCGTTAAGCAATAAATAGCTTTGCGGCGCTTCTGGATATCTGCCTGGCACTACCCGACCGCCTATAAACAGATCCTGGAACCCGTCGCCATTAATATCGGCGGCTTTTACACAGCTTTTACTGGTGTACAGCGCGGGGATAGCATTAGCTGATTTTACAAAATTGCCGTGGCGGTCATTGAAATACAGGTCGTCGGCAAGAGAAGCATCGCCGGGCTGCAGGTCATGATATCCGCCCGATGCACAAAGCAAATCGGGATACCCATCGTTATTGGCATCAAAAAACAGCGGGATAACCTCGCTTTTGGCTCTGCTTTTTTCAAATACCTGCTGATCCTTCTTAATAAAACTGCCATTGGCCTGCTGTATAAAAAGCGCGGATGGCTGCCCGTTACCGCCACCTATAAAAACATCTTCAAGACCATCTTTATTTACATCGGCCTTAACCACATGCGGCCCCGAAAATGAGATAGGGTTAACTAAAAGCGGCTGCCGTTTAAAATCGTTAATACCATTAACCGGCTGACTAAAATTAACAGGGCTGGGCACCTTTGTATAAAGAGCATTTACCGGCGGCTGTGGCCTGGTATTTTCCACAGCGTTTACTTCAGATAAAGTAATGACGCGATTAGCCGCTGGCTTTTTAACAACCTGCACTTTACCCAGGGCCCATTGCACCTTTACAGAATCAACCGATTTGCTTTTTCCCAACCCAAAATGAATCACTGTAGTAACGCAGCTTTGGTAGCCCCTTGCCGGCATTTGCTCAATAGTTTGCTGCTGGCCACCGGCATATAATGTTACGGTGGCACCTATACCATCGGTATTTTTACCCGCACCTTTTAGTTTAATATCCAGGTAATGGTTACGTCCCAAGCTGTTCGCCTTATTTTCAAATATCGATGCAGGCTCGTTCACGTTATTGGTAACCAGGTCAAGATCGCCGTCGTTATCCAGGTCGGCATAGGCGCTGCCATTGCTATTTGATGGTTCATCAATTCCCCATTTTGCCGATACATCCTGGAAAGTAAAGCCTCCTTTATTTTTAAACTGGTAATTTTTCACCTTAGATGCCGGCATTTCTTTAACCAGGTTCAACAGGTCTTCCCGCAAAACGGTACGGTCTTTCAGTTTATCGCCCATGTACTTCAAAAAGTCCATATTGGTATAGTCCCGCAAAAAGCCGTTAGATACAAAAAGGTCTTTCCAGCCATCGTTATCATAATCGGCAAATAGCGGCGCCCAGCTCCAATCTGTATTAGAAATGCCCGATAGCTGGCCGATTTCGCTGAAAGTTCCATTCCCGTTATTAAGGTGCAGCATATTGCGCATATACTGGTAATAAAAGCCGGCCTTAACATTCATGTTAAAAAACTCGTAGTTATCGGTGCCCATCAATAGTTTTTGGCGATGGTTATCCTCGGGTAGCATATCCAAAGTAAAAATATCCGGTTTGCCATCATTATTAATATCGCTAATCTCATTCCCCATCGAATAAAACGAAGTATGGCCAACCATCTGTTTTAGCTGATCGGTAAAGGTTCCGTTTTTGTTGTTGATGTACAGCTTATCGGGGATGCTGTAATCATTATCCAGGTAAATATCCGGCCAGCCGTCATTATTTACATCGGCAATGCCGGCCGCAAGACCATAGGATACTGTACCGTTCTCTATCCCGGCCTGTTGGGTAACATCAACAAAATGGTCGTTATCGTTACGCAGCAACCTCGATCCCCGTTCAGGGTCTTTGGTTTTCACCAGATCCTTCAGGGCAAAAACATCAATATTGTTTAACCGCTCGGGACTATGATTTACCAGCAACAGATCAAGATCGCCGTCATGATCGTAATCAAAAAAGTAGCCTTGTGTAGTGTATGATGAAAAGTTGAGCCCGTAAGCCTCGGTCATATCTTTAAACTGCGGAATGCCCTGTGCATTATTACCCTGGTTAATGAGCAATTGATTTACCCGTTTTTCGGGCCTTAGTTTACCCGAATAACAAAGATACAGGTCTGGCAAACCATCGCCGTTTACATCGGCCACGGTAGCGCTGGTTTTCCAGGGACCGGGGCGACCAGCCACGCCAGCCTCATTGGTGATATCTTCAAAATGCATTTTCCCTTTGTTGAGGTACATCTTGTTATCAACCATGTTGCCGGTAAAATAAACATCCTGCAGGCCATCGTTGTTAAAATCGCCAATGGCTACGCCACCGCCATTGTAAAAATATTCGTACACCAGTACGTTGGTATTTAAACCTTCGTCAAGCTGATTGATAAAACCTACATGGGTTTGGGCGGTATCTAATTTTTGGAACAAAGCACCGGATTGGCCTGCGCCCTGCGAATCATTCGTTCCGTTATTACATGCACTCAAAAAAAGAGTACAACATAGCAAGGCAGCGTAATTCAATTTTATTCGCGGCGGTACAGGTACCCGGATGTGCAGCTTCATACAGTAATTCACCGGCCGGTACTACCAGGCGGCATATTGGGTTAATGGTTAAATAATTGGTGATGCAATATAGGCGTACTCAGTTTTTGCCATGAGGGGCAAATCATTATAAATAGGGGGTTAATATGGTAACCGGATAGGCCGGTGTTAAACCGTGCTTGGTCGTTTTTTTGTTCCTGATGTCATTAAGCTAAGGAATTTGAAATGCACCGTTAGGTGCAAAATATCGGTAGAAAATATAATCACAAATAAAAAGCGTGCCGTTAGGTACGCAACATCGTCAGTTTCGTACCTACGGCACGGAGCGTCGTTTCTTATTAGTTCTACAAAGCTTTACCCCCTACGGGGGAGAAGACCCTTAACTTAAATTAATAACTTGCATCCTTCCCCCAAGGCTACTGTGTGTACACATCTTTCAAAAAAAGAAAAATGTCATTTCGATAGAGCGAAGGAGGGGTATGAGACGGGGACGAAAGAGAAATCTTATGCAAGCGAATAGCAAACGTAGCCTGTTGTATAAGATTTCTCACCCTTACCCAGCAAAATCCCGCCCTTCAAGGGTTCGAAATGACAACGTTTTTGTTTGATGATACGATTTCAAAAGATGTGTAGTAGCCCTCAAGGAGGGAATCGCACAGTTCCACCGCTTTAGCGTTAAACCTTGTTTTTGCCCGTAAACTCGTTAGTTACCATATCTTCTGCCAGGTTTTTGCGGTACTTTTTCATGTACTGCGATGGGTTAATGCCAAATACCTTTTTAAACTGCTCCCTGAAATACTTAATATCATTAATACCCACCAGGCCCGAGGTTTCAAAAATATTATGCCGTGTATTGATCAATATCTCGGCAGCCTTACGCAACCGGATGAACCGGATAAAACCGCTGGCCGATTGCCCCGAAATAAACTTAATTTTTTTATATAGCGATGAGTGCGAGATCCCCAATTCGCCGGCCAGGATCTGAATGTTAAAATCGGGGTCCATAAGGTGTTTCTCAACAATTTTGATACAATTATCCAGAAAGATTTTGTACTCCGCAGGTATTTTCTGGTTGGTGGCGTTTAGGGTGATCTCGTTATAAAAATACTTTTGTAAATTGTTTTTGTTCCTTAAAATTCCGGCTACGCGGGCTTTCAGGATTTCTTTATCAAAGGGCTTGCTGATATAATCATCGGCCCCGCCCTCAATGCCTTTCAGTTTGATTTCGGGAGAAGAGCTGGAGGTAAGTAAGATCACGGGTACGTGACTAATACTGATGTCCTCGCGGATGGCGGTACAAAGCTCGATACCGGTCATGCCATCCATCATCACATCGCTTATCACAATATCGGGCAATACATCTTTAATAATGGATAAACCTTCCATCCCGTTATTTGCCGAGTAAACTTTATAGTCGGTTTTAAAAAGCAGTTTAAGGTATTCGCGCAAATCATCATTGTCATCAATGATCAGGATAGATTTAAGATCGGCCGTAGCCTCCGGGTCTTCCAATAAATGTTCTTCCTCGGCATTTATCGGCATTTCGTTTTCAATTAGTTCCTGCAATATCACCGAGCTTGTTTCATCGTCCTCATAGATCGCGTTTCTCTTTAAATGATCTGTACCTTTCAACAGGGTAACAATGAACCGCGTACCACCACCAGTATTGTTTTCATGACGAATAGAACCCGAATGACTTTCAATAAACTTTTTAACCAGGAACAGGCCGATCCCAAATCCACCGGTTGACGGGCCTTTGCTGTTTTCCTGCTGATAAAACTGCGAGTATAACTTATCTTCCGTTTCGGCTTTGATACCCGGCCCCGTATCATGTACCTCCAGGTTTACAAATTGAGCCTGCTGACTGATCATCACTGTTACCTTACCGCCAACAGGCGTAAATTTAATGGCGTTTGACAGTAAGTTAAACAATACGATCTCTACCTTTTCCCTGTCGGCAAATACTTCGATGTGCTGATCGGTGCAAGTAAATTCAAAATCAAGCCCTTTGGCTTTGGCCTGGTAGGTAAAACACAAAAAAACCTCCTTACACAATTCAACCAGGTTAAGCCTGAAAATGGTTAAGGTACCTGCATCCGAATCGGCCTTACGAAATAACAATAACTGATCAACCAAACTCAGCAGCCGTTTGGCGTTGCGGTACACAATATGAAGACTGCTGGTATCAACCTCCCGCTCATGATACAGCAACTCCTTAATAGGGTTAATGATCAATGTTAGCGGGGTACGAAACTCGTGCGAAATATTGGTAAAGAATGAGAGTTTCCGCTCGTTTAGTTCTTTGTCTTTTTCGGCCGAGAGCTGGGTTAATTTAATCTCGTATTTTAACCGGGCCTGGTTTGCCCTGTACTGCAGGTAATAATAAACCAACAACCCACCCGCGGCTATGTAGCAAAAATAGGCCCACCAGGTTTTATACCATGGCGGCAGTATTTTAATTTGCAGGGTGGCATAATCATTAAACCAAACACCATCCTGGTTTGAGCATTTAACCCTGAAGGTGTAATCGCCGGGGGCAAGGTACCTGTATGTGGCAGATCGCTGGTTACCTACAAAATTCCAGGTTTTATCCAGGCCATCCAGTTTATAGGCAAATTCGCCCTTTTGCGGGTAAGCGTAATTTAAAGAAGTGTATTGGATAGAAAATACCGCCTGGTCTGGCTGTAATACCAACTGCTTGGTTTCGTTTAAAGCTTGCGAAAGGACTGGCACATTACGCCCGTGATCGCCCACCTCAACCTGGTTGCCAAATATCTGTAACCCGGTTATGATAACTTTGGGCTTAAAATAGCTTTTATTAACCCCATTGGGATTAAAAACGTTAAGCCCTTCGGTACCACCAAAATACATCGCGTGATTTCCCTTGTCGTAAATAACCGAGCCTACGTTAAACTGTCCGGCTTGTAACCCGTCGGACTGATCAAAGTTAGATACCGTGTTTTTATCCAGATCGATGTTTGACAAACCTTTATTGGTACTTATCCAAACCGATTTATTATCTGCGTTTTGAATGGCATAAACGGTATTATTTGCCAACTTGTTCTTTTCATTAAAATACTGAAAGGTTTGTTTGTCGCGATCATAAACAATCAAACCATCACCTTCGGTACCTAACCAAAGTTTATTGCGAACATCTAAATAAACAGCAAAAACCACCTGGCCGGGCATAAATCGTTTTTCTTCGGCAGCATTAAAAAACCGTGTAAACTGCTTATATTCAACATTTAAATAATTCAATCCGCCGCCGTAGGTTCCTATAAAAAGGTTACCGTTGGTATCCTCTGTTATAGCCCTTACATCATCAGAATTGATTGCGCTGGTTGCAGGATTATAGTTGGTAAAAGTTTGGCTCGCAGGGTCAAAAAGGCTAAGCCCGCCACCGTTAGTGCCTATCCATAGGTTTTTACGCTTGTCCTGGTAAATTACCCTTACATCATTCCCGCCCAGGCTTTTACTATCGCCGGGTTTATGACTGTAGTTTATAAACGAATCTGAACGGCTATCATACCTGAATAATCCCCTGGCATAGGTGCCAAACCACAGGTTATTGTCCCTATCGCAATAGCCCGATAAAATGGCATTATCAGTTAAACTGCCCGGCCGGCCATCGGCGTAGTAATGTTTAAGGATGGTACCATCGGGCGCGGTTTTAAAAAGGCCATCGCCATCGGCACCAAACCATAACGTGCCTGTTTTATCCTGGCACATGCCATAAAACCGCATCAGACTTTTGCCCGATGCATCTTCATGGATCTTTTGAATCAGGGTAAATTTTTCGCTGATGCTGCTAATCATGTACACTCCTTCGCCATAGGTACCAACCCAAATATTCTGATGCCTATCCAGGTAAATGGTTTGTACAGATCGCTGGGTCATGTTATATCCATCGTCGCCCGCCACAGGGATAAGGGTAAAACTCTTTGGATCGGGCGTAAAAGATTTAAGGCTAAGCTTGTACAAACCACCATCCTGTAGGCCGATGAGCAGGTTATGTTGGCCATCTTCATTCAGGGCGAGGTAGTTATTACTTTTTATTTGCGCCTGTTGTGTTTGAAAACGGGTAAAGCGGTTAAGCTGCCTGTTATAATAAAGCAGGCCGTTGCTGGTGGCTATCCATATGTTGTGAAGATGATCTTCAAAGATCTCGTTAACCCGGCCTATGGTAACATCATCAAGCTTTAACAAACTGTTGGCTTTGTCTGTTATATGACCACTTGTTTGATGGAAAATATTGATCCCCCCGCCAAGTGTACCTATCCACAATAGCCCTTGTGAATCTTCAAAAAGCGAAACTATCCTATCGCTTGATAACTGAGGCAAATTTTTCCGGTTATAACTTATGGTGGCGGAATTTTTAGTTTTAAAATACGAAAAACCTAAACCGTACGACGCTATCCAAAGGTTACCGTTTTTACTTTCGATGATGTTATCTACATCGTTTTTCACAAGGTGATTATTGCCAAGCCGGTAATGGGTGAATTTTTCGGTGCGGGTATCTAATTTGCTTAAACCGTTTCTTGATGACACCCAGATGTTGCCCGAATGATCGCCGAGTATTTTTTGAACAAAATTGCCCGAAAGGCCCGTCGAGTCGCCCTGTATGGTTTTAAACACTTTGAAAGCCGATCCATCAAAACGGTTTAAACCATCGCTGGTAGCAAACCACATAAAACCATTTTCGTCCTGGGTAATGCTGTTCACTATGCCAAACGAAAGGCCATCCTTTAGCGAATACTTGAGCACCTTGTTTTTCATGGGTGCCTGTCCGTAAGAAAAGGAAATAAACAACAGGAATAATAACAGCAAATAAAGTCTCTTCATCACATCTAAATCAGCCACATATTACATACATATCCAATAAGTGCATACATTAGTTATCAAACAAATTGAGGTTGTTACCTTGTTCAGGTTTGCTATTACCTAACTTGCAGGATCGAATAGTAAAAGTCGGAAGTAATTTATAATTAGTGTTAAAATAACATGTAATTAAAGAGATTTGCAATTATTTATGAAAATTTCATCCTGCGGTTTTTTGCCGGTTATTGAATTATCGGCAGCACCCTTGCAAATCAGTAATTAAAAGTAAAGCCTATAGATGTTTTATCTATAGGCTTTACAGAGTGATTTGAGAAATGCAGGTTCACGAAAATTACCCCGCTTTATTATATTGACGGCTGTTAAGGCCGGCTTTCTATTGCATCCATTTTAATATTAGCCTAATTGCCCGTGATAACCAGGTTCCCCGGTTTTAACCCTAAACCAGTGGCCGAAATATAAATTTTTCCCGCATGCTGCCCTGCTTCTACCAGGAACGAGGCTACACCTGCTTCACTATTGCTCTCGCTATCTCCTACAATTTGAGCAGGTCCGCTTAGTTTGAGTTTTACAGGCATTTTTATACCGGGTACCAGTACACCGTTCTTATCAACAATTGAAGCGTAAGCAAAAACCGCGTCATTTTTACCGGCATTGAGTTTCCGGCCGCTATAATCAATGGTAAGCTTAATGGCATACGGTTGCCCCGGCGTAAGACGGGTTGCCGAAGAAACCAAATGCCCTTTTATATAGCCATTTGCTCTTAGATTACCAAGCTTATAATCTACATTAAAGGTAAAAGGTGCATGCTTCAGGTTGTTGCTCATGCTACCGGTATCCGGTTTTTGTTTGCCTATTGATTGGCCGTTTAAAAACAATTCCACCTCATCGCAGTTGCTGTAAATTTTTACGCTTTTTGTTGCAGGGTCGTTCCAGTAATTAGCGATAAATAGCATCGGCTTGCTTTCCCCAGCGTCGCGCTGACTCTGGTAAAAATAATACGCGAATTTGGGTAGCCTGAAAATGTCCATAATGCCCGATGATTCAATATCCGGCGCGTAGCCACGTTTATAATCAAACATGAGCCAGTTGGCATCACCGGCAATGTTCCCGGTAAGATTATCGTTGTGGGCTTCCTGGAAATTTACAGCCTGTTGCAGCATTCTTTTTTCGCCATCACCACGCAGCTGGCGCGATGTTTTTTCCTCGGCAGTTAAATCTTTGTATTGGGTTTGGTTAAAGCCCGCGTTTTGCGCATAGTATTCCCAGTCGCCATATTCTGCTATCAAAATAGGTTTGCTGTTAAACTTTTTCCAGTAATCGGGGGCTTTGGCATGTTGCCGGGCAGGAATAAACACATCATAAACCGCATTCATCCAGCCGCAAGTATACGTATCGGCGTAGGGTAATTCCGCATGCACAATAGCATGGGCTTTTTCCATGTAATCGCGCTTCATGTCGGTTTCGTTCAATGATGCTTCCCATAAAATAATAGACGGATGGTTTCTGTCCCGATGGATCATGTCGGTAATGTTTTGCAGGCTGTTTTGCTGAAAGGTAGCATCGCCAAAAAACTGCCAGCCGGGGGTAGAATCCATTACAAAGATACCCAACTGATCGCAAGCCGCTAAAAACGCGGGCGATGGCGGGTAATGCGAGCATCGTACAAAATCAAATCCGGCCTGTTTTATTTTATAGGCGTCGCGGTATTGAGCGTTATCTGATAAGGCATAGCCTATATAAGGATATTCCTGGTGGCGGTTGGTACCACGCAATACATATTTGCTGCCGTTAAGGTAAAACCCATCAGTCTTAAAGCTTATAGCCCTGATGCCGGTTTGTATAGACACGGAATCTACCAAACGCCCATTGCTCAATACATTCACCACAAGCTTATACAATTGCGGATGCGCCGGCGACCATAAGGCAGGGCTCAGCACGTCTAATTGCTGTTGTATGGTAGCAGCGCCATTTGCATCAATAGCATTCAACGCGGTAGTACTGGTAACAATTTGCTTGCCCGAAGCATCATAAAGTACAGATTTAAGCTGCACATGCTGTGCTTTAGCTAAATCGTTTTTCACCTCGGTTTTTATATGCAAGGTTGCTTTTGCCGATGAAATATTTTCATAATGGATCAACAGGCCACCGCTATTTACATGGTTTGCTTCTACAGCATCGCTTATGTATACCTTATTTTTTTTGATAACCCAGGCGTTGCGGTAAATGCCGCTGTAAAAATTAAAGTCGAGGTCTTTGATGGGTTTGCCCGGCGGAATTACCGGGTTATCCTGGTTGTTGAGCCTGATGAGCAGGCAATTTTGTTTGCCAAGCAATGCCTTACCCGTAATATCTATATAAACCGGCAAATAGCCGCCGATGTGTGTTTGCAGGAGTTTGCCGTTCAAATAAACATCGGCCAGGTTCATGGCCGCGTCAAGGCGGATGGCGATATGCTTGCCGGCATCGCCTTTACCCAGCGTAAAAAACTTGCGGTAAAAACAAATGCCCTGCCATTGCTGCACCGTTTTAATAACCGGCTCAATGTTGGCAGTATGTGGCAGACTAACCGCCTGCCACGCTACCGCTGTTTTAAGGGGACTAAAAAGTTGTTGATTAATACTGGTATCGGCATTTTTTACAAACTCCCAGTTATTGTTAAAAAGCGTTGTTGATATGGCCTTATCTTGCTGCGCTTTGGCAACAGCCGCTGTAAAAGCGATAAGGGATATTAAAATAATTTTCTTCATTTAAGTGTTACTGGCTGATGTGATAAGCTTTGCTGATGTCATCATAGGTTTTGATGAACGCGTTTGTATTGCCCTGTTTATCAACAAAGGTTTCGCCCCAGCTAAAAGGTTCCCAAATAAATGAACCTTTCACTTTATTGCCCGGCAAGGATAGGGCAATGTCATTTACCTCCCGTTTATGCTGCGAATATTCGGCTACTATTACATCTTGTTTGTAGCGGGTAGTTAAGTCAGTAAGGTTTTTCTTCAGGCTATCGGGCGTGCCGTGCCATTCGGGGTAATAAGATTCGCCGATGATATCAAAACTCACACCCCGTTTAAGCATGTTATCTAAAAAGTATCTCGATTCGGCATTTTGGCCACCACAGGCTATGTGCAGCATAATGCGGATACGCGGATCAAAAATCCTAACGGCGTTGGTGCCTGCTTTTAAAAAGCCGGCCAGGGTATCCAGGTTTTTGAGTTTGCCATCGGGCCATAAAATGCCGTGGTTAATTTCGTTACCTACCTGCACCATATCTGGCAGGGTACCCTGCTTTTTAAGTTCTTTTAAAACCAAGGCGGTAAAAGCTTTGATAGAGTCCTGTAACTGTTGATTGTTGGCGTTTTTCCAGACTGCCGGTTTATATTGTTTTCCCGGATCGGCCCAGGTATCGCTGTAATGAAAATCGAGCAGGAAACCCATCCCGGCCGCCTTGATCCTTAGTGCCATTTTTTTAGTATCAGCCAGGCCGCAATAGCCCTTGGGCGAATAACCGCTATCGGCCCTGGGATTGTTAAAAATACGTAGCCTTACGTAGTTAAAGCCATGATCTTTTAAAATGGTAAAGGGATCTTTATTTACACCATTATCATAAAACTTGCGCCCTTCGGCTTCCAACTGGGGAATAAAAGAGATATCGGCACCTACAATCTGCTTAAATTTAACAAGTGGTGTATGAGCCGGCGATAACCTGTAAGCCGATAAAGCGCCGATAGCCAGCAACCCTGCCACAAGGGCTCCTAACCTGTTAAAAGTGATTTTCATTTTCATATAATTATGGTATAAATTTAAAACAAACCGGGCGTTTTGTTATACGCCCGGTTTTATCAATTAATGCACAAATGCATCCATAGCAACTGTGGGTTTACCCGTGCTGTCAAAAGCACCCATGGTATATCCCTGCCAACTGCCGTAGGCTTCGGGTTCCCAATAAAATACCCCCAGGCCACCTGATACCGATTTTGTTTTGGTGATCAGGTCGGCCAGGAACGATTTACAGGTTGACGCGGCGGTAACATCCATCCCTGCCTCACAAATCATCACCTGTTTGCCATAACGGCTCACCATATCCTGCATATTGGCCAGGCACTGGGTATTGATGGATGCCCAGTTGCTGGTTGACGGATAAATAGAGAACCCGCAGATATCCCAGCTGGCACCATTGGCTTTAAGGCCATCAAAAATCCAGCGGGTGGTGGTATTGTTAAAGCCATTAGCCACATGTACAATAACTTTTGCCGATGGAAAAACAGCCTTGGTAGCATTATAGCCACTATTAACCAGCCAGGCAAAGTTTTTAAAATTGGTAGCCGATACCGATGCATGGCCATCCTGCCATAACATACCATCGCTGGTTTCATTGCCTACCTGTACCCAGGTTGGGGTAATGCCCGCGTTTTTTAACGTGGTTAACGTATTATAGGTATAATTATACATGGTGTTCATCAGGGTGGTAAAATCAAGGCTTGCCCAGGCGGCTGGCTTGGTTTGATTACCCGGGTCGGCCCAGGTATCGCTGTAATGAAAATCAATCAGGATGCTCATGCCCGCCGCCGCCGCCCTTTGCGCTTTGGCTACCACATCAGCAGTGCTGTTGTAGGTTGATGATGGGTTTACCCATACCCGTAAACGGATGGCGGTAATCCCTTTTCCTTTCAGCACGGTAAACAAATCCTGTTGGGTGCCGCTGCTGTTATAAAACTTTTTGCCCGATGCTTCCATCTGCGTAACCCAGCTGGCATCAGAGCCATAGGCAAATGTGCTTGTAGCCTCCGTTTTTAATTTAGATGCGGCTTCGGCAACGGCTGTCGTGCTACTTTGCTGTTTTGCGCCTTCTTTTTGGCAACTCATGCCCAGGCAAAGCACAACGGCTGCCGATAGGGCGGTGATTTTTCTCATAATGGATTGTTTTTTGGTTTATAGATTTGGTTTTAATTGCTATTTAAAGGCATCCAAAGCAACCGTTGCCCTGCCCGAAGTATCAAAAGCGCCCAGCCCATAACTTTGCCAGTTGTAGGCTTCCGGTTCCCAATAAAATACACCCAATCCCTGGCCACCGCTCACCGTATTTACTTTGGATAACAGATCGCTTAAAAACGCTTTGCAAGTTGCGGCCTCCGTAGCCGGCATCCCTACTTCAACAATCATAGATGGTGTACCGTACCTGGTAAACATATCATTCATGTTGGCCTGGCATTGCATGTTATAGCTTTGCCAATTTGTTGTCGACGGATATAGCGACATGCCTATGATATCCCATTTTGCGCCGTTGGCTTTTAGCCCATCAAAAAGCCAGCGGAATACGGCATTATCATAACCATTTGCCAGGTGTACAATTACTTTGGTGCTGCTGCTTACAGATTTTACCGCGTTATAACCGCTGCTTATCAATGCCGCGAAACCGGCCATATTGGTTGAAGCGCGGCCATCTTCCCACAGCATGCCATCGTTGGTTTCATTGCCTACCTGTACCCAGTCGGGTGTGATACCCTTTGCTTTCAGCGCGTTCATTACAGATAGCGTGTAAGTGCTCACAGCGGCTTTTAATCCCGCAAAATCCAGGCTTTGCCAGGCTACAGGCTTGGGCTGTTTGCCCGGATCGGCCCAGGTATCACTGTAATGCAGGTCGATCATGATTTTCATACCTAACTTTTGCGCACGCAGGGCTTTGGCTATTACATCATCGGTGTTGCACCAGCCGTCGGCCGGGTTAACCCATGCCCTTAGTCTAATCGCGTTCATGCCTTTGTCTTTTAGCAAAGCCATGCAATCCTGCGCAGCGCCATCACTGTTATAAAACTTATAGCCCGATGCCTCCATTTGCGTCAGCCAGCTTACATCGGCGCCTTTAATAAGCGCCGATGTATTGGTTTGAGTGGTATCTGTTGTATTGGTATTTTTGGTGCCCGATGCCGGGTTATCCTTTTTACAGGCCGCCAATGCCAGCAGTACAACAAATGCTATTATATTTTTGCCTTTCATATTTGGTTTAGTAACCGGCTGTTTGTGTTAATTTGCCCTTACTGGCTGTAATTTCATAAGTAGGAACCGGGAACAGGTACGGACCAGCGGTTTTACCAACCGATGAAAGCGCGTTTTGCCATTGGCCATGCCTCACCAGGTCCATTTTGCGGTAACCTTCAAAGTATGTTTCCCAGCCTTCTTCTTTCAATATCCAAGTATCAAAAGCTGCTTTGCTTGCCGTAGCCGATAATGGCATATTACCTATTGCCGCCCCGCCATGAGCCAGTCGCACCTGGTTTACCAGGCCAATAGCTTCGGCAGTTGGGCCACTGTTTTGGTTAATAGCCTCGGCTAATAACAGCATTACATCGCCCAGGCGGGCTTTAGGGATATCATTGCCCTGGTAAGCGTCAATAGTAGCGCCACCGTTATCAGGGTATTTGGCAACAACAGGGCCCGATAAGCCATTGGCCTGGTTGCGCACCACACCGCTTTTATTAGTATAACTGGCCACTAAAAGCACGCGGCGTTTATCGGCCGCATCAAATGAATTGTAAAACGACCATGTACATGATATGGGCGCATCGCCACCTGCAAAAGAGTCTTTTACACGGTTGCCGGGATAATCTTTAGGATAGGTGTAAAAATCCCAGGGGTTAAAGCTGGCGTGGTTCTCGTTACCATCTTGATCTGGCACGCAGGATACCGCCCACATGGTTTCCGTATTTCTTTCTGTCGATTCATTAAACAAACTGGCATAATCATTCACCAATGTATAACCCATGCTAATGATCTGCCTGCCTGTTTTTTCGGCATTCACAAAATCTTTTTCGTTCATATAGGTACGCAATAGCACGGTTAACGCTATGGCCTGGTTAAACCTGCCATACTCTGAAGGTGTTTTTGGCAAATTGGCCGCGGCATAAGTTAAATCGGCCACAATAGATGCCAGGAAGGCATCCCTTGTAGGGCGGGTTAAATCAGTTTCGGCTGCGGTATTTATCTTGCTGGCGTCCAGTATCACCGGCACCGGGCCGTATAGCTGTAACAGGTAATACATGTTCCACCCGCGCGACATGCGGGCTTCGGCAGTCAGTTCTTTTTTGGCATCGTCACTGATGGTTGATTTGTTGACATCATCGATGATCTGGGTAATGCGGGTAACAAACCTTATTTTTTCAAAATGGTTGTTGCCCGTGCCCTGGTTAGCCAAAAAGGTAAAACTGGCGGTGCTAAACTGGGTAAAAATGCCACCCCAGCCCGTCCATATGTTTAAATTATCAGTAGGATAATCAAACATCATAATATCGCCATACTCGGGGCTAAACCAATCGTTCTGGTAACCTGCCGGATCGTTATAGCCCCATTTAGATTGAAACGGCTTGTAAACCTCGGTGACATAGTTCACAAAGTCGGCCTCGGTTTTTGGAAAGTTGGTGGTAGATAGCGAACCATAAATTTGCGGCTCCAATCCTTTTTTACAACTGCTTACGGTTATCGCGGCAGCTATTAAACATATGCTTATAATTTTTTTCATGTTGATTGCTGATTATAGATTAGAACCCGGCCTTTAAGCCAAAAGAAAACGTCCTGAACATGGGGTAAGGCGCATAGCCACCTTTTACGCTGGCATAGCTCACCTCGGGGTCAACACCTTTGTATTTGGTAATGATGAACAGGTTTTGCGCATCGGCAAAAACACGTACCGATTTGGCGAACTTGTTTAACCATGGCGAGTTGATGGTATAGCCCAGTGTAAGGTTACGGCAGCGGATAAAATTGGTGCTCACCAAATTAATATCACTCCCCTGCGGCAAGCCTGTAGCGTTTTCAATATAATTAACACCCGGCCTTGTACCGCTTTGGTTGGCCGATGTCCAAACGTTAAGCGCCTGCACGGTACCACTTTGGGTGCTTGATACTATGCTTGCCGGATCGGCCCAGGCGTAGTTGTAGTTGATAGATTTACCGCCAAACTGGCCATAAAAGAAAATGCCCAGATCAAATTGTTTATAGCGAAAATTGTTACCAAAACCAATGCTGATTTTGGGATCGGGGTTAAGTTTATAAATATCGCTGCCGGTAAGCTTGCCGTCGCCATCCGCATCAACATATAAAGGCGAGCCCGGTAAGTTGGCACCACCTGCGGTAGGCTGCGATGATGGTATGGTTTGCCCGGCCTGGATCAGGCCCTTGGTTTTAAAATAATAGATCTCATCTACCGGATCATTAACCGCCTGATAGGTTACGCCCTGGTAAGTAAGCAGGTTATCATACACAAAACGGCTTTTCCATTTGTAAACGTAGTGCGATACGTTGATCACTGAGTTCCAGCTAAAATCTTTAGATACCAGGTTTTGCGTATTTAATGAGATATCATACCCTTGCCTGTACTGGTGCCCGCCATTAACCGGCTGGGTTGACAGGTAAGATAAGGGCGCGGTTGGACCGGCTGTTCTTAGCAAATTGGTGATATCATCTTTAAACACATCAACAGAACCTGTAACGCGGTCTTTAAAGAAACCAAAATCAAGGCCGATGTTTTTGTTCTCGGTTTTTTGCCAGGTTAGTTCCGGGTGATCAATAGCATAGCGGGCAATGGTAGCGTAGTTGGCACTGCCATTGTTAAAGAAAAGCGTATTGCCATCCGGCGCATAACCGCCGTAACCTGCCGCGCCTATGGTGCTGCCTGTTGTACCGGCACTTGCACGCAATTTAAGCTGACTTACAAACTGCACACTTTTCATGAACTCCTCGTTGGTAATTTTCCAGCCGATAGATACCGAAGGGAACGAGGCATATTTGGTGTTAGGGAAAAACAAGCTGTAACCATCATAGCGGTATGATAGTGTTAACAGGTACTTATCCAAAAAGCTAAATGAGCTACGCGCAAAATATGAACGTGTTTTGCTGGCAGTTTTTAAAGATGTTATACCGATGTTGGCAGTTTCGGCCGATAAATTGGTAGCCCCTATTACATCGGCACCACCGGCACCCTGGCTACCAAACGCGTTGTAAGTACTTTTATACTGACCAGCGCCTGCAACCGCGTCGATATTTAAAAAGCTGGTTACATCTTTTTTGAAAGTAATGGTAGCTTCTAAGGTCTGGTTTTCGCGGTTGTTATAGTTCATG
The DNA here is from genome assembly GCF_024808255.1 of Mucilaginibacter dorajii. GTDB lineage: Bacteria > Bacteroidota > Bacteroidia > Sphingobacteriales > Sphingobacteriaceae > Mucilaginibacter > Mucilaginibacter dorajii. The sequence continues at coordinate 56,428 of NZ_JANTYS010000017.1, forward strand.
GATGCCCTTGACAGGTTTTGCGAAAAATAGAAAACCGTACTTGGCACAAAAAAGCTGCGGTTGGCAGCCTCATAATTATCGCCAAACAAAATATGACCGGCCAAAACACCGGGGATAACTTTCAAATCGGCCGATAGATTGGCGTTCAGGGAATGGTAGTTGGTATTGTCCTGCACATCAAGTAATGATACCGGGTTGGCAATGACGCCATAACGGGTATAAGCACCAGTAGCGTCTCTTACTGGTACAGTTGCGGGATAACCTAAAGCGGCCTGTATAATACCAAAGCCCTGAGTACCCGAGCCACCGGTTTGCCCACCCGATGACGAGTTCATATAACTATTGGTATTACCGGTAAAGTTGGCGTTAATGGTTAAAAACTTAGTGGGCGTAAATGACATATTAGCCCTGCCGGTATATTTATTAAGTCCCGCCCCTTTTAAAGTACCTTCTTCATTATAATATCCGCCAGATAGGTAATAGGTGGCTTTTTCGCTGCCACCATTAATATTGATCTGGTGATTGTTGATGTTACCTGTACGGAAAATCTGGCCCAGCCAATTGGTGCCGTCGCCTGCGGCAGCGATATCGGCAGCCGAAAACTTAGGCGCAGGAATGCCCGATTGCGCATTTGGACCATAAGGCTGCTGTTGTTTACCAGCCAGGTACTGATCGGTGATCAGTTGGTTATACAGGGTTTCGTACTGGTTAGCTTTAAGCGGCTGTAGGTAGGGGTAGTTTTTTTCGAAAGAATAGCTACCATTATAAGTGATGTTTAACCTGCCCGATTTACCTTTTTTGGTAGTGATGAGGATAACACCATTAGCTGCATTAACACCATAAATGGCGGCGCTCGCGTCTTTCAATACCTCTATAGATTCTACATCGTCGGGATTTAAGCCGGCCAGGCCGCCACGACTTACGCCATTGGTTTCGCCGGCAATAGTACCGTTACCCGGCTCCAACGCGTCGCCCGGGAATATCACACCATCAACCACATAAAGCGGATTGCCACGGCCCCTGATAGATAGGTTGATGTTACCGCCCGGCTGCGAACTGCCCTGCGCTACCTGCAAACCTGCCGCCCGGCCAAACAATAATTGCGGAATAGAGTTATTGGCCGATTGCGGAATTTTTTTAGGATCAACCTTGGTAACCGCCGTAGTAATATTTTGGCGGGTAGTTGTACCGTAGCCAATCACAACCACTTCGTTAAGCCCGTTTTGACGGGTATCTAATACAACGTTTAATAATGTGCCCGATACTGTGATTTCCCGTTGCTCATAACCCAGGCCGCGGAATAACAATACGGCTCCATTGGCCGCTTTAATAGAAAATTTACCGTTAGCATCTGTAGCGGCACCCTGGGTAGTGCCTTTAACCAGCACCGAGATGCCGGGCAGTGCGGCGCCATCGTCTTTAGCGGTTACGGTGCCCGTAACAGTTTGCTGGGCATAAACACCAGAGATGGATAAGGTTAGCAGGATAAAAGCCAGCCAACAAAATCTTCTCCAAAATTGGAAAGTAGCATTTTGCATATGTATAAGTTTAATTGGTTTGAAAAAAAACTTTTCCTGGTTTAAAAGAAAAGCCATTGGTTTATTTGTACAAATGACAGATAAAAAGCACAAGCCGACTTGTCCAAATCATCATACTTTTGGTGCAAACTGTTATACTTTTTAAGCAAACGATGCTTACCGGACGTTTATAGCTGTATTTTTAACATTTATTAATTATCATTGTATCAGCCAAAAGAAAACCGGTTTTACCAGCCGGTTAAAAATCAATTGTACTGTTACTCATGTTAAAAAAACACCCCGCCCTTTTTAAAAGCGTGGCGATATTAAGGCTTAGCACTTTAATGTTATTGGTAACGTGCGCCGTTTTTGGGCAGGTACCCAAACTTAAATTCAGCCATATTAATAGTTTTCAGGGCTTATCAAACAGTACCGTTGAATGCATTTACCAGGATAGCCGGGGCTTTATATGGTTTGGTACGCGTGATGGCTTAAACCGTTACGATGGTTACCAGATCACTGTTTTTAAAAACAACCCTGCCGATGCCGGCAGTATCAGCGATAATTATATCCGCTGTTTATATGAGGATAAGCGGCAACGGCTATGGGTGGGCACCAGCAACGGGTTAAACCTGTTCAATCCGTTTAAAAACACTTTTGCCCGGTATAAATATGCCGCCACAAACAAGCAAAGCATATCCGGCAATATTATCAATTGCATTTACAACGATAAACGGGGTAACCTTTGGATTGGCACTACCGATGGCTGTTTAAATCTGTATCAGCCTCAAAATAATTCGTTCAGTCATTTTTACAGCACTATCACCGGGGCTGTAAACTGTGTTTTTGAGGATAGCAAAAACACGCTGTGGGTAGGTACCGAAAAGAGCTTAAAACAATTTGACCGGCGTACCCACACGTTTAACACCGCTATTAATTTACAAGATTATAATGAGCTAAACCTGCCGGTAAATGCCATACAGGAAGATCACGCCCATAACCTTTGGCTGGGCATTGAAAACGGCGGCTTAATGACGCTTGATTTTAAATCAAAAACGGTTAAACGCTATCACCACCACCAGGATGCAGATGGCAGCCTGGGTAACGACCAGGTTAAATGTTTACTTATAGATAGAAAAGGAAATATCTGGGCTGGCGGTATCAATGGAGGCCTTAACCTGTTTAACCCACAAAACGGCTTGTTCAGCAACTATCAAAACGTATCTGAAAACCCCAGCAGTTTGTCGCAAAGAACGGTATCCGCCATTTTTGAGGATAACCAAAGCAACTTGTGGGTGGGCACTCACAGGGCAGGCGTTAATTTATATACGCCCAAAGCCAATAAATTTAAGCTACTGCAAAACGAACCCGAGCACAACAGTTTAAGTTATAATGATGTAAGAACATTTTGTGAGGATGAAGCGCACCAGGTTTGGATAGGTACCGATGGCGGCGGAATAAACGTTTATAACCCCGAAAAAAACACCTTCAGGTATTACCGCAACAACCCCAATAACAATCAAAGCCTGGCCGCCGACGCCGTATTAGATATTTACAAGGCCGCAGAGGCTAAAGTGTGGGTAAGCACCTGGGGAGGCGGCCTCAATTGCCTTGACAAAGCCAGTGGAAATTTTAAACGTTTTACAAACAATCCAGCTGATAAAACCACTATCACGTCCAATTATGTGCAGCAATCTTTTAAAGATAGCGAAGGCAATTTTTGGGTGGCCACCTATTACGGCGGACTAAATGTGTTAAACGGGCAAACCCTGCAATTCAGCAGGTTTACCGAAGCGTCCGACAAGAAAACCAGGCTACAGGGCAACAACATAGTAGCATTAAATGAAGACCATAACAAAAACCTTTGGATAGGTACCGATGACGGCGGCCTAAACTGCTATAACCTGCGCAGCAAGAAAATAAGTCACTATTTTAACAACCAGGAAAAACTGCCCGATCTGCGGGTAATTTTCATTGATCACACGGGCAGGGTTTGGCTTGGTCAAAACGGGCTTTACCTGTTCAATCCGGCTAAAAATAAGTTTGAAATTTATACCGATAAAGCCGGACTTGGGACCGACATCGTAAAGGCGATACAGGAAGACGGAGCCGGCAACCTCTGGATCTCGGGATCAAACGGGCTAACCAAATTTAACCCGGCAAGCGGGGCGTTTACGCGGTACAATATTGCAGATGGTTTGCAGGGACAGGAGTTTGAAGCGGGCTCATCGCTTAAAGCAAAAAATGGCAACTTGTATTTTGGTGGCGTAAACGGGTTTAACGTTTTTAACCCCGCTGCTATTAAGGCCAACCCTTATATACCCCCGGTGTATGTTACCGGCTTGCAGGTGTTTGATAAAATTATCAAACCCAATACACAAGGCTCGCCACTCACTGACGACATCAGCCTAACTAAAAAGGTTAAACTATCTTACAAACAATCAAGTATCGGCCTTTATTTTGCCGCGCTTAACTATACCGCTACCGAAAACAATAAATATCAATACCGCTTAGATGGATTTGAAACCGGCTGGCATTTTACCAATGATGGCAAAGCATCTTACACCAACTTAGCCCCTGGTGATTATACTTTTATAGTAAAAGCCGCCAATAACGATGGCTTGTGGAATAACCAGGCTACCTCATTAATTATCGCTATTGCCCCACCGTTTTGGGCAACCTGGTGGTTTCGCGGGTTGGTGGGTTTGCTTTTTTTAGTAACGGTTTACCAGCTACTCCGCTTTAAAAAGAACCAGGACCTGCGTAAACTGGAAGAATCCCGCAGAGAGGAAATGCACCAGTTGCAGTTACAGTTTTTTACCAATATCTCGCATGAGTTCCGTACGCCGCTGTCGCTCATATTAGGTCCGCTGGAGGCCTTGCTGCAAAAAGGCAGGTCAGAGTCGAGCCAGTTTTACGAGGTGATGTACCGCAATGCCAACCGATTGCTGTTGCTCATTAACGAACTCATGGATTTCAGAAAGGTAGAAACAGGCACCTTACAAATAAAGGTGATGGAAGGTAACCTCAATAGTTTTGTGGCCGAACTTGCCGCGGAGTTTAACGAAGTCGCCGGTCAAAAAAACATCAGCCTGAAAATACTGCCGGGTAAACATGCTGCGGCCGATACCTGGTTTGACAGGCAGATACTGGAAAAAATAGTACTTAATTTACTCAACAACTCCATCAAATATACACCCGAAGAGGGCTGTGTAACCGTAGAGGTATTGGATAACCTGCAATCCTTCAAATCACCTCATGAAAATGAATTGATCCTGAAAAACGGCTTCCGCGCCGCCAGGTACGCTTACATTCGCATTTCAGATAACGGCATAGGAATCTCCAAAGAATCTATTCAGCACCTTTTTGAAAGGTACTACCGCATTACCGAAACGCATTTGGGATCGGGCATAGGGCTGGCGTTTGTTAAAAGCCTTACATTACTGCATAAAGGCGATATTTATGTATACAGCCAGCGCCACGCGGGTACCGATATCATCATAGGCTTACCTATTGCCCAAAGCGATTACCATACTAACGAAAAATGGACAGCGGCTTCCCGGCCCGGTGGTACCCGGTTAGAGAGCATCCAGATGGAGCCGCCCCTACCCACAGGACCGCTATACCCATCAAAAGCCGGGCCCGCCGGCAAGCATAAATACAGAATATTGGTTGTGGAGGACAATGACGAGATCCGCGCGTTTATCAAAAACTCGCTTGAAGAACATTACACCATCAGTGAAGCCATTGATGGCAACGCCGGACTGGCAGCTGCCAAAAGTGAATTTCCCGACCTTATCATCAGCGATATAATGATGCCGGGGATGAACGGCATAGATCTTTGCCAGGCCATTAAACAGGATATTGATACCAGCCATATCCCCCTTATTATGCTTACCGCCAAAACCAATTTACAGGCCGAAATAGAGGGAATTGATTCTGGAGCCGATATGTATTTGCCAAAACCTATCAGCATCAATTTGCTTACCCTAAGCATCCGCAACATTTTTGAGCAAAGGCAAAAACTGAAAGACCGTTACCAAAAAGACCATCACATTGAAGCGCGGGAACTTGTACATTCATCAAAGGATAAAGAATTTATTGATAAACTATTGGCCATCATCGACAAAGAGCTTAGCAACCCCGATCTGGATGTTGACAGCCTTTGCGAATCCATTGGCATGAGCCGCACCAAACTTTACCATAAAATTAAAGAGATCTCCGGCCAGGCCCCAAACGAGTTTATCAGGAGCATCCGGCTAAAAAAGGCCATTGAGATTATGACCCATGAGGATGTATTGCTTACCGAAGTGATATACCGGGTAGGCATCCAAACCCAATCATACTTTACCAAAGCTTTTAAAAAGGAATTCGGAAAAACACCCACGCAGTTTTTGCAGGAGCTTTCAACAGAGAGTGGAAAATAGCGGGGCAATCGCTTTTAAAGATTTGCATAGCAAAAGGTAGCTCCTATGGAGCAAAAAAGCATAAATTACTTGTTCTACAAATAGGTAGCCGCTATGCGGCACTCTTCCCGCTTATTAAATATTCGATGCCGCATAGCGGCTACCTGTTTGTAGAAAGAAAGAACCAGGCAAGATGCCGCATAGCGGCTACCTATTGCGCTCATTGAATGATGTTGCCTTATGCCAAAATGTTAAACGCGATTTCCATGCGGAAAGTAGCAGCAGATTGAAACATTAGGGAATTTTTCCTAAAAATAGCGGGAAATAACGAGTGGTAAGATATCCTATCCAAAAAATTCGCCAAAATGCCACAAAATGCCCGATGGATCATGCAAAAAGCACTCTTTGCCCCATTGTTCTACCCGTATCGGGCTTAGTTTTACGTTTTTATAACGGGCGGTAAGGTTTAAGGCTCCAAGCTCTTTCCAATACCGGTCAACATCATCTACCTCTAAAAAGATCATGGTATTATCTACCCAATCTTTCACGTAGGCATCCTGTAAATAAAACGCTATTGCCCCTGTTTTAAAAACCGACATATTATGCGTTAAAACAGTTTCTTCAAAACCCAGGTCGCGGTAAAAACCGCGGGAAGTTTCAAAGTCTTTAGCACCAATAAATGGCCTTATCGATTTAGCTTTATGTTTCATAATACTGTGTTTAGCAACTGTTGGCAAAGCCTGGGATAAGCTATGCTAATGTATATATTATTCAAAGATGCTTTTTAAATTCTTTTGTAGAGACGCAATATTTTGCGTCTCCCGCATGCAAATCGTATTTGCAAGTCAGATTATTTAAATCGAATATGTAAATCGCGTTAGCAAAGCCGCCCTGTATAGCGGGAGACGCAAAATATTGCGTCTCTATATAAAACAAATTTAAACCCATTATCATCTATTCTTCCCTACCCCTTTAAACACTAATGATAGATGTTTGTTCTTGTAGTAAACAATACCCCATCACCCTACATCTTTAAACTCAAAGGATTGGGGTAATTATCGCTTTGGTCTTCGGCTACATTATCAAGGCATTTAAAGTCTTTTTCAATAAGCAGGTACATCTGGCTGTTGTTGTTTTCATAGCCTACCCTATCTGTGCTTGTCCACTCAATGGCCATAGCAGCAGGCATATACATGGTGATAGTATTATCATTAAATTCTGCCGTTAAAACGTTGGTTTTTGAACGTTGCAGTGCGTATTTAAATACCTGCGCACCAAAACAGCTGGTTTCTTCCAGGTAGCCGTCCCTGTCAAAGTTTTCCACATCGGTTTTTGTTAAGCGATAGCGTAATGAATTGCCTTTGATCCTGATTTTCATAGCTTTTTTTAATTTTTAACGTTCACCACATCGCCTATAATAATAATGGCGGGATAAGTAAGCTGATGGTCGGCAGCAATGGTAACCAGGTCTTTCGCCTTTCCCTTTGCCGATTTTTGATTAGGTAACGACGCATGTTGTATAATAGCCGCCGGGGTATCGCCTTTACCGGCTTTTACATAGGCCAGCGCAATCTCGGCCAGTTTTTTCATCCCCATATATATAACAACCGTTGCGTTGCTGTGCATGGCGCAGGTTAAATCGGCAGATAGGCTGCCGTCCTTTTTGGTACCGGTAACCATCCAAACACTTTCACTCACCAGGCGGTGCGTTAAAGGAATATCTTCCAGCCCTGATGCCTGCATGCTGGTTACCCCCGGTATATAATGTGTGGTGATACCCTGCTGGCGGGCGTAAAGGATCTCTTCAAAGCCACGGCCAAATATAAACGGATCACCGCCTTTTAGCCTTACCACATTACCTTTAGTAAAAGCATAATGCTTTATCATTTCATGAATGGTTTCCTGGGGGGTATAATCGCCATAGGGTTGTTTGCCAACATAAACTTTTTCGCAATCCGGGCGGCTAATGGCCAGCAACTCCTTATTGGCTAGGTTATCATATAATATCACATTTGCCTGCTGTAATACCTTATATCCCTTCATTGTCATCAGCTCAGGGTCGCCCGGACCAGCCCCAAGTACAAAAAGTTCAGGATTTTGTATGTTTTTTTGCATATTTTTAAAATTAACGTCAAAAAATCAAGTTATGAGTCATTTTATTTTAGTGATTTTATAAAAATGACAAAATCAATAACATTTAAACATTAAAATAATGATATAAATTATATTAATAACACTAATTTATGAAATAAAACACCAATAAACATGATTTATTTAATATAAAACTAAAATTAAATTTTTATTTGATGTTTTTTTGAGTTATAATTGTGATATAAATGAAATCAGGGTCGCATTTGATTCATTTTAGTTTGAAATTGCTTTAACACTTAAAAAATTCCGACATGTCAAAACCAACCATCATTGTTGTTGGCAACGGTATGGTAGGTTACAAGTTTTGCGAAAAACTTTTAGCCCGATCATCACAGTTCCAAATAATTGTTTTTGGCGAAGAGCCCCGTCACGCTTATGACAGGGTACATCTTAGCGAGTATTTTAACGGCAAAACAGCCGACGATCTATCGCTTTCCACATTATCGTGGTATGCTGATAACGACATCGCGCTACACCTTGACGACCCTATCCAGGAAATAAATCGCGGCGAAAAAACCATCCACTCCTTAAAAGGCATTACCCTTAAATACGACTACCTGGTTTTAGCCACCGGCTCATCGGCTTTTGTGCCCGATATTCCGGGGATTGAAAAAGAAGGCGTATTTGTATACCGCACCATTGAAGACCTGGAATTGATAAAAGCCTGCGCCGCCAATGCAAAATGCGGCGCGGTAATGGGCGGCGGCCTGCTTGGCCTGGAGGCCGCCAAAGCTTTAATAGATTTGGGCATTACAGAAACCCATGTAATTGAGTTTGCACCACGACTGATGCCGCGGCAAATAGATTCGGCAGGGAGCAGCATGCTGCAAATGAAACTCAGTCAGCTTGGTTTACATATCCATTTAAATAAAAGCACCGCGGCCATTGTTGGCGATAAAAAGATTAGCTCATTAAAATTCAATGACGATAGCCTGCTGACAGTTGATATGCTGGTAATATCTGCCGGCATCCGCCCGCGCGATGAACTGGCCAAACTGGCCGGCCTGCACGTAGGCACCCGCGGCGGCATTATGGTGAACGAAAAAATGCAAACCAGCGATGAGCACATTTACGCCATTGGTGAATGTGCTTTATACGAGGGAATGATATATGGTTTGATTGCGCCCGGTTATGAGATGGCTGATGTAGCAGCCGCTCATTTAACCGCGGCCGATAAAGGTTTTTACGGGTACGATATGAGCACCAAGCTAAAGCTCATTGGGGTTGATGTAGCCAGCTTTGGCGACGCGTTTATTACCGAGCCCGATTGCCGCACCATTTTATTTGAAGACACCCACAAAGGCATCTACAAACGCATTAACATTACCAATGACGGAAAAAACCTGTTAGGCGGTATTTTAATTGGTGATGCAGAAGCTTATAATATGCTACTGCAAACCGTTAATAATAAAATTGTACTTCCGCCCGATCCTGAAGATCTGATCTTAGGGTCAAGAGGCGGCGAGGCAAGCGCCGGCGCGGGTGTAATGAGTTTGCCAGATGACGCGCTCATCTGCTCATGTGAGGCGGTTACCAAGGGGGCTATTTGCTCGGCGGTGAACGATGGTGGCGTAACCAACGTCGATGGCATGAAAAAATGCACTAAGGCCGGTACGGGTTGTGGCGGTTGCGTGCCGTTGGTGAAGGATTTGATTGCCGGCACTATGAAGGCAAATGGCCAATATGTTAAAAATGTTATCTGCGAACATTTTGATTACTCGCGCCAGGAGTTGTTTGACCTGGTAAAAATAGGCGGCTTAAAAAACTACGATCTGGTACTTGATCATTATGGCAAAGGCGATGGTTGCGAAGTTTGCAAGCCGGTTGTTGCCAGCATCCTATCCAGCTTATGGAATGATGTTATTGTAAAACAGGAGGTGATACAGGATAGCAACGATCGCTTTTTGGCCAATATTCAAAAAGGCGGCACCTATTCGGTAGTGCCACGTATTCCCGGGGGCGAGATTACGCCCGACAAGCTCATTGTAATTGGGCAGGTGGCCAAACGCTACGGCCTATATACCAAAATAACCGGCGGACAACGTATTGATATGTTTGGTGCGCATCTAAGCGATCTGCCTTTAATTTGGGAAGAGCTTATTGATGCCGGCTTTGAAAGTGGCCATGCCTACGGCAAAGCGTTACGTACCGTAAAAAGTTGCGTAGGCAGCACCTGGTGCAGGTTTGGCTTACATGATAGCGTAACATTTGCCATTGAGATAGAAGACAGATACAAAGGCATCCGCGCCCCGCACAAAATAAAAGGCGGTGTTAGCGGCTGTGTACGCGAATGCGCCGAAGCGCAATCAAAAGACTTTGGCATTATAGCCACAGAAAAAGGCTGGAATTTATATGTATGCGGTAATGGCGGCTCCAAACCACAACACGCCCAGCTATTGGCTACAGATATTGACAAAGAAACACTGGTAAAATACCTGGATAGGTTCCTGATGTTTTATATTAAAACCGCCGATCAGCTAACCCGCACCGCAACCTGGCTCAACAAACTGGATGGCGGCATGAGCTACCTTAAAAACGTAATTGTAAACGATAGCCTGGGCCTGGGCGAACAACTGGAGGAAGAAATGCAAACACTGGTAAACACCTACCACTGCGAGTGGAAAGAGGCGGTAAACAACCCGGCCATGCGCAAGCGTTTTGCCCACTTCATAAACGCCCCTGAAGAAAAAGACCCTACCGCACGGTTTGAGCCAATGCGCGAGCAGGTGAAGGCCAAAGAGTGGTAGGTTTTAAATTCAAAAGTTAAAAATCAAAATTCAAAAAAGGAACATGCGAGCTATCTTAGAGAGGTGCTCGCATGCTTAAATCAATTACAACATGGAAACAGTTATAGCAACAGAATGGATCATGGCATGTTATGTTGATGACGTACCTGAAAACGGAGGCTCATGTATTAAACATGGCGATGAACAAATAGCGATATTTAATTTTGCCCGCCGTAATGAGTGGTATGCAACTCAAAACCTTTGTCCGCATAAACAGCAAATGGCAATTTCTCGTGGGATGATAGGCAGCACCGGCGAAAATTGCGAACCAAAGGTAGCATGCCCTTTTCACAAAAAAGCATTCTCTTTACTTACCGGTGAGTGTATTGGCGAAGAAGAACTGACCATCAAAACCTACCCCGTAAAAATAACCGACGGGATGGTGTTTATCGGTATTGCTTAATTAAGACTGGCTTCCTGGGCAAGTGCAAATAATTTATCATTATCAACAATGCATATCTTTTTTCCATTGGTGGTAACTATATTTTCCTGTAAAAGCTCATTCACTACCCTAAAAACAGTTTCGTAGGTTGCACCGGCAAACGACGCAAGATCCTGCCGGGTAAGTTCAATATCTATATGACCTTCCTGGTTAATACCAAACTGATCTTTTAAGGCAAGCAAAGCATGAGCGACCCTGCCTTTTACCGGCATATGCGCCAGGTTGCGCATCTTATTTTCTGCTTCATGAAGCTCATCGGCAAAAAACAACATGAGCTGATAAGTGAATTGAGGATTAACTTTTAGTGTAGCCTCAAAAAACTCCATATCTATATAGCATATAATGCCGGCCTCTAAGGCGGTGGCCGAAATGGGATAATGCGTTGCATGCTTGCCCAATACCCGGTGACCAAATATAGCGCCCTTGTTTGCAAAACGAATGATCAACTCTTTATCCGCTCCCCATTTTTTGTGAACCTTTACGTTACCCTCATACACAAAGTAAATTCCCGTAACCGGATCGCCTTCGCTGAAAATAACCTGCCCTTTTTTAACGGAAAAGTTTTTTTTGTTGGCAGCAACGGCCGGCAACCACTCTTTAATGCAGCTTTTGCATAAAAAACAAGTCTGATTATCGCACTGAGCGTTTTTTTTCATTTTTTAGATCCAGATTCTCTGATTTTTTAATAAAATCAAAGATATAAATTATATTTTTTACTCAATTGAGGGAATTTTTCTATTTACAATTCAATTGTTTTTGAATTTAAGCCGGCTTTATTACAAAATATTCATTTTAAATCAAGTAAAAAATTATCAAAAACATATTTTGGTAATTTTTATAGATGTAAAATTGAGTTTTTGTTAAAAAATAGAGATTTACATGATTTTAATCATAAAAATTAACTTTAAAACTACATTATTTGCACTTAATCATTAAATAAGTTATATTTATGGTAATTAAATGAATAATTAAATTAAAAAGATACAGCCTATGATGAAAATCAAAAAATTATAAAAAAAGCCCTGCCGGGAGGTCGCATTCCCAGACAGGGTTAAACAGTTTTTAATCGCTTTAACAAATAAAAAACCAACTCAAATGTACAAAAATGTATGTAATCAATACACTATTGGCAAAATTCTATTAATTATATCATGTTTTGTTTCCTACAATGCTTCGGCACAGCTATCTGTAACGGGTCAGCTAAAAACCAGGGGCGAATTACGTGATGGTTATGGAACTTTAGAACCAATAGGTAACAAAAATGCCGCCTTTGTATCGCAACGAACGCGACTTACCTTCAATTACAAAAGCAGCAGGCTTATTTTCCAGGCAGCTGTACAGGATGTAAGGCTTTGGGGCCAGGATGCATCAACTATCACCATTAATGACGGCAACCGTTTAGGTTTACATGAAGCCTGGGCCGAACTCATCTTATCAAACAAAAAAGATACTTCTTTCAAATCATCACCAGTAGATTATTTTGCTATTAAAGCCGGAAGGCAGGAAATAAGTTACGACGATGAACGCCTGCTGGGCGCAACCGACTGGATTCAGCAAGGCCGCCGTCATGATGCTATTGTACTTAAACTAATTCAATCTGGCTGGCAGGTTGATCTTGGTTTCGCGTTTAACCAAAGTTCAGATGCCATTAATTATAATGGTACGTACTATACGCCTGCAAACGTACCTGCCACGATAAAAGATAGCAAAGGCAACCTGGCTAATACCCCGGCAGGCTTTATCCCACTTATTAACGCCGCCGGCATCAGTTCAAAAACTGGCAGCCCTGCATTTTTAAACCCACCCGGCACCAACGGTTTAACTCAAAACTACAAATCGCTACAGTATTTATACTTTGCTAAAAAGATCAATAAAACAAAGATATCCGGCCTGTTCCTAGCCGATCAATTTGGCAAGTATAAACTCGACTCGGTAAAAAATGTATCGGGGACCGATGAGGGTTATATTTATGGCCGTCATTTTAACCAACCCGGCGTAAATACCAGGTATACAACGGGATTATTGGTAAACCCAACCTTTGGCGATAAAGATCAATGGGGTATAAACGGTGGCTTTTACTACCAGGGCGGCCATGATAAAGACGGGCTTGACCTAAGCGCCTATACTTATACCGCGGCCTTATTATATAAAGGTAAAAACTGGGGCTACACAGCAGGCTGGGATTACCTTTCAGGAAATGACGCGCTATCAACCTCAAAAACCAATCACCGGTTTGACCCTTTGTACGGCACCCCACACAAGTTTTGGGGCCTAATGGATTATTTTTATGCAAGCACCGGATCGCCAACGGGTGGCCTGAGCAATCCATACCTTAAAATTAAATATCTATCAGATAACAAACGCTTTAGCACCGAATTGAGCAACCATTATTTTCTATTGGCTAAAGATCAAAAAGGGGCAGATGGGCAAGCTATTGACAAATACCTGGGTACCGAGTTTGATTTAACCAACAACTATAAGCTTAACAAGTTCACCATGGTTGAGTTGGGCTTATCATACATGGCGGCAACGCACAGCATGGAATATGCCAAAGGTTTAACACTGGGAGCCAACAAGCTGCACCCCATGTGGGCATACCTTCAATTGAACATTAAACCCGAATTTTTGAATAAGTAATAGGTGAGCTAAAAGCTGAAGGCGAAAAGCCTAAAGCCATAAAAGATATTATTTAATGACCTGCTTTTAAATTAAACTGATCATGGAAAAACAACTTACTAAACTCAATATATTTTCATTAAAAGGCGTGCAGATGCGCACCTTCCATATTACCTGGCTCATGTTTTTTGTGTGCTTTTTTGGCTGGTTTGGCCTGGCACCATTGATGCCAACCATTCGCGCCGAATTGCACCTAACCAAAGGCCAGGTAGGTAATACCATCATCGCATCGGTGGCGGCAACCATTATTGCCCGCCTTATTATAGGTAAACTTTGCGATACCTGGGGGCCGCGCAAAACCGCGGTTAGGTTACTGCTGGTAGGTTCATTGCCGGTATTTTTAGTTGGGCTGGCACATGACTACACTTCGTTTTTACTTTTCCGCCTGGCTATTGGAGTAATTGGTTCGTCGTTTGTAATTACCCAATTCCATACCTCAATGATGTTTGCGCCTAATATAAAGGGGACTGCCAACGCGGTAACCGGCGGCTGGGGTAACCTGGGGGGCGGGGTAACCAACATGGTAATGCCTTTAATATTTGCTGCCATAGTAGGCGCCGGTTTTACCAAAGCCGAAGCCTGGCGCTATGCCATGATTGTACCCGGTGTACTGATGCTGATAATTGCCTTATTATATTGGAAATATACCAAAGACACCCCCAACGGCAACTACGACGAAGTGGGCTATGCCAAAACCAACCCATCCAAAACCGATTGGTCGATATTGGCCGACTGGCGTGTGTGGGCACTTACTATGGCCTATGCCATGTGCTTTGGCATGGAGATCACCTTTGATAACGTGGCCTCGTTGCACTTTGTTGATACGTTTCACCTGTCACAAAGTTCCGCGGGTTTTTGGGCGGGCATATTTGGTTTCATGAACATTTTTGCCCGTGCATTGGGCGGCATTGTATCTGATAAGGTTGGTGGCAAATTTGGCATGCGGGGCAAAGGCTTGTTGCTTGCCGGCGTGCTGTTGTTAGAAGGCGCGGGGCTCATCCTGTTCGCGCAATCGGGCAACCTTACCGCGGCTATTATTTCCATGTTATCCTTCGCGCTGTTCCTTAAAATGTCAAATGGTGCGACATACGGTATAGTTCCGTTCATCAACAGTAAGAATGTGGGTATGGTAAGCGGTATAGTAGGTGCGGGCGGTAACCTTGGCGGGATGATGTTCGGGTTTCTATTTAAATCAAGCACCATTACTTATGTGCAGGCATTTACTTATATCGGTATAACTGTTATGGTGGTATCCCTGATTGTATTGATCACCCGTTTTCAAAAACAGGCAGAAACAAAAAAGGCAGAAGAGTTGGTGTTGGCGTAAAAGCCTCACCCTGCCCTCTCCAAAGGAGAGGGTTCTGATTAGCATGGTGGTTATTCAAATGCGCTTTTCAAACAAGCAAATCAAAGTCCTCTCCTTTGGAGAGGATTTAGGTGAGGCTAAATATATAATACAAAGCCCTCTCCCCTGGAGAAGATTTAGGTGAGGCTCTCTTAACAATGGCTAACAAACGCGCTCAAAATACAATAAAAAGTACCTGCTGCTATTGCGGGGTGGGTTGCGGCGTGGTACTTAACAAAGAAAAGAACGGCAGCATTACACTTGAGGGCAATAAAGATTATCCTGTAAACAAGGGGATGCTGTGCAGCAAGGGTCTTAACCTGCACTACACAGCAAATGATAAAACAGACAGGCTGCTGTACCCACAAATGCGCTATAACAAAAGCATGCCACTGCAAAGGGTAAGCTGGGATGATGCGTTGGAGCGTACAGCGGCCGTTTTTAAAACTTTCATTAATAAATACGGACCAGATTCTGTAGCGTTTTATGCTTCCGGTCAATGCCTTACCGAAGAGTATTATGTGGTAAATAAGCTGATGAAGGGCTTTATCGGCAGCAATAATATTGATACCAACTCGCGCCTGTGCATGAGCAGCGCGGTTGCCGCGTATAAAATCGCGCTGGGCGAAGATACCGTACCGCTTTGTTATGATGATATTGAACTGGCCGATTGCTTTTATGTTACCGGTGCCAACCCTGCCTGGTGCCACCCTATTTTATGGCGACGGGTGGAAGCGCATAAAGCAGCTAATCCCGGGGTGAAAATTATAGTGGTTGACCCGCGGGTTACCGATACCTGTAGCAATGCCGATTTGCACCTGCAGTTAAACCCCGGTACCGATATCACCCTAAACCATGCCATTGGCAGGGTATTGATAGAAAACGGGGATATCGACATTGATTTTGTAACCAACCACGCCGATGGGTTTGAACAGTACAGCAAACTGGTATTTGAGCGTACGCTGGCCCAGTCATCGGCTATTTGCGGTGTGAGCGAAAGTGATATCCGCCTTGCAGCCAAATACATTGGCGAAGCTAAAGGTTTTATTTCCATGTGGACGATGGGGCTTAACCAAAGTTCTGTTGGGGTAAACAAAAATTTAAGTTTGATAAACCTCAATTTAATAACCGGTAATATTGGTAAGCCGGGTGCAGGCCCGCTATCATTAACAGGGCAGCCCAATGCCATGGGCGGGCGCGAGGTGGGTGGCCTTGCCAACTTGCTGCCCGCCCATCGCAACCTGGCCAACCCGGTACACCGGGCCGAGGTGCAAAAGTTTTGGGGCGGAACAGAAATAGCCGCCAAGCCTGGGCTTACGGCTACCGAAATGTTTGAGGCCCTGAATGATGGTCGCCTTAAAGCCATCTGGATCATGTGTACCAACCCGCTAACCAGCCTGCCCAACGTACGCCTGGCCGAAGAAGCTTTGAAAAAAGCAAAGTTTGTAGTGGTACAGGAAATTAGCAACAAACCCGAAACGTTGGCTTATGCCGATGTGATATTGCCTGCCGCGGCCTGGGCCGAAAAAGAAGGCACCATGACCAACTCCGAAAGGCGCATCAGCTACCTGGGCAAAATACTGGATGCACCCGGCGAGGCTATTCCCGATAGTGAGATCATTTGTCGCTTTGCGCAAAAAATGGGTTACAAGGGTTTCGACTTTAAAAACGCGGCCGAAATTTATGCCGAGCACGCCAAACTTACCGCCAAAACCAATATAGATATCAGCGGATTAAGTTATGAGATCATCAAGCAGCAGGGATCGGTACAATGGCCCTATAAAAAACGGAATACAAGTATAGGCACCCCGCGTTTATTTACAGATAAGCAGTTTTATACCCAAACGGGGAATGCCCAAATAAGTGCTGTACCAGATGCGCATACCAGCGAAATTACTGATAATGATTATCCTTTTATTTTAACCACCGGCCGCATTCGCGATCAATGGCATACCATGAGTAAAACCGGTAAGGTAAACAAACTTAATCAGCACATTAAGCAATCGTTTATGGAGATTAACCCCATTGATGCTGATAACCTGCAAATTAAGGAGGGCGATGTTACTATAATTACCTCGCGCCGGGGCGAAGTACACGTTAAGGCAAAAATTACGGAGCAGATTAAACAGGGCGTTGTTTTTGTGCCGATGCATTGGGGCAAAATCCTCAACAACGATTTACATCGCATTAATAACGTTACCAACAACGCTGTTGACCCCATATCAAAAGAGCCCGATTTTAAGTATTGCGCTGTAAGTGTTCAAAAATATAAAAAGCCTTTTCAGCGGATTATAGTGGTTGGGGCCGGCGCAGGGGCACACGGCTTTGTACGCTCATACCGGGAGTTGAACAAAGATGACGAGATTACCATTTTTAGTAAGGAAGACCATCCTTTCTATAACCGCGTAATGCTGCCCGATTATATTAGCGGCGAACAACGCTGGGAACAACTGGTAAAAATGACCGATGACGAAGAGCCCGAACTTAAAATAAGGCTATTACGCGGGGTAAGCATTGAAAAGATAGACCGCGCCAACAAATACGTACTGGACAGCCGGGGTGTAAAAACGTATTATGATGTGCTGCTGCTGGCCACGGGCAGCCGGGCAGCTATCCCCAAAAATGTGCCAACGTTACAGGGCATCTTTAGCATGCGCAGCCGCAACGATGCCGATAATTTTAAAAAGCACGTCCCCAAAAACGGCCATGTGGTTATTGTGGGCGGCGGCTTACTGGGTTTAGAGATGGCGGCTTCCCTGCGCGAGATTGGGATTACCATCACTATCATTCAGCGTACATCGAGGTTTTTAAACCGGCAGCTTGATGAATTAGGCAGCAGGTTATTGCACGAAGAAATGGTTGACCAGGGGTGTGATATTTTTTATGACGACGAGGTACAGCTGTTTTATGGTCGCAGCAAACTGACCGGCATCGGCCTTAAAAGCGGGCGCAAAATTAATTGTGATGCCATGATATTGGCTATTGGTACCACGCCCAACCTGGAAATTGCCAAAGATTGCGGCCTGGATATCAAACGTGGCGTAATTGTAAATGAACGCCTGCTTACCAGCGACCCAAACATTTATGCCATTGGCGAAATTGCCGAATTTAATGGCACATTATACGGCATAACCGCCGCCGCCGAACAACAGGCCGCTGTAGTTGCCGGCTATATGAACGGCGATATTGCCAGTTACTATAAGGGCAGCCTGTTCATGAACATCATTAAAATTCATGGTTTTGATTTGTGCAGCATAGGTTTATCCGATTGCCCGAATGATAAAGACTATGAAGAAATTGTATTTATAGATAAAGCCAAGCGCTATTATAAAAAATGCATCATACACCAGGATAAGCTGGTGGGCACCATTTTAATTGGCGACAAAGGCGAGTTCCAGGAGTTTAGAGAACTGATTGCCAACAAAACCGAACTAAGTGATAAGCGCCTTAAACTACTGCGCAGTGGTAAAACTGCCGAGCCTGTTTTGGGCAAACTGGTATGCAGCTGCAATAACGTAGGTGCCGATAATATCCGCAATAAAGTAGCTGGTGGCTGCACCCAACTGGCCGATGTTTGCAGCCAAACCGGTGCCGGTACAGGTTGCGGATCATGCAAGCCCGAGGTAAAACGCCTGTTGGAAGAAGTACTTCAACAGCAATTAATGAAAGTATAACAGATGGAAAAGAAGCAGGTTATCAAAATAAACCTTCCCGGCGGCGTAGCTTCTGCCGGTGATTTTTATGAGATGCTCATCATAGCGCAAAACGCGGGTGCCGGGCAAATCCGTTTTGGCAACAGGCAGCAGCTTTATTTTGAAATTGATGCCGGGCAACTGGAAGATCTGGAATTTGACATGTTAGGTGCCGGCATTGATCATGAGATTAACCAGAATGTTTACCCCAACATCACCAGTTCATATATAGCCGATGGTATTTTCAACCAGGAAAACTGGCTTAAAGAAGGTGTTTATAAAGATATCTTCGACCTGTTTGCCTATCAGCCCGAACTAAAAATAAACCTGGTTGACAGCAACCAAACCTTTGCTCCTTTTTTTACGGGTAATCTTAACTATATATCTTCGCCGGTAAGTAATTACTGGTACCAGTATATCCGGTTCCCTAAAACCAATATCCTGTATTGCTGGCCGGTACTGGTTTACTCGGATGATATCCCGACTATGAGCAAAGCTATACAACAGGTGATATTGGCCAACAAGTCGTTGTTTTATGATCAGCCTGAAGTTAATACCGATTTGCTTTACCAACTGGTTACGGCTGGCAATCAATTTGTAATACAGGAAATAGATCAGCCCCTGGCAATACCCGATTTTCAGCTACCTTATTACGAGGGCTTTAACAAACAAGGCAATAAATACTGGCTGGGTATTTACCGCCGCAACGAGCTTTTTGATATCGAATTTTTAAAAGATATTTGTAACCTGTGTATGCAAACCAGGGTAGGGCAGCTATACATCAGCCCATGGAAATCGCTACTTGTTAAAAACATCGAAGCTAAACACCGCCCATTGTGGGGTAACCTGCTCAATAAATACCGCATCAACATCAGGCATGCCTCAAACGAACTTAACTGGCAGGTTGAAGACCTCTGCAGCCAGTGCCTTGAACTTAAGCAGCAACTGGTGCGTGAGTTTGAGGAGGCCGATTTGCGCACATACCGTTTAAGCTTCGCCATCAAGCGGTCGCCAAAATCGGGCATTTACGGTTCTGTTATGATCCGCGAACGTAAACCCAATGAGTTTGAAATTATCCATACCCGCGACTTTAATCACAACACCCGCGAATTTGTAGTTTATAAACAAGGTGTCGCCAAGGCCGATTTAAGCCGACACCTGATAACCCTGTGCGATATGTTTTATGAGCAGCAAAGCAATAATCAACTCCCTTTAAATACTGCTAAAAGCAAAGAAGAAACCAGCGTATCTACCCCAAAAACGGTGCACCAATGCAAAAGCTGCTTCACCATTTATGATGAGCTTTATGGCGATGAATTCAATGAAATAGCCCCCGGAATATCGTTCAGTAATTTGGCCGTTTATGAATGTCCTACCTGTGGCGCTGCAAAGGAAAATTTTGATGAACTCATATTTTCGGCGGTTTAATCGGCCTTAAACATGCAACTGGGATTGATGGATATGAGCTTATTTTTATAGCTTTTAGGTCTGCTACACCCGTTAGTTGTGGGGTCAACCGTCTAATGTTGCAGAAATCATAATTTTATAGGTAAACAACCCATAAAAAATTGATTTCCCCTTTCAAAAGTGCATTTAAAATACTATTATTGCAATAACATCGGTAAGATCTCTTCTTACCAATTGTGATAAGGTTTAGGTTTAAGTCCCCGGCGGCGAGCGCTTAGGGGACTTTATTTTTTTAAAACCATAAATCACTAAAAATTCAAACGTCAAACAACAACAATCTTCCTGAATTAATGAGCAAAATCAAACAAAAGGGTACCTTTCACCGGCTCGCCATTGGCATGGTTTTTCTGGCTTTGAGGCCCCATTACATCTGCCGACTGGAACTTTGTACCGATAGGACTTATCGCATTTAAAAACCCGATGCTACCTTCGGGAAATGCGGGCTCCACATTGTTATTTTTTAGCGCGTCCTGCTCCCGGGCCGGGTGCAGCATTTGCAGGTATGTGTTTTTATCGGTAGTATAAACCGTAAAAGGCGCTTCTTTATTTTCAATTGTCACCCAGTTAACTTCGGCATAGTAGCCTTTAAATTCGGGATATCCCCAGGTTTCGCCGGTGATGGAGTTATTGTAAGCCTTATGCCAAACACCAAACTGCTGGCCTTTTAGCCTGTTTTTCCAAACCCGGTACGGGCCACGGCCAAGCCATTTCATGCCGGTAATTTTTTCTTCAGGATAATTGAACGTGATGCCGGTAAAATCAACATCGCCCGGCTGTTGATATTGGTATTCCAGCTTAACGGGATGCCCGGGGCTAAAAGTCCATTTTATGTGTAATGATCCTGCGCCTTCGTAGTCGGCCTCTACTACATATTGTTCTTTAATCGCTTTATAAGTAAACTGTTTAAGCGTGGTGTTAACGCCCGCTAAAACAGGTCCGCCGGATAAGGAAATCGTGCCGGTTGGCTTAACTACCTTTTGAATGTAACCGGTAGTTTTATCAAAGTAGTAGCTTATGCCATCGCATTTAACGCTAATAGCGCTCCCTTCTTCATTGGCTTTTATTGCAGTTTTAGGCGATGATAGGGCTATATGATTAGCCGGGGCCGTTGGCGATTGGATAGCCCAGCTCCAGGTAAAAATTTCTTTTTTATCGGGGCCGTAAGCAGTTATGTACAAAGCGCCGTTTTTGCGCCATGTTGCGGGTAAGTTTAATTTAAAAATCCCCTTTTCGCCCGGTTTAAGATTGGGCACCACAGGTACACCTCTTGCCTTTACTATTGCACCTGTGGTTTTGTTTTGTGCCGATGGAAAATCGACCAGTTTCCATTTAAATGTGCATTGGCTAAGATTGGTAAACGCATACCTGTTCTCCACTGGAATTTCGCCATTAAAACCGGCACTCAACGGCTGCGGATCAATATATACCGGCGACCAAATCTCTTTTATCGCGTAAAAACTACCCTCCTTTTCGCGGTGCGGACCAACTATGCCATCCGGCGCGTGGTTGCCGTCGGAATCGTAGATCCCGTTTTTATCCGTACGGATCACAGCCTCATCCAGCAGTGCCCATATAAAACCGCCGCCGCCGTGGGGGTGCTTCATCATCTGCGCCCAAAAATCATCGAGCGCGGCACCTGCGCCGCCGTCATAAAGCCCGTGCATAAACTCGGTAGGGAAAAACACTTCCTGCCCGGTAGCAGCTGCTTTAACCATGTAATTATAATCGGGATAATGTTTGGTATCGGTGCCGTTAAACTTTTCCCAGGGATGTAATACGGTACGTTTTTGTGGATCGTATATGGCATAGTCATTATCCAGTCCCCGGTTAAAGCCGCCTTCGTTGCCATTATCCCAAAACAGGATAGATGGATGGTTTACATCCCGTACAACCAGCTCTTTCACCAGCTTACGCCCTACCACGGTATCGTACTTAGCCTGCCATCCGGTTAGCTCATCCAACACGTATACACCCAGGGAATCGCAAACATCCAAAAAATCGGCATCGGGCGGGTAGTGCGACATCCGTACCGCGTTCATGTTCATTTCCTTCATTAACTTTACATCCATCAGGTGTACGCCGTGACTAAGCGTACGCCCACTCTCGGGCCAAAAGCTATGGCGGTTGCAGCCATTCATGATTATTTTAGCACCGTTTACGTAAAGCCCGTCGTTAGTGCGTAGCTCAACGGTACGGAAACCAAACTTTTGTTTAACCTGGTGAATGACGCCCCGCCTGCCTTTTATGCTGATCACAACCTGGTACAGGTTGGGGAATTCGGCGCTCCATAGCAGTGGGCTTTTAAAATCAGCTTTTAATTGCTGGTACTCGCGGGAGGTATCAACTTTAACAGAAAATGGTTTACCCACCTTTTCACCGCTTAGTTTTTGTACCTGGGCTTCAATGGTTTCATTGCCTTTTAAATTGCGGGTATAAATATCGGCAGCAAAAGAGCCATCGGCTTTGGCGTTTATGGCTAACCGATCAATAAATGTTTCGGGAACAATCTCCAGGTAAACCGGTCTGTAAATACCTCCGAAGACCCAGAAATCGCTGTTCCGGCGTTCGGCATCATTTACTGATGAATTTGCCGATGTTTTATCAACGGTAACCTCTAACAGGTTTTGCGCATTGGGTTTTATCAGCCCTGTAATATCATATTTAAAGCGATAAAAGCTTCCCTGGTGAACCGGCCCGGCTTGCTTGCCATTAATGAGCACTTTAGTATCGGTCATTGATCCTTCAAAAACGATATAAACCTTTTTACCCTGCCAGCTACCGGCAGCAAACTGGTGTTTATATAGCCCTTGTTCGTTGCCTTTAACTTTATCGTGCCCATAATTATAAATGCCAAAGCCCTGTAGCTCCCAGTTAGACGGCACAGCAATTTTTGTCCACTTGCCACTATTGCGGCCAGCGGTGCAATAAAAACCCCATTGTACGGTATGATCCTTATCAGTTCCCGATAGGTATTTAACCACAGTTTCCTGCGCAAACGCGCGGAGGCTTATCACCAGGAATAGCAGTTGAAGAAGTATTTTTTTCATAGCAGGCTTGGTTATTGGGTACCAGAAAAGGTTTAATTAACCCGTTAATACAAGATTACCTACTACAACACTACAAAAAAAGGATGTGATTAACTAAAGTTACTTCATCGTTGTAGCAAAACGGTTATACCTGATAGCCCGCAATTAAAATAAGCAATTATTAATTCCAGCCTCTGTCACATTTTTATATCATTTCCCTGCATTAACAATTTGCTAATATCGGCAGGGTAGTTTGGCAGCAACATTTAACTGCAACTACAAATGATTACACATCAACCCCTAAAAACAATTTTCAGGAGTGCGCTAACAATACTTGTCATATTCGGCATCAGCAATAACGTCTCAGCACAATCAACGCACACCAATCCCTGGGAAGTTACGGAGCTTGGTGTATTGCCTCCTATTGCCAGCATGACCGATGGCGTATGGTTAAAAGGTGAGCTGCATGTACACTCCAGGCACAGTAAAGAATCATCAAACAACTCCATAGCCAAGATCATCGCTTTTTCAAAGGCTGTTGGGATAGATTATGTGTGCATTACCGACCATGACAACCACGTAAACGGCGATGTAGCGCATAACACCTGGGCCGATCCGGAATTTAAATCAAATGATGTATTGCTGCTCTATGGTGGCGAATGGACAACCACACGCGGCCACGGCAACGTATTCTCGGCTCGTCCCTATGATCACCAACGATTATATGACGTGCGCGACCAACGCGACGTGGTGATAGGCGCTGTGAAGAAGCAACTAAACATCCATTTATCGGCCAACCATCCCAGTGGTAAAGATCATTTTGGATACTCTTATGATATGGTTAACTCCATTGAGGTATGGAACTCGGCCATATGGTCAAAAAATGCCAATGCGATTATGATTTGGGACGATATGTTATCATCGGGCCGTAAGCTTACCGGCAGGGGCGGTAGCGATGCCCACCATGGCACCCCCGAAGGCGCCGAGCAGCCAACCAAAAACACGTACCAGGCCAAGGCCAATTATGTGGGCACACCAACTACCTGGGTATTTGCCACATCCAAAACTTCGCAGGCCGTTGTTGATGCCCTTACCAACGGCAGGGTTTCTATCAGCTCGAACCCGTATGCGCCGCGCGTTGAGTTTTATGCCGATATTAACCAGGATGGCAAAATGGATATGATGATGGGCGATAACGTAAAGGCCACAGGCAAGCCTGTTAAATTCAGGGTGCAGCTTAGCGGTAAAACCGTTTCAGATTCTACCTATACCATTAACGTTGTAAAAGATGGTAACCCTTTTGGCACTTACCAGGCCAAAGGCAAGCAGCCTGTGGTTGAGTTTACTGATACGCCGGCTTTAATTGGCCGTACGTATTACCGGGTAACGGTTGAAGGCCCATCAACTCCGTATCCGCAGGTGCCTTTGTCCGAAAAACTAAGTGGTAATATGGTAGGGCTTTCTAATCCTATCTTCTTTAATTTTGATCCTAATTTTTAGGGAAGACGAAAGACTTACGAAGTTTTTTAAACTTCGTAAGTCTTCGGTAGTAAAGCCAACAATTCCAACTGAAAGCTTTCGCCTTTATCTTCGTTATACCATTTTTGGAGGGCAATTTTCTTTTGCTCCATCTCTACATGGTCTTGCAGCAATTGATTGCACAACAGTTGGCAGCCGGCTGGTCGAGGGCCCCATATAACAAGGTCAGTTTGGTTTTTATCGGCAATAATCAATTTCGGGATAGATCGGCTTACACCGTTGGTCAAATATTGTTCAATCAAAAATGGCGGCGAATCGCGCAGCTGGTAATCAATAGTAATTAATGGGTTAAGTGCCGAGAGCATGTGCATAAAGGGCAGGGAGTGTGCCGCATCGCCACACCAGGGCTCGGTAATGATAGTCCATAGTTGTGGCTCATTAATATCGGCTATAGCTTTAGCTAAAGCGCTATTTAATACCCCGGTTTTAAACCATCGATGCTGGCGCGACCAGTTGAGCCGCGTGTAATTCAAATAATCGGGATTGCTGTAAAAGCCCTTGGGTTCGGGGTCATTTAAAATATCCTGAAAAGCCTGCTCATACGCCGTAAAATCCATAAATCAGTATTTGCCTGTTTGCTGCCCATTTACAGCGAAACCTAAAAATACAGGAACATTGGCATTTATCCTAAATTAAATAGTGTTACAACAATAGGACGACAAATCAACGTGTTTTAGCTAAGCGTTAGGCATATCAAACCTATCAATAGTGTTCCACCGGAACGGGTGGAACGCTTGGAACACCCCGAACACCTACCCAATTGATAACCAATCAATTAAGCATTGTTAAAAAATCAACAACGTGAAACACCTTAGCGGCTGTATACCAGCCAATTACAACAAAAAACATCATTCCTTTATCTAAATTCGCTCAATTACTGACAAAATAATGTCACCACTATTGAACACGTTTCGGGCAATATTAAAGCTTGTATCGTCCTGCAAAAAGTTTACCCTTTTATTGATTAGTCCTGCGCCTGGTTTACACTTTCTACATCCGTATTTGTAGCAGAAAATACTGTTATTTAATTCCCTCGCCATATATAAATTAAGAACCTTAATTTTGCACCCCATGGAAGAGCAGGTAATATTGGTGGATGCCGATGATAATGTGATAGGGACGATGGAAAAGCTACAGGCGCATCAATTGGGCAGGCTGCACAGGGCATTTTCTGTATTTATTTTTGATACCAAAGGCCGGCTGCTTTTGCAGCAACGCGCCATGGAAAAATACCACTCGGGCGGTAAGTGGACCAATACCTGCTGCAGCCATCCCCGTTTACACGAAACCAATATCGACGCCGCCAACCGCCGCCTGATGGAAGAAATGGGATTAACCTGCACATTAACCCCCGCCTTCAATTTCATTTACCGCTCAGATATCCTCCCCGGTTTAACCGAGCATGAAATTGACCACGTATTTTTCGGCATCAGCGATACCGAGCCGAAACCTAACGCCGACGAGGTAATGCATTTCAAATACATCGGCATGGCAGATTTGGCCGCCGAACTAAAAGCTAATCCCGATACCTACTCATCATGGCTTAACATCTGCTTTGATCAACTGATGATCCATTACAATCAATTTTTTAAAGATCAGGTATAATTGTACAACGTTTTTGGTAGAAACATGAGTTAGAAATCCTGCCTGCAATAACATAATAATTTTTAAAGATTAGGCTAATATAGATTGTGGATCTTTCATCGAAATATGAAAAAACTGATCCTCTTATCCTTACTATTGATAGCTGCCAACCTTACCCAAGCCCAGCAGGCCGACCTGGTATTAACCAACGGTAATATCATCACCCTTAAACAAAAAGGCAACCGCGCCCAGGCCATCGCCATAAAAAACGGCAACATACTGGCCGTGGGCAGCAATGCCGAAATCTCGAAATACTTCGGCAAAACTACCCGCAAAATAGACTTAAAGGGCAAAACCGTAATGCCGGGTTTTAACGATGTACACCAGCACCCGGCGCCCGTTTACGCTTTCAGCGCACCGTATGCAGTGCTTAAACTGGATACGGTAAGTTCCATGAAAAACCTGTTAAGCTTACTTAAACGCAAAGCGGCCATCACCCCAAAAGGCATGCTCATCCGTGGGGTGGGCTATAACGAAACCAAACTGGGCGGACAACCGATCAAGGACAGTTTGGATAAAGCATCTTCAAATCACCCCATCCTCATCTCGCATGTAAGCGGGCACCTATCGGCAGCAAACTCTTACCTTATGGACCATTGCGGCATCACCGAAACCACTAAAGACCCCGCCGGCGGCTTGTTTGAACGTTACCCAGGCAGCAATAAACCCGATGGTATTTGTAAAGAAACCGCGGCAAGCTACCTGCGCAAGGCCAAAAATATTTTATACCCTCCAGAGCCAACACCCACGCAGGAAATGGATGGCTACCGCTTATATTTTAACCAGGTACTGGCAAGCGGGGTAACCAGCATTGGCGATGCCTGGACCACACCCCAAAAAGTAAAGATCTACCAAAAGCTTACTGCCGAAAAATTCCCCATGAGGCTTAACCTTATCATCGGCGTTGATTACCTTAACCAGGTTTTGAGTGGTAAAATCCCCCAAATAAATACTGATTTCCTAAGGATCTCGACCATTAAAGTGATCCATGGCAATTCGTTAAGCGGCAAAACCTGCTGGTTGTATGATCCTTATGATATGATTAACCCGCTTACCGGCAAAAAGGATTATTATGGCATTCCGCCGGCGCGCAGCCAGGCCGGCCTGGATAGTTTGTTTTTAAAAATCCATAGCGCCGGCTGGCAGATAGCCTGCCACTCCAACGGCGACCGCGAGATAGATATGGTAATAGCGGCTATTGAAAACGCCCAAAAAGTAGCCCCGCGCCCCGATGCGCGTCATCGTATTGAGCATTGCAGCATCACCAATCAAGGCATCCTTGACCGCATAAAAAAGGATAGCATTATCCCTGTTTTCCATTGCTATATGTATGAGCTTGGCGAAAAGATGGCCGTTTACGGGCCTGAGCGTTTAAAAATGCTGCACCCAACCCAAACCGCGCAGCAAATGGGTATTGTTTACGCCTTACATTCCGATGCCCCTATTTCGCCATACCCGGCCATGATCAGGCTGGGGAGCGCCGTTACCCGTAAAACCAAAGAAGGGGTTGTTATTGGCGCCAACCAATGTATTGATGCCGAAGACGCCATCAAAGCCTATACCTATGGCGGTGCCTATACCACTTTCGAGGAAAATAAAAAAGGGTCGTTATTGCCCGGCCAGTTTGCAGATATGGTAGTGCTTGATGCCGACCCGACAACTATTAACCCCGATGATATCATGAACATCAGGGTAAATACAACCATTGTTGGCGGCAAAATTGTTTACCAGGCCGGTCGTAAAAAATAGACACTCTTCATTCTTATTATAAAAATTGATACCTTCAACCTGTATAAGCCCCTTTCGTTTTTGAATGGGGCTTAATTTTTGTATGCTTTGCTGTATCACCGTACATTAATAACACGTAATTACACCTGCCATGGATAACGAAAACATTGACGACCTGTTTGATAAGCCGCTAAGTGATGATCCCGAAGAAAACCTGAGGATGGAAAACGAGCTGCTGCACCTGAAATTGCAGGCCGAACTGGGTGTTGATCCGCAGATCATCAATCCCGTTGATCCGCAGATAGAGAACGAGTTTTTGAAAAACATTTTTGATTTTGAGCATAATTATGCCTCATCGAAAAGAGTTAAACTGTTTGAATTACTTGGCGAACCCGATTTTATACCAGCCAATGAACTAAGCGATGACCTATTGGATATTGCTTTGGAGGAACTACACACGCTGATGCAAAGCAAAAGCATTACGGTTGATTATAGCGGCGAATACAACAACCGCACCAAGTACACTTTTATTACCGAGGAATTGTTTGAGCAGGAAGCCAATGATTTTACCATCCCCGGCATGGTGATGCACTTTCATTACGAGGAGTTTCACCCAAACCATAAAATTGATATTGAGGATAGGGCGCAGGAGTTTTTATCAGAATGGTTTAAGCAAAGCTTTAGCGAATTAAGCTGGGAGCTGGGGCGTAGTTTTGTATCGCCAGATAGAAAAACTTATACTAAGGACGAAATTGTGGCGCAGCTTAAAAATATTTTCAGCGCATTTCCTTCTTTTAAAGATGAAGAATATACTATTCACGATATTGGCTTTGAGTTGCAGGAAGGCGGCGGCTTGGGCCATGCCGAGGGCATGGTTAAATACAACGCCGTGTTAGAAAATAACGAGGTGATTCGCTTTGAGGGTCCTTTTAAAATTTACTTATCCCTTGAGCAGGAATGGTGGAGCATTTTTCATATCGTTTTCCCTGGGTTTAGGTATCCGTAGCCAATGAGTTTTTATGTAGAGACGCAACATCTTGCGTCTCCCGCATGCAAATCAAACCCGTTCAAATTCGCTCCTCTTGTTGGAGACGCAAAATATTGCGCCTCTACATAAAGATTTTAAAAACCCCACCTTCATCAAGTATTTCCCGTACTTCATGTAAAATACTATAGCAAAGCATATTGTTTATTTTTTTTTGTGGTGTAATTCAAAAAATCACTAAAAAGATAACAGCATGAAAAATCCTTTTCACCATCATCATGATGATCATTTAGATAACGAAACCAGTGCCGACGGCATTGACCGCCGGGGCTTTTTGGAATGTATGGCCTGGGCCGGTACCGGGGTACTTTGGATGATGACGGGCGGTGTTTTAAAATCATATGGCATGAGCCAGGTGATAGATCAGACTACCGGCGGCATCAAAAAAGACCTGCTGGTACCCAAGTCTGATTTTGGCTTTGTGCAGATCAGCGATAGCCATATCGGCTTCAATAAGGCGGCCAATCCCGATGTTGTGGGTACGTTGAACGCCGCTATTGCCAAAATCAACAACATGCCCACCGCCCCATCATTTGTACTCCACACCGGCGACCTTACCCACCTGGCCCAGGCCGATGAATTTGATACCCTGGAGCAATCGTTAAAGGGCGTAAAAACTGAGAAAATATTTTATGTTCCCGGCGAACATGATGTTACCGATAATGGCAAATTGTACCTGGAACGATATGGGAAAGGAACCCTTGGCGATGGTTGGTATAGCTTTGATTCGCACGGGGTACATTTTATAGGCCTGGTAAATGTAACCAATCACGTAGATGGTGGCTTAGGTTATATCGGCGCGGCCCAGTTAAAATGGTTGGAGAATGATCTGAAACCATTAACCAACAGTACGCCGATAGTTGTTTTCGCACACATCCCGCTTTGGGCCATTTACCCGCAATGGGGCTGGGGAACCGATGATAGCGCCCAGGCTTTGGCGCTGCTAAAACGTTTTGGTTCGGTATCTGTTTTAAACGGGCACATTCACCAAACCATACAAAAGGTGGAAGGTAATATTACTTTCCATACGGCCAACTCAACCGCTTTCCCGCAGCCGGCACCGGGTGCTGCCCCATCGCCAGGCCCGATGAAAGTACCCGCCGAAAAGTTACGCGGACTATTGGGTTTAACCAGTGTAAATTATGTGGAGCATAACCACACCCTGGCCATTACTGATACGCCATTAATGGAAGCAGATAAAACAACCGGTCAGCAATAATGAAAAAGATCATATTACTGGCGCTCATGATTTGCGCCGTAAAATACAGCCACGCGCAGTACAAACCGGTTGAGGATGGCTCGGTACTCAAATTCACTATAAAAAATCTTGGTTTTGGGGTTGATGGTACATTCGGTGGTTTCCAAGGAAATATTAATTTCGATCCTCAAAACCCTGATAAAAGCAGTTTTGACGTAACTGTTAATGCATCTACCGTAAATACAAGTAACAGCTTACGCGATGAACATTTGCGTGCGGAGAACTATTTTGATGTAAAGAATAATCCGCGCATCCGCCTGTATTCCACCAGGATTATCGCCAAAAATGGGGCGTATAGTTTCACGGGGGATTTAACCATCAAGGGCAAAACCCAATTCATCACCTTTCCATTCACTGCGGCGGCTATAACAGATGGTTTCCTTTTTAAAGGATCGTTTAAAATAAAGCGTAAAGACTTTGGCGTGGGCGGCACCAGTACTATTGCCGATGAACTGGAGGTAAGCCTGAGCGTGATCGCCAAAAAGGGATAAACCATGAAGATCAACCGAAAACTGAAGGTGATTGTAGTGCTCGCCGCCGTTGTAAGTATCACGGCGGGTGCCACCATCAACAAGCCCGGGCCGCGGCTTTACACCAATTTAAAAGTGCTGCCCAAAAACATCACATCGAAGGAGTTGCAGGGCATTATGGCCGATGATTTTGAGGATGGCCTGGGTGTAAGCTGCGGCTTTTGTCACGCAGCCAATAAAGACGGGCACGGACTTGATTTTGCCAGCGATGCCAAACCCGAAAAAGAGATCGCACGCGCGATGATGCGGATGACCTTAGGCATCAACAAAAAATACCTGAAGCTAAAACATCCCAAAATTGGCGATGCCACACTTGTAGTATCCTGTACCACCTGCCACAAAGGGCAGGCATTTCCGGATGGTACCGAGCCGAAATAGCTGTTAAAAAAATACTTTATCATACCTTTATGCATAATAACGGAACAATCACTCCAGATCATTGAAAACCAATAAACTCATATACCATATTGCATTTTGGGCACTGGCTTACCTTTTCTGGATCTTTATTTTCAGGAACGGTACGTTGGTTTTAACCCATGCCATCACCATACAGTTTTGTTACCTGGTGTTCATATCGGCCAATTACTATTTTAACGCGTTGTATGCCATTCCGCAACTGCTTAACAAAAAGCGTTACATAAAATTTGGCTTGTGTTTTTTAGGGGGTATTGTTGTTACCGCAGCCATGAGGGTGCCGGTATCAATGGCGGTTATTACCTATGTTTTTAAAATTAAAAACACACAGTTTAATTACTCCGGTATTTTTTACGATTCGTTTGTCAACATTTTTTTCTGGGTTGCCTGTATATTGGCCGCGCACCTGGTTATCGAAAGAATACACTCGCAGATCTATATCGAAAAGATAGAAAAAGAGAAGGCCACCAACGAGCTTAATTTTTTAAGGGCTCAGTTTAACCCGCATTTCCTGTTCAATTCCATCAACTCCATTTACGGGCATATTGATAAATCAAACAAGGATGCCCGCGAAATGCTGCTGGTATTTTCTGAAATGCTGCGCTACCAGTTGTATGAATGCAATGTAGAGCAGATTAGTTTGGATAGCGAAATCAACTACATCCGCAATTACATAGCCATACAAAAAGGGCGCATTGATGATCGCATAGCAGTCTCTTTTTGTGCCGACAATGTAAGCGGGCAAATTAATATTGCCCCACTGCTGTTCATCACCTTTGTCGAAAACGCCTTTAAATTTGTGGGTGTTAACGACTGTAAACAAAACTACGTAAGCATCAACCTTAAATATGATAATGGCAACCTGGTTTTTTATGTTTTTAATACCAAGGACTCCTTTATAAATCAAACAGAAAAATCATCAGGCCTGGGTATTGCCAATACCAAACGCCGGCTGGAAATTTTGTACCCGGGCAAACACCTGCTCAACATTATCAATAACGATGACAATTACCAGGTAACCTTAACCCTGTTTAACGTATGATTTTGAATTGCCTTATTATAGATGATGAACCTATAGCACGCAAACTGTTGCAGGAGTATATTGACGAAATAGATTTCCTGACCCTTGCGGGTATGGCCGAGAATCCGCTAAAGGCAACCAACCTGCTCAACGAATTGGATATTGACCTGGTATTCCTGGATATCAATATGCCCAGGATGAATGGACTACAATTTTTACGCTCGGTAGCCAACCTGCCCATGGTGATCATGACAACAGCTTACGGCCAGTACGCGTTGGATGGCTTTGAAATGGCCGTAGTTGATTACCTGGTGAAACCTTTTTCTTTAGATCGCTTTTTAAAGGCATCGCAAAAAGCATTGGAGTTAAAAACGTTAAGATCAAAACAAGCTGCACCTGCAGAAACATCGCCGGAATATTTTTATGTGAAGTGCGATGGTAAAATAGAACGGGTATTATATGAAGATTTGATTTACGTGGAAGCCATGGCCAACTACGTGGTGCTTTATACCATCCCCAAAAAACTGGTGGTTTACCTCACCATTAAAGGCATCCAGGAAAAGCTACCTGCCGATAATTTTTTGCAGGTTCACAAAAGCTATATCGTGAATACAAAAATGATCAATACCATTGAGGGCAACATGCTTAACCTGGGCAGTGCCAAGATCACCATGGGTACAAGTTTTTATGATGAGGTGATGGAGAAAATTTTAAAGGGCAGATATTTTAAAAGATAAGGCTTTACCGGCTATTTAATTTGTTCTTTATGTAGAGACGCAATATTTTGCGTCTCCCGCTATACAGAGCGGCCATATGACGCAACTTGCAGAACTCAACCTGCGTACCAATTTGCATGTTTGATTTGCATGCGGAAGACGCAAAATATTGCGTCTCTACATAAAAAATTAAATGGTTTCTTAGCGGCTTTGCGTGAAAAAAAACGACCGATACGACTATTTTTATGCCCGTTGAGGCTATTTTAAGTTCATGAGCCTGCCGACATTTGTTATGCAAAAGCAATTAAAAAAAGCATATCATGAACAATATCATATTAGATCCTTACCAACAAAAAGGACTTCAACTAAAAAACCATTTAGTAATGGCCCCAATGACACGCAGCCGCGCCATTGGCAATATCCCCAACAATTTAATGGCCCAATACTATGGCCAGCGTACCGGCGCGGGCTTAATAGTTACCGAAGGTACATCACCATCGCCAAACGGCCTGGGTTATGCCCGCATTCCCGGTATTTTTAATGCCGAACAGGTTGAAGGCTGGAAAAAAATCACAACCGCTGTACATGCCGGCAACAGCAAAATATTTGTACAATTAATGCACACCGGCCGCATAGCCCACCAGGCAAACCTGCCTCAAGGCGCCCAGGTAGTTGGTGTATCAACCATGAAAGCTGCCGGGCAAATGCATACCGATAGCATGGGCATGCAGGATTATCCCACCCCAGTTGCCTTAAGTACCGAAGCTGTTAAAACAACCATTGCCGAATATGTACAAGCGGCCAAAAATGCCGTAGCAGCAGGTTTCAACGGTGTTGAAATTCACGGAGCCAACGGGTACCTGGTTGAACAGTTTTTAAACCCACACATAAACAACCGTACCGATCAATACGGTAGCGACTATAAAGCCCGCGCTTCTTTCGCGCTGGAGGTGGCACAACAAATTGCCGATGCTATTGGTAAAGATAAGGTGGGCATCCGGTTTTCGCCCTTCTCAACACTGGGCGATCTGCAGGAATACGATGCTAAAGAAGTACACAACACCTACGTTTACCTTGCACAAGAGCTAAACAAAATAGGCATCACTTATATCCACATTGGTTTTTCGCCCAAAATTCCGCAACAAACATTTGATGCTATCCGGCAGGCATTTACCGAAACCATTATTCTGTGTAACGGCAACACGGCCGAAAACGCCGCCGATACTTTGGCTAAAGGTTTTGCAGATGTACTTGCATTTGGTCGCCCGTTTTTGGCCAACCCCGATTTTGATATCCGCATCAGTCAAAACGCGCCATTAAACGAAGTTGATTTTAAAACTTTATATACACCAGATGCGCACGGCTATACCGATTATCCTGCTTTAGCCGTAGCTGTTTAATTATTACAAAACATTATCTTTCAATTATCTATTTAAAACTATTTAAAACATAATGGAAAATTCACAGAAAACAGCAACGTTTGTTGGTCCGGAGGATGGACAGGGTATTGCCATGGCCGGCGGCTCGTACCGGGTGGTGATATCGGGCAAACAAACCGATGGTAAATATGCCCTGATAGAAATGATGGTGCCGCCGGGTGGTGGCCCAATTCCGCATTCACATGCGGATGTGCAGGAAAGTTTTTACGTGGCAGATGGCGAGGTTGAAGTAAAATCAGAAGCAGGCAATTATACCGCCAGTAAAGGTTCATTTGTAAACATACCCTACGGGGGCCTGGTACACTGTTTTAAAAACAAAACCGACAAAACGGCCCGGCTGCTTTGTACGGTGATGCCTGCAGGCATGGAAGATTTTTTTGCTGAAGCTGGGCAGCCTGCACCTTTCGGAACTTTTTTACCGCCGCCGGTAATGACCGATGAGCTGAAGCAAAAGATGGGTGTGCTTTCAGAAAAATATGGGCAGAAGCTTTTTCCGCCGGATTATTTGGGTTAACAGGGGTATATCACAATATAAAACCATGTTATTGCGAGTTGTAAAATCCGCGGACCGTGAAGGGGAAAATGACCTAAAAGATTTGTCATCCTGAGTTATAAAATTTCGCGAAAATCTGAAGGTGAAATGACAATATAAAGCTATGTCATTGCGAGGAACGAAGCAATCGCAAACTGTGCAAATTCGCCCTGTAAAGCATGAGATTGCTTCGTTCCTCGCAATGACATGTGGTGGACTTGCCATGGGTAGGAACGAAGGATCTTCTTCGCCCAGCCCATCGCAGACTTTTATAGCGAAGAAGATCCTTCACTATGTTCAGGATGACAAACGTTTTTTACAATACATCATAGGTGGATACGAAGCAATGACGGTCTTTTCTTCCTACATTAACATTAACCATTTATGCCGATAGAATTTGAGTTTGAAATAGATAAAGGTTTTCATTTTGCTGAAGCCTTTGCCGCGCGTTTTGATGCCAATGTAGCCCACAACCGCGCTGTATTACCTAAAGCGCTTGGTGAAGGTTTTATACAGGAGGTTTTCCTGAGCAACGGCCTTTTCCTGTGTATCCACCACTACTGGCTTAACGATGAACTTATTTTACGGAGGATGCCAACATCTTCTTCTGCAATGCTTACCATGAAATTTGATTGCAGGCGCATCCCGGTTGATCAGGCCGAACTACCTCATGAACCTTTGTTTGCCGGTAGCAATGGCTGCGAGGTTGAACTGGGTACAGGCAACTTTTTTACCGAATTGATCGTCCCCGCAAAACAGCATATTAATTTCCTGGTGGTTGGCGCATCGCGTCAAACTATCCTTGGGATACTGGATTTACAGGAAGAGGGATGCCCTATTGAATCATTGCTAAAGGAAAGTCCATCATTTGTACTGCACGAGGTAATGACCCAGGAAATGGAACGCACCTTAAAGCAGTTGAGCCAGGTTGACCAAACCGCTCCATTAGCGGCTCTCCTTTACAAAAACAAAGCCGAAGAACTGATATACCTGTTATTTTCCAAACTGATGCACCGTGCCGAAACGGCCTCTATTACTGTTGACCAGGCCGATGCACAAAAGATCTATAAGCTGCGGGCGGCCATGTTAGCCGATTTGAGTTTAGCACCCGAATTATCAGAACTATCAAGCATGGTCGGCATTAGCCTTACCAAAATGAAGCAGCTTTTCAGGCAGATCTTTGGCGATAGCATTTATAACTATTACCAATCGGCACGGATGAACGAGGCTGCCCGGTTATTGGCCGTTCAGTCCGTTTCAGAAACAGGTTACCAGTTAGGCTTTACCAACCTGAGCCATTTTGGGCGTTTGTTTGAAAAGCATTTTAACATCAAACCCAAAAAGTATAAGGATGGGTTGGAGTTGAGGTGAAATTTGTAATCCAGTCAGCTTACAACTTAAACTCAGTCATTATCCGTTCCTTCACCCTATCCCGGTTTAGTTTAGATACCGGTATTTTGGTACCATCGGTAAGCAACAGTGTGCCCCCATCCTCTTTCAGTAAACTTTTAATGTAGGCGATATTTACCAGGTGCGATTGATGGGCGCGTAAAAAGCCGTAGTTGAGCAGCATATCGGCATATTCCTTTAGTGTTTTTGATACCACCACCTGCTCGCCGTTGCTTAGCACAAAATGGGTGTAGGTATTATCTGCTACACAACGCACAATATCTTTAATATCTACATAGCGGGTTTCGCCAAATAGCGGGAGTGCTATGCGGGGCTGACTTTTGTTGCCGTCTTTAAGGTATTCGAGCATGTATGTTATACGCTCGTTATTTTGTTTCAGATCTATGGCCTTGCGGGCTTTATCAACCGCTGCTTTTAGCTCATCGGTATCAATTGGCTTAAGCAAATAATCTAATGCCGAAAACTTTACGGCCTGGATGCCATACTGGTCATAGGCTGTTACAAATATCACCTCAAAATCAACCTGCCCCAGCTGCCGCAACAGGTCAAACCCCGATTGCTGATGCAGCTGTATATCCAAAAAAACCAACTGAGGCCGATGCTGCGTTATCGCTTTAACGGCATCAGCCACATTACCGGCGGTAGCGCAAACCTGCACATCGGGTGTGTAAACCTGCAACAGTTGTTGCAGGTTCTCCAGGTTTGATAACTCGTCATCTATTAGCAGTGCCTTCATTTTTACAACCAGTTTTTAAGCTCGATGGTAATTAAAGTACCGTTATTTTCGCGCCCTTTATGCAGCAATATAGTGGTATTTTTGTAGATGCTATTGAGCAATTGAATCCTTTTTTCGCATAGCTTAATGCCCATACCAGTAGTGGCGGCGGCTTCAAACCCATTTCCGTTATCCCAAACAGTTAACAACAGGGTGTTATCATTTTTAACAACATCTACCCTGATCATACCAGCATCCTTCATGGCAGATATGCCGTGTTTAACCGCGTTTTCTACAAAGGGCTGTAACAGCATGGCCGGTATTTCTACCTGCTGATCAACAGCAGCAGCATTGGTATTTATGCTGAAAGCAAAACCAAAGCGCATTTGTTCCATCTCCAGGTAATCCTTTAGCAGGTCCGTTTCGTGCTGAATAGAGGTAAGCTCCTTATTCCCTTCATCCAGTACATTGCGGGTAATGCGGGCAAAACGCACCAGGTATTTGTTGGCTTTTTCCATCTCGTTTTTATTTACCAGGTTTTGGATGCCGGCCAACGCGTTAAATATAAAATGCGGATTCAACTGTGCCCTTACCGAACCTAATTGCAGGTTAATGATCTCCTTACTCTGCGCCTGCTGCAACAAGATATGCTTTTGACGGCTGCGGTAATAAACTATTACCAGTGCGGCTATTAATAACACACTTGCCACTATGATTACAAGCCAGGTTACTGATACCACGTAGCGCCTATCAGCCGGAGGTAAAACCGTAAAACTAATGCTTGTAGCCAGGTTTCTTAACAAATAAATGGGCTCCCCCCCATGGCGGTGTATTTTAGGTGTAAAGGTAATCTGGTATTTACCGGGAGTTTTCCAAAATTCTTTGTAGAGTTCAAAGCTACTGTTGCTTTCGCCAAGATTAATACTGTCTTTAAGTCCGGTCGCATTCCTTTTCAGTGAAACTTTATAGTTGTATATGCGTTGGCCGTTGTCAATAACAAACGTCATCTTTTGCAGGGAATCTGCAAACCTTAACCTCAGATCCTTTGAGGAGATCGACTTAATGAAGTCTAAAGCCGGTGGAATAATAGGCACTTCCTTTCCCTTCACCAAGGCGGTATACTTTTCCATCGGGTAAAATGGTCTTGAAACCGCTCCGTTATCTGCAATAGGAAAGCCACGGCTCCAATAATCAACCGTTGCCGAAACCTTTGCAGCTACAACTTTTCGCCAGTCGATAGTTACTGCATCCTGTTCATTATACTTTTGTGTATTATAAATCTCCACGCGTAGTATTTGCTCTGGCTGATAGGCAAATTTACCCAGCCAGGCATACTGATATTTCCCATCAGCAGTTGTTTTAAATTGCGATGGCTTCGTCCAGCCCACCAATTCGCGCTCGTTATTTTGAATAACCCTGTACAAATAATTGTTAGCATTATGGGCGTTTACCTCTTGCGCTATAAACTCCACAGATGCTTTGCCATCAATTAATATGCTGGTAAAATCCTGGTCTGGTATTTTGTCTCTCAATCCCTCATATAATTCGCTTTTTTTATCAAAACGGACGCCCAGGTTCTGCACTCCCATATCATTTAACAAAAAGTGTTCGTGGCTTAACTGCTTAATGCGTTCAAAACGGATAAAGTAGCCTCTCATTTCGGGTGTTAAAGGCGTTTTTGTGGTGTCTATTGCTTTCTCCTTAAAAATAACAATATGAGGATACAAGTGTCTCCATTGTCCGGTTTGAGCCTGCGCCGTCATATAGGATAATATATACAAAAGGGCTATAAAAGCTGATCTGATAAAGGTTGTCATGATGTTAAAATTATACTTTAAATCGGTTTATTTGATTTAAAGTTGCATCGGTTTACATCCCTAATCAAGCATCAAACAGTAAACAGCCTTATTGGCTTAGTATGTGGATGATATTGAAGCTGGTTGAAAATATCGACATAACTGAAACAGCATAAAAAACGCCGCCGGGATTCCAAACCGGCAGCGTAACCAATATATTTCAATTTTAAACAAGAAACGTTTTATCTGTAGTTCTCTTTCGAAAGACTACTTGTGGTGTTAAGAATTACTTCTTATTGAACAAATAAGTATTAACATTATATATTATGTACAAACATAATATATCAATAATTAAAATGCAAATTTTCCGGCAATTTTATTTCAATAAAATTGTTACCATTCGAAGCAACGACCGCCACATAATTTAACCTTACGTTAACATAGCGTCATTTGCTATTCGATATCTTGGTGCTTTTAATTAGCCCCCATGAAACGCAGAGACTTTGTTAAAAACGCCACACTTACCGCTTTAGGTGCCACTCTTATTAGCCCTTTAGAGGCTTTGGCCGCCGATAAGGTAACTCATTTTGAAAGTGATGATCTGTCGCCAAGCGCATCGTTAAAAGACGATTACGCGGTGCACTTTTTAGCTATTGGCGATTGGGGCCGCAACGGCGAATATGACCAATTGGAAGTAGGCAAACAAATGGGCCAATGGGCTGCAAGCCACCCCAACGATTTTGTGATCTCGGT
Organism: Mucilaginibacter dorajii; assembly: GCF_024808255.1. Taxonomy (GTDB): domain Bacteria; phylum Bacteroidota; class Bacteroidia; order Sphingobacteriales; family Sphingobacteriaceae; genus Mucilaginibacter; species Mucilaginibacter dorajii. The sequence goes on from NZ_JANTYS010000017.1 coordinate 96,476, forward strand.
AGGCGATAATTTTTACCCCCGCGGCGTGGTGAGCGAAATGGATCCGCTTTGGCATTATTCGTTCGAGAACGTTTACACCGCCCATTCACTTCAATGTGATTGGTATCCCGTTTTAGGCAATCATGATTATGGCTCGGACCCCGACGCCCAGGTGCGTTACAGCAAAGTTAGCCGCCGCTGGAACATGCCTGCCCGTTACTACACCAAAGAGGTTGCCTTAAGCAAAAGCACTAAAGACAAGGTACTTTTTGTGATGATAGATACCGACCCTTTCCTTTTTGAAAGCCATAAAGATTACTGCGCCAAACAAATGGAATGGCTAAACACCACGCTAAAAAACGCATCGGCAGATGTAAAATGGAAGATTGTAGTTGGCCATCACCCATATTACACGGTTGGTCCGCGTGTTGCCAATATTGATACGCTAACCATGCGTGCTGCGTTCGGTAAAACTTTTGAGGATCATAAGGTAGACATTTATCTGTCTGGCCATGACCATTCCCTGCAGCACTTAAAGCCCGAAGGTTTTACCCACCAGTTTATTTCAGGTGCAGGGTCGGAGTTGACAGGAATAACCAAAGGCATAGCGTATAGCAAATTCGAAGCTTCGGAACACGGCTTTATGTACTTTTCGATAAACCCTGATAAGCTGAACGTTAAAGCCATTAATTTAGATGGAACGGTATTGTATGATACGGTGTTGAGTAAGTAATTCGGCATAAATTACTCCCTTTTCAGCGCAATAAAAGCGGCAGTTTCCACACGGGGCTGCCGCTTTTTTATTGTTAACAATTTGCATTACTTTCGCGTAAACTAAACCAGCAATATAAATTTCAGATTTTTTGTAAGGTAATTGTCGTTCCTGCTACTAAGAAGCAAAACATAGATAGCTATTCTTTTTTTTTATATATCGATATGCTTTAAAAAACATAACCAAAATACATGTTAAAAAAACTACTCCTTTTTACTGCCGCCACGGCACCATTTTTTATTTCGGGCATTAAAGCACAGGCACAAACCAAACAAAGCATTAAAGATACCACCCTTAGTTTAGATAGTGTTGTGGTGCGCGATAGCCGCTCAAAACATTTACCAGATGTTATCGGCACCTACATTTTTGCGGGCAAAAAAACCTTTGTGATATCGCCCGATGCAGGCAAGGCCAATTTATCAAACAGTAATATCCGTACCATATTTGGCACTATACCGGGTGTTAACGTTTGGGAGCTAAGTGGAAACGGTTTCCAGGTAAATATCGGCACCAGGGGCACCGATACGCACCGCTCCAATGAAACTAACGTGCGCCAAAACGGGTACAACACCAATTCAGATCTGTTTGGCTACCCCGAGGCCCATTATGTACCGCAGTTTGCCGCGGTAGAGCAAATCCAGATCGTTCGCGGATCGGCGGCTTTGCAATTTGGCAGCCAGTATGGCGGCATGGTAAATTATAAAGTAAAAGAAGGGGATACCAGCAAGGTATTCAGCATTCAAAGCGAGCAATCGGCAGGGTCAAACAACTATTTTAACTCGTTTAACGCTGTAGGCGGCAAAAGCGGTAAATGGACTTATTACGCTTACTTTGCCAATCGTACCGGTGATGGCTACCGTAGCAATTCGGCATTTACCGGGCAGTGGTTTTATGCCAACGTTAAATACCAGTTTAGCGCCAAAGGCAGCCTGGCCCTGCAGTTTTCGAGAGTGAATTTTAAAGAGAAAGATGCCGGCGGTTTAAACGATGCCCAGTTCAATGCCGATAGCAGGCAGGCTACCCGCACCCGTAACTATTTCGATCCGGAGATCAACATCCCCGCCCTATTGTTTAACTATAACCTAAGCAATCGCACTAAGCTGGAAGTTACATCGCACGTAATATCCGGTCAGCGCAACAGCGTACAGTTCCTGGCCAATCCCGGCGTGGCCGATACCGTGAATAAAAAACTCAACACTTTTAACCCACGCCAGGTTGACCGTGACTTTTATCTTGGTTTTACCACCGAAGCCCGCCTGCTTACCCGTTATAAACTGGGCAATTTAACCAGCACCTTCACATCGGGCTTAAGGTATTTTACCGAAACCACCACCCGCGACCAGAAGGGTACCGGCTCAACAGGTTCCGATTATGATTTGCGCCTTACTATTCCTTATGGCATCGCCCTTAAATTGCGCACCCACAACTACGCCGCCTTTGCCGAAAACTCTTTTCAAATAACGCCCAAACTGTCCATTACACCAGGGGCCAGGTATGAGATCATCAACACCAATCTTGATGGGGTTATTGATAACGCTAAAGACCATGTATCGTACGGCAACAAACGCCACTTCCCGCTTTTTGGAACGGGCATTCAATACCAGCTTACCAATAGCAGCCAGTTTTACGGCAATATTTCGCAGGCGTACAGGCCTTTTTCTTACGCCAATATTATACCGGGCAATGATCTGGCCGTGGTTAACCCAAATTTGAAAGATAGCCGCGGTTACAGTACAGATCTGGGTTATCGTGGTAACATTAGTACTGTTTTTAATTACGATCTCGATTTTTATTATGTTTATTATGGCAATAGGATAGGCAACTTAACAGAACTTAACTCGGCTAAGCAAACCTATATTTATACCACCAACATTGGCAATGCGTCAGCCAAGGGTATCGAGCTTTATACCGAGGTTTCGTTGCTACGGTCGTTTGATAAAACATCGGTAAGCGACATCCGGTTGTTTAACTCCTTCAGTTATGACCATGCCCGTTATACCAGCGGCTCGTTAAGCGCCGGCAATTCCAATATCAGCCTTAAAGGAAACTGGCTTGAAGGTACTCCCCAATGGATCAACCGTACTGGCTTAAGCTATTTAAACGGCCATATAACCACTACGCTGCAATACAGTTACGTAGGCAAAAACTTTACCGATGCAAATAATACCGTTTTTAACCCAACCGGTTTAAGCGGCATTGTTCCGGCTTATCATGTGTTCGATTGGTCGCTTAATTACAGCTTTTTGAAACAGTATCATATTTTTGGCAGCATTAACAATGTGCTGAATGCCAAGTATTTTACCAGGCGCATTACTATTTTGCCCGGCCCCGGCATATTACCTGCCGATGGCCGAACGTTTAATGTAGGTTTCGGTATTAAAATATAGTTATACCCCTTTAAAGAAAAATGTCATTTCGAGCGAGCATGCGTAGGGGATAGTAGGGATGCGAGGAGAAACTCTCTCTTGAGCGCAGCGAAAAATCTTCGCCGCCATGCAAGTCCGAATGTCCACTTTTACAAGATTTCTCCTCACCACCAACGCACAATCCCCTTAGGGTTCGTTCGAAATGACAAACATTTTTATTTCAATTGGTTTAAAAGGATATCAAACCCTACGGATCTAAAGGCTCCAGCGGGTTGATCTGTAAGGATGCGATATTAGGCATTATCTCCTGCTCGGTATTTGACAAGCGCCGGCCAAGGGTATAAGGCACATAACCCAGATCGGCCTCGCAGCGTTTTTGCATGTAGGAAATATAATAGCTTTGAATTTTATTGGTTGATACGATAAATGGCTTGTTAAATGGCATCCCATATCTGAAAATGAGTCGGGCACAATTGCGCAGATTGGTGGTGGTATGTCGGGCCTGGGGTTCAATCAAAATAGCATTTTCGGGGATACCTAATTGGTTCATCAAATACTTCTTCATTTGTTCGGCCTCGCTAAAGTTAGTTTTAAAAGGATGTACCTTACCGCCCGATGCCATCACGAAAGGAGCTACACCTTCTTTAAATTTTATCGCGGCTATTTTACACCGGGCTATGCTCCCCGGACTAATGGAAACGCCGGGTCTATCAGGCCCTTCACCAGGGATCAATATAAGGGTGTACATATACTTTTTCCAATCGATGGTTTTTATCCTATTGTAAGCGGCTTTATTGGCATTTAATTGCATCGGCTCGTCGTTACCGGCATCGTTGCGGCCATTAATATCCAGGCTGTGCAATGCGTAGCTTACCGATGGTAAAAAGAAAAGCCTGGTTGCGCCATATCGCTTAACAATATCATTTGCCCCATCGGTAATCGCTTTGGAATACGTTTTACTGTAAATATTAAAATTGATAGAATCTATATCCGGGAAACCGGGCTTTTTTCCATCAGCATAAATTTCGATGGTATGGTTGATGGCATGGGCATCCTGCTCCCAGGCCTTTACCAATAACTTAACATTCGAAAGGTTATCGTATTGAATATAAAAACCCGATGGAATGAGATGTTTTGTTACTAATACACCCAGAACATTGTTAGGCTTGTACAACGAAACAAGCCGTGCACCGGCGGTTTTTATTTCTGCCGCGCTAAACTTAAGCGATCTGGTGATGCTCATGAACCCTTTGTTAGCTTTAAGCGAATCCTGTACCGTTTTCATTTTAGCTTGTGCCAGTTTTGTTAAAATAGGATCGCCGCTTACCAGTTTACTTGCAGCGGGGTAATTTTGTAGCAGGTTTAACAGGTAATAATTTTTGATGAGCACGTAGTTGTTCCCTAACTGTTGATAGCGCTGATTGGCAGTTTGTGCCCGTAAATAAAGTGTTGCAAAGCTTAAGAACAGGATAACAAGAACTCTCTTCATAAATAGACAATAGGGATGCGCCGGGGGTAAATTTCAAATACTGTTTTGTGCGAAGTTATTTCGGCTCAAATTTTGATCAATCCGCTATTCTCCTCCAAAAAACTATTAAATTTTTGCTGAAACAATTTAAACTGTTCAATGGCCTGTAATCCTTTTGGGGTAAGCTCGGCACTACCTCCTCCTTTACCCCCACGGTGCGATATTACTACCGGCGAGCTAAAATGCTCGTTCATGTAGCCCACCATATCCCAGGCTTGCCGGTATGACATTTTCATTTGCATAGCGGCCTGCCTTAATGATCCCGAATCTCTTATTCGTTCCAACAGTTCTACCCTCCCATGCCCCAATAGTTTGCCATCGGCGGTTTCAAACCAGATTCTGCCGTTTAAGTTTACCGCCTTATCCATTGTTTTATAATCATATAGCTAATGATGCACAAATATATTACTAACAAGGGCTTAACGCTGCCTGTTTAAAAGGTTAGTTTCAATCATCAACATCCTCTGGCAGCTAAAAATAAAAAAGACGTAAATAAGCATCCCCGTATCAAATACAGGAATGTTCATTTACATCGTATAATAAAGGGGGTAATGCTATAATGCTAAGTCCTTGGCCTTTTAGGGTTAAAGGCTACCAGGTAATTCAAATCCTCGGTTAAAGGGTTCCGTTCATCAATTCTTACCGCTTCTTTCTGAAACGATTGGTTGAGCCTTGTTTTAATGGTATGGAATACCTGCAACAAAATTTCGGGACCAATTTTGCTGGCAATGGTTGGGAAGTAATCCCGTTGCAATTTGATCCTATCGGTATTGGTAACCATGCTCAGTTCCCAGCTGTCTTCGGCCTTAAAACCAAACTCTTTGGCGGTGTTCAGCAGGTCGTACATATACATACGGGTTTCGGTTTCAATGGCGTCTTTTGCAGCTATCATTTGATTGTTTTTTACGGTTGTTGCAGCCTGTAGCAGGCTGGTATTATGTTAAAGCTTAACTATCACCGTGTAAGAAAATGGCAATGCCTAAGGTATGCGGTATTGTTTTGGGATGGAATTTCTTAAAGATACCCTTAATTTACCGTAAACCACTATCTGTTAAATAATAATTAAAAACCGGTGGTGCGTTTAGTGGTAGTTGATCGCGCTTTTGCCCATAAAAAATGCGCACCGGTTCTCACCCGGTGCACATCAGCACAATTATAATTAAAAAAAACAATATTAAAGAGGTATAAACTTAAAGCTGTGGATCACTATTTCCATACCCTTACCATCTGATGGTGCCTGGCCGTTATACAACCAAAGGTTTATATACACCGGCATCGGTTCGGTACTGATAGATGATGCCGGGCTTTTAAATGTTTTGGAATCGAAAACATTATTATCATTATCAACAAAGCCGTATAAGCTTTTAAAGGTCACACTTTTTGCCTTGCGGATAAAGCGCTGGGTAGTATAAGTACCGCCGGGCATGGTAAAATTGGCTGTATAATAAGCTTTGTTCGTTCCTTTATCAACCGGCCATATGGTGTAATTTAAATGCGGGTTATTGCTATCGCCCCATTGGGCAAATTCCATATCCATTTCATCAAACCCATCCCTGCCCGAGTAATTAAATAAGCCCAGCACTATGTTTTTATCCAACGTTGCCAATGGCCCTTCTACCTGCCATTGGTAAGTACCTTCGCCAAATTTCTCGTTGGTTGAAACTTCGGCGCATTCCCATTTACCGGTTGCCGCGTTTTTTGACAGTTTAAGGTGCAGGGAACCTTCGTTATCTACATAAACATTAGCCGCGCTCCATACATTAGGCCCCGGTCCCTGGGGTTGTTCTGGGGCTTTAACATTCCAGGTATACCCGCTGAAAGATATGGTTGCTGCAATTTGCTTTTTTGAAATAACTATTCCCGAATCGATACGGACAGTTGCCAAACAATTGTTACTGTAAATTGCGGCAAGTGCTGTAAAAGTTATTAGGTGATAGATCTTTTTCATCGTTATCATTTTTTAAAGTTCAAACAATACCATCCCCTGCCCTAATGTGTTAATCGTTTTAAACAGTTAACACATCGGGGACAAAGAATCGTATTTAAAAAAATTGATTAGTTATTTAAGGGTATTATAAATGGCTGCTCCTAAAGAACTGGTACCTGTAGCATCGTAATCTGCGGCCCAAAGGTATGCGCCTTTGAAACCGTTGGCTTTAAGATAGGCAGCTTTTTTGGTTACCAGCGGTACACCATTAAAGTATACGCCCTGGGCAATGGCAGCTTTCTCTTTGCCCGCATTTGCAGGGTCGGCGGCTATAATATCTTTGTAAGTCATGTAATCATATGACCCCCAGCTGGCGTTATTGCCTGCCGCGTTCAATGCGTTATAACGCAAGCCAAAAGCAGGCATACCAACTACCAGTTTATTGGCCGGCAGGTGAAAGTTTGTCCAGATCTGTGTACCTGCTACCATAAAATCGTAGCTCGATGACTGTCCAACCGGTGCATCCGGACCAATATGGATATTATCCTCAAAAGCGTGAATATTTACCCACGATGCGGCCGAAAGATCGGGGTATTCCCAATGCTGGTAGTTTACTGTAGCGGTTACTGTAACTAAAGCCGTGGCGGGTAAAGCCGCTTTTAACGCGGTCAAAAACGGACCAATCGCATGAATATTTGCAGGGGCATTATCTGAGTTAATATCTTCCATATAAATATCTACCCCATCCATTTTTTTGGCGGCTACATAAGCCTTCACACTTGCCACCAACGATGCCATTGCTGCCGGGGTGCGGATGGCTGTACCAAAATCATCGCTGCCATAAAGCGCCCAACCGTCAATGCCAGATAGGTGACCTGTAAGGCCCATGATCACCGGTACGCCGGCAATGTGCGCACGGGCAACAATTTCATCGGCATGCTGGGCAACAGTTCCTTTTGAAACATCAAGGCTGCCATCGGCAGATACTTTGCCTACCTGGTATTCCAGGTGTGTAATATTACTCCAAACCACATCGGCAGCGGTACCATCTTCAGTTAAGTTAGCCAGCACCACACGAGTATAGGGTTTAAAGGTATAGGTTGATGGATTAACCAATACCTTGGTTTGCCTTGAGGTGGAATCGCCGTTGTAGGTAACATCTACTTTAATGGTGTACTCGCCACCGGCAGTTGGTTTAAAAGCAAAGGCCGTATCTGTCGACATTTCTTTCCCGTTCACTTTCCAGCTGATCTTTACTTTACTGGCCGGCGAAAACTGCAAACCATTAAAGTTTGCTGTTGCCCCTTCATTAATGATTTGCGGTGCCGATAGCTTACGCAGGTTATCAAATATGCGCGGAAAGTACGGGTTGGCATCCTCCTGGGTTTTAACCTCATCCTTTTTACAGCCCGCAAATACCATAAGCATAACCAGCACCGGTAGTGATGTGTATTTAATCTTTTTCATGTTTAAATATTTTAATTGTTTTCAATTGATCAATTGGTATGTGATTGTATCACCGTGTTGATGGTGCCCAATAATGAGTTTGGCCCTTTGGCATCCTGGCGCAATTGCCATATCATAATGCCGCCGGCTTTTTCAAGCGCCAGCTGGGTTTTACTTTTTATTGTGGGGATGCCGTTGTAATAAACAATACCGCCGCCGGGCACGGTCACCTGGTCCTGGTTTTCAGCCCCCGGGTAGGCCGCCACTATGGCCGAAAAGGTAAGGTCGGCAGGTGCGTTGGTACCAAAACCATAGCCATAAAAAGGTACGCCCAGGCTCAGCTTTTCTTTGGCAATGCCACGTGTACCGCTCCAATAAGCCAAGTCCTCAACCGCCATAGTATAGGGCGAATGCTGACCGGGATTCTCCGGTTTCCAAGGCCCCGTTTTATCGTACGACATTACGTTGATAAAATCAAGACTGGCCAAAGCTTTATCCGTGTAACTGGTGGCATAAACCGTGGCAATAGCAGCAGTGGTAAGTTTTCCTTTGGCTTTTAGGGCCGCAGCTAAGCCGGTAACAAATGATTCGTAATTGCTATTGATAAGGCTTTGCTCAATATCCACATCTATACCATCCAGGTAATTATCCTGTGTAAACTTTACCAGGTTGGCTATAAATTTTGCCTGCATGGCCGGCTCCATCAGCTTGCTAAAATAAGTCGGCGGTAAACCACCTGCAATAGCCGCCAGGATTTGCACTTTATGGCTGTGCGCTAATTGGGCTACCTTTTGCAGGTTGGCATCGGCAGCAAAATTGCCGTCGGCATCGGGATTGATAAAGGCCACGTTAAGGTGAGTTATTTTACTCATATCAATGGCGTTTGCCTCATCAAGCAGGTTATCTTCATAACGTAAATAACCCACCACCCTGAATTTGGCAGCTGTTGCAGTTTGCGTGCTATCAATCCCTTCGGCCTTAACCGTACTTTTTTTGCAGCCAACTATGGTTACCAGTATAAAAACGGTAAGTGTTAACAGTGCCTTATTTTTAAAGATCTTCATTTGTTATTGTATAGCTTGTTATTGTTTATCCCACCAAACATGTGCTGTCCAGGTATCTTTACCGCCAAGGGCCGCAATAGCTACCGCTATATTGGTCGAGTTTTGTTCGCGCTCGGTTAAAGGATACTCAAACCTGCGTGGTATAGTTGTCACGTCCGATTCGGCAGTTACTCCCGGTACCAATACAGGAAAACCCGTACGACGCCAGGTTGAATAAGCCTCGGGGCCATTCATCAGCTGGGCAACCCATATCTGCGTATCAATTTGCTGTAACTCCTTGCCCGGTGCAAGCTGGTTATCCTGTTTAAAATTCTGTATTTCGGTTGCCGATAAAGTAGGCCCGGTTGGGTACAGTGCCAGTTGCTGGCAGGCCGCCTCCAAACCGTTCTCGTAATGTTGTTTGGCAGTACCACCAAGGGCTAAACCCCAACGGGTATTGGCTTCGGCCAATAAAAACTCTACCTCGGCGTAGGTCATGTGGAAGTATGGGGCATCGCTGCGCACTATAAAATCGGCCAGTTGCACTTTTTGCCCACCGTTTGGCACAGATAGCGTACCACGACCGGGGTAATCAATATTGATAGCGCCTAAAAAGTCATCATAATTATATTTACCCGGACCAACGCCTATTATCCCAACCTGAGCCTTTACCTGCGCGGTAACATCAAGCCTGTCGGTCAGCTTATCGGGGTTCACCCAGTAATCCCGGGCAATGTAATTTAAACGCGGATCATTAGATGCCTTCATCTGGTTAATCAACGTTGAGCAAATGCGTGGACGGCCATCATCCTGGTATTGGTTAATCCCCACCGATACACCATTGCCACGAATTTCTGCATAACCATTGGTGATGTTGGTATAATCCAGCTTGCAGATATCGTCATTACTGGCAATCAAACCGGCGTTAAAGGCATCTGTAGCTTCGGCTTTGGCAGTAGCTTCATCAATTTTAATTAAACGCATAGCCAGGCGCAAGCGCAAGGAGTTGGCAAACTTTTTCCACTTGGTTAAATCGCCATGGTAAAAAAGCTCGGTACTTACGGCGTCTTTTGATGCATCAAGCTGGGCAGTTGCTGCTTTTAATTCCTTAAAAAAATCGGTATAGATATCCTTCTGGGTGTCAAACTTGGGGCGTACCGTACCGGCAATGTACGCTTTACCTGCTTCTGTGTAAGGGATATCGCCATACATATCGGTAAGGCGGGCAAATACGTAAACCTTCATAATGCGGCAAATGGCATTCAGGTTGGGCTTGGCGGTGGTACGGGCAACAGCGTCAACAATGTTTAAAACATCGTTAGGGTAGCCCAGTTCCCAAAGCTCGCTCATGTATTGCCTGTCTTCAATATAAGCGCTGCCGTAGCGGGTGTAATACGCGCCGCCTATTTGCTGCGCCATAGGCATGGTGAGTATAATACTGGTACGCTCATTAATGGTTACATCGCCGCCAAAGCGTAACTCCACATAATTGAGTTGGTTAATGGGATCAAGGTTTGCCGATTTGGTTGGATCGGTGTTTACATCTCCAAACTTTTTGCACGAAAACAGCAGTAACGGCATCAGGAGTGTAACCAACTTATATTTATTTAAAGTTCTTTTCATCTTGTTCGTTCTAAAATTATACATCCTATTAAAATCTGAAGTTTAAGTTAAAGCCCCAGCTTTTTCTTGATGGCAATGAGCCATACTCCAGTCCCTGTCCGTTACCATTGTTATAGTTGGAGTCGGGGTCAACATTCGGAACGTTTTTGTGAATAATAAAAGGGTTACGGCTTACCACGGCAATGGTTAGGTCTTTAATCCCCAGTTTTGAGGTTGAACCTGCCGGGAAACGGTAGCTTAAAGTGATCTCACGCATTTTGATATAGCTTGCATCATAAATGAATGGGGTAGCTACACCATTACCATCGCTGTAAAACTGCGACCAATAATTTGATGGATCAACCGCGGTTGTATTTTTTGTATAGATAGGGTTTCCGTTGGCATCAGTACCAGTCTGTACCACACCTTGTGGCGTATAACCCTGTACTTTACCGGCTGCACGCCAGGCCTCAATAGTAGCACCAGCACTTTGGCGTTCCTCTTCAGATTTTATCCACTCGGCCCTGCCGGGTAGGGTTGATACATGGCTGCCACGGATAATGGCAAACATATTGGTCATCGAAAACAGATCGGCACCATGTTTAATATCAATTACGGTGCTTAAGCCCCAGTTTTTGTAATGGAAGTTGTTGGTTAAACCGCCGGTCCAGCTCCAGGTACCTTTGCCTAACACGCTACGCTCTTCGGCTTGCTTTGGGGCTAAGGTTTGCGGATCAAGTACGATATTGCCCTGCGTATCGCGCTGGTAATCGAACCCTAAAATAGCGCCATATGGCGAACCTGGTTTAGCCACAACAGATACACCTAACCAGCGGGCATCTGATAGTGACAGATAAGGAATCCCCTCGGCTAATGAAATTACCGTATTGGTATTTTTAGCAAAGTTTACGTTAACATCCCAGCCAAAATCTTTGGTTCGTAGGGGCGATCCGTTCAGTGCTATCTCCACACCTTTGTTGCCAATTACACCGGCGTTAACCAGTTGTTGTGCAAAGCCCGATGAAAGCGGGGCAGGCACCAGGTTAATCTGGTCGCGCGATTTCGAGGTGTAGTAAGATACATCCAGGCCTAATCTTTCGCCAAAGAATTTCAACTGCGTACCAATCTCGTATGATTTGGTGCGGGTTGGCTTTAAATCTTTATTAGGCAAAATGGTGCTGGCAATGCCGCCCACCGATGTACCGTTAAAAGTTTGCGGATACAGGTTATAGTTTAAGTTTAACAGGTATGGGTCGGTATCGTTACCAACTTCGGCGGCAGATAACCTTAATTTACCAAACGATAATATCGATGGATCGATCTTGAAAAAGTCGCTGAATACAAAGCTGGCTGCCACCGATGGATAAACATAGGTATTATTGTTTGCCGGCAGGGTTGAAGAAGCATCTTTACGCACACTTGCATCCAGGTACAAGTATGATTTATAGCCGATGCTCAACAAAGCATAAGCACCGTTATTGCGTTTGCGGTAATGGTTTTCAACTACCGATTTATCCGAAAAGCTATTTGGGCTAATTACATCCGGTACGTTCAGGTTAATAAACGTAGATGTTGTACCAGGGTTATCAACGCGCGAAAAACTGGCACCCACCCTTAAAGCTAAATTAAGCGATGGCGTTACCTGTTTTTGAGCGGTTAACAAAGCGTCGCCCTCGGTAGTGCCCAATTTTTGATCAAACTGGTCAAGTTCACCGGCTAAAGCACCCGGGGTAGTACGCGGACTGAATTTGCTATAGTTTAAGTAAGTAAAATCGGTTGAGATCCGGGCTTGCAAATTAAGCCAGCTGGTAATTACATAGTTGCCCTGTAAATTACCGATAAACCTGTTTTTACGGGTTTCGTTCTTCATTTCGTTAATTACCCAATAAGGATCTAAACGGTACTGGCCGCCGCCCCAATCAACATAATTCCCCTCCGAATCTTTGTAACCGTTTTTAAAGTAAGACTGATCAACATTATTTGCCAGGCCAACAAACGCATTACCAATGTTACCCGGATCATCGGCCAGCGCGGGGCGGTTAATCACATCCTCATTAAGGTACATCACCTTGGCCGATATGGTAATCTTACTGCCAAATTTGGAACTGCCGTTAAAGTTGAAAGTACTGCGCCGCATGTTACTGCCCGGTACAATATCGCGGCTGCGTAAATCGCCTATGGATAAACGGAACGATGATATATCGTTTGAGCTTGCAAATGCCACATTATTGGTGGTGGTTGCTCCTGTACGAAAAAAGTTATCGATATTGTTTTTTGCCAAGGCGTATGGGCGGTATTTACCGTCAAAGCCAATTACCTGCAAATTAGGATCAAGCCTTGGGCCAAAATTATTAAACAGGGTATTTTTTGCCTGCGATGGATCAACCACCAATTGCTCGGCAGTACCCTGGCCGTAAATGTACTGGTAATCGTTATAGTGGGTAAGCTGGTTTTCTATCGATGTGGTACTGTTTACCTCAATACCCAATTCCTTTTTGGCATTGCCCTTTTTAGTGGTGATCAATATTACACCGTTACCCGCACGGCTGCCATAAAGCGCCGATGCCGAAGGGCCTTTTAGCACCGAGATCTTATCGATATCATCGGGGTTAATGGCCGATATCGCGTCACCAAAATCAAAACCGCCAGAGTATTTATCACCGCCCACCTGGCCGTAGTTGGAGTTATCAATAGGCACACCATCAACCACATAAAGCGGCTGGTTATTACCGGTAATACTGGTATTTCCCCTGATAATTACTCTTGACGAGCCGGCAGGGCCGCCCGCTGTACTATTGATAATTAAACCCGGCACTTTACCCGCCAGTGAATTGATCACATTGGTTTCGCGGGCTTTTTTAAGGTCGTTACCATCAACTTCGGCAGTGGCGTAGCCTAATGAGCGCTCTTCCCTTTTAATGCCCAAAGCAGTTACCACTACGGTATTCAGTTCAGTAGCTTTGGTTTTAAGAGTGATCTTTACCGTTTTGGCTTTATCTGTAGCAATGATGGAGGTAGTTTCATAACCTATCATGCTAAAGGTGATCACATCGCCATTGTTGGCTAATATTACAAAGCTGCCGGTTTCTGTAGTGGCAGCGCTACGGTTTTTGGTGGTGTTAACAATGGTTACGCCCGGCAATGGCAGGTTCTGATCATCGGTAACCTTGCCGGTAAGGTTAAAATCATCAACCACCTGTGATGTTACCTTGGCTGCCGGCTTTTGCGACTGGATCATTACCGTTTCGCCAACAATTTTGTATTGGGCATGCAGCTCCTTGGTAATAAGGTCAATTACTTGCTGCAGGCTTTGTTTGTTAATTGTTAGACTGATCTTTTTTTGCAGGTCAAGATCCTTGGGGTTGTATGAAAAATGCACATTGGCTGCTTTTTCAATCTGGGTAAAAACAGCCGGAACCGGGGTATTTTTCCAGCTGAATGAATACACGTTGGGGGTTGATGACTGCGCGTACCCGGATAACGACATGATCAACAATACCGACGGAATCATCCGCAGCAGTATCCATGATCGTAATCGTGAACTAAGTAATAGTTTTTGCATATAGTTTTGGTTTTGAATAGTTTAAAAATTAGAGCCTGTTAATATTTTAAAATTGTAGCTGCACGGTGCTGCCGCTTTGTTTGTAAGTGAAATGATTGGTGAAGCCTATGGCATCCAACACCTCTGTAAGATCTTTTCCAATAAACTCGCCGGTAAAGGATACCTCGTCACCTGTTTTATCTTTCGGAACGATGATCACACCATAAACTGTTTTTAGTTTAGCCGCGATCTCTTTCAGGTCGGCACCTTTGAATACCAGTTTCCGGTCTATCCAGTTTTGCAGGTCTTTGGCGTAGAAAGTGGTTTGGGTAAAGGCCTTATCGCCATTATATAAAGCCGCTTTTTGCCCGGGGATAAGCATTACGTCTTCTACCTTCAAATCGGGCTGGGTGCACTCTACTTTAACTTTACCGGTTGAGAGCATTACACTGGCAACCTGGGCGTTGTTATAGCTTTCTACCTTAAATGAGGTACCAAGCGCCGTGGTGGCTGTTTTTCCGGTGATCACCACAAATGGTTTATGCTTGTCTTTGGTAACCGAAAAGAAAGCCTCGCCGCTTAACAACAGGTGGCGGTTGTTTTCATTATAGTCTTTAGCTATTTTAAGGGTGCTTGATCCGTTAAGGAGTGCCAAACTACCGTCGGGCAATTTGATCAGCTTACGGTGACCAAAATCTGTTTTGCCTATCAGCTTATAATTGGCATCGGTAGCAGCACTGTACAAAGCGGCTCCGCTTGGGTTGGTATTGTTGATTTTGTAAACCGCGAAGGCCCCCGCCATGATAAGCAGCGACGCCGCGATAGCTACCCATTTGGTGAAATAATTACGAATACTGATGATCCTGCTCTCCGGCTCAACATCACCGACAGCAGTGATGGCCTGTTTCAGCCGCTCCAGGGCGATTGCCTTTTCGGCCGGACTTACCTTGATAGCCAACAGCAGGCAAAGCTCGCGGGCTTCACTCATTTTGGGAGCCAATGCCGGGTTTTCGGCAAGGATATTTTCCCATTTTGTAACGGCAGCATTATCATCGTTATAGCAATAAGCAATAAAGCTGTCGTCGGTTAAAAAATCTTCTATTTGGTATGAAGAATAGTCCATGTTAAGTATATATTGAAACTTTTATACACAAGTGCAGTAGATTATTCTTTTTTACCAATGTTTTTCCAAATAAATTTCACTTTTTAATTTTTAACTGTATTATTGTATAATTCAATAAGTTACAGTTAGTTTTAAAATTATTTTAAAAAGTAACCACATTTTGTAATTGCCCTATTAATTGCCAATCTTTAATGGAAGTGTCAAAAACAGTATTCATGGGTCCTAAAAACAAGGACATCAATAAAAACTGGCGATTGCTTGCGGAAGGCGACAAGCAGGGACTTTACGAGTGCTTTAATCTTTTTTATAACGACCTGTACCGCTTTGGCCTTTCGCTTTACAAAAACCCCGAGTTGGTTAAAGAAGGCATCAACAATTTATTCCTGGAGCTGTGGAAAATAAAGCACAAACTGGCCGATGTGCAAAACGTGCAGCAGTACACGCTTACCATTTACAAACGCATCCTTTATAAAACTTACCTGCAATTATCAGAGGCCACCCAAACCGGTGGATTGATTGATGATATTAGCGTCGGAGATACGCCTATAGAGCCCTCTTATGAGTCGATATTGATTGCCAGTCAGCATGATGAGCATATGAAAAAGCGGCTTCAAAAGGCCCTTAACCAGCTATCGCCCCGCCAAAAAGAAATCATCCGCCTGCGCTATTTTGATACGGTGGCCTTTAAAGATATTGCCGACCAAACCGGACTGAGCGAACGCACCGTTTACAACACCCTGCACAATGCCATTAAGGTATTAAGGGATGTAATTTGCGTAACTGTATTTTTCAGGCTTTTGGGCGAGGGAAAATAAGTTTCCAATTCCCACCTATCCTATCTCTCAAACTTATTCTGTTTCAAAAGGTTTATGTATTACCATGGCCAAAAAACCATTACTTGAATTTACGGATAGGGGCATTTACTGCGCGCAGGGCAAATTTTATATTGACCCCTGGAAACCGGTAGACGACGCCGTAATTACCCATGCCCATGCAGACCATGCCTATGTTGGCCATAAGCATTACCTGGCGCATTATTTATCCAAGGAAGTATTGCTGTACAGGCTTGGCGAGATCCAGCTGCAAACGGTAGCGTATGGCGAAACGGTCATGAAAAATGGTGTTGCTATATCGTTGTACCCGGCCGGCCATGTAATCGGTTCGGCACAGATCCGGGTAGAATATAAGGGCGAGGTTTGGGTAGTATCCGGTGATTACAAGGTAGAGGATGACGGTATCTCCACGCCTTTTGAGCCGGTACAATGCCATCATTTTATATCAGAATGCACCTTTGGCATGCCTGTTTATACATGGAAACCACAAGTTCAAATTTTTGAGGATATCAACAACTGGTGGCGTTCTAACCTGCACAACGGACTGGCTACTGTTTTGGTAGGCTACTCATTGGGCAAAGCGCAACGCATCCTCCAAAACCTCGATCTGTTTAACGGCAAGGTTTATACCCATGGCGTAATTGAAAACACCAATGAGGCTTTGCGCCGTAACGGGGTGATATTAAATCCCACAGAAAGGATTACCCAGGATTCTGTAAAAGAAGAAGTGCGTAAAGGCATCATTATTGCACCACCTTCATCGGTAGGTACACCCTGGATGCGCAAGTTTGGGCCGTATAGCTTTGGCTATTGCTCGGGCTGGATGGCTATCCGTGGTGCCAAACGCCGCCGCGCCGCCGACAGGGGTTTTATCCTCTCAGACCATGCCGACTGGGACGGCCTCGTCAGCGCCATTGACGCCACGGGCTGCGAAAGCGTTTACCTAACGCATGGTTACACCGCCACCTTTGCAAGATATTTAAACGGAATTGGGTTTGACGCGCATGAAGTGCATACGCTGTATGGCGGCGAGGAAGAGGCCCCCTCCCAACCTCCCCCGGAAGGGGAGGAGTTAAAAGAAACCGAGGAGAAAATTTTTGAAGTCTCCCCTACCGGGGGAGATTTAGAGGGGGCTGGGACCACCTCATGAAAGCCTTCGCCCAACTCTTCCTTTCTTTAGATGAAACCAACAAAACCAATGAGAAGGTTAAGGTTTTAAAGGAGTATTTTAATGCCGTACCCGATACTGATAAGATGCACATGTTGGCCCTGTTTACCGGGCGCAAGCCTAAGCGGCAAATCAACTCCACGCTGGTGCGTACCTGGGCTATCGAGGCATCTACTATCCCGGCATGGCTATTTGAAGAAAGCTACCATGTAGTGGGCGACCTTGCCGAAACCATGGCCCTGCTGATGCCGCAAAGTGATGTGAGCAGCAGCAAAACTCTGACTGAATGGATAGCCGAGATCAACAACCTCAACGATAAAACCGAAGAGCAGAAAAAGGAATGGCTGTTAGCTTCATGGGCCATGTTAGATAACCAGGAACGCTTCGTTTTTAACAAACTGCTCACCGGCAGTTTCCGAGTTGGGGTATCGCAAAATTTAGTGATTAAGGCTTTGGCCGATATTTCGGGTTTGGAAGCGGCTGTATTGACCCACCGCATTATGGGCAGCTGGCTGCCCGAAACTTTCCAGTTTGCACAACTGATGGAGGAACAGGACGCTGCCGAAAATATTTCAAGACCATACCCTTTTTTCCTGGCCTACCCTATCCAGGAAACATCCGAGAAACAAAAAACACCTGAGGAAGTAGGTGCCACGCTTGGCAATGCTGCCGACTGGCAGGCCGAGTGGAAATGGGATGGTATCCGTGCCCAAATGATTAAACGTAATGGCGAAATTTTTATCTGGAGCCGAGGTGAGGACCTGGCTACCGAAAAGTTCCCCGAGTTACACCCCTTTTTGAAAGCCCTGCCGGATGGTACCGTGATAGATGGCGAGATCCTGAGTTTTCAAAATGGTTTGCCCATGCCTTTTAATGTGCTGCAAACCCGCATCGGCAGAAAAAACCTGAGTAAAAAGATATTGGAAGAAAGTCCGGTTGCAGTCATCGCCTATGATTGCCTGGAATATAAAGGCCAGGACATTCGCGCCAAAACACAAAGTGAAAGGCGGCTGATATTAGAAGAGTTACAGGCCGCTACTGCTTATCCCGAAGTCTTCCGGATTTCGGCATTGATTAAATTTGATACATGGGACGAATTAGGGCAAATCAGGGAACAATCGCGTGCTATGATAGCCGAAGGAATTATGCTTAAACGCAAAAGCGCCGCTTACCAGGTTGGCCGGAAGCGGGGCGATTGGTGGAAATGGAAAATTGACCCGCTATCGGTAGACGCCGTGATGATCTACGCCCAAAAAGGCCATGGACGCCGGGCAGATCTCTATACCGATTACACTTTCGCCGTTTGGGATGGCGATAAACTGGTACCCTTTGCCAAAGCTTACTCGGGCCTGACCGATGCCGAAATCAACAAGGTAGACTACTTTATTAAACGTAACACCATCGAAAAATTTGGCCCGGTGCGCACGGTAAAACCCGAACTGGTTTTTGAAATAGGGTTTGAAGGGATCAATAAATCTACCCGGCATAAATCGGGCATAGCCTTGCGTTTCCCACGTATCCTGCGCTGGCGGCAGGACAAACCCAAAGAGGAAGCCGATACACTGGAAAGTTTGAAGGCTTTGTTGGGCGAATAAGGGTAAAACATCTAAATTGGGTTAACATAACTTAACACATTTCAAACAAATAAGCATGTAAATATTTGAAAATCAATATTTTATATTTTAACATGGTTAACACTAAACTGGTTGTTTTAGTAATTTAAATGCATCTAATATTTATGCCTGTTGTTGGCTAAATAGGTTCAGGAGAGAATTGATTTTTAACCATGGCAAAATTCCGTTTGATGTTATTTATACGCGTTTGCATTGATCGGGAGAATGAGTGCAGTAATGCTGCAAACCTAAAAAATTGTAACTTCGCCATCTTTAACAATAAACTGACCATCAAATGTTAACCATTAATAACTTCGCGGAATTTGAAGCACAGGTAGGTAATGACCTTGGCGCTTCGTCATGGTACAAAATAACCCAGGAGCAGATCAATAAATTTGCCGATGCAACTTTAGATTACCAATGGATTCACACCGACCCGGAAAGAGCTAAAACCGAAAGCCAGTTTGGTGCTACCATCGCCCACGGCTATCTTACCCTATCGTTGGTACCCTATTTATGGAAAGAAATTGTAAAGGTTGAAAACTTGAAAATGGAGATCAATTACGGCATCGAAAACCTGCGTTTTGGCCAGGCGGTATTGGTTGATAGCGAAGTACGCCTGAAGGTAAAATTAGCCGGTCTGGTAAATTTGCGTGGCAACATTAAAGCCACCATGGCAACCACCCTTGAAATAAAAGATCAAAAGAAACCTGCGTTTACAGGTGAGATTGTGTTTATATATAATTTTACGGCGTAACTCCTAACGTAGAGACGCAATATTTTGCGTCTCCCACCAGACAAGCGAATTTGCAACAGCGATTTGCAAAAGTGATTTGCAAGAGTGATTTGCATGCGGGAGACGCAAAATATTGCGTCTCTACATAGACCAAACCTTATTTTTTATGGAGGAGAAATTCAATAATAAATTCCGAATTCCGGCAGCCCGCTTATCAAACTGGGATTATGGCTCTAACGGTTTATATTATATTACCATCTGCACAAAACAAAGACTCCATTATTTTGGCGATATCGTTGCATCAGTCGACGAAAATCAAGTTTCATTAAATAAAACCACTATTGGTGAAATAGCTTATACTAATTGGATTGAAATTCCCATCCATCACCCATTCATAGAATTAGATGAATTTATATTGATGCCCAATCATCTGCACGGAATTATTTTCATCAACAGGCCAGATAAAATTGACTGGCAGCTTAATAAATTTGGCGCGCAAAGTAAAAATTTAGCTTCGGCCATGCGCGGTTACAAAGCATCGGTAAAAACCTATGCAACAACTAATGAAATAGAGTTTTCATGGCAGCCACGATATTTTGATCGGGTGATTCGCAATGAAAAAGAATATCAAAATGTAAGGGAATATATCTTTAAAAATCCGGAAAACTGGCTGGCTAACGGAGATAACGAAGACAATTATTTCCCAATGTAATTGGGTTTCCATAAACGTAGAGACGCAACATTTTGCGTCTCCCGCTGTACAGAGTCGCTTTGCCGAGGCAATTTTTGAGGTTTTCCACAAGTAGAGACGCAACATTTTGCGTCTACTGCTGTACAGAGCGATTTTACAGAGATGATTTAAATTTGACGGCGAAATTTGCATGGGTGATTTGCATGGGTGATTTGCATGCGGTGATTTGCATGCGGGAGACGCAAAATATTGCGTCTCTACAAAAAATACTCATAAAACAGCAAAGGCCTCATCACTGAGGCCTTTGCTGTTTTATCATGTTCCGTATTCCGGGGTGGTTACTTCGCTTTCTTCAAACTCGTAATCGGTTAATGGCGGGCATGAACATATCAATGTTCTATCGCCATAGGTATCATTAACCCGGCCTACTGATGGCCAGAATTTGAATGCGGCCACGTATGGTAGCGGGAATGCCGCTTTTTGGCGGGTGTATGGATGCTCCCAATCGTTGCCGGTAATTACGGTTACGGTGTGTGGTGCATTTTTTAAAGGGTTATCTGTTTTATCTAACACACCGCTTGCCACATCAGCAATTTCATGGCGGATAGCGATCATCGCGTCGCAGAAACGGTCAAGCTCATGCTTAGGCTCAGATTCTGTTGGCTCAACCATTACGGTACCCGCAACCGGGAACGATACAGTTGGCGCGTGGAAACCATAATCCATTAAACGTTTTGCAATATCGGTAACTTCGATGCCGAATGATTTAAACGAGCGGCAATCCAGGATCATTTCGTGAGCACAACGACCATTGGCACCGGTGTATAATACCGGGAAGTGATCCTGCAAACGGGTTTTAATATAGTTGGCATTCAGGATGGCGTAACGGGTTGCATTAGTCAAACCTTCGCCGCCCATCATGGCTATATAAGCGTGTGAAATGATCAATATAGATGCCGAACCCCATGGAGCAGCAGATACCGCGTGGATAGATTTACCCCTGTCGATATCAACCACAGCATGGCCTGGCAAATAGGGAACCAGGTGCTTAGCCACACCAATCGGCCCCATACCCGGGCCACCGCCACCGTGAGGGATACAGAAGGTTTTATGCAGGTTAAGGTGACAAACGTCGGCACCAATATTGGCCGGGCTTGTTAAACCAACCTGCGCGTTCATGTTGGCACCATCCATATAAACCTGGCCACCATTTTCATGAATGATTTCGCAAATTTCGATGATCGATTCTTCAAACACACCGTGGGTAGATGGGTAGGTAACCATTAAGCATGAAAGCTCATTTTTATATTGCTCTGCCTTGGCTTTCATATCGGCAACGTCGATATTGCCGTTGTCGTCGCATTTAACTACCACTATTTTCATACCGGCCATAGCTGCAGATGCAGGGTTGGTGCCGTGTGCTGATGATGGGATTAAAGCGATGTTACGGTGGGTATCTCCCCTATCATGATGATACGCGCGGATCACCATTAAGCCCGCGTACTCGCCTTGAGCGCCTGCATTTGGCTGTAAACTCATGGCCGCAAAGCCGGTGATCTCGCTTAACCAGTTGTTGATCTCATCAAACAGCTGCATGTAGCCACCAACCTGGTCGGTTGGTGCAAAGGGGTGAATTTTACTGAAATGGCTCCAGGTAACCGGGACCATTTCTGTAGTGGCATTCAACTTCATGGTACATGAACCCAAAGCAATCATTGAGTGGCAAAGTGAAAGATCTTTTGCCTCTAATGATTTAATATAACGCAGCATTTCATGCTCTGAATGGTGCGAGTTGAACAGCGCGTGTGTTAAATAAGCAGATGTACGCTGCAATTCAGTTGGAATAACAGTTTCCAAACCGGCTTTCAATCCGTCGAAATCAACATCATTAACGCTTTTGCCCAATACTTTGGCAAAAAACCTTACTATGGTTTTGATATCCTCGGCCGAGGTGGTTTCATCAACAGAAATAGTTACAACAGAGCCATTGTAACTAAAGTTCATTTCGTTGTTTAACGCCTCTGAATGAATCGGGCCGGCTAAATGTGCTACGTCAAACTTCAGGGTATCAAAATAGCTTTCATTCAGTTGCTCGTAACCTAATTCGCCAAGGGCTTTAGCCAATAGTATAGTTAAGCCATGAATCCTTTCGGCAATTAGTTTAACTCCCTGCGGACCATGATACACCGCATACATACCGGCCATAATAGCCAATAAGGCCTGCGCGGTACAAATATTTGAGGTTGCTTTATCCCTGCGGATGTGTTGCTCGCGGGTTTGCAAAGCCATACGCAAAGCGTAGTTGCCCGCGCTATCAATAGTTACACCAATGATACGACCCGGGATGGAGCGTTTGTATTCTTCTTTAGTAGCAAAAAATGCCGCGTGCGGACCGCCAAAGCCCATTGGTACACCAAAGCGCTGAGTGGAGCCAACCACAATATCGGCGCCCCACTCGCCCGGGGGCGTTAGCAGCACCAGGCTCATGATATCGGCAACAACGGTTAGTTTAATGCCTTTTTCGTGGCCCTTAGCGGCAAAATCTGTATAGTTATAAACAGCACCATTACCGGCAGGGTATTGAACTATAGCACCAAACATACTGTCGGTGAGTTCAACAGTGCGGTGGTCGCCTATTTGAAGTTCGATGCCATAAGGCTCAGAACGGGTTTTTAAAATATCGATAGTTTGCGGGAACAGTTCTTCAGATACAAAGAACACGTTAGCAGCCGTATTTTTGCGTAAGCTGTATTGCATAAACATAGCTTCGGCAGCGGCTGTACCCTCGTCTAATAATGATGCGTTGGCAATTTCCATACCGGTAAGGTCAATTACCATGGTTTGGAAATTTAATAAGGCCTGTAAACGTCCTTGGGCAATTTCGGCCTGGTAAGGCGTGTATTGGGTATACCATCCCGGGTTTTCGAGGATGTTACGCTGAATAACCCCAGGCACAATCACGTCATAATAACCCTTGCCGATGAATGATTTAAAAACCTTGTTTTTTAAAGACGTTTGCTTTAAAGTAGTAAGGTAATCAAACTCGCTTTTTGCGGGAGGTAAATTGAGTGGTTTTTTAAGCCTGATCCTGTCTGGTACAGTTTGCGCTATCAATTCATCAAGTGAGTTAACACCGATGGTTTTTAACATTTTTGCCGTATCGGCCTCATTTGGAGCAATATGCCTCGATTGGAATTGTTCCTGGTAATCTGCGTTAAGCTTCATGAAGTAGTCGTCCCCTTAAATTTACCGCAAAGGTACGGTTTTACAATATGAGTAACAATTGCGTAATATGATATTGACAAAGCGTTTACAGGAAAAAAATGTATTTTAGTTGCTAACTATTATGTACCGTTCACTACTGCTGGCCTTATCCCTATTATTTATCATAACTACCACAAAGGCAGCTGTGTTTGTAGTAACCAGTAATGCCGATAGCGGGCTGGGCACTTTACGAGAGGCTTTGACTTTGGCTGCGGCTAATGGTAGTGCAGAGAAAGATTATATCAACTTTAATTTACCGGATTTAAGTGAGACGGGAAGGACAATAACAATATTGACAGACCTACCGGAACTTTCATCTAATTTAATTATAGACGGAAGCACACAGCCCGGTGAAAAAATAGGAGTTAGTGATGCCAAAATCACCTTAAAAACGTACCGCAGCACGCAAAAATTAATTTTATTTAAAGGCAGCGGGTTAAAACAGGTGGAGTTTTATGGATTTTACTTTTTTGACACCACAGATCCTTGCATTTCAGACCCTGATGGTGCTGAAAAAATTGGGATACAAATCACTAATTCAGAAGATATAATATTTGGAGCCTTTGGCAAAGGCAATATAGACAATGGATACAAAAATAATTTTATAGACTTTGACAATGTAAAGCGGGTTACTATTGCTGGCAACATATTTGGGCAATTCCCAAAACTTTTAGAGCCAGTTTGTAGCGGTTTCATATCGTTAACTAATGCCATTGATGTTACTTTAGGAAATGCAGCGGCAGGTAATACATTTTTCTCGGGCATTGAGATAAGAGTTGCCGATGGAGATCAACCTAACACTATTACTGTAACAAATAATAATTTTGCGGTTGCAACCGATGGCGTAACAGTAATCCATTATATTTCAGGCAACCATTTAACAATACTTTCAAATGCCACTGATCCTTCATCGCCCAAGCCCAAACCCAAGATCACGTTAAATATTTCCGACAATTTGTTTTCTCATTATGGCGAATCATTTGGGGGATTGATTATTTCTTCAATTGCCGGCGCAGTCAACATTAAGCATAATTGGTTTGGAACCGACAGAGCAGAAACCCTTGCACTAAATTTGAAGCAGGCACATCCTGGAGATGGTACATGTATATATCTTGAAAACATTACCGGCGATGTAGTTGTGGGCGATGCCGACCCTGCACTCGGCAATAAATTTGCTTACTCAACAACTGGAATTTCTGCAAACGGCTGTCAAAATGTTAAAGTTATCAGGAACTCT
Organism: Mucilaginibacter dorajii; assembly: GCF_024808255.1. GTDB lineage: Bacteria > Bacteroidota > Bacteroidia > Sphingobacteriales > Sphingobacteriaceae > Mucilaginibacter > Mucilaginibacter dorajii. Next base: position 121,345 of record NZ_JANTYS010000017.1, read on the forward strand.
TTTAAGTGTATTAGCAGTAAAGAATTCACAACTAATTCGTCTATTCCTCAAATTGCCGTAAATTCAACAACCACGCAGTATATTCAAGGCACTTCTACACCTAAAGCGCTTGTTGATTTATTTGTGAGCGACGATTGCGTAAACTGTTCTCCGCAAACCTATATAGGTTCAACAAATTCAGACGAAAACGGCAACTGGAAGTATACGTTTACCAAGCAATATACAAATAGTATTATTGCAAATGCGCATGTTGGCAAACAATCATCTGATTTTACCAAACCTCAAATTAATTTATCAAACCTTCAGGTAATGGGCGTTGATTGCGGTCATGGCGGAAAAATATCCGGGGTAACTGTTATAAATACGGAAACTTTCAAATGGGTAGATGATCAAGGCAATATTGTATCTACCGAATTAGAATTAAAGGATGCAAAACCGGGGAGATATAAACTAATAGTTGGTAAGTATTGCACTGTCGAATCTGATTTTATAAGTTTAGACGATCTCAGTCCGCATATTTACGATGACTCTAAGAATATAATTAATCCATCATGTAATGAAAGCAATGGCAGTATATCTAACTTATTTGCTTACACTTTAAATAATCAAAGTTTAACTTATTTATGGACGGATCAGAATCAAAAAGATGCAGGTCATTCAATCAATGTAACGGGTTTACCGCCTGGAAAATACACTTTAAAAGTGACGTCAACTTCGGGTTGCTCTGCTTATTATGGTCCAATAAGTTTAGCAAGTGCAGCCAGCCCTAAAATAGATGATTCAAAACCAGCTATCACCAATACCACCTGTGCCCAGTCAACGGGCTCTATAAAAAATATCATAATTACCGGCGGCACTGGCACACGCCACTTTACCTGGAAAAATGAGCAGCAACAGGAAGTAGCCTACACACAAGATTTAACCGGGCAGCCAGCCGGCAAATACACCCTACAGGTAACCGATGATACACAATGCGGACCTGTTTACAGCAAAGAAATTGAAATAGCGGAAGTTAACGGCATAACCCTTACAGAATCTACCACGCCCACAACACCGGCCAGTTGCGGCAAAGCAAATGGAGCAGTAAGCGGCGTTACAGCAACCGGAGGTGTTAAATACGAATGGCGCGATGTTAACGGCAACGTGGTGGGTAACAACATTGATTTAACAGGTGTGCCGGGTGGTGGCTACCAGCTAACGGTATCCAATGCTTTTTGCCAAAAGCAATCGAAGGTTTACCAGGTTTTGGAGCAATCGGGCACCGTGTTCCCATCAACCTATACGGTCAATCACATAGATGCCTGCTATGGGGTACCCGATGGCGCATTACAGGTAAACCAGGATGTACTCATCAAAGCTGTACGCTGGGTAAATAGCGCAGGTGTGGATGTAGGTATGCACAACGGGATAACCGGTTTACCGGTGGGCAGTTATAAACTCTATTTAACAGATCAAAACGGTTGCGAAAGCTATTATAACACCTACCAGGTTGCACAACTGCCTGAGTATACCGTTGCAGACCGGGGCCAAATTAACGATGAAACATGTGGCCTCAAAAATGGCTATGTACATAATGCAACCATTACCGGCGGCCTGCCGCCCTATACCTATAAATGGCTTAACGCCAACGGGGAACAGATAGGATCAACCAACAGTATCTCAAACCTTGCCGCCGGCGATTATACATTAAACGTTGTTGATAGTCGTTGTGGCGACGTTTATATACCTTATACCATTCAAAATATCCCCCAGGACCTGCCCACGCCATCGGTAAGCGACCTGCAGGTTTGCAGTCCGGGCGATGCTTTGTTTTTTGTGAATAGCCCGGTATCCAACGGGACTTACCGTTTATATGACCAACTAAACAGCCCATCCCCATTGGCAGAACAAGCCGGCGGCAGTTTCAAAATTGGCGTAACCAGTAACCGAAGCTTTTTTGTAAGCCAGGTAAACGGCACTTGTGAAAGTGCCCGAAGCGAGGTAAAAGTATCCGTAGGTTTATCTGCCATCAACATAGCCAACACCTTTAGCCCCAATGGAGATGGGCATAATGATTACTGGAAAATTGATGGGATAGAAAGCTATCCGCAAGCCGTGGTGCAAATTTTTAACCGCAATGGGCAAAAGCTTTTTGAATCAAAGGGGTACGGTACACCTTTCAACGGCACGTATAAAGGAAAGCCCCTGCCAACAGGCACTTATTTTTATATCATAAATCTTAACAAAAATTGTAACTTGCTATCGGGCAGTTTAACTATCATCAGATAATACCAATTAGCTGCGCCAAATATTCATTTTACTATTCTTCAAAGCAATTGATGAGCCATGTGGTGCAGGCAATTTATGCTTACTTTGTTTTTGGCGTTAGCCTGTTGCTTAAAGGCCTTGCCCGCGGTATTTGTGGTAAGCAGTAATGCCGATAGCGGCAACGGCACCTTGCGCGATGCTTTGACCCAGGCGGCAGCCAATGGTAGTGCCACCCAGGATGTTATCAATTTTAACTTGCCCGGCTCGGGTACACAGGCGCTCACTATAAAACTATTTACCCAACTGCCCGAGGTTACCTCAAACTTAATTATAGATGGCAGCAGTCAACCGGGGCCAAAACTGGGCAACAGCGATGCTAAGGTTTATATCATCCCCGATGTAAGCTACACCTTCCCTGGCACAAAGGCAGCCGCCCTACTCATGACCGAAACATCAAATGTTGATATTTATGGGCTTTGCATTAAGGGGTACGATAGTAAGCTTGCCAACTTTAACGGCAACCTGCTTTTTACAGCTATATCGGCCTATGATTGTGTTAATGTTACTATTGGCAGTCCAGGCAAAGGCAACGTTTTTGCTGATAACATTTATGGCATTTACGGGGGTACAGCCTCGTTAACCGATTCAAAAAACAACACAAATTTTATCATCGAGTCGAATTTTATAGGGTACGATGAATCGGGTACCAATGTAGTTGAATTGGGTTATGCCATTGATCTTACAGCCGATAATTCTTTTATAGGAGGCCCTGATCCGCTCGACAGGAACTATTTCGCAAAAAACATCACCATCACAGGATCGGGCAACAGCCTCGTAAACAATTCATTATCGCTCGATATTCATCAACATGATATGAGGGAAAGCGGGGCATCGGTGTTAGTAAAATTCAACGGCTCAAATGCGCAGGTAAGAAACAATGATTTTTGCGCTACATTATTCCAATTCATTTCGGTAAGCCAATTTTCCTTTACCGGCAACAGGCAAAGTACCATACCCGGTAGTTGTTCTCTATATATTTCAAATTGCAGTTCGGGCTATATTGGTGGTGATAACGATGCTGATATGAATTATTTCAACAATGATGGCGGAGCGATATATTCCACAGAGTCATCAGGTATCCGGGTTCTAAAAAACAGTATAGCTTGTAATAACAAAGCTTATACCATATCAAACGGCTTTGGCTTACCGGATATTAATGTGTTAGTTAACACCAGTACCGAATTTTCGGGTACAGGATCGCCGGGGGCTAAAGTTTATATCTACAACGATAATACCGGTTGCTCAATTTGTAACCCGGTGGAGTTTTTGGGCACCTTAACTATTGACCCTACCGGAAACTGGAAAATAACAGGAGATTTCAGCAATAAAAAACTGGTAGCTAATGCCTTGTTAAATGGCTACTCATCAGAGTATACCCAACCTGTTATATCATCAGAGGAGGCCGATCATGATATTGTGCAACCCAGTTGCAACCTTAACAACGGATCTATCACACTTAAAAACCTGAAGAATATAAACCAGGTATCCTGGTACAACAACAACGACCAGTTTATAAAAAATGGCAATAGCTTAGATGGTGTAGGTCCGGGTGTATATTATGCAAAATGCTTTAGCGGCTCGTGCAGCGCGCGATCAATGAATTTTACACTGACCAATTTCGACCTGGAAATTTCTGATTATAACCTTAGCAAAAAAAATGCCCATTGTGGTTTAAAAAATGGCAGTATTAAAGGCCTTGCGGTACCTAATGTTCCTGGTGCCACTTTTAACCCGGTATGGACTAATCAGGATGGAACTATAGTAGGCAACACCATGGATTTGGATAACCTTGGCCCCGGCACCTATATGCTATCGCTTAATGTAAACCAGTGCAAAATCCCTTACGGACCCGTTGTAATTACAGATGCCCCTCTTGTAATTCCCACACCATCAATAAATAACACCAGGTTATGCGCACCCGGCGAGGCAAGTATCGTAGTTAAAAACCCTTCTGCCGAAGGCGTTTACCGGCTTTATGACAGTGAAAACACGATGAGTCCGCTACAGGAGCAAGCGGGTGGAATATTCAAGGTAGAACTAACTAAAAACACAAGTTTTTATATAAGTCAATACATTGACGGCTGTGAAAGCGATCTCACAAAAATTGATATAACCGTTGGCTTATCGACCCTGAATATTGCCAATGCAATTACGCCAAACGCCGACGGAGTTAATGACTACTGGCAAATTACCGGCATAGAGAATTACCCGAAAGCTGCAGTATCCATATTTAACCGCAACGGGCAGTTGGTTTTTGAATCAAAAGGGTACGCCAAGCCATTTAACGGCACGTACAATAACCAAAAGTTAGCCTCGGGCGTATATTATTACATCATCAGCCTTATTGCCGGCTGTGCTGTGCTTTCGGGCAGCTTAACCCTGATCAGATAGGGCAAGTTGCCTTAAATAAAGCTGAATGGTATTCTCCAGTCCATAATATAAAGCATCGCTAATCAGGGCGTGCCCTATGCTCACTTCATCTAAACCGGGAACATTTTGAGCAAAATATTTGAGGTTATTCAGGTCAAGATCATGCCCGGCGTTTATACCCAGGCCTAAACTTTGGGCTGTTTTTGCAGCTTCAATATAAGGTGCAACCGCCAGTTCTTTTCCCTGGTGATAGTGCGTGGCATACCCCTCGGTATAAAGTTCAATCCTATCGGTACCGGTTTTGGCCGCACCTTCAACCATGGCAACAACAGGATCAACAAAAATGGAAACACGGATGCCGGCCTCTTTAAAAACAGCTATTATATCTTTTAAATAATGATAGTTGGTGATGGTATCCCAGCCATGGTTTGAGGTAATCTGCCCTAAAACATCGGGTACCAGGGTAACCTGCTCGGGCTTGTTGGCCAATACCAGGTCAATAAACTTTTGCTCCTGGCAATTGCCTTCAATGTTAAACTCGGTTGTAACAATCTGCTTCAGGTCAAAAACATCCTGGTAGCGAATGTGACGTTCATCGGGCCGCGGGTGCACCGTGATTCCCTGCGCGCCAAAACGTTCGCAATCTTTAGCAACCTGTACCAGGTTAGGATTATCGCCCCCGCGCGAATTACGCAGCGTAGCTATTTTATTGATATTGACAGATAAACGGGTCATTACTGATAATTACTTTTACTTCGGCAAATATCACTATTTACTTAGCTAACATTAAAACAATTATTAATTGATTTATTTGCAATAATTATGAAAATAACTCTCAAAGTACTATTGCTCAACTTTATACTATTAGCGATATCTCACTCCATGTTTGCCCAGGCCAACTATCGTAAAATAGAAAACTACAAAGTGTTTTATGGCTGGGCGCATCATTTTCCGCAGGATTGGATGATTTTGCGCCAGTTTGAAAACGAGGGCAAAGCATACTATATGCTGCTGAACCCGCAAACGCTGGCAACCAAAATTGATGAGCGCAGTTTTTACGAAGTAAAGCCCATGAGCATCACCGAAGCACGAAACTATTTCAGGAATACGCCCTACCAAAAAGCCATTACCAGGGCTGAAAAGCAGTCCCTATCCATACAGGACGCGGGGATTGAAAGCGGTGTTCCTAAAGAAACCGGAATTAGCTTAACGGCAGATCTTTGTCCTTCGCACCGGCCGCTGGATAAGCGCATCTTTACCGATATTTTTAACGAGTTTAAAAAGGTAGAGCAACCTGTACCCGTGGCCTTATCGGTAACCGGCATCTGGATGCGCCAGCACCCGCAGGATTTGGAATGGCTTAAGCAGATGCAGGCTAAACATGAGATCTACATCACTTGGATAAACCATTCGTTTAACCATCGCGTGAGCTTAAAAGCGCCCCTTAAAGAAAATTTTTTACTGGAACCGGGTACCGATATCAGTTACGAAGTATTGGAAACCGAGAAGGCCATGCTCAAAAACGGGTTGTTACCCTCGGTATTTTTCAGGTTCCCGGGCCTGGTTTCAGACCAGCAATTGGTTTACAAAATAACCGATTTTGGGCTGATCCCCGTTGGTACAGATGCCTGGCTGGCCAAGGGGCAACAGCCGCAAGCAGGTAGCATTGTGCTCATCCACGGCAATGGCAACGAGCCTACCGGCGTAAATGATTTTATTAAACTGCTGCAATCAAAAACCCAATCCATAGCCAAAAAGCAATGGCTGCTATATGACCTGCGCGAAAGTGTGGATGAGGAATTTCAAGGACAATAAGTTTATCCATGTGAAATTTTCAAAAAGGATAAAAGTCTTTTGTCCAAAAGTCCTTTATCTTTTATCCAAAAATCTTTATTCCGCTTACCTTTGCCGGTATGGAAACCATCACCTGGCAAAATTTTGAACAAGTAGAACTACGGGTAGGCACCATTTTGGAAGTCATCGACTTTCCCGAAGCCCGCAAACCGGCGTTTAAGGTGAGCGTTGATTTTGGCGAATATGGCATCAAATGGTCGAGTGCGCAGATCACCAAACACTATACAAAAGAACAATTAACAGGCCGGCAGATAGTTGGCGTCATCAACTTTCCTAAAAAACAGATAGGTAAGTTCATGTCGGAGTTTTTGGTTACCGGCTTTGCCGATGAAAATGGCGATATTGTTTTGGCCGCTGTTGATAAACCCGTGCCAAACGGCAGTAAACTGATATAAATGAGGTATATAAATTTCGAAAGCGAGCCGGAAATATCGCCGGATGATTTCTTTATGAACGAGGCGCTAAAAGAGGCCCGCTACGCGCTGGAAGAAGACGAGATCCCGATAGGTGCTATTGTAGTACACGGTGGCAAGATCATCGGCAGGGGGCATAACTTAACTGAGCGACTGAGCGATGTATCTGCCCACGCCGAAATGCAGGCCCTTACGGCTGCAGCAAACTCTATGGGGGGTAAATACCTGCAAGGCTGCACATTATATGTAACGATGGAACCCTGTGTAATGTGCGCTGGTGCATCGTACTGGTTCCAGGTGAGCCGGATAGTTTTCGGCGCTTATGATGCCAAACTTGGTTTTGGCAGGCTCAATCAAAAGATAACCCACCCTAAAACCGTAATAACCGGCGGCATCAAAGAAAACGAATGCTCAGAGCTGGTGAAGAATTTTTTCAGAAGTAAGAGGAAATAGGTTAATAGATCATGGTTCATGGCAGCCGCAATAAAGAATGTTCATAGTTAATGGTTCATAGATCATAGCAGCTGCAAAAGATTACTGACATGGTAAATCCAGCCATGATCTATGAACCATTAACTATGAACTCCTTTCTATGAACCATCAACCATGATCTATGAACTTCTAACTTCCTACACAAACTTGACATTAAATTAGAACAAAAAGCAAATTCTACTCTTATATTTGTTCATCACAATCATTAAACTTTAAAATTGTAATTATGGCATTTACACTACCGGCGTTATCCTACGCTACCGATGCATTGGAACCGCACATTGATAAACTGACTATGGAAATTCACCATGGCAAACATCACCAGGCTTACGTTACTAATTTAAATAAGGCCCTTGAAGGTAAACCAGAAGCTGACAGCAGCATCGAGGATATCATCAAAAATATTTCAAAATTCGCACCTGCTGTACGCAACAACGGCGGTGGTCACTACAACCACTCCTTATTCTGGACTTTGTTATCACCAAATGGTGGTGGCGAGCCTACAGGTGCTTTAGCAGCAGCTATCACCAGCACTTTTGGTTCAATTGCCGATTTAAAAACCAAGATCAACGAAGCCGGTGCAACCCGTTTCGGATCGGGCTGGGCATGGTTGGTTGTTACTGCCGATAAAAAACTGGTTGTATCATCAACCCCTAACCAGGACAACCCGTTAATGGACATCGCCGAAGTAAAAGGTACCCCAATTTTAGGTATCGACGTTTGGGAGCACGCGTATTACCTGAAATACCAAAACCGTCGTCCTGATTACCTTGCGGGTATCTGGAGCGTGATCAACTGGGCGCACGTAGCCGAACTTTATACAAAAGCTATCGCTTAATTCAATTAAGCTTATAAATTTGAAGCGGCAGGATGCAACCCATTCTGCCGTTTTTTTGTAATATATATGACTGCCGGGATACTCAAACTAAAGCTCGAAAACATCAAATGGGAAACGCCGCATACGGCTACCTTTTACCTGAGTAATACAGATAATGAACCTATTAACTACAAAGCCGGGCAGTTTATCACCCTGATATTCAACCACCGTAACGAGGAGATCCGCAGGTCGTATTCCCTAAGCTCATCGCCGGACGAGGGTTTGCTTGCCATCACCATCAAGCGCATCAGCAACGGCGAGATCTCCCGCTTCATGCTCACTAAGCTACAACCCGGCGATATTCTTACTGCCCTGCCTCCCGCGGGTAGGTTCACCATAGCTAACTACCAGAAAAACAAGGATATACTACTTTTTGCCGGTGGCAGCGGCATTACCCCAATATTCTCGCAGATCAAGTATATATTGAACCGGTCGGGCAACAGCAGGCTTACGCTTATCCATAGCAACCAGGATGCAGCATCCATACTATTTAAGACTGATCTTGAGCAACTTACAGCGCAACATCCCGACAGGCTCACCATTCATTACCTGCTCAGCAGCGAGGCTAACCGCCTTAATCCCGACCGGGTGGAGGCCATTACCAGGCAGACTGTCAACAACTTAAGCACCGCCGAATTTTACCTGTGCGGACCATTCCCCTACATGCGCATGATCCGTTTCGCGCTGGTGTATATGGGCGTTGACCCGGGACAGATCCGCAGGGAAAACTTTGTGATAGAGACAGTTGCAGTAACAGCCAGCACCATTAACTTCCCGCCCCGGAACATCAGGATCACCCATGCCGGGGAGGTGCACAACCTTGTGGTGGGCGAAAACCAAAGCATCCTACAGGCGGCATTACAGAACAATGTGCCCCTGCCTTACAGCTGCCGCAACGGGGTATGCTCAACCTGCGTGGCAAAGTGTACTAACGGCAAGGTAGAGATGGTAAAAAACGACGTACTCACCGACGCCGATATCGCCGAAGGCTGGGTGCTCACCTGTACCGGTCACCCGGTAGATGACGGGGTACAGATCAGTTTTTGATCAGCATAAATTATTGGCAAAAAAGAAGCAATCAACAGAGAAAAATCAGAGAACTTTAAGATATTTTTTAGCGAGTAACTGATAAATTCTGATATATCCTCCCTAATTTGCTTTTCGACAAGCCAAAATGCCGGGCCAATCACCAGAAAAACCAACCGGTATTTTTCAAATTGACAAATGTTCTCACCTCTTCCCATCTTATCGTGTACCTATCTTTTTTATTAGAGGAAATGTCATTTCGATAGAGCGAAGGTAGGATACGAGCGTGGTGCGAAAGAGAAATCTTCGACGCCCTGCATGGTCGAATGTCCGCTCTTACAAGATTTCTCCTCCCCCGGCACGCAATCCCACCCCTTGTTCGTCGAAATGACAATTGTTTTTATTGGGAGAGTAAGTTTAACAAGATATGGGTACACAGTAGCCCTCACTCCGGTTTGGCCGACATCCACAGTTCCAGTTTACCGCCTTTTACAATATCTTTAAAACTGATGAACCGCTCCTTCAAAACCTTGCCATTCAATTTGGCCGATTGGATGTAAATGTTCCTCGCCGAGTTGTTGTGCGCCTGGATCACAAACTGCCTGCCTTTAAAGTACCGAGGGTTAAGGTTGATACGGGCCGACGTAAACAGCGGACTTGTCAGATCAACCCTTAAATCGGGCGAGGTGCCGCCATTCATCTCGAACAGGCCCAGCGAGCTCATCACAAACCAGGCGCCCATCTGTCCCTCGTCCTCGTCGCCATTCCAGCCCACGTAGGGCGATGCGTCGTAAAACACATCCAGGATGCGGCGGGTGTAGTACTGGGTAAGCGAAGGCCTGCCTGCGTAGTTAAACAGGTAGGCCGCCTGCATGTTCACCTCGTTGCCCTGGTTAATGTAGTACTCGGCCGATTGGCCCATGGTCCTATCCAACGCGTGGGCGGCAAACTTTTGGGTTTCGGATTTCTGGAAGCCGGTTTCCAGCCGCTTCAAAAACGTTTCGCGGTGTAGAAAGTTTACCAGGCCTGGAATATCATGCGGTACGTAAAACGAATACTGCCAGGAATTACCCTCCACAAAATGGCTTACCGAAAACAGGTCGAAATCCGAAATTAGATCGCCATTCTCCTTCTTAGGCACCACGTAGCGGCTCACCGGGTCGAAAACGTTTTTCCAGCTGGATGACCGTTTTACAAAAAAATCATAATCCTTATCCTTGTGCAGCAGGCGGGCCATCTGGGCCACGCACCAGTCGTCATAAGCATAGTCGAGGGTTTTGGAGGTGGCACCTTTTTCAACAGGCACGTAACCCAGGCGGGCATACTCGCTGATCTGCGGGTTACCGGGATAACCGCCGCAGGCCGTGCCGGGCTCCACCTCCACATTTTTTTTCATGGCGGCATAGGCTATATCGGCATCTTTGGTAACAATGCCCTTAAGGTAAGCGCTGGCCATCAAAGCCATTTCGTGTGAACCTTCCATAATGCCCGAGTACTCAATACCCGCCGGCCCTTTGGATAGCCAGCCCGTTTTCTCGTACATTTCCAGCTGGGTATCTATTAGTTGCTGCACCACATCCGGCGCGGTGAGGGTCCATAACAGGTTGAGGTTCCAAAAGCTGTTCCAGTAGGCATCGCCCCCAATCATCACTTTCCTATCGGCCGGCAGTTGCTGCACCTGCTCGCAGGCATCGGTGTATTTGCCGTTGGCATCGCTCATGATCATTTTGGCGGTAAAGCAGCGGTAAAAGTTGGTGTAAAACTTTTTCTTATCGGTTTCGCTGCCGCCGCTTACGCTGATGGTGCTCAGGGTATTGTTCCACAGTTTGCGGTTGGCGGCAACCAGGGCGTCAAAGTTCCAGCCGTATGGCTTTAGCTCGGTTTGCAGGTTAAGGCGGGCCTGGGCTATGCTCACAAACGAGATGCCCGTGCGAATCAGCACCTGCTCGGGCTTATTGGTAGGATAAGTTACATAAGCCCCAATCTCATGGCTGCCCTTTACCTCGGTATGATCATGCGTTTCGGCCTGGTTAAGGTAGCCGTTAAAATCATGAAAGGGCTTGTTAAACTGCATCACAAAATACAGGCAGTAATCATTAAAATTGGCCGATGTTGATTTGGCATATCCCTCAATTTCAGTATCGCTCACTTTGGTGATCCGGGCATCTTTCAAATCCACTCCATACTCCGATGGCAGGTTAAGCTGCACCATTACCCGGTTGCTGCTATCGGCCGGGAAACTGTAACGCTGCAGGCCCGTGCGCTCGGTAGCCGTAAGCTCTACCTTAACCCGTGGATCAAGCAAATAAACCGAATAATAACCCGGCGAGGCATGCTCGTCCCGGTGATCAAACCTGGCATGGAAACCCGCCCCCGCCCCTTTAAAAGGCTCATCAGGGGCGCCGGGCGAAAGGGTAAGATCGCCGTTGGCAGGCATCATGAGCAGGCCGGCCATTGTCCACCCGTGTAAAAAGCTAAAGCCGTGAATGCTGCCTGTTGAATATTCATAGCCCCCCTGCCAAACACTCCGCTGGTTATCCGGACTAAGCTTTACCATACCATTGGGCCGCGTAGCCCCCGGGAACAGCATCCACCGCGAGTTGGAGGTACCAATAAAGGGATCAACATAATCAACCGGCTGCTTTTGCTGCCCGTAAGCCACCCCAACCAGCAAACAGCCGGCAAATATCATTTTAAAAAGTTTCATCATGGTTAGGTATCGGTATTTGAGCGGTAATGTAATTTATGTATTTCTATTGGTTGTTATCAAGCTATGTCATTGCGAGTAATCATCAATGGCAACCCTAAAAAAATAGTGATGATGATATTTATTGAATCGTCATTGCGAGGAACGAAGCAATCCCCAATAAGCAGGTGCGCCTGCAAATCCGCTCTGTAAATCGGGGATTGCTTCGTTCCTCGCAATGACGATTTTTTTATATTGACACAAACATTGGCTTCGAACGCTGGTTAAGACTCACCCGGTCTACGCTTCGCTGGACCACCCTCTCTCCGGCTGAGCCGCAAAGAGGGTTGAAAAAGCTTTTTTAGCCCTCTTTGCAACGAAGTTGGAGAGAGGGCCGACGGGCGAAGCCTCGTCGGGGTGAGTCGTCTGCACCCAGTTTACGTCATGTTTTCCTTCAGAGGCCACGGATTTTACTGCTCGCAATGACGTGGTGAAGATTTTCATCCTATTTTTCATTATTTGTACATACATAAATACATATTTTAATTTAGAAATGAAATTTTTTATAAAAATATTGAAATCATGGCCAAAAAAGTCCCTACTCCTTTATCCAAAAGTCTCACAGTCCGCCAACCCTTACTCCTTTATCCAAAAATCCTTGCTCCCAACATGGGCGTTGCCTGCGGCCGTGCTTTTTGCTCATACGCGCACAAGGCATTAGGCGCGGGGCCGGTATCCGCGCCAATCACTAACACTAAAAAACGGATACAGCCACCACATCAGCCAGTCCTTGTTCCTTTGTCCAAACATCCTTGCTCCCAAAGTCCTTGCTCCTTTCCAAACATCCTTAATCCATTAAAAATCCTCTACTGACAAAACAGTGTCACCACTTGTTATTTTTTTGTATAGTATCTTTGTTGTGTTAGCTCATAACACCCATGTTTTATGCCGGCGCAAGGCCGGTTACCACACGTTATGGTGCACCGGCCGGGCATCATTTTAAGTTTCACTTTTTTATTAAAACAAGGTATTGTCATTAAGTTAAGGTTTTTCATCCCCCATAGGGGGTAAAGCTTTGTAGCAATAAAAAGAAACGAAGCCCGTGCCGTAGGTACGGAACCCGTATAGCGTACCTACGGCACGCAAAAATCTTAATTTTCATATACTACAAAGCTTCTGCTCCGATGCAGCAATCCTTCAGGCTCTTAACTTAATGGTATTGGGGAAGGAGAAGGAAGGGGTTTGATGAGCTATTCGTCGCGGCATTTCCCGTCGCCTTTACAAACCCCTCCCTGCATTCGCGCGCATTTACAATCACAGCCCCCCATAACAACAAATACCAACAAAAGCGCAACCCGCATCAGCTATCAAAAACAGTACTATTTATTAACCAAAAATTTTTTATCACCAAATGAAAAGAATTATTCTTTTGGCAGGTGCCGCATTATGCGGCTCCCTGCTGTGCTTTGCCACCCTGCCCGATTTGAGCGGCAGGTGGACAGGCTCGCTTAAAAAAGCCGACAGTACCTTGTACCCCCTAAGCTACCAGCTTACCCTCATCGGCGATTCTGTTGCCGGTACGGCCAACTGCCCGCTGGGCAATTTCCCCATCGACAGTGGCAAGCTGGATACCTCCGGTCTGCACTTTATTGTAACTGTAAACGGGCTTAACGTGTACCACCAGGGAACGGTATATGCCGATTCGATAGGTATGGACATTAACCTCAACGGCTCCAAGGTGCATACCACGCTGGGCCGCGCCACCAATTAACCCTTTTATTAAATTTTACATACAAGCATATGCATTTTAAAAAATTAACCATCCCGTGGTGCCTGCTGTTTGTTATCGCCTTTTTAACAACAGTAAGCGCGCAAACGCCGCCACCACCCTATGTGCCGAACGTTTTTCCGCCCTCGCCCAACGCCGCCAGCCTTATGAAGTTTGCCGATGTACCGGTAAGCCCGTACACCGGCACCTCATCCGTATCGGTACCGTTTTACACCATACAGGCCAAAGGGCTCAACATTCCTATTAGTATAGACTACCACACAGGCGGCATCCGCGTGGCCGAAGACGCAGGCGTTGCAGGCCTGGGCTGGACGCTTAACGCGGGCGGCATGATCTCGCGCACGGTAAGGGACAAGGACGACCTGACCAGCGACTACTTTACGGGCATATTACCGGTTAAGCCGGGCGACCTGACCGCCTATCAACCGGCAAATAAACTTACCGACACCACAAACAGCGGCCCAACTTTTAATACTACCAAGTATCTTTTTGTGTTCAATTGCAGCTACCTGGTTAACCTGGCATTTGGCCAAACTGCCGATTATTCGGGTGTGCTTGGAGGTGCTTCAAATGGCACGAGCAATTCTGATACCGAACCCGATAGCTATAGCTACAATTTTTTGGGGATGAGCGGCAAGTTCATCATCAGGCCCGATAAAAGCATTGTGTTGGAAAAGCAGGACAATATCCGCATTCAATTTACCAGCGCGTATAAGTTTGTTATTACCGATGACAGTGGCAATAAATATTATTTTAATGACGTGGAGTACGGGGGCACCTTATCTGACCCCACGAGTACCATGAGTTCCTGGCATCTTTCTAAAATTGTTACCCAGCAAAACGATGTGATCACCTTTCATTATGTTCAAACGGGTGTTATACAAAACCACCAGGGCAATGCCGAAACCTATCAGGGCTTTTGTTACGGTACAGGTTACAGTTACGCGCCTGATATTACCGCTGTTTACGCCAATTATAAGCTCAACAGCATTGATTTCACAAACGGGCAGGTACAATTTGTGTATGACGATACGAGAGAAGATACCAATGGTGGTTCGAAACTGAGTGCGGTAAAAGTATACTCCAAAAGTACAGCCGGCCTCAGCTATATTAAGGAGCATGACCTTTACTACTCTTATTTTAACGGGAGCACACCGGCAGATTCAAAGGTTGAATATGAACGGCTAAGATTGGATAGTGTTAAGGAACTTAGCGGCAGCAATGCAATTAAGCCCTACCAGTTTATTTATAGTTCAACGCCAACCTACAACGCCGGCAAGCACAGCTACGCTATTGATCATTGGGGTTATTACAATGGCGCAGGGAATGCCACGCTTATCCCATCACAGCAAATTACGCTTGCAAACAGCGGCGATGGTATCTCCCATTTTTTGTCGTTTTCGGGAGCTAACCGTGAAGCGTCGACTTCTTTCATGTCGGCATTTTCACTTCAACAGGTAACTTATCCAACCGGCGGGCATTCAACGTTTGATTACTCGCCCAATTATTATGATTACTACCAGTCGTTGAGGGGACCGGTAGAATACCCCCAAATGGAAATAGTAACGGTTGATACCGTTTTAATTATTAATGGCTACGGGTCACATTCGGGCACCATAACTATAAAGAACGCTATTGGCAACACAAATGCAACCGTTAATGTCGCTTTTGTATCGAAATACAGCAACGGTTGGCCCAGTGCAGACAGAGGCGGTTACGGGCGGTTATCGTATACCTTTCTTACTAATACAACCGATCTGTCTGACAGCAACCTGGATTGTGTGGGCATGGCCTGCAGCACCTCTTTCCCGGTAGCCTTGGGCACGTCGTCAAGTGGCACGTTTGGGTGGACGGCCTATGTGGATCCGGCCATCCCGGCGGCCGACTTTTCGCTCATTCATGTTACGGTTTCCTACCAGGCCTACAAAGTAAAAGTACACCAGGCAGCAGGTATTAACCAGGAAATTGCCGGTGGGCTGCGCATTAACAGCATTACCGATTACAGTGATGCCACCACCATTGTTAAAAAACGGGTTTGGGATTACGGCTACACATCGGGCGGCAGCCAGTACACCTATGGCAAGCTGATGTCTATGCCATCGTACGTAAGGCAAGAGACAAAATACGGGGAGTCAACAGGCATGGGTACATGCGCAGCACTGATGCTTTTCGGCAGCAGCAATACCGCTATCACCAGCGTGATACAGGGTAATATTGTTGGGTACAGCAAAGTAACCGAACGTACGGTTGATCCGGTTACCAATGCCGATATAGGCAAAACAGTTTATAGTTTTTTCAACACGCCCGATTCTACCAATATTTATAACGGGTATCGCATGCCGGGTACCCTCAATACCGGATATCACTTAAACGGCTCCATGTTATCAAAACAGGTATACCGCAACACCGGCGGTGCCTACTTTAAAGTGAATGAAACCTACAATTATTACCAT
Source organism: Mucilaginibacter dorajii (assembly GCF_024808255.1). Lineage (GTDB taxonomy): Bacteria > Bacteroidota > Bacteroidia > Sphingobacteriales > Sphingobacteriaceae > Mucilaginibacter > Mucilaginibacter dorajii. The sequence continues at coordinate 137,612 of NZ_JANTYS010000017.1, forward strand.
ACGGCAAATCGCGTTGATTATTACGGACTAAAATATGAACTTACCCATCCAGACTACCAGCCGGGCGTTTGCGGGCCTGGTTTGGCACAGGGTGTTCCGGTACAGCTTTACGGCTTCTTTTATCCTTTACTAAGATCCGAGCGCATTCTCCAGGATTCCACCCGGGAAATAGTGTACGACCAAAACGATACCACCAAATACCTGCAGAGCAGCAGCAAGAGCTATTACGATAACCCGGCACATTACCAGGTAACGCGCAGCGTAAGTACCGATAGCCGGGGCAACACGCACGTGAGCAAGGTTACCTATCCGCAGGATTACATCAGCGGCAGCAATACGGGCAATGCCGTGCTTGACAGCCTCATCGGGCGCAATATGGTGGCTTCGGCCATCGAGAAACGCGACAGCCTGTATTACAGCGGCTCATCAACCGGTTATGTAACCGGGGCCTCGTTAAGCAGGTACCGCCAGCTAACATCGGGCACTATGGTGGCCGATAAGCAGTACAAACTGGATGTACCTAACCCGGTAAATAACTTTGCGCCCATGAGCGTAAGCGGCAGCACTGTAAACCAGGATAGCCGCTACCGCCAGCTCATCAGCTTTGACGCTTATGACGCCAAAAACAACATCGCCCAGTACACCGTAACCGGGCAATTGCCGGTATCTATTTACTGGGATTACCGCGGCATGCTGCCGGTAGCGCAGGTAAAAAATGCCGATACGCTATCCTTTGCCTATACCTCTTTTGAGGGCGAAAGCATGGGGCATTGGTCGGTAGCCTCGGCGCTTCGGGACAGCCTGACCAAAACCATCTCGGGCATTAAATCTTATAACCTAAGCAATGGGGCTATCAGCAAAAGCGGCCTTACATCAACCACCACCTACATTATATCGTACTGGACCAAAAGCGCCACACCGCTAACCATTACCGGTACCGTTACGGGCTACCCGGTAAACGGCACGGCCATACAGGGCTGGTATTACCACGAGCACCGGGTAACCGGCCTAACAGCGATAAGCTTAACCGGCACGGGCAATATAGACGAGGTACGGCTGTACCCGCTTAACGCGCAGATGCAAAGCTATACCCATACGCCGCTGGTAGGTGTAAATGGCACTGTAGATGCCCGGAACGGGTTGAGCTTTTATGAATATGATAGCCTGCAGCGATTAATGAATGTGAAGGATCAGGACGGCAATATCCTGAAAAATTACGATTACAATTACGCCCCACAGTGGGCCGCGTGGACTAATACAGGGTCGCCTACCTGTGTACAGGGGTCAAACGGAAATACCGGTTATCAGCAGGTGCAGCAGCAGGATACCAACCCCTATAGCCCTACTTATAACCAAACCCGGATATATACGCTGGGGATGAATACCACAGCCTGCCCAATCCCGGTTGCGCCAACAATATACGTAAAGCAAACGGTAGGCAGTACCAGTACCAGTAACGGCCTTACCTACAATACGCTGTTGTTTAAAACCTACAGCGACGCCAACTGCACCATACCTGTGAACGTATCATCAAACCTGGTGGTGAATTACCAGTATGTGACTACCGCCAGTTATGCCGATGGGCGGACGCCGAACCCGGTAGCCACCACAACTACTGTCACCATTACCATAACATCCGGCACCGGCCAGGCAACCAGCGGTTCTATCATTATCTCGGGTTGCTACGGCATAGGCACCAAGCAAATTTGCTACACGCCATCAACGCAGGTTACCGTGCTTGCGGGCACGGGGTATATACCGGTTAATCCCGAAATTTAATTATTCCATCATTCAATATCATAACTTATTTAAACAGAAAAATGGAATCACATCAAAAAACATATTATAAATGGTTACTGCTGGCCGGCATGGTTATAACCGGCAACGCCACGCAGGCACAAACCACTATGCAAAACTATGTACGCACCCGCGTACCGCGGGTAGCCATTACCCGCAATACCCGGCTCGATTCGCTTACGGGACTGAAAGACTCGGTAATGACCAGCATCCAGTACGTGGATGGGCTGGGCCGCCCCCTGCAAACCGTGCAGCAGCAGGCCAGTACAGTGGGCAATGACATCATCCTGCCATCGGCTTATGACAGCTACGGGCGCGAGGCCGTGAAATACCTGCCTTATGTAAACACCTCAACCAGCTACGGCAGCTACCGCGGCGATGCCCTTGGGGCTACCACCGGGGTGAAGGCGTATTACAACCCCACAAGCGGCACCGTTGAGGGCAAACAGACCAACGGCGTAGTACTTACGCAGTTTCCCTTTGCCGTTACGGCTTTTGAAGCCTCGCCCCTGGGCAGGCCGCTGGAGCAGGGAGCGCCCGGCGCTGCCTGGCAGGTGAATGGTACACCTTCAGACACCAGCAGCAACCACACCGTAAAAAGCGTGATGACGATTAACGATCAAAGCGGCTTTAGCAGCACCAATATTACCACCAATACGGGCAGCCGCAAGGTGGCGCTGTATACGGCCCCTATTAATGCCAATGGCAGCCGGTCGTTAATCCGGGCGGGCGGCAATACGGCTACCTATCCCAATAACCAGCTGATGGTAACCATCAGTCGCGATGAAAACTGGAAACCCAGCGACGGCTGTTTTGGTACCACCGAGACCTATAAGGACAAGGAAGGGCACGTAGTGCTCAAACGCAGCTACAACATTAACGGCGCTACTGCCGAAATGCTGAGCACCTATTATGTGTACGACGATTTGGGCAACCTGTGCTTTGTGCTACCGCCGGGGGCCAGTCCCGATATTAGCGGCACGGCCATCAGCCAAACTACCATAGATACCAAATGCTATCAGTACCGCTACGACGCGCGGGGAAGATTGTTTCAGAAAAAAGTACCCGGCAAAGGCTGGGAGTTTATGATCTATAACAAGCTGGACCAGCCGATAGCCACCCAGGACTCGGTGCAGCGGATGAAATCGCCCCAGGAATGGACGATTACCAAGTACGACGCCATGGGCCGGCCCATACTAACAGGCGTTTATTATTTTGGCACTACCGGCAACATTGACTACCACGTGGGTGTACAGGCCGCGGCTGATACTGTTACCGCGTTGTGGGAAAACCCCGTAACTACCGGCAACGGCTATACCGGCAATGCCTGGCCCAAGAGCTTTTCCATCACGCTCAGCGCTACTTACTATGATGTGTACTCGGGCATACCCGGCCTGTCGGGCGTGTACAACCAATCTGCCAACGCATTGTACAGCAGCCATAACACCGGGCTGGTTACCGCCACCAAAACCCTGGTGCTGAACACCACAGGCGATTACCTGTGGAGTGCTTTTTTCTACGACAAGGAGGCCAAAGTGATCCGCACCTTTAGCCAGCACTACCTAGGGGGCTCATCGGCGCTAAGCCAGTACAACTATGACGATGTGAGCACCGTGTATAGTTTTACCAAACAGGTATTATCCAACGTGCGGCTGCATTACTATTCCAATGCGGGCAAAACGGCGGCCATCCGGAAACTCCAATCGGTAGAAGCTTTTTCTTATGACCATATGGGCAGGCGGAGATCGACGTCCAGTCAGCTGCGCGACAGCACCAATGCCCTCCAGGATCCTGTGCGGATCTCGCTGGCCATTTATAACGAATTGGGACAGCTCACCAGGAAGGGACTGCACTCCATCAACGGCACATCCAACTTTTTGCAGGTGGTTGATTACCGCTACAACGCCCGCGGCTGGCTCACCAATATCAACAACGGTAGTCTGAGCAACGACCCGCTGACCAGTACCGATACCAACGACCAGTTTGGCGAGGACCTCAAGTACGACGATGCCGCAACACCGCAGTACAACGGCAACATCGGCAGCGTAAAAACGCTCACAGGGTCCGTGGCCGGTGCAAGCTACCCCGCCCTTACCTACAATTACAGCTACGACAAGCTGAACCGGCTGCTGAACGCCATCAGTACCACCACAACGGCTAACGACGGCTTTTTTAACGAGAAGCTGAGCTACGATAACATGGGTAATATTCAAACCCTGTACCGTTATGACAGGCCCGGCGGTATCCGTACAGCTATTGACAGCCTGAACTATACCTACATTGGGAACCGGGTGGACCGCATTGATGACGCCGGCACAACAGCCGGTTTTACCAACGGCGCAGGCCAGACCGGCGAGTACCTGTACGACGGCAACGGCAACCAGGTTACCGACCTGAACAAGGGCCTCACCCAGCAGTACAACATGCTTAACCTGCCGCAAACGGCCGTGAAAGGCAGCACCTCGCTGGCTTATATTTATGATGCCGGCGGCCGCAAACTGCGTAAATTGACTACTACTGGCAGTACCACTACCGTTACCGAGTACATTAACGGCATTGAGTATGATTACACCGGCAGTACCCCGGTACTCTCCTTCATCCAAACCGAAGAAGGCCGGGCCAGGAAAAAGGGTACAGTATACAAATATGAGTACGACCTGAAAGACCACCTGGGCAATACCCGCGTAACCACCACCTGGGATAGCACCAACACCAACCAGTTGGTACCTTACAATATCGGCAAAAATGATTATTACGCTTTTGGGTTTACCATTGCCTCAACGGCATATTCCGGTAATCCAAAAAACTTGTATCTTTATAATCATAAAGAACTACAGGACGAAACAGGCCTGTATGACTATGGCGCGAGGCTGTATGATCCGGTTGTTGGGAGGTGGACGAGTGTGGATCCGTTGGCGGAAAAATATCCAACACTGTCTTCGTATGCGTATGTGGCAAATTCGCCTGTAATCTTGAATGATAAAGACGGACGAGACTGGGAATGGAATTGGACAAGAGATAAGAAGGGAGCAATCAACGGTTTAAACTTGACGCTTAACGGGAAAATCTTGGATAGAACTGGTTCTTATTCCTCAAAGCAATTGGGAACTTTAAAAAGCGATTACGTGAATGGGATACAAAGCATGCTTAAGGGAAGTATTGGTAAGGGGTTTTCGATAACCACAACAGCAAATCTGTCTGTAGTAACATCAACGTCGGACGTCAAGGCCACCGATCACCTTATCAACATAATAAGCAATGCTGATATGGCGGCTAGTCAGGGGGCGGCAGCGAATGGCCTCGGGGAAGTCGGCGGATTAAATATCTGGATGACCCAAAGAAGCGTCGACAATACGCTTAAAACCGGTTCGGCAAGGGAAATAGGTCACGAGTTAGGTCATACGGGCGGATTGATGCATCCCGACGAGCAAGGGCCTCACCCCCAGGTTTTTTTACCGAATGACGGTTATGATTTCGGTCCGAACGTTAACAATTTCATGTGGGGGTCACAAGCACAAATGACTAATTATTACGGCATGAACCCACAAGATAGAAGCAAGCCAGCTGCCAATTTCGGAGAAAACAACACCTACGTCGACCCAAATCAGCTGTGGTCGGGGATATTTAGCAATTTAATTAATCATAAACTAAATCAACAATATGGCAGGCCAGCAGTCCCTGATAAAAAGTCTAATCAGTAGTTGTCTGATCGTTTTGGGGGCTTGCACCCCCAAACAACAGTACAGCAATTCCGTATATATCAACATATACGGCAAATACGTAAACAAAGAGAGAGTCGTCGTGAAAATCGACGATGATGTCATCTACAACGAAATAAGCAACACAAGGCAATTTTCGGAAGTTACCCAAGGGCCACTGACCTTAAATAAACGACAAATTAAAATTTATTTTGCAGTAAATGGTAAAGATACATCCTTGGTGTTTCCGCTTAAAAAACAAAACTATCTTAACATCGGATATTCAGATATTAAGCATCAGTTTCAGTTTTATTCACTCGATTCAACCCACTTTTTTAATTCTAAAACGGACTGATATTTAAGTTGGCCCACGCGTGTCGCGTGTGCCAACTTAGCACAAGTCTTGTGTTGGAGGTAAGAGCGATGGCGACCTTGTGACGTGAATATATAGAAGCTTATCCACCCTTTAGCGCAAGGTACTGTACTGTGGGCTTTGGGGTGGCTGACTTGTGACTTGAATATATAAAAGCTTATGCAACACCCGGATGCCTCAAAACATCCGGGTGTTTTTGTTTAACGGCAACCGATAAGCAATGATTAGTATTATATTTATGGATGTTGCAAATAACAGGTATTGAAATAACAATTTTGATACACGCGGCAAGCGTGCGCCAGCATGGGAAAACCATTAATCGACAATATGAAAATGCAGAAAGACCAGCAGCACCTAAGGGTGGCTCAAATAGGTAGTATAATCCTATCAATGATATTATTTTTGCTAAGTTGTACAAACACAACATCAAAGAAAATCCTCAATATTGACATTTATGGGAATTTAAAAAACGCAAAGGTTAAATTAGCTTTAGATGACGAGGTTGTTTTTGATAAGGTTGTTGATGAGGATCATTTTACAGATAGAAAAATAGCCTGGCCCACGGCTAATAAACATCCAGTGAAAGTGTTTTTCTCTGCCCGAAACAAGGACACTTCATTCTATTACACTTTAAAAGACAAAAATTATTTATTATTAACTGTAGCAAAAGCAAATAATCAATTTATTATTTCTTCAGTTGATTCTGCCACCTATGCCAAGGAGACTAAAGACTGGGTGGAATAACCTAAGCAGGGCAGGTGCACGTCCCTAAGCTGGCGCACGCGTGTCGCGTGTGCCCTGCATGATAGGTTATAATTATTGCAATACCCGGATGCCTCAAAACATCCGGGTGTTTTTGTTTACCCGCTGCTTCGCGTAAAGGATAGGAACGGATACCGGCCTGTGGTTAAGGCCTTGTGCAGTATGAGTGGATAGCCTGGCGCCGCTTCTACCGGCGGCGGACGCCATTATTAATTCAAAAGGAAAATTCAAAAGTCAAAAAAAAGCCCGCTTTGTTGTTGTCCCCAGCAGGCACCCTATAACCTGCAAAGGAATGATTATTATGCTTTTGGCTATACCATTGCTTCAACTGCATATGCCGGTAATCCAAAAAACTTGTATCTTTATAATCATAAAGAACTACAGGACGAAACAGGCCTGTATGACTATGGCGCGAGGCTGTATGATCCGGTTGTTGGGAGGTGGACGAGTGTCGACCCGTTTGCAGAAAAGTCGAGAAGGTGGTCTCCGTATAATTATGGTGAAAATAATCCGATAAAAAATATAGATTTAGAAGGAGATTCTATCATAATAAGTACCTCGTCTACATACACTAAAACTGCAAATCCCACGAAAATGAGTGATTTAGGAAGTACCAACGCTACAGGGGTTAACGTAACTGGCGCTACGAGTACAAATGTAAATATTGAGATACCTGTATCCATCGAATATTCCGCAGCATTTAAAGGAACAACACCTGAAACAAATATAGAAACGCAAAATCCGGGATTGGAAAATGAAGTTAAAACGCATGAGAAAATACACGTAGACCAAATAACTGCTGCAGCCAATTTACCGGTTACCGTGACTATAGACATTAATGGTAAAGCAACGCCATTTACAGGTACAGCAGATCAGGTTATTGTTAATGCAACATCTGCTTTTAATGGGTCTGACGAAGCTAAAGGCATGACTACTGCTCAAAAAGGCAATTTCGTTAATAGCAGTATTGGTATACCTGCCATTACAGCTGTAAGTAATAATATTGATAAAAATGTTACTAATAACCCTAATGTTGAGACTGATGCTGTTAATAAAACTAATGCTAAACTTGGAAGCTCAGCTAAATATAGCAATGGCTCAACCCCTGTTAAGTTTAAAGGTAAACCACTAACAAATGACCAACAATGAAAATAAAGATGCTCTTATTTTTTATAGTGATATTCAAAGTGCAACTTTTGTTTGCACAAGAAGTTAAAGATACAACTCAAAAAGTAACTGTTAAGGTCGGCCTTAAAGTAGATTTGATAAAACAAAGGCATGATAAAATAAATGCTTACGCAGATAGTATCAATAGTTATATAAGTGGTAAGTTGCCTGATTTTCTTTTTGATGAATGTTTTGATTGGCAAAAATCTTTTTGGCCAGATCTTCATTCTGCGGTTTCTGTACGTTGGGAAATTTTAGAAAAGGTACATAACCAACGAGCATTAAAGGCGATATTGAATACACGAAATAAAAAGTTGAAAAGAATATGCGATCATAAATCTGATAAAGTTTATCCGTATCTTTCAGTTCCAATGATTGAAAAATCTTTTTACCAGTTAATACAACGACGGTACAAGCAGATTTAGGCGCACGTATGTCGCGTGTGCCCCAGTTGTTTGTAGTCTTCCGCTGTTCGAATGTCTCCGACTTCGAACGACTACGCCTATAGGTTATAACTACCAGCCGCAGCAAGGTAAACAAAAACACCCGGATGCCTCAAAGCATCCGGGTGTTTTTGTTTACCCGCTGCTTCGCGTAAAGGATAGAAACGGATACCGGCCTGTGGTTAAGGCCTTGTGCAGTATGAGTGGATAGCCTGGCGCCGCTTCTACCGGCGGCGTACGCCATTGTAATTCAAAAGCAAAAACTGCGTTGCTATCTTGAACACCATAAAGAATTAATCACTTTGTGAAAAATTCAAAAGTCAAAAAAAAGCCCGCTTTGTTGCTGTAGGCAGCAAATCGTGGTTATGCGAGGGCTTTAATATTAACCGGAAACCGTTTTTTTTTCGACTAATATTAGACTTGTTGGCAGCAACATGCAACAAGGGCGCAAACACTTGTACCAACTAAATAAGTTCAAAACTCAAACTACATTATAGGCAACCTTTGGAGAATTTTATTTCAAAACGTAAAGCATTTGTAACAATAGGTGAGGCATTTAATCTTATTGGCAACTTATAAACCGATACTTTAGGCAATGATGAGGAAATATGCAGTTTTAATAGGGATAATTATTTCTTCTGTTTTAATGGCGATAGCCATTTGGGTGTACCCGGACGGCTCCATGTACGATGATACTGCTGTTGGCTTTAGCTGGAGCAAAAATTTTATTAGCAACTTATTTCAACCCAGGGCGCTAAATGGTGCCGAAAACCCTTCGGTAATTTGGGCATACGCGGGCATGATCCTCTTCCCGGTTAGCTATGCCATTTTTTTTATTAATATGGCCCAAAAAATACCCGACAGAAATGCGGGCTATATTATAAAATATGGCGGTTTAGCCAATGTTCTTTTTACGTTTTTAACCGTAACCCGTCTGCACGATTTAATGTTGATTATTTCAACCTCCGTGTTTTGGACCTGTATAATTATTATTACTGTTTTCGTTTTAAAAACAAAGCTCCAGCTGTTTAAATTGCTGTGTGTAATTTGCCTTTTGTTTTTTTATTATAGTGTATACTTATGGGCCACAAGCAATTGGGATTTATTACCCATAACGCAAAAGGTGAATTTGGGCACTTCAACCTTATTAATTTTAGGCCTGGAGTATTTTAGCAAAAAGGAAGATTTTGCCGGTATTAAAACCGGGAAGACGCGGGAAACTCTTTAATTAAAAAGCCAGCCCCGGCCACAGACTACGAAGGGGGAATTAGCGCAAAAAGTTTGTCTTCTTTACCCTGTTATGCTGAGTTGTAAAATTTTGCGGACTGTGGAAGCGGGATGACATGCAAAATGGGCTGTCATCCTGAGCCCGTCGATGGATAGCGAGCAAAGGCCTCTACGCTCAGCCCTTCGACAAGCTGCCAATGACACATATCTTAATGTATTGATTTTAAACCAATTGCATATTGTGTTTTTTAGCTAACCTTTTTAACGAAGCCAGTTCCTTACGTTT
>NZ_JANTYS010000018.1 GCF_024808255.1 Mucilaginibacter dorajii
TACTCCTTGCTGAGAAATTCAACGAAAACAGATAAACATGGAGCCAATACGTTGCAAACATAGAGGCCGCATCATTTGAATTATGATACGGCCTCCTTTAAAAGCATTTTTGAGAAAGGGCTTTTGCGGTTTGCAGAAGCCCTTCGATTTTAGTTTAGCTATTGGCCGCTTAGTTGCTGCGGGCTTTTTTGTTCCAGGAATTTAGCTACCGCGAGTTTAGCATAGCGTAACTCGTGGAATATGTAATTTAAGTTTTCAACTTAAATTACATACCTCATCAGCGATGCCTAAATTATAACATTGCACATAATTTAAGTTAAAAACTTAAATTAACAAGCCACGAGTTACGCTGCGCTAAACTCGCGGCAGCTACGTAGTTATGGGCTTTTTCTGTTCTATAAAGGCGTTGGCTATATAGGCCACTATCATCACCAAAAAACATCCTATCGGGTTAAGCCATAAGTAAGCAACTGTTTTACTTAAACCCAGGTATATGATGGCGGCTTCGCTAATAATAGCGGCAATAAACACGGGGGTGCCTTTTATCTTTTTCATGTAAAAGGCTACTACAAATACGCCTAAAACGGTGCCGTATACATAAGAGCCTAATTGGTTTACGGCCTCTAACAAATTACCGAGCTTACTGGCGTATAGTGCCATTACGACGCAAACTACTCCCCAAAAAACCGTAGATAGACGAGATGCATTGAGGTAGTTTTGATCGCTGGCGTTTTTGTTGATGGTACGTTTATAGATATCAACCACAGTTGTTGATGCCAGGGAGTTGAGCGCACTGGCTGTTGAGCCCATGGAGGCTAAAAATATAATAGCTATCAGCAGGCCCACCAGTCCATGTGGTAAGTATTGTTTAACAAAGGTGAGGAAAACGTAATTGGTGTCGTTTTCGTCGGCACCCTGGTTGCTCTTCTTCATTACATCAACAGCATCCTGCCTTATCATCTTAGCTTGCTGGTCGGCCAGTTTCAAGGCTTCCTGCGCCTTATCCACCTGTTGCGAATTTTTACTGTCAATGGCTTTTAGCAGCTCAAACGTTTTGGCTTTCCTGTTTTCAAAGGCCTGGGTGTATTGCTCATCAAGGTGATTGTATTGTGTGGCGTAAGCTCCCTTTTTTACATTATCCACCTCGTAATTATTGAAAAACATGGGCGGCCTGTTAAACTGGTAAAAGGCAAAAACCAATACCCCAATCAACAGGATCAAAAATTGCATCGGAATTTTGATCAATCCGTTCATGATCAATCCCAAACGGCTTTGCCCTACCGAGCTGCCTGTTAAGTAGCGGCCAACCTGGCTTTGATCGGTACCAAAGTACGAAAGTTGTAAAAAGAAGCCGCCGATCAGTCCACTCCACACATTGTAGCGGTTGTCCCAGTCAAACTTCCAGTCAATCACGTTCATGCGGCCAAGCTTGCCGGCCATTTTTATAGCGTGGCCAAAGCCTACCCCCTTAGGCAACAAAACAACCAGTAATACCGCAGCCACAAACATCCCCATAAAAATGATGCTCATTTGCAGCAGTTGGGTGTATGATACCGCTTTGCTACCGCCATAAACCGTGTAAAATATAACCAGGCCCCCAATAAACAGTGTGGTGTACACCGTATTGATGTTTAATATGGTTGATAGAATGATAGCCGGCGCATAGATAGCAACGCCTGTAGAAAGACTGCGCAATACCAGGAAAAGGAAAGCGGTTATTGCACGGGTTTTTAAATCAAACCTTTGCTCCAGGAACTCGTAAGCGGTGTAAACTTTTAATTTGTGAAAGATGGGCACAAAGGTGATACAGAGCACGATCATGGCCAGTGGCAGCCCGAAGTAAAACTGCACAAAACGCATCCCATCTGAATACGCCTGGCCCGGGGCCGATAAAAAGGTGATAGCACTGGCCTGGGTAGCCATTACCGAAAAACCTACATGGTACCAGGGCAATGAGCGGTTGCCCACTAAAAACTGATCGATGTTTTTATTGCTGCCGCTTTTCCAGATGCCATAAAGCACTATGCCAAATAGCGTAAGACCTAAAACTATCCAATCGGGTAAGCTCATTCAAAATATTTAGTAATGAGCCAAAATACAAAAACTAAAAAAACCAGCCATGCGACTACAATGCCGTAAAACTGGTTCCAATTTTTTATAAATGAAGGCAGATCAGGATCAGATCTTTTCTCCACGACCTCTTACCAAAACATTGAGGAAGAATGCGGCAGTTAATAAGCCTAATACACCACCAACAAATATCCAGGTAAATCCTTTATCAAGTATTAAGCCTACAAACATACCCGATACCAGGGCAACTATATAGAATACAAAATCAAGGTTGTCTTTTTCTTCTTCGTGATTACTCATATCTGTTGTGTGTTAACGGAGCAAAAATAAGCGATTAATTGAATTATAGCAACAGTTAATTTAGGGAAATGATTTTAATATTTTATAGCTGCCGCGAGTTTAGCTGGTAATTTTAATTTAAGTTTCCAACTTAAATTATGTGGGTTATTATTTAATTTGTCATGAACTTAAATCAACACAATCTTCGTATTTTTCATTTATGAGTAGTAATTATAAATTCCGCAACCAGGAGTGTTTGTACTTTGTAACATTTACAGTAGTAAAATGGCTGGACGTTTTTACCCGAAGAGAATACAAAGATATTGTTGTTGACAGCCTTAAACATTGCATTGAACATAAGGGGTTAGAACTATATGCATGGGTAATTATGAGTAATCATGTCCATTTGATCATCGGAACGCATGATAAACCCATGCAGGATATTTTAAGGGACGTTAAAAAGCATACATCAAAAAAGATCACTCAGGCAATTGCCGAAAACATGCAGGAGAGCAGGCGCGAATGGTTATTGCATTTTTTTGAGCGCGAGGGAAAAAGCAATCCCAATAATGAACATTACCAGTTTTGGCAACAGGGAAACCATCCTATTGAGTTGTATACCAACAAGGTTTTAGATCAAAAGTTAGATTATATCCACATTAACCCGGTAACCGCGGGTTGGGTTGATGAGCCGGAGCACTACCTTTACAGTAGTGCCAGGGATTATGCCGGAGGCAAGGGTTTAATCGATATCATTTTAGTTTAGACTATAATTTAGCTGCCGCGAGTTTAGCGTAGCGTAACTCGTGGTTTGTATAATTTAAGTTTTCAACTTAAATTATGTGCAGATTATAATTTCCAATATCATTTAGTGAGGTGTATAATTTAAGTTTTCAACTTAAATTAACTATTACCACGAGTTACGCTGCGCTAAACTCGCGGCAGCGATTTTTAAAACAACCCAAACTTATCCCGCATCCTGTGCCCTTCTTCCAACACGTAAGTCATGGGTACTTCGTGGCCAAGGTCCTTAAATACCATAATGTCGCGATATTTTTTGGCAATGAGGTTGTAAAATGCGTACTCGTTGTTGGGTGGTGCCAGGTGATCAAGCAGGCCAATGCCTAACAGGATTGGTGTTTTAATATTTTGGGCAAAGTTCTTGATGTCGAAGTAATCGAGGTTATCCAGCACCTGGTCAAATTTTATCCCTTTTTCGCCGGCGTATTTACGCAGGTCATACATTGGCCAGTCGTCCTGGTCGGTAAGGTTACGAATATCGCTCAGGATAGGGTTTTGTGACGAGATCAACTGGGCGCGGCTATCCAGGCCTGCTACAGCCGCCGCGAGGAAGCCGCCCATACTACCGCCCGATACTTCTATGCGTTTAGGATCAAGCTCGGGGCGCGAGTAAATAAAATCTATCGCCCGGATGCAATCCATAATAGCACCACGAAGCACATATTTATTTTTGTCCTCTACATTCAAGCTAATATAATCCAGCCTTTTGGGGTGAATCACATCGCGACTGTTACCCTGTCCGCGTACATTAAGGGCCATAATGGCAATATCATCATCCTGCCCAAGCATGGGTTTCAAATCAACCTGATAGCCAGGTAAAGCCAAAAACGTGGTGAACTTTTTATTTTTGATGGTTGTTTTAGGGATGGTAAGCCAGCCACGCACCGTAATATTATCCAGCGACCGCATTTCAACCAGGTATACCTTTCGATTTTCGGTTTCCTGATCAGTCTGCTCCGTCATTTTAAAATTGGGCTTAACTGCGGCCAACTCAGCTTTGGTGTTTTGCCAGAAGCTGTCAAAATCCGCCGGGCGGCCATGTTGCGATTGGATCTCATCGGGCCTTATACCAAATACACGGCGGGTGGTATCGTCGTAATCAGATACATTCACCATAAAATTGATCTTATAAAAACCCGGCTTTTGCGCAGGCACCGTAAAATCATAACTACTGCTGCTATGTTTAGATAAGATTATTTTACGGGTTTCCTTTGCCACCGTAACACCTGCAGGCGTTACCGCTATATAGGATACAGTGCCCGTTTGCGCGGCGTCAGTTGCATTTTTTACGTTGAAAGTATAACTTGCCCGGCTGCTAAAAATAGCGTCTTTACTCCCTGCGGTAAGTGTTGTGGTAACCTCATCATCAGCCTTAGCTTTATGCCCGGGTATTTTAGCACTCAGGCAATTGGCAATAAACAGGCACACCAGGCTTAATGCAACAAGGGGGGATTTTATGCAGGTCATGATTTTTAAGTATCTCAAATATAATAAACTACTACCGGGTATCTATACGGTAATTTAAAGATGCCGACAGACTTGTGCCCGCGCCCGTATTACGACCGGTAATAAATGTGCCACCGGTTAAAAACAGCGACAGGTTTTTAGCAAACGCGTGCCCATAGCTTAAGGATACCTGGTTAAAAGCAAAATTCCTGCTGGTATTGGGGTTGGCCGAAATAATGGGGTTATTATTGAATAACTTATTGGTACTGGTAGTATAAAAACCGCTAAAACTAAGTGACAGCTGCTCTTTAAATTTTTTGTCGAGCGTTAAGCCATATGTGGCACCATACCTATCCTGAAAAACCGCGTCTTCGCTCATCCCAAAATAGTCGCGCACGCCATTTTCTAACACAAAAAAGCTTTGCTTACCAAACAGGTGGCCACTCCCGGCAAATGCCAGCTTAAGTTCGGCACCGTACTGACCGTAGCCCAGATTGGCATTGTTACGGTAGGTAGGGATGATGCCCGTAGCCTTTAAGCTGAAATAGTATTTATAGTTGATGTTGGCCAGGTAATATTTAAGCCCAATTTCTACATCCTGCAAACCGTTAACGGTTGTTGCGGCAGGGGTTGCATCGGTTTTAAAATAATTCATGGTGTAGGGCACCAATGCCGATAAGGTAAATTTACGACTGATGCCATACTCGCCATATAACGAATAGCTTAATGAATGGAAGCGCCCGTTATCATCAAACGCCCTGCGATGGCTGGTTGAGTCAAATTGTTTATTGGCAAAAAAGTAGCTAACCGATGGCGATAAAATAAACCGGCCCGGCCTGACAGGAAAACCATCGGCATAACTA
Organism: Mucilaginibacter dorajii; assembly: GCF_024808255.1. Classification (GTDB taxonomy): domain Bacteria; phylum Bacteroidota; class Bacteroidia; order Sphingobacteriales; family Sphingobacteriaceae; genus Mucilaginibacter; species Mucilaginibacter dorajii. The sequence goes on from NZ_JANTYS010000018.1 coordinate 5,460, forward strand.
TTTTGATATGATGCCGCAACTAACACCGCGGCGGCAATCAGGTATTTGAATAAGTTTTTATTGAGGGTCATCTGTTTAGTCATTCCTATCCGTTTAAAATAATCCAAAGGTGTCGCGCATCCATGCGCCTTCAAAATCCTTGTATTTCTGGCTTACCTCGTGCCCCAGGTCTTTATAAACCATTACCCTTTTATCGGTATTTAATGAATTATAAACGGCGTATCCATTGCCGGGTGGTACATAAGGGTCAAGTAAACCTAAGCCCAACAAGATAGGGCATTTAACAGTGGTAGCAAAGTTTTTAGTATCGTAATACTCCATGTTTTGCAGCACCTGGTCAAACGTAACATCGGGTTTACCGGCCACATATTTCCTGATATCGGTTATGGGCCATTCAACCGCACCAACTAAATTATGAACATCGCTCAAAATAGGGTTTTGTGCCGAGCATATGGTAACCCTGTTATCCAACCCGGCCAAAGCGATGGCTAAATAGCCACCCATACTGCCACCAGTAGCCAAAATCTGATCATGCCTTAACTCCTTGCGCGAGTAAATAAAATCAACCGCCCGTACGCAATCCATAATTACGCCGCGCATCACATACTTATTTTTATCCTCAATATTGTATGATATAAAAGCATCCCGCTCGGTATGGATCACATCGCGGCTGTTGCCCTGCCCCCGTGTGTTTAAGGTGATGATAGCCAGGTCGTCATCGCGCCCAACAATTGGCTTAAGCGTTACCTGGTAACCCGGCAAGCCCAACAGTACCGAAAACGTTTTGTTTTTGTTGGATGTTTTAGGAATGGTCATCCACCCGCGGATAGTAAGGTTATCCAATGATTTCATCTCGATGAGGAAAACCCTGCGGTTATCGGTGTTTTGTGATGGCTGCTCGGTAACTTTAAATTGTGGCTTCACTTTAGCCAAATCTGCTTTGGCCGATTTCCAGAATGCGTCAAAATCGGCAGGTTTGGGATAAGCCGATTTAATTTCATCTGGCCGGATGCCAAAAGCACGACGGGTGGTATCGTCATAATCAGATACATTGATCATCACATTAAGCTTGTAAAAGCCTGTTTTTAATGAAGGGATTTCAAAATTGTAATGCTCCTCGCTTCGTTTGGCAATTTTTACCGGCTTTGAAAACGTTTTAACCTTAACGCCTTTTTCATCTGTAAGCAGGTATGATACGGTGCCCTCCTGCCCGGTGTTATAGGTATTTTTTACATCGAAGGCGAACGATGCTGTGGAACTAAAAATGCCGTCTTTATTATTAATGCTAAGCACGGTAGATACCGTTTCTTCATCTTCCTTTTTTGGATCTGTTTTTTTGTTTACAGGAGAATCGTGTTGGGCAAAGGCCTGCTGAAAGGCTGTTACTGCAAATAATAAAAGTAAATATGCTTTAAAGTTAGTTGCCATATATATTCATTATGCACTGATCTTTGCCGACTCGTTTTCAGGGTTTCGCGCTTTATTTTTGATCAGGAAGTCTGATTTACGAATATAATGGTTAAGCGGTTCCTCGATGAGTTTGAACAAAGTGATTGAAATAATATTTAGAACGATGAAAGCGTACAGAAGGTTCAAACTATCATACTCAAAAGGCGAATGCCAGTCTACCCCCCACTTATCGTACAGTTCAAAAGTATAGTCATTAAGCCGGTTAAAACCATAGTGCAAAAAATTGTACGTATAGCCTAGATGGATAAGGTAAAATATATAGGAGCTTTTACCCAGCAGCTCCACAAAACGGGTAGACAGAAACTTTTTGAGAATAGTAGTTTCGGTGAGTAAGCCATAAAAAAACAACGCGATAGACATTGCCAGCAGGTAATTGTTGGTAACAATACCCCACGGATTGTGCAAACCAGCCTCGTACTCTTTAGGAATGTTTAGCGTCGACATGATCCATACACAAAAGAAGATCATGAAAAAGCCCAGGTAAGTAAATTTCTTTTTGCTTGTACCATCCAGCTTTTGTTTACGAACGATAAGCGCCAGCTGTATCCCGGCAAAAAACTCAAAACACCTTCCTAAAAAGGTGTACAGCATCATAAAAGTAAAATTGCCAAAAAAGCCGAACCAGTTTACATGGCTAAAAATTAATACCAGCAGAACGCCCAAACCGGTAACCGCGATGGGCTGGATATAAAACTTTTTGTATTTGGTAGCGATAAGGAAAATAAACGGTGCCGAAAAGTAAAAACACTCCTCAACCGTAAGCGACCAGCCTTGTGCTACTCCCGTAAACTTAAACTGATCAAAAAAACCACGTAAAAAAACAATGTTCATCAAAAACATAAGCACCGGGTTTTGTCCCGCGGTAACTATTGGATTTTGCGTAAAATGATAAGCGATAAATGCGCCTATAGTTAAAATGGCGTACATGGGGTAAATACGCGCCACCCGGTTTTTAAGGTATTGCTTAAACCAATCCTTAGTAAGTTTAAAGCTATCGAAATACCTGAAAGCGATTAAAAAGCCCGAAAGCACAAAGAAAATAGTAACCCCGATGTGGAACTCGTTAAAAAAACGTTGCACAGAGTGAGGAAATTTTTCATCAAAAACATAGGCAAAGTGCGATATGAACACCAGGTAGGCAGCCATTGCACGTACGCCGGTTAAGGCCGGAATGTAATTTTGTTGCGCTCGTTGTGACAAAACAATTGTAAGTTAGAAAAATCAACCAGTTTTTTCAACCATAAGTTAACAAAACCAATACCAAAGGTTATAAGGCCGTTAAACGTACTAAATGGGGAATAAGTTTGCGATGCAGCTTTAGTTACTTAACTCGCTGTAATCGACGAAGGTAATTTAAGTTGAAAACTTAAATCAGGTAGGCCACGAGTTAGGCTACGCTAAACTCGCGGTAGCAATTTTATAAAGCCGATCCCTGTACTACGCCTTTGCTCAGTATCCGTTGATCAATATAATATTGGATCTCTGATTTTTTTAAACCCCAGTTGGGTGCAATAAGCAGTTCACGGTCGCTGAGGCCGAAGAGGCGCTGGATCACAATATCCGGGCGAACGCGAGGTAGTAGTTCGCATAAAAAGTCGGCATACTCATCAATACCAAATAGCTTGAAAGGTTCACGTTTGTATTTAACGCCCATTACCGATCCTTCAACAATATGCAGGTGGTGAAATTTCACAAATTTTATCTGCGGGAAACGGTTGATCTCGTCGGCATACTTCAGCATCATATCATGCGTTTCCCAGGGGAAACCAAAAATGGTGTGCACACAAATATCAAGCTTGCTGTTTTCAACCAGTTTAAGGGCGTTTACCAATTCCTGGTGACTGCAGCCCCGGTTAATCTGGCTAAGGGTTTCATCGTAAATGGATTCCATACCCATTTCCAGGTCAACGTCAAAGCGGTCGGTATAGCTTTCTAACAGCGCGATTTTTTCGGCATCGATACAATCGGGGCGGGTGCCGACACTTAAACCAACAATATCTTCTGTGCCATAGCTTAAAGCCTCATCATACATCATTTTTAAATAATGCGCCGGCGCGTAAGTATTGGTATTGGGCTGAAAATAGATAATGAACTTATCGGCTTTATTGCCTTTACGGGCACGCCCCATGCCTTCCATCACCTGCTGCTTAATAGTAGGCGCGTTACGACTTACCGATGGCGTAAACGAATCAACATTGCAATAGGTACAACCGCCATAACCTTTTGAGCCATCGCGATTGGGGCAGGTAAAGCCGCCATCAACAATAACTTTAAACACACGGTGACCTTTGTATTTTTCCTTCAACCACGGACCATAGTTATTATAGCCCTTTTCCCATACCTGTGTTGTTTCGCCTGTTAATTGCATTGTGCTGCAAAGATAGCTTTTTTAGACAAACGATTTTAGGACAAAGGAGTAAGGACTTTTTGGGGTTAAGGATTGACAAATAACAGGACAAAGACTTTTGGAGTAAAAGGCTATTAGAAAGGGCTTGCTCCTTTGTCCGAAGATCCTTCTCTAAAATCCTTAGATCTCGCGTTCTTACTCCTTTGTCCAAAAATCTTTTATCCAATCAATTCACCTTCAAATAAGCCTTCTTATACTCGCTCAAAACTTTGGTTATTTTAGATGGGTTGCGCCATTCAAACAAATGAATTACCCAAACAGTAAAGCTGAGCAGGCCCACCGGGTAAACAATACCCTTCCCCAGTTTATTGATATCGGCATCGCGGCTCGATATCGAATTAATGTAGTCCTTCCCGTTTCGGCTATCAATATCTTCTGCAAAAGCCCAGGCCCCATCCCGGGCATTACTAAGCGCAAACTGGATAAGGATAGAATTGTTTTGCGCGTGCAAACCTGCCAATGATAACAGGGGCGATACCTGGTCAAGCTCGTTGATCACCTCGTAAGTAAGTGCCGAAAGGATGGTGTTGATGGCATTAAAATCTTTATGTACTTCGGCAAGCGGTTGGTTAAAAGCACGCGCGGTTTCTACAACGGCAACACCCAAATCGAGATTGATATGCGCGTTCATACCTATCAGTAGGTGCTGCAATACCATTTTTGAAGGCTTATTAAAAATATCAAACGCCAATTGCCACGATGCGGAAGGTTGCTGTTTTTGCTGCCATTGGTTATAGGCTGTAATGTACCGGCTGGCAAATGTAACATCCAGTTGCTCCATCCTTGGGCCGTTTTCAAACTCGCCATTAACGATGCCTTCCTTTACCTTGCAGGTAACCTTATGGTATAAGGCAGCAAAATAACCCGCCCGGCTGCCCGTTGCAATAGCGTCGGCAATAATGGCTTCCAATTGCTGAATGATCTGATCGATAGTGGTGGCCTGGCTCATATATTGACCAATATACGACTTTGGGACGATAGGACTATGAGACTTTTTGGATGATGGGACTATCGGACTGTGAGACCAAGGCAAACGCATCTAAATAGTTAACGGCGATAAGCTGTTATTTAATAATGGCTAACGGGATAAGCTTATGGCGTCGGGAAGACATAAGCATCAAACGATACCTTGTTTTTATTGCGTGGTGCTGGTTAAATCATCCAAGTGTTGAAGGGGCTTGTATTGGCAAACAACAGGCAAAATATTGGGATGCGCTTAAATTGCGCAATACGCCAGTTTAATGCTAACCCTGTTAAAATATAAAATATTGATTGTCAGTTTATTATAAATTAATATCTGGAATGTGTTAAGTTATGTTAACCCAATTAGATGCGTTTGCCCTTATGGTGAGACTTTTAGATTATAGATTGATAACAAGTTGTCTCCTCGCTCCAAAACCTATCTCCAAAACCTCGCAGTCCTATAGTCCAAAAGTCTCACAGTCTTTTCGTCCCCAAGGTCCAAAAACTCCTATCTTGCGCTTTATGTCGTTAACCGCTGCAACCGGCAATACCCAATCAAAACCGCATTTATTTTATGCAGACTTTTTGCGGGCGCTGGCAACTGTAGCGGTGATCACCCTCCATAATGCTGCTGATCCGGCTGCTCAGTACGGCCATATCCCTCAAAACGACTGGCTATCTGCCGCGTTTTATAATGGTCTTTGCCGTTTTTGCGTGCCCATGTTTGTTTTGCTGAGCGGCAGTTTGTTGCTCAATCCGGCTAAAGATGTCACCATTAAGGAGTTGTTTACCAAACGCCTGTCCAAACTGGTTATTCCGCTGGTATTCTGGAGCGCTTTTTATATGGTGTTTTATCATTATTTTGATAAAACCTACCCCAGTGCCAGCTTTGTGTACTATTTAAAGGCTTTTTATAGCGTGCCGCTGGTATTCCATTTTTGGTTTTTATATATGATGACGGGGATTTACCTGGCTTACCCTATTATTAACCTTTTTATCCGGTCGGCAACCGAAAGCCAGGTATTGTATTTTATTGCGATTTGGTTTATTGCCAACTGTGTTTTGGGGATCATAGATATATCTTTTGAAACCGCCAACAACATCGAGTTACATGTTTTTACGGGCTATATCGGTTATTTTGTATTGGGTTACTATTTAAAAAACTTCTCCTTCTCAAAAAAAACGTTGTATACATTGTATACGCTGTCTGTAATAGCTTTTATCACATCAATAGCAGGCATCATTTTATTGCAGGTGTACCATTTCAAACATGCTACAGATCTGATTGAAAGCGACCTTACCCCCGAAATCCCTTTTGCCATAGCGGGCTTGTTCCTGTTTATGAAAAACTATCCCTTCGACACTAAACAGCAATGGTGGAAAATATTGGTTAACAACATCAGCAAGGAAAGCTACGGCATTTACATATTACATGTGCTGTGCATGCAACTTGTTTTTGGTAAAGGATTTTTAAATACCAGCTTCGGCACGCTGAGCCTGTTGTGGGTTATTCCTATTAAAATGCTGACAGCCCTAAGCCTTGCCTTTATCCTGGTAAAAATCCTGAAGCGAATCCCGTTGTTGAAGCTTACACTTTAGTTTAGTAGCAAGTAGTTAGTATCAAGTCGCAAGTACTGAAAACTGGGTATTTTTTCTGTAGAGACGCATATTTGCGTCTCTACAGAAAAAAGCTATTGTGGACAAATCAACCTTGATTCCCTCCCCAAAAATCTTGATACTTGATACTAACTACTTGATACTAAAAAATGCTTTTCGAGGACGAAACTTTTACCAAAACCCCTGCTACGCAAATCAGCGGCCGCAACCGTACCTATGAAAATTGCAAATTTATTTCCTGCGATTTAAGCGGGGCCAATTTGAATGGTGTTGTATTTATCGATTGCATTTTCGACGGCTGCAACCTGGCCCTTGCCGATGCCGGTGACGCGGGCTTTCAAAATATTGTATTTAAACACTGCAAACTAAGCGGGCTAAATTTTAGTAAAGCACGTGATTTTCTGTTCGAGGTGCATTTTGAGCATTGCATACTGGATAATGCCATCTTTTATAAAAAGAAAAATAAAAAGGCCCGCTTCAATGACTGCTCCATGTCCGAGACAGACCTTACCGAAGCCGACCTTACCGAGGCCAAATTCATCAACTGTAACCTTAACCGGGCGTTCTTCAGTCGCACCATATTAAAAGGAGCCGACTTGCGCAGCAGCTACAATTTCATTATCGATCCGGATGATAACATGATCAAAAAAGCCATGTTCAGCCTGCACGGCTTACCCGGATTACTGGCTAAATATGATATTAAGATTGAGGGATAATATTTTGATGCTTATTGAGTTATAGTACTTCCCGGATCAGAATAAACCTTATGCGAAAAATTGTACTGCTTGTAACATTGCTGCTAAACATTGACGGCGTTTTTGCACAAACGCATGATACCACGGCATTGAGCTACAAGCTAACAAGCTGCTTTACCTCTGAAATAGATACTATGGCCTATATGGCTTTGGTGTTGCATCCCGAAAGGAAACTTAAAACGGTAGCCCGCAATCCATGGAACATAAATGTGCGCCTTGCAAGCAATCCAATTTACAATCAACCTTCTGCAGATAGTTATCCGCGCCTGCAAAATAGCGATACACTTGACGCTTACCAGCGCTTCAATAAGTTCAACGATGCTGTTTTAAATGGCAATATAAAAAAGGCAGAAGCGCAAAAGGAATTTAAGCTACTGCTTCATTACATTAACCATTGGCTTTTTGTGCGCAGCCAGACAGATCAGTTAGGTGATGCTTGGGTATTTCCCTTAAAAGGATACAATTACCATGCTATTGGTGGCAACGGAGATGGCTATTCTGATAAAGGCTATCGTTACCTTGATGGCAACAAACATGGTGCACATCCGGCTCACGATATTTTTATAAACGATAAAAACCAGGACTGTATTGACGACCGTAGTCATAAGCCCGTAGATGTGCTTGCTGTAGATCACGGGATTGTGATTGCCTGCAGTGACACCTGGCAAACTGATAGCGATCTACGCGGTGGAAAGTATATCTGGATATACCATTTTGTTTATGGTTATCATCCCAGTGGGAATCAAAAATCAGATTCTTTTAGATCAGGGATCATTACCTATTACGCCCATAACAGTAAGATATTTGTACATCCAGGTCAAGAAATAAAGCCAGGCGACAAAATTGCAGAGGTTGGTCGTACCGGCTATAACGCCTATAAAAAGCGCTCGCCTACACATTTGCATTTTTCGGCATTTAAGCTGTTTGATGGCTTGCCGGTGCCATTTAACCCTTATCAACAATTAAAAAAAGCGAAAACGTTATGAAAGTTTTTTTACTGCTGATAGCGTCTTTGTTGTGGACCAGTCCGGCTAAAACAGATAATGTGGTAAGCCGTTTTAAAGCACCAGCAGGATATAAACAAAGCTCCGCAACGCCGGGTAGTTTTGCGGCCTGGCTACAGGCCATACCCTTAAAACCTTACGGATCGCAATGTTTAACTTACCAGGGTAAGGTGGCCCGCACCGAATCATATACGGCCGGCATTCTGGACGTGAGCGTAGGCAATTACGATTTGCAGCAATGTGCCGATGCCGTAATGCGTTTACGCGGCGAATACCTGTATGCTCAAAAGAATTACAATGCCATCTCCTTTAACTTTACCAGCGGTTTTAAGTGCGATTTTACGCATTATGCCGATGGCTACCGTTACAACAATGATCATTGGGTTTTAAAAGCAAAAAGAGACTACAGCTACCCCAATTTTATGCGATACATGACCCTGGTGTTTAGTTACGCGGGAACCCTATCGCTCCAAAAAGAATTAAAACCTGTTCAAAACCCGGCTACCTTAAAAACCGGGGATATATTCATTAAAGGAGGTTCGCCGGGGCATTGTTTTATAGTGATGAACGTGGTGGAAAATGCCCAACACCAAAAGAAATTCCTGCTGGCGCAAAGCTATATGCCCGCCCAAAGCATCCAATTACTGCAATACCAGGAAGATCCATGGTTTAGCGTTAGCGAGCCCGCATATATTTTGTATGGCGAATTGGTTAGTCCAGCTTATTTAAAACGATTTGAGTAAAAGCTGCAATGCAATTAGTTGGTATTTTAACTTGAATGAATAGAGGTAAGGGAGGCTACAGTATGGATACATCTTTTAGAATCGTATCACTAAACAAAAACGTTGTCATTTCGAACGAACCTGAAGGGAATTGCGCGCCGGAGGTGAGGAGAAATCTTATAAAGGTGGACAATCGGCCATGTGAGGCGTATAAGATTTCTCCTCGCAACCCCGCTTTTACCTCCCCAGGCTCGTTCGAAATGACATTTTTCTTTAATAAAAAAGATGTGTCCACACGGTAGGTAAAGTGGAGTTATCTTTTCTCGACCCTATCATAAAAGCCGCCGAAACTGTTATTTTTTACAGCTTCCTCATTAAAAAAATCACCCGGGAAACCTAATTCTATGGCGCTGGCATCGCTTAAGCGTTTCATTTGATCGGCAGTTAAGGTGCTTTCAACTGTTTTAAGGTTATCCATTAGCTGATCTACCTTGGTAGCACCAACAATAGGGATGCAGGAAAAATACTGTTGCCGTGTCCAGTTCAAGGCCACGTGGCTTTCGCTTACGCCAAGCTCGGCTGCTATCTCCATTACAACTTTGGTAATGGCTTCGCTGCGGGCGTCCAATCTTTTGCTTTCGGGTTTTATACGGCCTTTATCGCCTTTTAAATATTTACCGGTAAGCGCGCCGCCCGCCAAGGGTGCCCATGGTGTAACCGTCATACCAAAGTGTTTAGCCATCGGGATTAGCTCACGTTCGGCGGTACGGGCCAGCAGGCTGTACTCTACCTGTAAAGCAATGAACTGGCTCCAGCCCATTAGTTCGGCCAAAGTATTTCCTTTCGCTACAACCCAGGCCGGGGTATCGCTAATGGCGGCATAAGTTATTTTGCCCTGTTTAATCAGGTCGTCCATGGCACGCAGCACTTCATCTATTGGGGTAATGTTATCCCAGATGTGCAGGTAAAGCACGTCAATAAAATCAGTTTTAAGGCGCTTTAAACTTTCCTCAACACTGCGCATCATATTTTTACGATTATTGCCCGATGCGTTAGGGTTGGTTACATTATCCTTTAAAGTGTATTTGGTAGCCAGTACAAAATAATCACGATCATGGTGTGCCATATAATCGCCAATGATCTTTTCGCTGGTGCCCAGTTTATAGATGTTGGCAGTATCAAGGAAGTTGCCACCCGCGTTGGCGTAAGCATCCATAATATCAAAGCTGGTTTGCTTATCTGCCCCCCAGCCAGCTTCGGTACCAAAACCCATAGTGCCCAGGCACAGTTCAGAAACTTTAAGGCCGGAACGGCCAAGTAATTTGTAATTCATAAGCCAGTGACATTAATTATATGTCATTGTGAGGCACGAAGCAATCGCAAACTTTACAGGGCGGACTTGCACAGTTCGCGATTGCTTCGTGCCTCGCAATGACATCAACAACAAAACAATAACAAAATTGCTTTGTAATATTAAACAATACAAATGTATTACCATGAAAATTATAACACTGTATACCCCCATCCATATCCACGAGTTGTTTAACATTTTGCAGCATAAGCTTAATGAGCTTTTTCACGAGCGCAGGCAAAGTGATATCAATTTCACCATCAGCGGTAAAGATGATGTGTTGGAGATCAGTCAGCTGGATTTGTATGAGGGCCCATTGTTTAACCTGGAGGTTGATGGCCACGAGCTAAAGATAACCCGTAACGAGCATTATGTTGATGATGTAAACTCGCTTACCATCGAGTCTATCCTGAACGATCTGTTTGCCGATGTGGCCGGTCGCTTTGGTACCGACCTGGTGCAGGAAGGTTAGGTATTAGTTAATATAATTTATAGCTTTAACAGAAAATTTACCTGTTATGCGTAAAAATTATTGCCTCCTTATCCTGCTTTTAATTTTATCATTTGCCACTTACGCCCAAAACCCTATTAGCCTGCAGGGCCAGCCGGTAATTATTAACAAGGATACCCTTTTTAAATTTTACACCGGGCAGGGTCTTTTTGAAGCCCATGAACGTGCCGAGGTTGTAACCAAACGCATAGAGGGGCTTATCAACAGCATTGATTTCAATAAAGATTCGCTCAGGCTCAGCAATGATTCCAACCTGTCGGTTATCACTTACAAATCGCAGATCATCATGGCGGTTAATAACCAGGATGCCCGGTTCTCGGAAGTTAACCGCCAGCAACTTGCCGCCAGTTATTTAAATATCCTGAAAACCAAACTGGGCAATTATTTTGCTAACAACAGCACCCAACAGGTAACCATTAATATTTTAGAGGCCACCGCGGTTGTTATCCTGCTTATCATTTTAATCTGGGCCTTAAATAAAGCCGCCAGGTGGGTTAAACTAAAGCTCCTCAGGGCCTGGGAAGCACGGATGGATAAATTAGCCGCCCAGGGCGCACCTGTGGTGTATGCGCATCGGCTGCTTCCGCTTATTACCGGGTTATTGCGTATTGGGCGCTTTATACTCATCATTTTACTGGTTTACATGGCGCTGCCTGTGTTGTTCTTTATTTTTCCATCCTCAAAGCCCATTGCCAATTTATTACTGGGCTATATTGTAACACCGTTTAAAAGCATTTTACTTGCCATAGTTAACTACATTCCCAACCTGCTTACCATAGCCGTTATTTACCTTGTTACACGGTACATTGTTAAACTGGTAAAATTTATTGCTAACGAAATTGCACAGGGTGCTATCAGCATCAATGGCTTTTATGCCGAGTGGGCCATGCCTACCTACAATATCATCAGGGTGCTGCTCTTCGCGTTTATGTTTGTGGTGGTTTTTCCTTACCTGCCGGGGTCCGACTCTAAAATTTTCCAGGGGGTAACCGTGTTTTTGGGCGTACTGTTCTCTTTGGGATCATCATCGGCCATATCAAATATGGTATCGGGCATTGTACTTACCTATATGCGCCCCTATAAAATTGGCGACCGTATAAAAGTGGGCGAAGTAAGCGGCGATGTGGTAGAAAAAAATCTGCTGGTTACCCGCCTTCGCACTATAAAAAACGAAGATATAACCATACCCAATGCCACTATATTGAGCGGGCACACCGTTAATTACAGCACCGTTGCCAAAACCATGGGCCTGGTATTAAACACCACGGTAACCATTGGCTACGATGTACCCTGGCAAACTATCCATAACCTGCTCATCAGCGCCGCCGAAGCCACCGAAGGCATCATGACCGATAAAAAACCCTTTGTACTGCAAACGGCCCTTAACGATTTTAACGTGAGCTACCAGCTAAACGCCTACACCGCGTTATCAAACCAAATGGCTGCGGTTTACTCCCGCTTACATCAAAACATACAGGATAAATTTAACGAGGCTGGGGTAGAGATCATGTCGCCGCACTACACCTCGTTGAGGGATGGTAATCATATCCAGATCCCTGATGGGTATGTGCCCGAGGGATACAGTAAGCCGGGGTTTAAGGTAGAAGGTGATGGAAATATCCAAAGCTAAATTTACTTACCTACCATCCCCAAAAAGAAAAAACCTGCCACTGGGGCAGGTTGACATTTAGTTATAGAACAGTTAATAGTTAAAGTTCAAATTTGGCGTTTACTGAATACTGATGATTTTGTAAAGCACCCAGTTATCTGTTTCGTAAACGCGTTTGTAGTTTATCCCACTGTTTACAATACGAATAAGTGGAATATACCTGTTGTTTAGCTGGGTGTAACCCGTAAAAGGGTTTTTAGCCGTGGCAATCAGTATATAATCGTCGTATTTATAAGGTGTTTCTATGCCGCTCAAAAACAATTCCTGGTAGGGCAAGGTCAGTTGCTTGATATTGTTGGTAAACGCGGCAATAGGGTAAGCCACCGCATCGTCTACAAGCACATGGGAGTTTTTGGGGAGGCCGTTAATGTAATCAGCAATTTCCATACTTTCATGCTGATCTGTATTTGGCGTGCGGTTAAGCAGCGTGGCCATATAACTTCTTTCTTCGGGGATGAGTGAGTTACGCAGAAAGTCAAAACCAGTATAAAACTGCACCAACACTACAAGTGCTACTATAATTTTAAACACCCGTTGATTTTTAACCGTTTGCGCTTTAAATATTAAACATAGCAAAGCCAGCACAAGAAACACCATGTAATACTCATAGGTGAGATAAAGCTTATCATATTCAATGTGCAAAAACTCAATAAAAGCAAATGGTGTTAAAATAGTTAATGCCTGGTAAGTGCTTTCGCGAAAAAGATATATGGCCACCAAAATGAGCGGGCAAAAATAAATTACCCTGGCCGATACCAATATCGATAACTCGGGTAATTGGTAATTGGTAGCCGCGGTGGTCATGTCGTAGTTAAGCTTATCAACCAGTACCGTCCACGTAGCGTACGGACTTTCAATGAAATAGTTAAGATCATTGGCGTGCGTTAAGTTTAACAGCTTATAGCAAATGATAGATGCAATAGGCAATATAAACAGGATGATATAAATGGCAAACGTTTTACCGATTAGCTTACGACGTAATGACGGGCTGTTGAAACTTAAAAACAACCTGAATATAGATTCCTTTTCGCCCAGGTTTAAACTTTGCAATGTGATGGCCAGTACCAGTGGTACAAAAAACAAACTAAGCCAGATAAATTTATAATCGCAAAAAATAAGCGTAACCAACGACATACTGGCCAGCGAAACGTGAAACGTAGTATTTGAGCGATAAAATTTAAGCAGGTTAAAAAAGAACAGGAAGAAAAATATAAGTACCAGGTAAATGGCCTTGCCCGATGTTGCCGTGTAAACAATTCCCGGGTGAAAAAAGAACATCAGCACAACCAGGTACAGGTAAAAGTCATCATTTTTAATACGGCTGCTCATGGAAACCGCTATGAGGTAAAACAAACCGGCAGTACCTATGGCAGATGCAATTACCGGTGCCAGGAAAGTGTTGACAGAGCTAAAAATAATAGAGCAATAAAAAGGCAAAAGCGGCGCCGTAAGGCCCATTACTTTAATGCGGTTGCCTACGCCTTCAAAAATGATCTTGGTCTTCTCAATATAAAAAATAGATTCCCGGTTATAATAACCCAAATGGTTTAAATACACGCCTATTACAATGTAGTAAATGGCAAGCATCGCGGTTATTATAAACAGATATTGACTTTTTGATATCCTCATTTTTATTTAACAACGTTTGTAGGGTTATTAACTTTACTTAAACCATGATTGGTTTTTTCCCAGTAAAACGGATTGGTAATAAGCTGGTACAAACCCATATAAGCTGCTGCCGAGTGCATTAACCAGTACACCGGGTTGGCAATGGCAAACAATATGAGCTCAAAATAGCGGCGCTTAAATACAGCCATCATGTTTACGTAAATCATCAGAATGTTACCCACCATCAAGTTAAATATTGCCATAAATAAAACCCAATCCGGAAATAACGACCGGATGGTTGAAAAATCAAACACAACATAACAAACAAATATGGCCAGCAACAAAGGGTACACTAAAAACGTTGCCGATGTGGCGCCAATAAAAAAGTTAAAGCCCAAAAAGCCTTTCCAGCCCACTTTACGCCACAGGGTTGCCGGGTTACGCATGTGTACCAGCCAGGTTTGCATATATCCTTTAATCCACCTTGAGCGCTGCCTGATCCAATTAAAGGGTTCATTGTTGGCCTCTTCATAAGTGGTTGAGTTTACAATAGCCACCTTATACCCCTTAGCATAAGCGCGAACGCCAAGATCGGCATCTTCGGTTACGTTAAACGGGTCCCAGGCACCCAGTTCAACCAGCGCATCCATTTTAAAATGGTTACTGGTACCACCTAATGGAATAGGGATATCCAGGGTATCCAGTCCGGGCAGCATATAATCAAACCAGTATGAATACTCCAGCGTAAACATACGGGTCAAAAAGTTCTCATTACGGTTAAAGTAGTTTAGCGCGCTTTGAATACAGATATAGTGCTCTGGTAGCTTGGCGAACAGGGCTACCACTTTTTTAAGCTGATCTGTATCAGGAATATCCTCGGCATCGTAAATGGTTAAAAATGTTCCTCTTGAAAAGTGTAAACCGTAGTTACAAGCTTTGGGCTTGGTTTTAGGCATATGAAATGGCACAACAATCACTTCAAAAACAGCAGGAAAATCCAGGTTTTGCACCGCTTTTAAGGTTTTATCGTCATCTTCCTCAATAAGCAGTTTAATATCTAATAACTCACGCGGATAATCTAAACTCTGCAAATTCCAGATGAGTTTTTTAATCAGCTTATCTTCTTTATATACCGGCAAAAGTATGGTGTATGGTGGTAGTTCGTCATTAACAACGTTGCGCACTTCCTCCTTACTTACCGCCTGGTGCAACTCAAACCGGGAACCTACCAGCGCCAGGAACAGCTTAAATATAATAGCCACCAGGAAAAACAAACTTATAATTACGTTAAGTATGATGGATGTATTTTTAAAGCTTAAAACCATCCCTACAGCTATAATAGCCAGCAGGCTAAAAATAACTACAAGCTGTGGTGTGGTAAAAGTTATTGATGCCGAGCTTTTGGGGTCGCGGCGTAAAAGTTCATATACTGCTGCTTTAACATATTTTTCGCCAAGCAGCTTGTGGCTCAGCCAGGTAATATCCAAATCATAAGCAATGATAATATCGGGCTCCATATCGTAAGTAAACCTGATAAAATCTATAAAAAGCTGATCTGTAGGGTCGGCCATTAAGGTTACCACCCGGTTATTCTCTATCCTCAGCGGTAGGGCCAGGTGATCATTGGCAAATTTAAGTTCAACCTGTTTTAAAACTTCGGGATCAAATGCCTCTTCTCTTATTTGTGCAAAATGATAGCCGGCGTTGCTTAATGAGCGTTCATAGTTTTTGCGGGAAATGTAGCCAAAGTTAAGTGCTATCTTAACATAGGCCATTCCCGATGTTTCTGCAAAACTTTTAATCTTTACCTGATCGCCTGGTGTGATAAATCCGTCATTAGCCAAAAGTTCAGGAATTGAAATACTCATTATATATAGGTTACTTTATTAGTATCAAGTAGTTAGTATCAAGTAGTTAGTAGTAAGCATCAAGTAGTAAGTATCAAGTAGATGGCGTGATTTTAAAAATCTTACTACTTGATACTTACTACTAAAACCTAATCGTTAAACAGATCCTGTGACTTTTGAACCCTTGAACGAACATACAGGAATGATAACAGTATTAATATCAATATACCTAATAGTATGTAAAGATTGTAGCTATCCCAGAAACGGGTTAAACCACTTTTGGTATCAATGTACTCCAGGTTTTCGCTTGATTTATTAATGTTAAACAGGTACTTGTTGGAGTTAACATCAGAGATACAAACATTGCTTGACAGGGTGGAAAGTTGCTCGGTAATTGATTTTGAAGCGGCTAAAAATGCTTCGCCCACATGCACCCCTGTTGCGGTAATTACCAACGTGGCATTGTTGCTGCGGCCATAAAAAATTTGAGCCAGGCCGGCCGATACCGTATCTGACAGTGAATATACCGGCGTATTATTATCTGTTCTGTACAGCCTGAAATCTTTTTCAAAATTGATAGGTGCATCCCTAAACTCTTTCAGCAATTTATCATCCTTTGATAATAATGCAATGATGTTGTATTTTTTTAGATCTGTTGAAGGAATATCATCAGAGTAAACAAATTCTGGGAAGTTGTTGGCATTGATGTTGTTGTTTAGCTCATAAATGATCTCTCCCATTGCTCCGGCGGCGTATTTAGCGTAATCTTTGGTTACCACTATGCGGGTAGTTCCGGTGTTAAACGCTTCAGGGTATTGATAAAAGCTCAAATCACTGGTTACAAAAGGATTTTTTGATTCCAGGTATGATTTGTCAACATCAACTTCGGCAAAAAAGTTGGTAAAGCTGTCCTTACAGTGGCCACTTGTTGGGTAAAACCTAAATTCGGCTTCAAGTGTATTGTATTTGTGATGCTGATAACGGTTAATAGTAATACCGGTATTTAGTTTACCGGTACCATCCAGTTTTTCGCTGCTTATCAATAATCCATTCAGGTAAATGTTAAAGAAACCACGGTCGCCGGGGTTTAAAGCACTGTAGTTGGCCACAAAACGAATTTCAACTTCTTTGGGTGTAAAGCTAAAATCACTGTTTTTAAAACTATAAGCACTTTTTAGTGAGCCAATGCCCGATAAAAAGTCGCTTACGCCCCCTATCTGTTTCAGCGATAATTTTGAGCGGTTTTCATCAATAGTTTTTGAAAATGTATTTTGCGCTTTTTCAATTAACAGGTAGTCGCCATAAGTTGAGTTAAGTATGTTCATATTACCCAAAGCGGTAATAGCCTTTTCGTACCCGGCATCGTCACCACCGGTAACAAATAAAACCTCTTTGGCTAAGCTTTCCTGGGTAGCGGTTTTAATAGCAGTTAATACCCCATTAGTTTCAACCATACGGGTATTGGTATCAGTTACGGTAACAACTGATTTGTGCAGGTAAAATAAGCCCTGTCCGTTTTGTGGCGTAACTTTTACCAGCTCGCGCATATTGGTAGTTAAAGCGCTTATGTTGCCTACTTTAATGTAGTTGCGTACGCTATCAGGTAAATGAGTTTCGTCATAAACCATGATATCGCGTGTTTGCGTCTTTTTTAAACGTGCATAGGCCCAGGCTACAGCCTTAAGGTCATGCAGGGTTGGGTTTGCCGGATAAACTATCGCTTTTTTTGAATCGAAGCAATTGCTGATATTTACGTTATCAAAAAAGTTTTTATTACTGCGGATGAGCGATAAATAAGAGTAGTTTTTAACCTTTAACCACATGGCTGGATTATCCAGATCGCGGCATATATCATCGGTAATAGTAAGCAGGGTTTTGATCTGTATTTTAAGGAATTTATCGTTCGAAAGATCGGCCCGGGTTAAATTAAGTACTATCCGCTGAATAGAGTCTTTGGTCATCCTGCCGCTGTAGGCTGGCTTATTATTTATAACCACGTTGATATAAGAGCGGTCTTTCAGCAAAGCCTGTGAAGGCTCAAAATATAAAACCACCTTGCTGCCGTTCATTTCGGTAAGCGGGGTAATTTTGAAGTAAAATGAATTAGCACCGCTCATTCCGTATATTACATCATCGTCATGACCCAGCGCTTTGAAGGTTACAATGTTTTGTGCTTTCGACGCTGTACTCAATATAAATACAAAAGCTAATAAGGAAAGAAATTTATTCATCTGGTTGTAAATAATTAATTTATAACGTAAAATTCTACTCTGAAATAGTTGCCGTTTTCGTCACTCCGATAGGTTAACTCGCCACCCATTTCCTGGGTCATTAATTTGGCTATAGATAAACCAAGGCCCAAACGGCTTTCTGTAACGCCCGATGTATCATTCAAGGTTTTGAGCTTGTTGAACATCATGTCTAATTCACTCTGGCCTATAGCAATACCTTCATCAATGATTTCAAAAACAAAGTGCTGACGCTGAAGACTGGTTACAACCTTTAATGTATTATTGGTTTGTGAAAATTTTATAGCGTTTGATAACAGGTTTTGAAACACCTGCCCGGTAAATACCTTATCAAGCCTTACGTTAAGCGGTAATTTTAAAATATTATCAATCAGGTGGATGTTTTTCATTAGGGCCGTTTCATACAGGCCTTTAAAAACATGCATCACCTCAATATTTACATCAAAAATTTCTATATTAAATTTCATTTCGGGCGATTCAATCTCCTTAACATCCATCAGCTTATTAAGCATATACTGCATTTTTTCGGCCGACTCAGCTATATACCCCACAAATTCCTTCTGATCGCTGCTTAAGCGATAGTCCTCCTCCTTAATCATATTGTTACTCATCACAACAGAGCCTATCAGGTTTTTAAGATCATGGCCCGCTATATTAATGAAGCTGTTCTTTTGCCCATCAAGCTTACGTAATTGCTCATATTGCATATCAATAAGGTTATTTTTTTCATTGATATCGGTATTCTGTTGCTTTAACTGATCGTTTGATTTCTCAATCAGAATTTGTGACCGTACGTCGCGCTGCATCACCTTATAGCGGGTATTAGGTATAAGGCATGATATTGCTGCTATAATAAAAAACAACTGCCCGCCATTGTTAATCACAATATCAAGGTTATATTCATGTTGTGCGTTAAAAAATATAGCAAGCAGCAAAATCGCTGCTAAAAACTGGATAATGGAGTTAATGGGCTCCCAAAACACCAGCAGGTTAAAGAATAAAATGACCGTTGCAAAAATTGAATAATAAACATTTAAGCTTTGTACATTCACAATATTGCAAAGTATTGCCGATGTAACCGATAGCAACAGCATGGATAAGTGCAGCAATATCCGGTAATCGTATTTTTTATACTGGATAAAACTGTGTAGCGCGTAAATAATTAAACAGGTTATGATGCGAACAATCACCAACTGGATCCAGATATCCTGAGCGTAGATGTAGTCAACAATGGCAAAAAGGGGATAAAGAAAAACAATAGTAAAAACAATGTTATTTGTTTGGAACCACGCTTTTTTTGAGGTCTCTTTTATTAATTCTTCTTTTGTAATTTGAACAAACATTATTCGCTATCTTAGAATTATAAATTAAAATTAAGGCCTGTGTTAATTGTAGGGGTTAGTAATGCTGCGAAAAACAAAATTATCCGTTTTACGCAGGTTTTAAACTTTTTGTTAACATTATTATTCTTAACAATAAATTGCCTTGTTGCAAAAAGTAGTCCAAAAGAAAACTCCCAACGGGCATTAGCGTTTAAACGGACAAAAAGCCTCGATAACGGGATAAGCTTTTCATGGCTTGAGCAAACCTGGAATAAAGCACCGCTTAACCAAAACGCTATAAAAGACAGCGATTTTGAACTGCTTAAAAAACTGGGGTTCAAAAGCATCAGGCTACCAATAGCCTTTTCATATCTCGAAACAGAACAAACATTAACAGCGCAGTTATTCAGGAACATTGATAAAGTGGTTAAGCAAAGCCATAGGTACGGTTTTAAATTGGTTTTGGATTTACACAACGGCAACTTAAATGACACCAATTATACTGCCCAAACAGCTAAAATTATCAGTATATGGCTAAAGATAACCCAAAGATACAGGTATACCAGCCCCGATGAAGTATTGTTTGAGTTATACAACGAACCGCCCCACATGAACCCCGATGTGTGGAAAGATGCCGCATATAACATCGTAACCGCGCTGCGTAAAGTTGACAAAAACCGCACCTATATTATTGGAGCATCAAATTATAACAGCATATATGAACTGAGCCGCTTTGTAAGGCTGGCCGACGAAAACATCATTTACACTTTTCACTTTTACGAACCCTTCTTTTTTACCCACCAGGGCGCCGAATGGATTGGCAACCAGGTTGCAACAACCGGGGTAACATTTCCTTATAGTGCGGAAAATTTTCCAGCCCTTAACCCAAAGGCAAAAGGAACACCAGGAGAGGCGCACTACCAATTGTACAAAAAAGATGGCAATGAACGCTCTGTGAATGATAAATTACAGATAGTTAAAGATTGGGGTAATAAATACGCGGTGCCCATTCTTTGCGGCGAATATGGGGTATACAACAAATACGCCGATTTGGATAGCCGTTGCAGATATATTAAAGCTGTAAGGGCGGCATTAAAGCGGCTGAACATCCCCGGAATGATGTGGGATTACAACAGTTCTTTCTCCATATTTACCGGCAAGCCCTCCATACTTAATTTACCAACGTGTATGAAAGACGCAATAGGTTATAATCCCGCAAAATGATGTAACTTTATTGTGCTTTAAATGTTACCTTTGCTCACTAATACGGTTATATGGAATTTTTTGTAGAAAAACGAAGAGAAGTAATGGGGCACATTGAAAAATTCATGCTCGAAAAGATGTATGATTTTTTGAAGCCGGTTGACAATATTTGGCAACCATCAGACTTTTTGCCCGATTCGTCAAGGGATTCTTTTTTCCAGGAGATCAAAGAACTACAGGAAAGCGCCGCCGGTTTAAGCTATGACCTTATTGCTGTTTTAGTTGGCGATACCATTACCGAAGAAGCCCTGCCCACCTACGAATCATGGTTAACCATGGTTGATGGTGTGAGCAAAAACGAAGATGGCGGCTGGATGAAATGGACCCGCCACTGGACCGCCGAAGAAAACCGCCACGGCGATTTGCTTAACAAATACTTATACCTGTCTGGCCGCGTAAATATGCGTATGATGGAAGTATCAACCCAGTACCTTATTGCCGATGGCTTTGATATTGGCACCGGTACCGATCCGTACCGTAACTTCATCTACACCTCCTTCCAGGAGCTGGCTACCAATGTATCGCACAGGCGTGTGGCATCGCAGGCTAAAAAAGACGGCGATACCCTGCTATCAAAAATGTGCGGTGTAATTGCCGGCGACGAAGCCCGCCACGCCAAAGCATATAAATACTTCATCGAAAAAATATTTGAGGTTGATCCAAGCGAAGCCATGATAGCCTTTGAGGATATGATGCGCAAAAAGATTGTAATGCCGGCCCACTTCCTGCGCGAAGTAGGCTTAAAAATAGGCCAAACTTTTGGGCACTTTACCGATGCCGCCCAGCGTTTAGGCATCTACACAGCTATCGACTATGTAGATATCCTGAAAGAACTGATTGAGGATTGGCACATTGAAAGCGTTCCGGATTTGAACGAAGCCGGTGAAAAAGCCCGTGACTATATCATGAATCTGCCAACCCGCCTGCTACGCGTAGCCGACCGTATGAAAAACCCTATGCTTGAGTACAAATTCAGCTGGATTAATAGTTAAACTATCCCGATTTTAAAAGCACCAAACACGGTGTTTGATTTGAACATCGCTGAATATATTTCCCCCCTTTTCGCTTTGCGAATAGAGGGGATTTTTTTTTTGATGGTCTCCGTAAGACTTTCTAATGATGGCTTATAGCGTCCAAAAGTCCCACAATCTAAAAAGTCCAAAAAGAATTACCAAATCTCCCTTGCATTCTGTGATTCGTATATCAAATGTAGTTGCGAGAACATTGGCGTGGTGCGGTGAAAACACCAGGGAAATCGCTTTTAACATTTTGGCATAAGATAACGTCTTTCAATGAGCACAATAGGTAGCCGCTATGCGGCATTGACTATTTAATAAGATGAAAGAATGCCGCATAGCGGCTACCTATTTGTAGAACAAGTATTTTGCTCCATAGGAGCTACCTTTTGCTATACAAATCTTTAAAAGCGATTTCCCTGGTGAAAACACCAACCACAAGCTGAATCTGCAGAATATTTTATATGATCTATGAGGCGAATATTTAGCGCTCAATCTGTCAAAATTCGGGAGTTTTTCAGAATAATAATGGCTTTTATGGGTTAAATTACTGATGATGAGCGAATAAAGTGTTCCATCTTTTTTCTTTTTAAAAAACATTAAATATTTGATAATGAGACAGAAAGGTGTTCGGGGTGTTCCAGGCGTTCCACCCGTTCCGGTGGAACGGTAACAAGGTAATGCATAGTACCATCAGCCTAAGCGAACAAAAAACTTCAGAGGTTTAGCCGGATTTCTTTATTTTTAAACAGGCTATAAAAAGTCCAAAAAGAATTATGGAATCTCCATTACCCCTGCATCTATTGGGGTAAATGAGCAATCCATGAAAAAAATTACACCTCTGATCTTATTGGTTACCGTGATGTTGATAACGCAGGCGCGGTTGGTTTATGCACAGCAGCCACAACTTACGGTTGATGGTAAAAGTAATAATGGCGTGCAACTGCGGCAATTAAAAATTGATGTGGCTATTTATGGCAATGTTAGTCGCACAACGTGGCAGATGACCTTTTATAACACCACCAGCCGCATTTTGGAGGGTACACTTACCTTTCCATTAAAAGATGGTGTAAGCGTAAGCCGCTATGCATTGGATGTTAATGGTCACATGCGCGAAGCCGTACCGGTAGACCGGGGCAAAGGTGCCGTAACTTTTGAAGCCATAGAACGCCGGCGGGTTGATCCGGGTTTGCTGGAGCTGGTTGCGGGCAATACCTTCCGCACCCGCATTTATCCAATAAATCCCAATAGCAGTCGTACAGTAATCATCGGGTACGAGGAAGAAATTCCGCTGGCGACTAATGGCAACCTTAAATTTACCCTGCCGCTCAACTTACAGGATACCGTTCAAAATTTTCAGCTAAGGGCATCAGTAATACAAAGCGCCACCGCACCCGTGCCAGATGATACCAACAGCGATGATCTTAAGTTTGATAACCACCGCAATATTTACGCGGCTACTATCAGCAAAAACAATTATGTGCCCAATCATTCAGTGGCTTTTACCATACCCAAACCACTGGATGCTGCCGAAGTAATGATCCAGGCAATGGGCAATAAATATTACTATTTTATAAATACCACGCTGCAACAGCAAAGCATTAGCAAGCCCATGCCCACACATATCGGTTTGCTTTGGGATGCATCACTGAGTGGCAGCAACCGCGATATCAAGAAGGAATTGGCCCTGTTAGATGTATACTTAAAAAAGGTAGCCAATGCGCAGATTACCCTGGTTACTTTTAGCAATACCTTGTTAAAAAAACAAACATATACCATTAACAACGGCGATTGGGCCGCGCTAAAAACCGATTTAGAACACATCACCTACGATGGGGCCACCAATCTGGCCAATCTTAATTTAGCTCAATACCTTGCCGATGAGTTTCTGCTGATGAGTGATGGCCATCAAACCTTAGGCGAAGGCGGCATCAAATTAACCAACAAACCTGTTTACTGCATTACATCGGCAGCAGTGGCCGACTATAGCAACCTAAAACTCATCGCCCTGAAAAGCCACGGTGAACTCATTGACCTTACCAAAGATGACACCCAAAAAGCGCTGACAAGTTTAACAACCCAGCCCCTGCACTTTTTAGGGATTAAGACCGGCAATACGGTTGAAGAAAACTACCCCTCGCTACCTGTTGCGGTTGGGCATACTTTTTCTGTAGCGGGCATTACGCGCAATCCTAACCAAACCCTGGTGTTGCAATATAGCTATGGCAACACGGTAAGCTACGAAAAAAAAGTTGTGCTCGATCTGCAACAGAACGCGGTAGATAGCCTGGATGTGGCCAAACTGTGGGCGCAGAAAAAAATAAGCGAGCTGGATATTAACTATGATGCCAACCGGCAGGAAATTGAATCATTAGGTAAGCGTTTTGGTATCATTACCCGCAATACATCACTTATTGTATTAGAAACGTTGAATGATTACCTGCAATATGAAATTGAACCACCTGCCGAACTCCGGGCTCAATATGATGATATTATTAAACAACGTGGCAGTAATAATGCGCAGCAGATGCCCCGCGATAACCTGGGTACCAGCAAAAGCATCCTTACCGAACTAAACTACTGGTGGAATAACGAGCACAAACCCGAAGATGCAACCGTACCGGTGCCTACTCCTGCACAGGTAGTTAAACCAACCAAACGCAGGATAAGCAAAATCCCGCATAAAACAACTGCCAATACCGTTGCCCAGGTGCAGATTGCCGAACCTGTAAGTGACGCGAATACTGCTCCCGCCAGGCCTTCGGCCCCACGCAGTATGCCGGTATCAAATAGCAGCCAGCTTGCCGAGGTAGTAATTGTGGGTTATGCCGCACAACGGAAACAGGCAATGTTAGGCTCTGTCACATCTGTAAAAAACCAAACTATGAGCCAATCCGTAGCTACTGTAAATACTCCGGATGATCAATTGAAGGAGACCTCCTCAAATGCAACCGTTACGCAAAGCCTTACAGGAAAAGTCGCCGGCGTACGGGTTGGCGCAGGCAGCCCTGGGTCAGCCAACCAGGTCATGGTACGTGGCATTGGCAATGTAGCCGATAATGTACAGCCTCTTTATGTAGTAGATGGCAGGGTGGTAACTAACTCGGCAAATATCAACCCTAATGATGTTAAGGGCGTCCAGGTATTAAAGGACGCAAGTGCAAGCGCCGTATATGGTTCACGCGCGGCCAACGGAGTAGTTATTATTACCACCAAAAATAGCAGTGCTTCGCGTGCAGATACGGTTCGGACCCAACAAGGGGCAACCAACAGCGGCATCAGCGTTACTTATCAAAAACCAGATGCCGACTATTTACGCGCCATCCGCCAAACTGATAAAGCGGTACAATACCAAAAATACCTCGATCTGCGCGCCTCCTTTAGCAGCAATCCGCTGTATTACTTTGACGTGGCCGACTATTTTATAAAAACAGGCAATAAAGAATTGGGCATCCGCGTGCTGAGCAACCTGGCCGAGCTTGACCTCGAAAGCTATGAGCTATACAAAATGCTTGGCTATAAGTTTAAACAGCTGGAAGATTATCCCGCCGAAGTTTACGTATTCAGGAAAGTGACCCAATTACGGCCGCTTGACCCGCAAAGCTACCGCGATTATGGTTTGGCTTTGGACGATGCCGGCCAGCATCAACAGGCACTTGATGTATTGTACAGCGCCATGATCAAAAGCTATACTAACGAGGCCGATGGATTGTACGCGGGCATCCAGGAGATCTTCCTGCCCGAAATCAACCGCATCATAGCCCTTAATAAAGGTAAACTCAACCTCAAAAATATCGATAAAGACCTCATTAAACCCCTGCCTACAGACATACGCATTGTGATGGACTGGAACATGAATAATACCGATATTGACCTTTGGGTTACCGACCCGGCCAACGAGAAATGCTACTACGGGCACCGTTTTACCGCCATTGGCGGCCGCAATTCGCACGATATGACCCGTGGTTTCGGTCCGGAGCAGTTTATGCTGAAAAAGGCTATCAAAGGCACTTACAAAATAGAGATCAACTATTACGGCAATAGCCAGGTAACCATAGCCGGGCCAACCACCATTATGGCCGAACTATTTACCCATTACGGCACTCCGCAGGAAAAAAAGGAGATAATTGTACTGCAAATGAAAAAAGATGCCAGCGGAGCTGTTTACGTGGGCGATTTGGATTTTCGTTGAGTGACTTGGGGACTTTTGGGACGAGTGACTTTTAGACGATGGGATTTTTTGAATTAAGGATAACTGACTAAAACGCATTGCCACACTAACATATTGGTGCGGCGATGCGTTTTCTATCCATCATTTCATACAGTTTGCGATATAATATCGGCAGGAATTACTGTGCTGTTTTGGGCTGGTGCATAATCAGCGTATTTAAAACTTCCTCTATTTCGGGAACAGGCATTTTTGAGACTAAATAGTAGTCTTTGGTTCCATTTTTATCCCAGGAGTTGCTGCCATCGATGTTAGCTATCATTTTGCCTTGTACAACGTTAAAATATTTTTCATAACCCCGCACTGCAACCAGCACGGCGGTTTCGTCCCAGCTCATTCTTCCCTTTGCGTCGTTAGGGTCAAGCAGAATACTTTTTTGAAATACATCTTTAACCGGTGAGTCAACAATAGATTGATCTGTTACAATCTGCAAACCTGTGTGGATTTTTGCGCCGATCTCAAATCCGCTAAGAATAATGGGGGAGGGCCAATTGTCAAATGCTATTTTTGATGAAAGGGAATCTTTTTTGATATTAAACTCCTTAAACGTCCCAATTTCATTGTTAAAGCACCCAGCCATACTCACTAAAAGCTTTACTTTTTTCCTGATCAACGCGGTGCCATTTAACGGGGATATATTATCCGGTTTGGATTGAAGCAGGTTAGCCATATTAGTCATAAAACCGATGGTAACAATAGTTACACTTTGATCGGGTTGTGCCGCAAGTATCTTCCTGTATAGCGTGGTCGCATCCTGGGCATCATCGTTATTTTTAATTTTGTGGGGATACCGGGCAACAATCAAAGAATCCCATTTTTGCCAGGAAGGTAAATTAACGGCATCGCCTCTTACCACACCAATAGGAACATCGGGCTTTTTAAAATAGGTATTCAGTACACTCAATGCGGGTGCGGCAAGCCTGTGTTTATTACTGGCCATGGTTGCAAGGATCCTGCATTCGCCCTGATCTGCCAACGCGTGTAAAATAGCGATTGCTCCTACATCGTCATAATCAGGACCTATATCAGTATCCAATATGATGTTTTTGGGTTCCTTTTGTTGGGCAAACGCAAAAGACCCTAAAACCATAGCAAACAGCAGCAAAACAATCTTATATTTCATGGTTGTTGTTATTTCCCCTTTTTCGTCTTAACTCTTGACTCTTAACTCTTGACTCTTTTCCTTTTCCCTTTTCCCGCTTTCATTTTTAAATTCAGCAGCTCTACCAGTACCGAAAATGCCATCGCAAAATAAATGTATCCTTTAGGGATATGTTGCTCAAAAGCTTCGGCCAGCAGGGATACACCTATCAGCAGCAGGAAAGACAGGGCGAGCATCTTTACCGTTGGGTGCTTATTTACAAAACCAGCTACGCTGTTGGATGCCCACATCATAATACCTACAGCTATTACAACCGCCAGGATCATGATTTCCACATGGCTGGCCATACCCACCGCTGTGATCACCGAATCTAAAGAAAATACGATATCCAATATCATAATTTGGATTATGGTGGCTACGAAGCCCTGCGGTTTAACGTTCTCATTATTTTCTTCGTCGCCTTCAATTTTATGATGGATTTCGGCAGTACTCTTATAGATCAGGAATAAACCACCAATAATCAGGATCAGGTCGCGGCCCGAGATGGCCAATTTTTCTGCCCAGCCCGCGTCGGTAACGTGAAACAAAGGTGCCAGGTTAAACAACGTTGCGGTAAGCGTCATCACCCAACTAATAGACAATAGCAGCAAGACCCGGGTGATCATGGCCATGCCCAAACCCACACGCCGGCCTTTGGCTTGTTGTTTGGCAGGTAATTTATCTGATAGGATAGAGATAAACACAATATTATCTATGCCCAAAACTATCTCTAACACGGTTAAAGTAAGCAGGGAGATCCATGATTCGGCCTGGGCAAATATTTCTAAATTCATAGGGTAGCGATGAGTTTGCCCAAAAATAACAAAACCCCTATCGTTTCCGATAAGGGTTTGCATAAAAGGTTAATATATGTGGGTTAATCGAATTTTACGCTCCCAAAGTTAGAGTTGATGGTGATGGTTTTATCCGCGCCGTTTTTACCAATATGACCTTTATAGGTTTTTGTTGGGTTAAAACCCCGTTCGTCATCACCAGGTGTTTTGTTGCTGATGTTTACAGCGTGATCGCCATAATTAAAGCTGCCATAGCGTACAGTTACATCAAAATCGGCATTGGGTTCATCGGTCATACCCAATTTAATGCTGGAGTATGATGAGTTAACAGCCAGGTTTTTCATATTTCTGTCCAACTCACCGATGCTAACACCGCCACCAAATTTCACGTTGATATTACCTGATGTTTTGATCTTACCAATTTTGGCCGAGCTATAGCTTAGTTTGGCATTCAGCTTATCGCAATCGCCAAGGTCAAGGCTGCCAAAGGCTACATCCAGGTCGCCGCCATTAAGAAAACCAATTTTGGCGTTGCCATATTTAACTTTGATCTGGCTACCCGGGCTGCTTAAAGTTTTGGCCAACAGGCTCCCATATGAATTGGTAATAATTAATTTACCACCAAGATCTGGCAAGTCCGTAGCGCCATATTTATTACTGATGGTTAGCGGGTTTTTAGCCGGCATATACACGGTATAATTAATCTCTATACTGCGGGTTGAGCTATTGCCACCACCAAATATGTTCGACCATGAGCCGCTATTATCGCCAGAACTGATCTCGGTTTTAAAGTAAACCCCGTTGCCGTCCTTACTATCGCGGATCACCACGTTATCTAACATCTTTTGGGCTTTATCGCCATTACTTGTACCTACTCTTATAGCTACATCAACTTTCACTTCGTTTTTAGCCCAGGTATTTACGGTGATCTTGCCAAATTTGTTGTCAATATTGATCACATCATTAGCATCAACTGTATAAGTTTTGCTATATGTTTTGGTTTTTTCAACCAAATCCTGGCTTTTTGCATTGTTGCCGGCGTCATTACCATCGGTATCATAGCTAAAATTGAAGTTGTTATCAAAATCCTTAAAGCCGTAAGCTATCATAGGGGCCAGCTTATCAAACTTAAAAGCAAAATTTACCATGCTATCATTAAATTTATAGCTAAAGTTTTTGAAGCTATCAAAGTTGTAGCTGAAGTTTTTATCAAAATGCTTAAAGTTTTTGCTCAGCGTTTTCATTTGCGTTTTCATGTTTTTATTGAAACGCTGTTTGTTAAGGCTGTTCATCTTTACCTGCAAATCGTGCATTTTGGTTTGCAGCTCTTTCATCTTAAGCTGATAATCCTTCGAATCCACGCCGGAGTCATCATCATCATTATCTGATGTGGCAACTTTTGGGGCAACAGGCTTAGCCGGTTTAACGGGCTTTTTTTGCTGTGCCGACCCTGCCAGGCCAACGGTTAATAAAACCGTTAAAGCAAGCAGGAACGGGTTAAATATTTTTGATTTCATCTTCCTTGTTGTTGTTCTTTGTTTCGTTAAACTGCTCTATAACATTTAATTGCTGACTTAGCACATCTGTTTGTATTTGCAAGTTCCGGATCATTGCACGTAAAACATCCTCCTGGTTAGGGCTGGTGGCTAAATCATTATTGAGTTTTTTGTAGGTAGAGTCCATTTTGGCAATTTCCGAAGTAAACTCCTTGTACAATTGCGGATCGCCTTTTGAGGCGGTTTTAAGCTCGTTTAACTGCGATTCAACAAGCGAAGCGTAGTGAACCTGTTGTTTGGCGTACTCGGGGTTAATAGCAGCCAGGTTAACGTTTTTTGCTCTTTTTTGGCTTTGAATATACAAGCCGAAACCTATCCCCATTACGATGATGACCGATGCGGCTACTTTTAATACGAAGGCCAGCGAAAAGGTTTTTGCTTCGCGCTTTTTTGGCTCTTCCTCCAGCAGCGTTAAACGCGCTTCTATTTTGCCCCACAGATCTGCCGATGGCTCGATCTCGTCAAATTCATCGTGATTATTTTTCATGAAATCTTCAAATCGCTTGCTCATGACACTTTTCCCTTTCTGCTTAAAATTTCCATTAGTTTTCTTTTAGCTCTCAAGAACTGGGTTCTTGATGTGTTTTCTGATATATTTAAAATCTGTCCTATTTCTTCGTGATCGTAACCTTCCAGCAGGTAAAGCGATAATACAACCCGGTAACCATCCGGTAGTTGTTTCATAGCTTCTTTAACCAATGCTACCTGGTACTGCACATCATCCTCATCGGCGCTTTCCTCATCCGGGATGTTTTCCAGGTGGTCGCCTTCCAATTCAATCCACTCCAGCTTACGTTTGCGCAATAAGTTTATGCTGCGGTTAACCACAATTTGTTTAAGCCATAGGCCAAAAGTAGTTTCCTGCCTAAAATCCTTTAGCTTGTTAAAAGCATCAAGGAAAGCTTCCTGCAAAACATCTTCGGCTTCGCCAATATTGCCCACTATCCTAAAGGCCACGTTCAACATCGCTTTTGAATATAAACGGTACAGCTCATAGGAAGCTTTTTTACTTCCCTGTTTGCACTCCGCCACCAGGCTGTAATGTTTATCTATAAATATTGCTTCCAATTGCGTTAAGCTTCAGGTTAATAGACGCAGGTTGTTTTGCAACGTTGCACAGAACAAAGAAATATTTTTTGGATACCCGGATTTCAGATTGAAAGGCATAAATATCTCAAATCTCCACCCGCAATCAATAGTAATCGCAAAGCCATAAAAATTAAAGCACCCGGTTAGCGGCAACCCTATGTTTATTTTTGTGTTGTTATATTAATATGAGTACAAAAAAGATCCGACTGAGCGTGCTTGACCAGTCGCCGATAAGAAAAGGGGCTACTGCGGAGCTTGCCGTTCAGGAAACTATTCAACTGGCCAAACTTGCCGACGAATTGGGATACACCCGTTACTGGGTATCCGAACACCATAATACCGGCATTTTAGCCGGCTCTACTCCCGAAGTATTGATAGCCCACCTGGCCGGGCAAACCAAACATATACGGGTAGGCTCTGGCGGCATTATGATGCCCAACCACAGCACTTTAAAAGTTGCCGAAAACTTCAGGATGCTGGAAGCACTGTTTCCAGGTAGAATTGACCTGGGCATGGGCCGCGCACCGGGTACAGACCGGATAACTGCTTCGGTATTAAACCCATCAAACCAGTTTAAAGAGCAGGATTTTATAGAACAGCTGGCCGATTTGAATAACTATTTTCATGACACCTATGAGCCGGGTACAATAGGTGCCAAAATAAGGGCCATCCCCCAGGTTAAAACGGTACCGGCGCAATGGCTGCTTAGCTCAAGCGGGCAAAGCGGCTTATTTGCGGCGCACTTTGGTATGGGTTTTTCTTTCGCCCATTTTATTAACCCCAATGGCGGCCCTGAAAATGTGAAACTATACCGCGAACGCTTTCAACCATCTGACGACCTGTCGCAGCCCGAGGTTAACGTAGCCATTTTTGTTTTTTGTTCAGAAGATGAAGAGCAAATAAAACAGCATCAGGCTGTGATGGACCACCGGTTTTTACAGTTTGAAAAAGGTGCCCCCATTGTTCCGCTAAGTTATGACGATGTTAAAGACCAGGTTTATACCACGCACGAACAGGAACGCATCCGGCATAACCGTTACCGGGTAATTACTGGCACACCATCAGAAATTAAACTGAAGCTAACCTGGCTGGCCGATGACTACGGTATTGATGAAATTATGGCCGTAACTATTTGCGAGAGTTTTGAAGCCAGGTTAACATCGTATAAGTTGCTGGCACGGCAGTTTGAGTTGTAAGGTAATCGGCTAAAGATTGTTATTACACAAGGTAAAAAACTCCGAGGGGAAAATAGCGAAATAAAGCGATGTCATTGTGAGTTTCAAAATCCACGGAAAGTGAAGGTGGGAATGACAATTATCTTTAACCCCACCGTCACAGTCCGCGGGATTTTGAAACTCCCCATGACGTTTTGTAAAAAATGTTTGTCATCAGAATGACAGGGTGTAGAAGGTAGTTCTTACGTCATCCTCACCTTCACAGTCCGCCGGATTTTACAACTCGCAATGACATGATGGAGCCATCACAGGCAGGAACGAAAGCAACGGCGTCATTAATTGACGGATATAGCTTATATATCCATCAACTCCTTTTTCTTCTTGCTTTTCATCCGCTTAGGTACAAACTCCAGGATCTCGTTTTTCAGGGCCTCGATCATTCTTCGTTTTAAAAAATTGCGTTGTATCACAATGCTTACTTCGCGGGCCGGTTCCGGCGATTTAAAGTAGCGTACTTTATCTAACTGCTTTTCGGTAAGTTCGGCAAGGGCAAGTTCGGGCAATATGGTGGCTCCGTTATTTTGGTCAACCATACGTTTCAGGGTTTCCACACTACCTGTATTGTATTCAAAATGCTGAAAGCCTTTAGTAGTTTTGCGTCGCTGGCAAATGTTTAGCACCTGTTCGCGCATGCAATGCCCTTCGTTCAGCACCCATATCTCTTCCATATCAATATCATCGGGTGTAATGCTCTTCTTTTTTGATAGCCTGCTGTTTTTTGATACGTAGGCTACAAAGTTTTCGTAAAATACAGGGATCTCGGTTAGGTTATTTTCGTGCAGCGGCGTTGATAAGATACCGCAATCAATCATACCTAATTTTAACTGTTGCACAATCTCTTCGGTGGTTTGCTCCCATACAATCAGTTTTACCTGCGGATACTTTTCAATAAAGCCGTGAATAATTTTTGGTAAAATATAGGGCGATATAGTAGGTATAATACCCACCTTCAACTCACCCGATAGCTCCTTTTGCCTATCGGTGATGATCTCTTTGATCTTCTCACTTTCAGATAACATCACCCGGGCCTGGGTTATTATTTCAATGCCTATTTCGGTAGGCGTAACGGGCTGCTTACTGCGGTCAAACAGTTTAACGCCAAGGGTATCCTCCAATTTCTGCACCTGCATACTCAGCGTCGGCTGGGTTACAAAACATTTTTCGGCGGCTACCACAAAACTGCGGTAAGTATCAACCGCTACTATATACTCCAGTTGTGTTATGGTCATATCATATAGATAAATTCTATTCAAATATAACAATTATTGATTTTTTCTATTAGAATATTATCATCAAGTTTGACTTACAAAACTCAATTGCTATGGAAACCAAAAAAAAGCTTACTACTGCATCTGGCAGGCCTTACGTGGAGAACGAAAACTCACAAACCGCCGGTCCACGGGGTCCTATACTGCTGCAGGATTACATTCTGCACGAAAAAATGGCCCACTTTAACCGCGAGCGTATCCCCGAAAGGGTTGTTCATGCCAAAGGATCGGGCGCTTATGGTAAATTGACCATTACACATGATATCAGCAAATACACCCGCGCCAAAGTTTTCAATGCCATTGGCAAGGAAACTAAACTGTTCCTGCGTTTCTCTACTGTAGGCGGCGAAAAAGGCTCGGCCGATACCGAACGCGATCCTCGTGGTTTTGCTATTAAATTTTATACCGAGGATGGCAACTGGGACCTGGTTGGTAACAACACCCCCGTATTTTTTATAAAAGATCCTAAAAAGTTTGGCGACTTTATACACACTCAAAAGCGCGATCCGTATACCAACTGCAAAAGCGCTACCATGATGTGGGATTTTTGGTCGCTTAACCCCGAGAGCCTGCACCAGGTAACCATTTTGATGAGCGACAGGGGTACACCATACGGCTACCGCCACATGGATGGCTTTGGCAGTCATACCTTCTCCTTCATTAACGCTGCCAATGAACGTTTTTGGGTTAAGTTCCACTTTAAAACGTTGCAGGGCATTAAAAACTTTACCGACGCCGAAGCAACTGAAATGAAAGGTAAAGCACCAGACTTTGCACAGCACGACCTGCTAACCCATATTGATAACGGCGATTTCCCAAAATGGGCGATGAAAATACAGGTGATGCCCGAGGCTGATGCCAAAACATACCATATTAACCCATTTGATTTAACCAAAGTATGGCCGCATGCGGATTACCCGCTGATTGACGTAGGCGTACTGGAACTGAATGAAAACCCTGATAATTATTTTGCCCATGTTGAACAAGCTGCCTTTGCCCCGGCACACGTAATTGATGGTGTTGGCTACTCGCCGGATAAAATGCTGCAGGGCCGTATCCTATCGTACCCGGATGCGCACCGCTACCGTTTAGGGGGCAATTACGAGCAGATCCCCGTAAACAAATGCCCATACCTGGTGAGCAATTATCAAAGAGATGGCCAAATGACCGTTAATGGCAACCATGGCTCGGCACCAAACTATTTCCCTAACAGCTTTGATGATATTGAGGTTGACCAAAGCTATAAAGAACCAGCCTGGGATTTTGGCAGTTCGGTAGGCGATTGGTATGACCGCAACGCCGAAGGCGAAAACGATCATTACAGTCAACCCGGTGCATTATACCGCTTAATGGATGCGCAGCAAAAGCAGGATCTGATTGCAAATGTGGTTGGCGCAATGAGCGGCATTGACGGGCCTAAAAAAGACCTGATAGTTAACCGCCAGCTTTGCCACTGGTTTAGGGCCGATATTAACCTGGGCATGGCCATAGCCAAGGGCCTTGAGCTTGATCTGTCTGAAACCATGAAACATATGCCGGCGTAAGTCAGTTGGCAGTTTTAAGTTTGCAGTTAGCATGCCTAATAGAAACACAGAAGGCGATAGGTAAACCTATCGCCTTCTGTGTTTGAACCTAAAATTATTGAACTAAGGAATTCATCGAATTTTCCTTAACTTGTTTATCTAATTTAAAAAAACTGCAAACTGCAAACTGCAAACTGCAAACTGCAAACTGCAAACTACTCCACCGTTACCGATTTAGCCAAATTCCTTGGCTGATCTACGTTACAGCCGCGCATTACGGCTATGTGGTAGGCCAGCAATTGTAGCGGAATAGTTGCTATCAGCGGTACAAAAGCTTCGTGGGTTTGCGGGATCTCGATCACGTAATCGGCCATGGCACGTACTTCGGTGTCACCTTCGGTAACAATAGCTATAACGTGGCCTTTGCGGGCTTTTACTTCCTGTATATTGCTAATTACTTTTTCGTAAGATGAACTTTGGGTTGCAATTACCACAACCGGCATATCATCATCGATCAGGGCGATAGGGCCGTGCTTCATTTCAGCTGCAGGATAACCTTCGGCATGAATGTAAGAGATCTCTTTAAGCTTTAAAGCCCCCTCCAATGCAACAGGGAATGAGCTCCCCCTACCCAGGAACAGACAATTGGTACTATCCTTAAACTTGGCTGCAATTTTGATCACGTGATCATTGCATTTCAACGCCTCTTCTACCAATTGCGGAATCTGATTTAGCTCGGTTAAATATTCAACCAGTTTGCTTTGGGTAATTTTACCACGCTGCTGGGCAATATAAAACGCTATGAGGGTTAATACGCTCACCTGGGCGGTAAATGCCTTGGTTGATGCCACACCAATTTCGGGACCGGCATGGGTATACACACCTGCATGTGTGGTACGAGGGATGGATGCGCCAACCACGTTACAAATCCCAAATATGGTAGCCCCTTTTTCTTTAGCCAGCTCAATAGCGGCCATGGTATCGGCAGTTTCGCCAGACTGAGAGATGGCTATCACCAGATCTTTTTCGGTGATGATGGGATTGCGGTAACGGAATTCAGAAGCATATTCAACTTCTACCGGTACACGGGCGTATTCCTCTATCAGGTATTCGCCCACCAGGCCGGCATGCCATGAGGTACCACAGGCTATGATGATGATCCGATCAACGTTTTTTAGCTTTTCGGTATATTCTTTGATCCCCCCTAATTGTACTTTCCCTTGCTGCGGATAAATACGACCGCGTAAACAATCTCGGATTGACCGGGGCTGCTCATAGATCTCCTTTAACATAAAGTGCTCATAGCCGCCTTTTTCAAGCATTTCCAGCTTCAGGTCAAGTTCCTGGATGTAGGGAGTTTGTACCGAGTTATCGATGTTTTTGATCAGCAGGTTCTCGCGATGAATGTAAGCGATCTCGTTATCATTTAGGTAGATCACGTTCTTAGTGTACTCTACAATTGGGGTGGCATCAGATGCTATGAAATATTCGCCTTTACCAACGCCAATAACCATAGGGCTACCTTTGCGGGCGGCAATCAACAGATCTGGTTCATCGGCACTCATAATCACAATAGCATAAGCGCCTATCACCTTGGTTAGTGAAACCCTAACCGCTTCGCGCAGATCCAGGCCTGTTTGGGCCATAATATCCTCTATCAGGTGAATTAAAACCTCGGTATCCGTGTCGCTTTTAAAAACGTGGCCTTTGGCAATTAACGTTTCTTTAATAATGCCGTAGTTTTCGATGATCCCATTGTGGATAATGGTAAGCTTACGATCTCCCGACGAATGCGGGTGTGAGTTTCTGTCGCTTGGCGCGCCGTGGGTAGCCCAACGGGTATGCCCCATGCCTATTGATCCTTTCAGGTCAATATCTTTTACAAACTTTTCAAGGTCATCAACCTTGCCGGCTTTTTTATAAACCTTAAGCTCCTTATCTAACAGGGCAACACCGGCGCTGTCATAGCCCCGGTACTCTAACCTGTGAAGTCCTTTTATAATAATGGGATATGCATCCCTAAAACCTATATAACCAACAATGCCGCACATAGTAAAAATTTAGTATTTGTATTGGCGCAAAAATATCAGCTATATAACATACATCACAGGTAATTATTTTAATTATTTAATAAAAGAGCAACTTTTTTTCGTACTTAAAAATAAATTTTAAGAAGTGCATTGGGCTTAAACAAAAAAATCCCCTAAGCGGGGATTCTTTTTATTTAAAACAGTGTTTTAGTACTTTGGAATTTTGGTGTAGATCAAATTCAATTTGATACGGTAAGGCGAGCTTTTATCGTTACCTATCAATATAGCACGGGCCGCAATTTGCGCGCTTGGCGTTATGGCCGTTGCACCTGTTGTTGAATTTACTTCGCTGGTATCAATAGGCGCTATGTAAGTCCCATAATCAACCGTTTTTTTGCGGATAAGATTTTGGATATAGCTGGTGATCACAAAACGATAAGCTTTAACAGGTTCTTTGGTAGTACGTGAATAAAAGCCACCAAATAAACCAGCCTGGTACAATGCGTTAGACGAATTGGCATCCTGAATCAAAATCCTTTGATTAGCAATATCCAACTGGTACATTGTAAGCTTAGATAAAGGCGCAAACGGTATTCCAGAACCTTGTACTGGTGTAATCACCAGTTCGGCACGGTTTAACACTATCGAATCGGGATTTAACTTATCTAAACCAGGGAATGCGATTTTTGAACGCAAGCCGCCTAAACCTTGTAAATAAACTGTAGTTTGAGTGGTACTGGTATTTTTAGCCGCTTTTACCGCCGCGCTATACGTCCGTTTTATTTCGGCTGCATGTAGCGGGAAGGTAAGCCTTGCCGTTGCCGTATCTATCGTAGTATCTTTAACTGCTTTGTAAAACACATCTAAGTACGATGAAGCAGCTGCCAGGTTTAACTGTAAAGTACCACCGGCATTTGAAGGCTGCGCCCTTTCTAAAGTAACGTACAAACCTTTAACCGCGTTTTGGAAGGCAGCATCCGATGCTAAGGTTGCTCCACTGGCGTTAAACAGGTTATCATAAATAAACTTTTTGCTAAATGGTATACGCAATTGAGGTGCTACCCTTTGCACGGTGTCCAAAGTATCGGCGCGGATCCTCACAATAGTTAAACTATCGTGGGTATTTGCTGTAAACGTTTTGGTTGCCAATAAGGTAGATTGCGCGTTCCAGTGACTATTGCTGTAATAAGTTGATGTTGTTGGCTTATCGATAAGCTGGTAAACATTCACTTTATATTTTGTAGCTACCGAATCGCCGTAAAATCCATCAGCATAACCTAAAACCATCACGGCCGAATCGATAGTAAGTGTACCTGCAGGCACGGTATACGGCGTGGTTGGCATTAACAAGCCAAGGGCAACATTTGATTTTACGGTACCAAAGGCCGGATCAACAAATTCGCCAAGTGGTGTTTTTGCAAGAGCAGATGTAACAACTGCTGTTGAATCCTCATCAACCGTATTAAAGGTAATATTGGTATCAACAAGCAGGGTGCCGCTAATTTGGTTTGAAGTATCAACACCCAAGCCAATACTATCCTGGCGCTTACAGCTATTCAAAATAAAAAGACTTATTAACAGGGTCAATAAGTCTAATCGGAAAAATTTCATATATAATATTAAGTCTTATGCAACATGCACCAATTCGTCGTTGGTAATTTCGTCGTAAAAATTGTAATAATTTTCGAAATCTGCGGTAGAATCAAATTCCAAAACCGATTTATTGCTGTTTTTAACATTATTTAACACATCTGCGTCGATATTCTCGCTGCCCAAAACAATCCCGTCTGAGTATTGTATTGCACCTGCATAAAGCGCAGTATTAGTACCTTCTTTGTAAGCGTCAACGTGCTCTTCAGTCATATTGCTCATGATTGCTTTTTGAGCAAACTCAGCATCTAACTTATCCTTAAAATCATTCTCGTAAATGGAGTAAATGATTTTTGAATGTTTGAAAGTTGGATCGTCTTTGTAAGTAGTTTTCAGGTATGCAGGCACCAAAGCACTCATCCAACCGTGGCAGTGAATGATATCAGGAGCCCAGCCCAGCTTTTTCACAGTTTCTAATGCGCCTTTGCAAAAGAAAATCATTCTCTCATCATTGTCGGCATAAAATTTACCGTCCTTATCACCAAACACATGTTTACGCTGAAAATATTCTTCATTATCTAAAAAATATACTTGCATACGTGCTGCGGGGATAGATGCTACCTTGATGATCAGCGGGTTATCATTATCGTTGATAATAATATTCATACCCGATAAACGGATAACTTCATGAAGGCGGTTCCTGCGCTCATTAATATTGCCAAAACGCGGCATAAGAATCCGGATCTCGAATCCCTTCTCCTGCATTGCCTGCGGGAGTTGGCGTGTTATTTCAGCAATTTTTGTGAGTTCAAGGAAAGGAGACATTTCATGAGTTACAAACAATAGCTTAGATTTACCCATCACTTAATCAGTATTAAAAATATGTAAGAAGTCAAAAAATTTGAGTTTGCAAATATAATCATTATTATATGAACTGTCAACGAATTGTGCAAGTAACTTTTGGTATTTTTTGCGTAAATGCACACCTTTGCCGAATTTAGTAATTGTTATTACATTGAAGATATTTACCACCCGGCAAGAAGTAGCCCAGTATTTTACCCATAAAACAGGCAAAACCGTTGGTTTTGTGGCAACTATGGGCGCGTTGCATAATGGCCATATATCGTTAATAAAGCAGGCGCAGCAGGTTTGCGATGAAGTTGTGTGCAGCATTTTTGTAAACCCCACCCAGTTTAACGACCCCAAAGACCTTGAAAAATACCCCCGGCCAATAGCTACAGATATAGCTATGCTGGAGCAGGCCGGCTGCGATATTTTGTTTAATCCGCTGGTGAGCGAAATGTATGATGATAATGAGAAATGGCATTTAAACATAGGCGAGCTGGAGCATTTATTGGAGGGCAAGTTCCGCCCCGGTCATTACCAGGGGGTAATGCAGGTGGTAAACAAACTGTTTAACATCATCAAACCTGATGTGGCATTTTTTGGCCAAAAAGATTACCAGCAATTTATGGTGATCAGCAAAATGGTTGAACTGATGCAGATGCCGGTAAAGCTAATCATGTGCCCTATTGAGCGGGAAACCGATGGCCTGGCCATGAGCTCGCGCAATGTACATTTAACCGCCGATGACAGACAGCATGCCCTTATCCTATCCAAAACATTAAGCTGGGTTAAAGCCAATTTTAACTCTGATAACATCCCACAACTGCAACAGCAAGCCGAAGCTATGATCAATACCGAACCCGGCATAGTGCTTGAGTATTTTGAAATTGTTGATGGCGATACCCTATTCCCCGCCACTCATCAAACCCAAAAAGTTGTTGCCCTTGTAGCCGCCCGCGCGGGTAAAACAAGATTGATTGATAATATGTTGATAGTGTAAGAGTTGATGGTTCATAGATCATGGTTCATAGTTGATAGATCATGGTAAAATTCCAACATTTAGAATCCGACACCTTCCGGCTATGATCTATGAACCATCAACTATGAACTTCTACATTGAACTGTAAAACTTTACAGCCATGATCTATGAACCATCAACTATGAACTTTTTCCCCGATAATTTATTTATAACTTTGCACCATGATTATTGAGATATTGAAGTCCAAAATTCACAGGGTGAAGGTAACGCAGGCAGAGCTGAATTACGTGGGCAGTATTACAATTGATGAAGACCTTATTGAGGCAGCTAATATTATCCCCAACGAGAAGGTACAAATAGTAAACAATAATAACGGTGCCCGTTTTGAAACCTATGTTATAAAAGGCGAGCGCGGCAGCGGTACAGTTTGCTTAAACGGCGCTACCGCAAGGCTGGCCCAGGTTGGCGATATTGTGATCATTATGTCATACGCGTACATGGAGACCGACGAGGCCCGCGCTTATGAACCTATCCTGATATTCCCTGATGCCGATAATAAACTGATTAGGTAATAACACCCATTTTATTAAAAAATTTATTGACAGCGGCTTAAAAAGAGCCGCTTTTTTTATTTGTTATTTTACCGGGTTACCACCGCCCTCCTGCTTAACAATTAAATAACGTTACCCTAACGTTTAATAAAGTAATTTAGGACCGTTATAATGCCCCTCCTTTATCAATGAAACTACCTTTAACCTTTGTTTTACTTTTTTTAGCATCGCTTTGCTTTGCCCAACGCCAAAATGTTTATTTTCTGAAAAATAACGGCAAACATGTTGAAGTACGCGATAGCGCAGACTATATCAGGATAGTACGCGAGCCTGATTCGGGCTCGGTAAACTTTAATGTGTTTGAGTACTATCTTGATGGTAAAGTACAGATGCTTGGTAAATCATCGACGGTTGATCCGCTTACGCTTGAAGAGCAATGTATCCGCTTTTTTAAAAATGGCGGCAAGAAAACAGCATCAACTTATAAAAAAGGCCTGCTTATCAATATCGAATATTACTACTTTCCCAACGGCAAAATTTACCAGGCACTAACTTATCCTGATAATGGGCTGCTTTATAATGAGCTCGAAAACAATTTCCTGATTAACGAGTGCCGCGACTCAACCGGAACATCATTAGTAAGCGAGGGAAACGGACACTATATAGGCTATGATGAAGATTTTAAAAAAATTACCGAACAGGGCGATGTAAAAAACGGCAAACGAGAAGGCGTTTGGCAAGGACGCAATGATAATCGTCATACTTCATTTGAAGAAACCTATAATAACGGAATACTCGTTACAGGCTTTGCCAAACTTGACGATGGTAAAACTGTAAACTACACGAAAGCACGAAGCGTGGCACCGCAGTTTAGAGGCGGACTTGACGGTTTTGCAAGATATCTTTCAAACAATATTCAATATCCTGATATTGCCCGTGAAAACAACATCCAGGGCAAGGTTGTATTAAGTTTTGTGGTAGAAAAAGATGGGCGTATAACAGAAATAAAGGTAACAAAGTCTGTTGTTCCAGTTATTGACCAGGAGGCTGTCAGGGTGTTAAATAACTCACCTAAATGGGTTCCTGGAACAATGTATGGGTCGCCGGTAAGGGTGCAGTATTCGGTGCCTGTAAGCTTCGCTTTAAATTAATTACTTAACGCTCCCTCGGCTCGGCACCAATGCTAAGTGATAATTTCAGGTTGACGTCAATATCTACACCTTTG
Organism: Mucilaginibacter dorajii; assembly: GCF_024808255.1. Classification (GTDB taxonomy): domain Bacteria; phylum Bacteroidota; class Bacteroidia; order Sphingobacteriales; family Sphingobacteriaceae; genus Mucilaginibacter; species Mucilaginibacter dorajii. The sequence goes on from NZ_JANTYS010000018.1 coordinate 47,289, forward strand.
CGCAGCAGGTAAACCATACGGATGCGTACCCCAGGCTCCCTTACTATCTCATCTAAAAAGTGCGAGTTATCAATATCCAACACAACGCTGTTACCAGAGTTTGCCGCAATATCTTTACGAATGGCCACCAACACCTCATCGCTGCCATCGGCCTTAGCCATATAAACCCGCAGGGCCGATATATTACCTATGTTATAATTTGAAGGATCTTTTGACTGCAATTTGGCCGATATGATACGTACCTCGCTAATCTGATTGGCGTTGTTGCCATCCTTGGTAAAATCCTGATCGTAACTATTACCGGTGCTTATCACTGTGTGCGGTTCGCCTATCTTTGTATTCGCCATAATCACAAGATCGGCCGTATAAGGAAACGTCGATTTCATGATAGACTGCAGCATACCACAGCTTCCCAAAAGCAGCATAGCAGCAAGCAGAAAAAATACAGGTTTCTTCATCATAGTTTATTGCTGTAAGGTAATTGTACTATATTACAATTACAAGTTTAATTGGTTTTCATGTGCTTTACACCGCATAAATATATTAAGATTTTATGGAAACAAATAGTTCTACAAACAGGTTGCCGCTATGCGGCAGATTTGCACAATGAAACAGCCATTTTTATCAACATTAAATCATGTTAAAAACCAGGGCTTTAATTGCCGCATAGCGGCTACCCATTTGTAAATCCACGAAACTTTACAACATCGTGCGGATTTGACACCGAGAAGGAGCTAAAACTCTCCGAAATGCTAAAATTTAAGGACGTACATAAAATATAAACATTTATTGAAAAAAAAGATTAATTGTGTCCTTCAAAACTCTATCTTTGCACCCCGACACTGAGGTCGGGATTTCTCGCCTTCAGTGCATAGGAAAAATCGTTTAAAGGAGACAAAATCCTTTAACTTTTGACTTAGAACTTTTGACTTAAAAAAAGCCCTATGCCCAAAGATAATTCCATCAAATCCGTTCTGATAATTGGCTCAGGCCCCATCATTATTGGCCAGGCCTGCGAATTTGATTACGCCGGCTCGCAAGCCGCCCTTTCCCTTAAAGAAGAAGGTATTACCGTATCCATCATTAACAGTAACCCCGCCACCATCATGACGGATAAAGTTATTGGCGATCATGTGTATCTGCTGCCTTTAACCACTGCAAGTATCGAACAGATACTTAACGAGCAAAAAATTGACGCCGTATTACCTACCATGGGTGGCCAAACCGCGCTTAACCTTTGTATTGAGGCAGCAGAGCAAGGCATATGGGAAAAGTACGGTGTTAAAATTGTTGGTGTTGACATTGCGGCCATCGAAAAAACCGAAAACCGGGAAGCTTTTCGCCAGTTAATGGTTGATATTGGTGTAGGTGTTGCCAAATCAAAAATTGCAAACTCGTTCCTTGAAGGTAAAGAAGGCGCGCAGGAAATAGGTTTCCCGCTGGTTATTCGCCCAAGCTATACCCTTGGTGGTAAAGGTGCCGGTTTTGTACACAAAAAGGAAGATTTTGATGCCGCTTTAAGCAAAGGCTTACAGGCATCACCAACCCACGAGGTTTTGGTTGAACAGGCCGTTATAGGCTGGAAAGAATATGAGTTAGAGCTGTTGCGTGATAATAACGATAACGTGATCATCATCTGCTCTATCGAAAACTTCGATCCGATGGGCATCCACACCGGCGACTCGATCACCGTGGCTCCGGCCATGACATTGAGCGACCGCTGCTACCAGGATATGCGTAACCAGGCTATCCGCATGATGCGCGCCATTGGTAACTTTGCCGGCGGCTGTAACGTACAGTTCTCGGTTAATCCCGCCGATGAATCTATCATCGCCATTGAAATTAACCCACGCGTTTCGCGCTCATCTGCCTTGGCATCAAAGGCAACCGGTTACCCAATTGCTAAAATTGCCGCCAAGCTGGCTATAGGTTACAACCTCGATGAAATAGAAAACCAGATCACCAAAACAACTTCGGCTTATTTTGAGCCTACATTGGATTATGTGATTGTGAAGATCCCCCGCTGGAACTTTGATAAATTTAAAGGTGCCAACCGCGAGCTTGGCCTGCAAATGAAATCGGTAGGCGAAGTTATGGGCATTGGCCGCAGCTTTATTGAAGCTTTGCAAAAAGCCTGTCAAAGTTTAGAGATCGGTCGTGCAGGTTTAGGTGCCGATGGCCGCCAGAGCCGCAACCTGGAAGAAATCATGTACAGCCTGGAGCATCCAAGCTGGGACAGGTTATTCCATATTTATGATGCATTAAGCTTAGGCGTACCTATCGAATCGGTACGTAAAGTTACCAAGATCGATCGCTGGTTCCTGAACCAGATTATGGATGTGGTTAACTTAGAGAACGAGCTACGCCGCTACTCACTGAACAACATCCCTGAAGATTTCCTGTTCACCCTTAAGCAAAAAGGCTTCTCAGATACCCAAATCGCTTATATATTAGGTAACGTTACCGAAGAGGATGTTTACCAGCGCCGCAAGGCCTTAGGCATCAACCGCGTTTATAAAATGGTTGATACCTGCGCTGCCGAGTTCCCTGCTAAAACCCCTTACTACTACTCTACTTACGAAGGCGAGAACGAATCTATCTGCTCCGATAAAAAGAAGATCATCGTATTAGGATCGGGCCCTAACCGTATTGGCCAGGGTATCGAATTTGATTACAGCTGTGTTCACGGCTTATTGGCCGCCAAAGAATCGGGCTTTGAAGCTATCATGGTTAACTGTAACCCCGAAACGGTATCAACCGACTTTAATATGGCCGATAAGCTATACTTTGAGCCGGTTTACTGGGAACATGTACGCGAGATCATCGAACTGGAAAAACCTTACGGGGTAATTGTTCAGCTTGGTGGCCAAACGGCTTTAAAAATGGCCGAAAAGATGCATGAGCATGGCATCAGGATCATCGGTACGTCTTTCGACAACATGGATATTGCCGAAGATCGCGGCCGCTTTAGCGACTTGCTGAAAGAATTAGAAATCCCTTACCCTAAATATGGTGTTGCCGAAAGTGCCGAAGAAGCCCTTGAGGTTGCACATGAAGTAGGTTACCCGGTATTGGTTCGCCCAAGCTACGTGTTAGGTGGCCAGGGTATGAGCATTGTAATTAATGATGAAGACCTGGAGAAAGCCGTAGTTAGCTTGCTGAAAAACCTGCCCGGCAACCGTGTATTGATAGACCACTTCCTTGACCGTGCTGCCGAAGCCGAATCTGACTCAATCAGTGATGGCGACGATGTACACATTGTTGGTTTAATGGAACACATTGAACCCGCGGGTATCCACTCCGGCGATTCATTCGCGGTATTGCCACCGTTTGATCTGTCGGACGATGTGATCAGCAAGATGGAAGAGTACACTGTAAAAATTGCCAAAGCATTAAACGTGCGTGGCCTGTTAAATATCCAGTTCGCTATCAAAAACGACCAGGTGTATGTGATTGAGGCTAACCCACGTGCATCACGTACGGTTCCTTTCATTGCAAAGGCTTATGATGTACCTTACATTAACATAGCAGCTAAAGTGATGCTGGGTGTAAACAAGTTGAAAGACTTTACCATCGAGCGTAAACTATGGGGTTATGCCATCAAAGAACCGGTATTCTCCTTTGATAAATTCCCTGAAGTAAACAAGGAATTAGGTCCTGAAATGAAATCGACAGGCGAGGCTATCCGCTTCATTCCTAACCTGCAGGACCCTTATTTCCGTCACTTGTACAAAGAGAAATCAATGTACCTGAGCAGATAATTAAAACATTAAATTACTATTTGTTGTAGTTTAAGGGCTAATAACATTTGTCCCGACATAAGTCGGGACAAATTATTGTTAAATTTAGTTTCTATAATTTGAAAGTTAATTCAAATAACCAGGCCATCAACCTTAATAATGTTGATCCTGAGGATTTAGGTGAAGTTCTTGGAAAAATTGAAAAATCATTTAATATCAGTTTAGAAGATACATCTGTTAGAGAGGTTAAAACCTTTGGCAAGCTTTGCGATATTGTTGTTGAAAAAGTAAAACATGTAAACAACGAAAGCTGTACTACACAGCAGGCATTTTATAAGATCAGGAATGCCATTAACTCCACCGTTACCGCCCCAAGGGAAATGGTAAAACCCCAAACTAAGCTTGAGGACATCTTTCCCCGCGATAACCGTATTGTGGTTATCAACGAGATAGAAAGAGAAATGGGCTTTCAACTTAACCTGCTGCAACCTAAACAGGGTGTTATAGCCACTTTTGCTTTTGTACTTATCGCTTCATTAGCTGGTTTCTTTTTTCAACCTGTGATGGCTGCTGTAGGTTTAATTGTTGCCCTTGCAGGTTTAGCACTTGCTGGCAGGTTTGGTAAAGAGCTAAAAGTAAAAACCCTTGGCGACCTGGCCGAAAAAGTTGCTAAAGAACATCATCTTAAATGCAAACGCGAGGCCGCAACCGTAAACCAGGCCGAAATAGCCAAAAAAATTAAAGACCTGTTTACCACCAATCTATACTTAGAATCATCTGTTTTAACCCGCGATGCCAGGTTTAATTAACAAATAGTTAAAAAACATATAAATCCTTATTGTTAATTTGCATAAAAAAACACTTTATGCCTGCTAACAATAAGGGTTTTGTATTTTCGATACTATTCCTATGCACTATTTTTTGCGCCGATAAAGCTCATGCCCAGGCAAAAAACGCCATCGGTATTGGTGTAGCCCTCAACACATCAAGGGAAAACAGCCAGGGTTTTGGCGGCCTTTTACAAGGCGAAATCAAACTAACCAAATCTGTAAGTTTGGTACCATCAATAGGTGGTGAGGTACCTTATGCCGTTTATGCGGGCCTTGCGGGCCGGTACTACTTTAATCCAACTTTGTATGTTACAGCCGGCAGTTTCGCGCACTATAATGGCGATGATGCAGGTGGCATTGGCGGCACGGGTGGTATCGGCTTTATGCTGCTTTCAAGTCACCGGCAAACGCTCGACCTTAACCTTCATGGCGATTATATGAAAAACGATTACCGTGCCACACCGGTTGCGGGCATACGGCTTATTTACAGTTTTTCGTTTACGCGGCTTGATTAATTTATAACGCCGATCCTATTTATCAACCAGCAAGCCTCTTACCTCAAACGTTACCTTTCGTTTAGGATCGGTTTTTACCTGGTGTTGCTTTTTACCTGTCACGGTATCGCCGGCCAGGTGTTGCAGGTCATCGGCAATAAATAGCTTTTGGGCTACGCCATCAATGATCACTGTGCGCCCGGTCAGCTCTTTGGGCAGGGTAATGTTATAATCCTTAAAATGCGCCGCTATGATCTTGCTATTGCCGGCGTCCATCTCAAACCAGCCGCCTTTTGCTTTGGTCACCCTGATCACTTTACCCTCAATAGCGGTGATGATCCGTGTTTTTTTGCCCATAAAAGCTTCCACTTTATTGGCCCCCATCACCGTTAGGGTATCTGGTTTTTGGCCGTAAACCATGCCATGAGGTATAGGGATATGCTTTTGAGCAGCTACTGATACAGCGCAAAACATCGATATAAAAAACAACAGAAATTTCATGACTACAGCTTTTAAACACAACAGTGCAACGGGCAAAATGTTGCCTGCGTGGCTTATTGAATTTTAACTGTTACATTTGCCGGCATTAAAGCGTATATATTCACTGTAAACTCATTTATTTGTATTCAATTTGCAAACATCATTTACTTAAATGTTAATGAATGTTAAAATATCTTAATAAAGTAATAAGCTATAGCAAGTTGTTTATTTTTACGGTGTATAAAATACCCTTGCTATATTAATTTGTATAATTCAAAATGAACAAAACCCTTACTCAATCTGTGCTTGCTGTGGCATTTTTATTTATCATTGCTTTGGCCGGAACAGGATGTCTTAAAAGCAATAATTCGGCAAGTTTGCTACCAGTTTTAAGAACAAGCGACGTAGTTAAAGATGCTGCCGATACCAGCGCCCGCAGCGGCGGACTGATTACCGAGAACTCTACCGACGCGATTACCGCTAATGGTGTTTGCTGGAGTGCTACCAATGCAACCCCTACCATTGCCGACTCAAAAACCACAGATACTGTGCTTAACCTGTATTTTGTTAGCAGAATGCATCCGCTTAAGGTTAATACTAAATACTATGCACGTGCATACGCAACAAATGCTGCAGGTACAGCTTACGGAAGCGTAGTTGAGTTTACTACCGGGGCCGATCTTTCTGCCAAAGTTGGTACTGTAAGCACTTTTGCAGGTAGCGCAGCCGCAGGTTTTGACGATGCTACGGGTGCCGCGGCTACATTTTACAGCCCACAAGGAATTACAATTGACGCCAGCGGGAATTTTTACATAGCCGATGCATTAAACAGCGCTATCAGGAAGATGACCAGTGCCGCCGCGGTAACCACCATTACCGGTAACGGTACTATTGGTTATGTTGATGGCTCATTGGCCGATGCGCGTTTTTATGCGCCACAAGCCCTGGTTACCGATGCCACCGGAAACATTTATGTAGCCGACTTTAGCAATAACATGATCCGTAAAATTACTCCCGGTGGTGTGGTAAGCACCCTTGCAGGAAGTGGTACTGCAGGTTATGATGACGGAACAGGCGCTAATGCCAGTTTCAACAACCCACGTGGTTTAGTATTTGGTGCCGATGGAAACTTATATGTAGCCGATAGAGGTAACAACCTTATCCGTAAGGTAACCACAGCCGGCGTGGTAACTACATTTGCCGGCAACAGGGCTGCAGCCCAGGTTGATAACCTTACGGGCACCAGCGCCTCATTCAACAAGCCATCGGGCATAGCTGTTGACGCATCGGGCAACCTGTATGTAGCTGATTCGTTTAACTACTCTATCCGTAAAATTACAGCTGCCGGTGTGGTGACTACCTACTTCGGCAAATCAACCCACAGGATAGTAGGCACACCATCTGCCATAAGTATTGATGCCAAAGGCAACATGTTTATAACAGATCAAACCGGCCGCGTATTTGAAGTAACTTCCGATAAAGTGCTTATACCATTAGCTGGCTTAAGTGCAACTGCCGGCTTTACCGATGGTACCGGGACCAGTGCCCGTTTTGCATCGCCGCAAGGTGTAGTTGCCGATGGCAACGGAAACATTTACGTAACCGACGCCGGCAATAACAGCATCCGTAAAATAGTATTACCTTCTTTATAGAGGACTTTGGGGACGATAGGACTATTGGACGATAGGACTTAGACAGTTAAAAAGAGGATGGAGAATACGTATTCTCCATCCTCTTTTTGTTTATATCCTTTTTTTGATATCTCATAATCATCTCACAGTCCTACCGTCCAATAGTCTCCAAGTCCAATAGCCTATCCAAACAACTGCCCAAATACTTCTTCAATGCTGCTCACTATTTTGATATCGATATCATAGCGGGACAGGTCCATCCGTTTTTTATCCTGGCCGCCTGATGGGAGGTTGTATTTGGAGATAAAGATTTGGTTAAAGCCAAGCTTCTGAGCTTCGGCAATGCGCTGTTCAACACGGTTTACAGCGCGAATCTCGCCGGATAATCCTATCTCGCCGGCAAAACATGTTTTAAAGGGTATGGGCATATCCTCGTGCGAGGAGATGATGGCCGCGGCCAAACCCAGATCGATAGCCGGATCTTCTACCCGGATGCCGCCGGTAATGTTCAAAAACACATCCTTGGCAGCCAGCCTGAAACCACAGCGTTTTTCCAACACAGCCAGCAACATACTCATCCGTTTGGTATCAAAGCCTGTTGCGGTACGCTGTGGCGTGCCATAGGCCGATGTGCTTACCAGCGCCTGGGTTTCAATCAGCATGGGGCGCATGCCCTCTAACGTAGCCGATATGGTAATGCCGCTCAAGGGCTCATCCCTGTGCGATAGCAGGATCTCGGATGGGTTTGATACTTCCCTTAGCCCCTCGCCTAACATTTCATAAATACCCAGCTCAGATGCCGAGCCGAAACGGTTTTTGATGGTGCGTAGTATACGGTACACGTGGTGCCTGTCGCCCTCAAATTGCAGCACGGTATCAACCATATGCTCCAATATTTTGGGCCCGGCTATCATACCATCCTTGGTAATATGCCCTATCAGGAACACCGGTGTAGAGGTCTCCTTGGCAAAGCGCAGCATTTCGGCCGTACACTCCCGTACCTGCGACACACTGCCCGGGGTAGATTCAATATGTGAGGAATGCAGGGTTTGAATAGAATCAATCACCACCAGATCGGGCTCCAAAGCCTCTATTTGTTTGAAAATGTTTTGGGTTGATGTTTCTGTCAATATAAAACATCCGCTCCCTATTGCTCCCCCTTCAGGGGGCTGGGGGGCCAATCTTTCCGCCCTCATCTTAATCTGTCTTTCACTCTCCTCGCCCGATACATACAGCACCTTAATGTTGGGCATATTGAGCGCAAGTTGCAGCATCAGGGTTGACTTACCTATGCCCGGCTCCCCACCTATCAGCACCAATGACCCGGCTACTATACCGCCGCCCAAAACGCGGTTAAACTCCTTATCGGGTGTTAGGGTACGTTGCTCTTCGCTAAAAGTAATATCGGTTACCTGCACCGGTTTGTTCGCCCGTTGCTGTGTGGTTGATGCGGGTTTCCAGGCGGGTACTGCCGCGTTGCCTTTGTCAATAATTTCCTCAACAAAGGTGTTCCACTGCTGGCATGAGGGACATTTGCCCAGCCATTTGGGCGATTCAAAGCCACAGCTTTGGCAGAAATAAGCGATTTTGGTTTTTGCCATTATTGTTTGATATGCAAATTGCAGATGTGCAAATATGCAGATTATTACCTAATTTACTAATTTAATTAGCATATCTGAAATCCATGGCTCATTTTCTATCTAAAACCTAAATAATCGCTGATTATCAACACATTAAATTATTAACTTTATAAGTTAACACGGCGGCATAGAACCACTTTTAAAAGCAATCAGTACGCTAACCGTTATCAACGGTACTTCAAAAGAGAGGTTAATAGCATAAAAATGGCTATCTTTTGTAACCTCCCATACACCTTTGGGATCCTTTTGAACACCTTTGGAATGACTTTGAAGCCCCTGCGGGTATCCTGCGGATCACCTCCCGATTACCGACAAGATAGTGTCACCATTAAAGACGGTTTTAGTACTTAATTTTGCAGGCGATAAAATCGGCAATTTGCAGGGTTTTTAAAACCCGGAAGATTAGTTGAATGATTGCGGGTGTTCGAAGCCCAGCTTGTAGGCAACTTGGGCGATGGAAAGGTTAGTAGTACTTAGCATCTCCTTAGCCTTCTCAATCAGTTTGGCATGAATGTGTTGCTGCCTGTTTTGCCCCGTAAGCGTACGCAGCATATCGCTGAGGTAATGCGATGACACGTTCAACTGCCCCGACAGTTGCTCAACCGCAGGCAGTCCATCAATCAAGGTTTTTTCGGTATCAAAATACCCGGCTAACAGCTCCTCTACTCGGGTGAGCATATCATTATTGGCTGCTTTGCTCCTGTTTTCATGATGCTTATTTTGAAGCATGAAAATCCTAAAAAAGGAATTTCCATGATTAGTATTCCTTGACTGAAGCTTACCCGCACTTTACGTATTTAGGATAATTATAGACTTACTTAAACCATCGTAAATTGGGGCCGACCTTTTTAGCCGGCCCTAATTTGAATTTTTATTTTATAGCATCATTAACGGTCTGGCTATCCACAAACTGTTCAAAGCTGATGATCTTGCCGTCTTTCAACTTCCAAACATGCGCCACCCTGGCTGTAAAGGGTTTGCCGGTGAGTTTATAGGTGCCTGTATAAGTACCATACGCAACAACCTTGTCGTCACTGGCAACATAGTCTTCCGGAGTGAACTTATAGCCTACCCATTCGCTGCCTAAACGGCTGAATACATTTTTGGCAATATTTTCCAGGCCGATATAGGTACCACCGTAGGGAAATCCTTTGGCTTCCGTCCAGCTGATATCTGCAGCCACATATCTGGCTAAGTTCTTACCGTTCTCCTCCGAAGTTTTACCTTCATAAGTGCTCCTTACAATTTCTAAATTGGTCATTTTCTTTTGATTTAAAGTACAACCCGGCAATGCGATAAGCAGTGCCAGGCCGAACGATTTAAATAATTTTACCATTTCATTTCACCCGTGTTTACTTTAGCACCAATTTGCAGGGCGGTTTCAAAAGTTAACGTCGGATATTTTGCTTTGATCGCTTTGATCAGGGCTTCAGAAGTCTTGTTATTTTTTAACGCCTCTTCGTAAAACTTAATATAACTTTCTGTATGTTTTACAGCACCAATATCAAAAGGGCTTGCAGAATTGGCGTGGGCAGGAACCACAATAGCCGGATGCAGGGCTTCAATTTTGTTTAAAACACCGATCCATTGTGTGCGGGCTTCCGCTGTTTGCGCATCGGCCATCCAAAGATTGAAGGTGGTTCCAAAGATGTTGATACCGCCTACAACTGCTTTAATGGATGGTATCCACACAAACGTTTTGGCCGGGAACTCATCTAAGCCATAAACCTCTAATTTCTGGCCTTCCAGATCAATACTATTCCCTTTTAATACCTGCGGTAAAATAACATTTGAGGTTACCTTATTGCCCAATTGCCCACCCCAAACATCTAATTTCTTTTGAGCAGTAGCTTTAATATGATCTACAGTTGATGCCGAGGCATAAGCCGTAACTTCGGGAAAATACTTTTTGAATACTTCAAGGCCGAAGTAAAAATCAGGATCGCCGTAAGAAACATAAATAGCTGTTAACTTCTTACCGGATTTTTTGATCTCCTGAGCCACTTTTTCAGCATCCGCCAGGGTAAATTGCGCGTCGATCAGCACAGCATCAGTTTTTCCTGATACGATGACTGATGCTACGCCAAAACTGTTTTCTGCCGCGTTGTAAATCTGAAGTTTTAGATCGTTTGCTTCAATAACTTTGAAGCTTTGTGCCTGTACGTCCATTTTGAATAAAATTAAAGTGGTTAGTAATACAATTGAAAAAATTTGTTTCATCTTCTTAATTTAAATGATGAATCAAAAATGCTTACAGTACACGCCTTAAAACATTGAACAAGTTCAATAAATGCAGGCCACTTATTTTCGACCAGCAATCTTCCGTCTGATCTTACTCAAAAATTCGTGGCTGATACCTAAATATGCGGCGATCTGAAGATTGGAAAGCCGTTGGAAGAGCTGGGGATATTTTTCTATAAAATCAAGGTAGCGTTGGTCGGCCGTTTTACCCAGGTTATCTATCATCCTTCTTTGCAGGGCAACATGTGTCTTTTGGGTCATTATCCTGAATAGCTTCTCTATTTCAGGTAGGTTTTCGTAAGCAAACTCCTTATCTTTTTTCGAAATTAACAGCACCTCGCTATCTTCCAACGCTTCAATAAAAAGTTGGGATGGGATTGCGTTGGTAAAACTATCAATATCGGTGATCCACCAATTTTCAATTGCAAAATAAAGAATCTGATCAAAACCATTGGAGTTAATGTGATATACGCGAAAAAGCCCTTTGATAACAAAGCCTTCAAATTTGCAAACTTCGCCCGCCCTCAAAAGAAAGCTTTTTCGCTTGATAGATTTTTGTTGGAATAAATTGCAGAAATCCTCCAATTCCTTAGCCGAAAGTACGATATGACTACTGATATTTTGTTTAAGTAGGTTGTTCATCTTTAATTAAGTAATCTGCATCTTAGTGTGCATTCGTTTTTGACAAGAAATTAAGCACGAGTACACCAGAAACAATAAGCAAAATGCCCATAATAGCTGGCAGATCCATTTTTGATTTGAAAACTACGACAGAGACAATAGCTGTGAGTACAATACCCAAACCTCCCCAAATGGCATAGGCAACGCCTAAAGGAATGTATTTTAATGTAACAGACAGGAAGTAAAAGCAAGCCAGGTACGATATAACAGTAATGACGGATGGAAGGGGCTTAGAGAACTGGTTTGAGGCATTAAGAAAGCTTGACCCGGTCACCTCTGAGATGATAGCCAACGCCAGATATAAATATTTCATTTTTAAACTTCTTGTTTAATACGTTGATCTAACATGTAAACTACCCGCTTATCCTCGCGGTTGGGCATCCCACTTATTGAGGTACAAAGGTATTAACATCACAGCAACTAAAATTACCTTAAATAAATCCCGCTCGTAATCGTTTTTTTTTAAATGAGCAGTATACTTTATTATATCATAAAAAATTCCGATGAGGGGCTGTGCCTTAGTACTGGATGACATAAGGAAAGTAACCATTTTGATCAATAACTTAAAAAATCTTTAACTCCAATCAAATCGTCAACAAAACGATGCAGGTGTTCAACATTTACCCATGCCAACGTTTGCCTAATTGATCTTTATTATCGGTTGCCGCCTCATAAACTACTGCTGCTATAACGGCGGGTTCCGAAAATTCCATGAGCGTACCATCGGTAAAACCAACCATCATGTGTTGGTTTTACTCATCGCAAGCACTATCCTGCATAACCGTCATCACATTCATATAATTGCTTTTGATGCCACCCGGTTCAGCTCTGTTTCTTTTTCCGGAGATCGCATGGTGGTAATTACGCGCCAGCCCACCGATTGAAATAATATAGCAGTTGCCTTACCCAAACCCGCAGATACACCGGCAATAAAAATAGTCTTCATGTTTTGTATGTTTTACAGTGTTTGTACTGACTGATACAAAAGTGAGAGTTACGGCAATTCCCCCACTTAGCTAAAACAGACGGCTTTGTAGCCAAAATGAAGCCGGACACAAAAGAGCCGGGAATCAAGATTCCTGTTGGCTAAATCTTACGTTGCCGGGTGAGTATGATTTTTTGGATATCCTTTCCATAAAAATTCATCATCCCTGCAACGAAACTAACCGGGCTGCTGTCTTATACCTGTAAACCAATTTCAAACCAAATGAAAAAGTACCTATTACTATTTTTACTTGCAGGCCAAACAGTTGCGGCGCTTGCACAGGATAACGACGATAAAACCCCATATTTAACCAAATCATTAGCAAGCGATGCCATTACCAGTGTTGTGGTGAATACATCGGCCGGTGGTATTGCCGTGAGCGGCCAAAGCGGACAGGCCCCCCGGGTTGAAGTATATATCCGCGGTAATAACGGGCGCGAATTATCAAAAGAAGAGATCCAGAAACGCCTTGATGCCGATTACGACCTGAGCGTAACCGTAACCGGCCATGAAGTACGTGCCATTGCCAAAAACAAGCACCAGAACATGGACTGGAAAAAATCGATCAGCATATCCTTCAAAGTATTTGTACCAAGCCAGGTTACTACCGATCTGAAAACCAGCGGTGGCGGTATCCGTTTAGATAATTTAAAGGGCAACGAAACTTTTACCACCAGCGGCGGTGGTTTAGAAGTTGACCACTTATATGGCGTTATCCATGGCAATACATCGGGCGGTGGCATCCGGGTTTCAAACTCGGGCGATAACATCGACCTGCAAACCAGCGGTGGCGGCATCGAAGCAAAAAACTGCACCGGCAAAATTAAACTGGAAACATCGGGCGGTGGTTTACGCCTTACCGATTTAAAAGGAACTATCAGCGCGCACACCAGCGGTGGTGGCATTGAAGGCAGCAACATTGGCGGCGAACTGGTTACCAGCACATCTGGCGGCGGTATCGACCTTAAAGGGATGGATTGCAGCCTGAGCGCTTCAACCAGCGGCGGCAGCATGCGTACCCAAATGAACAAGGTTGGCAAATACCTTAAACTGGAAGTAAGCTCTGGTAACCTTGACCTATCGTTACCGCTTAAACAAGGCCTTGACCTTGATATCAGCGGCGACAGGATCAACCAGCACCCATCAACCATCAGCGATTTTAGCGGCAATTGGGACAAAGAACATATTAAAGGCAGTGTGAATGGCGGCGGCATCCCGGTTACAGCAAACGCGTCGAGCGGCAACGTTAGCGTAAAATTTAACTAAGCAAACCAATAACAGATCATATATAAAGACAAAGCCCCGCGTTGAAAAATGCGGGGCTTTTTTTGTAATCAATAATGTCATTGCGAGTTATAAAATCCGGTGGCTTCTGAGGGGGAAAATGACATAGGAAATTTGTCATCCTGAGTTTTAAAATCCGCGGACTTTAAAGTGGAAAATGACAAATAAAACGCGTCATTGCGAGGCACGAAACAATCCCCGACTATGCAGATCCGCCCTGTAAGTAGGGGATTGCTTCGTCGTTCCTCCTACCCATGACAAATATAAAAATATGTCATTGCGAGCGCAGCGTGGCAATCTCGTAGCCATACAGAGCGAATATGCATGGCGACGAGATTGCTTCGTTCCTCGCAATGACAAGAGGGCGATGTTGTCATTCCACCTTCAGAGTCCGCCCGATTTTACAACTCGCAATGGCGATTCAATAAATAACGTCATCCCTATTTTTTTAGAATTACCCCTAATAGATACCCGCAATGACATGGTTTTATAATCTTTTTCTTACCCCGAGAGAAACCCCTTATTTATCCAACAAAGGCAACAGCTCCAACAAATCATCAATAATAGCATCGGGATTCGCCGATTCAAGCTGGGCTTTGGTATGGGCACCGGTGGTAATGCCTACACTGAGGGCGCAACCGGCGTTTTGGCCTTCTTCAATGTCAATGATCGAATCGCCAACTTTAACAACCTCGGCGGCATCGGTAATACCAAATTGCTCCATAGCCAGCCAGATCATATCCGGGTTGGGGCGGTTTTTGCCAACATCGGTAGCCGTAACCAGGCCGTCAAACGTGTGGCCTTTTTCCCAGCCTAATTTATCAATCAGCGATTCGGCAGTTTCTTTGTTATAGCCGGTGTTTAATACCGTTAATACGCCTTTTTCGTTCAGTGCATCAAAAAGAGTCACCGCGTTGTTTTGCGGGAAAATTTCGATATTGGCATAGGCATCTCTTAAATGCACTACAAATTTCCCATATATCTCGCTGGCCAGTTGCTCGTCGGTATTATCGGCGTATGTAGCTAAAATACTTTTAATCGCCTGGAATTTTTCTTTCCCGGCACCTTGTGCCAATACCTGGTCGAGGGTAAAATCAAAACCAGCCTCATTGATCGCTTTTTGCAGCGTTTTATAAACTACATTGTTTTCATCTATGGTAGTTCCGGCCATATCAAACACAACCATTTTTATCATAATACTGTTATTTATTGTTTGTTAATACTTTTTTTAATGATCAATTTTAAGCCGGGTCGCTTATTTTAATGCCTACCCTTACCGGCTTGCTGGCCGTTGCAAATGTAAATGCTTCTGCAACCTCATCCAACGGATATTCCTTTTCAATTAAAGCTTCAAAAGGGTATTTAAGGTAGTTGTTTTCGATGAAGGCGGTAGCGTTCACAAAATCTTCGTAATTGTAATTATGCAGCCCGCGGATCTGCAACAGCCTGCGCACCACTTTTTGCGCGTCAACAGGTACCGGTTTCTCGGGGAATACCGCGCCTATCCAAATGGCAATACCACCAAGTGCAAGGGAATCTAATCCAACTTTCATGGCCTGTGGCACACCGGTCATGTCAAAAACAAAATCAGCATCGGGCCACGGCAAGGTATCCAGGTTATCGGCTGCGGGGAAAGCGTAGCTCTCATCAGCCGCGAATTTTTGCCCCCAGTGTAAGCGGGTTTCATCGTTATCTATTAAACCAATCCAGCTGGCCCCGGCTTCTTTACACATGGCAACACATGAAAGGCCTAACAAGCCCGCGCCAAAGATCAGTACCTTTTTGCCGCTTAAATCGCCAGCCACCCTTAGCGCGCCGGTTACCGTAGCATGCGCGCAGCTTATGGTTGCTGCAACAGGGATAGGGATCTCTGTTGATATTTTAAGCATGGCGGTATTGGCGTGCAGTACGCAATAGTCGGCAAGGCCGCCGTTAAATACATCGTCGCCAATGGCAAGGGCATGGCCATATTTAAAGAGCTGGTCGCTTTTCTGCGGCATATCTACGCGTGGGGCAGTTACATCAGCCGGTACCGAAAATATCGACCAGGTGATCCTGTCGCCAACCGTAACAACATTACCATTAAAATCTTTCCCGGGATGAGCAGGGTCTATCCACAGGATCTCGCCAACAATTTCGTGTCCTAAAACTACTTGTGCCGGCTCAATACGCCGGCCGCAATAGGTATGAATATCGCTGCCGCAAAGCGTGGTATACAGGTTTTTAACCAGGATTTCGCCGGGTTTAATAAAAGGCACCTGCCTGTCAATAAATTCAAAAGGTAAGCCCGCACCGTTAAATACGGCAGCTTTACCTTGCGGAAAGTTGGTTTGTTTATGATTCATTCCTTTCAATTTTATTTTAAAATACCAGAAGCAAAACAGCACGATAAGGCCGGATACGATACCCAGCACAATGCAAATTTTGAGATAAATGTTGAGGATAGAATAGCCCGATGGCGCGGCATACCTCAAAAACATTAAACCGATGTAGCCGGTGTAGCCTACCGAATCAACAATGTACATCAGGAAGCCCACATTGGCTTTTTCGCGGGTGATGGCTATCAGGCGTTCAAATACAATGGTGTGGATAGCCACATAAGGAAGGTAAACCCCCAGGCCCAGCATCACCATAAATGAAAATGTACCAAGCCCATGGCTTAGGCCAAAAACAGAAGCCAGTAATATGGCAAAGCCGGCCATACAAATAAACAGCGAAAAGCGGAAGGCCTTGTAATGGTTCAGTATTAAAACCACAGCCCCGTTCACGATGATAACGCCGAATGAAACCAATAACTCCGATTGGGTAAACAATGCCGGGGTTTGATGATAGCCTAAACCGGCCCAAAGCTCAACCGCGAAATCGGCCCGTACGCTTCTTAACAGGGTAACAAACAGGTATACCGCGATGATGCCGATGAGGCCGGGCGCGTATTTCCAGAAAAAATGCCACCTGTCTTCGGCTTTCATTGGTTCGCGGGCAGACCTGGCCGCGATATCTGTTGGCGATGGCAGGGGTACGCAGGCCAGCATGGCTATAAAAATGAGCGTGGGCACTAAAAACACCAGGCCGGCAAAAAAAGGCATCCAGTTTTCTGATACGCCGTAGCCCAACAACAAAGCGCCTACAGATTTGGAAACCCCATCTGATACGATGAAGCTGGCGCACAAACCGGCAATCAGAAACTCGGTATTTTTACGGCCCTCTAAAAAGCCCAGCACCAGGCCGAAGATGACACCAAGCGGCAGGCCGTTCAGTAATAAACAAACAATGTTCCAGGGGCGGGGCACAATACCGAAAAGCAGGAGCATTAACTCGGCAAACAGAATGAGGCCTAAAATGGCTTTGATCCTTTGGTTGTGTTTTATCTCGGATACTATTTTGATGCCTACCCATTTGGCAATTACGTAGCCTATGGTTTGGGCGATGATGAGCAGTATTTTATAATTGATGCCCAGGAAAGAGGCATCGGCATAAGTAGCAGCGGTGTAGGGCTTACGGAAACCGTACATGCAAAAATAAGTGCCGAACGCGGCCACCAGCGCCCATGCCGGATTAGAAAAAATCCGTTTTAACCGCGCCGATGATTCAGTTTGCTGCATGCACCATTATTTGAATG
The DNA here is from genome assembly GCF_024808255.1 of Mucilaginibacter dorajii. Classification (GTDB taxonomy): domain Bacteria; phylum Bacteroidota; class Bacteroidia; order Sphingobacteriales; family Sphingobacteriaceae; genus Mucilaginibacter; species Mucilaginibacter dorajii. Next base: position 64,914 of record NZ_JANTYS010000018.1, read on the forward strand.
GCTTTTGCATCAAATGATCCACAACAGTAGTTAAAATAAACACAAGGGGATTTATGGAGCAAAAGCATCTCTACGTAAAAAAACAAAGATACTTGCTGCAAAAAAGCCCCTGTGTTATTAAAAGCTTATCAAATTGTTAAATAACAGGCGATTGGGATCAAGTAGTTAAAGCCGCGTGTTCGCCAACTTTGTAGCCGCCCGCTTTAATCCGAAATGTGATATTGAGCCTGTTGAAACTATTGATCTGTACAATAGATAGAGTGAGGTCAATCAGTTCGGCATCGGTAAATTGCCGGCACGCTTCATCATAAACCTCATCAGGTACGTTTGCGCCGGTAAGTTTGGTAATGGCTTCTGCATAGGCCAATGCCGCGCGTTCCCTGTCGCTGTAAAACGGGGCTTCGCGCCATGCATCTAAAACATATAGCCGCTGTTCGGTTTCGCCGGCGGCACGCAGATCTTTGGAGTGCATATCCAGGCAATAAGCGCAGCCGTTTATTTGTGATACCCTGAAATGAATGAGCTCCAGCAATGATTTTTCAACCGGCGATTTTGACAGGTGTTGGCTTAAGGCATACATACCCGCCAGGGCGCTATGCCCTTTTTGATAAAAATTCAGTCGTTGTTCCATAGTTTTTGATTTTACAGCTATGACGACCGGAGCAAAAGAAATAGGACAAGGTGGCAGAAAAATAAGTTAAGATCCGGTTATTGCGAATTTTAAAACCCTTGGGTGATGAAGGAAAGCATAACGTAAACCGCGCGCAGACGACTCACCCCGACTCGGCTACGCCCGTCTGCCCCTCTCTCCGACTGCGTCGCATAGAGGGGCTATAAATTTTCGTTTTTTCTAAACCCTCTTTGCGGCTTGCCGGAGAGAGGGTGGCGGGCGTAGCCTCGCCGGGTGAGTCGTAGCCACCATGCCATCTACGTCATTTCCACCTTCATCCTCCAGGAATTTTATAACGCAACAACGGTTCCCTTTCTGATATAATTAAAAAAAAACTACGCCGATAACCGCTCCAGGTCCTTCAGCCCCCACTGTTGCAAAACACCAATAACCGGCATTAACGACATGCCGTAATCTGTAACCTTATACTCCACCCGCGGCGGGATCTCGGCATAAATAATACGCTCAATAATCTGGTCTTCTTCCAGTTCACGTAGCTGGTTTACCAGCATTTGCTTACTGATAAGCGGGATAGCCCGCTGCAACTTACTGAAGCGGTTACAGTTTTTACTGATGGCGTAAATAAGCAGGATTTTCCATTTGCCGCCAATAAGGTTCAGGCAGTGGGTTACCGGGCAATTATTGGGGTTAAAATCTTTGTTTTTGCGTGTATTGGCCATTGGTCTAAAAAAATGTACTATGATGCTTTATACAGACTACTTGTTTGATATAGACAAAGATAGCAACTTTACTATCACCAAAAACAAATACCAAATGACAGCAGAACAGATTAAACAGTACATTATAGGCGGCGAATGGGTAAGTATAACACCCGAAGTGCGGCCCAGCATCAGTCCATCGGCAACGGGTGCCATCCAGCCGTTTTACCTTACCCGGGTTTTTAGATACACTGCCGGTGATAAATTTGAATGCATAGTTATCAACTATGCCGACCCAAACGGCAAAGTGCCCCTGGTGAAAATTGAAATTAAAGGCCATATCATTTTCCGGGGAGAACACCTTATAGCCGAGGGCGCTTACCAGGTTGATTATGTTACCGATGAAGCTTACGAGGTTACACCGCTGCACCAGGGCTTTGCCGATGCCATCAACAAAATCCCGACAACTGTTTTTAACAAATGGGAAGTAAACGTAATGCAGGATGTAAAGGGCAAAGCCTTCCCTGCCTTCGGCCTTACCGAGGGGCAAATTTATGTTGACTACGATCTCATCTATATTTATAACGACCTGTTTTTTAATGGCAGCAAAAACGTAGACGGCCGTGCCTTTGATAAACCAGAAAACAGGCCAACTAATTTGCAGGTGCCGCTGGTGAGAAGGGGATAAAAGAGGGGGTAAAATTCGACGCACCGAAAAGATTTACGAAGTTTTTAAAACTTCGTAAATCTGGGTTTTATAGCTTGCTATGGGTGAGAAATCAAGGATTCACTGCACCTTCTCAAACCTTGCAGCCCAGCCACCTCCCGATGCCAGTTTTACAGCCAGCTTATCTTTAGCCGTTACCGTGCTTACAGTTCGTTTGTAGTCCGTTGCATCTTTATCGGCATTTACGCCATCTTCAAAAATAATGGCTTTGTAGCTGCCTTCGCCTAAAAATGACAGATCGACGGTGAGGTCCCGGGCGTCCCAGTTGCTCATGGCACCGGCAAACCAGGTGGTACCTTTGCGGCGGGCTATGGCTACGTACTCGCCAACTTTGCCGTCAAGGGCTATGGTTTCGTTGAATGTGGTGGGTACAGCGGCTATAAAATCGGTGCTCTCCTGCTCTTTGGTGTAAATGGTTGGGTTATCGGCCATCATTTGCAGCGGGGCCTCAAAAATAGTGTACATAGCTAACTGGTGGCAACGGGTACCCTGGCTCATGGGATTACCATTAACCGGGCGAAAATTAGCTTTATTAGCATTACGCATAGCGCCGGGTGTGTAATCCATCGGACCAGAGAGCATACGGATAAAGGGGATGCTTACATCATATCCCGGGTGATTAACCACACCCCATTTTACATTCTCCAAACCTTTTACACCTTCAAAATTTAAAATATTGGGGTAAGTGCGTTGGATACCACTTGGTTTATACATGCCGTGGTAATCAACTATTAAATGATGATCGGCTGCTTTCTGGGCTATATCATAAAGCGAGGATACCATTTTCTGATCGTCACGATCAATAAAATCTATCTTAAAACCCTTCACGCCAATTGCCGAAAACTTGGCTAAGGCCGCGTCTGTTTGGCGGGTGAGGGCATACCAGCTGGTCCACAGGATAAGGCCTACATTTTTTTGTTTGGCGTACTCCAATAATTCGGGAAGGTTGATATCAGGCGAAATCTGGTTCAGATCCACAATGTTCGACCAGCCTTCATCCAATACCACGTATTCAATTTTATTGGCCGATGCAAAATCGATGTAATATTTATAGGTGGGATTATTGATGCCTGCCTTAAAATCAACATGACTGATGTTCCAATCGTTCCACCAGTCCCAGGCTACCTTGCCGGGTTTTATCCAGGAGATATCGGCCACACGTGATGGCGACGACAGCTTTTGAACCATATCGCTATTGGCCAGCTGCTTATCCTCAGTACTAATGATCACCACCCGCCATGGGAAGCTTCGGCTGCCCGGCGTTTTGGCAATATAATCGGCCCGGCCGTTAACCACATAATTCATATTGGCGTAACCACCGGTTTGTTCAACCGTGGGGTATTGCGCAAAAGCCCCTTTCAGGTTTTTGGAATTTTGACCGTCGCTGGTTAGGTACATGCCCGGATAGTTTTCCAGGTCGGCCTCTAAAATGGCGGCTTTGATGGGGTTTGCCACATCTACCAAAACCGGTAAAAATGCCAGTGTATCCTTTTTTACTGCCGATATATTGATGTTGTCATACAAGGCCTCAAAAGAGGTTGTCCATTTATCCTTGTTCCTGAAATCGTTTACAAAGGGCAAAAAGGCCTTATCATCATCCTTAAAATTAAAATTGGCTTCTTCATTAGCTATGGTGATCTCACCTTTCTTTTGGGTAATAAAGCGGTAAGCTACCCCATCGTCGTAAGCACGGAACACCAGGCTATAGTCGCTTTTAAAATTGATGGCAATTTGGTTGTATTGATCGTGAACTTTATCTTTTTTATAAATAGGCGTATTAAAATAGGTATCGGCCGATGAAGCTTTGCTGCTTTTTACAACCGCGTTTTTACCCAATACCTCGCCGCCGGCCAGTGTCATGGATACGGTTGACGGGGTGATCACTTCGGTTTCCTGGTATTTTACGCCCCAGCTAATTGCAGCCCCTGCACTTACGCTTAGATCAATTTTACCGTCGGGCGATTTTACATGATAGCTTTTTGCCGATTGGGCAAATGATGCAGCGATAGGCAGGCACAGGCAAAATGAAAGTAACAGTTTGATGTTCATAGTAGAGGAGAAAAACGGTGGTTTATATCACCCTAAACTAAGCATTAATACTCACGCGGAATAATGCAATCCGTACAAATTGTGATGAGAAAAAAGCAGGGGTGACAACTTTTGTAGAGCCGCATATTTGCGTCTCCCACTATACAGAGCGAAAATACAGGGTTGATGTGCATAAGTGATTTGCTTGTTTGCATTTGCACGCGGGAGACGCAAATATGCGTCTCTACGGAAAGAAAAAAAGCGGTGACATTAATAGCTGATACTCAATCCCCCATAAACCTCAAATCCATTCCTCACCACCTCATTCAGCTGTGTTTTATCAACTTCGCCGCTATTGAGGTAAAGCTGATCGGTGCCGTTGCCGGTTTGCCAGTTAAAATAAGTGCCGCCTACATACACGGCCAGGTGCGGCATAATGTTGTAATTAAGCTTGCCACCCACGTTTATACCATAGCCGTTGGCGTTATGATGATAGCTTACCGGGTGTTGAAAACTGGTGATCAAATTCCAGTTGCCATTGCTGGTGTAACCTAACTGGTGATAGGTAACATCGGCCTTAAAGGCCAGTTTGTTAACCAGTTTAATGGTAGAGTTAATTTTTAAGAAGCCGCCTTTCCAATAGGGAGTGTATGAACTGTTTAAATCGGGATTGCTGTTAGGGCTACCTAAAAGGCGAAGGTTTTCTTTGCTTTCACTGTAACCCACGTATGGGGTAAGGCTAAACCTGTCGTTGTTAAAAATAACATAGCCTGCCCCTAAATGCCATAGCCGAGTGTTACCTTTATTGGCGTTAAAGGTTTCATTGTAGGTGCGGTTTGTACGGTTATCGCTACCATAATCTGAATCGTTTACCGTTCCTGTGGATATAAACTGGCGGGAGTAATCGGCGTAAACAGCAAAGCCTTTGTAAAAATTATAGCTGGCAGATGCCGCTACGTTTTGGCCGCCAACCTTCATCCACTTTAACTCGGATAATACATTGGGGTTTTGCCCGCTGATATTGCCCGAGATTGACCAGTGGAAGTTTTCCTGCTGATAGCCGGTTGATACAGCCACCTGCAATTTTTGATCAACCGACTGTGCGTGTAATATGCCTATGCCGCAAAACATCAACATTAAAAAACCGGTAAATTTTTTCATCAGGTAAAAAAATAGCCTGCCTTTGGTTTATAAAACCGCTGTATGTACAAACTATTAGTCTATTTCTAAACTAAAAACGTTGTCATTTCGCACCCTTGGAAGGCGGGGTTTTGCGGGGCAAAGGTGAGAAATCTTATACGACATGCAAACGTTACTTGTCATATAAGATTTCTCTTTCGCGCCACGCTCACACCCTTCCTTCGCTCTATCGAAATGACACCTTCTTAGTTAGAAGAATCTGTACTCCTTTGGTTTATAAAAGGCAGGCTAATATAAATGATAACTATTGATTTACCCCAAAAGATTCCCAGCCCGATGCTGTTGTGCGGGTACAGGTCATGGGTTGTGTGCCGTTTTCGCTCGATATGAAATCGCCGTTATTGCCTCGCAGGGTTACTTTACCGTCTGAGGTGGTTATCCAGTCAAATTTCTCCCAGTCGCCAACGGTTGTGCGGTTACAGGTAATGGCCTGTGTACCGTTCTCGCTGCTTACATATTTACCCATGCTTTGCAGGGCCACTTTGCCACCGCCGGCATCAACTACGGTAAACGTTTCCCAGGCCGAAGCAGTGGCACGGTTACAGTTCATAGCCTGTGTGCCGTTTTCGCCGCTTACATACTGGTTGTTGAAACCTTTAAGGGTGATGTTTGAACCTATTGGCGGCGAAGTGCTGCTGCCCGACAGGTTGTACACTCTTACATAGTCAACCACCATATTACAAGGCAGCGCGCCATCGTTAATGGTATTGCCCGGCAAATCGCCGCCTATGGCCAGGTTAAGGATAATAAAGAACGGGTTATGGAACGCGCCGGTGTTGTTGATGTTACCTGCGATGTTACCGGTTACGTACAAGGTGTTATCCACATACCAGCGGATAGAATTGGTATCCCACTCCACCGCGTAAGTATGAAAGCCGGTTGGCGAGGTGGTTGTACTGCCGCCATATTGCGAGTGCCCGTTAACATACCAGTGCATGGTACCCAATATGGTATTGGAGGTATTTACCTGCTCCATAATGTCAATTTCGCCGCACTGTGGCCACCCTACGGTACCAATGTTGGCTCCTAACATCCAAAAGGCAGGCCAGGTGCCTTGTACAGCCGGCAGTTTGATACTGGCCTCAATACGCCCGTAAGTTGGCTGGAATTTGCCGGCAGTGGTTAACTTGGCCGAGGTGTAAGGCTGTCCGCCTACGGTTTCCTTACGCGCGGTAATGGTTAAATAACCGCCCGATACAGTAGCATTTGCCGACTGGTAATACTCCTTCTCGTTGTTCACTCCCGGATTGCCGTTGTCGATATTCCAGTTGGCGGTGTTTACGCTGGTACCGTTGAATTCATCGCTCCAAACCAGGGTGGCAGCCCTTGGCGTGGTGGTTTGATTAGCATCGGCCGCCGCGACATTGGCCGGTGATGACGGGTGGTTTAAATCTTTTTTGCAGGACGTGGCTAAAGCAGCCAGGGCCATTAAGGCTAAAGCGCCCTTCTTTAAGTTCAAAAGTGTTTTCATAAAGTTTGTATTTTGGTAAATAATTGGTGGATTGCAAGGGTTGATTTTTAATGTAGAGACGCAATATTTTGCGTCTCCCACCAGACAAGCAAATTTGCAAGACCTGATTTGCAAGCGGGAGACGCAAAATGTTGCGTCTCTACATTTTTTTTATTGATTTACGCCAAACGCTTCCCAGCCCGATATGGTAGCCCGGTTACAGGTCATGGCCTGGGTGCCGTTCTCGCTGCTTACATATTTGCCGTTGTTGCCGCGCAGGGAAATTTTTCCGTCGGCATTTACTACCCAGTCGAATTTTTCCCAGTCGCCGTATGTGGCGCGGTTACAGGTGATGGCCTGGGTACCGTTTTCGCTCGATACGTATTTGCCCATTCCCTGCAGCGCTATTTTGCCTGCGCCGGCATCAACCACGGTAAACTGCTCCCATGCCGACGCGGTTGGTCGGTTACAATTCATGGCTGTGGTACCATTCTCGCTGCTTACATATTGATTATTGATGCCTTTGAGGGTAATTATCGAACCGATAGGTGCGCCGGATGATGAACTGCTTGATTGTGTGCCGCTCCATTTAAAAGTAGCTACCGCGCCTGCTGCCAGGGTATAAGTGAAAGATTCGGCACCCCATTTAACTTTAAAGGTTACGCTGGCCGATCCGCTGTTTAACGCGACAAGTACCTTGCTGCCATCAGAGTTTTTGAAAGCCACGTTCTGGATATCGCCGGATAGATTCGAGGAGATCCTTACAGCACCCGGGCGAACAAAACGTGCCGCGTGACCGATAATGTAATAACCCACATTGCGGGTAATGGATGTGCCGCTTACAGTTATAGCACCTACGCAGGTACTGCAACCGCCGGCGGTATGGGGGTTATAGTTAACATCTGCAGCTAAGTTCCATTCCAACACGTTACGGCTCCAGTTACGGGTAGCGCCTATCACCAGGTTGTTTACATGCCATGAAAGGTCGCCGCCAAAGTTACTTGGCGCACCTACCCATTGCTCGGTGAAGTACACGTTTTTAGATGGGTATGCGTTATGCACATCGCTCAAAGAAGCTATAGCCCCGGCATACAGGTGAAATGCCGAACCATCAACATAAGGGTTGGCTCCGGCATCGGCCAAAACAGCCTCGGGGTAATCAATCCTATCGGTGTTATGGTCATAAGCGATGATCTTGGTGGCAAAACCTGCCCCCCTAATCTGCGGACCAAGATTGTTTTTGATAAAATTAGCTTCCTCGCCGGCCTGCATCACCATACTCGGGTTATTGTATGGGTTAAGCGGCTCGTTTTGCGGGGTTATGGCATCAATGGTAATGCCCTGGGCTTGCATAGCCTGCAAATATTTTACAAAATAGCGGGCATAAGCGTCGTAGTAAGCTGTGTTTAAGCTTCCGCCGGTGTAGCCGTTATTGCCTGTGGTGTTTATTTTCATCCAGGTTGGGGCCGTCCATGGGGTAGCTATAATTTTGATGGATGGATTGATGGCGATGATCTTTTTCAGAATGGGCAGCAAATCGGTATTTTCCTGATTGATGCTGAAACTGTTCATGTTTACATCGCCGGCCACCTGATCGTAAGTAAAATCGCTTGAGCTTAGGTCAGATGCGCCAATGCTGATACGCAGGTAGCTGATACCGATCTGCCCGCTGGCAGTTCCAAAAAGTTCATTTAAAACCGCGGCCTGGTTACCACCAAGTCCGTTCAATAAACTAGCGCTGCCCCCTGTTAAAGTAAAGCCAAAACCATCAATACCCTGGTAGGTGGTGTTTTCATCAACGGTTACCGTGGTAGCGTTGGTGCCCGCATCGGCAGCAAAATTGAAGCTGGCCTGGGCCTGTAATAGTTTAGATTGATCGGATGTGGTTACCCAGGCATTTACCACTTCGTTGGCGGCACGGCCAACAGTGCCGCTTGTTTCCTGCGCTTTGGCAGCACCGGTGTTGGCGTCCTTTTTACAGGAAAACAGCAGGGTTGCGGGTAGCAGGGTGAGGACTGTCAATCGCCTTAAATTGTAGTTGATGTTCATAAAATTACTATTTGGTTTAATTGATTTGCAAGGTAAAATCCACCACAAAACCCTGGCTGCGCAATGTTTAAGCCCACAAAGAGTTTAACCAATGCTTAAAACATTGACGACTAAGCAGCTGCAAAAAAGACAGTGCCTAAAACTATTTTTCAGGAAGACAGACGTATGTATGGTTTGTAATTGTAAAACAAATTTATGCTATTTTAAACGTAATAAACAAGAATAATGTTCATAAATAACTGATTAATAGTATATTATATGTATTTTGATACGCTTGATTAGCAGTAACATAAATATTAAAAGGCGATGCTAAAACGCTTTAAACCCACATTTTAAAGAATCGCATTTTTTTTGCGATACGCTTACCTCGCAGTTAATTTTAAAGAAAATAAAGGAGGATTGCGCTCAAATAGAGCTGTGGTGTTTGAATAACACTAAGAGGAAAGGGAGTTTAGATGATAAAACTATGTCATTGCGAGTTATAAAATCTGCGGACTGTGAAGGAGGGAATGACGATTAAAAGCGAGGGCGTGTGCGAATCCCCTCTTGAGAGGGCTACCGTGTGTACACATCTTCTGAAATCGTATTACTAAACAAAAACGATGTCATTTCGAACGAACCGGCAGGGATTGTGCGCCGGGGTGAGGAGAAATCTTATAAAAGCGGACATTCAGCCGTGCAAGACGTATAAGATTTCTCCTCGCAGCCTCGCTTTTTCCCTACCCGGCTCGTTCGAAATGACATTTTTTTTGATGAAAAGATGTGTACATACAGTAGCTTGAGAGGGAGGGGTGTGTTATGCAAGCGATAGAACGCTGGCTAAACACACCCCTGCCATCGCTTATTCCGGCGCGCCCCCTCTCAAGAGGATTTAAAAAATAACCAGCCCAAGAACTTTTCATGGGCAAGAACGAAGGATGACAAACACTTTTACAACATGTTGTGGGTAGGCACGAATCAATGATATAAGAAATCCACCTATCAATCCACCGAGTTATCAATCACCAATTTGCTCCAGCCTTTTGAGCCGGCATTTTTGATCTCTTTTTTGTGGGCTTCCATGGCTTTTTTGATGCGCGTGCTGTAGGCCCAGCAGGTGCTTTGGCGGATAGACAGGATCTCTGATAATTTGTGCGATGAGATCTTTCCTTTGGTAGAGTACATTAAAAAGATCATGTAAAAGGCTTTGTTGATAGGGATGCGGGTGTTTTGTAAAATGGTATAAGCTATCACCGATTCTTCATAACCGCATTTTGAGCAGCGCCTGCTGTACGGCAAATGCCCGCCGCCATAATGTGTTCCGCCACATTTGCGGCAGGCGTAACCGTTTTCCCATTTCAGGTCGCTCAGGAACTTAAAGCAGGTTTCCCTATCGGGGTAGATCTTACTAAACTCTTCAAAGTCCACCTCGGCCGACATCACACGATCATGTGTTACCTTCTCAATATCATTGTGCAGGATGATGTTATCTTTCTCCAACAGCACATTCATTCGCGAAATTTCTTCGGCCTGCTGTTGTAGCAGGTCGTTAACAGAGCGTAGCTCCTCGTTCTGGTCGGCTATCATTGATGATTTTTCAACCAGCTCTTTGGTGCGTTCCTGCACCTGCTCTTCCAGGCGTTTGTTCAGGTTATCCTTCAATTCCTCGTTTTGCTTCATCTGGGCAATAATGGCCAGCTGGGCATCGTCCGTTTGTTTTTTAAGTATCCGCACCCTATCGCCTATGGCAAAAGAGATGAACAGCATTTCGGTAATAAAACAAACGCTCAGGCTATAGTAAGCAAACTCGGTAACAGGTAATACCCACCAGTTAAGTGCTATGCAGCTTTTAATGATAAAGCCGGTCAATAAAAACGAATACCCAATTACAAAGAACCTGGCCGGTTTATAACCCTTAACCCAGGTATAACAACCCGAGTAAAATGCCAGCAACAGCGGCACAAACTCAATGATCTTATAATTAAACCAGCTGTTATTGATGGTAAGGCAAGCCAGGAAAAATACACTGCGCAAAGCGATAACCCAACTGGTAGCTTTATACAAACCAGGGGCGTTCTGTTTTAAATTCAGCAGACTTTGGGTAAACAACACCGCGAAAATGCTTGCGGCAAACAGGGCTATACCGTAAGCATAATGGTTCCATACAGGGTTATTAGGCCATATATATTGATAGGCAATACCATCGGCACACATTTCATAAAGGCCGATGCTGATGTTGTAAGCAATGTAGTACAGGTACTGCACCTTACGCATGGCCACAAACATCATGAGGTTATACAGGCCAAAAACCAATATCATCCCATAAAAAACCCCAAAAAAGAAGTACTCATCCAGCGCGTAACTGATAAACCAGCTTACGGTACGCAGCACCATAATTACGTTTACCGAATGGTGCGACCGGATACGCACATAATAAACCGCGTCTCCATTGTTGGGGTTAATTAAATTAAGACTGAAATTTTTGTGGTGATAAAACCGGGCTTCAAAAGGGCGGTTGCTGCCCAAAAGCGTGGCGGTATATTGGTGCTGCGCGTTGGGTGCATAAACAGTGATGCTATCAATAGTTTGATCAAAAAACTCCAGTAGCCAGTTGTTTTTGGTGTTGGGGTTGCCACCTATTTTGATGCGGTACCAATAAGCTGAATTGATGTTCCTGGTAACGGGCGTCGGCTCGGGATTTACTTTAAAGCGGGTATCAAAAGCGGGAATGTTTTCGGGGTTAAATTGCACCAGGCCAGTAGTATCTTCAAAGTAATAAACCTGCTTGTATTCAAATATGTGTTGCTTTATGCTATCATTAAGCGGTACAACAGTTTGGGCTGATGTGGGGGCAGTAAGGCAAAAAAATAACAGGAAAACGGTTGTAACTAATCTTGTTAAAAGTTTAAACATACGCAGGCAAACGGGGTAAGTATCTCCCGTACCCGCAGCTTGGTTCTGCGGGCACGAAAGCTGGTTAGTTGGTTAGCGTCAGGCCGGATACAATGATAATATATTTATTTTTATATTCCTATTAAAGGTATATAATACAGTTATTTAAAATACATTTCTATCAAATTCGCCCCTCGTTTCGCCGTGCTTTTTAATAACTTTTATAAAGTATTGACACTTACCATACATATGTAGCAACCGAGCCTGCACCCAGGGTTGAGGTGGCCGTTTTTCCGTCAATTTTAAAACTGAAAGTTTGCTGCGCAGTACCTGAGTTTAACACAATTAGCACCTTTGAGCCATCGGTATTTTTGAAGGCTACGTTGGGTAAAGTTGATAGGTAATCTGATGCTATCCTCACCGCGCCCGGCCTCACAAATTTGGATGCGTGAGCAATAATATAGTAGGATACATTACGTGTAACCGATGTTGCCGAATTGATAGTTAAAGCGCCTTTACAACCATCGCAGCCGCCGTTTGTATGCGGCCCGTACGATGGATCTGTAGCCAGGTTCCACTCCAGCACATTACGGCACCAGTTGCGGGTAGCGCCCACAATAAGGTTGGTTACATGCCATGACAAGTCGCCGCCAAAACCGCCTGTTGCAGGGGTATACTGTTCGGTAAAATAAAGATTTTTAGCAGGGTAAGCATCGTGTACTGTAGAAACAGCACTGATATTACCTGCATATAAGTGGAATGCCGCGCCATCGATATAAGGATTAGCGGCAGCGTCTTTATAAATGTCGGTGGCGTATTCAGGATGGTCGGCGTTATGGTCGTAAACAATAATTTTGGTGGTTATACCAGCGGCTTTAAATTGCGGACCGAGATTGTTTTTCACAAAATTGGCTTCCTCGTTTGATTGCATGGTCATGGCCGGGTTATTATAGGCATTCAGCGGTTCATTTTGCGGGGTAACGGCATCAATGGTAATACCCTGCGCTTTCATAGCCTGAATGTATTTTACAAAATATTTGGCGTAGGCGTCATAATAGGTCGTATTTAAGCTTCCTCCTTTAAAGCCGTTTTCACCAAGCGGAGAGGCTTTCATCCAGGTTGGGGCTGTCCATGGGGTAGCCAGTATTTTAATAGCTGGGTTTATGGCGATTATCTTTTTTAGAATAGGGATCAGGTCGGTTTTTTCCTGGTCGATAGAAAAGCTATTCAGGTCGGGATCGGTTTGGCCAGGTGTTACCTCATCGTAAGTGTAATCAAAAGCGCTCAGATCTGATGCGCCAATGCTGATCCTTAAATAGCTTACACCTATATGCGTGCCATCCGTTGCAAACAGGTCGGTAAGCAGATCGTTCTTTTGAGCGTCGCTCATCAGGTTAATTACCTGGGCGCTGCCACCGGTAAGGCAATAGCCAAAGCCATCAATAGTTTGGTAGGTGGTTGCCGCGTCAATATTGATCAACGGACCTGATGCCGCGCTGGTGCCGAAGTTAATAGATACATTTTGCTTGCTGAACACGTTGGTTTGATCGGCAGTAGTAAGCCACATGGCTACATCGCTGCTTACGGGTGTTACGGGCGTAACCGGGGTAACCGGGTTGACAGGCGTAACAGTGCCTGCCGACGATTTTTTACCGCACGACGACGCGCTAAAAACACTAAGGGTGATGAACGAGGTAATAACAGTACTGGTGAAATTTATTTTCATAACGGGTTTGTAAAAACAGTTTAAATTGTTTTCAATTGGTATTAAATTTGGGTTAAATTAGTGGTTAAGCATCACTAATATATACATCAATTAACCGCTTAACAAGTATATATTTGTGGTGTTATAGTATCAAACGCTTTGTTTTTTATTTATTGATACGCTTTAATCCCAAGCAAACCTGTGCAGGCTTATTAAAACAAAACAAAAACCAATGAAACATCAACAATACAATAACAAGGCAATAAAAAGCATATTTTTTTTAATTGCCTTTTGCGTTTTGGCACATTTGCCGGTATTTGCGCAAAATGTAAGGGTTGCGGCCGCGGCCAACCTGCAAACCGTAATTGAGGTTTTACAAAAAGATTTTAAACAAAAAACGGGCATCACCATTGACCCGGTCGTAGGTTCATCGGGCAAACTGGTGGCACAGATCAGTAACGGAGCCCCCTTTGATGTGTTTTTATCTGCCGATATGAGTTTCCCCGAAACTTTGTTTAAAAGCGGGTTCGCGTTACAAAAACCCGTGGTTTACGCCAAAGGGAGTTTGATCATCTGCAGTTCACAGGATATCGGTTTTAATAACTGGGAAAGGCTTTTGTTAACCGCCAGGGTTAAAAAACTGGCCATTGCCAACCCCGCCATTGCCCCTTATGGCAAAGCAGCCGAAGAGGTTTTACAGCGCAAAGGCATCCTGGATAACGTAAAATCGAAAATTGTGTATGGCGAAAGTATTTCGCAGGTAAACACTTATATCACTACCGGTGTGGCCGATGTTGGCTTTACCACCCAATCGCTTATTAAAGAAACCGAAAATAAAACGAAGCTTTTTTACCAGGTGATCAACCCAAAAGATTACGCGCCCATTTTACAGGGGATGGTGATCTTAAAACATAGTAGCGGCAACCCTGGCGCTGAGAAATTTTACCAATACATTTTGAGCCCTGCGGCTAAAAGTATTTTTGAAAGCTATGGCTACCGTGTACAATAACCCTTATTTTTGTTGATGGACCTATCGCCCATTTGGCTCACCCTAAAATTAGCAGGTATCACTACGGCCTTGCTTATCGTAATCGGCGTGCCTTTTGCCTGGTGGCTATCGCGGGGCAAATCATTTTTTAAAATCATCATTGAGGCTATTATAACCATGCCATTGGTGCTGCCACCATCGGTATTGGGCTTTTATTTGCTGCTGGCATTTAGTCCGCAGCATGGTATAGGCAAGTGGCTGCGCGATAGTTTTGATGTGCAGTTTGTATTCTCGTTCCAGGGCTTGGTTTTGGCATCGGTAATTTACAGTATGCCTTTTATGGTTGGCCCGGTAAAATCGGCTTTGCAGCAGCTCCCCGCTTCCCTGGCTGAGGCCTCCTATACTTTAGGCAAAAGCCAATGGCAAACATTTAAAAGTGTGTTGCTGCCCAACATCAAACCATCACTGTTAACAGCCATAGTGCTCAGCTTTGCCCATACCCTGGGCGAATTTGGGGTGGTGCTGATGATAGGCGGCAATATCCCGGGCGTAACAAGGGTGGCATCCATAGCGGTATATGATTCAGTTGAGAAAATGGATTATGCATCGGCCAATAATTACTCGCTCATTTTGTTTTCCATTACGTTTGTACTGGTGATAGCGGTTTTTGTGTTTAATAAATATCAAGCCAAAAGCCACTTAGGATGATCAACGTAACCATCGAAAAAAAGCTTAAAGGCTACCACGGGCAGCAGGTGATCAAGGTTGATCATCAGTTTACTGCCGGCAGTGTAACCAAAATTTACGGCCCATCCGGATCGGGGAAAACCACTTTTCTTAAAGTAATAGCCAGCTTAACCAAACCCGAAAAAGGACGGATAGTTGTCGGGGGGATTACCTGGTTTGATGCGGAACAAAAGATCGATGTACCCACTCAAAAAAGAAACGTTGGTTTTGTGTTTCAGCAATATGCCTTATTTCCTAACATGACCGTAAGGCAACACCTGGAATATGCTACCACAGATGAACTATGGATAAAACGCTTATTGTTGTTGGGTAAATTAGATACCCTGCAAACCCATAAGCCCGAATACTTATCGGGCGGGCAGCAACAGCGTTTAGCCATACTGCGTGCGCTGGCCACCCGGCCAAAACTGCTTTTGATGGATGAACCCTTCTCGGCCATCGACCCTAAAATGAAAGCAGAATTAATGGCCGAACTGAGCGTACTTTTAAAAGAGATGGAAATCACAACCATCATTGTAAGCCACAATCCTCAGGAACTGGATGGATGGGCTACCGATGAGCTGGTATTTGAATAGACTACGTCGCCGGTTTTAAACCTTTATACTCCCGGTACCAATCGCGGTAGCCAATACTGGCCAGTACCAGTAAAATGATGTATAATATCGCGGTAACATACAGCCCCTTGTAAATGTATAGCGGCACATAGCAAATATCAACAAATACCCAAAGCGCCCAGTTTTGCAATATTTTACGGGTCATGAGCAATTGGGCCATAAAACTTACCGAGGTACAAAACCCATCGATATAAGGCACCTTACTTGGGGTGAATTTTTGAAGGAACAGTCCAAGTAAACCTGCAAGGCCCAGCGTGGCCAATAATACCAGGCTATACTCCTTAAGGTTTAAGCTGATTACCGGCTTCTCCTGCCGTTCCTTTTTACGGAGCCAAAAGTACCAGCCGTAAATGCCTGTGCCCAGGAAATAGATCTGCAAGCCGGCATCGCCAAATAAACCGCTTTCAAAAAAAACAATGAGATAGGCCAACACGCTGATGATGCCCGTAAGCCAGTTCCAGATATTTTGCCGGGCGGCAAGGTATACGCAACCAATACCTGTTATGGCGCCAATCCATTCCAGGGAACTGGTTTGCCTGATTTCCTGGATGATGTGACTGCCGATAGAGAGGAATTGCATTTACCTCAAATATATAAAAGGAAACGTAAGGGGCAAAGTTGAGGTTTGCACGTTTTTTACAGAGATACCATTTTATAGTTAGTATCCTCAATAATGTTGTTTTTAGAATGATAAAAGGAGCCTGCAAGTTTTACAACTTGCAGGCTGTGTTGTGCCCCGCCGGGGCACAGATAATCATTTGTGTGTTTTCTACAAAGCTTTTGCTCCTCTGGAGTACCTTGTTAATGGGGTTGAGTTTAAAATCATCTAAAGACACCGATCAGCCGGCCAGGCACCACATCGGGGTGCAAGCTTGGTACCAATAATCCATCAATATTTTTAGAGCTCCAGCGGAGCTCAACTTATGCGTGCAGAAACACATTTAAGCCACCATTTCTCCCCTCTTAAAACCTACTGTGTGTACACATCTTTTGATTTTTACCATATAATTAAAAAACGTTTGTCATTTCGAACGAACCTGTAGGGATTTGTGTGCCGGAGGTGAGGAGAAATCTTTTAAAAGCGGACAGCCGGCCGTGCAAGGCGCCGAAGATTTCTCCTCGCCCCCCCGCTTTTTCCCACGTTTGCTCGTTCGAAATGACATTTTTCTTTGACAAAAAGATGTGTACACACAGTAGCTCTTAAAACGCCAGCGTAATTTTCCCGGCAGTCCGCCCTTTTGCCAATTCCAGGTGCGCATCGGCCAATTGGTCAAAAGGGAATGTTTTGTACACAACCGATTTAACAATGCCTTTAGTTAAAAAGCCCGCTATGGTTTCCATATCCGCACCGCTGGGGTATACCAAAATGTTATGGGCGTTGATACCAAGTTCGGCGGCTTTTTGTAAAAGCGGTTCAGTTAAGCCCCCCATAATGCTGATGATAGTGCCTCCCTTTTTAACGATGTTAAGTAAAAGCGATGTGTTATCACCACCTATCGGATCCAATATATAGTCGATATTTTTGGCTGCCTGCTCAAGCGACTGCGCATGATAGTCGATATGCTCATCGGCACCTAACGACAGGATGAGATCTTTGTTGGCTGCCGATGAAGTACCTATAACATAAGCACCCATGTGTTTGGCAATTTGTACCGCATAATGGCCAACACCACCGGCTGCCGCCTGGATCAATACCCTATCGCCGGATTTTATGGTTACATGAAGGGTTAAGGCTTGCCAGGCAGTTAAAGCCGCTAATGTGGCGGCCGCAGCCTCATCATGGCTGATATTTGCCGGCTTTATGGCTAATTCCGACGGTTTTGCAACCACGTATTCAGCATAGGCCTTACCTAATTTAGGAAACTCGATCATCGAAAAAACTTCATCGCCTGCTTTGAAGCCGGTTACATCTGCACCCGTTTCGGTTATCACACCACTAATATCCCAGCCTAAAATAATCGGCATCGGATCTTTTATACGACTGGCCATACCTTTGCCTTCGCGGGTTTTTACATCAACCGGGTTTATGCTGATGGATTTTAGTTTGATCAATACTTCATCGGCTTTGATGACCGGTACGGGGATTTCGATGGTTTGGAAATTCTCTACTCCGCCAAACTCTTTTAAAATTATTGCTTTCATTTTTACTGCCCTGATTAAAAGAACAAAATTATACCAATATTTATAATTAAATTGGTACATAATTTCTATAATTTGGTACATTTGCAACATGATCAGGGAAAATTTGTACGAACCATTCTCCATTACTTATTGCACTTTAGATAAATGCCCCAAGTTTGAGCATAAGCACAATTTTTTTGAGCTGATCTTTATTATCTCGGGCACGGGCAGACAATGCATTAACCAAAGCAGTTTTAATTACGGGCCGGGTCATATGTTTTTGATAACGCCCGAAGATTGCCACTCTTTTGATGTGGAAACCCCTACCGGGTTTTTCTTTTTGAAGTTTAACGATATCTACCTTAAAAAAGGCGGTTTGCTAAACGAAAACATTAAACGGCTGGAGTATATTTTACATAATGCCAATCACCAGCCGGGCTGTATCCTCAAAAACCAACCCGATAAACGGCTGGTTGGCCCTATGATTGAAGCCATCATCCGCGAGTACGAGCACAAAGATATATACAACCAGGAGCTGATCCAGCAATTGGTAAATACCCTGATCATTGTAGTGGCCCGTAACATTGCCCGCTATTTGCCCGAGCAGGTGAATATGGGCACCGAAGAAAAGGCCATGGATATTCTGCAATATGTACAGCACAATATTTACTATCCCGAAAAGCTGAAAGCCGATGTGATCAGCGATGTTTTCAGCATATCTGAGGCCTATATGGGGCGTTATTTTAAAAAGCACGCCAACGAAACCCTGCAACAATACATTACCAACTATAAAACCAAACTGATAGAGCACCGCCTTCAATTCAGCGATAAACGCCTTACCGAAATTGCCGGCGAATTTGGCTTTACGGATGAAAGTCATTTCAACAAATTTTTCCGCAAGCAAAAAGGCCAAAGCCCTAAGGAGTATCGCAAGGTTGTGCAGCTGGCAAGGGCTTCGTAATTGGTTCAAACTGTTCGTTATAAACAGATCTTCCTGTTCATTTAGGACAATGAATATTCCTACAATACCTTTCTTATTCTCAATTAAAAATTAAACTGTGAGTTAAGCGTATCGGGTAAAATAAATACGCTGCACCGCTTATCCTAAACCTGCACTACAAATACACTACTGCGCTTGCTATCAATGCGTATCAGATCGATACAAGGCATTTATAATGAGTTAATTACATCTTCATAAGTTAATTTTATAGCTGCAAAACCTATTGAAAACCATTTTTATCACTCGCCGGGTTGCAGCTATTTAGTAGCCATGTACCCGGTAAACACTTTTTGAATAATGGTTTTATGGCCTTGCCTATGCCTGTAATCAACAATAATTATATAAACCATTTAACCATTACTTTATGAGATCAAATTTTAACTCTTATTTACTTTGTGGCTTGTTTGCCTTTGTAATAGCACTGGCATCATGTAAAAAGGATAATTTCAGTAATATGGGTCCGGCTCCCTTAAATGCCGACGCGGTGAAGGGCAACCAGGCCAGTTTGGCCGTTACCGCGGCCAATTTTAAAGTAATAGGTTATTTGCCAAGTTGGGAGGGCGAACTAAACACTATTCAGTTTACCAAGTTAACACACATTAACTACGCCTTTTTAACACCCGAAAATGATGGCAGCCTTGATCCGCTTGATAACCTGAGCAAATTTACCAGCCTCATCCCCACCGCGCACAGCAACAATGTTAAAGTGCTTATTTCTGTTGGCGGTGGCGGTGGTGGCGATGCTTTTCACAGCATTGTAGCCAACGCCGGCTACCGTACCACCTTTGTGAATAACATGGTGAATTTTGTAAACCAGTATGGTATAGATGGTGTTGATGTAGACTGGGAGTTTCCATCAGCAGGTACCGAGGCTAATAATTTTTATACGCTGATGCAGCAATTGGCTACGGCCATGCATAACAATGGCAAGGTATGTACCATTGCCGCTATAGCCAATTCGGCAAGTTATGTGGTTGATGGTATGTTTACCACGCTGGATTGGATTAACATTATGGATTATGATGATAACAACTTCCAGCACTCTACCTACCAGTCGGCGGTAAACAGTTTAAATTACTGGCTGGGCAGGGGCTTGCCGGCAGCCAAAGCCATTCTGGGTGTACCGTTTTACGGGCGCGATAACCGTTACGATTATTTAACGGTTAATTATAACGTGATCCTGTCACAAGGTGGCAGTCCTAATTCAGATACTTTTCAAACCATTGGGTATAACGGCATCCCGACTATACAGGCCAAAACCAACCTGGCATTTGCCCAGGCCGGCGGCATGATGATCTGGGAACTGGCCGGCGATGGCACAGGTAGCAACTCTTTGCTATCGGCCATAAATGCTATTGTGCTTACCCACGGTAGTACGGGTGGCGGCACAACTGCGCCTATTGGCCAAACCGTTACCTTAAAAGGCTTTAACAATCAATATGTAAGCGGCGAAAACGGCACCCAGGCCATGAACTGCAACCGGGCAACAGCATCGGCATGGGAAACATTTACCGTTGTTGATGCAGGCGGCGGCAAGGTATCCTTGCGGAGCATGGGTAAATATGTATCGAGCGAAAACGGCACGCAGGCCATTACCTGTAACCGTACCACGGCCGGCGACTGGGAAAAATTCGACTGGATAACCACAACCGATGGTAAAGTAACCCTCAGGGGAAACAACGGCAAATTCATCTCCAGCGAAAACGGCACGCAACCCATGACCTGTACCCGTACAACGGCATCGGGCTGGGAAGCTTTCGGGATTAATCAGTAGTATTTAATAATTTGATTATAAGCAGCCGGTGTGCATTTGTGCATCGGCTGTTTTTGTTTGGAAAGTCACGGGATTTCCTCTTTCACAATAATAATTGTTTCATTTTCGACAGCATCTGAAGGAAAGCATAACGCAGACGACTCACCCCGACTCGGCTACGCCCGTCTTCCCCTCTCTCCGGCCAAAGCCGCATAGAGGGGCGGGAAGTTTTCCGTTTTTTAAAACCCTCTTTGCGGCTTGCCGGAGGGTCGGCCAGCGAAGCGCTGCCGGGGTGAATTTTCGTCGACATACGGAGTAGATTACCAGGTCTACATCATAGACGCCCTTATAAATAAGAGTTACGAGGTAATGACGATTCTTTTTGTGCTATTACATTTCCTAAAACCATTTTAAAAATCTTCGTAAAAAATATTCCCGCTCCCTATTGGAATTATAAATTATATCCATAACTTTGAACAACAAAGTACTTTTAATGAAAGATCAAGACATTCACGCCGAACTGAGCTCTATCCGCGACCTTATGGAGCGCTCTTCCAAGTTTATTTCGCTAAGCGGCTTATCGGGTATAATGGCCGGCATATACGCACTTTTGGGTGCTGGCCTGGCATATAACATAGTTTATAAGGAACACGATGGCGTAGTTGGCCGGGTTTATTATGAAAATGCGCCACAGATAATCCCCCAGCTGTTTTTGATAGCCTTATTTGTGCTCATCCTATCACTGGCAACGGGCATTATTTTAAGTTACCGTAAGGCAAAAAAAATGGGGCAGAGTTTTTGGAACACAAGCAGCAAAAGGCTGCTGATTAACCTTGCTATCCCCTTAGTTACCGGCGGATTGTTTATCCTCATTTTATTTTTGCAAGGCAGGTACAGCACTATATCATCGGCCAGCCTTATATTTTATGGTTTGGCTTTAGTTTCGGCCAGTCATTACACATATAAAGGCGTAAGGGGTTTGGGGATATTGGAGATTTTGTTAGGTTTGCTTGCCGCGCTGATACCCGGTTACGGATTAATTTTTTGGGCTACCGGTTTTGGTCTGCTCCACATTATTTATGGTACGGTAATGCATTTTAGATACGATAAGTGAAGATATCATTAGAACAATTTGATAAAGCGTTTGAAAACCGCATTCGCCTGCAAATCATGAGCGTACTGGTTGCCAATGAAAGCTACGACTTTAATTCCCTTAAAGATCTGCTTGACCTTACCGACGGCAACCTGGCATCGCACCTGAAAGCATTGGAAAAAGAGGAATACATCCAGGTACAAAAAAGCTTTATAGGCCGCAAACCCAATACCCGTTACCTGGCATCAGAAAAAGGCCGTGCCGCTTTCAGGCTGCACCTGCTTGCCCTCGAAAATTTAATAAAACAACAGAAGCTTTAATTTTTTTTATCTATTTACTTTGAAATACAAAGTTCTTTTAAATTAACAAAATGAAAAAACTACAATCAATTTTAACGGAAGACCGGGTAATTAAAACCGGTTTAATTATGATACTGATATCGGCCGCGCTATTCGCGTTTCCCGAACTAAACCTTATCGATCTGAAGGAAGGTGCCGATATCAGCTTTTTTTTCACCAGCTACCTACTCTCGGTAGTGTACCTCATTGTTGTACTTTTAACTAAACCCAAGCGACTGGCTTACTGGGCATTGGTGTTCATCCTATGGTTCATCAGTGCCTTCGCCTTAAATCGCGAAATGAATGTGTTTGATACCTCGGTACCCTGGCTGTGCGTAGCCATTTGTGTTTCATGTGGTGCGGTTATCTTGTCGGCGTTTGCTGATCGATTTAGCAATGCTGCTAAACATTTGCTAATATTTTTTTTAGGGATAGCCTTTCTATTGTTTTTATACTACAGCCTTTACCTAACCTCTATGTACATTATAGGAATATTGGCGGCTATAGCTATCGGCATCTCGCTGCACGTTTTTGCTCCTGTAGCTTTAGCGGTTACTACCTTTATTATCATCAGGCGGAATGTTGCTGGTAGCCGGTCGTTAAAAATAGCGCTTGCTGCGGGCGTGTTTATACCGGTTATTGCTTGCGCGTTGTTTGTATGGCAATGGCGCGGTATTAACAAACAGGTAAACCAGGCCATTAACCATAATATTTTAAGCGAGGGTAAATTGCCGGCCTGGGTGGTTATCAGCCAAAACATACCTAAAAATGACATTGCCGAGCGTATTATAAAAGCCAACCTGGTATACAAAACCGCCAACCTGCAGGACAACTGGTTTTGGGGCAACTTTCATAATACATCATTTGATGAACCCTTAAAGCATGATCCGCTGGTGGTAATTGCCAGCATCTTTAGCACCCAAACCAACCTGGAAGAACACGAACGCATCAAAATACTGGAAGCCATGTACGATTCAAGGCACAAAGCCCAGGAGCGTTTGTGGGGTGGCAATAAGCTAACCACCTCATCGGTAATTACCAATGTGAAGATCTTCCCCGAGTACAGGATGGCCTATACCGAAAAAACATTGTTTGTGAAAAATCATGAAGAGCGTACCTGGTGGGGCGGACAGGAAGCTATTTATACCTTTCACGTGCCCGAAGGATCGGTAGTAAGTTCATTATCTTTATGGATAGATGGCAAGGAAGCTAAATCGCGCTTAACTACCAGGGCCAAAGCAGATTCGGCTTATAAAACAGTGGTAGGTGTGGAAGTCCGTGATCCATCTGTGGTTCACTGGCAGGAGGGCAATACCGTTACCGCACGTATTTTCCCATGCACGGCAACCGAGGCGCGTAAATTCAGGGTAGGCGTTACCAGTCCGCTAAAACTACAGGGGCAGCAATTGACCTATGAAAGCATTTATTTTGATGGCCCCCCGGCCGATGATGCCAGCGAAACCATCCAGGTTTCCTTTTCAAAAAAGCCGGCGCTGTTTAACCTCCCCGGTTTTGAGGAGATCAATGAAGGTGTTTTTACTGCCGATAGAAAATATCAGCCCGATGAAGAAATTAGTTTCGCGGTTGTTCCATTGGCCGACAAGCCCTTCGCTTTTGCAGGTAGCGGCTATCAGCTTAAAGAGTATAAGCCACAATTTACAATGTTTGATCCCGGCACCATCTACCTTGATTTAAACAACTCCTGGACCAATACCGAGTTTGACAGCCTTTGGCAAAGCATTAAAAATAAAAAGGTTTATTATGACGATGGCGGGCTAAAACGGTTAACCGACCAAAATAAAACGGCTGTTTTGGCAAGGGCTCAAAAATTAAACTTCAGCCTATTCCCGGTAAACGAGATCAGGGATGCAGATAATGCCTTGCTCATCACCAAATCAACCCAAACAGCACCCAATTTAAATGACCTCGACGATTCTGAATTTCAGAAAAGATTAACCACTTACCTGGCTACCGCTAAACCGATTAGGCTATACAACGTCGGTACCAAACTAACGCCGTACTTAAAAGCGCTGAAAGAAATGCGGGTATTTGTTTATGACGATGGCGGTGTGCAAAAACTACAAAGCAACCTTGCTAAGCACCTGTTTTTAAAAAGCCAGGAGGATGATAAACATGTGGTGTTAGATCAATCGGGCGTGATGATAGCGCAAACCGCCGATACCACCGGCAGTAATGCCCCCGATCACCTGCTGCGGTTATTTGCTTACAACGATGTGATGAAAAAGGTTGGTCCGCATTATTTTGATAAAACCTATGTACAGCCGGATATTATTAAAGAAGCGGAGCAGGCTTATATTACCTCGCCGGTATCAAGTTTAATTGTGTTAGAAACCCAGGCCGATTATGAGCGCTTTGGCATCGATGCCAATAAAAACAGCCTGGCCAATGCATCCATGAAATCATCGGGTGCTGTACCCGAACCGGGCGAATGGTTGCTGGTATTGATTGCCATTGCCGTAATTAACTTTTTAGTATACCGCGCTAAATATGCCAAACACGATCTTTAAAATGCAGCTTCCGGATACGCAGGCAAGTAGCAGCCGATTATTGATCAATGGCTGCTGCTTATTGTACCTCATCATCGCCATAAAACTACTTGCCGTTTATTTTTTATGGAACGCCGATGTATTACTTGGCCTGGCATTGGCCCCATATATATGCAGGGTAAAAACCGGTGGGTTTTCCATGCGCTATTTGCTGCCAGCACTTTTATTTACCGTCACCGCGCTTATCTTCCCGGTTAAAACCACCTTGTTTGTAGCATTGTTGTTTGCTGTTCTGCTATTTTTCGAGAATTTTAAGGGGAAGGTAAGTACGGTCTTGTTCTTTTTGTTGTTGCTTATCTCGCCGCTGTTTTTGTACATCAGCAATGCTATCAGCTTCCCTGTCAGGATCTGGCTGAGCCAAATGGTGGCGCAAATTTTAACCATTTGCGGTGCGCAGGCCCACGCAGCAGGCAATATCATTGAACTAAATGGGGCCGAGTTCGCGGTAGACCAGGCTTGCGCCGGTTTACATATGCTGAGCATGTCGCTTATCATATGCCTGTTTGTAATTGCCCATTGCCAGCGGCAAACTGTAAAGCAGTTGAGTTTTATACAGGTTACGTTGCTGTTGTGCCTCACCTTTGTTTTAAACATCGTATGCAACCTGTGCCGCATTATGTTGCTGGTACTGTTTAAAATTCCGGCGGGTAATGTATTGCATGATATTACAGGTGTTATTTGCCTGCTGGTTTATGTGATATTGCCGCTATTATGGCTCTCGCAGGTTTATCTTAAAAGGTCGGTTAAGGTTGAGAAAAATCCACGGCAGTACCAGCTTATCCGCTTGGAACCTTATGAACTACGCTACCCTGTAATTCACGTAGCATTGGCTGTTACACTTATCATCAGCCTTTTCAACCTAAAAACCATGGACGAATTAAGCAACAAAAATGCCGATGCCGTAGTTCTTAGGGGCTACCATAAACAATTGTTAGCAAGCGGGGTGATCAAGTTTGAGAATGCCCATGCGCTGGTTTACCTGAAGCCTACACCATTTTATGCCCCTGAGCATAACCCCATGATATGCTGGCAGGGCAGCGGCTATAATTTTACCAGTATTAAAGCCGAGGTAATGAACGGACTGGAAGTTTACTCGGGCATCCTCGCCAAAGGTAAGGATAGAATTTATAGCGCCTGGTGGTTTGATAATGGCAGCATGCAAACCATCAGCCAGTTTGAATGGCGCTGGGAAGCGGCAAAAGGCGGCAGGCCGTTTTATTTGGTTAATGTGAATGCATTGAGCGAAGCGGGGTTGAAAGCGTCGATAGATAATTTGCAACAACAGGGAAATCGCTTTTAAAAGGAGGCTCCTACGGAGCCCAAAAAAGCAAGCTAATTCATAGCTATAAACACGCAACTCCTCTGGAGTTGTAAAATTAGGGGCTACAGCGTAGCCTCGTGTTTATAGCATACAAACACCAATGATTTGGCTCCGTAGGTGCCTCCTTTTAAAAGCGAATCCCATGCGAGAGAC
Source organism: Mucilaginibacter dorajii (assembly GCF_024808255.1). Lineage (GTDB taxonomy): Bacteria > Bacteroidota > Bacteroidia > Sphingobacteriales > Sphingobacteriaceae > Mucilaginibacter > Mucilaginibacter dorajii. The sequence goes on from NZ_JANTYS010000018.1 coordinate 90,968, forward strand.
TACCCACCTTTCCTTCAGTTTTCTAACTCCCGAAAATAAAAAATTGCATTTTAAATAATTTTTGCATCTTTGTGCCAATTCCTTAATTGTTAACCCTTTAATTATTAGGAATCATGCAAGAAAGTATCTCCTCTATATCCCATTAGGTAGCTGCCCCAAAACAGGCGGACAACAAATTCATTTGCTTTTTATTTTGAGATCGGTTTAACTACATTGTTTTAACCCCGGCTTGGCTTTGTTTGTCGTTCAGTTCTGTGTTTTGCGGTTTGGCTCGCCTTTTTAGAATGGGTATATCTGCTACGGCAGATGAATTTTGAAAAACACAACAGGTTTAAAAATTAGAACGCAAAGCGTGATGGACATGCATGATTGGCCGCACATTAAAAAGTCGGACCGGAGAAAGAAGCGGCTCGTAAAAAAAGACTTCGACAAAAAACTGATCAGATTAATTAAGCAACGAAAAGTATTAAAAATACAAAAGCGGAATTTGCCGCCGGTGATATTGGATAAACCCTATCAGCGTGGTTGGGTGCGCTATTTTGTTTTGCGGAGTGATATCGCCCGGAGTGAAAAAGCGCAGTTTTATAACAATCTGTTAGCTAAAATAAATACTTACTGGCGGCATTATGATAAATCTTTTAAGCGAAGAAAGATTCGCAGAGGTGCTTATGAAAATTGCGACGCCAGTCTCCATAAATTGAATGAGTTATGGCCAACGGATTTTCACGGTGATAAACTGAATTTAACTGATGCCGAAAAAGACTGCTTTTATTTAAAAGAAACCTGGAACGACAGATACGATCGCTGGGAAAGCAAATATGTATTTGCCGAAGCCTGGCGGTATGTTTTAGTAATAAAACCTTATATGGTTTATGCCGAAAAACAGGCTGATGGCTTACTTGAGCAGGAATTAGCTCAAATTGAGGATCAACTAACCTGGAATTGTCTATTCCCAAGGGTAAGAAAAATAAAGCGAAGCGTGTATAAATACTGGAAGCCCGAAGATGAGGACGTTCGGTATACTAACTATTTAAAAAACAAACCCAGGTACACCTCAAAAGAGGCCTACCTGGATCACTAAAACAATACCCTTATGGGCAATTTAAAAACAAAAGAATTAGATAACATAGGCTACACGGATGACCGGCTTAAAAGCATCACCATCAACACCGTAGCCAAACATTTTAAGCATCAGCATAAGACAGATACCCTTGCGCTGCTGACAGCGGTAAAAGATAATCCTGCAGCATACGTGGGCAACAACAACCTGCAAAAGATAGCGGAGGCGTTGCTGATTGTTGTAGCGGAGCCGGTAGAAACATTTGAGTTAAAGCAGCAGGCATCGCCATTAAAAATTTATGGCGGGGACGATATTGAAGAGATAGCAAAAAAACAAATGAGGCTGGCGCTTTCGCTCCCGGTAAGTGTGCAGGGCGCTTTAATGCCCGATGCGCATAGTGGTTATGGCTTGCCTATTGGTGGAGTGTTGGCTACCCGCAACGCGGTGATCCCCTATGGCGTAGGCATGGATATTGGCTGTCGCATGGCTTTGAGTATTATTGATGCCGATGAAAAGTTTATTAAACGTTATGAGCATCAAATAAAACAAGGCATAGGTACGTGGACCCATTTTGGGATGGATGGCGGTTTGCGGGTAGTGCAGGATCATGAAGTATTAGATAGCCCTTTGTTCCGCGAAACGGCGATGCTTAAAAAACTGCATGGCAAGGCGGTACAGCAATTGGGTACATCGGGCGGAGGTAATCATTTTGTAGAGTTTGGGCTGATGACCTTAAAAACGGATAACACGTTAGGCCTGCCTGCTAAAACCTACCTGGCCTTGCTCACACACTCGGGCAGCCGCGGTTTGGGAGCCAACATCGCGAAGCATTATACGCAAGTGGCCATGAATACTTGTAAGCTACCGCGGGAAGCGCAACCATTAGCCTGGCTTGATCTTGATACACAAGCAGGGCAGGAATACTGGTTAAGCATGACACTTGCCGGCGATTATGCCCAGGCCTGTCATGACCGGATTCACGCCAACCTGCTAAAAGCATTAGGGTTAAAAGCTTTGCACGAGGTAGAAAACCACCACAATTTTGCATGGCAGGATAAACTTGCAGATGGTACCGAAGTGATCATTCACCGCAAGGGAGCAACGCCGGCCCATAAAAACGAATTGGGTATTATCCCGGGCAGTATGGCAACGCCTGCTTATTTGGTAACAGGCAAGGGTAATGCCGATGCTTTAAACTCGGCATCGCATGGAGCTGGGCGGGCTATGAGCAGGCAGGACGCCAAAAGCAGTACTACCAAATCGGCCATGAAAAAAATGTTGGCCAATGCCGGCATTACGCTGATTGATGGCAGTGTTGAAGAAAACCCGCTGGCTTATAAAGACATCCAAAAAGTAATGAACGCGCAGGCCGGTTTGGTGGAAATACAGGGAGAGTTTTGGCCGCGCATAGTACGTATGAATAAAGAATAACAACATGAAAAAAGTAATTATACAAATAACAACTGGTAAAGGCCCGCTGGAGTGTTGCCGGGTAGTAGCCAAAGTACAGGAGTTGATGCTGAAACAGGCAGCTGCTTCAAACATCAGCCTATCCGTCATCGAAGAAAAGAAAGCCGCGGTAAACGGCACGATGCTATCTGCAACGATGTTATTAGAAGGCGATAGCATCGACAATTTTATAACCGAATGGAACGGCACTATATTATGGATAGCACAAAGCCCCTATCGTAAGTTTCACAAACGTAAAAACTGGTTTATAGGCGTGGGCATTTTTGATACCAATACGCAGGTTATTTTTAACCCTGCCGATGTAAAGTTTGAAACCCTGAGGGCATCAGGCCCGGGTGGGCAAAATGTAAACAAGGTTGAAACCGCTGTACGCGGCACACACTTACCCACGGGTTTGCAGGTAATGGCCATGGATAACCGCTCCCAATTACAAAACAAGAAACTTTGTTTGCAAAGGTTGGAGGCAAAGGTAATGGCATCGCAAACGCGGGCGCAAATAGCCCGGTTAGAAAGCCAGTGGCTCGCCCATCATTCGCTGGTGCGGGGTAACGCGGTAAAAGTAATAGAGCAGGCGTTATAGTTATTGTTATGGTAAGGGCCGATCCTATGCCGAGATATGATTATCCCTTACCATTTTTTCTAATGCCGAGATCCAGGTAGGGGAATCATTGAGGCTTTCAACCAGTTGAACCCGATCACCTCCTAAGGCTTTAAACTCATCGCCGTATTCGGTGGTAACCTCGTATACGGTTTCCAGGCAGTCGGCAACAAAAGCGGGGCAAAATACCAATAAGCTCTTTTTACCTTCTTTGGCCAGGTTAGCAACAACCTCGCTGGTATAGGGCTGCACCCATGGATCGTTACCCAGGCGCGATTGAAAGCAAATGCTATATTTTTCTTTGGGGATATTCAGCTTTTCGGCTATCAGCTTAGCAGTATTGTGCGACTGTGCCGAATAACAAAATTTGTTAGCATCGGTAATAGTTTCGCAGCAGTTATTTACCTTAAGGCAATGCTTTTGCGTATGATCGGCTTTTATCAGCTGCCGCTGCGGTAAACCATGAAAGCTAAACAACACGTGGTCAAACTTTTCGGGATCATATTTGGCACCGTTTTCGGCAAAGGTGGCTATCATCAACTCATTATCATGGAAAGAATTAACGAAAGATATGGTTGGTTTGGTAGGCCAGTCTATCAGTAATTCCATTACCTTATCATAAACAGAGCCTGTACTTGCCGACGCGTATTGCGGGAACAGGGCTATTACCTGGATATCGTCAACCAACGCATCCTTCAACCTGTTTAATGCCGATTGGATAGTTGGGTTTTGATAACGCATAGCCAGCTCAACAATGTACTCATCGCCAAGGCGCTGTTGCAGGGCCTCCTGCTGTAAAATGCTGTAATGCATTAAAGGCGAACCGGTAGTATCGCTCCAGATCTTTTGATATAATCGGGCCGATTTTGGCGCCCTGAAGGGAACAATCAGTCCGCGTACTAAAAGGGTACGCAATACCGGGTTTACATCAATAACCCGCGGATCCATCAAAAACTCATTCAGATAAGTACGAACATCGGCTGTTGAAGCGCTGTTAGGTGTACCTAAGTTTACTAATAAAACACCTTTTTTACCCATAACTATTTAGGCCACAAAATTAAAATAATTTTAGCCCTAAGTGGGTATGGCAGAAATAATTTACAAATAAAGGATGGAATAGTAGCAAGTAATTAGTATTAAGTATCAAGATGGGATTCTGACTAATACTTAAATCATCTAAAAAGGATGGGACAATAGGTATCAAGTATCAATAAGAAAATAGTTTTTTCGTGTCTTGATACTTGATACTAACTACTTGATACTAAAAAAGAAGTTTATTCTTCAATGGCATCTCAAACATCAGCTTTTCGAGATAGGACGTGCGCAGGGCGTCTTTTAATGCCATGGCGTGTTTTTCGTGGTGCATATCGCTTGATATAAAATCTATCATTTGATTATCCACCAGCATTTCGGCCTGCCTTTTTACATCACCACCGTAATAGCCTGTTAGCGCAATGGTATTCAGTTGCAGGCTACAGCCCCAGTTCTGGATGTTTTTATATTGATCCAGATCCAGATATGGATATCTTTCGGGGTGAGCTAATATTGGCTTATAGCCTAAATCATTCATTCTTTGCAAAACGGGTATCACGTTTGGCGGCTTATTGATAAACGAAAATTCAAACAATACATAGTTATCGCCCATCGTCATCAGCCTGCCTTCGTTTACACGGGCTTCAAATGTTTCATCAAAATAATGCTCGGCGGCAGTTTCAATCGGGATGTCAATATTTTCCTTTACCAGTTCGGCTTTCAGCAGTTCGAGTGATGTCGCAATGGTTTCGGGGGTATTTCTATAAAAATCAATCATTACATGTGGTGTGGCAATGATTTTTTTTATCCCCAGGTCTATCATTTTACGGATTAGTATCACCGAATCCTGCGGCGTTTTAGCGCCATCGTCAATCCCAGGTAAAACATGGGAATGCATATCAACCATGATAGACTCATAGTTGAACGTGATATCTTTTCTCCCCTGCTTTTTTTTAAATAAGCCAAACATAATTAACGGTTGTTGTATTGCCCCTTATAATATTGCTGGTAATTTCCCGACGTTACGTTGGCCAGCCACTCTTCATTTGCAAGGTACCAATCTACAGTTTTTTCCAATCCTTCCTCAAAAGTAATTGACGGTACCCAGCCCAGCTCTGTTTTAAGCTTGCTGGCATCAATAGCATAACGCAAATCGTGCCCTGCCCTATCTGTTACATAGGTGATCAGTTTAGCCGATTCGCCGGCTTCCCTACCTAATTTTTTATCCAATATAGTACATAACAGGTTAATCAGGTCGATGTTTTTCCACTCATTATGCCCACCAATGTTATAGGTTTGGCCCGCTTTGGCATTGTGAAAAATAACATCTATAGCACGGGCATGGTCCTCAACCCAAAGCCAGTCGCGAATATTTTCGCCTTTGCCATACACCGGAACCGGTTTACGCTGTTTGATATTATTGATAGCCAGGGGAATTAGCTTCTCTGGAAAGTGAAACGAACCATAGTTGTTTGAGCAATTAGAAATTACTACATCCATACCATAAGTATCCTGGTAAGCCCTCACAAAATGATCTGAGCTGGCTTTTGATGCCGAGTATGGTGAATGCGGATCATAAGCGGTTTCCTCGGTGAACATGCCGTCTTCGCCCAGGGTACCATAAACCTCATCGGTTGATACATGGTAAAAACGGGTTTGATCATAACGGCCTTTCCAACTTTCGCGGGCGGCATTAAGCAGGTTAACTGTGCCTACAACGTTGGTCATCACAAACTCCAGCGGACTGCTGATCGATCTATCCACATGCGACTCGGCCGCAAGGTGGATCACCGCATCCGGCTTTTCATTATCAAACAGGCTGTTTATAAATTCAAGATCAACAATATCGCCTTTGATGAACCGGTAATTGGGTTCGTTTTCAATATCTCTTAAATTTTCGAGGTTACCTGCATAGGTTAATTTATCCAGGTTAATGATGTTATAATTAGGGTACGTTTTTACAAAACGGCGCACCACATGCGATCCTATAAAACCAGCCCCACCAGTAATGATGATTTTTTGCATTTGTTGAATATTAATTTACAAAGGGTTTTGAGCGATATATTTTTCCCACTCCCAGGCCGATGACATCATCGCCTCTAAACCAAGCTCGGTTTTCCAGCCCAGTTTGTTAGTTGATTTGGTTACATCGCCCCAAACTTTCTCCACATCGCCCGCGCGACGCGCACCAATCTGGTAATTAACTTTTACACCGGTTGCATTTTCAAAGGCTTTTATAACACCTAAAACGGTACTGCCTTCACCAGTACCAATGTTAAATACATCGTAGCCGGTATAGTCTTCACGTTCGGCCAATTTAAGGGCAGCAACGTGTGCCTTGGCTAAATCAACCACGTGAATATAATCGCGTACGCAACTACCATCCGGGGTATTATAATCATTACCAAAAACTGTAATTTTTTCACGCTTACCAATAGCGGTTTGGGTAATAAACGGCACCAGGTTTTGTGGCACACCAATAGGCAGTTCGCCTATCAGGGCGGTTTCATGAGCACCAACCGGGTTAAAATATCTTAAGGCTACTACTTTGTAGCTGCTTGTACCAGACTCAATCATATCTTTCAAAATCTCTTCGGCAATTTGTTTGGTATTGCCATAGGGTGATTGGGCAGGCTGCACCGGAGCTTCTTCTGTTACCGGCAATACGGCAGGCTGACCGTAAACAGTACAGCTTGATGAAAACACAAAATTCAGGGGCTTGCTGTAATAAGCTTCCAGTAAATTGATGAGCGAGTAAAAATTATTGCGATAATATTTCAGGGGCTTGGCTACCGATTCGCCAACAGCTTTAAATGCTGCAAAATGAATGATACCCTGTACATCGGGCTCGGCAACTGCCAGGGCTTTTACGCCGGCCTCGTCACATAAATCCAGTTTATGAAACACTGGTTTATACCCGATGATCTTAGCCAACTGATCTAATATTTTAGGGTCGGAATTTGAAAGGTCATCAACAATAACAGGCTCGTAACCTGCATTTACCAGTTCAACAACGGTATGGGAGCCAATAAAACCCAGGCCGCCCGTTACTAATATCTTCATTTTAAGCAGTGTTTTAAGTAGGCCATAAAGGTAAGCAAATTGGTGAATTTACTGCCTTGTGTTTATTACAAAACAACCATCTTTCCGCAAAGCAAAAAGATGGTTGGTCTTATTGTTATGCCCTGTAAAAGCCAGGGATAACAAACATTTTGGGTATCCCTATTTATTATAATAGGTAAAATCCTTATGATTGATCTCTTTTTCGGGCAGGGATTTAAAATAGTCAAGTGTTATTTTCAACCCTTCGCTTCTTGAAATTTTTGGTTCCCATCCCAATATAGCTTTTGCTTTGGTAATATCAGGGCGGCGTTGTTTGGGATCATCTGTAGGCAACGGCAGACTGATCAACTGCTGATCGGTACCGGTTAATTTGATAATCTCTTCACCAAACTGACGGATAGTGATCTCATCGGGGTTACCAATATTTACCGGTTGGGCATAATCACTATGCAATAAGCGATAAATACCTTCTACCAAATCATCTACATAACAAAATGAACGGGTTTGTGAACCATCACCAAACATGGTTAATGATTCGCCCCTTAACGCCTGGCCAATAAACGCAGGCAATACACGCCCATCGTTAAGGCGCATTCTTGGGCCATAGGTGTTAAAGATGCGCACAATACGGGTTTCTAACCCATGAAAGGTATGGTAAGCCATGGTGATAGCTTCCTGGAAACGCTTTGCTTCGTCATATACCCCCCGCGGGCCAACCGGGTTTACATTGCCCCAGTATTCCTCGGGCTGTGGATTTACGTTAGGGTCGCCATAAACTTCCGAAGTGGAAGCGATAAGCATCCTTGCACCTTTTGAACGGGCAAGGCCAAGCAGGTTGTGCGTGCCCAGTGAACCCACCTTTAAGGTTTGAATAGGAATTTTCAAATAATCGATAGGACTGGCAGGCGATGCGAAATGCAGAATATAATCCAATTTACCAGGGACAAACACAAACGTGGAAACATCATGATTATAAAACTCAAAATTTTCCAGTTTAAATAAGTGTTCAATATTCCGCAGGTCTCCTGTAATCAGGTTATCCATGCCAATAACATGATAATCTTCTTTAATAAACCTATCGCAAAGGTGCGAGCCTAAAAAGCCGGCAGCTCCGGTTATCAATATTCTTTTACGGTTTTCCATTAATTATTTATTTGTATCTATAGTACTGTTATCCTAAATCGATATTGGCTGGCAGGATAGGTTCAGCAAATTAAACCCAGCCTCCCATATAAAAAATTTGACTGTATGCCCGATTATTTTCAATTATATATACACAACTTTGCTCCGGTTTAAAACCATATGGTCACTGGTTAGTTTGCCGCAGCTGCATAACAAAGCACAACAGTCGGGTAATTAATTATTGTTATTACTTTTAACCCCGGCTAAGATAAGCAACATAAGCAAAAATGATGTTATTATATACTATAGGCGTACGGTTATATTTTGTTGCCATTTATTTGGCTTCGCTGTTTAATCAAAAAGCAGGCCAATGGATAAACGGCCGCAAACAACAAAAATTTATACGTATAGATAGCTGCATTTGGTTTCATTTTGCCTCGTTAGGCGAGTTTGAACAGGGCAGACCTATCCTGGAAGCACTCAGGGCCCGGCATCCGGGCAAAAAATTGGTGATCAGCTTTTTTTCGCCATCGGGCTACGAGGTACGCAAAAACACCCCCCTTGCCGATTTTGTGTATTATTTACCTTTGGATACGAAAAAAAATGCCACACAATTTATTGAGGCCATACAGCCCGAAATGGCTGTTTTTACCAAGTACGAGTATTGGTACCACTTTTTTAACCAGCTGCATAAACGCCAGATTCCGCTTTATATCGTATCGGGCATTTTCAGGCCCAAACAAATATTTTTTAAATGGTATGGCGGGCTGCATCGTAAAATATTAAGTTTTGTAACTTATTTCTTTTTACAGGATGAAGCATCAAAGCAATTGCTGCAAGGCATAGGTGTTACCAACGCCGTTGTAAGTGGTGATACCCGGTTTGACAGGGTATGGGCCAATGCCCAACAACCCAAAGAGATCCCCGGCATTGCCGAATTTAAAAACGGCCATAAAGTTTTTATAGCCGGCAGCACCTGGCCACCAGATGAAGCCTTATTGGCCACCCTGCCTGCACTATATCCCGACTGGAAATTCATTTTTGCCCCACACGAAATAGGCGAAGAAAAGATCAATAACCTGATTGGCTTACTGCCGGCGGCAACAACAGCCAGGTACTCTGAGTTAAACACTTCCGAAAATCTCAAATCTCAAATCTCAAATCTCAAATCTATCGTTATCGATAACATCGGCATGCTTTCATCACTATATGCCTATGCCGATATCGCTTATATAGGAGGGGGCTTTGGTGTGGGCATTCATAATACGCTGGAGGCAGCAGCTTTTGGTTTGCCCGTTATATTTGGCCCCAATTATCAAAAGTTTAACGAGGCAAAGCAGCTTATAGCCCTAAGGGCCGGTTTTAGTTTAAGCAATGCAAATGAGCTAAAAGGTATTGTTGAAACGTTGATTGGTGACGAAGCTTTTTATAGTGTTACCAGTAAAAAGGCTGCGGAGTTTGTAAAGGAACATGTTGGTGCTACTGAAATGATTTTAGGTCAGATAGATAGTTAACGTACAACGTACGGCACATTCAGCGCGCATAAGCAAATATAAAACTTACGCCGATGACAGGTAGCTCCTATGGAGCACAGAATATATCTGTTTTACTACAAATGGGTAGCCGCTACGCGGCATAACAACCATTAATTTATGCAAGCAGCTTGCAGCGTAGCGCAATGTTATAAGTTAGGAAATTGACCGGGTGCTCCATCGGAGCAAAAGCTTTGTAGTATACCAGAATTAAGATTTTTTGCGTGCCGTAGGTATACGCTACCCAGGTTCCGTACCTACGGCACGGAGCGTCATCTTTTGTTTTGTCTACAAAGCTTTACCCCCTATGGGGACTACCGTGTACCCACATCTTGTTAAACTTTTGGATACAATAAAAAGAGTTGTCATTTCGAACGAACCTGTAGGGGTTGTGCGCCGGAGGTGAGGAGAAATCTTCTACGTGCGAACATTCGACCATACAAAGCGTATAGGATTTCTCCTCGCACCCCCGCTTTTCCCTGCGCTTACTCGTTCGAAATGACATTTTTCTTTAATAAAAAAGATGTGTGCACACAGTAGCTATGGGGAAGAAAACCCTTTGCTAAATGACATTGCGTATGGCGGCTACCTGCTTATTCGTTAGGACTCTTAGTCGTTCGGGCTGATTGCCTATACCGGCACCTCAAAATTATTTTTCTTATTATTGCCCTAATGGGTTTTTTACAGCTGCCCGGCCTGGGCAAAGTGCATTTTCATGAGTATGGTACCGGAACAAAGCCAATATTGGCCTTCCACGGATATGGCATGTTGGGTAACCAGTTTAGGGTGCTCGAACAATCGTTATTACCCAAGTATCACTTTTATGGGTTCGATCACTTTTTTCATGGCCAGAGTAACCTGGAGGGCTGGACGGATAAACAGATCCGTGTAGGCATGGTTAAAGAACAGGTACGCCTTTATTTACAGGAATGGTTTAAGGTTTACGGCGAGCAGCGCATTTCTATAATAGGTTATTCTATTGGTGCAAACCTGGCCCTTATACTGGTAGAGGAATACGCCCATTTAATTGACGACCTGATATTAATGGCGCCCGACGGACTTGCCGTACACAAAGGCTTCTATTTTTTAAGACATCACCCCATAGGCAAATTTATTTTTGGCTGGGCTACCAAAAGTAAATGGCTTGCCCCTTTCTTACTGAAAAGCGTAAAAGCCGTTGGGGTAATTGATGAGGCGCTTTACACCATAGCCTACAACGAAATTGATACCAAAAAAAAACGCCTTGATAGTTATTATACCATGAACCTTATACGCCTGCTAAAACCCGATGTGGTTAAAATTGCAGGCCTTATTAATCAGTATAAAATTAAATGTTTGCTGATATTTGGCAAAGACGATCACCTTTACCCCCAAAAGGCGGCAAAGCCGTTTATTGAGATGCTGGATAATGCCGAGGTACACGAAGTTAAAATGGGGCATTGGCTGGTTACAAAAGCGCTGGATGAATATTTAATACGTTAAAATTATGCTACCCACCCGCAAAACTGATTTTTGGAGTGCCCTGTTTTTACGCCTTGTAAAAAGGCGCGCGAAGCGTAGTTTTAAAAAGGTTGACATCATGCCTTTTGAGCCTAAACCCGGCCATGCTGTTTTGATGCTTTGCAATCATTTTAGCTGGTGGGAAACCATTTTAACCAATATGAGCGCCGCCGATAGCCTGAAACGTCGCTGGCACGGAATGATGCAACAGGAACAGGCCGAAAAGCATTGGTATTTAAGATACATTGGTCTTTTCTCCATTAAAAAAGGATCGCGGGAGTTGTTGGCCTCACTGGCTTATGCGGCTCGGTTATTAGAAGATCCGGCCAATATGGTGGTGGTTTGCCCCCAGGGCGAGATCCGTTCAAATCACGAAACCCATATCAATATCGAAAAAGGTGTTCAAAAGTTAATTGAGCAAATTAAAACGCCCTGCCAGGTAGTTTACCATTGCATTTTGATAGATTATTTTGAAAGCTTTAAGCCAAGTGCCTACATCCACCAGTTTGATTGCGGTGTGGCGGGCGAATGTACCTTTGAAGAACTAAAGCAACGGGTAAACAATTTTCATCAACAGGCGCTGCAAAACCAGATTAATATGAAACATTAGAGTGGCTTTTATCTCCACTGTCATGCTGAGTTTTAAAATCCGGGGGCTTCTGAAGGTGGAAATGACAATATAAAGCTATGTCATTGCGAGGCACGAAGCAATCGCGAACTATGCAGATCCGCTCTGTAGAGCATGAGATTGCTTCGTGCCTCGCAATAACATGGGGGACTTGTCATGGGTAGTTTTAAAAACCGAGCTCTGTGAAGGGGCGCATGACGTAAAAAACTGTCCTCTCCACCCTGTCATGCTGAGGAACGAAGCATCTATTCGTGAACTTTGCAGGGCGAACAGGCATGGCGTATAATATATCCTTCACTGCGTTCAGGATGACAGATGTTTTTAAAGGACGTCATGTGTAGGCACGAAGCATCTATTCGTTAACTTTACAGTGCGAATAGGCATGGCGTAGAATAGATCCTTCCTTCGTCAGCATGACAGTGTTTCGTAAACAACTTATAGCATATTTCATGATCTACAATCAAAACAACTACTTTATTAACCGCGTAATTTACTATTACATTAAGTGGATAGTAGGGCGGCAGTTTCATGAAGTGTTGTTTGATAATATTGAGGTTGATGAAAGCCGGTCGGTATTGCTGATAGCCAATCATTTTAGTTTTTGGGATGCGTTAATCCTCCATACCATAAATGAAAGATCGCTTAAAAAGAAGTTTCATGTAATGGTTGATGAAAAAACGGTACATATGCTCAAATATTTAAAGTATGCTGGTGCGTTTTCGGTCAACAAAAAATCGAGGGATATCTTGGAGTCGATAGATCACGCCGCGGTTTTATTGGGCGATCCTGAAAACCTGGTGCTTATTTTTCCGCAGGGCAAATTGTTCTCCAATTATGTAGACGATGTTCAATTTGATAAGGGTGTGTTAAGGATTATGCAAAAAGCACCAAAAAAGTTTCAATTGGTTTTTGCTTCCACATTTATTCAGTACTTTAAACATAAAAAGAGCACGGCAACCGTTTATTTAAAAAGCGATGCCGGTAGTTACACAAATATAGCCGCTTTAAAAGAGGCTTACCAGCAACATTACAGCAGCTCAAAACTGCTACAAACCGAATTTGATATATAAAGTGACAGCAATTATATTAATTACCCTTTTTTTTATCATCCTGCGTTTTACGGTAACCCTGTTCAACTTTATTTCTGATCCTAAGTTGCGGCGCGTAGCCAAGCATTATACAGATAAGGTTTCTATCCTCATCCCGGCCCGCAACGAGGCCGATAATATCATCACCCTGCTTCAATCCATTCAGCAGCAGGATTACCAGCATTATGAAGTAATTATCCTGGATGATGCATCCACCGACGAAACTTATAGCATTTGCGCCGCTTTCGCTTTACAGCACCCACAGTTTAAGGTTATTAAAGGCCATAAGCTACCCACCGGCTGGATAGGTAAAAACTACGCCTGCCATCAACTGGCCCAACAAGCTACAGGTACCTACCTGCTTTTTTTAGATGCTGACGAAAAGGTACAACCCGGGCTGATCAACAGCGCCGTACACCGCATGCAGGTAAATAACCTGGGCCTGCTTAGCCTGTTCACCAACCAGGAAATGGTAACCCTGGGCGAAAAATTAGTGGTACCGCTCATGCATTACATCCTCCTAAATTTATTGCCGGTAAAGTTGGTGTCCCTTGTCAAAAACCCTTCAGTAGCGGCAGCCAGCGGGCAGTTTATGTTGTTTGATGCCGATATTTACCTGCAGGAACAATGGCACCGGGCGGTAAAAGATAAAGTAGTAGAGGATGTAGAGATCATGAAGTTAATAAAAGCCAAAAGCTACAACGGCGAGGCCTTGTTGGCCAACGGGTTGATCAGTTGCCGTATGTATAAAAGCTATAACGAAGCCATCAACGGGTTTAGCAAAAACTTTTTGGCTGCCTTTAATTATAGTGTGATAGGCTTTTTAATTTACTTAACGCTGGTGATCATCTTCCCGCTGGTACTGGTCATGACGCTTAACCTGCCGCTTATACTTTTCATGTTTGGCCTTATAGCGCTTTCGCGTATCATGATCTCGCTCTCGTCCGGTCAAAACGCGCTTTACAACGTGCTGCTGCACCCGTTGCAAATGGTGAACCTGCTCATTATTGCAGTCCTATCTATTCAAAAACACTTAACCGGTACTACCGTATGGAAGGGACGCCGGATTTGAGCGACCCAATTATGACCCCAGATGCTGAAAGGGAGCGTAATGTCCTTTTTGTGATTGTATTGTTTCACACCGTTGGCCTTATCGGCTTTATCGTTTTAGCATTTACCGTTTTCTTTTTAAAACTGGTACCCTGGCATTTATTACTGATGCTGGTTATTATTATTTACAATCACAAGCAGCTAAACGGCAAATTTATATCGTTTGCAATTACTGTTTTTGTGCTGGGTTTTTGCGCCGAATTAACTGGCGTACATACCGGCTTACTTTTTGGCAGTTACAATTACGGCCTAACACTGGGCTTAAAATTATGGGGAATTCCCCTTGTGATAGGCATAAATTGGTTCCTGCTGATCTACTCAACCGGCGTATTGATGCAGCGCAGCCGGGTAAAAAACATCTTCGTAAGGATATTAACAGGCGCGCTGTTATTGGTTTTGCTCGATTTTTTTATTGAACCCGTGGCCATCCATTTTGATTACTGGCATTGGGCAGCTAATGGCATCCCCCTAAAAAATTACCTGTGCTGGTTTTTAATAAGCGGGGCAATGCTTTTTATTTTCGAAAAATTCAAATTCGACATGCAAAACAAAGCGCCTGTCGCATTACTTATCATGCAGTTTGTGTTTTTTATGATTTTGGGGTTGATATATTGATACACACGAATTTTTCGAATTGATTCTAATTTCACGAATTGAATAAACGCGTGTGAAATTGATTGTGTATCAACAATGCTAAGCATTCGTGAAATTAGAATCAATTGGTGAAATTGGTGTGTATGAAATTCGTGTGTATCTTTGCATCATGGGAGCGTACAATTTAAAGGTTACTATCGATCAGGATTCGGGCTTTTGCTTTGGGGTAGTTTATGCTATTGACATGGCCGAAGAGATATTGGCCCAGGATGGCTATCTGTATTGCCTTGGCGATATTGTACACAATGATGAGGAGGTTGAACGCTTAAAAGCCCTGGGCCTGCGTATTATTGAGCATACCGAGCTAAAAGATCTACGCAACGAGAAAGTACTCATCCGCGCCCATGGCGAAGCCCCTGATACTTACCGTACCGCTTTAGAAAACAATATTACCCTTATAGATGCATCATGCCCGGTAGTGTTAAAGCTGCAAAACCGCATCAAAACATCGTTCGATCAAAACGAGAAGATCCTGATTTTTGGTAAACACGGTCATGCCGAAGTAGTGGGTCTGCAGGGCCAAACCAACAACGAGGCCCTGGTTTTCCAGGATATTGCCGAGCTGGATAACATGGAACTGCCACAAAACATTACGCTGTACAGCCAGACCACCAAAAGCATGGAGAAGTTTTACAACGTGAAAGACGAGCTGATTGCCCGCGGCTATAACCTGAAGGCTAATGACACCATTTGTCGCCAGGTATCCAACCGGGATAAAGACCTGCCTAAGTTTGCCACCCGCTTTGATAAGATCGTTTTTGTATCGGGCAAAAAATCATCAAACGGAAAGGTGTTGTTTGAGGTATGCCGCAAGCACAACCCCAATACCTATTTCATATCATCAACCGACGAACTGGAGCTTTCCATGTTTTCGCCAAATGATACTGTAGGTATAGCCGGCGCAACATCAACCCCGCTATGGTTAATGGAGCAGGTAAAAGCAGCCATTGAACAACTTTAACAGCACGCTTTTTGCTGTTACATCAATCACATGCAAAAAAGCCCCTCAAATATAGGTTTACTGGTTTCCCTTATGGTGATAGGCTGTTGGTCGGCATCTATTATTTTGCTGATGCAATGGCACTTTGGCTTTGCAAATCCCCTGGTTTATTTGTGTTTATTAGTGCAAATGCATCTGTACACCGGTCTTTTCATTACGGCTCATGATGCCATGCACGGCACCATATCGCCCAATAAACCAATCAACAACTTTATTGGCTACCTGTGTACATTTTTGTATGCATCATTCTGGTATCCGCAATTGTACACCAAACACCATTTACATCATAGCCACGTACATACGGATGAGGATCCCGATTATCACCGGGGTGGTTTCTGGAGCTGGTATGTAAGGTTTATCCGCAACTATCTTTCCATATGGCAAATAGTGATTATGGCCGCATTGTTCAATCTTTTAAAAATGTGGATCCCGCAGCAAAATCTGTTGCTGTTTTGGGTAGCGCCATCGCTGCTAAGCACTTTGCAGTTATTTTATTTTGGCACCTATCAACCTCACAAGGGCGAGCATGATAACAAATACTTCGCCCGCAGTCAGTCCAAAAATCATGTGCTGGCATTTTTTAGCTGCTACTTTTTTGGGTACCACTATGAACACCATCATTCGCCGGGTACGCCCTGGTGGATGTTGTGGAAGAGTTAGATTTTTTAAGGGGATACTGAGTGGGGACATCTTTTATTAAAGAAAAATGTCATTTCGATAGAGCGAGGGAAGGGTATGAGCGGGGCGCGAAAGAGAAATCTTCGACGCCTTGCATGGTCGAATGTTCGCACGTCGAAGATTTCTCCTCACCCCCGGCGCGCAATCTCTTCCGGTTCGTTCGAAATGACAAAAGTTTTTTATATCGCCGTCACCTTTAAAACCACGCTCGTTCTGCGTGCATCCACCTGTGGATTAAAACCTATTTTCATCAGGAAATCGCCGGAGTATACTTTGTCTTTATCTATGTAGGACCGACTACCGGGATATTGATTGATCTCTTCTATTTTGTATTTTTTGGATGCATCAAGTCCCTTTAGCTTGATGGGGATGGTAATGGCTGGGCTAATCAGCGTAGATACGTAGTAGTTAAAAACAATGGCGGTGGTTTGCTGCTCATTTACATAAGCCACCGAGGCCACGCTGTTTTCATATGGGTCCTGCAGGCGGTATTGCTGGCCGTGCCAAATGATATCTTTAATGCTGTTGTATACGGCAACCGCGTTTTGGCTAAAGGACAGATCCTTGGGCGATAGCTCGTTTACCTTTACATCGTAACCCAGTTTGCCCATCATAGCCACATCTGTTTTAAATTTAAGGGGCTGGCTGCCCATGGCGGTGATGTGGTTATCCATGGCGATGGATGGGAAATAATACGAATATTCCCATTGAATAAAGATCCTATCAAAAGGATTAGTATTATCGCTTGGCCAAAACTCGGTGAAGTATTGCAGCGCGGCGTAATCAACCCGCGAACCCCCACCGGCGCAAAGCATCATGGGTGTTTTAGGGTATTTCTTACGGATGCGCTCCAAAACCTTGTTGAGCCCGCGTACATAATCTACATAAAAACTGCCCTGATTTTTTAATGTGGGCGAGTTGGCATTATAGATCAGCGAGTTGCAATCCCATTTAATAAAACCTAATTCGGGTACTTCTTTAAAAATATCATCAACGGTTTGATATACAAAATCCTGTACTTTGGGGTTGGTTAAATCCAATACCAGCTGATTGCGCATGTAATATTCCCGGCGTTCGGGCTGCCTGATGATCCAGTCGGGATGATTTTCATATAACTCGCTTTTGGGGTTTACCATTTCGGGTTCCAGCCAAATGCCAAATTTTACGCCTGCCGCGGTGGCCTCTTTGCCCAACGTGCTGATGCCGTTTTTTAATTTCTGACGGTTATATTGCCAGTCGCCCAAACCTCCCGTTGCGTTGTTGCGCGGGTATTTGTTGCCAAACCAGCCATCATCAAGCAAAAAAACATCAACGCCCAGCTTCTTGGTATCCAGGATAAGGCTGCTCAGCTTTTCGTCGTTAAAATCAAAATAGGTGGTTTCCCAGTTATTTAAAATACTAAGTCGCTCGCCGCTACCCTCACGCAGCTGGTAACTCCTGGCCCAGTTTTGCAGGTTGCGGCTTGCCTGGCCCCTGCCGTTTGACGAATAGGTGTACACCAAACGCGGCGTAACAAAGTTTTCGCCGGGTTTTAAAGTATAGTCGGACGGGAAGTTGTTGATGCCTGCTGTGATGCGCAGGTAATACTCATCAAAAGTTTCAAAATCAAGTTTAAAGTTACCGGTCCACTCCAATGATCCGGCTATTACATCGCCCTGGTCTTCGGTGGCAGGCCTGTCAACAGATACCATGAACGATGATGAGTTTAACAGGTTTTCGCGGGTACCCAGTTTTGAATCGATGGTTTTAATGCCATGTAAAAGTTGCTGCTCTTCACTGCGCATTTCGCGGCCCCAGCCGCTGTAATGGTTTTTGAGAAAGAACTTTTTGCCGCTTAACGTAAGGTTGGCCGAGGCGTATTTATTGAGTACGATAGCCCCCTTTTCCTGGTGTTTGATCTCGGCCCATTGCTCAATCACATCCTCCTTAAAATAAGCCAGGTAATTAAGCGCCACTTCAAAATTGTATTTGGGATCTTTTAGATGTACCACAGTAAGCTTGCGGTTTGGGTCAATCTGTTTTTCATCGACAGATAAAAATTCCAGCACGGTAGATTTATTGCCGTCCGCGTGCGTTACGGATAAAGCGGGCTCTAACAGGTTTAATGATCCCGAAGCAATATAAGCCTCGCGCTTGTTAAAAAGGTCATCAGAACCAGGCACATATTTGTCTAATTGCTGTATCGCGCTGTACTCGTCATCATTATCCAGTTTCCTGCCGATGTATGTGCTGATCACCGAATTATCCTTATCCGTTTCCAAAATCAACACATTGCTTTTTGTAGCAATGGAAATAGTTTTTTGGGCCATGCCGGTTAACACCATTAACATAAGCAGCACAAAAGAGGTTAAAAATTTTCTGATCATTTTTAATAAAATCTATTACAATGATACAGAAATGAAGTTGACGTAAATTAGCAGCCTTTTACCGTTTATTAGCCTGTTGCAGGGTAATGAGTTATAACAAACACTGGCTTTGAACACGGGAGAAGACTCACCCGGCTACGCTTCGCTGGCCACCCTCTCTTCGCTTCGCGGAAAGAGGGGTTTGAAGAAGGGTTATGTACTATGAATTTACTATCGGCTATTCAAACCCCTCTATGCGGCGCAGCCGGAGAGAGGGTGCCGTTCGCCAAAGGCGGACTGGCGGGTGAGTTTTCTGCATCATGCGATCTACGCCCACCTAATCCCTCAGGCAAAACCCACTGCTAAAACGCGAAATGAACAATAAAAACATTGTTCAGGCAATCCAACATTCCATCCAAAACGTATACTCTAAAAACAAAAGCGTGGCAATTAAGCGTGTTATGCAAAACCTAAAATATGTGGTACGATAAACTGATTGAACAAGACAAAGTGCCCGACCTGGTGTTGAGGCAGGGTATCCGTAAATTACTAAAACAACGCCTTGAAGACGAAAACAAAGGCGATGTAGAGGCGCAGCAGGCGCATTTAATGTCGCTGATAGCGCAGCTTAAAGCGTCGCCCATAGCGGTTAACACTGCCGATGCCAATGAACAACATTACGAGGTGCCAACCCGGTTTTATCAGTACTGCCTGGGCAAAAACCTAAAATACTCCAGTGGTTATTGGAAACACGGCGTAACCGATATTGATACCTCTGAAGATGATATGCTGGAGCTTACCTGCCAGCGCGCCGAGCTGGCTAACGGTATGAATGTGCTGGAACTGGGCTGCGGCTGGGGATCATTATCGTTATATATGGCCGCTAAATTTCCGAAGAGTAATTTCACGGTGGTATCAAACTCGCGTACCCAAAAAATGCACATTGATGAGCAGGCCAATCAACGTGGTATTGCTAACCTTACTGTGCTTACTGCCGATATGAATACCTTTACCATTGCCGATACTTTTGACCGCGTGGTATCTGTTGAAATGTTTGAGCATATGCGCAATTACCAGTTGCTGATGGCCAAAGTAGCATCGTGTTTAAAACCCGATGGCAAACTATTCATCCATATATTTACCCATAAGGAATATGCCTACCTGTTTGAGGTAATTGACGAAACCGACTGGATGAGCAAGTACTTTTTTACGGGCGGCATTATGCCAAGTGACGACCTGATGTTTTATTTTAATGACGACCTGCTGGTTGAAAAGCACTGGCATGTAAGCGGCAACCATTACGGTAAAACCTCTGAGGCCTGGTTAAGCAATATGGATAAACACAAAGCCGAAATTATGCCCCTTTTTGAACAAACTTATGGTAAAGACCAGGCCGTTAAATGGTGGGTTTACTGGCGCCTGTTTTACATGGCATGCGCCGAGTTGTGGAACTATAACAACGGTAACGAATGGATTGTAAGTCATTATTTATTTCATAAAAAAACTGCATGACCCGGTTAGTTATCTGTATTTTATTATTGCTCATTTCGCTGCTTACCGTTTTCAAGGCCTTTGAATACTACATATGGATGCTGACTATCGTTGCGGCCGAATTTTGCTGGGTATTTATTATTTTTTGCGTTATCGCGCTGCTGTCGGGCTTTTTTACAACCAAATATCAACTGGCGGGTACCATAACCGGGTTTTTAGCGCTGATACTGTTCGTCACACCAATAGTGCGGGCCTACATGGTTGCAGGTACTTTAAAACAAAATTTCACCGCCGTATTTGGCCTGGGGAGCACCATTATTAAAGGCGACAATAACCAGCCGCCGTTCAGCATAGGCAATATGTTTAAGGGCAATAAGCAGGTTAAGCCTAAACAGCTTACCTACAAAACCTATCCGGGACTGTACCTTACTATGGATTATTTCCCTACCCAGGTAGTTGGCCGCAGGCCCTGCGTGGTCATTGTACACGGCGGCTCGTGGAACAAGGGTGATAACACCCAACTGCCGGAGCTAAATAGTTACCTGGCGACAGCCGGTTATAATGTAGCTGCTATAAACTATCGCCTTGCGCCAAAATACCAAACTCCGGCACCGGTAGAGGATGTGCATAATGCGATGGTCTACCTGCGCAAACACGCAGATGAGCTGCATATAGATACCAACAATTTCGTATTGCTGGGCAGGTCGGCAGGCGGGCAGATAGCTATGCTGGCAGCTTACACTCTGCACGAGCCGGGCTTAAAAGGGTTAATAGATTATTATGGGGTGGCCGATATGGTTTGGGGTTACTCTATCCCGGCAAGCCCGTTGATTATGGATTCGCGCAAGGTTTTGGTTGATTATGTGGGCGGTACGTATCAGCAGGTGCCCGATAAATTCGCGGCTTCTTCGCCCATTGAGTATGTGAATGCGCAATCGGTACCAACGCTTATTATTCATGGTAGTAATGATGTGCTGGTATCGCCTATACATAGCCAAAAGCTGGCTGCCAGGCTAACCAAATTCGGCGTCAAGCACTTTTACCTTAAACTACCCTGGGCTACCCACGGCTTCGATTTTAATTTAAACGGACCGGGCGGCCAATTAGCAACCTATACTGTTGAACGCTTTTTAAACGTGGTTACCAAATAATATGTTAAAAACTGCCATTATTGGTACCGGTATTGCCGGTATGGGCTGCGGTCATTTTTTGAACGCCAGTCATGATCTTACCTTTTACGAACAGAACGATTACATTGGCGGCCACACCAACACGGTAACGGTTGATGAGGACGGCAAGCCAGTTTATGTTGATACCGGTTTTATGGTATTTAACTACCATACCTATCCCAACCTTTGCCGTTTGTTTGCCGAGATTGGCGCGCCGGTAAAAAAAACGGATATGTCGTTCAGTGTGCAGCATGTGCCTACCGGGCTGGAATATTCGGGCTCAAGCGTTAACCATTTGTTTGCCCAGCGCAAAAACATTTTCAACCTTAAATACCTCAAAATGCTGATGCAGATAGGGCGCTTCAATAAGGAAAGTGTAAAGATTGTTGACGATCCTAAGTATGCCAATTACTCCATCGGTCAATACGTTAAAGAGTTTGGTTTTGGCGAGGAAATGCTGTGGAAATACCTGGTGCCGATGAGCTCGGCGGTATGGTCGACCCCGATGGAGGAGATGCTGGATTTTCCGGCGGTAACGCTCATTCGCTTTTTTCAAAACCATGGCTTTTTGGGGTTAGATACCCAGCACCAATGGTACACTTTGGAGAAGGGTAGCCAATCGTACCGCGAAATTTTGATCAAACCATTTAAAGACCGCATTAAGGTAAACCGCAAGGCGCTTAAAGTAACCCGGCAACATGATGGGAAGGTGCTAATCAGTGCATCGGATGGATCGGAAGAGATGTTCGACAGGGTGATTGTAGCCACCCATGGTGACCAGGCTTTGGCCCTGCTTGCCGAGCCAACCCAGCAGGAACATAAGCTGCTCTCGTGCTTCAAATACCAGTACAACAAAGCCACCCTGCATACCGACGAAAGCATCATGCCCAAAACCAAACTGGCCTGGGCCAGCTGGAATTACCGCATTCAGCAAGAAAACGGCAAACTAAATCCCAGCACCATATACTGGATGAACCAGTTACAAGGTGTATCTGATAAAAAGAATTACTTTGTATCCATCAACCCGCACAATAACATCGACCCTAAAAAGATTATCAAAGAGCTTGATTATGAGCACCCTTTGTTTGATGTACCAGCCATAAACGCCCAGGAACAATTGTACAAGTTGAATCTTGATGGCCCGGTATACTTTTGCGGTAGCTATTTCAAATATGGTTTCCATGAGGATGCCTTTGCCAGTGCTGTTAAGCTATGCTCGCTGCTATTGGGCAGGCCTGTTTATGATGAAAGTGTGGTAATCCAGCCGCCGGTATAATCCGTATATTCATATATGGCAAACACGGCTATCAATTCCTGTTTATATAAGGCTAAGGTAATGCATCACCGGCTTGCGCCCAAAATGCATAGCTTTCATTACGAGGTGTTTATGTTTTACCTCGATCTGGATGAGATAGAAGGTCTTGGCAAGCGCATGAAGTTTATGAGCCGCAACCGGTTTAACCTGTTCAACTTCAGGGATAAGGATCATTTGCAGTTACCGCGCGAAAAACCTGATACATCCAAAAACATTCGTCAACATATTACCCAATACCTGGGTGATAATGGGGTAGTCATTGGCAATGGCCGTATCATGGTGCTCACCAACCTGTGTACCTTGGGCTACCAGTTTAACCCGGTGTCGTTTTATTTTTGTTATGATGAGGCTAATAAACCGGTATGCTCGGTTGTTGAGGTTTGTAATACCTTTTTGGAAATGAAACCTTATTTTTTGGGTGCCGATACCCAACAAGGCGAAACCTTTAAGCTCAATACCGGGAAATATTTTTACGTATCGCCATTCATCGATATGGATACCAATTTTGATTTTGACCTGGATATCCCCGGCGAAAAACTACAGGTTAAAATTGACGACTATGATAAGGAAGGCAAGCGGTTTTTCGTCAGTACGCTAAGCGGTATACGTAAACCTTTAACCGATGCCAACCTACTGTTGTATTTTTTGAGCTTTCCATTGATCACTGTAAAGATAATTACGCTTATTCACTGGCAGGCTTTAAAGCTGTGGTTTAAAAAGATCCCTTTTCACAAAAAGGACGATCAAAAAGAACTCCAAAAAGAAGTATTCAGGCCTTATTGACAAATATTTGTGTTGTAATAAAAACTTAAGGCCAATTAAATTACGTAACTATTACAATTAACACCATACGCAGTATTTCCTAAATATCATGGCCAACACCATCACACTCGTTAAAAAAAATAGCTTCTACCAGGATGTGGTTTTGAAAACCTTATCAAGGATGGATAAAGGCACGCTTTATCTTACCCTGCCCGATGGGGAACAATTGGCGATGGGTACCGGCGAAGGAAATATCAGCGCGCATATCTCTATCCACAGCGAAGAGTTTTACAAACGTATTATCCTTTACGGCGATATTGGTTTTGGCGAGGCTTATGTAGACGGCTTGTGGGATACCCAAAACATTACCAACGTAATCAGGTGGGCCTTATTAAATATCGAAAATGCCCCGGGCGTATCGGGCAGCAAAGTGCAAACACTATCGTTAAACCTCATGAAATGGTTTAATAAATTATATCATTTCAAAAGGGCTAATACCGTTGAAGGATCGCGCAAAAATATATCTGAGCACTACGATTTGAACAACGATTTTTTTGCCAGCTTCCTTGATCCAACCATGACTTATTCGGCCGCTTATTTTTATAAGGATGGTTTGTCGTTACAAGAAGCGCAGATCGCTAAATATGATCGGCTCTGTCGCCAGCTGCATTTAAAACCAACCGACCATGTTTTGGAAATTGGCAGCGGCTGGGGTGGTAACGCCATTTATATGGCTCAGCAATATGGCTGTAAGGTAACTTCATTAACCATATCAGAAGAACAGCATAAAATGGCTGTAGAACGTGTTGAGGCGGCAGGCTTGAGCAACAGGGTAAGTATCCTGATTAAAGATTACCGCCAGATGAGCGGCACGTTTGATAAGATCGTATCCGTTGAAATGCTGGAAGCCGTTGGTTTTAACTACATGGATGTATACTTCAAAAAATGTCATGATCTGCTAAAAAAGAATGGTATCCTGGCTATACAAGTAATTACATCGCCCGACTCAAGATACAAAGCCTTGCGTAAAGGAGTAGACTGGATTCAGAAACATATTTTCCCGGGCTCGTTGCTGCCATCAGTAGGTGCCATCAACGAATCCATCAACCGTACAGGTGATATGACCATGGTTGATTTGAAAGATATCGGTTTGGATTATGCCGCCACGCTAAAACTATGGCACCAGGCGTTCAACGCCAACCTGCCAACCGTAAAATCTTTAGGGTTTGATGATAAATTCATCCGCAAGTGGAACTACTACCTGTGCTATTGCGAAGCCGCCTTTGAAATGCGCAACATTAACGTAATGCACCTGGTTTATACAAGGCCCAATAATGTGGGGAGATAGTTGATTAAGTGAGTGGTTGATTGGGTTGGATTGCGTTGATTAAGTTAACTCTTAAAAGTCAAGAAACTGACTCATTACGAAGTTTAAGTCTCCCCTGCCGATGGAGATTTAGAGGGGGCTTCATCCCACCTTCTTCTCCCTAAACCTGCTGAAAAACACGATAGCCAGCAGGCAGAGTACACAGCCGCAGATGCCATTAAGGCGCAGCCCGTAATCATGTCCCGGATCTTTGCCATATACAGTTAAAAACGCGAACAGGGCTATACCCAGCGTCTGCCCCAATTTTACAAACAGGTATTTTACGGCAAAAAACATGCCTTCGCGGTTTTCACCTGTGCGTTCAGCTTCGTTTTCGGCTATCTCGGCAAGTATTGCATTGGGTAATATCCCCAATGAGGCTAATGGAAATGAAGCGCTTAAAACCAGGATATAAATTTGCGCCGTGGGCGATAGCGGAAATTTACCCAGGAAAAATATCGCCACAAAAATGAGACTTAGCAATCCGAAGGAAAAAAGAACAATGGCTTTCTTTCCAATCTTTTTGGAAAGGTAATTAACCCCCGGATAAAACACCAGCGAGAATAATACCATGGCTCCCATCAGGGCTCCCCCCATAGATTCGGGCAGATGAAGCAGTACGGTAAGGAAAAATAACAGACCGCTTGAAATGATGCTCAGCGACATGTAATATGCAAAATCGGATATCAGGTAGTATTTGAAATTGCGGTTCTCAAACGTTTTTTTGATGGCAGGCAACAACGGTAAATGGGTGGGTTTGCTGCTCGAATACTTCTTTTCATCTATAGCAAATACCGGTATCAGCATAATTAAACCAGCAAAAGCGCATAGCCCCCAAATGGTATATTGTACTGCCGAATCACGGTCGATAACATGAAAAACGTGCTGCACCAGGTCGGCAAAGTTATTTACCATGGCCGATATAATGATCCCTATTACAAATCCTACCTGCTGCAATGATGATAGTTTTACCTTTTCGGCAGCGGTATCGGTCATTTCGGGCAACAGTGCGTTGTAAGGGATAATATAGCTTGTTGCAGCCATGAAAAAACACACCAGGGTTAAGGTGATCCAGGCCGCATTTTTCATACTCTCGCCCCTTACTACGGGAAAAAAGGTAAGGCCGCAAAAAACGATAGCGGGCAGGATAGTCCATTTCATGAACGGAATGCGCCTGCCTTTAGGATTTTTACTTTTATCACTTAACGAAGCGATAAAAGGATCAAAAATGGCATCAACAAACCGGCCCGAAGCAGCGATGATGGACATGATGTTTAATACCCCAAAAACTAACAGTTGCGGCACCAGCGGAATCAAGCCCGAACTTGAGGGTGGCAGGTAAAAATAGGGGAGCATTACAATGATGATATTGGTCATCACACTCCAGCCTATCATACCGCAGGCATAGGCAAGTTGTTTTGAAAGTGGTAGTTTGGCTGCCGGCATGGTATGCAATATGCAAATATTAACTCAATAGCGGCAATAAACTTATTTACACGTTGCTACTTATTCACATTGGCGTTCAATTGTTACATGCGGTAATTTTGCAGGGTGTCCAAATACAAATCTCAGACCTCAAAGGGTTTGATTTGCATACGGGAGACGCAAAATATTACGTCTCTACAAGGAGGAGAAATAAAATTTAATTTAAGGGCATACTAATTACAAACCTGAATAATAATCATAACCCTGTTCGGCCCAGTAATCGCGCGGGCGTTTATCGCTAAAGGTCATGCTGCCTATCCGTTTCAGGTTTTTGATGCCGTATTTAACAGGGATGATAAGCCTTAACGGTGCACCATGTTTTGGTGGCAGCGGTTTTTCATTTACCTCGTAGGCCAGCAATGTTTGCGGGTGCATGGCACTTGGCATATCAATACCCACATAATATTCTTTATCGGGCGTTTCTAAGCCTACATATTGAAGATCGGTTTGATCATCCAGCTTAAAATGTTTGATGAAATCAACAAAGCTAACACCTCCCCAGTGCGAGATCTGGTCCCAGCCTTCCACACATTTAAAATCATAAACAATATCGGTTTTGGGTAAAGCTTTAATATCATCCATCGAGATGCTTAAAATTTCGCCCGATTTTTTCCTGACCTGTAGTTTCCAGGCAACAGCATCTATTTTCCCTTCGTTACCAATATCTTCGTTGTGGCGTACGTTTTTTGCAGCCATTTCTTTAGGATAGGTTTTTACCAGGTTATTATTACTGAACACTCTGCGAAAAGCAAGCTCTGTTTGGTTAAGCGCCCGTCTTAAAGGCTTGCGTGCCCCCGCAGTAACAGTAGCGGTTTCTTCGGGTGAGTTATAAAGCCATTTCCAGCCGCCATAAGCCACACCTGATGCTATAAAGAAAGTACCGAACGAGATAAAATTGCGCCGGTTGATCTTTTGGTCAATGGTCAATGGCTTTTTAGGGCCTTTATTTTTTTTATTGAACGGGTTTTTCATCGCTTGGTACTGGGGTTTCAACAATAGATTTAGGGTCGGGTTTATTGACCACTTCAAAGCCGGATATTACCGACCGGAAGTTGTTCCACCCGGCCAATATCACCTGTATAATATGGATCAAAAAGAAAAATACATAACCAATGGTTAATGCAAAATGAAGAATGCGTGCAAAGTGATAACCGCCGCAAAGCCAGGCTAAATAATAAAACTGAACAGGCTTATAAATGGCCAGCCCGGTTATCAACGAGCCAAAGCCCATCACAATAATAGCAGTATAGGCAATGCGTTGTGCAGCATTATATTTTTTTTGCGGTGGTGCCATTTTACGGATGTGCAGATCATGTAATAACACCAGCCAGGCCTCTTTAAATGATTTCTTCTGAGGCACCAGTTCGCGCCACTCACCGGATATCATAGTGTACAACACGTAAACCAAGCCGTTAAGCGCAAAAGCCCACATAAACAAAAAATGGAAAGCCATACCCTCGGCCAGTCGTTTCTGGATGTGAAAAGCGGTGTAAAACCCCTCGGGGAAAAAGCCAAAGAATTTATGCCCAAACAGGGTTATGGTATAAACATCATTAGCCCAGTAAATAAGCGTCCCACTCCAGATCATAATAGTGAGGATAGGGAAGTTTATCCAATGCGTCCATCGCATGGCTAAAGGGTGCTTTTCTTTTATTTCTTTCATTTATGGAGTGGTTTGCAAAAACTCCCATAACCAGCAACAGGGCCGGCTATGGGATATCAATATAAAACAATCACAATTATCTTACTTACTCGCTCCGGCTTCAAAACCCGCTTTTGCCGCGGCTAAAATTGAACCATTGCTGCTATTTTGTACAAAACCTATTACTTCATATCCCTGTGGGTTAAAGCCTTCGGGCAACGCTAAAGTGGCGCTACCTTTGCCGGTTGCAGCTAAATCCTGGGTTTGTACTTTACGTACAATTTGTACATGAGCTAAAGTGCGGCCGCCGTTTTCGCCGCGTTGTACTTTGGTTGCGCCATTTTTTTGCACAAGGGCTAATAATAATGTGCTGTTTTTATCCGCACCCTCGGTATTATATTGTACAGTAACATGGCCCTGGTTGTTTTGGGCGTTCAGTGTTAGTTTACCTGTGGAGGCGGTACGTAAACCAGCTGTTATAGCATTACGCAGTGTGCCTTCTTCAGATCCTACAAATTCTTTGCGGCCGTTAACCACTATTTGCGGCGTATAAACCGATTGCAGGTTTAACCAGCTGGCATATTCATTTTGTCTTTTTGAATAATCGGCGCTGCTAAAAACATCTTTCCAGCCCAGGCGGTTCCAGTAATCAACGTGGAAAGCTAAAATATAAACAGGCTTATCGCTGTTTTCCTTTTGGATCCGTGCCACCAGTTCATCGGCCGATGGGCAGCTTGAACAACCTTCTGATGTAAACAACTCAATTACTGCAAAGCCGTTGCCCGCCGGTTTATCCGTATTTTTATTTTTAAGTGTACCTGTATGTTTGGTAAAAGCTGTTGCTACCAATACCGCTCCTATAAGGCCGGCGGTAAGGGATAATATTTTAATTGCTCTCATAATCTGTTACAATTTAATTAACGTTTTCTGGCTTAGTCGGGATGTTTGAGATAACCTTACAAAAAATATTTTTTTATCCGATGTTCGGGGAGGTAAATCAGCAGGGATATAGATAAATTATAATCAACAGGATAAGTGTAAATTTAAGCAATAATCCGGCTGTTTTTTTGCAAACAAAAAACTGATATTTTATTGTAAGGATTTTAAGGTAAAAACGACTAAGCGTATAAAGTTTCATGAACACACTTGTTAAATGGCTACCGAAAATCAGTATTTAAACCCAAGGCAATGGGTTGAAGCCCATGCCGACTATCTATACGGCTATACCCTTTCCCGCTTAAATGACGAAGAGCAGGCTAAAGACCTGGTGCAGGAAACATTTTTAGCAGCGCTGGAAAAGGTGGATAAGTTTGAAGGGAAAAGTTCTGAACGTACCTGGTTAACGGCCATCCTTAAAAATAAGATCATTGATGTGTACCGCAAAAAATCATCAGGCCTGCGGCAGGCCGATGTAAAGGTGGCCGAAGAAGATCAGCAGGATTTTTTTGAGGAAGATAACGGCCATTGGACAAAAGCATATGCCCCGCAGCCTTTTGGTATTGAAGACCATGACCCATTGGTGGGCAAGGAGTTTAACAGCATCCTTCAAAAATGTATGCAAAAACTCCCCGCCTTGTGGATGGCTGTTTTTACTATGAAACATATGGACGATGCCACAACAGATATTATTTGCAGTGAACTGAAGGTTACACAAGCCAACTTTTGGGTGATCATTCACCGGGCCAAGCTTAACCTGAGGGCCTGCCTGCAAAAAAACTGGATTTAAAATTAATGATATGAGCCCACTTAAACACATTATATATAATTGCAAACAAGCCACTTTGCTGATAGAAAAACGGCAATTTAAAAAGCTAAGCTTCCGCGAATTTGTGGAACTGCGTATTCATTTGGCAGGCTGTTCTGTTTGTACGTTATACAATAAACAAAGCCAGGTTATTCACAAAATGGTACAGCAGCTATTTCATGATTCTATGCAGGCTACGGGCGTGCATTTGGATACCGGCTTTAAACAGGAGCTGCAAATACGTATTGAAGAAGAATTAAATAAATAATTGAAATACTTTGTAAGGTTTACCAAAACCGCCCGACTAATGCTGAAATGTTCATATAAAACAAACATGAAAACTAAAAATCAAAGTATGAAAACAATCATTTCAAGCGCATTAGCGGCTACAGTTGTGGCAGCGTGTTTAACCATCAATGTACAAGCTAAATCTTTAGCACCATTAGCAGTAAAAGCATCAATTACAGCAGTAAGCGATACCGGTAAAATGGCTAAAGACAAAATGAAAATGGACAAGATGAAGAAAAAGAAAATGGACAAAATGGGAAAAGACAAGATGAAGATGGATAAGATGAAGAAAGATACTGGCAGTAAAATGTAAGTTGTTTTTGTTTTTTGATCGTGAAGAGGGAGGTGATGCTCCCTCTTTTTTTTACTGACCTTTTATTTGCCCTTGGCATATTGTATGTTTTTGATGTTGATGTAGTAATTTCGAATTGAACTATAGATACCATGTTTAAAACATTCGATCATTCCAATTATCATGCTATTTGTGATGAACTCGCATCGGCCGATCCGGACCTGGCGCAGATCATCAGTAAATATGGTTATCCACCTTTATGGTCAAGACCAAATACTTTCGAAACTTTAGTACATATTATTTTGGAACAGCAGGTGTCACTGGCATCTGCCCTATCGGCATTAAATAAAATGAAGGAAAGGGTACAGGAGATTACCCCTGCAAGAATATTGTTATTAACCGATGAGGAATTTAAGGCTTGCTATTTCAGTCGCCAAAAAACAAGCTATAGCAAATACCTGGCAGAAGCTATCCTGAGCGAACAGATAAACCTTAACGAATTGGAGAAGCTTCCCGATGATGTGATCCGCGCAAAATTAACCTCGCTCAAAGGAATTGGCAACTGGACAACCGATGTTTACCTGATGTTTGTTTTACAACATGCCGATACCTTTCCCATCGGCGACCTGGCCGCTGTAAACGCGTTGAAGAGATTGAAAAATTTACCAAAAGAAACCACCAGGGAGGGCGTTATCGCGATGGCCGAACAGTGGGCACCACACCGTACGGTGGCAAGCATGCTGCTGTGGCATTTTTATCTTTCGGCACCGCGGACTGCAAAGCTATAATGTTGATCATTCGCGACTTTAATATCCCAGCTTAATCCTGCGCTGGGAAACCCTACCTTGGCGATATTAAACCAGCATCCACTTTGTTAATAAGCCCGCAGCTTGGTTTTCCGGTTATGCTGATCGAGGTAAAAATTATCGCCGCTAATAGTTCCCTAAATGAAAAAGGGCACGGTCATACAAGATCGTGCCCTTTTTAACTTTCAAAAACTCCCCTTTAGGGGTTGGGGGCCTAAACGTTAAACAAACCGTTACGTTCCTGTTCCTGGTAGTTTTGTACGGTTTCTATAGCGTTGTCAACCACATCGCTCAAGGCGGTAATAAACGTGCCTGGTTTAGCCAAACTCATAGCATGTTTAATGGCATCAACTTCTTTTGGTACAACCTCATAAGGTTTGTTGGCATCAACCGAATGAATGCCCTCTTTAAGCAAGGTCAGAATATTATCGGCGGTACGGCCGCGCAGGTGTTTTTCCTGGCGAAGGATGATGTAATCAAACATCTCAGCTGCTATTTTGCCAATTTCGCGGATGTCGTCATCGCGCCTGTCGCCGGTGCCTGCAATGATACCTATTTTCAGTGGCGAATCGATATGCCTCAAAAACTCCTTAATACCATTAAAGCCATCGGGGTTGTGGGCAAAATCAATCATGAAACGAAAATCCTTAAATTCAAAGATGTTCATCCTGCCCGGCGTTTGCGCTGCCGATGGAATAAAGGTTTCTAAAGACATTTTGATGTCTTCGGTTTTAAAACCATAAAGGAAGGTAGCCAGCGTTGCAGCCAATACATTCTCTATCATGAACGGAACAGTACCGCCAAAAGTTAATGGTATTAATATGGTACGCTGTACGCGGATCTTCCAATCACCTTTTTGAATGGTGATAAAACCGTTTTCGCAAATGGCGGCTATACCACCTTTACGGCAATGCGATTTAATGATGGGGTTATTCTCGTTACGGCTAAAATAAGCGATGTTACACTCGGCTTTGTTACCAATGCGTACGCAATATTCATTGTCGGCATTTAAAACGCCCCAACCATCTTTTTTAACCGAGTTAAGCACTACACTTTTTACGCGTGCCAGGTCATCCAAGGTATGAATATCTGCCAAACCAAGATGATCTTCCTGTATGTTGGTTACCACGCCAATATCGCAAAAGCCAAACCCCAGGCCCGAGCGCAGAATGCCGCCACGGGCGGTTTCCAAAACGGCAAAATCAACGGTTGGGTCTTTCAATATAAACTCCGAGCTTACCGGGCCGGTGGTATCGCCCTTCAGCATCATAGTGTTTTGCACGTAAATACCATCTGATGTGGTAAAACCTACCCTATGCCCATTGTTTTTTACAATATGTGCTATTAAACGGGTAGTAGTTGTCTTACCGTTGGTACCTGTAATGGCTATAATAGGTATGCGCGATGATTTGCCTGTTGGATAAAGCATATCCAATACATGACCGGCCACGTTACGCGGTAAGCCTTCGCTTGGGGCAATATGCATCCTGAAACCTGGCGCTGCATTAACTTCTAATATAACCCCGCCGTTTTCGGTAAGCGGCTCGTGCAGGTTTTGCGCCATAATATCGATACCGCAAATATCCAACCCGATGATCTTGGAGATGCGTTCGCAAATGAAAACGTTTTGCGGGTGCACATGATCAGTAACATCAACAGATGTACCGCCGGTGCTTAAATTGGCGGTCGATTTTACAAAGATCTTTTCATCCTTTGCCGGTACGGTATCGAGGGTATAGCCTTTTTTTTCCAGCAAGTCAAGCGTATCGCGATCAATGGAGATGAGAGTTAGCACATTCTCGTGCCCGTAGCCACGGCGAGGGTCGAGGTTTTCTTTGTCGATAAGTTGTTGTATGGTAGAAACGCCATCACCTTTAACATGCGCTGGGTCACGCAAGGCCGCGGCAACCATTTTATTATCGATAACCAATACCCTAAAATCGTAACCGGTAACAAAACGCTCTACAATTACGCGGCGTGATATTTTTGCGGCATGCTCATAAGCGGCAATAGCTTCTTCTTCAGTTTTAATGTTGATAGAAATACCACGGCCATGGTTACCATCCAATGGTTTAAACACTAAAGGGAAGCCTACTTTACGGATAGCCTCTGCAACGCCGGCAACTGATGATATGGTCATACCTTTGGCAACAGGGATAGCCTGTTCTTCCAGCATGCGTTTGGTTTCCTCTTTATTACTGGCAATATCAACAGCAATGCAGCTTGTTTTCTCGGTCATGGTAGCACGAAAACGTACCTGGTTTTTGCCATAGCCCAATTGCACCAATGATTGATTGTTAAGCCTGATCCAGGGGATATCCCTTGCAATGGCCTCTTCCACTATCGATCCTGTGCTTGGGCCCAGGCGGGTATTTTCGCGAATCTCGCGCATTTCCTGTATATCGGCATCCAGGTTATAATCCTCACCTGCTATTAAAGCCTCGGCAATCCGCACAGCCGATCCGGCTGCAAAAACACCTACTTTTTCTTCTATATAAGCAAATACTACGTTATAAACACCCCTGGTTTTGGTTTCGCGGGTACGGCCAAAGCCGGTATCCATACCTGCCAGGGTTTGAATTTCGAGTGCGATGTGCTCAATTACGTGGCCCATCCAGGTGCCTGCCACTACGCGCTGAAAGAATCCGCCCGGTACACCCGGCGAACAACGGTGCGAGTATAGCGATGGTAGTAGCCTTTCAAGGCGCTCATAAAACCCGTCAATTTCGTTGGTAGGCTTATGCTCCATCTCCTGCAGGTCAAGCCGCATTTGTATTAATTTTTTGCGCCGGATGCTCCAGATATTTGGTCCGCGCAATACTTGTATATTCTCGATCTTCATACGTATGTTACAAAATTTTTAAGCAGCTTAATTTCTTTAAAACTATAAAACTTAATAGGCTATTTAAAATTTTTAAGGGCAAAAAGGCATTATTTGTTTACAACAGCCTGTGTTTTTGGTGCATTTTATCGTAATTTGTAATGTTGGATCAGTGGATTGAGGTGGATTTTATTTGAATAGGTTGATTAAGTTTGTTTTATTTGGCGTAATCGCGTTAACTTAAATCAACTTAATCTAACTAAATCAACCCAATCAACTAAAAACTATAAAAGCATGATTGTCCCGAAAGGAAAACTAATAATTATTGGCGGTGCTGTTGATATGGGGAGTAATGTTACCATACAGGAACATATTTTACAGCCGGATTATATTAAATTTTTTGAACAGGGCATTTTAAAGCGGATCATTACCGAATCTGCCAGGCACGAAGGTTCATTAGTAGAAGTTATCACCACCGCGTCGCAAATTCCGGAATTGGTGGGCGAGGAGTATATTAAAGCATTTGGGCAGCTTAATGTAACCCATGTAAATGTACTGCACATTAAAACCCGTGAGGATGCAGCCAAAAAGGAATACCTTGAGCGCATCCGCAAAGCTGATGTGGTGATGTTTAGTGGTGGCGACCAGTTACGGCTTACCGCTATTTTTGGTGGCACCGAGTTTTTGCAGATTTTGAAAAAACGATATCAGCAAGAAAACTTTGTGATAGCAGGCACATCGGCAGGTGCCGCGGCGGCCTCAACCCATATGATTTACCGTGGGCAGAGCAATGAAGCCCTGATTAAAGGCGAAGTACAAATTACGGCCGGCCTTGGGTTTGTTGACTCCGTTATTGTTGATACCCACTTTGTACAACGTGGCCGCATAGGCAGATTGATGTACGCTGTTGCCACCAATCCTGGTATTTTGGGCATTGGCCTTGGCGAAGATGCAGGCCTGCTCATCACCGAAGGTAATTGCATGGAAGCCATAGGCTCGGGCTTAATTATTTTAGTTGATGGCAGGAATATTGTAGCTACCAATATATACGATGTAGAAATCGGTTCGCCGGTTTCTATCGAAAACTTAAAGGTGCATGTGATGTCTATTTATGATAAATACGATCTGTCACATCATCGTTTATTGATAAAAAAGACCGTTAAGGTTGAAGAAGGCGTTTTTATCAACGCGCCGGACAACGACCTGTTGCAATAAGCCCCTCCTAAATCCTCCCCGGTAGGGAGGACTTAAAGGCAGAGCGGGCGAAATAGTTTAAACAACGATTTCTGTAATTGTACAGAGGAAAAAAGCTCTTTTTTTAAAGTCTCCCCTACCGGGGGAGATTTAGAGGGGGCCGGGGGCTATCTTATGAAGATCATCATACATGGCGGTTTTTTCAGCGAATCGCAAACCAACCAGGAAGTAAAGCACGCCAAACAACAGGCCTTAAAAGATATTGTGCAGGCAGGCTATAAATACCTGTTAAGCCATACCGCTTTAGAAACTGTGGTTTATACGGTTTGCCTGTTAGAGGATTGCGACCTGTTTAACGCTGGCACCGGCTCGCAAATTCAAAGCGATGGTAAGATCCGGTTAAGTGCTTCGCTGATGGATGGTAAAACACAAAAATTTTCGGGAGTGATCAATATCGAGGATGTAAAGAACCCTATTTGCATTGCCGAAAAATTAATGGCTTACGATGATCGTGTTTTGAGTGGTAAAGGAGCTAAAGAATTTGCCACTAATAATGGTGTTGCTTATTACAACCCAGAAATACCCCAACGCCGCCGCGAGTACGAGCAAAAATTAAGCGACTCTATCCGTTTAGGTACGGTTGGCTGTGTTGCGCTTGATGTATATGGCAATCTGGCGGCTGCTACCTCAACGGGGGGAAAAGGCTTTGAGATCCCCGGCCGGGTAAGTGATTCGGCAACTACAGCCGGCAACTACGCAAACGGTTTTGCCGGCATCTCCTGTACCGGTGTTGGCGAAGATATTGTAAGCGGATCTGTAGCCACTAAAATTGTTACCCGTGTTACCGATGGTATGCCATTATCAGCCGCGAGCGATAAAACACTTGATGAACTAAAACCTTTTGACGGTTTTGCGGGCATTATAGGCATATCTGCCGACGGCAATTTTTACCACGCCGATACACACCCTTACATGGTTTGGGCCTCATGCGATGGTGAAGTAGAAGTTTTTGATTAATAAGTCGCATTAGTCTATGCTGAGAGAATATTCAGATTACTTTTTTTATTCAAAAGAATTTAATTCTACCTTATAAACAACATGTTAGCTTTTTTTGAATAAAGTGAACATAACATTTGATGAATACATTTCGTTAAATTCACTTGTGTTTTAAAACCACTGATATTTACCGGTTTAGCGGTATTGCTTAACTGGTTTTAATGGTTATATTTGTTTACTGATTAATTTATTAAACTCAGACATAAAAGATTAAATGAAGTATTTTTTACTTGTTATCTTATGTTCCGCCAGCATTTCGGCATCGGCACAATGGTGGCAAAAGCCTGTAAACAGCATAAGCAACGTATTTAAAAAGCATGAACGCTTCCCGCAGCTTGATGAGGTTAAAGATCATTCCCTTAAAGGATTGCCTGTGGCGCAGCTTGCCAAACACAAAATAAGCAACATAAGCCTTGAACTGGCCTCATACTCTTTGTACCTGCAGGAAATGTCGGTAATGAAAACAGCGCAGCACAATATGCGTTTTAGGGTATACAATGCCGCCAGCTATAATTTTAGCGATCTGGCCCAAATGTACCTGAAACAAAACCGCCTATCTGAAGCTAAATGGTATTTATTGCAAAGCCTGCAGATATCGCGCCAGCAAAGCGACGACAGGCATACCATCAATAATTTGATGGGCCTTGCCACAGTAAAAGCAGGCTACGGCGATTATACCCAGGCGATGCAGGACCTTGATGAAGCCCGCAACATGGCTACCAGCCATGGATTAACAGCCGATGTTGTGGCCATTAACAAACAGGCGCGCTATTTACAAGACAATAAATCAAACCCAAAAGCAGAGATCCGCTATGCGGAAACCACCGATCTGGAACCTAAAAAGGTGATAAAATAATTTTTTTATGTAACAATAGCGTAAAATGCATTTACTTGTATACTACAAGTAAAACATTATCGTATAATTGTTATTAAGAGACAGCAATTTGAC
Source organism: Mucilaginibacter dorajii (assembly GCF_024808255.1). Lineage (GTDB taxonomy): Bacteria > Bacteroidota > Bacteroidia > Sphingobacteriales > Sphingobacteriaceae > Mucilaginibacter > Mucilaginibacter dorajii. The sequence goes on from NZ_JANTYS010000018.1 coordinate 128,228, forward strand.
TGTCTCTTTTTTTTACATTAGCAATTATTATTTAGGCACACGTATTGATGTTTTACAACACCCCCGATTTAACTACAGTAAAAGATATGTTTAAGAAAGTATATTTATTAGTATTACTGGCTGCTGCACTTGCATGTAAGGCATCACCCTCAAAACCAGTTAAGGTAAGCAAAGCCGATCTTACACCAGATGATCAGCAAGTTATAGTTTGCAAAAAAATTGCCGAGCTGATCACCAATTACAACTATAAAAAAGTTGAATTGAATGACTCTATTTCGGCCGTGATATTTGACCGTTATATTAAATCGCTTGATGAAAATCACAGCTATTTTTTAGCATCTGATATCAAAGATTTTGAAAAATATAAAACCGTATTAGACGACGATATTAAAGCAGGTAACCTTAACGATGCTTTTTACATTTTCAACGTTTTTCAAAAAAGGTACCTGGAGCATGTAAACTACTCACTTACCCGTTTAAACGAAAGTTTTGATTTCGATAAAAAAGAATCATTTGTTTATGACCGTGATAAATTGCCATGGCCCACATCACAAGCAGAAATGGACCAATTGTGGGGACAACGCGTAAAATACGATCTGCTTAACCTGAAACTGGCCAGTGCGGATATGGCTGCAAATAAAACAACTCTTAAAAAACGTTACGAAAACCTGATCTCGCAAGCCAACAAGCTTTCAAACCAGGATGTGTTTCAATACTTTATGGATGCCTTTACCGAAGCTATCGATCCGCATACCAATTATTTTAACCCGGCAAACGCGGCCAATTTCAATATCGAAATGTCTCGCCAGTTAGAGGGTATCGGGGCATCACTGTTGGTAGAAAATGAATATGTAACCATCAAATCGGTTGTACCGGGCGGCCCTGCCGATAAAAGTAAACAGATTAGCGTTGATGATCGTATTGTGGGTGTAGCGCAAGGCAAAACAGGCGAGTTCCAAAACGTAGTTGGCTGGCGGGTTGAAAATGCTATCGCACTTATCAGGGGTACAAAAGGGACCACAGTAAGGTTAGAATTACTGGCGGCAGGCGCAAAAGCGGGGGCTAAACCCAAAGTTGTTGAGATGGTACGCGAAAAGATCATCCTGAAAGACCAATCAGCTAAAAAAGAGATCCGTACTTATGATAACAATGGTAAAGCGGTTAAAATAGGTGTAATTTCTATCCCTGCATTCTATATCGACTATAATGATTATAAAGCAGGTAACCCTAACTATAAGAGCACTACGCATGATGTGAAACTATTATTAGATAGCCTGAAACAGGAGAATGTTGATGGTGTTGTGATAGATCTTCGCGAAAACGGTGGCGGCTCATTAATGGAAGCTATTGAGCTTACCGGTTTATTTATTAAGCAAGGCCCGGTTGTACAGGTACGAGATACCAAAGACCAGGTTGATGTAGAAAAAGATGAAGATCCTTCTATTACTTATTCTGGTCCGCTTGGTATTTTGGTTGATCGTTTCAGTGCTTCGGCATCTGAGATCTTCTCTGGCGCTATCCAGGATTATGGTCGCGGGTTGATATTGGGTACGCAAACTTATGGTAAAGGCTCTGTTCAAAACGCTATTGATTTAGATAGAATTTTAGGCACACCGCTGCGCGATAAATTAAATGATCTGGCAGCTAATGTATCTGGTGTTAAAAAAACAAAAGCTGTATCAACAGGTAGCCAAAGCACCTACGGCCAGCTTAACTTAACCATAGCTAAGTTTTACCGTGTAAGCGGCAGCTCAACCCAGCATAAAGGTGTAACGCCAGATATTCAGTTTCCATCAGTAATCCCGTTGGATAAATATGGTGAAGATACGGAGCCATCGGCCATGCCTTTTGATGTCATCGAAAAAAGTGACTTTACCAAAGCCGGCGATTTTACATCTGTGTTGCCGCAGCTGAAAAAAATGCATGATCAGCGTATGGCTACCAGCGATAGCTACAAATACATGTTAGAAGATATTGCCGATTACAAAAAGCACGATGCCGACAACAGCGTAACCCTTAACGAAAGCGAGTTAAAAAAACAACGCGATTCTGACGAGCAAAAAGCTATAGAGCGCAACAACTTGCGTCGTGTGGCCTTAGGTTTACCGGCCCTTAAAAAGGGGGATAAAAAACCCAAAAATGAAGACCTGGATTTTGTAAAACGCGAAGCCGGCCAGATCATGACTGATTACATTAGCTTAGGATCAAAATTTACAAGCATTCAGCCACAATAAGGCCAGTTTTTGACAAGTATATTTAAGCCGGACTCTTAGTCCGGCTTTTTTGTTTTGGGCCGATCTATAAATGCTGTTTGAAGTAAAAAATCGACATTGCGAGTTGTAAAATCCGCGGATTATAAAGGGGAAAAATACCCTGAAAGGCTTGTCATCCCGGGTGATAAAATTTCGCGAAATTCTGAGGGTGGAATGACACCATAAAGCTATGTCATTACGAGGAACGAAGCAATCGCGAGCTGTACAGATCCGCCCTGTATAGCATGCGATTGCTTCGTTCCTCGCAATGACATGGTGGACTTGTCATGGGGCAGATGCTTACTTCACTACTAAAAAAGACAAAATCCTGTTACAACAAGTTAGGAAGCACCCAATACTTTAAGTGCCTGTTTAAATATATTTGCTTAAATATACGGGCGGCACAAGCCGTTCTTAATTCAAACACATAAATCTGCCATGGCTAATCATTTTAAAGAAGCAAGCGTTGAAGAAATAAACCAGGTAATGCAACAGGCGCAAACCGCATTTGAGGCGTACCAAAAAACAAGCGTTGAAGAAAAAAGCCTGTTTTTAGAGGCTATAGCTAATGAGATTGAAGCAATAGGCGATGCCTTGTTGCAAAAAGCATCCGAAGAAACAAACCTGCCTATCCCACGCCTGACCGGCGAACGTGCGCGCACTACCGGGCAGCTGCGCATGTTTGCCACTATGCTGCGTGAAGGTAGCTGGGTTGAGGCTACCATTGATACTGCTTTACCAAGCCGCACCCCGCTGCCACGGCCAGATCTGCGTAAAATGCTGATCCCATTAGGGCCGGTGGTTGTATTTGGAGCAAGTAATTTCCCCTTCGCCTATTCAACGGCGGGTGGCGATACTGCAAGCGCGTTAGCAGGAGGCTGTTCCGTGGTGGTGAAAGCACACCCGGCACATGCCGAAACATCTGAATTGGTTTATGGAGCCATCAAAAAAGCAATAACAAGCACCAACATGCCAGAGCATATTTTTCAGCATGTGCATGGCACTTCGTTTGAGAGCGGCAAAGCTTTGGTACAGGCCGATGACACAGCCGCTGTTGGCTTTACCGGATCGACTGTTGGTGGTTTGGCTTTAGTAGAATATTCGTCTAAACGAAAAAGGCCTATCCCGGTTTTTTCGGAAATGGGCAGCATTAACCCTGTCGTATTTTTACCGGATACCTTAACCCAAAACGCTGCCGATCTGGCCGCGCAATACGCAGGGTCTATTACCTTAGGGATGGGCCAGTTTTGTACCAATCCAGGCCTTATGATGGCTATTGAGGGCGAAGGCTTAAATAGCTTTTTAGATAGCTTAGGCAAAGGTATTGAGGCTGTAAAACCGGCTAAAATGCTGCACGCAGGCATTCATACCGCGTATGAGAGAAAGAGTGATACCGCTTTAGCCCAGGACGGTGTAAAATTGATACAACAATCGGCTACAGCTGCAACAGATATTGAAGCGTTACCAACTGTTGCCCAGGTTAGCGGCGAAACCTTTTTAGCAAACCCACTATTGCATGAAGAAGTTTTTGGCCCTTACTCACTTATGGTAAGCTGCAAAGACGAGCAGGAACTGATTAAGATTTTAAAATCAGTTTCGGGCCAGTTAACCACTACAGTTATGGGTACCGATGTTGATTTTGCAGCGCACGCAGCCCTGTTGCAAACGCTGCCTGCAATTGCCGGCCGTGTATTGTTTAACGGTGTACCAACCGGTGTTGAGGTTTGTGCCAGTATGGTGCATGGAGGCCCTTTCCCCGCCACAACCGACAGTAGGTTTACCGCGGTGGGTATTAATGCCGTAAAACGCTGGGTACGCCCCGTATGCTTCCAAAACTGCCCGGATAACCTGTTGCCGTTAGCTTTGCAAAATGCCAACCCTACAGGCATCTGGCGCATGGTTGATAATGAGTGGAAAAAATAAGCTATACCGGCTCTGACTGACCTATACTGTGTGTGTACACATATTTTTATCAAAAAATGTCATTTCGAACGAGCACGGGTAAGGAAAAAGCGGGGCTGCGAGGAGAAATCTTGTGCGTCTTGCTCGGCCGAATGTCCACTTTTGCAAGATTTCTGACTCGTCCGGGAAAAACTATACACTAAAAAGAAGTGTATGAAAACAGAAGACGATCAAACAGCGCCCATAATTCGCTTTCACGAGCGGGGCCACTTTCAAACAAACTTACGGGATGAGATCATAAAATCGATTGAGTCAGGGACTCCCCGGAGTGTAATAGTTTATCAATATGGGGTATCGCGAAGTACGCTATGCGATTGGATGCGGAATCACGGATCGAAGGATTATCAGGCCAAACAGGGAGGTAGTGATTTAACAGAGATTGAAAAAAGGTCGATCGTCCGCCAGATTGAACAAGGGGTATTAAGCCCTCATGCAGCAAGGAAAACTCATGGGATGAGCGGAAGCACGCTGAATAAATGGCTTAAGGCATCGTTGAAAGAAAATGTCGAACTTGCAGTCTATGATCCGTTTGAGATGAAAGACAAAGCCGTAGACCAGCCTGATTTGGCAGATCCCGAAAAGGACGCTTTAAAAAAGGCATTGGAAGATGCACAGTTGAAGATCAGCGCCTTAAATACGCTTATTGATGTAGCGGAGGAGCAGTTTAAGATCAAGATCAGAAAAAAAGCTGGAGCCAGGCAGTCATGATCATGAAGCATGATTACCCCCATTTAAGCTGGGGTTTTCTATGCGGACTGTTTGGTAAAACCCGCCATGCCCACTACGATCATTTATGGAGAAGCCAGAAGGACTCCCTCAAAGAGGAAATTATTCTACAGCTTGTTTATGAAATAAGAAGATCGTTGCCCCGGCTGGGGACAAGAAAAATGCTTTTTTTACTACAGCCACAGCTGGCCTCTCATAACATAGAAACTGGTAGAGATTATCTGTTTGACCTGTTTGATGCCCATAAGCTACTGATCAGACAGCGTAAACGAAAAGTATTCACTACCGATTCCCGGCATTGGATGCATAAGTATGCCAACCTGGTAAAGGGAGTAGATATTACGCGACCCGAGCAGCTTTGGGTAAGTGATATAACCTACATCAGGGTACAAAACCAATGGGGATACCTGTCGCTGATCACGGATGCATTTTCACGTAAGATCATGGGTTATTGCTTCCGGTCTGATATGCTGGCGCTGGGATGCATAGCAGCCTTACAGATGGCCCTGGATAACCGCAGCTACAGCGGGCAGAGCCTGACCCATCACTCTGACAGAGGTGCTCAATACTGCTCGAAAGATTATGTGGACTTGCTTGTAGGCGAAACAGTCTCCATTAGCATGACCG
>NZ_JANTYS010000019.1 GCF_024808255.1 Mucilaginibacter dorajii
AAACTCAGGGGCGGGTAATTAACACCAGGAGCTAAACTGCTACACTGCCATAAGTTGCTTTTATAAAGCAAAACTCATAACTATTCGTGTCATTTTCAATGCGATTATTTGTGCGCAAATAAAACTTACTCAGGATGACAGTTCTTTATTTGAATTGTCATTTCCACTTTCAGAACTTCGCGAAATCTTATAACTCAGAATGACAGGATGGAAAGAACAGTTTTTTATGTCATTTCCACCTTCAGAGGCCGCAGATTTTACAGCAATGACGATTTTTTTCGCTTTTAAACAGCTTCTAAGAAAGCACCTCCTCTAACACATCGCCCGAGCGGATATTCCCGAAGCCCTCGATGTGCAGGGCGTAGTACTCCATTAGTTTTTGAATAAGATAGCGGCGTTCATCGTTACTGAATTTGAGTGACTGCATGTTTTCAAAACTGCATTGCAGCAAGGCGCTAAAGTTTTGCGTATGCGGCGGCGATAGGTACATCACGCTATCGGGTTTATATTTGCTAAACGTGCCGTTTTTAAGATCAAAGTAATCGGCATTGCCAATTAAAAACCTATCGGGGTAAAAACCCAGGTAACGGGTAAGCTGTGTCAAAAACAGCAGGTGAAAGTTAGCCACATTGCTATCCTGATGATCAAGCCATTCTATGGCGCTAAATACAAAATCAAAAATGTTCTCCTCGGCCGTTTGCTGTTTAATGGCCTTATAAAGCACCTCGTTCAAAAAAATGGCTATGCAGCTTTTAATTACATCGTAAGGAATAGTTTGCAGTACCGGCGCGTTCTTCAATTCGGCTATACGCTGTACACTGCCCGTGTTTTTATGGTAAACCACCAGATCAAGCAAGTGCAGCGGCTGCAGCATATTGCGGGCAATTTTGGCCTTTGGCTTTTTGGCCCCGTTGATGATGTATGATTGCAGTCCGAATTTTTCGGTAAAGATCTGTACAATCACGCTGCTCTCGCCATAGTCGGTCGCTTTAAAAACTATTCCGCGGGTTTTATGCAGCATGGTGTATCAATACAATAAGTTTGGGTAAAAATATCACTATACCGGTGATCAACGCAAACAGGGCTGCAATTACCACCGCTCCCGCGCAAACATCCTTAACCCGGCCGGCTTTTTCATTATAGCCCGGCGATACCAGGTCGGTTAAGGTTTCAATACCAGTATTTAAAAGCTCTACCACTAATACAAAGGCAATAGCCAGCACAATCCATTCCCACTCACTAAAGGAAATACCCAATACAAAGCCCAATACAACAGCAATCACGGCCAACACCAGGTGGATTCTGAAATTGGGCTGGGAGGCGGTTGCATAGCGCAATCCTTTAAAAGCAAAGCCAAAACTGCGTATCAGTCTTTTCATTAGGTAAAAATACGGGTTATTGATGTTATTGAAATTTTTTTTGAGCGAAGTGGGATTAAAACGCAAAGTTAAGTTATGCTGGGTTTTAAAATCCGTGAGCTTTGAAGGTGGAAATGACGTAACAAACTATCCTCACCACCCTGTCATGCTGAGTTGTAAAATTTCGCGAAATTCTGAAGGTGGAAATGACAATATAAAGCTATGTCATTGCGAGGAACGAAGCAATCGCGAACTGTGCAGATTCGCCCTGTAGAGCATGAGATTGCTTCGTGCCTCGCAATGACATGGTGGACTTGTCATGGGTAGTTGTAAAACCCGCGGACTGTAAAGGGGGAATGACAATCACCTTAAACCCGCTGTCATGCCGAACTTGTTTCGGCACCCCACTTGCTGAGTATACTTCAGGCGGATAACCTGTCCTGTGGGGTCCTGAAACAAGTTCAGGATGACTTCCGTTTTACAACTTGTCATGGGTAGGAACGAAGCGTCTATTCGCGAACTTCAAAGGGCTAATAGGCATGGCGTAGAATAGATCCTTCACTACGTTCAGGATGACAAAGTTTGTTTAAGATACGTTCATAGCGGTACTCATGTATACTTCAATTCCCGTCTTAATTCTTGATTCTCAACTCTTGATTCTTTTCCCCCCCCGGTTAAAATCTAAATTCGTAGTTTAGCGGCGGTCATTAAATCATATTCATGTTCTGGAAAAATACGGCATCATTTATACTTAAAAACAGACTTTTTGTGTTGATAGGCGTTATAGCGCTTAGTGTTTTTATGGGATATGAGGCATCAAAAGTAAAGATCACTTTTAATGGCGGTAAAGTACTCCCCGTTACCGATTCGGCCTACATCCGTTACAACCAATTCAAAAAAACTTTTGGGCAGGATGCTGCCACCATGGTTATCGGCATAAAATCCGATAGTCTGTTTAATAAGGATGTTTTTAACGATTGGTATACCATTGGCAACAGCATGCGCCAGGTTAAAGGCGTTAAAGCGGTGTTATCCATGGCCAATGTGTATAATCTGCAAAAAGATACCGCTAAGCACCGCTTTGTAATAAAACCTTTAGTTGCCCATGTACTGCCAACAGCACAGGCCGTTGATAGCGTAAAACAACAATTAGCCAATCTGCCTTTTTATAAAGGCCTGGTGTTAAGTAACGATGGCAAATCAACCCTGATGGCTATCACTTTTGATGACAAAATCATCAACACGCCGCTACGGGTGCCTATTATTAAAGAGATCCAGAAACTGGGCAGCGATTTTGAAACGAAGCACAATATTAAAGTACATTACTCGGGCCTGCCATTGATCCGCACCGTAGTGGGCGATTTGGTGGCGCATGAGTTTTCTATGTTCCTGAGCTTATCTATCCTCATTACAGCCTTAATCCTGCTTATCTTTTTCCGCTCATTTTTCCCGGTGGTGTTCCCGGTTATTATTGTGGTGCTGGGGGTGGTGTTTAGCCTGGGTACACTGGTGTTAATGCATTATGAAATGACCATCCTTACCGGCATTATTCCGCCACTGGTGGTGGTTATCGGTATTCCAAATACCATCTTCATCCTCAATAAATATTACCACGAGTATCAGCAAATCGGCAATAAAATGCAGGCTTTGCACCTGGCTATTGAAAGGGCTGGCATTACCACCTTTATTGCCAACGTTACTACAGCTATAGGCTTTGGCGTTTTATGTTTCACCAACAGCGAGTTGTTAACCCAGTTTGGCCTGGTAGCATCTATCAGCATTATGGCAACATTTGCTTTGAGCCTTATTTTGGTGCCCATTATTTTTAGCTACCTACCATCGCCCAAAAAACAAAAAAGCGGCATTAAGGATAGCAAAGTAATGGCAAAACTGTTAACCAGCCTGGATAATCTGGTGCACAAAAAACGGAGCGTTGTTTATATCACCACAATTGTTTTGGTTTTAATATCGGCTGTTGGTATTACTAAAATGAACATTAACGGCTACGTGGTTGACGATTTGCCCCAGCACAACAATACGCTGGAAGACCTAAAGTTTTTTGAATCGAACTTTAACGGAGTATTGCCTTTAGAGGTAAGTATCGATACCAAACGCAAAAACGGAGTGGTAAACCTGGGCGTGATCCGTAAGGTAGAAAAACTGGAAGCGCTTATTTCGTCGTACCCTCAATTCAGTCGTTCCATATCGTTGATCCAGGCCTTGAAATTCAGCACCCAGGCCTTTTATGGCGGCGCGCCGGAATATTACCGTTTGCCCGATGGCCTGGAGCAAAACTTTATACTTAACTATGCCGGCAACTCGGGCAGCAAAAGCAGTAACGCCCTCAATAATTTTATTGACAGCAACAAACAGGTAACCCGCGTTACCTTTGAAATGGTAGATGCCGGCTCAAAAAAAATGAACGTAGTACTGGCCGAATTACAGCCACGCATCGACTCTATCTTTAACCCTAAAAAGTTTCATGTGGAGCTTACCGGCAGCAGCATTATTTTTATAAAGGGCACCAATTACCTGCTTACCAATTTATATGAAAGCCTGGCCTGGGCCATTTTCCTGATTGCCATAGTGATGTGGATATTGTTCAGGGGCATAAAAATGATAGCTATATCATTATTGCCCAACCTGGTGCCGCTTATTATTACGGCGGGCATCATGGGCTTTTTCGGCATCCCGCTTAAGCCATCAACCATATTGATCTTTAGCATCGCCATGGGTATTTCCAGCGATCAAACCATATACTTCATCACCCGCTACCGCCATGAACTGCGCCATACCAACAAAAGCATCTCGCAAATAGTATCTGACAGTATTTTTGAAACCGGTGTAAGTATGATATTTATAGCCACAGTATTGTTCTTTGGTTTCGGCGTTTTTGTGGTATCCAAATTTGGCGGCACCCAGGCATTGGGTATCCTGCTTTCAATTACTTTATTGGTGGCCATGATCAGTAACCTTACGTTGTTACCCGCGTTTTTACTAAGTTTGGAAGGCGGCGTTGACAGGACTAAAATTAAAGGACCGGATATAGAGGAGTAGAAGCCTCGTTGCGGGAATAACTAAAGGGCAAGGCGCAGATGACTCACCCGGTCGACGCTGCGCTGGACCTCCCTCTCTCCGGCAAGCCGCAAAGAGGGTTAAAACAAAAAAATTCTCCGCCCCTCTATGCGCGAAGCGGAGAGAGGGGCAGACGAGCGCAGCGATGTCGGGGTGAGTCGTCTGCGATCTACCGGTTTAAATCGCAGGGCATAGAACGTTTGGCTTTGTAACATAAATAATCTTTTAATCACGATGGCAGAGTTTGAAAATGTACAGGTGTGGAATGATTTTGAAGCGATCTTTAACCAACAGTTACCGATAGCTCAATCATGGAGTAAGCTGATTGATTTGCTCGAAAATATTAAAGCCAAGTCTTACTGGACTCAAGTTCGGAATATTGATATTAAGACTGAGCGAAAGGAAATAAAAGACTGGTTTGAGCTAACTTTTTCTACCGATGAAATAACGGCCGAAACCAAATGTTTATGGGTTGGAATTCAGGAGTATGCAGACAAAGACGATGCCAAGCTTTATGGCATCTATTTAAGTGGCTACGATGTTGCCGGTCCGGATGAAATTGACGGCGACGAGCCTTCCTACTCGCCGGAAGACAGCATGATCATCCTGGATAATCTATCGGCCATTGAAAAACTCATCAATAGCGACAGCGACGATTATGATTTCCTGGATTGGTTGCTGCCTGTAGCTTACTGCTCCCTGGTTTTAGATGACATTATAAGGCAGGACCTATATAAACTGCTTGTTTTAAGGCACAATGATAAAATGGCTTTAGCTGTTGGGTACGATGGTGGGGATTATGTGACATTGAGCACTATAGAATAAGGAGCACCTATCGTAAAAGAACGCGGGTTTTGACTCACCCGGTCTACGCTTCGCAGGCCCACCCTCTCTCCGGCAAGCCGCAAAGAGGGTTAGAAGAAACAAAACCTTTTTAGCCCCTCTATGCCACGCAGTCGGAGAGAGGGGAAGACGGGCGTAGCCTCGTCGGGATGAGTCGTAACCGATATACAGAGCCATCATAAAGGTTCAAACAAATAGGTCGAAAGAAATTACATATACGGAACTCAAAACCTGCTCATATGGATCTTAAACTCAACAACAAAGTAGCGGTAGTATTAGCTGCCAGCAAAGGCTTAGGCAAGGCCATAGCCACTGCATTAAGTGCCGAAGGCGCAAAGGTGATCATTGGCTCGCGCGATGAGGGCGAGCTTGCCAAAACGGCTAAGGAGATCAGTAAATTAACCGGTAACGAGGTTGTGGCCATCCCCGTTGATGTTTCAAAAGCCGACGAGATCGAAGAATTTATAAACGATGCCGCCGCCAAATTTGGCCGGATAGACATCCTGTTGAACAACGCAGGCGGGCCGCCATTTGATAAGTTTGAAAACTTCGACGACGAACACTGGCAGAAAGCTTTTGAACTTAACCTGCTCAGTGTTGCCCGCTTAAGTAAACTGGTATTGCCCCATATGCAAAAAACCGGCAGCGGCCGCATTATCAACATCATCAGTGGCTCTGTAAAGGCGGTGTTGGGCAATTCGGTATTATCAACCAGCATGCGCATGGGCGTGGTTGGCATGGCCAAACTAATGGCCGATGAGTTTGGTCCGTACAATATCACGGTAAACAACGTAGCGCCAGGCCTCATTCTTACCGACCGTATTAAACACACCATGCCCAAAGATGTAGATCCCGAGCAAGCCATAAAAGATAAAGCAAAAAGCATCCCGCTTGGTCGCATAGGCAAGCCCGAAGAGTTGGCCGCCCTGGTTGCCTTCCTGGCATCAGAGCAGGCAGCTTATATTACCGGTACTACCATACAGGTTGACGGGGGAGCTAACAGGGCTATTTTTTAAACACGATTTTGGGATTGGGTAGGATTGACAGGATTTTTTTTTCTGAACCGGGATTAAGCTGATTTCCGGGATTAGTCAGGATTTTTTTTTGACCCTTGGTTTATGGGATTAAGGGATTCTCAGGATTTCTCCGGACGCAATCAAAATCCAAATAATCTGCTCAATCTGTTTAATCCCGGTTCAGACAAATCCTGTTAATCCTGCCAAATCCTCAAATCGTGTTATTTCTTAGCCTCTCTCAAATTATCAATAATAAGCGTAATAATGCTCACTATAGCGGCCATAAGTAAACCTGTGGCAGCGCCCTGTATATACACTTTCCATTGTGAGCCTTCAAAGGCCGGCACCACCATAGTTAATGAAAACAGGATAACTGATATCAATAACAGCAGGATAGTGCGCTTTACTTTATTATTTTTCACCCTTCTAAATTAAAAAAATCATTTATAATTTCCGTATTTTTGCAACCTCTTAAAAAAGAGGTGATAAACGGTAGAATATATAGATGTACAAGGAATATAAGCAGTTAAACTTATCGCAAACAGGCAAAGAAGTGCTGGAGTTTTGGAAACAGAACAACATATTTGAAAAAAGTATCAGCAGTCGCCCGGAAAATAACCCTTACACTTTTTACGAAGGGCCGCCGAGCGCAAATGGCATGCCCGGTATTCACCACGTAATGGCACGCTCTATAAAAGATATTTTTTGCCGTTACAAAACCCTTAAAGGCTACCAGGTAAAACGTAAAGGTGGCTGGGATACCCATGGCTTGCCTATTGAGCTTGCCGTTGAAAAAGCTTTAGGCATCACCAAAGATGATATTGGTAAAAAAATAACCGTTAAAGAATATAACGACGCCTGCCGCAAGGAGGTAATGCGCTATACCGATGTATGGAACGACCTGACCGAGAAAATGGGTTACTGGGTTGATCTGAACGATCCGTACATCACCTATAAAAACGAATACATTGAAAGCCTTTGGTGGATCCTGAAACAGTTATATGATAAGGATCTTTTATACAAAGGATATACGGTACAGCCATACTCGCCAAAATCAGGCACCGGCCTTAGCTCGCATGAGCTGAACCAGCCGGGTACCTACAAAATGGTAAAGGATACTACCATTGTTGCCCAGTTTAAAGTAAAACGTGATGCCGATTCGGCCTTTTTATTTGAAGGCATCAGCAGTGATCTGTTTATCCTGGCCTGGACAACCACCCCATGGACCCTGCCCTCAAACTGTGCCCTTGCCGTTGGCGAGAACATCAGCTACGTTAAGGTAAGTACTTTTAACCCCTACACTTTTGAACCGGTTTGCGTTGTATTGGCCAAAGACCTGGTAAAAAAATACTTTAAGGCCGAAGGCGAAAACGCTTCTTTTGAAGATTACAAAGGCGGTGATAAGATCATCCCCTGGAAGTTGCAGGCCGAGTTTAAAGGCAAACAGCTTTTAGGCATCCACTATGAGCAACTAATGCCCTACGTAACCAATGCCGACCTGGAGCAAAACGCTTTCCGCGTGATCCCGGCCGATTTTGTTACTACCGAAGATGGTACCGGCATTGTGCACACCGCATCTATATTTGGCGCGGATGACTTCAGGGCCTGTAAAGAAAACAACGTGCCATCGGTATTGATTAAGGACGAGAATGGCAAGGATGTTCCGTTGGTGAACAAACAAGGCCGTTTTGTTGATGAGGTTACCGATTTTGCAGGCTACTACGTTAAAGAAGAATATTATACCGCCGAAGAGCGTGCCGTTGAAGGTTTTAAACCCACCGACGTACTGATCTCGATCAAACTAAAAACCGAGAACAAAGCATTCGACGTAAAAAAATACGAGCACAGCTACCCCCACTCCTGGCGTTCAGACGAGCCGATCCTGTACTATCCGCTGGATAGCTGGTTTATCCGTACCACTGCCGTTAAGGATAAGATGGTAGCGCTCAACAAAACCATCAACTGGAAACCAGAATCGACCGGTACCGGCCGTTTTGGGAACTGGCTTGAAAACCTGGTTGACTGGAACCTTTCGCGTTCGCGTTACTGGGGTACCCCGCTGCCTATCTGGCGCGAGGAAAATGGCGGCGAAGAAAAATGTATTGGCTCGATAGCCGAACTGAATGCCGAAATTGAAAAGGCGATAGCCGCAGGCTTCATGCCGGCAGGTTTTAAGCTGGAAGATATGCACAGGCCATACGTTGATGATGTGATCCTGACCTCATCAACCGGCAATAAAATGTTCCGCGAGCCAGATCTGATAGACGTTTGGTTTGATAGCGGTGCCATGCCGTACGCGCAATGGCATTTCCCGTTTGAAAATAAAGAGGAGTTTGCCAAAGCCTACCCTGCCGATTTTATTGCCGAAGGTGTTGACCAAACCCGTGGCTGGTTCTTTACCCTGCATGCCATAGCCGTAATGCTTAGCGAATGCAGCGAAGAGGTGCGGAAGGTGAACGAAGAGGTAGGCAACGGTGGTGTAGCGTTCCGCAATGTGATCTCGAACGGGTTAGTTTTGGATAAGAACGGTAACAAAATGTCTAAACGTTTAGGCAATGGTGTCGATCCGTTTGAAACCATTGAGCAGTTTGGTGCCGATGCGCCACGCTGGTACATGATTAGCAATGCTGCGCCATGGGATAACCTTAAATTTAACACCGAGGGGATAGACGAGGTTCGTCGTAAATTCTTTGGTACGCTGTATAATACCTATTCGTTTTTTGTGCTGTATGCCAATATTGATAAGTTTACGTACAGCGAAGCCGAAATAGAGATCGGCAAACGCCCGGAGATTGACCGCTGGATCATTTCCCTCTTAAATACCCTTAGCCGCGAGGTAGATGGTTTTTATGCCGATTTTGAGCCGACCAAAGCTGCCCGTGCCATACAGGAATTTGTAGACGCCCATTTCAGCAACTGGTTTATCCGCTTAAGCCGCCGCCGTTTCTGGAGGTCTGATAACTCGGATGATAAGCTTTCGGCTTACCAAACGTTATATACTTGCCTGATTACCATCAGCAAACTGATGTCGCCTATAGCGCCTTTCTTTGCCGATAGGTTATATTGCGATTTAAACGCGGTTACCGGCAAAGAGGCATTTGAATCGGTACACCTGGCCTACTTCCCCGAGTATCATACCGAACTGGTGGATACCGACCTGGAAGAGCGTATGCAGCTGGCACAGGATGTATCATCATTAGTGTTGTCGTTACGTAAAAAGATCGGGATCAACGTTAGGCAGCCGCTTAGTAAAATCCTTTTACCTATCTTGGATAAGGATTTTAAGGCACATGTGGAGCAGGTAAAAGAATTGATATTATCTGAAACCAACATCAAAGATATTGAGTATATTACCGACACCGCAGGCTTCATTAAAAAGAAGATAAAACCAAATTTCAAGGCCCTTGGCCAAAAGGTAGGGAAGGATATGAAGGCCGTGGCCGAGATAATAAATAATTTTACAAATGAAGACATTGCTTCATTAGAAGCGAATGGCAGTATTGATATAGAAGTTGCTGGTACTGAACCACTCACCACTCACTACTCATTACTTACTTCAGAGGTTGATATCATTGCGGAGGACGTTCCGGGCTGGCAAGTTGCAAATTTAGGCAAACTAACCGTGGCTTTGGATGTTACGATAACCAACGAATTAAAACAGGAGGGGATCTCAAGAGAGTTAATTAACAGGATCCAAAACTTGCGCAAGGCAAAGGAATTTGAGGTAACGGATAAGATAAGTGTACGCCTTGAAGATCACGCTTACATGAGCGAAGCGGTGAAAAACAATTTATCTTATATTTGCGCCGAAATTTTGGCCGAAAGCTTAACGCTTGAAAGCCAGTTAAATGAAGGTGATAAAATAGAGATTGATGGAAATGAAATTTTGATTGTTATTAGTAAAATATAAATGAAAGTAGAAAACGAAAAAACCAGATATTCTGAGTCAGACCTGCAGGAATTTAAAGCACTCATCCTGGATAAACTGCGTATTGCTAAAGAAGAATTAAACTCACTTGCAACTTCATTAAGCTCGCCAAACGCGAACGGAACTGATGATACCGCAGGAACTTATAAAACGCTGGAAGACGGATCGGCCACGCTGGAAAAAGAACAGATTAACCAGTTAGCTGCACGCCAGAAAAAATTTATCGATCAGCTGGAGGCTGCTTTGGTACGTATTGAAAACAAAACTTACGGTATTTGCCGCGAAACCGGTAAACTGATCCCTAAGGAGCGTTTACGTGCCGTACCGCATACCACCATGACAATGGAAGCAAAATTGAAGCAATAAATGAAGGCTGCTTATACCAAACCTTTTTTAACTGCTACGTTTATAATTCTTGCCGACCAGATCATCAAAACCTGGGTTCGTGCCCACATGTATATGGGCGAAGAGATCCGTTTTTTGGGCAATCACGGCATGCTGCACTATACCGAAAACAATGGCATGGCCTTTGGCATGGAATGGGGCGGCGATGCCGGCAAGCTGGCTTTAACGCTATTCCGCATCTTCGCGGTTTGCGGAATTGTTTACAGTTTGATCTATTTGATCAAACATAAATATAATCGCGGTTTAATCATGAACGTAGCGCTGATTTTAGCAGGCGCGGTAGGCAACATCATCGATTCAACCTTTTACGGTATTATGTATAAATACGCCCCGCTGTTTCACGGCCGGGTGGTTGATATGTTTTACTTCCCGCTGCTTAGGGGTACATTCCCATCATGGGTACCGGTTTGGGGCAATGAGCCTTACGAGTTTTTCCGGCCCGTATTTAACCTGGCCGATTCGGCCATTTGTGTTGGCGTGATCATGATATTAATTTATCAAAAACGCTACTTTAAGCACGAAACGCCCGAAGTACCAAGCCCAAACAGCGAAATGGTTGAAGAATAAAAAATATTTACTGCTACAAACGCAAACAGCCTTTATGATTGATCATAAAGGCTGTTTGCGTTTGTAAGATGAGGTTATTGCAGGAGACTGATTATCAATATATATTCAGGCAACACCCACGCCGCCCTCACTGCAGGCTTTTAAAGCCAAGGACTTTGAAGGTGTCATTTTTTTTTACCGTACCACAAGCTGAATTAGTAGCCTCATCCCGGCTATGTCCTTTGGAGAGGATTATTCGCATTTTAATTTATTTTGGACACTCATGACGGCTGCGCCGTTTAGGAGAGGCCGAGGCTGCTTTTACATTTCTTAATCATCGCCTTAATATGATCTTCCTCTTTCTTTGTCGCTATCACCTTAGTCAGCGCGATTTGATAGTAGCCTAAAGCTTTCTTATAGTCTTTCAGTTTAAAAGTATAATCGCCGGCTATTACATAAGCAAAATAGTATTGGGGGTTGGTTGCTACCAGGCTATCGGTATTGATGGTTTGGTTATCCAGCACGCGCTGGCGCATGCGGCGGAAGTTTACAAAATCTTTGTATTGCGATGTAGACAGGAAGGTATCGGCCGGTACGGTAAGATTTTGTTCGATGATCTCCTGGTCCTGTTTCATACCACGCAAGCCAAATACCTTTTTCAGATCGTAGCATACATACTCGCCTAACTGCCATGGCGAGGTGCTTACCCATACCAACAGCTTTTTAGGCTCAAATACAATACTATGGTGGCTCATCAGCTGGTTAATAGCCTTTTCGTTCCCCATGCCTATGTTTTCGCCGTGCAGGCCTTTCTGATCACGCAAAATAGTTATGGTTTTTTGTACGGTGTTTTTGCCGTTGGCATTCAGCAATTCCATCAGGCGGTTATAACGGTAGGGTGATGCGCTTTCGGCCATCTGGATCTTGTTTTCTTTTGATTGACTGAGGCTCTTGCTTTGAAAATGGTTGGCGCACACAATATAATCCTGGTGCGGGTCGTACATATCCAACGTATCGGGCGTTTTTTCGATCACTACCGCTTTGTTATCGGCAGCCGATGCTACCAGGAACGCCTCGGATACAAACATCTTACGCTTTTTGGCAATGGCATACGCTTCCTGTGTATTTTTGGCATATTGTAATATCTCACGGGCTACCAGCGATACCGGCGTTGCCGCCCCTGTTGGGATATTGGTTTTATCGGCATTAATGGTTACGCTTATGCCTTTCTCGTTCATGCCGGATACCGCACCAATAAAACCGCCCCAGGTAACGGTCATGAATTTATATCCTTCGGATGGATTAAAAAATGCCACGATTTTATCCTGCGCGAATTTATCGCCCACATAAAAATCAAAATTGCGACCGACAATCATGGTGCTATCTTCGCTTTTAACACCCCAGGTGCCAAAAGAAGTACAACCCACCAAAGCCATACTTTGCAGCGCGTGGCCAATATCATGTGCCGCGTGGTAATTTAAAATACGCTGATAGTTTGAGCCGATGTACTGGTACTTATCTGATGCCGATTTAGAGATGCCGTAGATCTCCTCCTTGTATTCTTCGGTTACGTTTTTATCCAGGTTGCGGTTAAACCAGGCAATAAAGTATTTTAAAAAATGGCGGTAAAAATTGGAGGGCACTATGCGACTGATTTGCTCTACAAAATGATCTTCCTGAGCAACAACCAGTTCCCGGCTCAGCTTGCCATTAATTACGCCGCGTTCAAATGGTTTACCTTCCACATACATTTCAAACAAACCGCTTTTGCTTTTACGAAACCAGCTGTTGTTAATGGTATAAAAGCCTTTACTCGGTTCCTGCCTTTTTAGCTGTGAGCTGCTCAGATCCTTTGGCTCGGGCGGGTAATCAATAGCCACGGCATACAGGTATGCCATGCCAATGAGGATCAGCAATACAAACCCCAGGAAGGCGTATAAGGAACGTTTCCCGAATTTTTTCCAGCTAAATTTTTTGTTATGTTTCAGGTTGAAAATGTTTAATTTCTATTAATGTTAAAAGATAGGGGGATTGTGCTTGTTTTTTTTTCAGTAACCCCACACTATGTCATTGCGAGGAACGAAGCAATCTCATGCTCTACAGAGCGAACCTGCACAGTTCGCGATTGCTTCGTTCCTCGCAATGACATAGTGTAAATTGATCCTTTACGCATTCCTTATCTTCCCAATTATAGCATCATCGCCCAATAACGTAGTACACGTAACAATGGCGCTCATGGCCGTGCCCAAAATGCCATGCAGGTTTAAATTTTGCCCGGTAAAATACAGGTTAGGAATTTTGGTGCGCGGCGATATAAATGTTTTTAAGGTGTGCTTATAATCTTTTACAATACCGTACAACGAACCGTCACCATTACCGATATAATCGCGGTAGCTAAGCGGCGTGGCCGAGTAATACGATTTAATGTGTCCCCTGAAACCCGGAAATTTTTTCTCTACCATATCCAGCAGTTTTTCGCTCTTGCGGATCTTAAACTCCTCGTACGTTTCTCCCCGCTCATTAACGTTGGCTACGGTGTTAAATGTATCCTCCCAGGGTTTCATTTCCTCAAAGCGCATGTAAGTCAGGATAGACGCACCATCGGCAAAATTGGGCGATTTGGACGAGGGGGCCATAAAAAAGGCATAGCCCAGCGGCCAGTTCTCCTCGTTATATTCGGCTATGTCCCAAACGTGGCCATCTTTGCCCACATAGTAGTTGGTATTAAAATAGGGGAAACTATCCTTTTTAAAAACTACGTTAAGGGTAAACGACGATACCGAATTTTCCAATCCCTTTAACCGGTTACGGTAAGCTGGCTTGATAATGTCCGAATCGGTAATGGCCAGTGTTTGCACCGGGTGCATGTTGCTGATGAATTGCTTGCCGTAAATTTTCTGGCCCTCGGCAGTTTCCACATGGGTAACCTGCCCGCCTTCAACCACAATACGTTTCACCTCGCAATAACGTTTAATAACTCCACCGCGCGAACGGATATTTTTGGCAATAAGCTTGGCTATTTGCGAACCACCGTCAATACATTTATAGGAGCTTTCTATATAGCTGTTCAGGATCAGCGCGTGTACATAAAACGGAGTTTTATCGGCCTGACCGGCATATAAAGCATTATTGCCCGCAAGCACCGCCTGCAAACGCGGGTTATCCGTTAACGACTCTATGAATCCCTTGGTATCAATTTCCAGTACAGCAGATTTTTCATTAAAATCGTCGCCACTGTTTAAATTGTATAACGAGAATTTGCTGCAAACCTCTTTGATCTTATCGCAGTAGGCATTCAACACCGCTTCCTCGCCGGGGAAATGTTTCAGGATATGACTGATGAAATTATCATAACCCTGGGCATACTCGTATTCGGTGTCCTCTTCATAAATGCCTATCTTATCAAAAACAACATCCTGTTTTTGCAGCTTCAGCTTATCCATCAGGTCGAGGTATTTGAAGATCTGGTATAGGTTTTGGCCTTTATCCAACCCGCCAAGGTAGTGCACGCCCGAATCAAAGATCACTTTATCGCGCACATAGGTTTGCAACGAGCCGCCAATCTGCTGGTTTTTTTCAATAACGCAAACCTTAAATCCTTCCCTGCTCAGTAAATCGGCACTCACCAATCCCCCCATACCACTGCCGATAATTACAGCATCAAAAATCTCCATTTATCTAAATCCCTGTTTTATGTTATAGTTTATAACTCTTTTATTGAGGTTTATTCCCTCCTTAAACATACCCGAATGTGCATCTTTTAATTATTACCACAAAACAACGCTGTCATTTCGAATCCTTGAAGGGTGGGGAGTTGGGTGGCAAGGGTGAGAAATCTTATACAACAGCCAACGTTGCTTATCGCTTGTATAAGATTTCTCCTCACCCCTGATGCACAATCCCCCCACGGTTTCGTTCGAAATGACATTTTTCTTTATTGGAAAGATGTAGTATACACGTTCATCCTCCATTGTAGCCACTTTACATTATCATTTTAAGAAATCTACAGGTTGCTCCATCGGAGCAAAAGCTTTGTAGCATATATAAATTAACATTTTTGCGTGCCGTAGGTGCGCTACATAGGTTCCGTACCTACGGCACGGAGCGCCGTCTTTTTATTTTTCTACAAAGCTTTACCCCCTACGGGGGATAAAATTCTTAAATTAATAACAATCAAGAGGGAATTGCCCCCCCCCCTCCATCACTTTTTTATTACAAAAATAATATTTGATGTGTACTTAGTTTCATCAATTATCTGGCATTGCATGTTATTGGCCGCTGCCAGCTGCTGAACCATCTGCGCCGATAAAAACGACAGACCGCGACTGGCTTTATTAAACTTAACAAACTTAGTCGAAAAAAATTCGGTAAGCTCTGTTCCGCGGTGCTTTTCCTTCAGGTCCTTATTTCCATCGCGAATGATGATGCTGCCACCGGGCTTAAGATTGTTCATGCAGCGCTCCATGATCAGTTTTTGCTCATCGGGCTGCATATAGTGCAATACATCGGCAATAATAATGGCATCGTAAGGCTCCATTTCAAAATGGAGGGCATCGGCATGTTCAAAACGTATCAGGCTGTCTTTATTAAAATTGTTATTGGCAACCTCTATTTTATCCTCATCATAATCAATGCCTGTAAAATTGCGCCCTGGTGCGGCAAAGTGCAGCATGTAGGGCATAAAGCCATATCCGCAGCCAATATCCAGCATTCGGCCTTTTAACGGTAGCAGCTCATGAAAAGGTTGATAATTTTTTTCGAACCTAACCTTTATCCGCATGTACCATTCTAATATGGGGCCTTTGTAAAGGTAGTTGTATATCAGCTGCTCGCGATAGTAGCGGGGCTGCTCTACCTGTTGGCATAGTTGTTTGTATTCGGCTTTAAAATGTTTGCTGATAGCCTTGGTGCGTTCAGAGTAACCTGTTCCAAAATCAGTATTGTCCGGCGTAATGCGGGGCAGGTATTTGAGGGTGATTCGTCCGTTTTTTAGCAGGAAATCGCCCTTGGTCATGCAGTAACCGGTACCGTGAATGAGGATGGGCTGAATATCTATACCCAGTTGTTCGGCCAGGTAAAAGGCACCTTTATGAAAGCGTTTGATGTCGCCATCAACAGAGCGTGTTCCTTCGGGGAATATCACTATAGAATAGCCTTGCTTTACCCTGCCGGCCAGCAGATCGATGTTGGCTTCGGTACCTTGCGTCACCGGGAAATAATCGGCCATGCGCACTACCGCTCCAAACACCGGCGAGTTCCATACCCAGTTATTGGTAAACAATATGAGCCTTGGGTTAAGCATCACCAAAATCAAAATATCTAAAAACGACTGATGATTAGCAATGATCACCGATGGGTTTTTAAAATCGACCAGGTGCTCATCAATGATCTCCTTTTTTACATTGCCCATAATGTAGATCATCGACCATGAAAAACGCGCCATAATATGATGATAAACCAGCTTGCCTTTTTCTTTATTGAAGGGATTAAGCTTAAACAAAAAGCCCAGTAATGACAAAATAATGCAGCCGGTTACAAAGTAAGTGAAAGCGAAAATGCTGATGGCGAAACCGCTGATGGTCCAGGGAAATTGTTTTTTTTGCGTGCGGTTTTTAATGAGGATATTGAACAGGAAAGGGATCAGGATTTGCGACATGATGACCACGCACAGGATGCCGATGATGGATATGGCGGCTATCGACCGCAAGGCGGGGTGTTTGGCAAATATCAATACCCCCAGGCCGGTTATGGTAGTTATGGCCGATAAAAAGATGGATGATTTGTAGGATGACAGTACCTTTTTGCCGGTTTTATATTCCTGCAGCAAACCATCCATAATGTACAGGCTGTAATCATCGCCCAGGCCAAATATCAATGCCGAAATAATGATGTTGACGATGTTGAACCCTATGCCGAAAATGCCCATCAGCCCCAGGATCCAGATCCAGGAAATGGCCATGGGGATAAAGGAAACCAGCGCCAGTTCCATGCGGCCATAAGTAAGCAGCAGCACAATGAATACCAATGCCGATGACATTACCGCGATGCTGGTAAAATCGGCATTGATGATCTGTACTAATTTATTGGTGAGGTATTGCTTATCAATAACCGTAACATTCGGATCGTTTTCAAAAGCTTTGTAAATGGCGGCTTTATTTTCTGGCGAGGTTTGCACCAGCGTTACCACCGTGGAGTGACTTGGATATTCGTTAATAAAATTATCCAGGAAGCTTTTCCTGATCTCGGCTACATCATCATCGTTGGTATGCGAAAAATCGGTATTCAACAACGTTCTGAATTTTTCAAATGCCGATGTGCTGAAGCCCTGCGCTTTGCCTTCTTTTTCAAGGGTGGCTAATAGTCGCTGTTTTTTTTCGGTAGTCCAGTAGGCATTCCAACGGGCAACGCGTTCTTTTTGCAGCGAGTCTGAAATAATAAATGATGATACATCCGATGAGCGCTTTACAATGTTTTGCTGTTTTAGCTTTTCTATCTGCGCGGCCAGTTTTTCGTTGTTGATTAATGCCCGGTCCAGCGTTTTCCCTTCCGATACCAGGTAAACCGATTGCAGGGCGTACTGGTTAATCTTATTCAGCTTGTTTTGCGATAGCTGCAGGGCTGGTGGCATGTAGTTCATTTTGGCTACATCAAACTCAAAAGTTACATCATTGGCCTTGTAAAAAAACACACCTGTAAGCAGCATAATGCCTATAACAATGTACTTATTGTATTCGGGGTTAAAGGAAGCCAGTTTATCAATCCATGAAAGCTGGTTGAAGCTGTGGTTCTCCTGTTCTTTTTTGGTGGCGATGAACTGCGGCAAAAACACCAGCGAACAGATAGACGCGCCTATCAAACTAAAGGCGGCAAACAGCCCCAGGTCCTTCAGCATTTCCGACTCCACAAACTCCAGGCAAAGGAAACCGCCAATGGTGGTAAAGCTGCCCACGGTAAGCGGCATTACCAGGTCTTTCAATACCTGCTCCACACTTTTGGTATGGCGGTAATGGTTAAACACATGCAGCGAGTAATTGATAGCGATACCCAGCACCACCGAGCCCGTACCCAAAGCGATAACCGAGATACTGCCCTTTAAAAAATAAATGGCCGTAAGCGAAAACAAGGAGCCAAACAGCACCGGGATCAAAATAATAATGGGAGCCCTTTTTTTACGGAAGTATAAACCTAAAAACAAAACAAGCGCAACCACGGTAGCACCCTGGGTAAGGGCGGTATCGCGGCGCAGCTGCAAGGCATTGCCATAATAAACCGCTGCCGAGCCAAAGTAGGTGGCTGTGGTTGCCCTTGTGCCTTTATGGCTTAGGCTATCTATCAGTTGATCCAGCCCTTTTATTAAAAACCCGTTTTTCCCCGTGTTATTTGGCGGATAGGCCGGGGTAATAAACATCAGCAGGTTTTTATGATCTTTAGTAACCACGTAGTTATCATAAAGCTCAAAGTTTTTATCGTACTGTAATTGCTGTAATTTTTTCAGGGCGATAAAGGAAATGCCAACCGGATCATTACTGATAATACTTTTGAGCGCAATTCCTGCCGGGGATGTTAATGTGCGGTAATCATAGGCCAGGGTTTGTTTTACCTTTTCCGGGCTAATGAGGGTATCAATGGTTTGATAATCTTTTTCATTAAGATAGATGGGCAGGCGCTGGCTAATGGTGCCAAACAGCTTCATCACCACATCATCATCAACCTTAAAATTGGTTTTACCAATGTAGGGTTTAAGCTTTTGGCCTACGTTGTTTGCAAACTCATCGGCAAAGCTTACCAGGCTATCGGGTTTGGCAGTGGCATTGCTATCTTTAAGCGCCACCATGATCACCAGCTTATCTAAAAACTTGGAGTTTTGAAAAACTTCGTTTAGCTTGTTGATCTTTTTATCCTTTGGGATAACCTTGCTGATATCCTCCTCAAACTTTACCCGCGATGAAAAGTAGCCCAAAAACAAAAAGCAGCAAATAAACACGGTATAAAAAACAACCTTGTGCCGGGCAAAATAATGATATATGAGGATAAGGCCTTTTTCCATTTACCGCGGGCTTACAGTGCAGCCGGTGACTTTTTTAATATTTTGAGCAGGGCATAAGTTACCAAACCCACCGTAAGCGAGGCCACCACGGCTAAAGTAAGACTGCCATAAATATACTGCTCCAGGTGCGCTCCTATAGTTCCAAAGATGTTAGCGTTAAATTCCATGGCGGTAACCCTATCGCCCATCCAGCGCTCGCCGGCCTTGTAGCTTAAAAATATAATGACCGGGATCATGGGTGGGATACTGATATGGGCCGAGAACACCACTAATGCTTTGTTCAGCTTAAATATGATGGATAAAAAGATAGCCACCATTAACTGGAAACCCCAGATGGGCACTATCCCCATAAAAACGCCAAAAGCTATGGATAAGGCTTTTACCTCGTCGCTATCGTTGGGGTTATATAACGATGCTATTATCTTTTTACGTCCTTTTTTTTTTAGCAGGTTAAGGAAAAAGTCGCGCGGTTTGATCCATACAAAAGCGATGATCACCAGGAAGGCGTTAAGCACACCAACCCGCGAAAAATCGGTAACGGGCCGAAAGTGCGATACCCGGGTCTCTTTAGGTGCATAGTAAACCGTAACCGGTACCGAATCCATATGCACCCCGCGCCACGAAGCTCTTACAATCACCTCAATCTCAAACTCGTACTTTGCGGTGTGAAACTTCAATCCCTGTAACAGATACAATGGGTACAACCTGAAACCCGATTGGGTATCGGGGCAATGAATGCCCGTTTCTACCCAAAACCAAAAATTGGAGAATTTATGCCCGAAACTGCTTTTGCCCGGCACAGCCGCCTGGTTCATATTGCGGGAACCAATAATGATGGCATCGCGTACGTTTTCAAGCTTATCTAAAAACGCGGGGATATCCTTGGCAAAGTGCTGCCCGTCAGAATCAATGGTAATAGCGTACTGGTAACCCTTTTTCATCGCGTAAGCAAATGCCTGGCGCAACGCCCAGCCTTTACCTATATTTTGGGGATAACTGATGAACTGCACAGCAGGGAAAGTTTTCACAATTACCTCAGTATCATCGGTTGAGCCATCATTTACCACAATAATATGGTTGCTATAGACCGATACATCGTTAATTACGCCGGCCAGGGTAAGGTGGTTATTATAGGTAGGAATAATTACACATACCTGCAATTCATCAAACCGTTTACTTACTAAGTCTGCACTGTTCATTAATTACCCTTAATTGTTACCAATTTAAAAACCACATTTTTCGACATAACAAAATTAGTGTTTTATCTGATGAGTGCGAGGTATTCATTTACTTTTTGATGATCGCGGGGGGTGTTAATTAATAATTAAGCACTTTCGTGATTTGGCACGGCGCTTGCCTTATAGGTACATATAAAAGAAAAGCATATGAAAGCCCTGATAGTGTTGATAATGGTAAGCCTTTTCCTGAGCAGCTGCAATTTGAGCGAAAGCGATACGGCTGTTAGTATAGAAGTTAATAATAGCCTTAAAGGTGTGGAGATTACCCAGGCTACAGATAAATACGACCAGAGCCAGGGCTTGTTCCACATCCGAGCAACCATCAGGCGTACCGGTCGGCAGCATATTGGTAACCTACAGTTAAAAGCCGACTACTACGATGCCATTGGCAACAAACTGGCCGAATCAAAAGTTGACCCCGAAAATGAAATTAAACCCGGCGACAGCGACGATGTGGAAACCACCTACCTGTTCCCAACCGTAGCCGACCTGCCAGCCCGGGTGGTGCTCTCTGCCAATGACGATTCCCTGAACGAAGCCGCTCTGCGCATTGAAAGTGCCCGGTAAGCGTTCGTCACCCTACCTCGTTCTGAAATAGGTTTACTTTTATTGATTAGTACTGTGGTTGGTTTACACTAATTTTAACCATTATTGAAGTAAGTGACTGATAGAGAAGCTTCAAAGTGTTCCACCGGTTTCATTTTTGAAAAAACGCAACTTGCTGATTACTGATAGAAATGTGTTCCAAAGCGTTCCACGTGTTCCACCCGTTCCGGTGGAACACCGTTGAAGTTGCATTGGTAATTAGCAAACAAAAAGCCCCGGTTTATTTTTCCTCATACTCCCTTTCCTTAATTAACAACCAGCAATAAAAAAATTCTAATCCGTTTGTAACCTTATCGGGATGGCTCTCGTCAATATTGCATCAAATATTAACCGTTTTTTTGAAAATTTTATCCTATTTTCGGACGTTTTTTGGGTGAATTTTTATTGAAATTTACCGGTTTTTATCTAAATATAATTTATAGTTCATGATACATATAGGGGGGCGGTATCTTACTGCCGATGATTTTTCCAAAATCCTGTTTGATGGGGAAGAAATTGGTTTAGATGCATCGGTTGTAAAGAATGTGGAGGTTAATTACCAGTTTTTGCAGGGCTTCTCCTCCAACAAACTGATATATGGTATCAACACTGGTTTTGGGCCAATGGCGCAATACAAAGTAAGTGAAGAAAATCTGCTGCAGCTGCAATATAACCTCATCCGCAGTCATGCTTCGGGTGGTGGCAATTTAATGCAGCCCCTGTTAGTTAAGGCTTTAATGATAGCCCGTCTCAATAGTTTTGTACAGGCCCGTTCCGGCGTACATATCGATCTGCCTAAATTATTGGTTGATTTGATCAATAAAAACGTAGCTCCCAACGTATTTGAACACGGCGGCGTAGGCGCATCCGGCGATCTTGTACAGTTAGCTCACCTGGCTTTAGTACTCATTGGCGAAGGCGAACTAAGCTACAAAGGCGAACAGCATGCTACAGAAGATGTATTTAAAGAGCTTGGCATAGAGCCGCTTATCATTAAGATACGGGAAGGTTTGGCTATCATCAACGGCACATCGGCCATGACCGGAATTGGTATGATGAACATCATCCAGGCAAAAAAACTGTTAGAATGGTCGGTAGTATTATCGGCCATGATGAACGAAGTGGTGCAGGCTTATGATGATCATTACTCTTATGAACTCAATGCTGTAAAACACCACAGGGGCCAAAACGAAGTTGCCGCCATTATGCGCGATGTACTTACCGGTAGCAAAATGATCCGCGACCGCTCCGAGCATTTGTACAACCCCGATAACCTTAACCAGGAAGTGTTTTTAGATAAAGTACAGGAATACTACTCGTTACGTTGCGTAACACAAGTGTTGGGCCCCGTTTATGATACCATTTTTGAAGTAGAGCGCGTAGTTACCGATGAGCTTAACTCGGTGAATGACAACCCGGTTATAGACCACGAGAATAAAAACATCTTCCACGGCGGCAATTTCCATGGCGACTATGTTTCGCTGGCTATGGATAAGCTAAAAATAGCCATCACCAAGCTGTGTATGCTGTCTGAAAGGCAGCTTAACTATATCCTTAACGATAAGCTGAACCACAAATTCCCGCCGTTTGTGAACCTTGGTGTGCTGGGCTTTAACTTCGGGATGCAGGGCATGCAGTTTACGGCTACATCAACCACGGCCGAAAATCAGACCTTAGCGTACCCTATGTACCTGCACAGCATCCCCAATAATAATGATAACCAGGACATTGTGAGTATGGGCTGCAACGCGGCGCTCATCACCAAAAAAGTGATTGATAATACTTTTGAGGTTCTGGCTATTCAAATGATGTCGGTGCTGCAGGCTATTGATCACCTGGATTGCTCAGAGAAGCTATCGCCGACAACACACCTGGTGTATACCGATCTGAGAGCCATATTCCTTAAGTTTGTGGAGGATGCCCCTAAGTATAAAGACCTGGCAAGGGTTAAACAATACTTCGAAAAATCGGAGCATGTTCACCTGATCAAGAAGAGAAACTCGGCCGTATTATAGTTTTTAGCATTCAATATTTTAGCAGATAACATATGAAATGTGCATTAGTGACAGGCGGATCAAGAGGGATAGGCAAGGCAATTTGTCATAAACTGGGTTCAATGGGCTATTATGTATTGGTAAACTACAAAAGCAACCAAACCGAAGCCGAAAACACCTTAGCCACCATTAAAGAAAATGGCGGAGACGGCGAGATCATCAAATTTGATGTAGCCGCAAAGGAAGATATCCGCACCGTTTTAGGTGGCTGGATTGAGGCCAATACAGAAAAATATATTGAAGTGCTGGTAAACAATGCCGGCATTAAAGACGATACCCTGATGATGTGGATGAAGGATGAGCAGTGGGACAGCGTTTTAAATACTAGCCTGGGCGGTTTCTTTTACGTAACCCAGGTGGTGTTAAACAGTATGCTGGTAAAAAAATTCGGTCGCATAATTAATGTGGTATCACTATCAGGCTTAAAAGGCTTGCCCGGGCAGGTTAACTACTCGGCTGCAAAAGCCGGCGTTATTGGGGCAACCAAAGCCCTGGCGCAGGAAGTTGCCCGGCGCGGTGTTACGGTTAACGCCGTGGCTCCTGGTTTTATCCGTACCGATATGACCGAAGCCCTTGATGAAAAAGAACTTAAAGCAATGATCCCTATTAAACGGTTCGGTACTCCCGAAGAGGTAGCGGCCGTAGTGGGCTTTTTAGCATCGCCCGAGGCCTCCTACATCACTGCCGAGGTAATTTCTGTTAATGGAGGCCTGTATTCCTAATTAATTGTTTATTCACAAAAGCATCATTTTAAAATTTCAATCGTTAAGTAATTTTAATTAGTTTTAAAAGTATTTGTAATTGATTAAGCCGCTAATAGTGTTATGAACAGAGTTGTGATTACGGGAATGGGTATTTACTCGTGTATAGGCAAAAACCTTAACGATGTAAGAGATTCGCTATTCCAGGGCCGGTCGGGAATATTATTAGATACACAGCGTAAAGAGTTCGGTTACCGTTCTGGCTTAACCGGTTTTGTTGAAAGGCCCAACCTGAAAGAAAAGCTCGACAGAAGAGCACGCATCATGCTACCCGAACAGGGAGAGTATGCCTATATGGCCACTATTGAAGCATTAGGGCAGGCCGGGATAGATATGGATTATCTCGATCAGAACGAAGTTGGTGTGCTTTACGGCAACGATAGTTCTGCCAAGCCTGTGATAGAATGTATTGACACCATCCGTTTAAAAAAAGATACCATGCTGGTAGGCTCAGGGGCGGTTTTTCAAACCATGAACTCCACCGTGAGCATGAACCTGGCCACCATATTTAAATTAAAAGGCATTAACCTAACCGTTAGCGCGGCCTGCGCCAGCGGCTCACATGCCATTGGCCTGGGTTATCACCTAATAAAAAGCGGCTTACAGGAAGGTATCATATGCGGTGGTGCGCAGGAGCTTAACCATTTTTCGATGGGGAGTTTCGATGCTCTTTCGGCATTCTCTATACATGAGGCGCATCCAACCAAAGCGTCACGTCCGTTTGATCGCAGCCGGGATGGCCTTGTGCCCAGCGGAGGGGCTGCAACCGTAATTTTAGAAAGCCTTGAATCGGCACAACGCCGTGGAGCTGCCATTTTAGGAGAGGTTGTTGGCTACGGCTTTTCATCAAATGGTGGTCATATCTCAAACCCAACTGTTGGCGGCCCCGTACGTTCTTTAGCTATGGCTTTAAGAGACGCGGGTATGAGTGCTGCGGATATAGATTATATTAACGCCCATGCCACCTCAACACCTGCCGGCGATGCCAGTGAAGCTAAAGCTATCCACGAGGTTTTTGGATCAAGCAAACCACTGGTTAGCTCAACCAAATCAATGACCGGGCATGAATGCTGGATGGCTGGTGCCAGCGAGATAGTGTACTCTATGTTAATGCTGCAAAACTCGTTCATCGCACCAAACATTAACTTCGAGACGCCTGATGAGGATTCTGAAAAGTTAAACATCGCCACCAAAACAATTGAGCAAAACATCGATGTGTTTTTATCAAATTCTTTTGGGTTTGGTGGCACCAACTCGTCCCTGATCATAAAAAAATATATTGATTAACCTTATCTAAACCACCTTATGCAATTTTCAGAAATCATAGCTAAAACCAATGAATTCCTGGCCGAAGAGTTCGAGATCGATATTACAAAGATCACACCCCAGGCCGTATTGAAAGACACACTTGAGCTTGATAGCCTTGATTATATTGACCTTGTGGTTGTAATTGAAAGTAATTTTAACTTTAAGGTACAGCCCGAGGATTTTGTGAACATTGTTACCTTCCAGGATTTTTACCTATATGTAGAAACCAAGGTGAACGCCAAAGAACTTGTTTAACATTTGATATTAACGAACATAGTTCCGCTTGTATGTAATTGAGCGTTCTTCGTTCTGTATTTGATTAACCAGTAAGCCCTGCAAAGTTTTTAACGTTCTGCCACATATGTTTATCCCTCCTGCAAACACGCCCGACCTGATCCCACAAAAACACCCCTTTGTGATGATAGATCATTTGATTTATAGCGACGAAAATAGCAGCCGCACTACTTTTTGTGTGAAAGCAGATAATGTTTTGGTTGAAGATGGTGAATTTGGCGAATGTGGATTGGTTGAAAACATAGCGCAAACGGCGGCGGCAAGGGCCGGTTACATTGCTTTAAACGAAACAAAAGCCGATGCGATTGGCTATATCGGTGCCATTAAAAACCTTGAAGTGTTTGGGTTGCCCCAAATAAATGATATCTTAGAAACTGAAATTATTATTGATAATCAAATATTTGATGTTACGCTGATATCTGGCAAGGTAAAACGCGGTGATGAAATATTGGCCCGGTGCCAGATGAAAGTTTTTGTAATTCAACAATAATAAGTTAACCTGGATCTTTTATAATTATATACTTAGTACCGGGGTTAATTCCTGGTTATCAAATAAACAACATTGCAGAAAACACTGAAGCACGCCACAGAAATAATCGTAAAATTTAGCGAGGTAGACTCATTGGGTATTGTGTGGCATGGGCACTATGTACGTTATTTTGAAGATGGCCGCGAGGCTTTTGGTAAAGCTTTTGGTATAGACTACCTCACTGTTTACAATAATGAGTATGTTACACCAATTGTAAGTATTGACTGCAAATACAAACAGGTTTTGCGGTACGGCGATAGTGTAATTATTGAAACCGAATACATACCAAGCGAAGCCGCGCGCCTTAATTTTAATTATCGCTTATTAAACGCGGCAACGGGCGAGGTAGTAGTTACGGCATCAACAGTGCAGGTTTTTTTAAGCCGCGATAATTTTGTACTGCAGCTAACCAATCCGCCTTTTTTTGAGGAGTGGAAAAAGAAACATTCTTTAGCTTAAGTGGTATTTTTAGGAAGTAGGCAAGGCTCGACAGAAACAATAATAAAATTAACGCTTAAGGCAATGCAAAGCCCGGGCAGTACTCATAACACCAGAATTTAAATAGATGAAAACCGAAAAAGTTGATGTGTTGGTAATTGGCGCTGGTCCGGCGGGTACTGTGGCTGCTTCTATAGTGAATAAAGCAGGCTTTAAAGTTAAAATTGTTGAAAAGCAAAAATTTCCCCGTTTTGTAATAGGCGAAAGCCTGTTGCCACGCTGCATGGAAGCATTAACAGAAGCCGGCTTTGTGGACGCGGTAGAGGCCAAGGGGTTTCAAAAAAAGTTTGGGGCCAAGTTTGTTAAAAACGGCGTGATCTGCGACTACTACTTTTCTGACCAGTTTACCGATGGCTGGAACTGGACCTGGCAGGTACCACGCGCCGAGTTTGATAAAACACTGGCCGATACCTGCGAGCAAATGGGCATCCCCGTAAATTACGAAACGAGCGTTACTGATATAAAATTCAATGGTTCTGACTCGGTTACCACGGTTGAGGATATCTACGGTAACCAAAGCCAGATAGAGGCCCGGTTTATTATTGATGGCAGCGGTTATGGTCGTGTGATACCAAAGCTGTTTGGGTTAGATAAACCCTCAAACATGTCTGAGCGTAAAGCCTTGTTTGCACACACTGTCGACCTTAAACGCAATCTTTATGAAGAACCAAACCGCATTACCATTGTAGTTCATAAACCGGGCGTATGGATCTGGATCATCCCATTTTCAAGTGGCGTCACATCTTTAGGCTTTGTAGGCAACCCAGAGTTTTTTAATGATGTAGCAGGCGAAACCGACAATGAAAAACTGCGCAATCTTATCGCGTCTGACCCTTACCTTAGCGAGCGCTTTGAAGATGTCGAGTTTGTTTTTGATCCCCGGATATTACAAGCCTGGAGCAGCACAACAGATGTATTTCATGGCGAAGGCTTTGTATTAACAGGTAACGTAACCGAATTTTTAGATCCGATATTTTCATCGGGCGTTACGCTGGCCACAGTATCAAGCCAAAATGCAGCCAAGCTGGTGATCCGTAAGCTTAAGGGCGAAGATGTTGACTGGGAAAAGGAATATACCGATAAAGTAATGCAGGGCGTTGATGTATTTCGTTCCTATGTAAATGCATGGTATGAAGGCACACTGGATACCATCTTTTTCTCCGAAACTTTTGTGCCGGAGATTAAAAACCAGATCTGCTCTGTTTTGGCAGGGTATGTGTGGGATTTAGAGAACCCATTTGTGAAAAACCACGATAAGGCTATAAAGAAATTAGCAAGAGTTATTCAGCTAAGCGGACAGATTAGCTAAACAGAAACATAAAATGGACAAATTAATGAATGATCTGAAAGAACAGATCATAGAACAATTGAACTTACAGGACCTTAAACCGGTTGACATTGGCGATGATGAATCGTTGTTTGCCGATGGATTGGGTTTAGATTCTATCGATGTGTTGGAACTGATTGTTTTAATGCAATCACACTACAAAATAAAACTTGCCAAAGCCGAGGACGGGCCAAAGGTATTCCAGTCTGTACGTACTATGGCCGAGTATATAACCGCTAACCAGGCAGCGTAATAGAGTCAAGAGATTAGAATCAAGAGTTAAGACGGGAAAAACAACCAGGGGAAAGACTTGCGAAGTTTTAAAAACTTCGCAAGTCTGGAAATACACTATGTCATTGCGAGGCACGAAGCAATCTCATGCTTTACAGAGCCGCCTTGTACAGTTCGCGATTGCTTCGTGCCTCGCAATGACATGATGATTTAACGCTCGCCTGTCTAAATAACCCAAAACAACACTTCAAACGCCACTGCGTTATTGTAAATAAAACGTGTATAAACTTTATGTATAAAGCATTCATCATACTGGTCATATTATCGGCAGCAATTACTGCCAATGCGCAGCATGCAGGTTACAGCCAACTTACAGACCTATCTGCATTTAAAGCCCAATTTACCGCTACCGCTCAAAAAACAACCAGCATAAAAAGTGACTTTGTGCAGGAGAAAAACCTGAGCATGCTTGCTGAAAAGATCACGTCCAAGGGAAAATTCTGGTTTAAAAAGGATAACATGGTGCGGATGGAATATACCAGTCCATCAAAATACCTGATGATCATTAACAAGGATAATATCCTGGTAAAGGATGAGCAGAAAGAAAACAAGATCAACACCAAATCAAACAAACTCTTTCAGCAGATCAACAGGATTATTGTGGATTGTGTGCAGGGAACCATCCTCAGCAATCCCGATTTTAAGGTGAAGGTATTTGAAAACAAAAGCAGTTACCTTGTTGAGCTTTCGCCGTTATCAAAGGGGATCAAAGATTTTTTTAAAAGCATCAATATCTCGGTTGATAAAAAGGATAATTCGGTAAGCAATATCGATATGGAAGAGCCGTCGGGCGATAACACCACCATTCACTTTTTAAATAAAGAGATCAATGCGATACTGCCAGACGCGCTTTTTGCTGCTAAGTAGCTGCTTGCTGTTTAGCTGCACCTCGGTTTATAAAAACCTGAAGCCGGCAGCCGGGAATTTTGACCATATCTACAAATTCAGGCCAAAGTTTTCTGTAGTGCTTTACAACGCCGAAATCAATGTAACCAGCCACCACCTAAGCGGCCTGCTGTTAATGAAAATTATGCCCGACAGCAGTACCCGCATTGTGTTTTCGAGTGAGATGGGGGTTAAGTTCTTCGATTTTGCTTTTCTGAAAGATGGCAGCTTTAAGGTATATTCCATCATCCCGCAAATGGATAAAGGACCTGTCATCAAAACGCTGATGAAGGATTTTGATTTGATATTACTGCGCCAACAGGGCAGCCGTGAGCATTATATGCTAAAGGATAGCAGCCATTTATACTATGTATTACCTCAGCAGAAAGGAGCTAACTATTATATCACCAATTTAGCTGGCGATACTTTAATCCGGATGGAAAAATCATCAAAAAGAAAACCCGTTGCCGTGGCAACCATGACGGGCTATAAAAATGGGGTGCCGGATAGCATCGGTATCGACCATAAAAACTTTAAATTTACCATCGGTTTAAAAAAAATAGAGCGATAGCTGAAAGCCTAAAGCTTAAGGCTCAAAGCTTAAAAAAATCATAGATAATATAACAAGCTGATAGTTCAGGGCTAAAGATTCAATGCTTTAAGCTTTAAGCTTTCGGCCTTAAGCTTAAAAAATGCTGCAGGAAACTTTTTTTCAATATACGCAACCCCAAACAGATGGCAGCGTAGCAACAACAACCATCACTCTTAATGCCGCTCACCAGATTTTTGAGGGGCATTTTCCCGGGCAGCCGGTGGTGCCTGGTGTTTGTATGATGCAAATGGTTAAAGAGGTTTTAGAGAGCGTTATAGGTGCAAAAACCAAGCTGCTAAAAGCTGTTGATATGAAGTTTTTAGCGATACTTAATCCCCTGGTTAACCGTACCGCCAATATGCAGATAACCTATGCTGTAAATGAATTTGATGCTATAAACGTTACCGCCGTTATTCAGCATGATACATCCACTTTCTTGAAATTTAAGGGAGTATTCAAAAAATGAAGCAGTTCAGAAACATATTTTTCTACGTTATCCTTTTAGGAGTATTCTCCTTCCTCATTTACTACGTGCTAATGGCGGGTGACAGCCTTGAACAAGGCCGGCATATTGTTAAGCTTGCTGCCAGTAGTAAAAGTCCGTTTCATCAGTTTATGGATGGCTTTATTAAAAACCTTACCGGTCCGCTGGCTACTTTGCTTGCACAGATAGCCGTTATTATTATAGCGGGCAATATGGCGGGCTGGGTATGCAAAAAACTGGGGCAGCCTCGTGTTATAGGCGAAATTTTTGCGGGGATAGCCTTAGGCCCATCCCTTGTCGGGCGATTTCTCCCTGCATTTTCACATACCATTTTCCCAGTAGCTTCTTTAGGCTCGTTGCAGTTCCTAAGCCAGATAGGATTGATCATTTTCATGTTTGTTATAGGTATGGAGCTTGATCTGCGGGCTATCAAAAATAAAAGTAAAGATGCCATTGTTATTAGCCATGCCAGTATAGTTGTTCCATTTACATTAGGTCTTGGGTTGGCTTATTACATTTACCGTTCGCTTGCCCCGGCTGGTATCCCTTTCTTTTCGTTCGGCTTGTTTATGGGCATTTCTATGAGCATTACGGCCTTCCCGGTGTTGGCGCGCATTTGCCAGGAAAGGGGTATCAATAAAACCCGCCTTGGCGCATTGGTGATTACCTGCGCTGCGGCCGATGATATCACCGCCTGGTGTCTGCTCACTATTGTAATAGCAGTAGTAAAGGCCGGCTCGGTCATGAGTTTTGTTTATACCGTTTTAATGGCGGTTACTTATGTGATACTCATGTTAAAAGCGGTAAAGCCTTTGTTAAAAAAAGTATACACGCATCATATTAAACCAGGTTACCTGGGCATTCCGGTTTCCCTGTTTTTTTTAACGCTGATCATATCGGCGTATGCTACAGAGGCCATTGGCATCCATGCGCTTTTTGGCGCGTTTATGGCTGGTATTGTAATGCCCGATAATATTACCTTCCGCAGCGTATTTATTGAGCGGATAAAAGATGTGGCGTTGTTTTTATTGCTGCCCCTGTTTTTTGTTTTTACCGGCCTGCGTACCCAAATAGGCTTATTGAACAACATTTACCTGTGGGGTACTTGCGGCTTGGTTATCCTGGTGGCTATCACCGGCAAATTTGTTGGCAGCGCCTCTGCCGCAAAATTTATTGGCCAAAGCTGGAAAAACAGCCTGTCTATAGGTGCGCTTATGAATACCCGCGGCCTGGTTGAGCTGATTGTGTTAAATATTGGTTACGACCTTGGCGTACTCAATAAAGAGGTATTTGCCATGCTGGTGATCATGGCGCTGGTAACTACCATCATGACGGTGCCAATCTTAAACCTGCTCGACAAGGCCTTCGGCAAAACGCCAGAAGAAGAGAACATTTCCGAAGAAGAGGAGCCGGCTATAGCCGGCGATCGATAAATTTAAACGGTTTACGGCCTGATTCCTTGTACTGCATTTTTTGGATCTCATCGTACTGTACATAGGTAACATGGGGACTAACCCTTAACCGGGCCTGTAAATTAGCCCTGATCTTCCGGTCGCACTCATCAGTATAATTAACGGGGAGGATATGGAGCAGTACTTCGTCCATCCCAATTTCGTTCGAATATACTTCGGCCACAAAATCAAGAATCTCTTCCATGCCATTCAGCAAGTCAAAAAGCGATGGCGGGTAAAGTGTGGTACCCTTAAACTTAATCATTTGCTTTTTACGGCCGATAACCGATGACAGCCGCAGCGTGGTACGACCGCATGCGCATGGCTCATCAAAATACTGGCAAATATCGCCGGTTTTATAGCGGAGTAACGGCATCCCTTCAACCCCAAGGGTGGTAATGGTAACCTCGCCCGGTTCGCCGGGGGCTACAGGTTGGTTGTGTTCATCAAGCAGTTCAACAATCAGCAGCTCGGGCTGATGGTGACCGCCTTTGCCCTGCCCGCACTCGGTAAACGCGGTTTGCATTTCGGTAGAGGCATAGGTAGAATATAGCTGGATATTCCAGGCGTCGGTTATTTTTTTGCCGAGGATATTGAGCGAAAAATCGGTGTTACGGATGTTTTCGCCAATACAAACCGCTTTTTTAACGGAGCTTGAATTGATATCGATATTATGCTCGTTAGCGTACTGAATCAGCTTATAAATAAACGATGGCACAGCTACAATAGCGGTTGGCTTAAGCCTTAAAATGGTATCCCATTGTAAAGAAGGCACACCCGGACCTAAACGAATAATCCCCGCGCCAATTTTACGGATACCCGAATAGTAAGCAAGGCCGGCCATAAACTGCCGGTCTAAAGTGAGCATCAGCTGGTAAACGTCATCCGGCTTGCCATCGGCACAAATAAAGGAACTGTACTCGTTATAAGTTAAGCGCTGAAGGTCGTTTTCTGTTAAGGCTACCACAACCGGGCTGCCCAGTGTGCCCGATGTTGAGCTGTATTCAATGATCTTATCGCGGCTTACGCACATAAAATCATCATTGCGCTTTTGCAGGTCTTCTTTTACCGTGGTAGGGATCAACCTCAAATCATCTAATGTTTTGATTACCTCAACATCGATGTTATTGGCGGCAAAGAGCTCTTTATAAAAGGGGGAGTTTTGATTTAGATATACTAAAAGCTGCTGCAGTTTTTGCTCCTGCATGGCTGCAATTTGTTGCTGCGATTGATAGGATGATGTATGTAATGTTTGCTCGGTCACTTTTCTATAATTACGATGGCAGATGCTATTGCTTTAAGGTGGGTTAATGATACAGAAATTTTTAATGGCCCGAATGCCTTTAATGTTTCGGCTGTTTGACCAATGGGTGTAAGTTCGGGTTTTCCATCGGCATTATTGCCTATCTCAATTTCGTTGAACGAAGTACCGTTTAGCCAACCCGTGCCCAGGGCTTTAAAAAAAGCCTCTTTGGCAGCAAAGCGCGCGGCATAATGCTGGTATTTATCGGTCATTAGTTCGCAGTAGGCTATTTCCTTTTCAGAAAACACCAATTCACGAAAGCCGCTGCCCTTATCAATTTTGGCAGCCATGCGCTCAACCTCTATCATATCTATCCCAACACCGGCAACCATCTATCAGTTTTTGTTAGTTAAATTTATTTGATGATCTATCGTAACCAATAGGTGGTTTTGATTGTCATGTACAAAAATAATATTTTATCGTTCTTTGAAAAGGTAATTTATACCAGCGTTATCCCGGGGATAAATTGAAAATGTTTTTTATTGAGTGTATAAAGCGGAAGGTGGTAATAGAGCGCAGTGGCAGCAATAAGGGTATCTGCTATCCCTGGCCGGTGGCTTAAGGTAAGTGATTTAAAAAGATCGATAAAGATCTCGGTAATATCTGTGTTAATTGGAATGTGGGTGTATTTGCTCAGCTGATTTTCAATTCTTTTAAAATCGACTTTATCTTTTGCCCCAACCATAAACTCGGCAACAGTGATGCTGCTAATATAAAATATGTTGGTGTTCAGAAG
The DNA here is from genome assembly GCF_024808255.1 of Mucilaginibacter dorajii. Classification (GTDB taxonomy): domain Bacteria; phylum Bacteroidota; class Bacteroidia; order Sphingobacteriales; family Sphingobacteriaceae; genus Mucilaginibacter; species Mucilaginibacter dorajii. Next base: position 33,555 of record NZ_JANTYS010000019.1, read on the forward strand.
TTCAATTTCTTTCTTTACGGCAAGGTTACCCCGGTAAAGTTCAATAAGGATATTAGTATCAAAAATTACCATTTAGAAGGCCACGCTTTTGCCCTGATCTCATCAACCGACGGAAAATCGGGAGCTGAGCCAAAGTCTTCGAACAATTCTTTTACGTTTATCTTTTTCGCCTCGGGTGGTGTGGGGAGATTGTAGGAATTATGATCGCTTACTTCCACAACTATCACTTCCACTTTTTTGCCAAAAAACCTTTCCGGCATTTCAATGGTATGATTCTTTTTATCGGGAATTAAAATTTGCTTGTACATCGTATTTAACAATATATCCAAATATACAATTTTTGCTGATCATATGTCGGACCAAAAGGGATCAGATAGCCCATGGATCACTATACCAGGGCAAATGCATCTAATTGGGTTAACATAACTTAACACATTTCAGAAATAGAGATTTATAATTATCTAATAATCAATATTTTATATTTTAACAAGGTTAACACAAAACTGATGTATCACAATTTAGGCACATCCGGATATTTGTGCCTGTTGTTGACTAATACAAGTCCCTTCGATACCTGGATCATCTACATAAGAACAAGGTATAGTTTGATGCTTTTATCTTCCCGACCACTTAAGCTTATTCCGTTACTTATTACTAAATAGCAGCTTATCCCCGTTAATTATTTAGATGCGTTTGCCCTGATTTGTGCTATCAATCAATTCCAAAATTCGTGAAATTCGATTAAATTGTAACCGAGTCGGCGGGCATTCGTGTCTAACTCAAAAAAAGGGGCCTTAAGATAACACAATTCACTACTTGTGGCTAAAAGCGATTTCCCGGCACCATACACAAAACACACTTAAATGTTTTTATTATTTTGTACTTTTGTGAAATTTCCTGATTAATTAAATTAATCAGGGCTTATTAATATTTTCCCGGGGAGTGGGGATTAGTGGATTGAACGGTTGGGCGGTACGGAATATTTTAAAGCATTGGATTTAAAGGGCTTGGTACCCCAAAACAGCCTGGCGAGAATTACCTAAATCGTTCTTTATAATAAATAGTTACAACTAACAAATTAAGAACATCATGCATATGGTGTTTAAAATAAACTAAATACATATTTAACAATTTTACAACTTATTACACACTAATTTTGGTTTACCCTGATTGACCAATTTTAGCTGATTAATTTAAACGAGATTATGCAAACTGAAGAGATCATTGCGAAGATAAATTCTTTCCTGTCTGAAGAATTTGAGGTGGATATTGATACCATTACTCCCGATGCGGTTTTAAAAGATACCCTTGGTTTGGATAGCCTTGACTATATTGACCTGGTAGTGGTAATTGAAACCAACTTCGCGTTTAAGGTGCAGCCCGAAGATTTTACCGGTATTGTTACCTTCCAGGATTTTTACGATTACGTAGCCGCTAAAGTACAGCCAAAGGAGCTTGTTTAAATGTCGTCCTGGAAAGGAAAATCAAAAGGTAAGCCCTGGGGGTATTCCATATTTCTGGCAATCTTAAAAACCGCCGGGGTAACACCCGCTTATCTCCTTTTAAGATTCGTTTCCTTTTATTATGTGGTTTTTTCCTATCAATCGTCAAAAAGTATCTACTACTATTTTCACGAAAGGCTGGGTTATGGCCGCATCAAATCACTTTTTAAGGTTTATCAGAATTACTACATTTTTGGCCAAAGCATTATTGACAAAGTGGTGGTTATGTCGGGCATGCCGCATAAGTTCACTTTTGAATTTGATGGCCGGCATAACCTGGATGCGATAGCCGCGCTCAAAAAAGGTGGCCTGCTGCTAAGTGCCCATATAGGCAGCTGGGAAATAGCGGGCAACCTGCTAAGCCATGTTGATACCAAAATAAACATTGTGATGTTTGATGGCGAGGATCAGCAAATTAAAGCCTTTATGGATAAGGCCACCGGCAAGCACCGGGTAAATATTATTGTGATTAAGGATGATATTTCGCATATTTTTAAGATCAATGAGGCTTTCCAGAATAATGAGCTGGTTTGCATGCATGCCGACCGTTACCTGGAAGGCAATAAAACCATTACCAAAAAGTTTTTGGGTAAAGATGCCGAGTTTCCGCTTGGCCCGTTTATTCTTGCTTCTAAATTCAAAGTACCGGTGGCTTATGTTTTTGCCATGAAAGAAACCAAGTATCATTACCATTTTTACTCCAGCACAATTAAGGAATATTTACATTTGGGCAAAGATACCGGGATAGCGCAAATGACTGATGATTTTGTGGCCGAAATGGAAAAATACGTGAATCAGTATCCTGAGCAATGGTATAACTATTATAACTTTTGGCAGTAAAAACAATTTGATGAGAGGAGTTATTTGTAAGTAATGAATAATGTTTTTGTTGTTGCTGATAATATTACATCGCCGATTGGCTACACCGCTGCCCAAAACTTTGAACAGGTTGTTAAAGGCAACTCCGGGGTGAAACAGCATGATGATGCAGACAGGTCCCCGTCTCCTTTCTACGCTTCGCTATTTTCCAAAGATCAATTTATAGCTAACGATAACCATACCAAGTTTGAGCAATTGCTTATTGCTTCCGTAGCGGATGCATTGAAGAGTTGCGATGTTAATGCTACAGACAAAAAGACTGTGCTTATTATTTCAACCACCAAGGGCAATATCAGCATGCTGGAAACAGCGGGTGATGACCCCGGTCTGGCAGACCGGATTGCCCTGCATACTTCGGCAAAAATTGTTGCCGAAAACTTTGGTTTTGTTAACCAACCATTGATCGTATCGCATGCCTGCATCTCGGGCCTGGTAGCTTTAATCACAGGGTTACGGCTGCTGCAAACCGGGCAATATGAAAATGCAGTGGTGGTTGGGGCGGATGTAATCACCCGCTTTGTGCTATCGGGGTTTCAATCTTTCCAGGCCATCAGCGCGGCACCGTGTAAACCATTTGATGCTACAAGGGATGGCATTAATTTAGGAGAGGGTGCGGGCACGGTGATCCTTTCATCAAACCCTAAATACGCGGGCAATATTAAACTGGCAGGCGGCTCCATTAGTAACGATGCCAACCATATTTCCGGCCCATCCAAAACCGGGGAGGAACTTTTTTACGCTATCGACGCGGCTTTAAAAAACGCGGGGTTATCACCTGGTGAAATTGATTTTATATCGGCCCATGGCACCGCTACCGCTTACAACGATGAGATGGAAGCCAAGGCCATTAACCTGGCCGGCATGCAAAACATTCCGGTAAACAGCCTGAAGGGCTATTATGGGCACACGTTGGGCGCGTCGGGATTGATCGAGGCCATTATTGCTATCCATTCTTTAAAACAAAATACCATTATACCCACAAAAGGGTTTAATGCACTTGGGGTAACACAGCCCATAAACGTAGCAGCGCTATTGGTGCAAACCAATTTAACCAATTGCCTTAAAACAGCATCGGGTTTTGGTGGTTGTAATGCAGCGATAATATTAACTAAATAAGAGCTTAAAGCGGAAGGCCTAAGGCTGAAAGCGATCATAAATAAACACTTGACAGATAACCTATATATAACAAGCTATGCTACTATAACCGATAATACGATTTATGGCAATGGCGATGCTGTATTTGAAAATAGAGATACTGATACCGCGGAGTTCCTGCTATCAGCATATCAATTCCTGGAGGTAAAGTATCCTAAGTTTTATAAAATGGATGGCTTGTCAAAACTGGGCCTTTTGGCCTCGGAGGTTTTGCTGAAAGGGCATCCGTTTGCAGAGCGATACAAAGAAAATGAGATGGGGATTGTGCTTACCAATGCCAATGCCAGTTTGGATGCGGATATCAAATACTTTGAGGGGGCAAAAACAGTTGCCAGTCCAGCTTTGTTCGTTTACACTTTGCCCAATATCGTGATAGGCGAGATCAGTATTAAAAATAAATTCAAAGGCGAAAACGCGTTCTTTGTTTTTGAGCAGTTTGACGCCGCGTTTGTACACCAATACGTAGCGTATTTGCTAAATAACAATATTTTGCAGGCCTGCATTTGTGGCTGGGTTGATCTGTTACAGGAAAACTACAAAGCGGTTTTATTCCTGGTAGAGAAAAGCGAAAACAACATATCGGTACCTTTTACTCCCGATAATATGAACAACATTTACCAGTTTAATAAAATATGAGCGCACCTGTTTATGTAGCCGGCGTAGGCGTAATTTCGGGCATAGGCAATAACACTGCCGAATGCCTCAATGCGCTCCAAAACGGCCGGGCAGGTATCGATAAACTAAAATACCTGGATACGGCTCATAAAGATACTTTCCCGGTTGCCGAAGTTAAGCTGAGCAATGATGAACTGGTGGCGCTTTCGGGCTTTAAACCGGGGATCAGCCGCACGGCTATGTTGAGTTTGGTGGCTGCCCGGGAAGCCCTGAACAATGCCGGGATCGAAGACTTTTCATCGCTTCGTAGCGGTTTTATATCAGCCAATACAGTTGGCGGTATGGATAAAACCGAAGACTTTTTTACGCAGTTCAATGCAAATCCCCAGGCTGGTCGCTTGCGTAACGTGGTTAATCACGAATGCGGCAAGGTTACCGAACTGGTGGCCGATGAGCTGGGGATAAAAAACTATATCAGTACCATAAGTACTGCCTGTTCTTCATCGGCCAATGCCATCATGTACGGGGCAAGGCTCATTAAAAATAACATCCTTGATGTGGTAATTGCCGGCGGTACAGACGCGCTTACCCGCTTTACGCTTAACGGATTTAATACGCTGATGATCTTAGATACCGAATATTGTCAGCCCTTTGATGCCAACCGCCGGGGCTTAAACCTTGGCGAAGGGGCGGGTTACGTTACACTTGTATCTGAGCGCGTGGCAGCATCGCTTAAAGGGCCACTATACTGCTCCCTGGGCGGATATTGTAACGCGAACGACGCTTATCACCAAACCGCATCATCGCCCGATGGCATAGGCTCATTTATGGCGATGGAAGGCGCATTGAAAATGGCCGGATTAAATCCTGCCGATATTGGCTACATTAACCTGCACGGCACAGGCACCCAAAACAATGACAACTCCGAAGGGACAGCCATCAAGCGGTTGTTTGAACCGCATTTCCCTAAAATGAGCTCCACCAAATCATTTACCGGCCATACCTTAGGGGCAAGCGCAGGCATCGAGGCTGTATTTTCAGCCCTATCGGTTCAGCAGGGCTTTATTTATCCAAACCTAAGGTTTGAAACCCAGATTGCCGATCTGCCATTCAGGCCCGAAACTGCATTTTCAACACAGCCAAATTTAAAACACGTACTATCAAACTCTTTTGGGTTTGGCGGCAACTGTTCATCACTCATATTTTCAAAATTGGAGGCCTGATATGTATATACGCTCAACAGGAAATATATCGCCTCAAAAAACATTCGGTAACGCCGCCTTTCCGGGCGAGGTGGTTGCGCATGAAGGTAACCGCTTAAATTGCATTACGCCCGATTATAAAGAGTTGATCGATCCAAAACTCATCCGCCGTATGAGCAGGGTGATCAAAATGGGCGTGGCATCTGCTATGGCCTGCCTTAATCAAGCCGGTGTAACATTGCCCGATGCCATTATTACCGGCACAGCTTACGGCTGCCTGGAAGATACCGGCGTATTTTTAAGTAAAATGGCCGAACGCGGCGAGGAGATGCTTACGCCAACATCCTTCATCCAATCTACCCATAATACCATTGCGGCACAGGTTGCCTTACTTATTGGCTGCCATGAATATAATAACACCTTTGTAAGCGGCGGCGCGTCATTTGAGCACGCTTTGCTTGATGCACAAATGTTGTTGCAGGAGGGCGAAGCTAAAAACATACTAGTTGGCGGTGTTGATGAGATCACCGATATCAGTCACATTATCCTGGGCCGTTTCGGCCTGTATAAACAAGGACCGGTATCTAACCTCCACTTGTTTAATTACGGCACCAAAGGAACCATTGCGGGCGAAGGCTCGGCGTTTTTCCTGCTGAGTAATGAATCGTCGGAAAAAGACCTGGCTAAGCTGGAAGCTGTCACCACCTTTTACAAGCCTAAAGATTTTGCTGATATAGAATCCCAAATTGAGGCTTTTTTGGCCGCGAACGGAGGTCTGAGCATGTATGATATCAGCCTGGTCATAACCGGCGATAACGGGGATGTTAAAAATGACGAAGTATACCACTATTTGGAAAACTCGCTTTTTAATTATTGCAACGTGGTGAAGTATAAACACCTTTGCGGCGAATATCCAACCTCATCGGCCTTTGCGTTGTGGTATGCGGTACATCTAATGGGGCAAAATGCCGATCCAGCTACTGCACACACAGCTAAAATCAAAAGGATCCTTATCTACAATCATTACCAAAACACCCATCATTCTTTAATGTTGTTATCGGCGTGCTAACATTCAAAAACACCAATATCGCGTTTATCCTCCTGCTGGCTTTTACCATTTGGGCCGATAAAATGCAAGGTGTAAACTGGATGATATATGCTGCAATCATATTGGTGTATTCTCTTATTGTAAGTTACGGCTGCTATTTTGTAAGCTCCGGTTTTTTTATGCCGATGTACTGCTCGGCAAAAACAAACAGAAAGGTAATAGCCCTTACGTTTGATGACGGCCCCATGTCACCTGGCACACCCGAAGTTTTGCAGATCCTAAAGAATGCCGATGTAGAGGCCGCATTCTTTTGCATCGGTGAACGTCTTGCCGGGAATGAATCTGTAATCAAACAACTCCATGCCGATGGTCACCTCATTGGTAACCACAGTTTTACACATGGCGCTTTGTTCGACCTGCTCCCTGCCGCTAAAATGCTGGCCGAAATGCAGCAAATGGATACTGAAGTTTACCGCGCCATCGGCAAAAGGCCGCGCCTGTTTCGCCCGCCTTACGGGGTAATGAATCCCAATTTAAAAAACGCCATAATTAAAGGTGGGTATTTCCCCATTGGCTGGAATGTACGATCTTACGATACCATGGCTAAAGATGCCGATAAGCTCCTGATAAAGGTGATTAGCCGCATTAAACCCGGCACCATATTCCTTTTCCATGAAAAGTGCGATGTAACCATTAAAATATTGCCCCAATTTATTGAACAGGCCAAAGCCATGGGGTACGAGATTGTGAGGGTAGACAAAATGCTGGGATTACCCGCTTATGCCGATTAGCTTTTACTCATAAGCAGGCACAATATATTTAGTTAAAATATCAAATGCCTGTTTGGCCTTCCGGTTATTATAATTCCCTTGTGTAAATACCACCACCAGGCTAAGCCTTTTAATGATCATGATATACTGCCCGCCATTCCCCGATGCAAAAAGAACATCCTCGGTATAGGCTTTGGTTTTTACCTGCTCGTTATACCAGTAATAACCATAATAAGCAGGCTGCGGTATCGCTATCTTACTGCGACTGATCTTTGTAAATGAAAAATCGGGAATGGGAATAGTGGCCGTGGTCGATTCTTTAAGCCATTTTTCAGATACGATTCTTTTGCCCTGCCATAATCCATCGTCTTTAACCATTTGTCCTATCTTCACCATATCCTGCGGCCGCACAAAAAACGAACCGGCGGTAGCGCCGTTACCCGAGGCATCAACCGTCCAGCGGTAATGTGTAATTCCCAGCGGCTCAAACAGGTACTTTTTGGCAAAATCCATGACCGACATATGGGTGGCATTTTTGATAATGCCGCTTATGATCATGGGATTGCATGAAGTATAAGCCCAGACAGTACCGGGATCACTCTTCATCGGCAGATCTAAAGAAAACTTAACCCAATCTTTGGTTTGTTCCATTTCGCTTTCGCAATCCTTACCGTCATCAACCCATTCATTACAATCGAAGCCAGACCGCATTTCCAAAAGGTTTTTAATGGTGATCTGCTGTTTACGCGGATCAGGGTTGGCAAAACTTTTATACTCCGGGAAGAAACTATAAACCTTTTGATCTACATTTTTGATAAATCCTTTATCAATGGCTATTCCCGTCAATAAACTGGTGATTGATTTAAATGAAGAGCGGGAATCATGCAAAGAATCGGCATTAAACCCGTTAAAATAATGTTCGTAAACCAACTTGTTACCCTTAGCTATCAATACGCTGTGGATATTGGTATAGCCCTGTCTTTCAATGGCACGGGTCATTGAGTCTAACGATGCTGAGGTTTGCGCATTAGCAACACCATTAAAGATCAAAATAGCCACGGCTACTACAGCCCCTTTTAATAATGACAAAGTTTGGTGCACGGGATGTGTATTAATTGTTGATATAAAGGTACATCATTCCAATTTGATAAAAAATGCTATCGGGGTTCAAAACGTTTTTGTTGCTTAATTTAAGTAAACACGAATTTTTTGACTTAATACTAATGTTTTAATTTATGCTATCGATCAATTCCAAAATTCGTGAAATTCGATTAAATTGTAATCCCGTCGGCGGACATTCGTGTCTAACTCAAAAAATGGAGCCTTACCGATAACACGAATTCACTACATTGGGGGTAAAAGTGATTTCCCCGGCGTTTGCCGACGATTCTCACCATTTTACCGGGTTTTCCGAGCCTTCTGCCATTTAACAGTGTCCTAATTATTTCAGTTTTTTCATATTGCAAACTATAATCAATCAAAATGAAAAACTGTTTACCTATCGCTGCATTCTTTTTAAGCTTAATATCTTTTACTGCCCACGCGCAAAGCAGCAAGCCGTTATTAAGCGACAATCAGCTTAAAAGCAAATTAGATTCGGCTGTTGATAAGGGCGCTAAGATCTATATGGATACACCAAATACTGTCGGCCTGTCTATCGGTATTTATAAAGATGGCAAAGCATATACCTACAATTATGGCGAGGTTAAAAAAGGGACTGGCAAACTGCCAACTGCCGATAATTTTTTTAACCTGGGCTCGGTAGCCAAAACCTTTGTAACTACCATGCTGGCTGAAGCTGTTATTGAAAAGAAAGTAAATTTAAATGACGACATCCGTAAATATCTGCCCGGTAATTATCCCAACCTGCAGTTTAACGGCCAGCCTATTCGCCTTATTAATTTGGCCAACCATACTTCTGGTTTACCGGGGCAAGCGCATATATTCCCGAAGGCAGTAAAAGATAGCTTACGCAAATTGAGTTTGCCAGATCAGCTTCATTTTTATGACGTGTACCGTGCAGATAGCCTGTTGAAAGATTTGCACAGTTTAAAGCCAGATACCATCCCCGGTACAAAATACAGGTACAATGGTAATGGAATGATGGTGTTAATCTTATTATTGGAACGCGTTTACCGTCAGCCTTATGAGCAGCTGGTAACGCATTATTTAAAAACACATTTAAATATGGCCGATACCAAAACCCAGATTGATATTCATTCTGATAGATTGGCGCAGGGTTATGGCGGCAATAATCAGCCCCAGCCATTTTTAAATTTAACAGACTACTATAATGGCCCAAGCATGAACTCCACCATCAACGATATGCTTAAATATATAAAGGCCAATTTAACCGAACAGGAGCCGGCGCTAAAGCTAATGCACCAACCCACATTTACCCACCCGGATAGTACCGCCATTGGCTTAGGGTGGATGATAGATACCGACTATAAAAACACAAAGATTATTTATCACGATGGCCATACCGGCATTGGCTTTAATACCTTGTGCATGTTTTACCCGGGGAAAGATCTGGGCTATATCATTATTGTGAATGACAACATCAGCCAGCAAAGGCTTACCGATTTACAGGCCAATATTCAGCGGGAGCTGGATAGGCAGTCCGGAAAGTAATTTCAGCGTCAATTCAAAAGCTTTTGGATTTTGAACCGCTGCTTTTGGCGGCAAAATAAATAATCCTGCTAATTTTGTTTCCAAATAAATGGGAAGCACGCTTGTTATCCCGTTGTACAGCATCTAAAGGAAAACAAATTATGGCCACATTGATAGACCTGATAGGCAACACGCCTATGGTTGAAATAAAGAAGCTTAACCCCAACCCCAATGTACAGATCTTTGCCAAGCTGGAGGGGAATAACCCAGGTGGGAGTGTAAAAGACCGCGCGTCGCTCAACATGATCCGCAGTGCTATTGATAGGGGCGATATTAAGCCTGGCACTAAATTAATTGAAGCAACAAGCGGCAATACCGGCATAGCCCTGGCCATGATAGCCCGTTTATTTGATTTAGAGATTGAACTGGTAATGCCATCAAACTCAACCCGCGAGCGCACCCTTACCATGGAAGCCTTTGGCGCCAAAGTAACGTTGCTTGAAGGCATTGAGCTTTGCCGCGATTACGCCGAGGAAAAAGCAGCCACCGGCGAGTTTTACCTGGTAAACCAGTTTGCCAACCCTGATAATTATGGCGCACACATTAAAACTACCGGTCCCGAAATTTGGCGCGATACCGAAGGTAAAATAACTCATTTTGTGAGTGCCATGGGTACAACCGGCACCATCATGGGTAACTCTATTTATCTTAAACAACAAAATCCCGATATACAAATTGTAGGCTGCCAGCCGACCGAAGGTTCGTCTATCCCCGGTATCCGCAGGTGGCCTGCCGCTTATTTGCCCAAAATATTTGACGCATCAAGAGTGGATAGGGTGCTGGATATCAGCGAGGAAGAAGCTACCCAAATGGCCCGCAAACTGGCCAAAGTTGAAGGAGTGTTTGCGGGTATGAGCAGCGGAGGCGCGTTATCAGCGGCCATTAAATTAGCATCAGAATTAACCGAAGGCGTAATTGTATTTATCTGCTGCGATCGTGGCGACAGGTATTTAAGCAGCGAATTGTTTGGGTAGAATATAAACAGCTAAAGTTCCGCGACCTTGTAGCGGTGCTTCGTGTCTACCCATGACGTTTTGTAAAAAATGTTTGTCATCCTGAGGAACGAAGGATCTTCTTCGCCCTGCTAATTACAGACTTTTATAGTGAAGAAGATTCTTCGTTCCTCAGAATGACAGGATAGAGAGTACTGGTTTTACATCATTTTCACCTTCAGAGCCCCCCGGGGTTTACAACTCCTAATGGCGATGCTTTGTGCTTTAAACAGCCTTATAACCCCAACCACCAACTACTGCCCCAAATCGTAATTAACTATCACCGTTGGCAATAATGTAGCATTATCTAAGGGGATCTGATTACCCGCAGTAATGGGTTTACGTTTAGCATAAAAATCATACACCTTCATTACCAAAGCCTTACTGGGTATAGCCGGCGGATTAAACGCGATAGAAAACGGCAAGATAAAATCGTGCGTTTTTTCATGATCGGGGATAATCCATTTATGATTTGACTTTTTAAGCGCCTCAATGATCGGTGCTGTTAAAATGTAATCATCTGCCTGGTAAATCACTATGCGGCTTATAGTGCCTTTGGTATCGGCAGTAAATTTAAAAACCGCGGTACCGGTAGCCTTTGCCTTTACAATCTCGGGCGATACCACCAGGCTATCTTTAAAAAAGCTGGTCATCACCGGCGCGCCTCCCTGGAAAGGGAAGGCCAGCTCCGTTTGAGCCATGCTGTAGACAGATGATAAAACGGCTATTACTAATAATATGATCTTTTTCATTCGTGTGTTCTTTTATTAACGTTGTTATTTAGGCTGCGGGCGCTCACTTGGGTCGCGCTTGCTGCCATCATACAACTCATACTCAAATAAGCGGCAATCCAGCTTGCCATTATAAAACTCAATCCGGCGTGATGGGCGCAGTCCAATCTTTTTAGCCAGATCCGGGTTGCCGGTAAAAACATAGCCCCTGTAGCCAAGGCATTTCTTTTTCAAGAAATCGCCTACACGTTTATAAGTAGCTTCCAGTTTGCTGTGTACGCCTAAACGCTCGCCGTATTCCGGGTTAAACATTACTACACCGGCCCCTTCGGGCACATCGGTTTCTTCAAAATCACAAACAGCAAAATCAATTAAATGTTCTACCCCAGCGGTTTTCGCATTCTTTTGGGCAATATCAACCGCATCCTGTGAAATATCCGTAGCTATAATTTTAAAGCCAATCTCTTTTTTTGCTTTGTCTTTTAATTTACGGCGCTCGATAAAAAATACCGTTTCATCGTATCCCATAATGTGCATAAACCCATAATTCATCCGGAACAAGCCCGGGTGTTTGTCGGTAGCCAGCAGAGCAGCCTCTATAGCTAAGGTACCAGAGCCACACATCGGGTTGATGAAGGTACTGTTACGATCCCAATTGGTAGCCATAATGGTTGATGTGGCCAGCGCCTCCAGCATGGGGGCTTTGCCCGGTATTTTGCGGTAGCTGTGTTTGGCCAGCGTTTCGCCCGATGTATCTAAAAAGATATCGGCCTCATTATCCTGCCAGTACAGGTGTACTACGGTTTTGTTGGCTTCGGCGCCAGAGTTTGGGCGGATGCCTTTTACCTCTTTGATCCTGTCAACAACAGCATCCTTAACCTTTACGTTGGCGAACAAAGGGGTAAGGATGTGCTCGTTATTTACGTTTGATGTTACCGAAAAGTATCCGCTAAAATCAATCAGCTTTTCCCATTCAATGGTAACCAGCTCTTCGTAAAGTTCTTTAGGATCGGCCGCTTTAAAGCTTTTGATCAAATATAATATCTGGCTTGCGCAGCGCAGGTTTAAGTTAAGCGCAATGGTATCTGTAATGGTGCCCAACAGCTCAACCCCGGTTTGAAAAACGCGGGTTGGCTTATAGCCCAAAGCTTCTACTTCCTGTTGAAGGTAGCTCGACAGCCTTTTGTTACAGGTGATTATGATTTTACTCTCGGTGTGGAAAACTTGCATATTGAATTTGCAAATTTATGAATTAAAAACCCCCTATTTTAATTTCTTATCTATTAACTTTACATTTTAAATTATTTGAAGATTATGGAAGTTAAAGGTAAAGTACACGAAGTGTCGCCAACACAGCAAGTAACTGATTCATTGAAGAAACGCGAACTGATATTAGAGTACGTTGAGAATCCTCAATATCCCGAATATTTGAAGTTTGAAGCCATCCAGGATCGTTGCGCTTTGATAGATAATGTTAAAATTGGTGACGACGTTGAGGTTTCCTTTAACCTTAAAGGTCGCCCATGGACAGATAAAACCGGCAAAAAAAGCTATTTTAACTCATTACAGCTTTGGAAAATAACTGTATTAGCCGGTGCAGGCGCAGCCTCAACACCAGAATATGCAGCACCAGCAGCAGATATCAGCTCATCAAGCGATGACGACGATTTGCCTTTCTAAGCATTCATCGTAAAAAATATTGATAAAAGAGGCCTCCTTATCGGGGGCTTTTTCTGTTTACAGCACTTTTTAGTCCCCAATTATCAATAGCTATAAATTGATGGCAATTGGCTATCTTTCAAACTGTTATTGGCAATTAACATTTGTTAAATTTTGTTAAAAGCCGCTTTTGTTGGCTTATTTAAAATATTTTTGCTTGTTAACAAATGAAAAAACGCAGCATAGGTTTGATTATTGGCTTAATGGGGCTTGCACTTTTGGGTGTAATGGCTATGCAATTGTACTTTTTAAAGCAATCGTACAAAATGCAATCAGAGCTGTTTGATAGTACCGTGAGGGAAGCCCTAAGCAACGTGGTATCAAAAGTAACCAAACAGGATGCCAACAATTTTTTAAACGCCAAAGCGCTTGATAGGGTAAACAGCCTCGATCAATCGGGCATAAAAGTAGTTAAAAGCAGTACCAACAGGCTTTACGCCGTTAAATCAACCAAGAAACAAACCGTTAGGGAAAAAAAGATTGCCTTGCTGCGCGACAGTCTGGAGCGCATGGTTAACCACAAAAAGCTGGATGATGAGTTGAGCGACCTGCTACAACAGGAAGGCACCGTTGATATCAAAGTAACCCTTGCCCAGTTCACAGACGACCAGGGCGTAGTACACGCCAGCTATAAACAACAGGTAATTGGCACCCACATTACCCACGCCCTAAAAGTGCCGAAAAAGCTTCATAAGTACGATACGCTGCGTTATGAGTATCCCGACCCGCAATTTGGCAAACAGGTGATCTCGATCCCCCGTATTAACCCGCTTTGGCAGCGCGAGCAACAACGCAAGCAGAAAGAGCGCCAGGTTGCCCAGATCAAAAAAATGCTGGTGACCGACTCGCTACAAAATCTACACACCAGCGAAAGCAAAACCAACGTTATTGAAAACCTTGCTTTAGAGTATAGTAAAACAGGACAGTCGCTCACCAAGCGTTTAAATTTATTTTGGATAGATACTTTGTTACGTTTTGAGCTGCATAGCAAAGGCATCAATTTACCTTTCAGTTATGAAATTACCAAAGCTAATAATGATTCGGTTATATTTTCAAAAGCCAACGACCTGGAGGGCAATAAGCCGGTATTTATTGAGGCCAATACTTACCAAACCACTATTTTTGGCAAAGATTTGATCAATGACCCTGGAAAGATCAGGCTGACCTTCCCGCAAAAAAACTCGCTCATCCTCGGGAATATGACCGCTACGGTAGGTACCTCTGGCGGATTACTTATCGTGCTATTGGTTTGTTTTGTTTATACCATTTTTGCTATCCTCAAACAAAAAAAGGTATCTGAAATGAAAATAGACTTCATTAACAATATGACGCACGAGTTTAAAACGCCGGTGTCAACCATTATGATTGCCAGCGAAGCTTTGCGTGATAAAGAGATCACCAGCGATCAAAATAGGATAACCCGGTTAGCTAACATAATTTTTGAAGAAAACGAACGTTTAGGCAGTCATATAGAACGTGTGCTGAATATTGCCCGTATTGAAAAAAATGATTTCAAGCTGGATAAAACGCCGCTTGATGTAAACGAAATGATAAGTGTTGTATTGGATAGCATGGCACTTAAACTGCATAAATGCAACGCCAAAACAACACTGCAGCTGGATGCCGAAAACGCGATCATCATTGCCGATGAGCTTCATTTTTCGAACGTTTTATATAACCTGGTTGATAACGCCATAAAATACAGTGCCGATAATCCGGATATTACCATTGGTACCTCCAATAAAAACGGGCAGGTGGTGATAAGGGTGGCAGATAAAGGCATAGGCATGAGCCGCGACCAGCAAACCAGGATCTTTGAACAATTTTACCGTATCCCCACCGGTAACCTGCACGATGTTAAAGGATTTGGGCTGGGCTTAAGCTATGTTAACACCATAGTGAAACGTTTAAACGGAACCATCAGCGTAAAATCTGAACGGGAAAAAGGCTCAGAATTTGAATTGAAGTTTGCGGCGATTTGAGGGGGTGAGTCGGGAAGTCGGAAAAGTCCGTAAGTCTGAAAGAAGCTGCTTTTATGGCCGACAACAAATTTTACTAATAACCTTCCGGATTTTCGGACTTTCCCGACTTCCGGACTAACATAACATGAAGAAAATACTACTGGTTGAGGACGATGCCAATTTGGGCTTGCTGTTACAGGATTACCTGCAGTTAAAAGGCAAGTTCGACGTTATTTTATGTAAAGACGGCGAAGAGGGGTTGCGCACTTTTACCAAACACACCTTTGATCTTTTGATCCTGGATGTAATGATGCCTAAAAAAGATGGCTTTACCTTAGGTAAAGACATCAGGAAAATTAACCCTACAGTACCTATTATTTTTGCTACCGCAAAAGGCATGATAGAGGATAAAACCCAGGCCTTTAACCTTGGCGGCGATGATTACATCACCAAACCATTCCGTATTGAAGAGTTATTGCTACGCATAAACGCCTTGCTCAAACGCACCAGCGGTACCGAAAAAACCGAAGAGGAAAAACAAACCAGCTTTAAAATAGGCCGCTATACTTTTGATTATACCTCACAGATCATCAACATAGGCGAATCCAACCAAAAGCTATCAACCAAAGAAGCCGAGCTGCTGCGGTTATTATGCATGCGCAAAAACGAGGTACTTACACGCGAAGAAGCCCTGCTAAACATATGGCACGATGATAACTACTTTAACGGTCGTAGTATGGATGTGTTCTTAAGCAAGATCCGCAAGTATTTGAAGGATGATCCTAATGTAGAGATCATCAACGTGCACGGCAGGGGCTATAAATTGCTGATCAATTAGGCTTTTTAAAATCTTATATCCTTATAGTAAATTAAGAAACTTGAATTAGAATAAACAGTTCTACCTGATGTTTTAAAAACGTTTGATTTTCAAAAGGAACATAATTTCCTGCAAATGCCCAGAAGCGCTGTAAACTAAACACAAGACTAATCAATAAAAGTGTAAACTTTTTCAGGACAACACAAACTATCTGACAGACATAAATGGTGACACTATTTTGTCAGTATAGACAGATAATATGAGTCTATTTTGGCCTTTTCTCCGATAAGTGATTGATGTACAGGAGTTAAGGTGTTCCACAGATTGGCCTTTTTGATAAAGCTCAATACATTGATTATCAACAATAAAGGTGTTCGGGGTGTTCCATGCGTTCCACCCGTTCCGGTGGAACATTAGTATCGGCGATGAGCTAAATAAAAGCTATGTCGTTAAAAATGTTACCCATCGGGTTCTGAATTTTCTCCTACTGAATACGGTTTTATCCATTTTTGGAGGCTCGTTTTCAGGATAATTGCACAATGCTATTTAAACAAATAGCTATGCGTAGTCTTTCCTGCCATGTAAGGCTCTTATAATATGTAGCATGGTCGGCAGCCTCCTTGGCCGTTTGAGCTTTAAAAGCAGTTCGGTCTTATTTAAAATCGCTCATAAATCAAATATACCGCAAAAACTTTTACGTGTAACAACTTTGTTAAAGCACAATTTCGGTTTTATGCCGATTAATAAATAGGTTTGTTAACAACTGATCTCATTATTTATTAACTATGAAACGAAAATTACTTTTTTCATGCCTGCTTTCTGCGGGCATAAGCGCCCGGTTATTTGCCCAGGAGGCAGTAGACCAGGCGATGGTGCAAAAGATAAGGGAAGAAGGTTTAAACCACTCCAAAGTGATGGAAACGGCTTTCTACCTTACCGATGTATCTGGTCCGCGTTTGGCAGGTTCGCCAGGCTTAAAACGCGCGCAAAACTGGGCCGTTGAACAACTGAAAACCTGGGGCATGAGCAATGCCAAATTAGAATCATGGGGCAAATTTGGTAAAGGCTGGGAAGTTCAAAAAAACTATGCGGCTATCACCGTTCCCTACTACCACGCTATCATCGCCATCCCTAAAGCCTGGACACCCGGCACCGGCGGCGCAATCAAAGGCGACGTAATGGTGATCAAAGCCGATTCATTGCCCGATTTAGATAAATACAAAGGCAAACTGGCTGGTAAAATTGTAATATTTGATACCAAACCACTTACCGAACGAACCTTTAAAGCCGATGCTGCCCGCTATACCGACGAAGAGCTTGATAAAATGGAAAAAGCAACCATGGCCCCCGCCCGCCAGCGTAATGCTTTTGATCCTAACTCGCCACAGTTTGCCGCTATGCGCAAGCTTCGTGCATTCCGTGCTACATTAGGCACATTTTTACAGGCCGAAAAAGTTGCCCTGCTACTAAGCCAAGCCCGTGGAACCGATGGCACCGTATTTACCACCAACGGCGCTTCTTATGCCGATACCGCTAAAGCCGTTGCACCCGAACTGGAAACCAGCAGCGAAGATTATCAGCGTATTTTACGTTTGGTAAACGCCGGCAAACCGGTACAAATGGAAGCCGATATTAAAACCCAGTTCTTCACCGATGACTTGCAGGGTTATGACGTAGTTGGCGAAATCCCTGGTACCGATAAAAAACTCAAAGACCAGGTAGTAATGATAGGTGGCCACCTTGATTCATGGCATGCCGCAACCGGCGCTACAGATAATGCTGCAGGCAGCGCGGTCATGTTAGAGGCCATGCGCATATTAAAGACCATCGGTTTTAAACCAAAACGAACCATCCGCATAGCGCTTTGGAGCTCTGAAGAGCAGGGCTTATTTGGCTCACGCGGTTACGTGCTCAACCACTTTGGCGATCCTAAAACCATGGAGTTAAAGCCCGAGCAGGCAAAACTATCAGCCTACTATAACCTGGATAACGGCACGGGCAAAATCCGCGGTATTTACCTGCAAGGAGACTCAGCAGCCGGACCGATCTTTAAATCGTACCTGGAGCCTTTTAAAGACCTTGGTGCTACCACGGTAACCATCAGCAACACCGGCGGTACAGATCACCAGTCATTTGACGCGGTTGGCATTCCGGGCTTCCAGTTCATCCAGGATGCTATTGATTACGGTTCACGTACACACCATAGCAACCAGGACACCTATGACAGGTTAGTTGAAGATGATTTGAAACAGGCTGCTACCATAGTTGCATCGTTTGTTTACAACACCGCCCAGCGCGAGCAAATGATCCCGAGAAAAGAACTACCTAAGCCACAACCGGCAAGAGGGTTTTAAGGAATAACGTTATTGTGATTGAAAAAGAGGCTGTATCATAAATCAAATGGTACAGTCTCTTTTGTTATAATCTGATAATCGAAGATTAGACAATTTAATGAATTGAGATTTACAATGAAGGTTACGAAGCTGAAAATGGCTAAAACAGCTCTTTTAAGCTGCTTTTTTCCTTAAGTTTTGTGCGATTGCAATCAATCCCCATTCAATCTCCACTTTTTCCTGACCTCGAAGCATAAACCTTTTGAACCCATGGTTTTGTTTAATATTTCCGAAAGTCGGCTCTACATCGAAACAGCGTTTCTTTCGCCTCTTTATACCTTCTTCACTGGTTAACAGTGTATGTGCCTTTTGATTTAGCCGGTTTAGGTTTTCATTGATTTCAATTATCCTGTTCCCTTTGGATTTATGACAGGCACCGTTCAACGGACAGTTAACGCAGTTTTTTGCCTGATATCTTTTTAAAGTCTGTTCAAAACCGGTACTTGTTTCCCGGGTGCATGTCCCAATGTAACCCATCGGCTGTCCCATCGGGCAAGTATAACAATCCTTCTCCTGGTTATAGAAAAGCTTATTTGAGGCAAAAGGATGTTTGTTGTTGTGGGTTTCATTTTGCTCTTTGTCAAACATCCCATACTTTACAAAAGCGGTGACTTCCCTTTGTTCAAGCAGCATGTAGTTTTCTTCGGAACCATACCCGGCATCAGCAATAAGTACTTGCGGCGCTTTGCCAAAGCTGGTCTCGTGCTGAGTTAAATGAACACTTAATGTATTGGTATCTGTTGGATTAGAATGAATGGTATAATTGACGATGAACTGGTTAGAGGTAGATATCTGCACATTGTAACCGGGTTTTAACTGGCCGTTTTTCATGTGATCTTCTTTCATTCGCATGAAAGTAGCATCCTGATCTGTTTTGCTGTAACTGTTCCTCTCTTTCAGGATAGCCTCCTGCTGTTCATATTTAATGATGTTGGCCGGGTAGTGTTTAGTTGCATACTTTAGCTTTGCCTTTGTTTTTTTGCCAACATCCTGTTTGCCGGCAAGCTTTTCATTTAATAGCTCTACGGTGGCGTTTACTTTGCTGCTGTCAATGGTAGTAAAGTCAGGCGGCTCCGGCATCTTATCTTCTTCGGTGGCAACCTGCTGGGCATATTGCCAAATCTCCTCAAGTTGCTTTGCCATTTTTCCCTTATTGGTTGTTATTGCTTTTTTCCATACAAAGGTATACTTGTTCGCATTGGCCTCGATCTTTGTTCCATCGGTGTTAACTTCCTCGATACTAAGTAAGCCCTCCCCGGCCAAAAGCTTGACAACATCTTCAAATACGCTGCGAAGCGCGTTTTTTAGACGTACGCCTCTAAAACGGTTAATCGTATTATGGTCAGGGTAACTCATCGAACTCAGCCACATCAGGTAAACGCTTTCTTTACAGGCGGCAGCAAGCTTACGACTGGAATAGGTATTGGTAACATAACCATAAACAAGCACTTTAAGCAGCATCTGAGGGTGGTAACTCGAACTACCCCGGATGTTATACGCTTTTAGTAAAGGTTCGATATTGAGCTTGTTAATCACCTCATTTACAACACGGACCGGATGGTTAGCCGGGATTAATTCTTCCAAAGAAGGTGGAAGTGCCATGATCTGCTGCTGGTTATAAGCCTTGAAAACAGGTAGTTTTATTGCCATTGTTTCATCTGTTTATATATTAAATATATGAAAATCAGATGATTAAAACAAGGCATAGATAGTCTATTCTTTGCCCTTTGTCAAATAAAAACGAGGCTGTACCATGATTTATGATACAGCCTCGTTTTTTATTTACTGCAAGTCTATCCGTTGATGTTGATAAGGAATCTGTACATGTTTAAAACCTTTCTCTTTTAACTTGCCGCTAAAATGCTGCTGTACTTCATACTCCCCGTGTACTAAAAATATCTCCTTTACTTTTGCCGGATCCTGGCAGGATAAAAAATGCAACAGATCGTCATAATCACCGTGTGCACTCATTGACTTTAGCGACCGTACTTCGGCGTTAACTTTATACGTTTCGGCAAAAATATGTACCTCATGATCGCCTCGTAACAAGTGGCCGCCCAGGGAATTTGGCTCGCAATAACCTACCATCAAAATGGTGTTTTTATTGCTGTTGATGTTATTTTTAATGTGATGCTTTACCCGCCCGGCCTCGGCCATGCCCGATGAGGAAATAATAACGCAAGGTCGCGGATCATTATTCAGGGCGATGGACTCTTCTGTTGACTGAATGAAACGCAACCCCTTAAAGCCAAACGGGTTGACATCAGTTTTTAACACTGCCTGCACCTCCTTGTTATAAACCTCGGGGTGGTTCATCAATACTTCTGTGGCTTTTTGCGATAGGGGGCTATCTACGTAATAATGAAGATCGGGCAAAATACCTCTTAACTCAAGTGCGTTCAAGGCGTATAATAATTCCTGGGTACGGCCAACGCTAAATGCCGGAATAATTACCTTACCTCCTTTAACCTCGCAGGTTTGTTTAATGATCTCTAATAAGGCATCTTCAATCGGCCCCGATTCTTTGTGCAGCGAATCGCCGTAGGTTGATTCCAGCAAAATGTAATCGGCCTGGTCAAATGGTTGGGGATCTTTCAACAACATATCGTCATAACGGCCTACATCGCCACTAAAAGTGATTCGTGTAAGCTTGCCATCTTCCATGATGGATAAATGCACAGCCGCGCTGCCCAGGATATGCCCGGCATCGGTAAACTTAAATTTTACGCCCGGCATAATTTCGTGCTCCTCGCCATATTCCACAATTTTAAACTGGCGCAGGGCATTGGTTGCTTCTTCATCGGTATACAAGGCCTCTAACAGGGGCAGCCCTTTACGTTCGCGGTGCTTATTGCTGTATGCCACATCCTGCATCTGGATGTGGGCCGAATCTAACAGCAGGATGCGGGCAAGGTCCATCGTGGCCGATGTACAAAATATAGGCCCGGTAAACCCTTCGGCAACAAACCGCGGAATTAAGCCACAATGGTCGATATGCGCGTGCGACAGAATCATATAGTCGACCTTTTTGGGGTTAAAGCCAAAATGCTCGTTGAGTTCTTCAGATTGATCGCCCATGCCCTGGAACATGCCGCAATCCAATAGTATACCAGTATCGTTTTTTAAACGAATAAGGTGCTTGCTGCCGGTAACGTTACGTGCAGCGCCATGAAAAGTTATATTCATTTATAATTGGGATGAAAAAGATGCAACGAAAATGCACATTAAATGTTTAATAAAAACAAAACTAAGTTTTTAGTTGTTAATTTCGTTTATAGTATCTAACTTAGATTAACCAATTGGACACGCCGGCGTAATTTTAAATAAGTATCGGCCATTTTTTATTATTAAAGCACATGGAAATTAAAGAGTTAACCCGGGCCGAAGAACAGTTAATGCAGGTATTATGGCAGCTGGAAAAAGCGTACGTAAAAGATGTTATAGATCTGTTACCCGAGCCTAAGCCAGCGTACAATACGGTATCTACCATTATCAGGATCCTGGAAACCAAGGGCTTTGTTGGCCACACAGCATTTGGTAAAAGCCACCAGTATCATCCCATAGTAAGTAAAGACCAATACCAGGATTTTGCTTCGGATAAATTACTGAGCGGCTATTTTGATAACTCGGTTAACCGCATGCTTTCCTTTTTTGTAAAGAAAGAAAAGATCGACCTTAAGGAGGCTGATGAGATCATGAAACTGATTGAAAAACTTAAAGACAAGTAGTTATGATTTGGTGGCAGTATTTGTTACTGGTAAATATTTACCTGGTTTTGTTTTATGCTTTTTACGTTTTGCTGTTACAGCGCGAAACCTTTTTTCAGCTTAACAGAATTTACCTGGTAACGGCGGCGCTGCTCTCGTTCTTTATCCCGGTGATACAGGCAAATTGGGTACAAAACCTGTTTATTACCAAACAGGTAAAGTATACTATTTACAGCATCCCGGTAATGGAGTACCAGTTTAAACCCATAGCAGAAAGCTCATTTAAATTAGGCGAATTATTCGCGCTGCTTTATTTAGGCGGCATCCTGGTGTTATCAGCAAAACTTACCTGGCAGCTGTTTAAGCTTAAAAAGGTGTTGAGCATGCCTAAAACAGTTGCGCCCTATTCCTTCTTTAAAACTGTTAAGCTTGATGAAAGCAACCCCGATAATGCCATTATAGAAGCCCATGAGCAGGTGCATGCGCAACAATGGCACTCGGCCGATGTATTGCTTATTGAAATGGTGATGATCATTAACTGGTTTAACCCGGTGGTTTACTTTTATCGCTTTGCCATTAAACACATTCACGAGTTTATTGCCGATAGGCAGGCCGTACAGGCGGGTACCAACAAGGCAGATTATGCACTGCTGTTACTCAAACAAACCTTTAACGCGCCTACCCATCAGCTGGTAAACCCGTTTTTTAATCACAGCTTGTTAAAAAAACGTATTATCATGTTGCAAAAAAACAAATCGCAGCGCATCAGGCTTATTAAGTATGGCTTATCTGCGCCATTGTTCATTTTAATGCTGATCCTGTCGTCGGCTACCATCAACAACAGCCAAACCGTTACGGCTATCAATACCAAAGCGCAAGAGATTTTTATTACCCCGGCAGCCCAGGCCGACCTATCAACCGTACTTGGCAAAAACGAGCCAATAGAAGGAGCCGAAATTAAAAGCCTTCCCGATACCACAGATGCGATATTTTCGTCAGTAGAAACATTGCCCGAATTTCCGGGAGGCGTTGAAGCTTTCGGTAAATTTTTAGCATCAAACATCCGGTACCCAGCAACAGCCAGGGAACACCATATTCAGGGACGCGTAATTTGCACCTTTGTTGTTGAAAAAAATGGCAGCCTATCAAACATTAGGGTGCTGCGCAGCATCAGTCCGGATATTGATGAGGAATCGCTTAGGGTTTTAAAATTATCGCCAACCTGGAAAGCCGGGGTACAAAATCACCATAAAGTACGCACACAATTTACTGTACCTATCAGTTTCACTTTAGATAAGGACGATAAGCTGACCAACACAAACCAACAAGGTGATCCGCCCCCGGTAGTTAGAGAGGTAATTCCAAACCCCAATGGCACCTATGCTTCTGTTGAGCAGCTGCCCGAATTTCCAGGAGGAGTAGAAGCATTTGGAAAGTTTCTGGGTTCTCATGTCCGCTACCCCAAAGATGCCCGCGAAAAAGGTATTCAAGGCCGTGTGATTGTTACGTTTGTGGTGGAGAAAGACGGGGCGCTATCGGGCTATAAAGTTGTAAGAAGTGTAAGCCCGGATATTGATGCCGAAGCGCTTAGGGTTCTGGCTATATCTCCTAAATGGTCGCCAGGTAAGGAAAAAGGCAAAACGGTGCGGGTACAATATTCAGTGCCTATCAGCTTCACTTTGGCCGACGACAAAAAACCAGTCAATAAAACCGGTGCTGCGCAAACACCACGACCAGATAATACACCATTATATACCGGCGTTGAAACCACGGGAGATACCCTTAAAGGCCATGTAGCCGGCAAAGTCGAATACAAAGGGTTGCTATCAACCGATAAAAACGGTAAAGTTGCCCAGCCCCTATATGTACTTAACGGAAAAGAAATTACCGAGGATAAAATGAAAACCGTTGATGTTAATACAATAGAAAGCATTAGTGTATTAAAAGACAAATCGGCTACCAGTCTTTATGGCGATAAGGCATTTAACGGGGTGGTGTTGATTACAACTAAGAAGTAATGTGCAGACGATTGAAGAACCGCTATTGCTATGAAGAGATAATCCACAGGAAACATGTTTAAGGACTTACTTTCCATTTAATCGTTGTAATTTAGACATCAAATTTAAGATATACTATGCCATATATTTATACTGGTTAAATAAGGAGTTGATGGCAAAATGGGCAAGATAAAAGTTAACAATAATGAAATCACCATTTTAACTGAAGGGGATAATGACTACATCTGTTTAACAGATATGTTAAAATCTAAAGATGGTGAATTTTTTATAACCGACTGGCTTAGAAACAAAAACACTTTAGACTATATTTCAGTTTGGGAGCGTTTAAATAATTCCGATTTTAATTATGGCGAATTCGCCATAATTACCAACGGAGCCGGGCGAAATTCATTTAAAGTAAGCGTTAAAGATTTAACCGAAAAATGCAACGCTATAGGTATCAAGTCTAAAACAGGGCGTTATGGGGGCACTTATGCACATAAAGACATTGCATTTCATTTTGGAATGTGGATTAGCCCTGAATTTCAATTATTATTAGTTACCGAATATCAAAGATTAAAGAAAGACGAAGCTGATAGAATAGCTTCAGGGTGGGACTATCGTCGCTTTTTAGCAAAAACGAACTATGTAATTCACACCGATGCCATCAAAGAACATATTATCCCTGATTTAACCGAAGATCAATCAAAATATATCTATTCAAATGAAGCTGACATGTTAAACGTTGCTTTATTCGGACTAACGGCGAAGCAATGGAAAGAAAAAAATCCAGATCATGCCAGCAAGGGATTAAACATGCGAGATTTGGCCGATGTACACCAATTAATCGTGTTGTCAAATCTTGAAAACAACAATGCTTATTTAATAGGTAAGGGAGTACCGCAAAGAGATAGATTATTGGATTTGAGAAAAAATGCTATTTCGCAACTTAAATCCTTACGCAAATCATCTTACACTACCGATAAAATAAAAAGTCCATTTAGATTAGAAAAAGGCACATCTTTCCCGAAAAAAATTGGCAACGGTGACAAAGAAAAAAATTGACATAAAAGCCATAAGAAAAAGGGGATAACGAAATCATCATCCCCTTTTTTATTTGCACATCTGAAACCTGCACATCTAAAAACCTACTTCGTATACCGGTTGATGATATCAACTATTACCTTGTTTGATTGTAACTGAGGCAGGTAATCAAATAAAATATAATGTTTTTCCGGGTCGCTGGTTAGGGCCATTTCCAGTTGGTTAAGGGCCTCATTAAATTCGCCTTTGGCAAATAGGTAGGCCACCATACGGTAATAAAGCTCTGCCGCTTCGGGGTTGTTCTTTATCGCCTGCGATATAATCTCGATAGCGCCAACCAACCTTTGCTGCTCATATAAAATAGAAGAGTAATCCAGCCAGGCATCAATATCAAGCGGGTTTAGCTCAACCACCTTTTCGTAAGCCTGCTCGGCTTCGGTCATATGGCCAAGTTTGTACTCGGCATCGGCAATGGCAAACCAGTAATCGGCATTCGCGATATCCAGGTCGAGTGCTTTTTTGTAGAAGTGCAGAGCCTCAAAATAACGTTCCTCAAAATCAAGCGTAACACCAATGCCAAACCAGGCATCGGCCAGCTTAGGGTCCATCTTAACCGATTTTTTGTAAAACGCACGGGCATCGTCCATTTGCTCCAGTTTTTCGTAGCATTCGCCAATAGCGCAATAGGTATCAGCATTAGGCTGCTCGTACTCAAACGTATGGCGATAAACCTCAATAGCCTCGGCATATTTCTCCAGGTTAACCAGGGCATTACCCTTATTAAAGTAGGCCGATGCAAAGCTATCCTTAATCAGAATGGCGTAATCATAAGCATCAATGGCCTTTTCAAATAAGCTAAGCTTGGTGTAGGCGTTGCCTAAGTTATACCATGCGGCATAACTGTATGGCTCATTATCAATGTATTGCTGATAAAACTGAACGCTTTCCTGCTGGTTGTCCATTACATCGTAGCAAAAAGCCAGTTCGTAAAGGGCATCCTGGTTTTCCATGTTTTGCTTAAGGCAAAGCTTAAGGTAGCTCACGGCGGTATCATAGTCGCCCATGTTTTGGTAAACGTAGGCAATGTGCAGCAGGATCTCGTCGGTTTCTTCGGCAAGTTCCAGCGCCTTTTCATAGTTTTCAAGGGCCTCGCTAAAGCGCTCCATACTCTCGTACAGGTTACCGCGAATAATGTAGATATCGGCATCCGATGCTTCCAGCATAGCGGCTTTTTCAAGCGCGGCAAAAGCCTCGGGCACTTTGTTACCTACTACCAGTAACTGGGCCTGTTTAATTAAAAATACCGCTGCAAATGGGTGCTGATTACGCGCATACTCTGCAACTTGCAGTGCCTTCGGCGGATCATTTTTCTCTATGTAATAGTCGATAATGTTCTCAAACGCCTGGGCATCAAAAAAGTACTGGTCGTGATTTCGGATCATTTCCTCGTACCGTTCTACCGAAAATTTGGGATCTTCAGTAAAACCAAATTCAAATTCTTCTTCCATTCAATTTTGTTTGCAGAACATCCGCTTTAGGTTAACAATGTAATTGCTTTGTAAAGACTTATTGAGTTTAAATTACAACAAGTAAGCAACCTTAATACAATTTAGTTTTCAACATTCACACATTGTTAACAACTGTTAATTACAAATGATTGATAATTAACAGCAATCATTAAAACCCCGCAATTTCAAATATTGCCTCAAAGATTTCTACCTTTGGCAAAAGTAACAATTATGAGCTTGGATATTTCGGCTATTCTAAAACGTTTACATATAAACGATGTAAATGACGCTTTTAGTACAGGCGGCACCTGGGGCAGCAGCACGGGCGCTACAGTAAAAGACATCATATCGCCGGTTGACGGCAAAAAAATAGCATCGGTAAGGTTTGCCATCGAAGCCGATTATAACCAGGTAGTTACCACGGCGGCTACAGCATTTAAAACCTGGCGACAAACACCCGCCCCCAAACGCGGTGAAATAGTAAGGCAAATTGGCGATGCATTGCGCACCTATAAGCAGGACCTGGGCACCCTGGTATCCTACGAAATGGGCAAAAGCCTGCAAGAGGGCCTGGGCGAAGTTCAGGAAATGATTGATATTGCCGATTTTGCCGTTGGCCTAAGCAGGCAGCTGTATGGCTTAACCATGCATAGCGAACGCCCTAATCACCGCATGTATGAGCAATACCATCCACTGGGTATTGTGGGAATCATTTCGGCATTTAACTTTCCCGTTGCGGTTTGGAGCTGGAATTCTTTATTAGCCATGGTTTGCGGCGATGTAAGCATCTGGAAACCCTCAGAAAAAACACCATTAACTGCGATAGCCTGCCTGCACATTGCGCAGGAGGTTTTGGCAAAAAACAATATTGAAGAAGGCGTATTAAGCCTGGTAATTGGCGACCGTAACATTGGCGAGCTAATGGCTAATGATACCCGCATCCCGCTGATATCGGCAACCGGTTCAACCCGCATGGGTAAAGCGGTAAGCGCCGCGGTTGGCGCGAGGTTGGGTAATAGCTTGTTAGAGCTTGGCGGTAACAATGCCATCATCATCAGCGAAAATGCCGATTTGGATATGTCCCTCATCGGCGCTGTATTTGGCGCAGTGGGCACTGCCGGGCAACGCTGTACCAGCACCCGCCGGTTAATCATCCATGAAAGTGTTTACGATACTTTTAAACAAAAACTGGTAAATGCTTACGCGCAGATCCGCATTGGTAACCCGCTGGACGAGCATAACCATATGGGCCCGCTGATTGACCAGGACGCGGTAGCGCTTTATTTAAATTCGATTGAGAAATGTAAAGCCGAGGGTGGCAAGTTCGCGGTTGAAGGCGGCAAGCTTGAGGGCGATGCCTATTCATCTGGCTGTTATGTGAAGCCATGTATCGCCGAAGTAGAAAATCATTTCCAGATAGTGCAGCATGAAACCTTCGCGCCTATCTTGTACCTCATTAAATATTCAACCATTGAAGAGGCTATCGACCTGCAAAATGGTGTACCACAAGGCTTATCATCGGCCATCATGACTAATAATTTACGTGAGGCAGAACAATTCCTATCCTACGCGGGTTCTGACTGTGGAATTGCCAACGTAAACATTGGTACATCGGGCGCGGAAATAGGCGGCGCGTTTGGCGGCGAAAAAGAAACCGGCGGCGGTCGCGAATCTGGCTCTGATGCATGGAAAGTTTATATGAGACGGCAAACCAATACTATTAACTATTCAAAAACGTTGCCTTTAGCCCAGGGGATCAAATTCGACCTCTAATTTTTTTATTACTAATAACTGTACATGTTCAATTTTCGTCCTTTAATATCTACCGTTCTTTTTGCTTCATTTAGTGTTAGCTTTTCTGTATTTGCGCAAACCAATCCGCAGCCCGATGCTGTGGCCAAACCCGATGCCGAGCCGCCAAGGCACTGGCAATTAATGGATTTGAAGGAAACCGGCTTTTTTGGTATCAGCGCTAAACAAGCCTATCTGTTTGTAAAAGGTAAACAAAGCAAAACCGTGGTAGTTGCCACCCTTGATAGCGGGGTTGATACCCTGCAAAAGGACTTGAAAAGCATTTTGTGGGTAAACACTAAAGAGATCCCCGGTAACGGCATTGACGACGATCATAACGGATATATTGACGATATCCATGGCTGGAACTTTTTAGGCGGTGCGGGTGGTAAAGCCGATTTTAACGAAACCACCGAAGAGGTACGCGAATACAATAAGTTAAAGGATAAATACGCCACGCTTACCGAGGCTACCGCACCTGATAAAAAAGCGTTTGCCTACTGGCAGCGGGTTAAAACCGTTTATGATACTACCATAAACAAAGCCCGCACCGAAACCGAGCAGCTACAGCCTATTATGAACGCGCTGATGGCTACCAGCGGCTACATTAAAAAAGCCCTTAAGCTTGATGCCGGCGGTACTTTTAAAGAGACGGACCTGGTAAAGATCACCACCACTAACGATACCTTAAGCCAGAGCAAGTATGTATGGGCAACTATATTTTCGCAGGAGGGAGGCAACAAAACCAACGCCGCCATTATTAAAGACCTGAGCGAATACCTGGAAAAACTGAATAACGACCTATCGCCCGACCTGGAATCCCGCAAGCGCATTGTTGGCGATAACGTAGATAGCATGGATCATAAACCATACGGCAACAACCTGTTAAAATATGCCGACGCATCGCACGGTACAGGCGTAGCCGGGCTGATAGGAGCCATCCGCGGCAATAACTATGGCATCAATGGTGTGGCCGATAATGTACGCATCATGGCGGTTAAAACCGTACCCAATGGCGATGAGTATGATAAGGATGTAGCCAATGCCATCCATTACGCGGTTGATAACGGAGCAAAGATCATCAACATGAGCTTCGGCAAAAAGATATCTCCTCATAAAGAATGGGTGGATGAAGCTTTTAAATACGCCGCGGCTAAAGATGTACTTTTAGTATTGGCAGCAGGTAATGACAATGCCGATATGGATAAAGACCCGGATTACCCGAATGATACTTTTCTTGATGGCTCATCAACCGATGCGGATAACCTAATCAACGTAGGTGCGTCGGGCGCCAAATTAGGCGATCACCTGGCCGGCGATTTTAGCAACTATGGCAAAAAAAATGTAGATGTTTTTGCACCAGGCGTAAAAGTAACTACCATTGACGCCGATGCTGAATTTAATACCGAAGATGGTACCAGCTTTTCATCGCCCATAACAGCGGGCATCGCGGCCCTTATCCTGGAATATTATCCAACCCTGAGCGCCAAACAGTTAAAAGAAGCCATTCTGCAATCGGCCACGCCTTTAACCGGCACCATGGTATATAAACCCGGCAGCAAAACCGAAAAGGTTGACTTTACCACCCTGAGTAAAACCGGCGGTATTGTAAATGCCTACAAGGCATTACAAATAGCATCAAAAATGACAGGAGAGCGGAAGTAGGCCTTTATTGGACTTTGGGATTGGCAGACTTTGAGACTGTTGGACTTTGGAACAAAGGATTTATAGATCAAGGATAAAAGATTAGATCAAATGGCTGCCTTTAATTGGCGGCCTTTTCTTTTAGTTTACTTTCGATCAACTCTAACTGGTACGTGTGTCGCTGCGTGTGGTATACCGCCACGCTAATCCATTCCAGGCGGGAAAGTTTCCCTATGCCATTAAACTCGGCGGCGGTGCAGGTATCGGTAAGATCTAATTGCGTTAAAACCTGCGCTACTTCATCAAACGCGGCAGTAAGCGCCTTGATCAACGTTTGCTTATCATATTGCTTCGCAGCCGGTATAAGGCCTGGTGCCGATGGGTATTTGGCGTTAAAATCAAGGAACAAGGTTTTGATGGCATTAACATGCTCGTCGGGTGCGCGGTTGGTTTTAGCTGCCGGTCCTTTCAATAGCGAAGGAGCGCCCTCAACCGACAATCTTACATGCTCGGCATTTTCACCCGCGCTCCATTTACCTTCAAAGGGTGCGCTGTTAAAATCATCATTGCTGATGGCCTCAATTGCCGCTATTAAATCTTTTGCTGTTGATTGAAGCTCGATAGCTAATGGTTGTGGTAGGTTACTTTGCTGATCTTTCATGGCTTATCCCTTATGTTATATCTCAAAGATAAGGTTAGAAAGGCTAAACAAGACGGGGCAAAAAACGACACTTTACGGGTTATTTGCGACAGTTAAACACGGCTTGATGCTAATAAACTAACCGATAAAGTAAAAGCATACCATTGCTTACAAGGCAGATGTTATAGCAGGGAATTAAAAAGAGATTAGCTGTTGATATGCTGCAACGCGAAATTAATAAAGTTGCTGGTTAAGCCATAATCCTCCGTTCCCTTACGGCGGATAAAAAAGAAATCCCGGGTGATCTTTAAGCCTTCTATAGGTACTTCAACCAGGTCGCCTTCGGCTAATTGCCTTACTATGGATGGGCGGGGCATAAAGCCGAGGCATTGATCGGCCAATAAAAAGTTTTTTAAAGCTTCAGTGCCGCCCAGGCGGATCTTTACCGATAGATCGGCCGGTTTGATATGCAGTGCAGAAAGCGATTTTAATACCGCGTTCAGCGTGCCTGAGCCGCGTTCCCTAACAGCCAACGGTGTTTTAACAAATTGCTTCAGCGTAAGCGAGCGGCCCGCTAAAGGGCTTTTAGCAGAGCATACTGGTATCACCTCATCGCTCATAAACGGCTTGTAGGATACCGTGGTTAATTTATTATCAACCTCAATAATACCGATGTCTACCTCGTGGTTAAGCAGGGCGTTCAGGATATATTCGGAGTTACGGTTTACCAGTTGCACATCTACATTGGCGTATTCACGCTGGAAGCCGGATAATATAGAAGGTAAAATGTACAGGGCAATGGTGGTACTGGCTCCCAAACGCAAATGCCCCGCGGCCTGTGAAAGATTACTCAGCACCGATAGGTCATATTCTATCTTTCGTTCTATTTCGGTAGCCTGCTGCAGGTATTCATTGAGCTTTTTGCCCGCTTCGGTGAGCAGGATGCTATTGCCTTTCCGTTCAAACAGGGGTACTTTATATTGATCCTCTAACGCCTTAATGTGTTTGCTGATGGCTGGCTGTGTTACAAACAGCACCTGTGCCGCCTTCGAAAAACTCAAATTGGCAGCAACTTCCATAAAAACACGGTGAGCGAAAGAGATCATGCCGCTAAGTTAGCTTTTTACCTTCTCAAAAAACCTGCCTGTAAATTTGTAGGTAATAAATTTGCGGGTCATTTTGCCTTTATAATCCACCAATGGTGTAAGGATGGTTTGGTTTTTAACATCAACTGTTATGGTTGGGAAGATATCCCAATCGGCAACCGAGTTTAAATCGTATTCGTAATACAAGCGGCTTAGTACCGCTGTGGGCGTTTTTACCATAGGCACACGCCCATTTAGTACTCCTTTTTCAATAGCATAGGCCCTGATGCCCTGCCCGGCTTTGGTGGCCGACATTACAGAGTTGTACACCGCCAGGTACATGGTTTTATTATTGGCCGTAAACGTATAAATTTTAGGGAACCAGTAAGCTTCCTTACCCGGAGGGTCCATTTTTAACAGCGACTGCGTTTGTGCGCCAACTTTGTATTGCAGTATATTATCAAAATCGTAACCGCCATTACCCAGCCGGGTATCCCAGGAGTAGGTACGGAACATGCCATCTGCCGATGTGGCTACTACCATACGCTCCTTTACCAGCGATGTAAATTTCTGACTGATAGTAAAGGGATATTTGGAGGTATAATATTTAAGCTTGAAAGCAAAGATGCTATTCATCTTTTTTAAGGAATCAATGGCTTTAAATTCCTTTTTGTGCGTGCCGTAATAATTAACCCGTTTAAAGATCCGCAGCAAATCGTCTTCAATAGCCTGCGGACTGCTTATGGTTTGCGCGAATGAATGGGCAGTAATAAAACAGCTGCAAAAAATAAATATCAGCTTAAATGATCTCATCGCAAACAAGTTAGTAAAAAGCTTCAACATGCTAAGATAATAGTTATAATTTATAACCAACTAAGCTGTTATTTGCTTTTAAGCTTTATAAAATATTCCCCGTTGAACTTATACGTGATGTAATTATCTGTCAAGTTTCCATTTTCTAAAGCAACAGGGATCGTTAAGGTCTGTGTTTTTTCGTGGTAGGTTAATTCGTTCTCCCAATTTTGATCCCGCATGGAATTATCATTATATAAGTAGTCTATTTTACTATGTAACCCCGTTTGCGTTTTAATAAGCTTAGCCGGCATCAGGTCATCTTTATCGATCAAAAAGATCTGAATTCCCTGGCAGCGGTCATGATAAGATAAAATCTCATCGTAAACAGCCAGGTAGTATATTTTATCTTTGCTTTTTAATGAATAAATTTTAGAATAAGAACAGCTATATTTATTAGGACTGGCTGGAGAGACTGATTTTATGCCGTGCGCGGTCTTATATTGTGCAACACAGCTGTAGGCATGTTGGGTGCCGCCTGTTAATGTATCCCACCAATAAATTATAAGCACGCCATCAGCGGAGGTCGTTATTCCAAGCGGCTCATCATCAAATGATTTAAAGAAATTACTAACGGTAAACGGATACTTCGCGGCAGCCTGCAATAGCTTCCCTTCAAATATGCTATTTGCCAGATATAAAGAATCTAAGGCGCTCACGGTTGTATCCTCTCGCATTTTATCCCAGCACCCAATCTTTTTAAACGCTCTTAATAAGTCGGGATCAGTTGCTTTTGAGCCTTGCCCAAATACGTTTATTGATGTTAAAATAAAGAGGATTAACACAAACAGAACTGAAGATTTCATCGCAAATATTTACAAATAAAAATAGGGATAATCAGCAAATCTCCCTATTCAATATCCTAATTAAAAACTGCAATAAATGGATACCCTACCTCAAAGTCGCGTAATTGTAAAACTGGGTATTTCCGTTACCCTGTATCTCAATAGTCTTTGTTTCGGTAACGCCCTGGGCATTTTTCAAAGCAATATTTACTTTATTAAGCCCCTTTTGCAATGGCACTCGGGCATAAGAGATAGAAGCCGGCAGTGATTGCCAGTTACGCGTATCGGCTTTTTCGGATAGCAGGCTGTAAAGCTGTATGCCATAGCCCAATCCTTCCAAAACGCCGTTTGTTTTACCATCGCTGGTGGCTGCGGCGCGCACGCTGTATTCGGCAATTTTTTTAACGGCAAGCCTCGATAACACTTTTCCCATTTCTTTTAAGGTACGTTGCTGAAGCGTTTTAAAAGCTAACTCATTAATATCTTCGGCTTTTTCTAACGGTATTTGTTGATTATTAACGGCGATACTGCCATTTGAGTAATAGGGAATTTGGGCTACGTATTTGGGAAATGCCACCCGCATGCTTTCAACCGACTTTAATTTCACGCTGTTCCTATCCCCGCTGTAATCAAATGGAATTTCTAAACCGGCTCCGTTAACAAAAAACAGACCACCATCGCTATGCCTCACCAGGCTAAAAAATACATCTACCTGGGTTTTAACAGGCGCAAGGCCGTTTTCCCAAAACAGGATCAGTTCGCCGCCTTCGGCAGGCTTATCCGGTGTGAATTGAATATTAAATGTTTTTTCAAACTGATCGGCCTCGGTTGTAAAACCGTTTAACATCGCCGTCCTGATCACATCCTCTTTTAAACCCTGGGGCATTGGGGTCCCGTAGTAAGTTTGGTCGGGGCTTTTTAAATAGATCTCGGCCGCGTTGCGGTAGGAGATAAAGGCGTTATTTACATCGTTATTCTTTTCGTAAAGCATCCCCTGGAACATCAGCGCAAAGGCATCATTGGAATAACGGTTGTCCTTGTTATTAAACTTATCGCCCTGATCCTGCGCCTGTAAGGTAATGCGGCGGGCCTCAACAATGGCATCTTCGGTATTGTTCAAAAACAGGTAATTGAGCGCTTTGTAATAGTGGATCATGAATTTTTCAAAATCCTCGCCTTTGTAAGTTTGCGACATCGAATTAACCAACAGGCCAACAGCCGCATCAGCCGCGCCGTTTAAGCCACTATCCAGCAATTGGTCGGCATTGTTGAAGTACTTGTTGCTTAATTCATACTCGCCCCTAAGGTGCGCTACCCGGCCCCGCTCCATCAGGTACAGGAGTTTGTTGCGCGGCTTTTGGATGAGGCCATTATTGTCCAGATCTTTTTCGGCCTGGGGATAGTTACCGGCATAAACATTTTTGTAATAAGAGGTGAGGCTTTGGTTGTAGGTGGTACAACCAAATAAAAAAAGCATCATCCCGATAACAGGTGATGCACCGAAAAAATACCTACGTATGTTTGTCATTATAAGGTGTAAGTGACCCCGAACGTGGCGTATCACATCCAGGGCTTACTTGCTTTAATTTTTTA
The DNA here is from genome assembly GCF_024808255.1 of Mucilaginibacter dorajii. GTDB lineage: Bacteria > Bacteroidota > Bacteroidia > Sphingobacteriales > Sphingobacteriaceae > Mucilaginibacter > Mucilaginibacter dorajii. Next base: position 68,658 of record NZ_JANTYS010000019.1, read on the forward strand.
CGTATTTGGCTATTTTTTTCTCGCCAATCCAAACTACTTCGTTGGTTTGAATATTGGTAAGCTCGAGGTTTACCTGGTAGTAAACAACCTTCTGACGTTTGTGCGAATCGACTATGGAGTTGATTGATCCTTGCAATATATAATCGGCACCATTCTCTAACCCAAATTGTTTCATGGTTGATACGGTGGCGTTGGTTTGCTGGTCGGCTTTTTCGGCACGCAATTCTTCACGTTTTTTGCCCCCCTGCACCAAACGCACTTTTTGGGTTTGGATAAATGAACTTTCAATATCCTTTAAAAACGTTTCTGCATCAATATGCTCGTGGCTTTTGTTTTGAACAAAGCCTACAATAACTACTGGCTTTTTGCCCTGGTGTTCGGTTTGATGGGTATCTATCCAGCTTGCACCTAATATTTTGCCGGTAAGTTCATCGGCGGCCATTCTTGAATCGCTGTTATTCCAGTTACCGCTTACATCTATAGTTTGATCGGTGCTAACGCGGGTTACCTGCCTTGAGCATGATGCCACGAAAAGGGTTGAAACTGCAACCGCAGCAATGGTTAAAATCCTATTGAATTTCATTGATAGTATGTTATTAAATTATGATAGTTAGATTGTATGTTGTGCTATTTATTACCAGCCGAAGCCAACTCCTATACTTGACCGGCCACCCCAGCCGCCGCGGCCCCAGCGATTGCCAAAACCAAAGTTAATTGAAGGCGAATAATAGTTATCGTAAAGCCCCCATGATGGTGTATAATCAAAATAACCATTCATACGTTCCTGGTGTCTCCACTCGCGGTTTTGCTGCCTGCGCTCAAGTTTGGCCTCGTACCAATCGTAAGCTTTATAAGTATCCTGTATGGTTGTTCCATGCAGGCTGTTCAGGCTATCGGCCCCACTACTATATTTAATTTGGCTTTCCCTATAGCGTGGATTTTGATCGGCAAGTAAAGTGATTTGCTGGGCGTTAACTATACCGCTGTACAAGCCACATAAAACGGTAACCGCTGCTATAATTATCTTAGTTTTCATTGTGAAATAAAATAATGTAATTGAAATACAAATGACGTTATTAAACGTAATAAGTTAACGCTGGTATACAGTTAAATTATGTTAATAAACATCTTTTTACTTAAGTATGAAGGATAAAGTTATACCTGCACAAAAAAAGCCCGAAAATAGTAGCGTTTACACTGCTATTTTCAGGCTTTCGAATTTTTATTAAATATGCCCGAGCGAGCCCGGTTAATTAAACTGTTGCCTCAACCGGCTGGCCGATCAGGTGTTTAGCAGCAAGGTACTCTGCAATTTGCACCGCATTGGTAGCGGCACCTTTACGCAGGTTATCTGATACTATCCAGCAATTTAAAGTATTATCCTGGCTTTCGTCACGGCGTAAACGACCTACAAAAACGTCGTCTTTATCATGCGCGTCCAACGGCATTGGGTATTTAAGGTTGGCGGGATCGTCAACCACTACTATACCTGGTGAATTGGCCAAAAGCTCACGTACTTCGCTCAAATCAAAATCGTGTAAAAACTCAATGTTTACAGATTCTGAGTGACCGCCCATAACCGGGATGCGTACGGTGGTAGCAGTAACTTTAATGCTATCATCGCCCATGATCTTTTTGGTTTCCAGGATCATTTTCATTTCCTCTTTGGTATAACCATTATCGGTGAAAACGTCAATCTGCGGAATCACGTTCAAATCGATAGTATAGGGGTAAACCTTCGGGCCATCAATACCTTTACGCTCGTTAAACAGCTGGTCAACAGCTTTAACGCCGGTACCTGTTACCGATTGGTAGGTAGATACTACTACGCGTTTAATTTTATATTTGTCGTGCAGTGGTTTTAAAGCCACTACCATTTGTATGGTTGAGCAATTTGGGTTGGCAATGATCTTGTCATCGGCGGTTAATACATCGGCATTTACTTCGGGTACAACCAGTTTCTTGGTTGGATCCATACGCCAGGCCGATGAGTTATCAATAACAGTTGTGCCTGCTGCTGCGAAAAGCGGAGCCTGCTCCAATGAAGTGCTTCCGCCGGCGCTGAAAATGGCAACGTCCGGCTTCATCTTAATCGCATCCTCAACAGAAACTACCTTAAACTGCTTACCCTTAAAAGTAATTTCTTTACCAATACTTTTTTCTGAAGCTACGGGGATTAATTCTGTAACGGGGAAGTTGCGTTCTGCCAGAACCTGCAACATTTTGGTGCCTACTAAGCCAGTAGCACCTACTACTGCGACTTTCATTGTTGTGTTAATTTGTTAAATAATAAACTTTAAACCCCAAATATGCACATTTTTTTGATAATCTACTGAGTTAGTAGTTGATAAACCAGGGCAAACGCATCTAATTGGGTTAACATAACTTAACACATTTCAGATATTTATTTTATAAATAGTTAATAATCAATAACTTACATTTTTACAGGGTTAACACTAAACAGATGTATCACGCACCTTAGGCGCATCCAAATATTTGTGCCTGTTGTTGGCCAATACAAGTCCATTTGATACCTGATCATTTAACCAGCACCAGGCGATAAAAACAAGGTATCGTTTGATGCTTATATATTCCCACGGCATAAGCTTATTTGTTAGCCATTATTAAATAACAGCTTATCCCCGTTAACTATTCAGATGCGTTTGCCCTGTTAATAAATGAGTTTGAGCATTGATTAAACAATATAAACTATATTTTCAGTATTTATTGAAAATACAAAATAAATCGTATATTTGATTTGTTAAACAGTAACAGCAAAACTCAAATACAATGAAAACGCTTAACAACCACGTGGTACTTTTTGATGCAGAATGCCCCATGTGCCGTGTATACACCAAGGCCTTTGTAAAAACCGGCATGCTTGATGACGGCGGCAGGGCAGCCTATCAAACCATGCACCAAAACGCCTGCCCGGTTTATGACAGGCAGCGTGCTGTTAATGAGATAGCCCTTATTGACCTTAAAAGCGGCGAGGTTACTTATGGCATTAAAAGTTTGTTTAAAATATTGGGTAACGCCTGGCCTGTATTTGCTCCCTTATTTGCATTTAATCCTTTTGTATGGCTGATGAGCAAGGTTTACGCTTTTATATCTTACAACCGCCGGGTTATTATACCGCCAACTACTGAGGATGCAGGCTTTGCCTATCAGCCAACTTTTAAACTACATTACCGCATTGCTTATTTATTGTTCACCTGGTTTTGTACCGGGTTTATATTAACCCGGTACGCGCACCTACTGGTGGGCATGGTGCCACTGGGTAACGCCTACCGCGAATACCTGATTTGTGGCGGGCAAGTTGTTTTCCAGGCCCTGGTGATCAGCACCTTCGCCAAAGAAAAAATGTGGACGTATTTGGGCAATATGATGACCATCTCTTTTGCAGGCAGCTTGCTGTTGCTTATCCCGCTGACTGTTAGCCATTGGTTTAAGTTTGGACCATTGCCTGCTACTATCTGCTTTATGGGCGTTGCCGGGCTCATGTTTTTAGAACACATCCGCCGTACCAAACTATTACAGTTGGGCTGGGTAATGACCATTACCTGGGTGTGTTACCGTATTGCATTATTATTCGTCATTTTAAATTAAAAGCCATGAAACCCTACAAAAAAATTGTGCTTGCCGGTGGTAACGGTTACCTGGGCTCGGTGCTTGCCAAATACTATAAAAACCTGGCCGATGAAGTGATCATCCTGGCCCGTAAGCAGGCACCTGCTGTTGATAATATCCGCACCGTAGTTTGGGACGGCAAAACAGAAAACGGCTGGACAGTGCAGTTAACCCATGCCGATATGCTCATTAACCTTTGCGGCAAAAACGTAAACTGCCGGTACACTAAAAAGAATAAGGCCGAAATCATCGCGTCAAGGGTGGTGCCTACCAAACTGTTGGGCGATGTGATCCATAAAATGACCGATCCACCAAAGCTATGGATCAACATTACTTCTGCCACTATTTACCGCCATGCCGAGGACCATCCACAGGACGAGCTAACCGGCGAAATTGGCTATGGCTTCAGCATAGATGTGTGTAACATTTGGGAAAGTACCTTTTACCAAAGCGAAACCCCGCAAACCCGCAAAATAGCCCTGCGCATGGGCATTGTACTTGGCCATAGCGATAGTGTTTTTCCCCGATTGCTTAACCTGGTAAAACTGGGCATGGGCGGCAAACAAGGCGATGGCAAGCAATACCTGGCCTGGGTACATGAACATGATGTAGCGCGCAGCACCCAATATCTGTTAGACCATCCAGAAATGGAAGGCAACTACAATTGCACCGCCCCTTTTGGCGAAAAAAACGCCGATTTTATGCGCCTCATCCGCAAAGCATATGGGATGCCCATTGGTTTACCGGCCCCACAATGGCTGCTTGAAATTGGCGCTAAAGTAATAGGTACCGAAACAGAACTGATTTTGAAAAGCCGCTGGGTAAAACCACAGCGCCTGTTAGATGCAGGTTTTACTTTTCAGTACGAAAAAGCGGAGTATGCTATTCATGATATTTTGAGTATAAAGGGGTAGGGATATTGCGAGATGAAAAAGGCCAAAAAACATCTCATCCTAAGCTGCCAAATTTCGCGAAATTCTGAAGGTGGAATGACAATAATAAAGCTATGTCATTGCGAGGCACGAAGCAATCTCATGCTCTACAGGGCAGATCTGCACAGTTCGTGGTTGCTTCGTGCCTCGCAATGACATGTGGTGGACTTGTCACTGGTAGCAACAAAGGCTGGCAGAGCGTTTTAACCATAATGCGAGCGCCAAAGTAATAACGATTTACCTATCGATTCAATAACAACTATTTCCCCGCCTTCTTCCCCACTTCCTTCACCATCTTTAAAGTAAGCAGCAGCAACATACCAACAGCGGCTATAATAGCAAGCCAGATCAGCGCCGTATAATCTTTAGCTGCTTTTGGTTTTTCGGCGCTGGCTACGATATTTTTAACGATAGCTTGATGATTAATTGCCGGAATATTAGCCTTTATGCTATCGGCAAAAAATTTCAGATCATATTCCGGTGCCTGGGCGGTTGAGTCGCCGGCCAAAAGATGATAGTTTTGTTTGCCATCCAGGTAACTGATAATGTATTCGTTAGATTGATAGACATTAATACCATTGATAACCAAAGGCTGATTATCGCCATTGCCGATCTGCAATTGTAACTCAGTCGTTTTTGCTGCAAAAAGGAGATCGTTGTTTTTTATAGAGTTTAGCTCTGCTTCTAAAATAGCTTCTTTGTAACCGTTTATCACCTGGTAAATGGTAACGTTCCGTTTAAAATATTTTGGCGCGGTGATGTTTAAGTGCAGCTTATTTACCTGGTAGTTATCATTTAGTTTAATGGTGATAAAAGTGGTCTTGTTACTATCGGCACGGGTAAACCTAAGCCCAGGGATAGGGGTATAAGCCAGGGTTGCGGCATACTCGGTATAAACACCAGCCTGCAGAAATTTGATAGGCGTTTTGTTTTTATCATCAACCAAAAGCTTTAAATAACGGTAGCTGCTGGCCGGGAACGATAGCGATTGCATATAGGTCCCCTCGCTGTTTTGCACCGCTTCCTGCAAAGGGATATTTTCCTGTATGGCAAACCATTGCTTAAGATCATCACTACCCATGAGGTTCACCTTGCGCTGCACAGCGGTATTTTGCAGCTTTATCCAAAGGCGATCAAGCGGTAGCCCGGTTTTGTTTTCAACTATGTAGGTAGTGCCGGTATCCGTTGCCAAACGGGCGTCTATCGTATTAAAAACAACGAAGCTTTTCTGGTCTTTTTGGGGCAGACTGCCTGCCTGTATATAAGGCACAAAATTTCCCATGGCATCGGCAATCCTGATATCGGCCATATCGCCCTTTGCTTTGGCTATGAAAGCCGGTTGCAGGTTAATACGGTAAAAACCGGTACTATCTACCTTTTGCAGATTAGCACCATATTTAAAAGTTTTTTGTGCCGATGCAGAAAGCATCAAGCCGCAAAATAACGCGGTTAGTGCAATCCTATCCTTCCTTAGACTCATCTGCCTTTTTGCTGGTTTCATCATCAACAATAATTTTTTTAACCTTCTGGTACATGAACGATATAATAAGCAGCAAAACACCCAGGCAAAAGAATGCCGCTATTTTACCCGCCTGTGGGATATCCACAATATCGAACAAAAATAGTTTTAACAACGTAAGCGAAAACAGGCTTAACGATACGATACGCATGGTGCGCATTTTATACCGCATACCCAGCCACATGAGCGCGAATGATAGCAATCCCCACAAAATAGGCAAGGTAGTTTTGATGTATACGGTTTCAATCCTGGCTATATCATGCATTTTACCGTAAAACAATAAGTTGCTCAGCAGGCAAAACTCCAGGCTTAAAAAGATAACAACACCGGCACTGATGATCCAGGTGAAAATGGTTTTCATGCCATCATCCAACGCAGCCTGGCAAAGGCGGATGATGCGGTAGAACAACAAGCAAACAAAAAAAGCGCTGATCCAATGCGCGGTGTAATGGCTTAGCGGTGGTTTCTTTAAGCTCAACATATCGGTAAGCAGGTTAAAAAAACCAGGCATCAATGCCAAATAAACCGTGATGCAAACCATCAGGATACCAATACGCACGTTATCATTAAACTTTAATGCCGGCGCTTTCATCGATACCAGGTAATAAGCATAAATAAAAGCCGGGGTATACAGCATCATGTACAAAATATTTAATGATGTATTAGGGTAGCGGTTTAAAAACTGGTGATTGATCTCCAGCAATCCGCTCGAAAACAAAAGCGCCAGGCCGATAGTGCTGAATACATATTTGTTAACCTTTATATAGGCAGCCACATCTTTATCCCTATCAATAAGCCCATAAAGCAGGAACGAGCTGATAGCCGCCACTACCGTTGTGATAAAGCCTTTATTAGCGATAATAGCCAGGGTATACAGGTGGCCGGGATAAATCTGCTCCCAATCCATCAGCAAACTCAGCAGCATGGCCACATATAAAATAAGCGACGTGAGCTTCATGAGCTTAATGTCCGACCGCAGATACAGCCAGTACAATAACACGGTTTCGGTAGCCCAGAAAAGTGTGATGCTGTTGCCGTGCAATTGGATGGGTGCGGCTAATGAAATAAAGGTAAGCGTAATACCAATGAGCAGGTACAATATATTGGTATCTACCTTACGGTTGCGGAACAGTACATATGATAAAACCAGGTTCACCACGGCCAGGCTCACGCAAAACAAGCCACGAAACTGCTCCTCGTGCATCATGGTAAGCAGGTACAATCCCGCTCCAAAATACAAGCCGGTATTGAGTAGCAGGATGCTGAAATCAGAGCCGATGAATTTTTTGTTTTCCTTTACATTATTGGCCACGTTAATGGCAAAGTACAGTACGTAAAATATACTGGCATATATAAAACCATAATGGTAAGTAGCCGGAGTAAGCGTATACACCACGCCACCGAACACCAGTACGGTAAATGCAAAGGATACAATATTAAGCACCCGCCAGGCCTTGTAATAGGCAATAACCAGCAGGCCGGTATTCAATATCAGCAGGTAAATAAACAGCGCATCATAATCGGCTTTGCCGGTACTTACCATAAACGGACTGGCAAAACCGCCCACCAAAGCAATAACCGCCAGTTCCTGCTTATCATATAACAAGGCGAGCAGCACCGCGAAAATGGTGATCACTATCAAAATAACAAAGGCCGCCACCTGGCTATCGGGTAAATGAAACTGGTGATGCCCCAGCGTAATAATAAAATAAAACACCGCCAAACCACCGCCAGCCAGTACCGAACTAAATGCCTTATAGCTGTTACGTAAACGATGGGCTATCCCAATTAAAATGGCACCGCAAGCCACGCCAATACCAATACGCCCCAGCGGGCCAACCCAGTTATTATCAATAGCAAACTTTACAAAGTAGCCAATGGCCAATACCAATATGGCGATACCAATTTTATTGATCAGGTTTTCGCCAATGAATTTCTCCAGGTCGGGGTGGCTTTCAAAGAAGGATGGTTTTGGTTCGGCCGGAGCTGGTGGAATGTGAGCCGTGGTTTTTATAGGGCGATGTATGGTTGATAAACTGTCGCTAATTGGCTCCGGCTGCCGTTCGACCATAATTGGCTCAACAGGTTCGGCCTTTATATCTATATCTATAATAACAGGAATTGGCGGCGCTATAACCGGTTCTACCGGTGGCTTAACAACCGGAATTTCTTTGATTGCCGGCGCGGGTTCAGCGAAAGGTTTATCAGGATCATCGGCAGGTTTGGATAACCTTAGGTGTTCTATCATCCGCTTTAATTGCAATATTTGGGTCTGCAATTCTTCAACTTGGCTGTTGAGCTGGCGGGTTAAACTGCCCTTGCCGTTAATCACTAATATGATGATGAGCAGGCACAGGAATACGGTTAAAATATCCATAGTAGTAGGTTTGGCAAAAACTAAAGATAGCGGATTTATAAAACAAACAGCATACTAGCGCAATATTGATCAGGGAAATAGCTTTTAAAAAGGAGACACCTACGGAGTCAAAAAGACAGATGATTGTAAACCTATAAACACGATACTCCTAACGGAGTTTTAAACTGCATTAAACAGACTCCAGCGGAGTCGCGTGTTTATAGTCCAAATTAGTTCTTAAAGCAAGGCTCCGTAGGTGCCTCCTTTTGTGTTTGAAATTTAAAAGCGATTTCCCTGCAATATTGATATGATACACCTGAGCCCAAAACTGTTGTGTTGCGCAACAAGCAAAACGCTTCAAAACATCAAGCTTCTAATAGCCAACAAATTACCAATTGTCATATTTTGCAAACCGCAACAGTTTATCTTTCCCCGTAGCAATGGGTTTTAAACTCATTGCTACGGGGGAAAGATTCGACACCTCAATTCTCATCTGATTTTTTCGCCCCTTGGCTTTTCAATAGCACAAAATCTTTTTCCACAATATTGATACACCAATCCATTTAACTTAATTGTAATTTAGCATAACATACCCCGTAACCACGCATAACCTATTCTTTCATGAAAGCACAGCTCAAGTCCTTATTGTTCCTGCTCTTTTTATCGGCAGCAATCCACGGAAATACCCAAACCATTAACCCTGCCTTGTTAAAAGGCTCGTGGAAAGCCGCCTGGATCACGTTGCCGGGTGAATCGTTAAAAGATTATGGGGTATACTATTTCAGGAAAAGCATCAATGTGAAAGATAAACCGGCCAGCTTCATTGTCCATGTATCTGCCGATAACCGCTATAAATTATATGTTAACCAAACACTGGTATCATTAGGTCCTGCCCGTGGCGATACCTATTACTGGAATTACGAAACCGTTGATCTTGCTCCTTACCTTAAACCAGGCACCAATATCATTGCCGCTCAGGTTTGGAACGAAGGCGATTATCGCCCCGAGGCGCAGATCTCCCTGCAAACGGGCTTTATTATGCAGGGCGATTCGGAGGCCGAAGCTATTATCAACACCAATAAAACCTGGAAGGGCATCCGCAGCCAGGCCTACAAACCGCTTACCGGCATTGGTTTTCATCCATATTACGTAGCCGGCCCCGGCGAACGGATTGATATGAACCAGGGCATTGACAACTGGGACTCGGCATCATTTGATGACAGCAACTGGAAAAACGCCATCAAAATTGATAATGGCAACCCCAAAGGCACCGTAAACGCTTTTGGCTGGATGCTGGTGCCTTCTTCCATCCCGGCTGTTGAACTAACAACACAGCGTATTCCGGTAATTCGTAAAGCAGAGGGCATCAGTGTTCCTAAAGCTTTCCCCGCTGCAAAAACTCCGGTTACCATCCCGGCAAATACCACGGTTACTTTATTGCTCGATCAAACTTTTTTAACCAACGCCTATGTCTCCCTTAACTTTAGCAAGGGTAAAAACGCGGGCATCAGCCTAAGCTATGCCGAAGCCATGTTTACCAAACTAAACCCCAACGGCGAATGGGCAAAAGGTAACCGCGATGAGGTGGAGGGTCATATTTTTGCAGGTCGTAAGGATAGTATTATCTCGAATGGCTCTGTTGGGCAATCATTTACTACGCTGGCATTTCGCACCTATCGCTATATACAATTGCAGGTTAAAACAGGCAGCGAACCTTTAATTATTGACGACCTGTATGGAACTTTTACAGGCTACCCGTTTCAGCTAAACGCCAAGCTGCAAGGCACGCCCGAAATGCAAAAAATGCTGGATATTGGCTGGCGCACCGCCCGCCTTTGTGCCTGGGAAACCTATACCGATTGCCCGTATTATGAGCAGTTACAATACGTAGGGGATACCCGCATCCAGGCGCTTGTATCGTACTACAACAGCGGCGACGACCGACTGGTGCGCAACGCCATTAACCTGATGGACCACTCGCGCCTGGCCGAAGGTGTTACCCTAAGCCGCCATCCGTCATTTTCGCCCCAAATCATTTCAACTTTTTCTTTGTGGTACATCGGCATGCTTCATGATTATTGGATGTACCGACCAGATAGCAACTTTGTGCAAAGTAAATTACAGGGGGTAGAAGATATACTTGCTTTTTTTGGCAGATATCAACAAACGGGCGGCTCGCTAAAAAACACACCATATTGGAACTTTGCCGACTGGGTTGGAGGTAAAGGCTGGGATTTTGGCGCAGCCCCTGTAAGCACCAACGGCTCCTCGGCATTGTTAGACCTGCAATTGCTTTGGGCTTTCCAACAGGCTTCTCAAATGGAGGCAAAACTGGGTATACCCATCATGGCCGAACTTTATAAAGCGAAAGCCTATGCGCTAAAGGGCTCTATACAACAAAAATATTGGGTAGATAGCAAACAATTATACTCCGATGTGGAAGACCAACAACTCTTTTCCCAACATACCAACTCGCTTGCAATTTTAACAGGCATGGTAACCGGCGATAAAGCACATGCCCTTGCTCAAAAACTAATGACTGATAGTACCCTTACCCAATGTACCATCTACTTTAAATACTACCTGCACCAGGCCTTAATAAAAGCTGGCTTTGGTGATGAATACATGAACTGGCTCGACATTTGGCGCAGCAATATTAAAATGGGCTTAACAACCTGGGCCGAAATCTCGGACCTGGAGCATAACCGCTCTGATTGCCATGCCTGGGGTGCCAGCCCCAATATTGAGTTTTACCGCACTGTTTTAGGGATTGATAGCTACGCCCCTGGCTTTAGCGAAGTAAAAATAGAGCCGCACCTGGGCAACCTGAAAGTGGTTAGCGGCGAAATCCCACATCCTAATGGTAGAATAGTTGTAAAATACCAACAAGGAAAAGAAAAGCTGAACGTAGATATAACGCTACCGCAAAATTTACCGGGCATTTTTATATGGAATTCGCAAAAACACACCATAAAACCGGGTAAAAATGTGTTTTTTATTAAAAACACACCAAAAACATGATTTAAATCATGTTTTTATATGAAACTATTGATAAAAAGAACATATTTGCATTACTTTTTACAAATCAAATAAAAAAACACCGATTTAACACACCAAAACAGCATCAAAATTTATTTTATAGTAAATTTACGGCAATTGGCAATAATATTTTGCTTCTCAATGGCACCATAACACTAAAATAAAGGCTCAAAAACAGCAAAGGGTGATGGGTTCACACAATTTCTTCCCCGGGGAGACTACCGTGTGTTTACATCTTTCTAAAAAAAGAAAAATGTCATTTCGATAGAGCGAAGGAGGGGTATAAGGTGGGGGCGAAAGAGAAATCTTATGCAAGCGAAGAGCAAACGTAGCCTGTCGTATAAGATTTCTCACCCTCGCCCCGCAAAACCCCGCCCTTCAAGGGTTCGAAATGACAACGTTTTTGTTTAATGATACGATTTCAAAAGATGTGTACACACAGTAACCCCGGGGGAAAGGGGATAAGCGTTTAATTAACCAGCGATGAATTCAAAACCGATCCCTATGCTGCAAAGAGATCCGGGAGTTATGCACATTTGTGTCGATATGACACATTTTTGCCACATTTAAGTAAATAGTTGCAGATTTCTGTTGACAAAGCAAACATCCGGGCTAACTTTACTCTTGTACTTATACTGCTTACCGCCCTGTGTGTTATTTATACAATTTAACATACAGATATTATTAAAAATGTGATATTTACGCACAGTAATTGTTAAACTACCTGGTTAACACCGGGTTTCCAGGGCGTTAAAATCTATATTCAATGAAAACAACTCCATCTCAGGTAAAAATTCTTTCAATCGATATCGGCGGTTCACACATTAAGGCCACCATTTTAAACATCAAGGGCGAACTAAAAATGGAGTATGATAAAATCGCGACCCCGGCACCGGCCAGTCCCGACAATATGATAAGCGCCATTAAAACCCTGATAAAAAAATTCCCGGCTTATGATAAAGTTTCGGTCGGCTTTCCCGGCTATGTAAAAAACGGGGTTGTTAAAACAGCGCCAAATTTAAACACCAAGCTATGGGCCGATGTTGATTTGGCCAAAAAGCTCACTGAAGCCTTAGGCAAGCCAACCCAGGTGGTAAACGATGCCGATATGCAGGGCTTAGGTGTTGTAGCCGGTAAAGGCCTTGAAATGGTAATAACCCTTGGCACCGGTTTTGGCACAGCTTTATTGATGGATGGCCACCTGCTGCCACACTTTGAGCTTTCGCATCTGCCTATTAAAGAGGGTAAAGATTACGACGATTATATTGGCGAACGGGCATTGGAGAAAGAAGGCAAAGAAAAATGGAACAAGCGCATGAAAAAGGTTTTTGAGATTTTAAAAACTGTATTCAATTACGATACTTTATACATAGGCGGCGGCAATTCAGACCTGCTTACTTTTAAGCTGGATAAAAACATGAAAATTGTAACCAATGCCGATGGCATTAAAGGCGGCGCAAGGTTATGGCTTGATGATAATGAAAGCAAAACCAAACGTGCAGTAGCAACACCAACAGAATAACATACAATACCTTTAAACATAATGGAAAACACACAGGACATAGAAAAATTAGCAATAGATACCGTACGGATCTTATCGGCAGATGCCGTGCAGAAAGCAAATTCGGGTCACCCCGGCACAGCGATGGCATTGGCACCTATGGGCCACGTTTTATGGTCAAAAGCATTAAACTACAATCCCAAAAACCCGGATTGGGCAAACCGCGACAGGTTTATCCTATCATGCGGTCATGCTTGTATGTTGCAATACAGCTTTTTGTATTTAACCGGGTACGATTTAAGTTTAGATGACATCAAACAGTTTCGCCAGTTAAACAGCAAAACCGCCGGTCACCCCGAGTACGGTTTGGCTCCTGGTATTGATGTTACTACCGGTCCTTTGGGCCAGGGTTTTGCCAATGGTGTTGGTTTTGCCATAGCGCAAAAACATTTAGCCGCGCGTTACAACAAACCAGGCTTTGATCTTTTTAATTACCATGTTTACGCTATTGTGAGCGATGGCGATATGATGGAAGGTGTTACTTCTGAGGCTGCTTCATTGGCTGGTCATTTAGAGTTAGGTAACATCATTTATTTATACGATGATAACCATATATCAATAGAAGGTGCTACTGATATAACTTTTAACGAAGATGTAAGCGCCCGTTTCCGTTCATACGGCTGGCACGTGCAGGATTTACCGGATGTTAATGATACCCATGCCCTGGAATTAGCTTTGGTTAACGCCAAAGCCGAAGCGCAGAAACCATCATTGATCCGTGTACGTTCGTTGATCGCCTATGGCAGCCCTAATAAATCTGGCACTGCAGGTTCACATGGCGCGCCGCTTGGTGCCGATGAAATTAAACTGGTTAAAGAGTTTTTTGGCTTCGACCCGGATAAATCATTCAACGTGCCAGATGAGGTATTGAAATACTACCATGATAAAGGTGCCCGCGGTGGTGCAGCCGAAGAAAAATGGGACAAACTATTTGCCGATTACAAAAAAGAATATCCTGAATTAGCTGCCGAGTACGAAGCCGCGTTTAAAGGCGAACTGCCTGAAGGCTGGTTAGATAAATTGCCGGTATTTAAAGCATCAGATCCTAAAATGGCTACCCGCGTGGCATCTGGTAAAACATTAAACGCGCTTGCTGCAGGCCTGCCAAACTTAATTGGCGGCGCGGCAGATTTAGCCCCATCTACGGAAACCAACCTGAAAGGGTTTGACTCCTTTACATCAGAAAACCGTGGTGGCCGTAACTTCCATTTCGGCATCCGTGAGCATGCCATGGGTTCGGCTTTAAATGGTATGGCTTTAACCAAAGGGGTGTTGCCGTTTGGTGCCACCTTCCTCATGTTCTCTGAATATATGCGCCCGCCAATCCGTTTGGCCGCCATTATGAAAGTGAGCCCGATATTTGTTTATACCCACGATAGTATTGGTTTGGGCGAGGATGGTACAACCCACCAGCCGGTTGAGCAATTAGCTTCACTACGTTCTATACCAAACGTAACCATCATTCGCCCGGCAGATGCCAACGAAAGCGCGCATGCATGGCGTGTAGCTATCGAGAAAAAAGGCGGTCCAACTGTATTGGTGTTTACCCGCCAGGGCTTACCTATCCTTGACCAGGATAAATACGGCAAGGCAGAAAATCTTGAAAAAGGAGCCTACGTATTATCTGAAGCCAGCAAAAACCCGGATTTGATATTAATGGCAACAGGTTCTGAAGTTGCTTTGATCATGGATGCGCAGGCTAAGTTAGAGGCCGAAGGTATTTCAACCCGAGTGGTAAGTATGCCATCGTGGGAATTGTTTGAAAAACAGGATGCTGCATACAAAGAGTCGGTATTCCCCAAAGCATACAAAAAACGCTTAGCTGTTGAAATGGCATCGCCAATGGGCTGGCATAAATACACTACCGACGAGGGCGACATGCTTGGCATGACCACCTTTGGCGAATCGGCCCCGGCCGAAGACCTGTACAAGCACTTTGGCTTTACAGTGGATAATGTAGTGGCCAGGGCTAAAGCTTTATTATAGTATCAAGTAGCGAGTATCAAGTATAAAGACATGATTGCATACTTGGTACTCGCTCTTATCCATAAGTATCAGCATCTTGATACTTGATACTAACTACTTGATACTAAAAAGATGGATTGGAATAGTAATCTTATTGAAAACCTGAAGTGGTCATCGGAAATTATTAATCCGAGTGGCAAACAAAAGGTAGCGCAGCAAATTGCCGCTAAGGTAAAGGATGGCGATGTGCTTGGTGTAGGCTCGGGATCTACTGTGTATATGGCTTTGTTAGCTATTGCCGATAGGATCAAGGCCGAGAAGCTAAACGTTTTAGCTATCCCAACGTCGTTAGAAATCTCGATGTTTTGCACCAAGCTGGGCATTCCGCTTACCACACTGTTTGAACATAAACCCGACTGGTTATTTGATGGTGCCGACGAAGTTGACCCTAACAACAGTTTAATTAAAGGCCGCGGCGGGGCGATGTTTAAAGAGAAGCTTTTGATAGCATCAAGCCCGGTGAACTACATCATTGTGGACGACTCTAAAATAGTGGATAAGATAGGTACTAACTTTCCTATTCCTATTGAAGTGTTTCCGCAGGCCCTGTTGCATGTAGAAGCTGAACTGCAAAAGTTAGGGGCTAACAGCATAGTGGTTAGGCCGGCAAAAGGCAAAGACGGACCAATCATTACCGAAAACAATAACATGGTTTTAGATTGCCATTTTAATGAAGTGCCGCTAAGCATGGAAAAAGATATTAAAGGCATTACCGGTGTTATTGAAAGCGGATTATTTATAGGCTACAACCTGGACATTTTAGTGGCGTCAAATACTTAACATTGTTACTTTACTGTAACCGAATGATGATATTTGGCTTACAATAAACAGAATATTAACAAACAACTTTACAAAACGGATCAAACGAATACATTTGCACAAATATCTATTAAGTTAATAGGCATTCGCAGGTTTATAAATTCAATCCAATAAAAAATATAATTTTTAAACAGACCAATATGGCAACCAACAATGTAAAACAGATACACGATTTCGGACAAAGTATCTGGCTTGATTTCATCGACCGCGAGATCATGGCATCCGGAAAACTGCAAAAATTAATTGACGAAGATGGCGTTAGAGGCGTAACCTCAAACCCGGCCATTTTTGAAAAGGCAATAACCAGCAGCTCTGATTATGATGCCGATATTAAGGAATTAGCTAAAACCACTTCAGATAACGAAGCTTTATTTTTTGAATTAGCTGTTAAAGATATTCAGAATGCTACCGCTTTGTTCAAAGGCGTGTACGATGAATCAAACAAAGTTGACGGTTACGTAAGTTTAGAAGTTTCTCCATTTTTAGCTTTAGATACCGAAGGTACCGCTAAACAGGCAGAAGAACTTTGGAAAAAAGTTGACCGCGAAAACGTAATGATCAAAATCCCTGGTACACAACCGGGTTTGGCTGCTATCAGGCAGTCAATTGCAAAAGGCATTAACATTAACGTTACCCTGCTTTTTGGTTTGGAACGTTACGAAGCCGTTACCGAAGCTTATATTGCCGGTTTAGAGGAGCATTTAGCTGCAGGCCATAAAATTGCGCACATATCATCAGTAGCCAGCTTCTTCCTGAGCCGTATCGACGTTATTGTTGATCCGTTATTGGAGGCAAAAGGAGCTACAGATTTACTTGGCGAGGTTGCTATCGCGTCAGCTAAAAAAGCATACGAAATTTACAAAAGGGTATTCAGCACCGAAAGGTGGCAAAAACTTGCCGCACAAGGCGCGCAGCCACAGCGTTTGCTTTGGGCAAGTACAGGCAGCAAAAACCCTGCATTTAAAGACACCAAATACGTTGAGGCATTAATTGGCCCGGATACTGTTGATACCGTTCCATTGGAAACTGTTGACGCTTTCCGCGCGCATGGTATTGCCGCAAATACTTTAGAAGCTGGTTTAGATGAAGCAACTGCAACCTTAGCTAAATTGAAAGACCTGGGTATTGATCTTGACGCTATCACTCAGCAATTAGAGGATGAAGGCATCGAGAAATTTAACAAGCCTTTTGAAAAGCTGTTAAAAGCTATCGAAGATCAAAAAAACAAATAATACTTACACACCTATGGAAGTTGCAGATCTGAAGATCCTTTTTTTTGACGTGGGCGGCATTTTGCTGTCAAACGGCTGGGGGCACGAAGCACGCGAGGAAGCGGCAAAAAGGTTTAATCTTGATTACGCCGAAGTAAATGCCCTGCACAATTTCATTTTCAACGTATATGAAATTGGCAGTATCACGCTTGACGAGTACCTGGATACGGTAATATTTAACCACCCCAGGGATTTTGTACGCGAGGATTTTAAAGATTTTATTTTCTCTACCTCGGTTGAGCTGCCCGATATGCTGCAATGGTTAAAAGAGTGGAAAAAAGACTGTGGCTTCCGTATTATTTCTTTGAATAACGAAGGTAAAGAGCTTAATGATTACCGGGTGCGCAAGTTTAAACTACACGAGTGCTTTGATGCGTTTGTATCATCGTGCGAGGTAAAAATGCGCAAGCCAGATCCGGGCATATGGCAGCTGGCCATGGGTATTGCCCAGGTATCGCCGCAACAATGCGTATATTTTGACGATAGACAAATGTTTGTTACCACGGCTCAAAAGCTGGGCATCCGCTCGTTTCAGCATACCAGCTTCGAAACCACCAAAAAAATATTAGAAGACCTTAAAAAAGAAAACCTCAAAACAACATGAGCGCAACAACAGATAAATATGCTTTTGGCATGATAGGCTTAGGCGTTATGGGCCGCAGCTTACTACTAAACATGGCCGATCATGGCTTTGCAGTAGCCGGGCATGATAAAGATGCCGCTAAAGTAGCATCATTAAATGAAGAAGCAGGCGATAGGGCCGCTAAAGGCTTTGGCGACGTAAAAGAATTTATACAAAGCCTTACCACGCCACGTGCCATTATGATGCTGGTACCTGCCGGTAAAATTGTAGACGCCGTAATTGAGGAACTTATTCCGTTATTGGAGAAAGGCGATATTTTAATTGATGGCGGTAACTCGCACTTTACAGATACCAACCGCCGTGTTGATGCTTTGGAGGCTATCGGCCTGCATTTCTTTGGCATGGGCGTATCTGGTGGCGAAGAGGGTGCCCGTCGTGGCCCAAGCATGATGCCGGGTGGCGATAAAGAAGCCTATAACGTAATGAAGCCTATCTTTGAAGCTATTGCAGCTAAAGTTGATGGTGCGCCATGCGTAACTTATATTGGTCCGGGTGCATCTGGCCACTTTGTAAAAATGGTGCACAACGGTATCGAGTACGGTTTAATGCAATTACTTGCCGAAACCTACGAGGTAATGAAAAAAGGCCTTAAAATGGACAATGATGCCATGCAAAAGGTATTTGCCCAATGGAACGAAGGCCGTTTACAATCATTCCTGTTAGATATTACCAAAGATATCTTTGCCTTTAAAGCCCCGGGAACTGATCATTTGTTGTTAGATGATATTAAGGACGAGGCCCGCGCCAAAGGTACCGGTAAATGGACATCACAAGTGGCTATGGACCTGCAGGCCCCAATCCCGACTGTTGATATTTCGGTATCTATGCGCGATATGTCAAAATACAAACAACTGCGCGAAAAAGCTGCCGCTATTTACGCTACCGAAGAAATTGTTTTTGATGCTGATAAAGAAGAAATACTTGTTGCATTGGAGCAGGCTTTCTACTTCACCATGATTGTTAGCTATGCCCAAGGCATGCAATTGCTTTCAAATGCATCTGCCGAGTATAAATACGATCTTCACTTAGGCGAAATTGCCAAGATATGGAGAGGCGGCTGTATCATCCGCTCAAAATTCCTGAACGATATTTTTAAAGCTTACGAAAAAGACTCCGGTTTGGAGCATTTGCTGTTAGATAGCAATGTGGCAGCTTTGGTTGAAGGTTCTGTAAAAGGTATCAGAACATTATTATCAAAAACTATTGCAGCAGGTATAGCTACACCAGGCTACGCTGCATCATTAAGCTACTTTGACGCGTTCCGCAGTGCAAGGATGCCATCAAACCTTACCCAGGCCCAGCGCGACTATTTTGGCGCGCATACTTATGAGCTGATTGGCAAGGAAGGCACCTTCCATACACAGTGGACCAAAGCAGAGTAATAGAGTAAAGACGAAAGGACAAAAGAGCAAGGATTTGGGGGAGTAAAGAATAAGGATGGCAAGGTTGAGGATTTAAGAAATTGCTCTTTAATCCTTGTTCCAAAAATCCTTGCTCCTTTGTCCCAAAAATCTTGTTCACAAAATAAAATCACAATGAGCACAACCACCAAATCGGAGCCTACCATATTTATTATTTTTGGCGGCACCGGCGATTTAAATTCCCGGAAAATTGCACCAGCCCTTTACAATCTATTTTTAGATGGCTGGATGCCTAAACAATTTTCGATAATTGGAACAGGTCGTACCAAACTTACCGACGAACAATTCAGGGAAAACCTGCATAACGATATTAACCAGTTTTCGCGCAGCGGTAAAACCGACGAGAAAAAATGGGCCGAGTTTGTAAATAACATTTACTACCAGGTATCAGATGCCACCGACGCCGAAACCTACAAAGAGTTTGGCAAACGTATTGATAAACACAATGCCGAGTGGAAAACCAAGGCAAACGTGTTGTTTTACCTTGCGGTAGCACCAAATTTCTTCCCAATCATTGCGTCAAATATTTCAAAAGCCAAACTGGCCGAGGATAAAAAACGTGTAAGGATCATCATTGAAAAACCATTCGGTCATGACCTGGAAACAGCTAAGGAACTGAATGCGTTGTTGAAGAGCATCTTTGACGAATGCCAGATCTACCGTATTGACCATTACCTGGGTAAAGAAACCGTTCAGAATATTATGGCCTTCCGTTTTGCCAACTCCATTATGGAGCCGCTATGGAACCGTAACTATATTGAGCATGTACAGATCTCGGTTACCGAGCAATTAGGCGTTGAAGAACGCGGTGATTATTACGATGGCAGCGGTGCCATGAGGGATATGATCCAGAATCACCTGTTGCAATTACTTTGCCACATAGCCATGGAACCACCGGTTAGCTTTAGCGCCGATGAAGTACGCGACCGCAAGGTTGATGTATTAAAAGCCATGCGCAAATTTACACCAGAGGATGTACGTAATTCGGCAGTAAGAGGCCAATACGGCAGCGGCTGGATGAAAGGCAAGGAAGTACCGGGCTACCGCGAAGAACCTAAGGTTAACCCGGAGTCAAATACCGAAACTTTTGCAGCCATTAAATTCTTTATTGATAACTGGCGCTGGCAAGGTGTACCATTCTATTTACGTACAGGTAAAAGAATGCACCAGTCATCATCTGTGATCACTATACAGTTTAAAGATGTGCCGCACATGATATTCCCTGCCGAGTCTACCGAAAGCTGGCAGCAAAACAGGCTGATCATCAGCATACAGCCAGAAATGAGCATCCGTTTACAAGTGCAGGCAAAACGCCCTGGTATTGATATGGTACTAAACGCTGTTGATATGGTGTTTGATTATAAAGGTACCTACACCAACCAGGCACCAGAAGCTTACGAAACACTGATACTGGATACCATGATGGGCGATCAAACGCTGTTTATGCGTGGCGACCAGGTTGAAGCAGCATGGGAATTGGTAATGCCGATACTAAGTACATGGCAACATAAAAAGAGTTTAAATTTCCCTAATTATTCTGCCGATTCATGGGGACCAGAAGCTGCCGAGGCCTTAATTGCCCGCGATGGTTATAACTGGTTTACCTTACCGGTTAATGGAAAGAAATAATAATCCATCTGAGGTCAGAGGTGTGTGGTCTGAGGTCTGAAAGTGAAATATCTTATTCTTAATTCAGTCCTCAGACCACCGACCTCTGATTCCAGACCTCAGACCACCGAAAAATAAAATATGAATTTAAATATCTTTAATACTGCCGACGAAACGCTGATGGCGCTGGCAGATTATTTTGTTAAAATAGCCGATGCATCGATAACCGCAAGGGGCAAATTCACCGTAGCGTTATCAGGTGGCAGCTCGCCTAAAAAACTTTACGAATTGCTGGCCTCAACCAGTTATGCCGACCAGGTAGACTGGACGAAGGTTTATTTCTTTTTTGGCGATGAGCGCAATGTGCCCCAAACCCATAAGGACAGCAATTACCTGATGGCTAAAACAGCCTTGTTTGACCCTTTGTTGATCAGTCCGGCCAACGTTTTCGCGGTTGACACCACATTTGAACCTGCCGAAGCCGCTGAAAAATACTGGCAAATGATCTCAACCTTTTTTGATGAAGAAGAGTTGAGTTTTGACCTGGTATTATTAGGCCTGGGCGATAATTCGCACACCGCGTCGTTATTCCCGCACACACCGGTATTGCACGATACCACGCCAGGCGTAAAGGAAGTATGGCTGGAGGATCAGCAGGTATGGCGTATTACGTTAAATGCGCCGCTCATTAACGATGCACGCTACATTGCGTTCTTAGTTTACGGCGAAGGCAAAGCAATAGCCGTACACCACGTACTGGAGGATGACGAGGATATTGAAGAATATCCTGCCCAACTGATTGACTCTATTGTAGGCGAAACAGAATGGTTTTTAGATGAGCCCGCTGCCGCCAACTTAGAGGAATTAGAATAAGACTACCATTTATTTAAACAAAAGGCCACAAGCGTAACGTTTGTGGCCTTTTTTATGTTTGTATCGCTCCAATATAGTTGTCCCTCCTGGAGATGAACAATTTTCTGCTGAAGCATACTTAGTGTATTTAAATTGTTGAAATAAAAGTGAACAATTTGTTATAAAATGGATTAAATATTAATCTTTTAATATTAAAACTTACACTATTTTGAGCTTTTTTATATTTTAACTTATCAAAATAAATTTTATTCCATCAAAATAGATTAAAAAGACTATTTCACTCAACATAAATCCATACACAATCAACTCATTTTTACTTTAACGTTTAAGTTTGCCATTTTATTGCCTAATAAAACAAGGTAAAACGTTTTAATTATCGTCGCAAATTCAACTTATATTAACATTTCTTTAATATTGTAATATAAAATTTACAAAAAGCATTAATTCCCCCTAAAATCCCCGCCCCTTTTTGCCTTAATGCTAAAAATCACACGATGAATTGTAATGCGTTTGTTACAATGTATATTGTAATTGAACACTATTAACTATTTAACTGATTTAAGCATGAAAAAAAGTTTCCTCAAAAACTTGATCGGGATGCTATTGGCCTTATTTTGCCAGTACGCTTACGCCCAGAATCGAACAATTACCGGTACCGTAACAAGTAAAGACGACAGTTTACCCATCCCGGGGGTAAGTGTTTCCATAAAAGGTACACATACCGGCACACAAACATCCGGCACAGGTAAGTTTTCGTTAAACGTACCCTCGTCTGGCGCAACTCTTGTCTTTTCCTTTATCGGATACCTGAAAACCGAAGTACCGGTTGAAGGCAACGTAGTAAACGTGGCCCTCGCCAATGACTTTAAAGCCCTGAGCGAAGTTGTGGTAACAGGATCGGGCGTTGCCACCAACAAGGCAAAACTGGGTATTTCTGTAGAAGCCGTTTCCGGGAAAAGCTTGTCATCCTCGCCCCAGGCATCAATTGACCAGGGCTTAATAGGTTTGGTTCCCGGCGCGCAGATCTCATCTGTTGATGGTACCCCAGGTGCAAAAACCAACATTGTGCTAAGAGGTATCAATACGGTACAAGGCAGTACATCGCCAATGATATTGGTAGATGGAGTTGAATCACGTACTACAGATATCACTCAGCTTGACCCGGCTACTGTTGACCACATCGAGATCGTTCAAGGTGCCGCCGCCTCAACCATTTATGGCGCACAAGGCGCCAATGGCGTTATACAGGTATTTACCAAAAAGGGCAAATTAGGTAAAACCCGGATAGATGTTTCGTCAAGTGTAAGCGCTGGCAGCTACTTAAATCTTGGCGATGTACACCAGGCAAAACTGAGCAGCTTTGCAACTAACGCCAGCGGCATATTTATAGATGCCGACAACAAACCTATTGTAAGAAACCAGGATGGCCGGTACCTTGGCATCCAATGGGCTTATGGCGCCGATCCTTCAAATGGCGCGCCGACAGCAATGTCGAACCCTTTAAATATTGCCCATCAGCAATACGGCACTAACTTAAAATATTATGACCATCTTGCCCAGTTATTTAAAACAGCGTATACCACCAATAACAGCGTAGGTATTTCTGGTGCAAGTGAAAAATCTAATTACGCGTTAACGTTATCAAATAACCATCAACAAAGTAACATCCGCAATAATGGTTATAACGACAGAACAAACTTAACCGCCAATGTTGGTGCCGAATTGTTCAAGGGTTTTACCATCCAGTCAACCACTCAGCTTATTTATACCAAAAACACAATCAACCCCAACTACGGGATAGGCAATGCCGGCGGTATTTTTGACGTATTGAATGCTTCGCCTTACTATGATTTCAATCAAAAAAATGCCGACGGAAGTTACCCGCTCTCGTTAAACTCAGGTACAGTGAGCGTAAACGGATCAAACCCTAACTACTATACCCAATGGGCAAGCAGGGTAGCTAACCGCGAAGACCTGCTACAAAGCTTCCAGGCTGATTATAAGATCAACAAATTCATCTCTTTAAACGCCAAATACGGCCTTAACTACCAGCACACCGAGCAGAATACCATCTTCAAAAACCAGTCGGCAACGCTTACCGCTATTGATCTTGGATCATACTATGGCGCTTATGCCGCCAACCCTAACGGCGAGCTGGATAAAAACACCAACAGCACCACCTTTCAAAACTTCAACGGTTCGGCTATCATTAAAACCGATTTTGAAAAAGATTTTCATATCAACGTACCTATCACAACAACTACATTGTTAGGCTATGACTACCGTAAAAATGTCGACAAATATTTTAACACCTATGGTTTAGAGTTACCGGTTTACGCCATTTATAACTTTAACCAAACAGCAACCCAGGCGGTATCATATGATTATACCCAGCCCTTTATCACGTATGGTTTTTATGTAAACCAAAAAATTGATTTCGGCGATTATGCAGGTGTGGCAGGGGGTTTCAGAAGCGATTATTCATCTGCATTTGGCGGGGGTTCAAAACCATTTACTTTTCCAAATGCCAATGCATACATCAGGGTGTCTTCTTTTGATTTCTGGAAAAACTCAAAATTAGGCGACCTTATCCCCGAGTTCAAAGTGAGGGGCGCTTACGGCGAGGCCGGTACACAGCCGCAGCCTTTTGACAGGTATCCAACTATTAACCCTGGCAATATAGGTACAGCGCTTACCTTTAACTTACCTACCTCACTGGCCAATCCCAACTTAAAGGTAGAGGTTTCCAAAGAATATGAAGTTGGTACAGATATAGCCATCAAAGGATCATCCGGTAACTGGTTTAGCGAAATAAATGTAAGCGGCACCTATTGGAACCGCAAAGCAAACAATGTTATCTATAACATTAATACACCACCATCAACCGGAGGTACACAAATAAAAACCAACGCGATAGGCCTTGCATCACACGGTATACAAGCATCAGTAAACCTGATGATACTTAAAGCAAAGGACTTTAACTGGAGCTTTACCACAAACTTCAGCAAAGCCACTACTACTATCACCAGCACAAGTGGTGCGCCAATCATTCTTGCAACCGCCGCAGGCAGTACCCAGTTAACCCTGGCCGCAGGACAAAAAATAGGTCAGATATTTGGCAACAAAGCCTTAACAAGCCTTAGCGAAACAAACAGCGCGGGTGTGCCATACATACTGCCGGCCGATTACAGCAAATACACCATTGTAGATGGCCGGGTTGTTAACATAGCGACAAAAGGCATTCAGTTTGCAAGCGAGGCTACTTCATTTGGCGACCCGAACCCTAAGTTTAACGCGTCGTTTATCAACAACTTTAACTACAAGTCACTTTCATTCGGTTTTCAGTTTGATTGGGTTTATGGCAGCCACCTTTATAACCAAACCAAAGAATGGCAATACCGGGATGGTATAAGTGGTGATTATGATAAAGCTGTAAACATAGGGGGTACTTCTGGCGCTTACACGGCATACTACAGAAGCGCTTACGCCGATATCATTGGCGCCAGGAACGGTGCCAGGAACGGAACCAAGGATTATTTTTATGAAGGCGCGTCGTTTTTAAGATTAAGGAACATCTACCTTGGGTACGACTTCTCGAAATACATTGGCGGTAAAGTATTCAAAAAGGCTGTTTTAACATTCACCGGGCGCAACATCTTAACCTTTACCAAATACACCGGTTTTGACCCTGAAATCAGCTCGGGAGCATCAAACTCACCGTTTGACAGGGGAGTTGACCATGACTCAACGCCAAACAACAAATCATACCAGGTGGGCATAAATCTTGGGTTTTAATTGAATTTAACTAAACAGAAATGAAAAAATATAAATATATAGTAACATCGGTACTGTTGGCCGGCAGTATGGTATCATCATCGTGCAAAAAAGAACTGGATGTTAAAAACCCCAATTCGCCGACACTTGAACAGGCAAAAACCGAAAGCGGCCTCACCTCATTGGCATCAGGAAGTATTTACATTAACGGTTTTGTAAACGGCGACGGCTGGTTAGGCGATAGTTTTTTCTCGCTTTGCTACGGCTATCATGAATTACTTGCCGATGATGTTTCTGCGCAGGCATCAAACCAAAACGTAAACCTTGTAAACGTACCGGATTATGCTATACTGGACGACGGATCAAGAGTAACCAACCCACAGCCGCAAATTGCCAACTTACGCCTTAATAATACCCGCGATAAGCAAGGCACCAACATGTTTTACTACGAGTGGCAAAGTATGTACGGTTTAAACAACGCAGCCAATCAAATCCTGGCACTTGCTGGTAGCGTACCTTTATCCGGCGATGCTGCAACCAAACTGGCTACCTATAAAGCATGGGCCTACTGGTGGAAAGGTTATGCTTATGCCAGGTTGGGCTCGGTTTATTACGCCGGTCTTATTAACGATGCAGTAAGTGCCACAAACAGCACTTACGTTACCAGCGCGGCTTTAATTGCCGAATCAAATAAAAATCTGAACCAGGCAGCAACGCTTCTGAAATCAATCAGCAGTACAGATGCTTATACCACTTTAATGAAGTCGCTGCTCCCTTCGTTTTTCCAAACAGGAAACTCACAGGTGCCTACTCCCGAAATGTTTATCCATAGCATAAACACTTTATTGGCGCGTAACCTGCTGGTAAACACCAAAACATCGGCCATGACAGCCGATAACTGGGCAAGCATACTTACCCTAACCAATGCGGGTATTATCTCATCAGATAATGTATTTGCCGGCTGGACCACAGCAAATAACTATGTATTTTCGGCAGGCGGCGGCTCGGTAGCAGCCAATACCTCTGGCGATGAAACCGCCAGCAGCTTTACCATAAGCGAAAGATTGGTACAGGATATCAAGACCGGGGATAAACGCAAAACACAAAACTTTTTGCAGGTAAAGCCTTTTTACAACCAGGTAGGTGGTTTCACCTTTAGCACCAGGTGGAAATTGTATGATGCCAAGCTTGATTCTGTGCCTAATACCGGCGCTATCCAGATAGCTAATAAAACACCGGGCAAACAAGAAGTGTATATGGCCGGCAGTTACGAAGAAAATGAATTAATGAAAGCTGAAGCACTCATCTACACCGGCAAAATTGACCTTGGTTTGGCAAGTATTGATAATGTACGTACTTACCAGGGCGCAGGCCTTGCAAAAGTATCGGGCACGGGCCTTACTTTAACACAGGCACTGGAAGAGTTAAGAAAAGAAAGACGTTTGGCGTTATTATTTAGAGGTACCGCGTTTTACGATGCCCGCAGATGGGGCGTTATTTACGACATATCAAAAGGTGGCGGCCGTACCAATTGCGTTGTACTAACCCCTGCGGGCGTTTTGAACACACATGCTACCATCAACTACAACTTTCTTGATTACTGGGATGTGCCGGCAGATGAAACGGTGTTAAATCCTCCGGGAACAGGCAGCGCCCCTGTAAAAAATCCAAATTGATTTGTTGTCGTTCTTTATATAATTTCAGTTAATACTGCTAAGGTCGTGCAAACAAATGCACGGCCTTTTATTTTTTATCACCGTTGGTTTATATCTCTACGTCGCCATCAAAAACCTGCACTGCAGGGCCTTCTAAAAATATATTGGTAAACACTTTGCCATCGTAATCAAAACGGATATTGAGGTTACCGCCTAATACTTTTATCGGTGTATCTATGTGACCGGTTTGCTGGTTATGGCTGGCCATGGCTAAGGCTACAGCGGTAACACCTGTACCGCAGGCGAAGGTTTCATCCTCAACACCACGCTCAAACGTGCGTACAAAATATCCCTTATCCATCGGTTCAACAAAGTTTACGTTGATGCCCTTTTCGCGGTAGGTAGCGTTGTTGCGGATGGCCTTGCCTTCATGGAATACATCACGGCTCTCCAGGTCGTCAACTAATTTCACGTAATGCGGAGATCCCGTATTGAGTACGTAAGCGCCCAGGTCGGTATTTAGCTCATCAACATCTATCATTTGCAGGCTCACCCAATCGCCTTCGGCAGAAATTTTGGCACTATGTGGCCCGTCAACCGCCAAAAATTCAGTTTCGGCACCTATCACCCCTAAAAATTTGGCAAAGGCTACAATGCAGCGCCCCCCGTTACCACACATGCTGCTGGGCTGGCCATCGGCATTGTAATAAACCATTTCAAAATCAAACCCCTCTTTGCTTTGCAAAAACATTGCACCGTCGCCACCGATCCCAAAACGACGGTCGCACAGGCGCTCAATCAGCTTAGGATTGTTATGATCAACAATGTTTTCGCGGTTATCAACCAATATAAAATCGTTGCCGGCACCCTGGTATTTATAAAATCGTATCTTCACAATAATGTAATTTAGTTAGCCCCCTCTAAATCTCCTCCCTGTAGGGGAGACTTCATTTGCTTCTAAATTCCGAAATCGAACATCTCAAATCCGAAATTTAAATTCAGTAAAATCATTTTAACAAAATTTAACACAATCGATGATAACTTATCGTTGATTATGTAGTCTATATGGTATTAAATTTGATTTGTTAATTATAAACAAAATAAAGAAAGGCAAATATAAAGATGAAAAAGATTGGTTTAACATTATTAACCGCTTTTGTTGGAGGAGCCATGGCTTTAGGCGCATACAAGGTTATCGAGAATAAATACTCGGATAATCTGAGCTTCGAAGACAAACAAAAAGTTTATTTTACCAGTAACCCTTCGGCCCCGGTAGTATCGTCGACCGGAGCACTTGATTTTACAGAGGCCGCGGCGGCTGTTACGCCGGCGGTAGTTTACATCCGCACCACTTACAGCAGTCAGGGCAGCAGCAGCAGCCAGGACCAGCTGCAGCAAATGTTTGGCGATATGTTTGGTCAGCGTATGCGCCCGCAAGGGCCGCAAATGGCATCGGGATCTGGCGTTATTATTTCAAACGACGGCTACATTGTTACCAATAACCACGTAGTTGAAAAAGCCGACAAGATTACCGTGGCTACCAATGATCACCGCACCTTTGAGGCTAAAGTGATTGGTACCGATCCGAACACCGACCTGGCCCTGATCAAGATCAGCGCTACCGATCTGCCAATTGTAAAATTAGGCAACTCTGACGATGCCCGTGTTGGCGAGTGGGTGTTAGCCGTGGGTAACCCTTTTAACCTTACCTCAACTGTTACAGCAGGCATCATCAGCGCCAAAGGCCGCAACATTGGCATCATTGGCAGCGAAGACAACCAGGACGAGAGTAACCCGTTTGGCCGTACCCGCAATCAGCAGGCCGCACCAAAATTGAACAAGGCTATTGAGTCGTTCATTCAAACAGATGCCGCCATTAACCCTGGCAATAGCGGTGGCGCCCTGGTAAATACCAAAGGCGAACTGATAGGCATTAATGCGGCGATAGCTTCTCACACCGGCTCCTATGAAGGCTATGGCTTTGCCATTCCGGTTAACCTGGCCAAAAAAGTATTGAACGATATTAAAAAATACGGTGCCGTAAAACGTGGCTACGTGGGCGTAAGCTTTACCGAGCTTAACCCGGATGTGGCGCAAAAATTAGGCGTTAACCAAACAACCGGCCTATACGTTAATGAGCTGGTTGACGGCGGTGGTGCACAGGCCGCGGGCCTTCAAAAAGGCGATATCATTGAAAAGGTAGAAGGCGTACAGGTTTACGAATCATCTGACCTGCAGGAGCATGTTGGCCGCTTGCAGCCAGGCGATAAAATAAACCTTACCGTACTGCGCGATGGCAAAGAAAAAGCCTTTGCGGTAACCCTCAAAGCTGATGCAACCCCACCTGCTAACCGTACCGCGGCGGTATCAAAATCGGCCGAGGAATTGTTTAACAAAATGGGCGCAAGTTTCCAGCCATTAACCCAGGCACAAAAAGCCAAATATCACGTAAACTCGGGCGTATTGGTAACCCAGGTGCGTGAAGGCCGTGTGTTTGATAGCTTTGGAATTCCGGTTGGATCTATCATCACCAGCATCAATAAATCGCCAATTAACAGTGTTGCAGATATTGATAAAGTGATCACCAACCTGCGTAATGGCAACCTGGTTATATCTGGCTATTACCCGGATGGCACAAACTTTAACAACATGTTCCAGGTACAGTAAACCCTGATATGCAGATGTGCAGATTTCAGATGTGCAGATGATGTTTAACATAAAAGCCCGGCTGACGCCGGGCTTTTATGTTTTTATGTTTTGATTTTCAATGTAGAGACGCAATATTTTGCGTCTCCAACT
Organism: Mucilaginibacter dorajii; assembly: GCF_024808255.1. GTDB lineage: Bacteria > Bacteroidota > Bacteroidia > Sphingobacteriales > Sphingobacteriaceae > Mucilaginibacter > Mucilaginibacter dorajii. The sequence continues at coordinate 98,583 of NZ_JANTYS010000019.1, forward strand.
GTACAGGGCGAATTTGCCGGGGCGATTTGCGTGTTGGATTTGCACGCGGGAGACGCAACATATTGCGTCTCTACATTTTTTTATTTTGTTCCAAAATCATAAAACTTCCACTGTGTGGTAAAATCGCGGGTAAGGGCTTGGTTGGTGAGAGTTGCGCGCACCATTTCTATCGGCATGGCGTTTTCCTTCATTATAGCATCATGAAATTGTTTATAGGTCATTTTACCGCCATCAACTAATTCACGTTTCAGGCTCATCAACTGCAAACCACCGGTTAAATATGCAACCTGGTACAGCGGACTGTAATCGCCCTTAAACGACCGGCGCACTTCGCCCTCGGCATTGGCGCGCTCGTGGCCCACACGGTCGACCAGGAAATCGATACATTGCTGCGGTGTCCAGTTGCCTAAGTGATAGTTGAGCGAGAAAATGATACGGGCGCAGCGGTGCATGCGCCAAAACATCATCCCTATGCGTTCCTCTGGCGTTTTGGCAAAGCCTTGATCGTACAGTAACAACTCCCAGTATAACGACCATCCTTCAATCCAAAACGGCGTACTGAACATATCACGGTAAGGCTTGTACCTACTGTTCATAAAGTATTGCAGGTTATGGCCGGGCAATAGTTCATGCTGCACTGTACCGCGCGAAAAATAAGGATTATTACCTCGCATGCTCATGAGCTTATCGGCCTCGTTCATGGTGTTGGTGGGGTAACTGATAATGATCTCCGATCCGCCTAAAAAGAAGGGGTTAACCAGCTGGCGTTCGGGCGTCATCATGGTCATACCCCAGGTTTCTTCGGCAAGCGGCGGTATGGTGATCAGGTCGCGCGCCTTGATGAACGATAGGGCGTCGTTGTATAATTTGAGGATGGCCTCTGGCTGATGACCGGCGGGCACATAGCTGTTCTTTACTTTTTCAAGCGCCTTGTGCCAATCGTTACCAAAACCCATTTCATTGCTGGCTTTCAGCATTTCCTTATCGCAAAAAGCAAATTCTTTATTGGCTAACGCGATGAGTTCCTGTGGCGAGTAAGGAATCATTTCGGCTTTAAGCTGGCGCACTAATTCGTCGTTACCAATGGGCACACCTTTAATGCCACTGCTATCGGGCTTTTGTGTGGTGCTTATTTTGCCCTTGCTCATCAGCTGATCGGCATACATATTCAATGCAGAATCGAGGTTTTTGTAGGGCTTAGGCATCCACCAGGTAAAATTAGGATCGTAGCCCATGTAAAAATCATAGAAGCTTTTAAGGCGGCGGCTTAAGCCCCGCGCCGCGGCTTTGCCTTTGCGGGCCAATGGCATATCTAATGATTTAACGGCGGCAAAAGCCGTTTGGGCGGATTTAACTTCTTTTAAAATATTGTTAAGCTGTAGTGCCGCTTCCTGCCCATCAACATAAATACCACGACGGCGCTTTTTTTCCAGCTGGTAAATTTCATCAGCAAAGGGAATGTAGCCGGCTATTTTGCTGTATTCGCTGGCATCAAGGTTGATGGCACCCAGGTCATAAACTATCTGTTTTTTTAGCAGCGTATAATCTACCTTACCGTAGATGCTCATGCCGTCAAAATCGGTTTGTTTGAGCTTTTCCAGGTAATCGTTGGCTATTTCGGTGAGGCGCTTGCTTTCTTCTGGCGATACCTGTACCGATTGATCGGTATAACCGTCAATGGCGGTATAGGGCGAATAAAAATCGCGGATGGCGTTCACGTCCCGCCCGTACTGGATCACCAGGCCCGACACCTCGCTGGCCTGCTCATACAGGGCCGACTTTTGTTGCGCAGTTTGGGCCGAGATTTGATATGGGATCAATAATGCCAGCCCTGCGGCGATGGTGAAAACCAGGGGCTTTAGAAAGCTTTTTAAATGGCGATGTGGTATTTTTAGATACATGCGATATGGGTTGAAATACAATTAAAAACACGGCATATTACCGCATCTCAATATAAGTATTATCCATCTGCAAGCCTAAACCCGCGATTAGCCAATTATGGGCGAATTTTATCTTAAAGCGGGCGAAAATACCAGGTATTAGGCCGAGTTTTTTCAGCGGGTGTTCCATCGGAACGTGTGGAACGCCTGGAACACCCCGAACGCCTTCATCGCTGATAACCAGGACATTAAGATTATTTAAAAACCAACACGATGGAACACTTTAATATCTGCGTATCAGGCATTTAGCGTAAAACCGGCATAATTTAGCTCAAATTCGCGCAATTACTGACAAAATAGTGTCACCACCGTTAATCAGGCCCTGTCACCAATATTAAGCTAAGTCATAACCATTATATTAATATTGTTTATAATATTTGTGTATGAATCAACCCGAACCTGAAAGCCTGCTCATCAATGAATCTTTTGACCGCGAAATTCTAAAGCCCGCCTATCCTGATGGCAAATCCATAATCAGGTTGTTTTTTGTGCTGCTTTTTTATTCTATCCTCGGATCAATAGTATTACTTGTTTTACTGTCTATAGCGAAGGGATTAGAGTGGAGGCCGCCATTGCTAAAACCCTTTGTTAATTTGTTGGGATACATTTTTAGTTTGTTATTCACCATAAGATATGCCATTAAAAAAGCAAAAAACAGGAGGGCAACTCTTTCAGCCTTAGTTTTAATAAAATCTCTGGTTGGCTTTTCCCGGTAATCATCATCACCACATTGGGATTAGTAGTTGGGATAGAACGCATTTCAGACATATTACCTATGCCGCCTTCGGTACAAAAGTTTTTTGAAGACATTTTTACTAAGGATGTTTTTTCCATTATCAGTGTGGTTATTGCCGCTCCCATTATGGAAGAGCTCCTTTGTCGTGGAATTGTTTTAGGTGGCCTGTTAAAAAACTATCCTCCGTATAAAGCCATCCTGATCTCGGCCCTTTTCTTCGCGCTCATCCACCTTAATCCATGGCAGGCATTACCCGCCTTTTTTTCAGGCTTGTTTTTGGGCTGGATATTTTATAAAACAAAATCGGTGATACCGGGAATGATCATTCATGCTACCAATAATGGCCTCGTGATGCTATTTGTGTTTTTACCAAAAAACAAGCAGGATCTTTTAAACCTGTTGGGAATGCCCTATTACATTGTGCTATGCGTTTTGGCCGCAATTGTATTTGTGGGTGGATGCTTTATAATTGATAGAAAGACCGCTCCTGTCAGGGTAAATCAATAGAAACGAGGTCGGCATAGCGTTTGCCTTTCTAATTGACCACAAGGCAGAACCTTGCGGTAGCGACTAATCAACCTATTCCCCATCAACAAAAACCTTTTTAACAGCATCCAAATATCCATACCCAAACACGTTATCCGGTTCCAGGTAACTGGTTTCTGTCCACTCGTTCCAGCTGTTAATGGTGATAAGAGGGGCTTGTTTGGGGTGGGCATCGGCAAAGCCTTTGGCCATGCGTAACGCTTTTTCAAAGTTGGCAGGCGTATTGTTTTTCACCACGGCGCTTTGCCCGGTGCGGGGGCTGTTATCCCAGCCTACGCTGATGTGCGGGTAATAGGTAAGCTCAAAAGTAGTATCTATCCTGGCCCATTCTTTTTTAACACCATCAAGGATATGCATATAATCGTCATCAACATTTACAAAATGGGCAAACTGGTAATGGGTTGCGCTGGTAAAGCCCAGCTTTTTCACAAAAGCATTTTCGGGATTTTTTGTCTTGCCGCCGTCAAAACCGCTGTAATTTACGTTGATAGACCACATGGTTAATTGCAATTCCAACCCGGGAAAACCTGCCTTCTTCGTTTCGTTTTTAAACCAGGTGAGCGCGTCGGCAGCCTGTTCCACACCGCCAAGCCCGGTAATAAGCTGCGGCAGATCGTAGATCATAAATACCGGTTTGCCATCAATTTTATAGTATTGGGGAAGCTTAAAGTATTTTTCGATGTTGCGTTTACAGATCTTTTCAAACTCGGCCCGGCTTACCTTGCCTGTCCAGATCACATTATCTTCGTGGTATTTGTTCAGGCGGGTATCCCAGGTATTTACCACGTCGTGGTTGGCCCACATCAGGTAAAACTTCATCTGGTTAACATTATCAGCCTTTAAAAATCCGCTATCTAAAGTGGTTTCCATAAACGGGCGGCCATCGTACCAGTACCAGTCAAAAATAAACACGTTTACGCCGTGTTTAGTGGCCTGGTTTATCTCCATCGACATTACGGATGGATCGGCCTCATTAACCGTTCCCCAGGCGGGTTGCCTGTTCCAGTAATGACCCGGAAACCTTTGTTGCATATTAGTAACCGTTTCCCACTCGCCAATACCCTGCGGCCAAAACGGCCGAAGGCGTGGATCGCCGGTGGCATAAGCGGGGTACAAAAAAGCGGCCACATCATAATGCTGTTTGGGCTGCGTTTTTTTTACCTGGCCTATAACAACGTTTGTACAAAATATGGCAACAATAGCCAGCGCTAATTTTAACTTGTTTTTAGGTATCATGGCGGGAGCGGTTTAACTTTCAAACCTACTTTATTTACGCAATCAACTGTCCTATACCATCATGTAAAAAATGGCGCTAATTGCACGTTATTCAACTACCTTTTGGATTAATAAACTAAGCCGTTAATATAATCAGAGCATTCCCTTTGGGCCGCGCTATCCGCTCATACGCCACGGGCCTTATGCGCGGGGCCGGTATCCGCTACTATCGCTAATGCGGTTAATTTAGGATAACAAGCGACATTTATTTTATTACCTTTTGATTATCTCGCTTTTCGTTAATATTTACAGGCCGAATTATAACAAAAGCTTAACTTTAAAGCGCCGAACACGTTTTTTTTGATTGCAAAAACAGAATGAAAAGAATACAAAATGCTTTTTGGATAACCTTAGGAATAGCAATAATAGGATGCCTTGTTTATAAGATAGCTAAAAACTCATTTACAGAACATTTTCTCGGCGATACCCCTCAACATATTAAGGCAATAATCATTGATGAAAAAAACTTTATGGGCAATCAACCGGTCAACCCAAAGTTCTCTTACTCATATCAATTCGTAATTAAGGGTCAAAAATATATCGGAAATGCTCATGATACTACACTGAAAATTGGAGATAGTGTTGAAGTTGAGTACAATAAAGACCATCCGGGCATAAATAAGCCGCTGCATCCAAAAGAATAGTCCAACCGAAAGGGGCAATCCCCCTACTTAATCAACCCCGGATAATATTTAGCAATCATATCCCTTTCATCGTTCCCCAATTGGCTCAATAAAATGGGCGCATCCTGCGGGCGTAAGCCTTTTTGATTAATGCGGTTCATGAGGCTCCAGTCTTTCACCGGTTTTTGTGGCGATGGATCGGCAGGTTCCTGAGCCGGGAGGTCATACCGGGTAAAATCAACTACCATTTCGGGCGTGTTACGGTGCCAGTTCCTGAGCGTAGCCAGGCGAAACTCCTTGTTCATATACCATTTGATCTCTTCATTACCCCATGAATTGCCAATGCCCAGGCCCTTTTCTTCAAAGCGGTAATTCCATTGACTGTTATCACGGTAATGCCCGCGCCAAATCTCGCCGTACTCGCCAAAGGTTACAAATTTTACATCGGGCCAGCGTTGTACGGTAGCGCCTATCCATTTATCCAATGCGCGGTAGGCCAGGGTATCGTCCCAGTTCTTGCGTTCGGCTATCTTTACTAATGCCGCTTCCCATATATTGGGGATCCAGCCAAAACCATTCAACTCAAAACCTTTATCAAAATGGATAGATTGGGTGTGCATTACGGAGTGGTGACCAATATCCAGTCCCCAATCGCCATAAGTTTCTATCGGCCCCACGCCGCGACGGCTTGCTGCACCATTAAATGGGGTAGTACCCCATACGTTACCGCTTTGCAGGGCGCATAAAAAATCCACACTCCAGCCATCCAGGTTTACGCAATCAATAAAATCGCTTTTGCCTTGCGCGGGTTTGCAAAAATGTTGTTTGGATGGATAAAAAGGGTAGGAGGGCGAGCCATCCGCCCCGCCGCCATCGGTTTCATGCTGGCTCCAGATCACGGCATGCGCCACATGGATATCTTCCTTTTCGGCCAGGTAAGCCAGGTTATCGGCAGATAAAAAGCCCCCCATAATACCTTTGGGGCGATAACCATTGCCAACCATGGCGGTAATACGCTGCAGGGCTTCGGTCATTTCCTGGTTTATCCTTTTCCTGGGCAGGTACATGGCCGGGAAATAACCGGGGAAATAAGAAACCTCATCGCCATATTTAAGCTGGCAATCGGCTACATACTTGCGGATATCCACATAATTCTGGCGTTTATCTTCCAGTGCATTCAGCGTAAAACCCCAGGTTAGCCGGCCACCGGGCGCGTTTTTGGCAAAGGTTTCCCTTAAGCGCTGCGCTACCTCCAAGGTATGTGCAAAAGCTTCGTCGCGGTTAATCAGCTTCACATCCCGCGATACCTCCCATGGCGAAGTACGGATCATAATACAAAAAGTAACAAACCGGTTGCCCATTAAAGGGGTTAGTTGATTGCCGCCAAAAATATTCAGCGCATCGGCCTTGCCGGTTAGGGGATTAGCCAGTACCGCGGCACCGCCCAATAAAGCGTTTTTACAAAAAGCCCGTCGTTTCATTTTTTGAAATTGTTGATTCAAATGTAAACATCGGCCCGGTTACTCCCGCAAGGCTGTTTACATCATATTTGTTACCGTATAACAGTTACATGCCCCGATAGTGCAGGCTGGTTTTTATCCAGCTGTATAATGTAATAATAAACCGCTTCAGGAACCCTGGTACCGTTGTAAGTACCGTCCCAGGGTTTTGCGTACCCCGCCGAATGGTAAAGTTGCTGACCATAGCGGTTATATATACTTACCGTGTTATTTGGATAGTAGGCTAATGACGCAATAGCCCACACATCATTGGTGCCATCGCCATTTGGCGTAAATGCGTTGGGAATATTAACCGATGGAGGTAAAGGGTTTATGGTTAATACACCATCAACATAACTGATAATATAATTTGGTGATGCAGCTCCACTTGCCATTATTGGATACAGCCCCGCTGCCGACAATGTATTTGCCGTAGTACTTACTATGGGTTTAATTACTAACTGCGCCACGCTCTCGTTGTTTACAAAGCCTGCATATGTTACCGTTAAGGTTGGGTTGGCAGTCCCCGCAACCTTGGTTTTATTGTTGGCGATGATGGTTAAAGGAGTGGCTATTACTGTACTGGCAGGCATAGCTTCATTGGCGTTTGCCGTGCCACTGGTTAATGAAATATTACCGCTATAAGTGCCAACCGGCGTTGTGGCAGCCAACCTGATGTAAACCGTAGTGGCGGCAACATCGCCGGCCTGCCCTATAATAACGCTTGTGCCGAAGGTAGAATTGTTGGTGCCTACTTCAAAACCAGGTGGCGGCGTTATCAAAATACCGCCAGATAAGCCGGTACCCGAAACGTTAAAACTTGTAGATACAGACGGTGTGCCATAAATGGTATTCAGGGCGTTCAATGTACCAGATACGATAATACCTGTTGGCGGGGTTACCGTGATGCTGCCTGTTTTGTAAGTGATCAAATAATTGCCCGGATCAAATGTTCCGCCGCCGGCCAACGATGGGGTTATGGTACCCGGGTAAAACCCTAAAGCATCGTTAACGCCCGAGCCAGTGCCGTAAGCTACCGCAACACTGCCAATATTTTCCTGGTTTTGTAACCCGTTTGATGTAAACGCTACAGATGCGGTAAGCCCGGTAAGCGCTGTACCATAGGGCTTACTTACATCTGTAGCGGTAATGGTTAACGGCGCTGGGGTAATACTCAAAGCGCCCGGAATATAGGTTATGGTATAGTTACCGGGCAAAAAGCCATTTGCCCCTGTGGGTACTGTAGGCATAATGGTTTCATATATACCTACATGATCTGTTGCCTGGGTGCCGCCATCAAAAAACAGGTTAACTGTGGTAATGGTATTGCCATTTTTTAAACCATTGCCCAAAACGGTGAATGCCGCAGATGTTATGTTGCTATTTAATACCATTCCGTAAACTTTACTGGCATTATTAGCCAGAATGGTTAATGGCGCAGGGGTTACCATACTGTTGGGCATTTGCACGTTTGTGGCAGGCGCGCCAGCACTGCTTAGTACAATATTACCGGCATAACCGCCTGCATTGGTGGTTGATTTTAGCCGGATATAAACCGGTGCCGCGTTCAGGCTACCCGCCGCGCCTACCGTAACAGTACTGGTAAACGTTATATTATCGGTACTTAATTCAAACCCGGCGGGTGGGGTAACTAAAATACCTGCCGATAAATTGGTACCCGAAACCGTAAAGCTGGTTGATGCCGATGGCGTACCATAAGTGGTGTTAAGTGCTTGCAGGGGCACGGTAGCTGTAATGTTTGCGGTAGGGTTAACCGTTATGGTAAAAGTTACAGGCGTTGAGCAAATGTTACTTCCATTTGAAATAAAATTACCAAGTGATGTTGGGTAATTCCCTATCCCGGCCTGTATAGTAGTTGAAACGGTATTGGTAGCCGTGCTGATAACCGTAACATCGCTTGACACTTGATTAACTACATAAACAAACTTACCATCCGGGGTTACACTTATTCCAAAGGGGTTTAACCCCACGCCAACGGTGGCTATTACGGCATTGCTTGCCGCGTCAATTACCGCAACGGAATTGGCCCCGGCAACGGCAACATAAACCCGGCTACCATCGGGGCTTACGGTAACTCCCTCCGGGTTAGCCCCAACGGGTATTGTAGCGATAACCGCGTTTGTAACTGTGTTTATTACCGATACGCTGTTTGAGTTGATATTTGTTACATACACCCGGCTACCATCCGGACTAATGGCTATATTCCATGGGCGCAATCCAACCTTAATGGTGGTGATGGGCGCCCCCGTTGTGGCATTAAATACAGAAACATAGCCAGTTTGCTGACTGGTAACATATAAACGGCTTCCATCCGGGCTGATGGCCAACCCTTCTGCTCCCCATGCGGTGGACATATTAATGGTATTGATGAGCGTATTTGTAGCTGTATTATATACCCCAATCCTATCCCCCAAAGTTTGGGCAGAATATAGCTTGCTGCCATCGGGGCTTAAAACTAAACCCTGCCCCCCAATGTAAAAGCTTGTTATTACCGTGTTAGTTGCTGTATTTATTACCAAAGCATCCTGGTCTGCCTCGCTAACGTAAAGCCGGCTCCCATCCGCGCTTATCGCAACGTAAAAAGGATCGCTGCGTAAGGTTGTTGGTATAGTGCTTATAATTTTATTAGTTACCGTATTAACAACAGAAACACTACTGGCCCAATAATTAGTGATATAGGCAAGCGGTGGCTGCAATGGCGTAACCGTAATAGTGGCCGTAATAGGACTACCAGTGGTATTTATGGCCTTAAATGCGGCGATATCACCTGTTCCCGTTGCCGCAAGTCCAATGCCAGGCGTGTTGTTTACCCAGCTAAAGGTGCTGCCGTTACCCGTAAATTTTATTGCTTTGGTTATTTCGCCATTGGCTAATGATTGGCTGGCCACCGTATTCACCATAAGCGCGTTGTTTACAACACCGGTTACTGCTATATTTCGGTCTGGCACCCCTGCGGTGCTAATTATAACATTGCCTGCTATATTTCCCGCTGCAGCCTGTGCAGATGCCCGCACGTAAATCACCGTGTTATTTACTACCCCGCCGGTTTGTTTTAGCGCAACAGTATTGCTGTAGCCACTGCCGGGAACTACAGACACCTCAAAATCTGTAGGCGCTGTTACAGTAATATCGGCAGATACGCCGCTGCCCGATACCGGGAATTGCGCGATATTCGCAACGGGCGATGGCGTACCTTTACAGGTTGCAATATGGCCGCTAACCACATCTGTAATAACAATGGGAATAGGATCAACAGTAATACTGAAGCTTACAGGCTGCCCGTTGCAAACCAGGTTAGGTGTTATAAAATTCCCTATCGAAACCGGGTACTGCCCAACAGTGATTGTGCCAATTACAGCGTTATTGGCCGTATTGATTACCGAAACCGCATTTCCCCTATCGGTAACATATAGCCGGCTGCCATCCTGATTGATGGAAATACCCTGAGGGTTTGTAGGGATGGATATGCTGGTTGTTACCGCGTTAATAGCGGTATTAATCACAAAAACCTGTCCGCCGGTAGGGTCTGTTACGTAAACCCTGGTGCCATCGGGGCTAAAAACAATCCCCGCCGGGGTGCCGCTAAGCGGAATGGTTGTTGTCACCTGGTTATTGGTAGTACTAACTACTGATACCCCGGCCGACGACTGGTTAGTAACATAAACAAATTTACCATCGGGGCTTACCGCCGAAGTTAAGGGATTGGTGCCAACTGTAATAGTTTTTACCAACGTACCGGTTATAGGCTCCATTACAGAGATTGTGTTGGCCGTGCCATTTGTAACATAAATGAGCGTACCATCAACACTTACCGATATCCCGGTGGGATGACTACCATCAGGGAATGTTGTAGATACAGCATTGGCTATAACATCTATCACCGATATTTCATCCTGACTTACTACATATACTTTTCTGCCATTGGGGCTTATCGCTACGCCGTTGGGCGAAGCAGCCACGCCTATGGTAGATATTACCTCGTTAGTTGCCGTATTAATGATAGAAACACTGGCCGATCCATTATTTACCACGTAAGCCCGGCTACCATCGGGACTAACCACTACAGCAATAGGCGCTATACCTACCGGAATGGTTGTTAATAAAGCGTTGGTAGCCGTACTGATAACAGAAACCGTATTTGAACTTAAATTAGCGATATACCCAAACCCCGAGGATACCGGCGACGCAGTGATGGTAGCCGTAATTGGCGTAGTACCAGGATCGATACCTGTAAACGACGGAATATTGCCCGAACCGCTGGCTGCCAGGCCAATACCGGGAGTGTTATTAGTCCAGGTGTAAACACAGCCGCCTGCCGGGAAATTAACGGCAGTGGTAGGGTCTCCGCTTTTAATATGCTGATTGGTTTGCGCACCAGCCCGGGTTAATAAACAGGAAAGAAATGCCGTAATGGCTATAAAAAGTAAACATTTCTTCATTCGCACGGTGCTGTATCCACTAATGTATTCAACGGTTTAGATATAATATTAATTAACCTCAAATATATTTTATTCAGTTGAATTGGTTATTCATTTTTATATAAATTAGTATTCTTAGCTGCTTACGTTATTTTAATCTTTTCCACTTTGAAAAAATCACTACTCGTCGCCGCCCTCATGTTTTGCTTATTGGCAAACACATTCGCACAGCAAAAAAACCAATATGTTAAAATAGAAACGCCACAGGGCTGGTGCGTGGTAAAATTGTATAACCAAACGCCGGTACACCGCGATAACTTTATCAAGCTGGTTAAAAGTCATTACTTCGATGCCACTACTTTTAACCGCATCCTCAAAAACTTTGTGATACAGGGCGGTGATCAAGATTCCCTATATGAAAAGGGACATGTGTTAAAACCAGAAATGTATTGGATAGCTCCCGAATTTGCCGCCGGATTATATCACCGCCGGGGCGCGGTGGCCATGGGCCGCGATGGCAATGCAGCCCAATCATCCTTTACCACCCAATTTTACATTGTAGATGGTAAAACCTATACCAACGAACAATTAGACGCGATAGAAATAAAATATAAAACTCATTTTACCGATGAGCAGCGCAACGTGTACCGTACCATTGGCGGCACGCCTTTCCTCGATCAGCATTATACCGTATTTGGTGAGATTGTTAAAGGGATTGAGCTGATTGACCGGATCACCGCTGTAAAGGTTGATAAAGCAGGTAATCCTGATAAGGCGGTGTGGATGAAGCTGACCCTGCTGACGGATAAACAAGCCGACAAGATTTTAAAGTAAAGCTCTCGGGGTTAATGTAATGATTTACACAAAACGAATGTTTTGCCCCTTCTATTTGTCATCAGCAAGCGCCAAATTCTATCAGCCTCCAAAATACTCTGCCGAATTATTTTCTGTTTCGTGTAACCTAACCGAGTGCAGAAAAACGCCTTCGTTGTTTTCTATTGGTGCCTTTAATTGGTTAAATATGCCAATGCACAGCAACTCGGTAGTTGCCATTTTGCCTTGCATAAAATCAACATCAAGGTTCAGGTTCTGATGATCAAGCTTTTCAATTACATGCTCGTGTATGATCTTTTTAAGCAATTTCAAGTCTATAAGGTAACCGGTTGCATAACTCACTTCGCCCTTAACCGTTACAAACAGGTTGTAGTTGTGGCCATGCCAGTTGGGGTTGGCACATTTGCCAAATACAGCCTGGTTTTGCTCCGCGCTCCACTCTTCCCGGTACATCCGGTGCGCGGCATTAAAATGTTCCCTGCGGGTAACGTGTACTATCATTGGTTGCCTTCCTGTTTAAAAGCTACTGTGTCTACACATCTTTTAAAATCGTATCACTAAACAAAAACGTTGTCATTTCGAGCGAACCGATGGTGGATTGTGCGCCTAGGGTGAGGAGAAATCTTGTAAAAGCGAACATTCGACCATGCAGGGCGTATAAGATTTCTCCTCGCAACCCCGCTTTTACCTACCCATGCTCGTTCGAAATGACATTTTTCTTTGATAAAAGAGGCATGTACACACAGTAGCCTGTTTAAAAAGAAAAGCGGGCATTGCCCGCCGTTCCCGTTATTAAATTACACTTTCAATACTAATCTGTTCCCGGGCCTGTTTGGCGGCGGCTACCATGTTCTCCAGCGCGGCTTTCGTTTCGGGCCATTTGCGGGTTTTTAGTCCGCAATCGGGGTTTACCCATAGGTGGCGTGCCGGCAGTAAGTCGGCCGCTTTGGCCAAAAGGGAGGCCATCTCCTGGGTAGTGGGCACCCGTGGCGAATGGATATCATATACGCCGGGGCCAATCTCGTTTGGATATTCGAAATGAGCAAAGGCCTGCAGCAATTCCATTTGCGACCGCGATGTTTCAATAGTGATCACATCGGCATCCATTGCGGCAATGTGCTCAATGATATCATTAAACTCGCTGTAGCACATATGCGTGTGGATCTGCGTACGGTCCTCAACGCCGCTGGCGGTGATCCTAAACGCGTTAACCGCCCAATTGAGGTAATGCGCGCGTTTTGATTTACGCAAGGGCAAACCTTCACGAATAGCAGCCTCGTCAATTTGTACAATGCCTATGCCCGCTGCCTCCAATGCTAAAACTTCGTCATGAATGGCAAGGGCTATCTGGTTGGTGGTTACATCACGCGACTGATCATCGCGCACAAAAGACCATTGCAAAATAGTTACCGGGCCGGTTAGCATTCCTTTCATCGGCCTGTTGGTTTGCGCGGCGGCAAATGTGCTCCAACGTACGGTCATATCTTTGGGTCGGCTTACATCGCCATAAATAACCGGTGGTTTTACACAGCGGCTGCCATAGCTTTGTACCCAGCCGTTTTTGCTGAAAAGGAACCCATCCAATTGTTCGCCAAAATATTCCACCATATCGTTGCGCTCAAATTCGCCATGTACCAGTACATCCAACCCAATCTCCTCCTGCCAGCGGATGGCATCAATGGTAGCCTGTTCAATTTGCATTTCATATGCTTCAAGTGCCAGGTCGCCTTTTTTGAATTTAGCGCGCAACTGGCGGATATCATCTGTTTGCGGGAATGAGCCAATGGTAGTAGTAGGGAAGGAGGGCAGGTTAAAGCGCTCGCGCTGTATTTGCTGGCGAACCGGGAAAACGCTTGTACGGGTAGCATCTGCCTCGGTAATCGCCGCAACCCTATCTTTCACCACCTGTTTGTGTACTTTTTGTGATAATCGCCTGCTTTCAATCGCTTTTTTGTTGACTTCCAGCAAATCGCTGTTGCCATCGGCTATCTGCCTAATCTCGCTTATTTCAACCAGTTTTTGCCTGGCAAAGGCCATCCAGTTTTTTATTTCCGGGTCGATAGCCGTTTCCAGGTCCAGGTCTATCGGGCTATGCAGCAGCGAGCATGACGGCGCGATGATCACCCTATCAGCACCTAACTTTTCAATTGCTTTGTTAATCAGACCCAATGATTTTTGGTAATCGTTTTTCCAAACGTTACGGCCATCAACCACGCCCAGTGAAAGCTGCAGGCGTTCCGGAACCAGGGCCAGCACTTCGTCCAGTTGTTCGGGCGCACGCACCAGGTCAATATGCAGTGCGGTAACCGGCAGGTTAACCGCCAATTGCGTATTATCCAATAAAGCTTCAAAATAGGTAGCCACCAATAGCTTAACACCGCTTACCCTGTTGGCAATGCTGCGATAAGCAAAATCAAAGGCTTCTTTTTCTTTTTTAGATAGATCAAGCGCCAGGCAAGGCTCATCAAGCTGTACCCATTCGGCACCAAGCTGTTTCAGGCGGTTAATGATCTCTACATAAACCGGCACCAGTTTTTTGATCAGGTCTACGCGGTCAAAACCGGCTTCCTTTTCTTTACCCAGCAACAGGTAACTCACCGGCCCAACCAATACGGGTTTAGCTTTGTTCCCAAGCTGTTGTTTGGCGCTGTTGTATTCGCCAAAAACATTTTCATGAAAAATACGAAACTCCTGGTTGGCGGTAAATTCAGGTACTATATAGTGGTAGTTGGTATCCAACCATTTGGTCATTTCCATGGCGGTAATATCCAACCCATCTTTTTGATAACCGCGGGCCATGGCAAAATAAAGGTCGATCTCGCTATTGGTTTTCACCTCCGATAATATGGGTGAGTAACGCTGCGGGATAACACCCAGCATCAGGCTGGTGTCAAGCACCTGGTCGTAAAAGCTAAAATCATTACAGGGGATAAGATCGATGCCGGCATCCAGTTGGGTTTGCCAATTTTCTTCCTTAATCTTGCGGGCAACCTCTTTCAGTTCCCGCAAATCGGTTTTACCTGCCCAATATTGTTCGCAGGCTTTTTTTAGTTGTCGTTGGCTACCAATTCGCGGATAGCCCAGGTTTTGCGTCAGCATTTTTTTAATTGATTTAGTTATAAAAACAGATTAAAAGCGCTTTTTACAAACTTTACAACGCGTCGCGAAAAACAGGGCATACAATGACATCCGGGGCTGGCAGATTGCCGGCCGGTAAAAAAGACACCAGGTAAGACCGTTTGCTTTATTTCGCGAAAGCATTGTCCTTCCGAAACGGGCAGATATCCTGGCTTATAACATTTTAGCCATCCTTCCCAACCGCCGATTGGCGGTCAGTGGACATTACCGGCTAAAACCCTTTTTGTTATTTACAGTTGCGCGACAGCCCATGATTTGCACACGGTTCCCTTTTAATCTCCCCGCCGGCCGACGGGAAAAACCTGTTTCGGTAGATAAAGTAAAGAAAAGAACTATTGGTTATAACAAAGCCCCATTACAGGACTAAATTCCTGTCAAATCTATTAAGAAAGATTTAATCACTATCATTAACCCATTAATTAGGATTAATAATCTACATTTGATTATATAAAAGATTATTAAACCCTTCGCACAACGCAATCAACGGTATAAAAGAAAATTATTCTATGGAACAACCGGACGACACCGATCTGCACTTATTAAAGTTATTGGGCGAGGACTCCGAGGTAACCATTAAGGAGCTGGCAGCCAAAGTAAACTTATCGCCCACGCCGGTTTTTGAAAGGGTAAAAAAGCTGAAAGCCAATGGCTACATCAAAAAATACATAGCACTCATTGATGCCGAAAAGCTCAACTACGGTTTAATTGTTTTTTGCAACATTAAGCTAAAGCAGCACGATAAAAGCATAGGCCATGAGTTTGTAACCGACATTATGCGGCTAAAAGAAGTGGTTGAGTGCTACAATATCTCCGGCGATTTCGATTTTCTGCTCAAGGTTTACACCCGGGATATGAAACACTACCAGGATTTTGTGTTCAACAAACTGGGATCTGTAAAAAGCATTGGCAGCGCGCACAGTACCTTTGTAATGTGCGAGAACAAAAACTCCTACAATATTAATTTGTAGTACTGTAAAATAAGGAAGTTGAACTCACCAGCTATTTAGCCCTTTGCGTTACTTGCCGACAAGTATTTTCCTATAATAATACTGGTAACAAAAACCGTATAAAAATGCCCAAAAAGCCCTACAAACATTACAGCCCTCCTGGCAACAAGCGATAGCGGGACTATATCGCCATAACCGATAGTAAGTATGGTAGTAAAGCTAAAATAATTGAGGTTGTTGAGAATTTCATTTTTTTGCCCCGCATTGGTAAACGAATGCGGAAGCTTAATCTCAATTTGGTAAAATATAAAAGTGCCCATCAAACATAACAGCACAAACCCGCAAAGCGAAGCAGCAAGCAATTCCCGGCTTACCGTTTTAGCGTACAGTACCTCTTTATAAACCTCTTTAGAAATCACCACAAAAAAAATAATATATACTATACCGTGCCAGCTTCTTAAATCAAGGTAAAACAGTTCTTTGGCAAAAACATCTAAGCCCGCATTAAATGTAATAACCAATAATATAAAAAAGCGAAGCCATTTTTTATAGAAGAACACAATGAGCCCGGTAAAAAAGTTCTGATAGATATCAAAAACACCGGCGGTATGTATGGTGATGAAAGTGTTGCCAAAAATGAGAATTAAAAAGCTTACCAGCAGCAATTCATATTTTTTACGGGCTATTAATTTTTCCAGTGTTTTTAACAGCGGATGGTATTCCATGCGTTATAGGGTATTAACTATTGCCTCAAAACTATACTACCCTAATTAAATATTACCAACTAATCGGCCAAACCCATAATTATGCAGACCAATGGGTTTATACTACCGATGTAGCTTTTTTAAATTCAGCTTCTGGCAAATGCTTTAATCGGCCAGGTGGGCCGCCCGCTGGCAAACACCCAACAGTTGTATTATGCTATGTATTTAAATTACATAAGCCATTAACTCCCGGTAAGCTACACAATACCTGTGCTAAAGGGGATAGCCGTTAGCGTTTTGCCTAAACAAGATTATTGCTACCCAATGTTCATCATAATTGTCATCTTCAGGCCATAAAGAGTTGTGAGATCGTTTGAAATTTTAAGAAATAAACTTTTTAGTATATTTTTGTTTCGAAAATTTAAATAACCATGCTTACTAAAGCAGAAAGAACAAAGCAATTCATCCTGGAAACAGCAGCCCCTATCTTTAATCAGAAAGGAATATCCGGTGCTAATATAGACGACGTGCTTGCTGCCACAAAATTGACTAAAGGATGCCTTTACGGTCATTTTGAAGGCAAGGAAGACCTCGCCTTACAGGTTGTTGATTTCATGCTGAATAACAACGGCGAAAAAATGCTGTTAACCATCAGCAAGGGTAAAACGGCGAAAGCTAAAGTATTCGCCTTCCTCGATTTTTACAAAGATCCTTTGAACACCTATCTTAAAGGCGGATGCCCTGTATTTAATATTGCTGTGGAATCTGATGATAACTTTCCAGCCATTAAAGAAAAGATAGCGGGAATCATTCGACATGGGCAGGAATTGTTTGTTAGTATTTTAAATCAGGGCATTGCCGGCGGTGAATTTTCTAACAAACTTGATCCGGCCGTTTATGCGTTCAAAGCGGTGGCTGCGGTTGAAGGAGCCGTTGTTATGTGCAGGTCGATGAATACTGCAAAACCGATGGCCGGTTTGCTCAGGGGCCTGAAAGCGGAATTAGAAAGTTATGCAATATAACTTTTTTTGATACAAAATATACTAAAAAGTCTAAAGTAAAAAAATCATGCAATTAAAAGGAAAAACGGTATTAGTCACAGGTGCCTCATCGGGCATCGGGCTGCTTGTGGCCAGCAAACTCCACGAAAATGGCTACCAGGTAATCGGCACAAGCCGGGATCCGGAAAAACACCAGGCAAAATTATCATTTAAGCTACTGCCATTGGATCTGAATGATGACCATTCCATAGCATCTTTTGGCAAGCAACTGTTCAGCCAGATCAAAACTTTAGATGTGCTGATCAACAATGCAGGCTTCTTAGTAAACGGACTTGCCGAGGAAACCCCTATTGCGTTAGGCAAGCAGCAGTTTGAGACCAACTTTTGGGGAACGATCAAATTAACCAACGAGTTGCTGCCCTACTTCAGGAAGCAAAAGCACGGAAAAATAATTACGCTTGGTTCCCTGCTGGGTTTAGTGAGTCTTCCAAATACTGCCTACTATTCGGCTTCCAAACATGCCCTCGAAGGCTATTTTAAGGCACTTCGGTTTGAATTGAACCAGTTTAACATCAAGGTGGTTATGGTTGAGCCGATGAGTTTTAAAACCAGTATCGGCGAAAGCGGAACTGTTGCAACAGGAAATAATATCTCAGACTATGATCAGTTCCGCCAAAAGGTCCTCGCGTATACCAAAGAGACATTTGATAAGGCACCCGAACCCACGCCGGTTATCGATACTTTATTGCGGGCAGTGAAGGAAAAAAATCCAACGTTTGGTTACCCTGTAGGAAAAGGGTCATCAATCGTACTCCTGCTTCAACATTTTGCCTATAAGTTTTTCGAGAAATCCATTCTGAAAACGATTAATGCTTCCAAATAGAAATAACAAAAGAATTATATATAATCATGCAATTAAAAGGAAAAACGGTATTGATCACAGGTGGTGCATCAGGTATCGGGCTGGAAGCAGCAAAACAATTTTTAGCCAATGGCGCCAGCGTGATCATCACCGGCAGAAACCAGGAAAAATTAGATGAAGCAAAGAAGCTGTATCCGGCAATTACGACCATTAAAAGTGATGTATCAGATGCCGGTGATGCGCAAAAACTTTTCAACCATGTACAGCAACTGGGCGGTATAGATATTTTATATAATAACGCAGGGGTGTTAACTGACCCAATCAACCTTGGAACAGCAAACGATCAGCATTTTGAGGACGCGGCGTACGAAATGAACGTCAATTACCTGGGGGTGATCCGCCTTAACAACCTTTTCATTGATATGCTGAAATCAAGAAAAGAAAGCGCGATCATCAACACAACTTCCATACTCAGTTATGTTCCGTCATTACTGGAAGCCACTTACTCAGCTTCTAAAGTAGCATTGCGGTTTTATACAGAAGCATTGAGAAAGCACCTGCAAATTTTAAACAGTAATCTGAAGGTATTTGAACTTTTGCCCCCTGTGGTGGCTACAGAAATGACGACTGATAGAGACGGCAAAAAAATGACTACAGAAGGTTTGGTAAAAGCGCTTATCGCAGGTCTCAAGAAGGATCAGTTTACCATTCGTGTAGGAGATACAAAAGCATTGTACATCGTCAACCGGCTTTTTCCAAAAGTGGCTTTTAATCTGGTTAATCCGAAGAAAAGTTACAAAGCAATAGCCTCCTAAAACCATTATAACCATAGAAAAATGAAAGCATTCATTATAAACAAGTATAAAAGCAAGGATGGCGGGCGCATTGGGCAAATACCCGTTCCTGTACCACAACAGGATGAAGTATTGATAGAAGTACATGCCACTGCGATCAACCTGCTGGATTCCAAAATCAGGAACGGGGAGTTCAAACTCATTTTGCCTTATAAAACACCTTTTGTTTTGGGCCATGACGTGGCCGGTGTTGTAACCAAAGTTGGCCCCGGGGTGCGCCAATTTAAAGTTGGAGACGAGGTTTATTCAAGACCCGCAGACCACCGGATTGGAACGTTTGCGGAATTCATCACAATCAAGGAAGCTGATGTAGCGCTCAAACCGAAAAAACTGAGCATGGAGGAGGCGGCATCCATTCCCCTGGTGGGCCTAACCGCCTGGCAAGCGCTGATTGAAAGAGGAAACTTAAAGAAAGGCCAAAAAGTTTTCATCCAGGCTGGCTCTGGTGGTGTAGGCACATTTGCCATCCAGCTGGCCAAACACCTGGGGGCTACTGTAGCCACAACTACCAGCTTAGCCAACACGGAGTTGGTGAAAAGCCTCGGCGCAGATGTTGTTATCGACTACAAGAAATATGACTTTGAGAAAGTACTGCACGGTTACGACCTGGTTTTGAATAGCCAGGACGGGAAGACGCTTGAAAAGTCGCTACGCGTATTAAAACCCGGTGGAAAACTTATCTCGATCTCTGGCCCGCCTGATACTGATTTCGCGAATGAGATCGGAGCCCCTTGGTTCGTGAAATTAATAGTGCGTTTATTGAGCTTCGGAGTGAGAAAAAAAGCAAAACGGCTTAACGTGGGCTTTTCATTTCTATTTATGAAGGCCAATGGAACCCAGTTAAAGGAAATAACCGCTCTTATAAATGCCGGCACCATCATACCGGTTATAGACAAAGTTTTCCCATTCGAAGAGATCAAAGAAGCGATCACCTATGTTGAAAGCGGCCGCGCTAAAGGAAAAGTAGTGGTTAAAGTGAAGTAAATGGTTCAGGCTGCTGCTCTAAGCTGGGAAAGGCGTGCTGCGAGTGCCCCGCATGTTAAGCAATAATTAAGCAACACTCAGAGGACTCAAGCTATCCGTGTGTTTTTGTTCAACGCCGGCTTACGTAGATAGTATCAAAAGCTACCCCTCAATGCCAATTTTCCGGCACCGAATACATCGTCCATCAAAATTTCTTTTTGTTGATAATCTCCATAAATCCGTCCCTGAATTTCTCGCTAACGGGGATGCGTTTATCCCCTATGTAAATATGGTTCTCTTCAATTTTATTAAGCTGTTCGTAATTGATGATATAAGAGTTATGCACCCGGATAAAAGGAAGTGCCAGTTGTGCTTCTATATCTTTTAACCGGCGATAAATTAGCAGTTTTTCATCGCCTGTTACCAGGCTTACATAATCTTTTTCGCCTTCGAAATACAAAATATCTTTCAATATTATCTTCCGTATTACTTTGCCCGATTTAACAAAAAAACATTCCTGGCCGTGGTCGGTGTGTGGTGTTTGTCCCTGTTCCGGCTTCAGAAAATATTTTTCTATTTTTTGTACAGCCGCCAAAAAGCGTTTTAATGTGATAGGCTTTAGCAGGTAATCAATGGTTTGAAAACCGTAGCTTTCAAAAGCATATTCAGAATATGCCGTGGTAAAAATAATTTTAGTATGGGCGGGCAACAGGGCAGCCAGTTCCATCCCGGTTAACCGGGGCATGTTGATATCCAGGAAAATAAAATCGACCCGGTTGGTTTTTAAAAAGGATAAAGCCTCTAACGCGTCATAACATTTGGCTTTTAAGGTCCAGGTCGTACTTTGCCTGATCAGTAATTCCAACAGGTCAACAGCATCCGGCTCATCGTCAATAATTATGCAGTTTAAATTCATAAAAGCGGGATTTTTAAAAAGGCGGTATACAATTCTTTATCCTGGTCAATTTTCAGTTCAAACCTCGAACCGTAGAGCATCTTGAGCCTTTGGGTTAAATTAGCTATTCCAAAGCCATCGGTTTGCCTGATTGTCGGCGAGGCAATTTTATGATTGGTGGTCTTAAAAAGCAGGTAGCCATCCTTCTGTACCAGTGAAATGGTTACCAGGTTTTGCTTCCGCGACTTATCAATGCCATGTTTAAAAATGTTTTCAATGAAGGTCATGAGCAGCATTGGGGGAAGGCGGAGTTCCGGGTCGTATTCTTTTTCAAAGTCAATTGACGCGCCATGCCTGATCCGGATTTTTTCGAGCGCCATATAGTTTTCAATAAATGCTACTTCGGTGGCTAATGGCACGGCATCCTTGGGGCTTTCATCAACAAAATATCGCATGATGTCGGAAAGGCGTTCTATTAAACCGGCCGACAAAGGATCAACTTTATATACTTTGTAATAAATATTATTCAGGGTATTGAACAGAAAATGCGGCTGCACCTGCGATTTAAGTAGATTCAACTCGGCCTGGCTTTTTTGCAGCATAATTTCTTCGGTTTGCTGTTTTAACGTAAAATAGGCGATGGCGATACGGAAAACCAGGCTAAGCACATAAATCAATACCCCTCCAGGAACATAACCCAACAGCATCAATAGGTTTATAGAAGGGGTTTTTATTAATAGAAAATACTTGTAAAGCTCGATAGATGCATACCCACGCAAAACCCCGGCGAATACCAGGAAAACCACCACCAAAATAGCATACCAGGCAAACTTTTTCTTTTCATAAAACAAGGGGTACAGGACCAGGATATTACCATATATTATGATGGCATAGGAAGTGGTGTTCACAACGGTGTATATCGCAGATTTGACGAAGTTATCCATCGGTAACCACGAGAAAAAGATCAACAGCGCTACGGCTACCCAGGTAAGAACCTGAAGCTGAATTATGCTTAGTTTATACTTCCATATTTGCATCAGAAATTACTTTTCTTAAATAACAGGCAGGCCCTGTACAATGTATAACTTATTATCAACTATTATCAATCCCGGTTTGTAAACCGTTCATCATCAAAAGTACGAAGCATTTCCCCTCATTGTCCATTGTTTTAGATGGTTAGGTGATTATACTCTGCCAATCCCCCCAAAATCCCCACAAGTGCTCCAAAAGGCAGCTTGTCGAATAAACAGGCACCCCGGTTGGAAATAGGAGCAACAGTGTCGAAAAGATTATCAGAGGCAAAATGTAAAAGGCAGCTTTGATTAACAAAAAATCAAAGTCATGAAAAAAATTAAAAATGTGTTCCTGCTTTTAGCCGCTGTGATCTTATCTGCATCAGCTTATTCACAAACCCAAACTCCAAAGCCAAGAGTAAGTCTGCCCGATTCTGTAACCGGCAGGTTTGGTGATGCTACAATCGCTATTCATTATAGCCGCCCATCTGTAAAAGGAAGAATAATCTGGGGTGGGTTGGTACCCTATGATAAGGTTTGGCGTGCCGGTGCCAACGAGGCTACAACATTTGAAACAGACAAAGACCTTAAAATTGGCGATGAATTATTACCCGCAGGCAAATATGGATTTTTCCTGATGCCCAAAGAAAACACGCAGTGGGTTGCTGTTTTTAATAAAGTACCCAAACAATGGGGCGCCTTTAAGTATGACGAAACCCAGGATCAGCTTCGTGTAAATGTAACTACCGCGTCCTTAAATAACCCGCAGGAAGTTTTGATCTATAAAATTACGCCCAAAGGGTTTTCATTAGACTGGGATAAGCTTTCTGTTTTCATCCCCGTACAGTAAAATCATAACTCGCCAGGGAAATCGCTTTTAAAAAGGAGACACCTACGGAGTCAAAAAGACAGATGATTTTAAACCTATAAACACGATACTCCTAACGGAGTTTTAAACTGCATTATACAGACTCCAGCGGAGTCGCGTGTTTATAGTCCAAATTAGTTCTTAAAACAAGGCTCCGTAGGTGCCTCCTTTTGTGTTTGAAATTTAAAAGCGATTTCCCTAATAACTCACCCAACAATGAAATTATTTCAAATAAAATTAACAGCAATTATCCCGGTGCTTTTGAGTCTTACTGTTAACCTGTATGCTCAAAATACCGGTAAAATAACCGGAAGTTTAAAGGACGCCAAAACGCGCGAAGTTATTTCTTTTGCTACTGTAGCTTTAACGGATGAACGTACCAAGGCGAATGTTAAGGGTGCTCAAACAGATATCAACGGCAATTTTGTTTTGGATAATTTGCCGGCGGGCACCTTTACGCTAAGGCTAAGTTTTGTGGGTTATGATCCCGTTGTTAAAGAAGCCATTGTACTTGATCCGTCAACCGGGGGTTTAAATTTGGGCGAGGTGCCGATGATTGCTGCCAAAAGCAAAATGCTGAACGAGGTGGCAGTTACTGCCCGGAAAGCTACGCTGCAAAACACTGAGGGGAAAAAAGTATTTTCAGTAAACCAAAGCCTGGTGAGCCAGGGCGGTACCGCGGCCGACCTGTTACAAAATGTACCCACCCTGCAAATTGATATCAATGGAAATGTGAGCCTGCGCGGGTCAACCGGGGTAAAGGTATTGATTGATGGCAAGCCCTCGCTTATTGCTGGCGGCGATGTTACTCAAATTCTCCAATCTATCCCGGCCAGCTCTATTGAAAATGTGGAAGTGATTGCCAACCCATCTGCTAAGTACGATGCCGAAGGCCAGGGGATTATCAATATTGTGCTGAAAAAGAACAGTAAGGCCGGCTTTAATGGCGCGGTAACCCTGGCGGCCGGCACACGCGATAATTATAATGGCAGTGCAAATTTAAGCTACCAAAACAGCAAGGTAAACCTGTACGGAAATTACAGCTTGCGCGATGGCGATACCTACAGTAATGGCTTTCAATACCTTACTTTTTTACAGCCAACCGATGCTGCCGTTTTTTCAAATGAGCTATTTCCTTCTACCACCACAAACAAGATCCAGAATTTAAAAGCCGGTATTGATTATGCATTAGCACCCAAAAGTGTATTGAGCGTTTCCGGCAACCTCAACCTGCGCGATACCCACCGGGATGAGGTTTTATACATCGATAACCTCGACGCGAACCGCTTGCCGGTGCAATCAAGCCTTCAAAACAACACCACCAACAGCAACGGCAAAAGCTACGGGGTAGATGTTGATTATAGCCAGCATTTCAAAAAACCAAAAGAAGAACTCACCTTCAATTTTTCCTATTCGCACAGCAATTCCAGGAATCTCCAGGTTTATCAAAACCATTTAACCACCCCGGGGTCCGGTTCGCCTGCGCCAGATGCTGATCCGCAGGAGAGCGACATCCGCAACAACGGCACCAGTTATAATATACAAGCCGACTATACATTACCAACAGGCAAAACCGGGCAGTTTGCTGCCGGTTACCGCAGCCAGATTAGCCTGGGCAATAACAATCAGTATGCTTATACCCTTGGCAATACCGGTGCAGTGCCCATTTATTCTTTTACAAACCTTTTCGCGAGCAATAACCAGATCCATGCGGTATATGCGAGTTATAAAAACCAGGTTAACAACTTTACCTACGAGCTTGGTTTACGGGGAGAGGATGCGCATTTAAATGCTACTTTTACAGGGTATGAGCTTCCTAATTCAACCATTAACAATCCCACCTCTCAAAACATCTTGTTATACCACACGCCCATAAAAGTACCCAGTAAAGGATTGTACCCCAGTGTTTTTTTAACGCAGAAGCTTCAAAACAACCAGCAGTTACAATTGAGCTATACCAATAGGGTAACAAGACCTACTGCTCGGGAGCTTAACCCATCAACTGATTTTTCGGACCCTACAAATTATGAAACAGGTAACCCGCACCTGGTACCCGAAAGTATCAACTCATTAGAGCTGGGCTATAATAAAGCCTGGCAAAACATCACATTCACGTCCGGCCTTTATTACAGCAGGCTCAATAATGTAATTAAGCATATTGAAAGCGATCCGGTTGATGGGCTGATCATCACCATGGCTCAAAATTTAAAACACTCAACCACTACAGGGCTCGAACTGATTGGCCATTTTAATTTGATCAAAGCCTGGGACTTCACCGCCAATGCCAATATTTTTGAGCGGCAAAATGACGCGGCACCTCAATATGGCATCACGGCCAATAGCGGCCTCAGCTGGAATGCCAATATTACAAACAACATATCCCTTGCAAAAAGCCTGGCCATACAGGTTAGGGCAGATTACCGGGCAGCCGACCAGGTTATACAGGACAAAAACCGCCCCGCATTTGGATTAGACGCCGGCGCTAAATATGATTTCCCGGGTAATAAGGCATCCCTAAGCTTTAATAGCATTGATGTTTTCAATAGCCGTAAATGGGCCTTTTTAAGGAGCAGTAATACTTTGCTTTTGGATTTTGAAAGAAGAACGCTTGGTTCAAGAGCTACTTTAACCTTTACCTATCATTTTGGCAAAAGCGCGGGTGTACACAAACAACCTAAGAAAAAAGACGATAACGCAGACAAGCGAATTGATGATGCCTCTTAAATATCAAACATAACGATGGGTAAAACTCAACTACCTGCTCAATATGATAAAGTTTTTCCTTCAGTCGTTCTTTCGGTCAGTTAATAGTTAATAAAAACAGGCATTGAGAAGGTAATGCCTGTTTATTACAATTGGTATAAGCGGTTCAGCTTCCGTCTGTAACCTTTTTAGGATGAGACAAGGCAACCAGGCATTTTTTTGAATTTTCATTTTTGAATTTTGAATTAAAGCAGCGGCAATACTTAAGACTGATGGTTTAAATGAAACCCTGGTAAATCAATCACTTTTTATTCAACAGTTTTTTGTTTAGCACTTGTTCCATAACCATCTCGCGGTAGCCCCGGCTTATCGGAATACGATTACCTCCTATCATCAATTCAGCCGGTTCAATACTATCGATCTTGTTAACCGCGGCCATAAAGGATTTATGTACCCGGATAAAGCCAGCACCAGGCAGCTTTTCTTCCAGGCTTTTAAGCGAAAGCATGGTGATGTATTTACCTTTAGTGGAATAAATAGTTACATAATTTTGCATACCCTCTATGTATAGGATATCCTCAAAGAATACTTTTTCATATTTGTTGCCACACCTGATAAAAAAATAATCTTCCGCCTGTTTGGCAGGATCGCCCGTCAGCAGCTTATGATAGTCCCTCGCTTTGGTAGCTGCTTTAAAGAACCGTTCAAAAGTGATGGGCTTAAGCAAATAGTCTAATACATTCAACTGAAAACCTTCCAATGCATAGGAGGGGTAAGCGGTGGTGATTACCACCATGGGCGGTTTTTGCAGAATTTTCAGAAACTCAATACCGTTCATTTTAGGCATCTGGATATCCAAAAATATCAAGTCTATCTTCTGCTGATCGATCAGGTGCAATAATTCCAGCGGGTTTTCGCCAATACCGCCCAGGTTCAAAAAATCAACTTCACGCACGTAATTCCCAAGCCCTTCTCTCGCTAATGGCTCATCGTCGATGATTACACAGTTGATCATATTTATCCGGCTATTAATTGTGCAGATGGGGATACTTCCAATTGAACCAATTGCAATTTCAACGCTACAGTAAAGCTTTCGGGCTTTTGTTGTATATCCAGGTGGTAATCGCCAGGATAAATCAGGTCGAGCCGTCGCTGTACATTTTTTAAACCGATACCGCCGTAATTGATCACTTCGGGGCCATTGGGTCCGGCAGTATTGTTAGCTATGGTAAAATGAAGCTGCATCCCGCTTACGGCCAGCCCAATACTAATCCAATTGAGCTGGCCCTTTTCCTTGGATACATGCTTGAACGCATTTTCCACAAAGGTCATCAGGATAAATGGGGCAATGCCGGCATCTGCCCCGTAACCCCGTTCCAAATCCAGTTCCACTACCAGACTTTGGTTCTGGCGCAGCTTTTCCAGCTCAATAAAGTTCTGCAGGTAGGCAATC
Organism: Mucilaginibacter dorajii; assembly: GCF_024808255.1. GTDB lineage: Bacteria > Bacteroidota > Bacteroidia > Sphingobacteriales > Sphingobacteriaceae > Mucilaginibacter > Mucilaginibacter dorajii. The sequence continues at coordinate 125,876 of NZ_JANTYS010000019.1, forward strand.
TCTTTGTCCAACGGGATCTGCTGGTCGTTGCATTCATAGAGCTGGTGACGCAGCAACTCAGAAAACTTGGCCAGCGATGCCGATGCCATATCGGGGTTTTTATGGATCAGAAAAAAAATAGAATTGATACTATTGAACAAGAAGTGCGGGTTGAACTGGTATTTCAGGAATTTCAGTTCGGTTTCCAGCTTTTCTTTTTCCAGGGCCTGCTGCCGTCTTTGCGTTTCAATCCAGTTTTTGGTGAGCTTAATACTCATGGCCAGCGTAATAGCGGCTATGGTAGATTTCAAAGGGTCTGACTTGGCCATGTGATAAAAGCTGTTCCAGTCACCCGCGAGGCCAAACATCTTGTTGGCGTTGCTGCCTGCCAGCCAGGCACTCAGGTAATACCCCGGCACGATCAGCGACGAAGAAGCGATGATGGCCAATGCCAGGAAAAGCAGATACCAGCCGTAGCGCCCTTTTTGCAGGTAACGGGGCACCAGGAAATACAAATTAAAATATACAGCGAATGCCGGAAAGATTACATAGAAGAAGCACTTGATAAAAAAAACGGAAAAAAATATTTCGTGAGCGGCCTCGTAGGCACTGTCAATCGTTAGCGCCCAAAGCAGGTAGTTATACAACATCCAGAAAGGGATGTGGTAAATCTTGTATTTGAAAAACCAATTCTGCGGCATAATCAATAAAATTAGGATTAATCCCATAAATATCCACAGCCAATTATATGAGTGACCGCATTTAATTGACCAAATGCAACCGGGTAAGGACAAACGGTAAATTCGCTTGTTATAATGGTCCAATCTCCCCCAATTGTACAGTTTCCTGCAGATTGTCAACCAGTTTCCGCACATCGTCAATAAGATTTTAGTACGCGGGTTATCCAGGCGTTTTTTGGGTATGAAAAGATTGTTGATGGCCCTTTGTGCATTATTATTGGGCACCGCCGTGCAAAGCCAGGTAAGCGGCAAGCTTGTTATCGCCGATAGCAGCCCGGTGGCCTATGCCACTATATCACTGTTAAAAAGGAGTAGTGATAGTACACTGGTTCGTTCGGCAGCGTCGGATGCAAAAGGTAGTTTTAGGCTTAGCGCTGTTTTGCCCGGAACCTACATCATTAAGGTGAGTTGTGTAGGCTATTCAAACTACGTTTCATCACTAACCATTCCCGGTTCGGCTTTTGACGCCGGAACGATCTTGCTCAAAACAGCTGGTAAACAATTAAGCGAAGTAGTGATCCGCGCTCATAAACCATTGGTTGAGCAGGGGGCTGGCGGGTTGGTGGTCAATGTGCAGAACAGCATCCTCACCAAAGGCAGTTCGGTTTTGGAGGTGCTATCGCGCTCACCCGGCGTCATCATCGATCAGCAGACCAGCGCCATTAGCCTGAATGGCAAAAGCGGGGTAATGGTTATGCTTGACGGTAAACTGCTGCGCCTGTCTGCCAACCAGGTGGCCACCATGCTAAACGGCATGACCGCCGATGATATCAACAAAATAGAACTGCTGGCCACGCCACCTGCCAAATATGATGCCGATGGCAATGCCGGGCTGATCAATATCGTTACCAAAAAAAATAAGCGGGCCGGAACCAGCGGTTCTGTAACAGCCTCTGCCGGTTACGGTAAGGGCGATAAATCATCTGCCGATATTGACCTGTATAACAATAGCAGTAAGGTAAGCCTGCACGCTTCCTATAGTTATAACCGCGACCACAGCTATGCTTTGCTGCTGGCACAAGGCATTTCTAACACGCCGATCATAGGCGGCTTAACTAATTTTCATTATAATGGACAAGGGAATACGGTATCCGTTTATCAGGGACTGGGGGCTGGGCTTGATTATCATCCGGGTGCAAAGACTGTCATTGGTGGCGCTGTTTATTACAGCATCAGCTCCAACCAAAACAATAGCCATAACTTTGGCAATTACGCGCTGGCCGATACCAACCTGGTGTTTGATTCGCAACTAGTGGGCAACAGCCATACCCACTATATACATCCCAGCCTTTACCTCGACCAAAGCATCAGCCCAGCTCAAAAATTAAACATCAACCTGGATTACTTTGACCATCATAGTAACGGGCCAACGCAAGTGCAAAGTAATTTTAGTGACAGCCTGTTTGCATCCCGCCAGCGCAACCTGGCCAATGCCAACATTAATGTATTTGTAGCTCAATTGGATTACAGCAATTCTTTTAACAAACGGCTGCAATTGGAAACCGGGTTAAAAAGTACCTACACCCCCAGCAAAAGCGCATCTGCCCTTGAAAACCTGGTGGGCGACCACTGGGTACCCGTTAGTGCAGGCACATCGAACAACCTGGCTACCCGCGAGCTGATTGCTGCAGGTTATGCGGTGCTGAACTGGAAACCCGATAGTTTGACCAGCCTGTCTGCAGGGGCCCGGTACGAATATTCACGCAATACAACCGACCACTCACTTAATGCGCAATACGCTATAGACCGCACACTGGGTAAATTATTTCCGGATGTTTTTTTTAGCCGTAAACTGAATGCGACAGATGAAGTACAATTATCTTATACCCAACGTATCAGCCGCCCTTCCTTTGCCGAGCTGGCATCTTACGTATCTTATAATTCTCCTACTTCTGTTTTTACGGGAAACCCCGCCCTTAAACCAACAATTACCCATAACCTTAAGTTAGCATATAACCGGCAGGATTATTTATTCTCCATCCTTTACAGCCACGATACTGATCCTATACTGGGTGTGCAGGGCGTGCCCGGCCCTACCAAGGGCCTGGTTTATCTGATGCCCGAAAATGCCGACTGGCAAAATAACCTGACCGCGCAGGCCACCATCCCGGTGAAGCCAACAGCCTGGTGGGAGATGAACTATAATTTTATAGGCGGCTGGCACCAGTACCGGATCAGCTACTTCCCCCAACTACTGGAGAAAAGTTATTTCAGCTATTCCCTGAATTTTACCGAAAGCTTTAAACTGCCGCGCAAATACGCCATTGAACTGTCGGGTTATTATAACTCCTCATCCTATAACAGCAACTCCCGCTCAAATGGGAATGCCATCGTCAACCTCGGCTTTAAAAAGGAACTTAACAACAACAAGGGCAGTTTTCAGTTAAGCATTGCCGATATTTTTGCCGGCAGCAGTTATCGCGGGCACAGTGGTATATTAGTCACAGATGCTTTTGATACCGATGTTCAGATCAGTTACCGGCCCGAATCTTACTTTCGCCCTATTATTAAACTATCCTATAGCCGTTCATTTGGTTCGACCAGTAAAAAAGCGACCCGCGATACAAATGGTACAAAAGCAGAACAGCAGCGGCTTTGAATAAATGACGATAATTAATATAACAAGTCACATGTAGTGTTTAAAAGATGGTGAATAATGATCGTTATTTGAATGTGCCTGTTTTATTGAGTATGATGTTTGAGCAAAAAAACAATCTGTATAGCTATTTCCAGACGGGCCAAATGGCCTAATGAAGGATTTTTAGATTCTTACAATGCTGGCGAGTGCCGGCAAAGGGGAATTAAACCTGACAGGCATATACCGTTGATATCCTCACCGCTCTACTTCTAAAATCTGTTTCCTAACTACAAATCGTTTCGTAAAATTTCTTTTGCTTCTTTTCTAAAAGGAAAAGAAGTTCTTGCAACACCGATTCGAGTGCTGTTAAATAGCAATAAAGCCGGGGAAGCTGGTCGTACTGTTTCAAAATAGTTAACAAGTGTTAAATATGAAAGATTGAAATAATATCTTAAAAAAATACCCGTCTGTGTTGTCAAGCAATCAATGCTACGGTACCCTGCAGGCCCGTCAAATTTAACTTTACACACATTATGAAAAAGATCCTATTTACGTTAGCCGTAGTATGCGGCACAGTATGGAGCAGTTTTGCTCAATCAGCATCAACCAGCACCACCACTACAACATCATCTTCTCCGGCAGATCATGCCCGGTTCAGTTTCGGGTTAGACGGAGGAGTTACTTTAAACCATGTCCGCGGAAACTCCACCGGCCTATGGGGAGCATCGGCCAAATATGAGTTGCCTATTGCCACCAACACCCTGTTTACCATATCAGCGGGGTATACGTATCTGCAATATTCCAGTTTCGAAAAAGAGTTTTTGAAGGCCGAAGACAATCATAGTTCGGGTGCCAGTTTCATACCTATTAAGGTGGGCATCAAGTATTACGTTAGCCATGGTTTTTTTGTGGAAGGCCAGGCTGGTGTGGCAATTGCAGCTAAAAGTCCCAACTATAAAACGTCATTTGCGTGGTCGCCTGGTGTAGGCTATACCTTTGGCAACGGAATAGAAGTTGGGGCGAGATTCGAAAACTGGTCAAACAGTGGGGCCCTTAACCAGGCAAGTATGCGTTTGGCATACCGTTTCTAATTATACGCTTTAACATTTAAACGGGAGGCTGTATCATAAATCATGATCAGCCTCTTTTTTATTACTAATGTTTTATTGCTGTAAATTCAAATATCTATTTATTGTTTAATTTGTTTTAA
>NZ_JANTYS010000020.1 GCF_024808255.1 Mucilaginibacter dorajii
CTCCTTGCTGAGAAATTCAACGAAAACAGATAAACATGGAGCCAATACGTTGCAAACATAGAGGCCGCATCATTTGAATTATGATACGGCCTCCTATGAGACGCAACTATTTATATATCCTACCCATCGTAGCATCATCAAAGACCACTTTTTTCAATTCCTCTATATCAATAGCGCCCTGGTGGCGGTAAACTACTTTACCATCCGGATCAACCAGCATGGTGTAGGGTAATGCACCATCCCATTTGGGATCAACGGCCTCGATCATTTTGTATTTGTCATCGCCGGTGTACAGGTAGTTGGGGCCGGATGCCTGCTTGCTTTTGAGAAAGCTGAGCGCTTTATCTTTACGTGCAGGGTCATCGGCACTGATGCTTACAAATTCCAAACCACGATCCCGGTATAAATGCATAACGGTAACCAGGTCTGGAAACTCTGCCACGCAAGGCCCGCACCAGGTAGCCCATAGATTGATGAGTCGCAGTTTATCCGTTTTATTTTTAATGAGATCAGCAATGCCCGCAGCATCGATAGTATCCAGCTTCACCGGTTCATTTGCCCAGGTAATGGCGGCCTTTTTTATCCAGTCTTGTTTTTCGGCCCATTTAATGGAGCAGCCAAAGGTTTTAGTAACCGGCACCGCGACTTCTTTACCTGTCAGCAAGGCATCTATCGCATTACGTGCATCCAATGATTTTGGCGTTTTAGCAGGATTTTCCATATCGTCTATCCGGCCGTTATAACGCAACTTTCTGTCCTTGTCAAAAATGAAGATATGCGGCGTAGCCACCGGGCCGTATTGGGTAGATGTAACTTCCGTTTCGCCATCGTACAAGTATGGAAAATTAAAGTGCCGGTCTTTGGCACGGATCTTCATATCCTCAAAAGAATCACCTACATCACTGTACCCCAATTCATCTAAGCGCAACGATGCCGGGTTATTGGGATCAATGGCTACTACTTTTACACCTTTTGCTGCATAGTCATCGGTGAGTTTTACCAGCCTATCCTCATAAGCCTGCGATGTTGGGCAGTGGTTACAGATAAATACAATGGCCAGCACTTTGGCATCTTTAAAAGATTGAAGCGTATAGGTTTTGCCATCGATACCACCCAAGCGAAAATCGGGTGCCGCACTTCCAATGGCAAGCGTTGTACGGTTTACTTGTGCCGATACCGGATAATTTATACTTAGCAGGCAAAACAATAAAAAGATTTTCAGGGTAAGTTTCATAGTATTCCGGTTTTATTATTCATGCAGGGCAACGGCCAACAGGTACCATGCAGTGTGGGGTAACCACTGCTCGGCCCAGCGCCAATCGTAATCTTTATGTATCTGTGCGTATGAGAGGTTAAAGTCGATATCGTTCTCGTCATTCAGGCCAGATGTAACACCATTTACAATACCGCCTGGCGCATTGGTATACTCAAATGTGCCAAAGAAACCATAGGCCGGATTATTATGCCCTGTGCCTTGCAACATACTGGCATCAAAAGGATTTAAACCCAAAACCCAGTTGAGTTGATCAATAGCAAAAATTTCCAGTTGGTCATGAAAAGGTTTATCATCTGTAAATAAACCGGCCGCTAAGCGTGCGGCTGTAGCCATTGATGACAGGCGGGCGTTTTCGCCCTGCCACCATGGCGAAGCATCGCTACCCTGCGGGAAGAAGAATGAAGTACGCCTTTTACCCAAAGTATCCTGTACCAGTTGGCGGCTGTAGCCAAATGGGTTGTTTATCTCATGTGTTACCTTCAATTCAAACTCTAATGAACTTTTAATGGCTTGCTTAATGGCTACTTGCATCTCAGCATCGGCATAAGGATAATAATAAACAAGACTGGTAACCGGCAAACCGGCATCAGATGGATGAAAAAATGGCCTATCGGTACTATCGGCCCGCCAATAATTTTTGTAATTGTTCCAGGACGATAACCTGCTCAACAAGTTATTGGCACGTTTGGTAGCCACGGTTAAATATTCGGCCTTTTTAGTGGCCTTATACAACTCGGTGGCAGCACTCAAAGCACAATAATCATCCAGAATATTTTCTTTGCCATCAAAGGTCATGAGCTTATTATTCGCTTCCAGGAATTTGAAGGCATTTTCAGCTGCCTGAAGATATTGAGCGTTGGTAAAATCACCACTTACTTTTGCGATTGAAGCCATTGCAAGCGCTGCTATAGCAATACCGCCGCCAGAGCGATAACTTGCCTGGTAGCGATGCCAATCGCTGTTTTGTGCGTCGTTTTTAAGGGTTTGATCTTTAGTTTGTTTGATACGATAAGAAGCATCCTCGGCACGGATCACCCTATCTTTAGCCAGCTTACCCGGCCCTGGAGCCGATACCGAGCGATAAAAGGAGCCATTTTTAGCTTGCATCCTTACCAAATAATCGGCACCGTAAATGGCCTCATCCAATACCCGGCGGTTAATCTGCCTGAAATCGGTAACCGTTTTTTTATTGAGCAATTCGTTGGTTTTAAACAAACTCCAAACTACCAGCGAAATTTGCTGCGGATTAAAATACAATGAAAAAGATAAGTGCGACAGGTGTTTACCATAATCGCCGGTGGCGTCATACCAGCCGCCATGGGCATCAATGGTGTCTTTAGTAAGGCCGGCTAATAGCAAATGATGATCGGCCTTGTCAATTTCGCCGGCACTACGCTGGCCTTTAAAGTAATAAACCACATCGCTCATAGTAGCTTGCTCCAACACATTTTTACCAATTTTAAACGGGTATGAACTGATCTTTTTACCCTGCACATCTAACTGAATTTTATAAGTACCATCGGTATTAAACCCGCTAAAATCAAGGGTATAAAACTCCCGCCCTTTCCAGCCGTTCACTTTACCGCTGTAAACAGCCTTGCCAGTATAAACAATTTTATCAGCCTCGTTTAGCAATGTAAATGAGCTGATAGCGTACTGTTTATCGGTAACTATGACTGCCTTTTTTGCCTGTGTATCCTCGTAGCCAACCTGGTTGGTTACTATTTTGATGTTTTGGGCAATGGCGATACCGTGAAGCAGCATCACCGCCATGAATAAAAGCCCGAAAGTTTTGTTAATCATATACCTGGAGGAATTAATACCTGTTCTTTGTTAAAATACCTAAATATAAACCTCGAATCAAAAATCATCATTACAATTTTGCCCTGCTATTTTAAAAGCACTACATCACCACTACCCATATAAATATTACACAGCTTGTTATAACTCCTTATAGCAGGATCATTACCGGCGCAGATCCCGATGTCGGCCTCTACATTAAAACTTTGTTGTGTAGTAGCGCAAAGCTGCCATTTATTTACATTAAGCAGCTTTGAATAAGTATTTTAAGTTTTAAGTAGTGGTAATGTAGGGCGGGTAAAATTTCATTTAGTTCAACTTTGTACCATACTTGTAACGGATTATAAACCCAAAATCCTTACCAGTATAACGATGGATTTAAAACTCATCATTATATGGTAAGGTCTAAATTACAAGTATGAGAAAGTTTCTGATTGCCACTCATGGTGCCTTTGCGCAGGGCGTAAGATCATCGCTCGATGTTATTATTGGCGAAACCGAAAACCTATTCCTCATCGGGGCTTATTTAGATCAGAATATTTCGGTTGAGGATGAACTAATGCCTGTGCTTGATCAGATTACCGACGATGACGAACTGATTATTTTTACTGATTTGTTGGGCGGCAGCGTAAACAATATTATGATCAGGGAAGCGCTCAGACCAAATGTACACCTGGTATCTGGTTTTAATCTGCCGCTGCTTATCGAGATCATCCTGGCCGATGCTGATACCCCGGTTGATGAGGTAATAGCAAGCGCCATCATAAACGCCAAGGAACAAATGGCCTACGTGAATAAGCTGATAGAAATTCAACAACAACACGATTTCGACAATGATTAAGCTTACCCGGATAGACGACAGGCTGGTTCACGGACAGGTTGCCTTTACCTGGACCCCAGCCATCAGCGCCGATTGCCTGTTGGTTGCCAATGATAAGGTTGCTAAAGATGAGTTTATGAAAATGACCTTAGGTTTGGCCAAACCAACATCGGCAAGATTGATCATTAAAACGCTGGCCGATGCTGCTACGTTTATAAACGACCCAAGAGCGCAACAAATGAAGATCCTGCTGATCGTGAGCTCGGTAAAAGACGCGGCCGTAATGGCAGATACAGTGAGCGAAATAACATCTATAAATTTTGGCGGTATCCGCACCCAGGAAGGATCGAAACCGATAGCTAAAGCAATAGCCCTTACTAATAATGATATTATTGTTATTAAAGAGATGTTGGCTAAAGGGCTTGAGCTTGAAGTGAGACAGGTGCCTACCGATAAAAAAGTATTGATTGAAACCTTAATTTAAACTATTGCAAAGTGCTGCTAACATTTTTATTGCTTACGCTGATAGCCGTATTTGGGCATTTTGAAGATTTCCTGGGCACTACGCTGCTCAGCCGTCCTTTGGTATTGGGTCCGCTGGTGGGTTTGGTTTTGGGCGATGTAAGTCAGGGTGTAATAATTGGTGCCACACTTGAGCTGATATTTATGGGCAACATTAAAGTGGGTGCCGCCATACCTCCCGATATTATCACCGGGGGCGTGCTGGGTACCGCCTTTGCCATATTATCGCACAAAGGCCCGGCCATAGCACTGGCGCTGGCAATACCCATATCTATTTTGGCCGAATTAGTGATCAGTGGTCTGTTCGTTTTCCGTGCCGTATTCAACAAAAAATTCAACCAATACGCCGAAGAGGGCAATTACAAACGTATCCAACGGTTACATATCCTATCGGGCTTATTAAAGCCGGTACTGATGGGCATTATTGTTTTTATCTCCTTAGAGGCTGGTTCAACAGCCATCAAATCATTTTTAGATTTGATCCCAACATGGGTACAATCAGGTTTACAGGTGGCAGGCAACATGCTACCGGCGCTGGGTTTCGCGCTGTTAATGAACCTGATGTTCAATAAAAAAGTAGCCCCTTATTTTTTTCTCGGGTTTATCCTGGCAGCTTTTTTGAAGCTGCCTATTATAGCCATTGGGGGGCTCGGTGTAATCATCGCATTGATAGTTACTCAAGTCGCACCTAAACCTGCCGCTGTATCTAATGCTGATTTCGATTTTGACGATGTCCCGGTTGAAGCCTTACCCGCAGACAATCAACACAAACTAAGTAAAGGAACATTACGGGCATTGTTTTTTCGATCGTTAACGTTGGAGGCCAACTTCAACTTTGAAACCTGGCAAAATACAGGCTTTGCCTTTGCCATGATACCGGTGCTGAAAAAACTATACCACACCAAAGAAGCCATGGCATCGGCCTTAAAAAGGCATTTACAATTGTTTAACACCAGTCCGTACGGCTCTACGCTTATCATTGGTATTACTGCCGCTATGGAAGAGCAAAATGCAGCCGACAACGATTTTGAAGAGGATTCCATCAGTTCGGTAAAATTAGGTTTGATGGGGCCGTTGGCCGGTGTGTTCGATTCCCTTTTTTGGGGTACGTTTAAAGTAATAGCCGCGGGTGTTGGTACCTCATTGGCTATTAAGGGTAATATATTAGGGCCAATACTGTTCCTGTTGATATTTAACGTGCCACACCTCCTGCTGCGTTATAACCTCACTTTTATTGGTTATAACGCCGGCACAAAATTTCTGCAAAACCTGGCGCAAAATAACGTAATGGACAGGCTTACCGCCGGTGCTGCCATTTTGGGACTGATGGTGGTAGGTGCCATGCCCGCCACCCTTATGAATATTAAAACCCCGCTCAGCATGGGCAGCGCCGCGTCGGCCGTACAGGTACAGGCCATTTTAGATCAGGTAGTACCTGCCATGATCCCGCTCGGGCTTACCTTTTTGGTATATTATTTTGTAAAAAAACAAGTTAAAACCACCGTGTTATTATTGGGCTTGCTAACACTTGGTTTTGTGGGTAGCATAATTCATTTGTTTGTATGATAAACGGCATAGGTGTATCTACTGGCATAGCCATTGGCAAAGCGTTTATACTGCAAAAGCAGGCTAATGCTTTAACAGGTGTTTTATTAGCCGATGATTCGCTGATTGATATTGAAGTTGAAAAATTTGATACCGCCGTAAATAAAGCACTCATCGAAGTAAATATCCTGATTGATAGCTACGATGAAGCGAACGGTAACGAGGGCCTGGAAATATTAGAAGCCCACATTGAGCTATTAAGCGATCCGCAGATCAAAGAAGATGTAACCGAAAAAATATCGGCAGAAAAGAAAAACGTAAACGACGCTGTCATAGAAGTAATTGCCGCCGCCGTAGCCATGTTTGCGGGCATGGACGACGAATATATGCAGGCCCGCGCTGCAGACGTGCACGATATCGGCAGGCGCATTCTTAGCAATTTAAACGCCTCCGGTAAATCATCGGCTCAAACCTATTCACCAGATACCATTATCATTGCCGAAGATTTGAGTCCCTCTGATACTATCAGCCTGGATATTAAAAACGTGGCCGGTTTTGCTACGCAAATGGGTGGCAAAACATCACATGCCGCTATTGTTGCCAAATCAAGAGGCATTCCTGCTATTGTGGGATGTGGTGTATCATTAAACAAAATCAAAAACGGCGATCTATTGATCCTTGATGGGCAAACGGGCGATATTCTGATTAATCCCGATAAGGAAACTATTTTTGGATACCGGTTAAAAAGAGAGAGCTGGCTTGTGGAAACCGCATTGCTAAAATCGCAAAAAGACAAACCGACTGTTACCACCGATGGAACAACTATACAACTGTTTGCTAACATTGCCAATGCAAATGAAATGGAACAGGCTCATGATTTTGGTGCCGAAGGCAGCGGCCTGCTACGTACCGAGCTATTGTTTATGAACCGTGACTCCCTGCCTACCGAAGACCAGCAATTTGAATTTTACAAAGCGGTAGCTCTAAAGGCGAAAGGAAAACCAGTTGTAATACGCACACTCGACATCGGTGGCGATAAACAACTGCCCTATTTCAATATCCCTGCCGAGCAGAACCCTTTTTTAGGTTACCGTGCCATCCGGATCTGCCTGGACAGACCGGAACTTTTCAGTAGCCAGTTACGCGCCATTTTACGGGCCAGCGCTTTTGGCAAACTGAAGATCATGTTCCCGATGATTGCCAATGTGCAGGAAATCCGTGCGGCTAAAGTTATTTTAAATCAGGCTATTGATGAATTAAGTAATACCGGGATCAGTTTTGACCGGGCTATTGAAACAGGTATCATGATAGAGATTCCATCAGCTGCTGTTACTGCCGATTTGCTGGCCAAAGAAGTTGATTTTTTCAGCATCGGCACCAATGATCTTTGCCAGTATACCCTGGCTGTAGATAGGATGAACGAAAAAATAAGTCACCTGTATGATCCTTACAATCCCGGCGTACTCCGGCTGATAGATAACGTGATTAAACAAGCCCATAAAAACAATATTGAAGTAGGCATGTGCGGCGAACTGGCATCAGATCCCAACGCCACGCTGTTGCTTATGGGTATGGGATTGACAGAATTTTCTATGAGCGCGACGTCTATCCCACATATCAAAAACATCATCATTAATAACCATATGAATTTAGCTCATCAAATTTACCGGCAGGTAATGGCTATGGATAACTCCACACTTATCGCCGCTTATTTAAAGGAGATAACAACATGATCAGCAAAAATTATATTATTACGGCGGCCGATGGCATCCACGCCCGCCCGGCTACCGCATTGGTAAAACTCACCAAAAGATTTAAGGCCACCATCAGCATGAAAAAAGGTGAGCGCACGGTTAAGATTAACAGCCTGCTCAACATTCTTTCGCTTGCAGCCAAAGGGGGCGATACCATTACCATTATTGTCGACGGCGAGGACGAGGTAGGCGCTTTGGTAGCCATCGACATTTTTTTTCACGACGAACTAAAACACTTATAATGAAGATCACGATCACCAAAAACGAGCGCGAATTTAACGAAACAGCCGCGTGGCGTATCATAGGTCAGATGCTTGAAAAACCAACATCAGTTATTGGCCTGTCAACCGGGCAAACCACCATGGACATGCACCGCATTGTATCTGATATTTATAGCCAATACCCATTTGACGTGTCGCGCATTACGCTTTTTAATGTAGATGAATTAACCAACCTGCCCCGCGAGTATTCGGGTAGCTGCTATACCATGATATTGAACCAGATAGCTGGTCCGTTGGGCATACCTGATGAAAACTTTATTATGCCCCCTACCATGAGCGACGATTTTGAGGCCGAAAGTGTGTTGTTTGAACAACGCCTGGCCCAACGCGGCGGAGCCGATTTGCAGATGCTTGGCATAGGCAGCAATGGCCATATAGGCATTAACCAGCCCGGTACGCCATTGGAAAGCGAAACGTGGGTATCGCCAATGGATCCGGATTTTGAGGCCCGTGTACGCCGCGAAACACAGGTACAGGATGATGTTGTTTTGGGCGGACTAACCCGTGGCATCAAAAACATTATGCACACCCGTAAACTTATCCTGATAGCCAAGGGGGCACACAAAGCCAACATTATTGAACAAGCCATTTTAGGGCCGGTTAGTACCGATATCCCTGCATCGGTGGTGCAACTTCATCCTAATTGCGAAATTCTTTTGGATGCAGATGCAGGTGCTTTGATTTATGAACAAGCTAAGGCAAGGGGATTTAATTTTTAGTACACACCAACTACGTGCTCAATAAAAACCTGTATCTTTAATTACCTATTATTAAAATCATGAAAAAAACCGGTTTAGCATTTAGTTTTATATTGCTGTTCGCTTTTAACTCTTTTAGCCAGGATCAAAAAGCGATGTTGTATAGCAAAGATCCTAAACTGGCCAAAAATAAAAAACTGGTATATGATTTTTGGCGTGAAGTACTGGAAGGCGGCCACCTTGATCTGGCTTCAAAATACCTGTTACCAACTTATATTCAACATAACCCCAATGTACCAACCGGCAGGCAGGGATTTATAAACTTCTTCTCAAAGTTTGCTAAACCTAAGGCAGTTAGCGCAACGGTTAAAGAAAACCTGATTTCGATAGTTGCCGAAGGGGACCTGGTTGTACTGAGTTTTAAAGTAGAGCATCCAGACCCCAAAGTTCCCGGTAAAAGGTATACCACAACCTGGTTTGATATGTTGCGAATAGAAAACAACAAAATAGCCGAGCATTGGGACAGCGCGCTCAAAGAGTAATCAAGTCTTAAAAAGTATTCTATACTTTCATTCAAAATACATTTAGCACAGTTGCAGCAGGCTTTATTCCTTGTGCCATCAGGGCAAACGTATCTAACCAAGGTTAACATAACTTAACACATTTCAGATAAAACACCATATAGATACCTAATAATCAATACTTTACATTTTAGCATGGTTAACACTAAACTGATGTATCGCGCAATTTAGGCGCATCCAAATATTTTGCCTGTTGTTGGCCAATACAAGTCCATTCGACACCCGGATCATTTAACCGGGACCATGCAATAAAAACAAGGTTCCGTTTGATGTTCACATCAGCACAATTTACCAATTCATCTATACAAAACCTCGGTTCACCGATAAACGATTGTCTGACAGAATCCTATTACTCACCTTTGAACCAGTGGTCAGGCTATCGGGACATATCCTGTTCACCATGTTCTGTTTTTTTCATAAGGTTGAAGCGCCCTGCAGCAAAACAGGGCGCTTATTTATAAACCAGGTAAATAACAACAGGCACCTTTATAGTGAAAACGTAATTATTTTAAGATGATGTCTTATTTAGCGACGTACTGCTATATTTAATAAATTTTTTTACCAGATGATCGTTTCCAAAAAAGCCACCAATATTTTCATTCACGCTGCAGGCTGGTTGGTATTTTTTGGTTTCCCGCTGTTATTTATGAACCGTACACAGCAAAGCAGCAGCAGTACGTATACTATTATTCAATCGCCATACTACTGGCTGTTTTGTCTCACCTATATTTTCATGTTTTACTTTAACGCCTGGTTCCTGGTGCCAAGGTTTGTTTTCAAAAAAAACTATTTTGCATACGGGCTTATTGTGCTGCTGCTATCGGGCTGTGTGTACTTTTTGCAGCCTTTTGATAATTTACTGCTGCACAACCTGCTTAAGGAGAAACAAACCACTGTTGTGCCTATAGGGCCGCAGTTGATACCCAATGCAGATAGTGGTTCAGTAGGCCCTAAAAACCTACCCTTCGGGCCGCTGCCTCATGAAGACCTGCGGATGCAGGACCCCAGCTTAAAAAAGCCATCCAACCAGGTGATCTTTATACATCAATCGGGCAATATAGATATGGTGGGCCTGTTCATTTTTATTATTGTGATAGGTTTAGGCATTGCCATGAGTACTGTGCAAAAATGGCAGCTTACAGAGCAAATGGTGATCAGGGCCGAAGCCGAAAAGGCGCATGCCGAACTGTCATTCCTCAAAGCGCAGATCAACCCGCATTTCCTGTTCAACACACTCAATAACATCTACGCGCTATCGGTTACAGACAGTGAGCATACGTCAGAGAGTATCATGAAGCTATCTAACATCATGCGCTATGTAACCGACGAGGTTACAGAAGATTTGGTATTGCTGCAAAGTGAGGTTGATTGTATCAATGATTACATCGACCTGCAAAAGCTTCGCCTGGGTAAAAAAACCACGCTCGATTTTGATGTTACCGGCGAAATCAATCATCAAAAAGTACCTCCCCTGGTGTTAATGACCTTTATTGAAAACGTTTTTAAATATGGGGTGAGCAAACACGAGGCTTCGGCCATTGGCATAACCCTCAATGTTTCACCCGGAAAAATTTTGTTCGCCTGCGAAAATACCATATTCGACAACCGCCCTGCAAGCGGCCGCAAGGGCATCGGCATCAGCAATACACGCCGACGGCTCCAGCACATCTATCCCGGTAAACACCGGCTCACCATCACCCAGGATAATTCAACGTTTAGGGTGGAGTTAGAGATTGATATTTAAACTATTCGAAGCTAAATGATACAACCTTACTAATTGTTGAGTGCAAGCTTAGCCTTGCATGGTATTTCTGTTTATTTAAATAACATCAAGATGCAGTTAAAATGTGTAGCCATTGATGATGAACCGCTGGCGCTGGAGATCATCAAAAAATATGTATCAGATTATCCATCACTTAAAATGGTGAACACCTTTGAAGACGCGATATCTGGTGCCGAGTACTTAAAAAGAAACAAGGTAGATGTGCTTTTCCTGGATATAAATATGCCAGATATTACCGGGGTAGACCTGGTACGCTCGCTCGACGAAAAGCCCATGATCATATTCACCACAGCCTATAAAAAATTTGCATTTGAGGGCTTTGAGCTGGAAGCTGTGGATTATTTGCTGAAGCCCATTAACAGCACCCGCTTTGGCGCTGCTGTGCATAAAGCAATTGACCAGTACCAATTTAAACATGCCGACCATACTGCCGAGGACGAGCACATCTACGTACACTCGGAATACCGGGTGATCAAGATAGGAATTCGGGATATTGAATATATTGAAAGCATGCAGGATTATATCAAAATACACCTGTTAAGCGCCGAAAAACCGGTACTTACGCTGATGTCATTAAAAAGCATGATAGAAAAGATCCCGGCGGGCCAGTTTATCCGCATACACAGGAGTTTTGTGGTATCCAGGGCACAGATCAGATCGATATACAACCGTAAGGTGAAGCTGCGCAATATTGAGCTTCCTGTGGGTACCAACTACGCCGATTTTATAAAAGACTGGGCAAAATAATGCTTCAATGCCGGTTCATCGGCACATTCAAGGTATTGAACGACACATTGTTTTATGCCTGAAGGAATTAGCCCAACTTTAGATTAGTGAAAAGAATCAAGAGTCAAGAATCAAGACTTTTGCATGAAGCTGAAAAATGCCCACAAAGAAGTTTTTCTTCTGTCTTGATTCTTGACTCTTAATTCTTGACTCTAATTTTAAACAAATGAAGCCCCTTAGCAGCAAAAAAAAGATCCTGATTTTGGATAAGAACAGTAGAATGTTATCTGTAATTGATGATATTATGTATTACGGCGATTTTGACGTTCATTTAACCTATGACCCTAACGCCATTTACGATAAAGCAAAGGTGATAAATCCCGATCTGATCATTTTAGATTACCTGCTGCTTGATGTGGACTGCGCTTTGGTATGTCAGGATTTTAAAGATGATGCCCAGTTGCGTGAGGTACCCATTATTGTGGTAACCTCCTTCAAAACAAAAAAAGGATTGGAAGAATCTTACAAATGCGACGCTCTTTTTGTAAAACCATTGGATATGGAATTGCTAGCATCACGCATGGAATATTTAATGGCATCATAATTAAGGCATTATTAAAAAACATCAGTTTTGTAAAAGCCGCATAAACCAATTAAGTTTAACCTTTATTATTAACGGTACCTGCAAACAGTTAAATGAAGATCAAAAGTAACATAGCCACCAGCGAAAACGGGTTTATTTTTAATCCCGCCACAGGCGATTCCTTTTCTGGTAATGCCATAGCGGCAACCTTGCTGCTGGCCATGAAAAGCGGCAAAACCGAACAGGAAATAAAACAGGATATTCTTGACCGCTATGATGTTAAAGCCGATCAGTTAAACCGCGACTGGGAAGACTGGATGTTGCAGTTAAAGGAAGCCAACCTGCTTGAAATTGACGCATAATGGCCAACAGATACGCTAATTTATGTATTGCCATTACCGGGCTTAATGCCAATGACAATCCAGGCCCGGGGATGGCAGTGATCCGTTCTTTAAAGGAAAGTTTTGGAGATAGTTTAAGAATAATTGGCTTGTCATATGAATCATTGGAGCCGGGGATTTACATGCGCGACCAGGTAAACAAAACCTACCAGGTACCTTACCCAACAGAGGGTACAACCGCTTTGCTCGATCGTCTTGCTTACATCCATCAGCAGGAAAACCTTGACCTGTTGATCCCCAATTTTGATTCGGAGTTGTTTAATTTTATCAAAATAGCGCCGCAGTTGCAGGTTATGGGCATTACAACCTTTTTGCCGGGCCATCAGCAACTAAGTCTTCGGGATAAGGTTCATTTAAAGGAGTTTGGCGAAAAGAACGGCTTCTACGTACCTGCAGATCAAAAGCTATACCACGCTGATGACCTGCGGAAAGCTGTAGATGAATTCAATTTCCCGATGATGATTAAGGGGAAATTTTATGATGCACATATCGTTTATACAATGGACCAGGCGCTTAAAGCATTTCACCAGCTTAACGCAAGCTGGGGTATTCCTGTAATTGCGCAACAGTACATTAAAGGCACCGAAATCAACATAGCTGCTCTTGGCGATGGCAGAGGCAATAATATTAGCGTAGTAGCCATGCGCAAGCTTTACATCACCGAAAAAGGTAAAGCCTGGGCGGGCGTTACCATAAAAGATGATAAACTAATTGAACTGGCTAATAAATTCGCGATTACAACCGCCTGGAAAGGCGGCTACGAAATGGAGATTATGAGTAATGATAAGGGGCATTTATATATTTTAGAGATCAACCCCCGTTTCCCGGCCTGGATTTACTTAACAACAGCAGCAGGGCAAAACCAGCCGGCTGCACTTGTAAAAATGGCGTTGGGCAATGATGTTGCGCCCTTTGAAGATTACCAGGCAGGCAAATTATTTGTACGCTATTCCTGGGACCATATTGCCGACATAACCGATTTTCAGCAGATCTCGGTATTTGGCGAATTATAACTGAAGCATAATGGAAAAGCTGCCGTACGAAAAACCCTATATAAAAAAACTGCACGCCGGTGTCATGAACAAATTTGGCACCCGTAGTGGCGTACAACCTGTTAAAAGCATTGATGGGGTTTTGGTTAAAACATTAATTGAAAATTACGGTTCGCCTGTATTTGTGTTATCAGAAAAGCAGATTCGCAAAAACTACCGCTCGGCCTATAGGGCGTTTAGCACCCGTTACCCCAAAGTGCAGTTTGCCTGGAGCTATAAAACAAATTACCTGAATGCTGTTTGCCAGGTATTTCACCAGGAAGGCAGCTGGGCCGAGGTAGTATCGGGCTTTGAGTATGAGAAAGCCGTAGGCAACGGTGTACCCGGTAATAAGATCATATTCAATGGCCCGGGCAAATCAAATGATGAACTAAAAACGGCCATCAAAAATGACTCGCTTATCCATATAGATCATTTTGAAGAACTAAACCAGCTACTTATCCTAAGCCAGGAGCTTACCGGTAAGCCGCGCGTTGCTATCCGTGTAAACATGGATACCGGTGTATACCCACTTTGGGATCGTTTTGGTTTTAATTACGAAAACGGCGAGGCCTGGACTGCTCTCAGTAAGGTTATCGACTCGGGAAAATTACATTTAGCCGGTTTGCATTGCCATATTGGTACATATATGCTTACTACCGATGCCTACGGTATTGCCGCCAACAAACTTTGTGATTTGGCTATGAACTGCCAAACCCAACTGAACCATAAAATTGAATATATTGACATGGGCGGTGGTTTTCCGTCAACCAATACGCTGAAAGGCGCTTATTTGCCCGGGCAGGATACTGTCCCATCGGTTGACGATTTTGCGGAGGTTATTACCTCTACCCTGCTTAATTTTGGCTTTGCCAACGAAGATCTGCCTATGCTCATCCTCGAAAGCGGTCGCGTTTTAATTGACGATGCAGGTTACCTGCTGGGTACCATAATAGCAAATAAGCGTTTAAGCACGGGCAAAAGGGCGCTTATTGTCGATTTTGGAGTAAACGTCCTGTTCACCTCCTTTTGGTATGACCATCAGGTTAGCCCCGCGCAGGATTTTATGCCCCATAACGAAAATATGGTAATTTACGGTCCGCTTTGCATGAATATCGATGTGATTCGCGAAGGCATTAATCTCCCGTTACTTAATCCCGGCGACCAGGTAGTAGTGCACAAGGTTGGCGCTTACAACATGACCCAATGGATGCAGTTCATTACCTTAAGGCCGGCCGTAGTTTTGATAGATGAGCAACAGCGCCCCCACCTCATCCGGTCAAACGAAACATTGGGTTATATCGAGGAGCCTGAATTTATACCTATTCATTTAAAAGCCAATAAGTGAAGCAAGTATCAGCCTTTATAAAATCTATCGTTAATTCCTATTCGGTGCTGTTTTTTTCACAGAACCGGGTATTAGGGATCATTTTGCTGCTGGTTTCTTTTTTCAATCCAATTTCTGGTGTGGCTGGGCTTAGTTGTGTTATCCTTTCTTTGCTGGTGTGCCATCTGCTAAAGTTTCATGGCGATAACCTGCAATTGGGTATCTACAGTTTTAACAGCTTATTACTGGGGATAGCGTTTGGTGCTTTTTACCATGTAAATTTCCTATTTGTGATTTGGCTGATTACAGCTTGTGTTATGGTGACTTTTACCTCTGTCATCATTTCAAATCACCTTGCAAAATCAAAACTCCCTATGCTTTCACTGCCATTCATCCTGCTTTTTTGGATAGTTTTATCGGCGGCAAATAGTATTTTTAATACCGGGCTGCAACAAAAAAGCAGCTACCTTTTAGAGGAAATTTATACAGGTACCGGCAATATTGCCGGCATTGAAGCATCACTGGCCTTAGCATTACCTAACCTGGTTGGCTTGTTCTTCCGCGCTTTAAGCGCCGTTCTTTTTTTGCACAGTGTCATCGCCGGTATTTTAATCAGCATCGGCATGCTTATCCACTCGCGTATTGCGTTTAGCTTGTTAATTATCAGTTTCATTACGGCCTGTGCTTTAAATAGCGTTACCCACACTTATCCCGAAGGCATCAGCTACTATCACCTGGGTGCAAACTTAATGATGGCCGCAGTCGCTATCGGGAGCTTTTTTACTATCCCCTCCCTGCGCTCCTATCTGTTGGCTGTGCTAAGTATTCCGCTGGGCTTTATAACCATTAATGGCCTCACCGGTTTTATGAGCGTACACGCGCTGCCTATATTTTCATTGCCATTTTGCATTGTAAACATTGGTATGCTTTGCCTGTTGTTGCAACGCAAGTGGACTGGCAAGCTTCAATTAGCACATATCCAGCATTACTCGCCCGAAAGAAACCTGTACCAGTATTTAAACCAGGAGCAACGTTTAAACGATTTAAAATATATCCGCCTAAACCTTCCTTTTATGGGCTATTGGACGGTTTCGCAAGGCTATGATGGCAACATTACCCACAAAGGCGACTGGGGGCAAGCCTTAGATTTTGTGATAACCGATGACGAGCAAAATACTTATCAATACCCCGGCACTTTACCCGAGCATTTTTACTGCTTTAATAAACCTGTACTGGCCTGCGCGGATGGTATTGTAGAAGCGGTTGTTAGCCACGTAGAGGATAACGCCATTGGTAAACAAAACCTCAAGGAAAACTGGGGTAATACCATCGTAATAAAACACTTAAATGGCTTATACTCTAAAGTATCGCACCTCAAAAAAAACTCTATCAAAGTAAAACCGGGCGAATTAGTGAAACAGGGCGACCTGTTAGCTCAGTGTGGCAATTCCGGTCGTTCACCAGAACCACATTTGCATTTTCAATTGCAGGTTACACCTTATATCGGATCCAAAACTTTACGTTATCCGTTTGCTGGTTACTTTAACAAGATCAATGGTAAAAATCTGTTAGAAAGCTATGCTATACCAGCCGATGGTTTGTTGATAAGCAATGCCGAGGTAAATAGTCCGTTAAAAAAAGCGTTCGACCTGCAACCAGGCTATACCGCCAAACTTGTTGATAGCAATAGTTTAGGCCAGTACTGGGAGGTTTTTAAAGATCCATTGGGGCAATTGTATATTTATTGCAAAACAACAGGCGCTGCTGCTTATTTTATCAATAACGGTTCGATGTTTTATTTTACCAGTTTTTATGGCGATAAGCAATCATTGCTGTATAAATTTTATCTTGCAGCCTATAAAGTTATTTTTAATGATGCAGAGGATCTGGTGATTAATGATAATCTGCCCTTGCATTTAACTCATAGTAAAGCCCTTCTTTGGTTGCAGGATATCATAGCTCCGTTTTACAGGTTTATGGATATCAGTTACAGGGGTAATGTTTTAACTAAAAAAAACGGTTTAAGTATCATATCAAAACAATATACCATCATCGGCAAAAAGCAAACACAAACAACAGAGGCCTCGGTCTATATAGATCATGGTAGCCTGCAAAGCTTTAATATTACTATAAACGGCGAACATACTGAAGCAACATGGAGTACAGAAAACTAATCATATTGCTGGCTTTGCCATTTATTTTCCTGACCGCCAAAGCGCAGGAGAATAACCGTATCCTGACCGATAGCATTGCCGAAGAACTTTATAACGCCGGCGACTGGAAACAGTTGATCACCTGGGGAAATAAGCCCATGGCAGATACCTCTGATTTCCCGGCCTTGCATTTTAAAATAGGTTATGCCTATATGGTGACCGGCAATTATAAAGCGGCCATAAATCAATTTGACTTTGTTTTAAATAAAGAGCCCGCTAACTCTACAGCGCGGCTTTATCAATATTACTGCAACAACTATTTAAATAACAACGCGGGTGCCTCCTATCAGGCCGGCTATTTAGATAAAGAAACCTTACATTCTATAAAACTTTCACCGTTTGGATTAGTAACGGCAGATGTTGAAAGTGGTATTAAGCTACCTAATAATAATGAACGCGATAACGGCTTTTTTGAAAGGGCCGGAATCAGCACCAGGCTGTGGTGGCGGTTTCAGTTAGATCAGTCATATATTTCCTTTGACCAAAAAATATTCAGGGAGTTTTACAGGGATAGATATGGTGATAAATTTTTATTCGGTAAAACAGATAAACAAAAAGAATACTTTGCCAGGCTGCAATTTACAATTAACGATAAGTTGAGTGCAATTGGATCCTACCATTACATTTACACAACTTTTAGAGGCAAAACAGACTATAGTAATTTAGGGTTGCTTGGCATAACATATACCGGACAATATGTTAATTTGCAGGGAGACATTAACTGGGGCAATTTAATTGGTAAAGCATTAAAACAATATGATGCCAAATTGGATTTTTATCCACTGGGCAACCTTAACTTTTACACAACAAGCAGGGCTTCGGTATTGGATTTAAGCGGAGTTAAGAGCTTTATTTACAACCAGGCAATAGGGTTTAAACTATTAAACAATACATGGATCGAAACAGCGGCAACCTTCGGTAACGAGGATGACTACCTTGATAATGATGGTTTGTATGTTTATAACTCCATTGACCCAACTAAGTTCAAAGCCGGCGAAACCTTGTTTTACCAGGTAAGCAAACACGCGCTGTTGAGGTTAAACTATCTTTATGAAAAGAAAACCGACATTTATCGGGATATAAATTATAATCAAAATTCTGTTACGTTAGGTATAACATGGAAATTTTAAAAAAGACGTTTATAACAGCATTTTTATTTTTTCTGGCAATAGGCTTGCGGGCGCAAACCGGCGTGGCGCTGCAAAAAGCGTTTCGCAATAGCTACTCTGATGAGCAAAACAAAAACTATGTTGCCGCAATTAATGATATATACCCTTATCTAAACGATAACAATTACGAAATCAACATCCGTTTGGGATGGCTGCATTATCTCAGTAAAAACTATACCGCATCACAGTCCTATTATCAAAAAGCCATCAGTTTAAAGCCAATGTCTATCGAGGCCAAATTTGGCTATGTTAAACCGCTTTCATTTTTACAAAGCTGGGATAGGGTAATTGAACAATACCTGGCTATCTTGAAAATTGATCCGCAAAATACGCAGGCAAACTACTGGGCAGGTATAATTTATTATAACCGCAAACAATATGATGCGGCAATTAAATGTTTTAAAGTTTTAGTTACCCTTTACCCATTTGATTACGATGGTAACCACATGCTGGGATGGAGTAATTTAATGGCGGGAAAAAAAGCAGACGCTAAAGTCTTTTTTGAAAAAGCGTTAGTAATAAAACCATCAGATGCTTCCAGTACAGACGGGTTAAACCGTTGCAATTAAAAATGTTTATCGGTTTAATAACCCTGTTTATCGATTCCTGCTTTAATTTAGCACGTTGATTTTTACCTTTAATTGGACAAATAATATATTTTGACACAATTTATTAAATACCCAACCCAATTAAAGTTATAACCGTATATAAAGCTATATATGAAAATAAAACATATACTTTTTAAAGTACAAATGGCAGGCTGTCTGTTGCTGATGATAGTTTCCGCTTCCTGCAAAAAAGATAAAACTTCCCCTATTGCTGCAAATGCAACCCCTACAACCCTGGGTTTATATGAATATGCAAGCGATGTTAACAAAAGGGTGCTTATAGCCATCACAAAAATAGGTACGCAAACCGTAAACTACGGGAGTATATTTGACACCGGATCACCGGGTATGACCATGGACGCCAATGGCATTATTCCCGCGTCAATGATCACCTCATCGGGCTTTGTATTTACTACTGATTCGGTTGTTGTAAACGGCATTACTATTACATCAAAAAAGGATTCAATCAGCTACGGCGATGCTACCGGTATCACCAAAGAATACGGCAATCTTGCATACACCAATGTTACTGTGGGTAACTCACTTGGCAGTATCGAATTAAAGCGCGTTCCTTTTTTTCTATATTATAAAATTATTGACAGCAAAAAGAATCAGTTAGCTGCTCACTCAGCTGATGTTTTTGGTGTAGGACCGGGTTTAAGTAGTACTATCACAGCCATATCAAGCCCTTTACGTTTTTTCACATATGGCACCGGTCTTACCAATGGCTTTAAGCTGGCTACATTGCCAACTGCCAGCTTTTTAACCACACCAACCTATGTTGCAGGTTTGCTCACAGTTGGTTTAACAAGTGATGATCTTTCGTCGGCAGGGTTCATTATGCATCCCTTAACACCAACAGTTTTATATGGTTACTCGCCCAACATACCTGGTACGATAACCTATGGTGGCACTACAATTTCGGCCCAATTCCTTTTTGATACAGGTACACCATCTGTAACAGTTATCGAAAACAGGCTGGCCTCTGTAGGGAAGCTTCCATCAAATACCACCGTAACCTTAACAACAACTAAAGGTTTTACCTATACTTATGTAACGTCAAATACAGGCAACCTTACCGAAGTTCAAAACCCCAGCAATACACAGGATTACCGTACAATTTTAGCTTTGGATTTTTTTATCAAAAACGAATACCTGACAGATTATACCAATCACCAGATTGGTTTGAAGAATAATTAATCGATAAATTCATTCATCGATTTTAAACCCCCATTCGTCGACACAAAACACCATCAACACCACACCCGAATTAATTTTAAATAACAAACCCGGGCAACCAAAACGGGCGCTAATTATTAATCAAAATTAAATTCAGATGAAAATGAAACTTACTTATCCATGGTTGTTGATGCTGGTAGCAATGATTGCTTTAGCATCATGCAAAAAAGAAAGCGGAACTAAATCAACATCCAGCACCACATCAACCGTTAATGCAAGCGGCGCGTTGGCAATCAGCCTGGCATCGGGCAGCACAACAGACACTATTTACATAGTTGGCTGCTATGGCAAACACCAACAGCCGGATAGCGTTGCATTCAGCACGCTACCAACGGCTATAGGCACCTATTTAACCGCAAATTACAGCGGTTATACTTTTAAAAAGGCTTTCACTATTTTAGATAGCTCAAAAGCCATTGTTAACTACATCGTTGTTATAAAATATAACAGCGCATTAATCGGTCTGAAATTTACAGCTGCAGGCGTTTTTGTTAGCGCTTTGGAGCAAAGAGATGGCCATGACCTTGGCAGCGGACCAGGCTGGCACCATGGTGGTCCTTTTGATAACAGGGATGGCCTGCACCGGGATACCATAGCTATATCGGCATTGCCAACAGCTGTGAGCAGCTATTTTAAAACCACTTACCCTACCGATACCTTGCTGCACGCATCAATAACACCAGATAGCGCTTATGTGCTTATCAGCAAAAATAATGGTTTGTTTGCAACTGCAATAAAGGCAAACGGTACCTTAATAAAACGTACCCAAATTGATTTACACGTTGGTAAACATACTGCCATTACAGAAGCAAGCTTGCCAACGGCAATTACTACTTACTTAACCACAACCTATCCGGGTTATGTATTTGACAAGGCGTTTTCACACAGTGTAGCCGGCGTTGTAAAAGGTTACGATGTGTTAATTTCATCAAATAACACCAAATACGTAGTGGTATTTGATGCCACGGGGACTTTTGTAAAAGCCTTCGCTGTTCATTAAAATTCTTCGAGTAATATATAGTAAAACCGGTTGTCTTTAGGTAGATGCCGGTTTTTTTGTGCTTACTTTTTAGGCTGATAAAGCTGGTTTAGAAATATGGAGATACCATATTTGGCATTTTTCCATTTATCATCCAACTCTTTTGGCACCGCACCTGGGCTTTGGGCAAAGTTACCGGCTATAATATCCATATCGCCATCACCATCAATATCGGCAGCTTCTAAGGTCAGGGATTTTATTGGGATATCGCTTTTGAGGATATAAGGTTTAAAGATGAATTTGTTTTGATCAGTATTTTCAAGATATACAAAAGATTCATCAATTAATTTACCAAAATCGGGAAAGAAAGCACTACAGGCCAGGTCAACATCGCCGTCTTTATCAAAATCCTCAGCTACTACGCGCGTTACCCCATACATCGGGTAAAAGAAACGTTCTTTAAAGATTCCGTTCCCCTGGTTTATGTTGATCCTGATACCGTGGTAGGGTTTTAGTATTTGTGAATAATCGGCATTATCACCGTGCGCGGTAATAATATCGGTTAACCCATCATGATTATAGTCAACCAGCGTCATATCGGTAGTACCATAGTTAGGTGGGAAACGCAACACCCTTTTCGCTTTGAATTTGAGGTTATCTTTCTGGTAAAAAACATAAACGCTTTCATCGCCCTGGGAGAACATGGCTACGATATCTTTTTTGCCATCGCCGTCCATATCCTTTACATAACACTTAATGGCACCGGCAAGCGGTAGTAAAACATCTTCGGTGTATTTCCCGGCTTTGTCTTTTTTAAACAGCGATAAGCCACCTGTTTTATTGCCGAAATTGCATACGATAATCTCGGGGACGCCATCATTGTTCAGATCTTCAATTTCGGTATGTACAGGGCGATGTAAGGGCTCAAGCAGCGTTGTACTGGTGCTATCCTTATAATTTACATATGATCCTAAACTTAGCTCGGTAGGATATAGTTTACCAATTTCGGTAAAATAGGTGCCGCCTTTATAAAAATTGAAATCGACCACCGGGCTTTGGGTTTGAATGGTTTTGGTTACACCAATATTATATTTCCAGGTGAGTACTTCTTTAAAATAGTTACCTATCCAAAGGGTTTTGGTTTGATCATCAAACTCCAGCCCTGTGATCATAGATGGCCCTTCGGCACTTACCTGTATATCTTCCCGTTTAAACTGGGTTAGCAAACTATTGCGGGTTAGTCTGCTTTCGTCCTCAACAACGGTATCGGGTGCAAGGCTGATGATATAGTTGGTTAATTTATCCCACTCGTCCTGCGTTAACACCGGGCTTTCGGGTATGATGTTATTTTTTTTAACGATGGCCCGCTCCTCTGGCGATAAGCCACGCAAAGGATCGTAATTTGGATAAATGATGCCCATACGGGCCGCCATAATAGGCAGTACATGTAAACTCCAAACCTGTTTGGTTAAACTTGCAGGATCGGGCAACATGTGGCAACTGGCGCAATATACTGTAAATAGGGCTTTGCCGCCGTCATCTGTTTTTAACGACTTTGCTGTAGTTACAGCGCTTTTGACAATAAAAGAATTCAGGACGATCAGTAAGGTTAAAACAAAAAGCGATGTAAAAATGATCGTCCTGAATTTCATTAAATTATGGTTCAATAGTTATTACGCGGTTTGTTAAAGGACCGTTCCAACCATCAATACCTACAACCAGTTTCTTTTGACCGGTAGGCAGATTATAATCAATGATCACCTTCTTTTCTTCACCTGGTAAAATAGTAACATAGTTATCGCTATAAAATGCAGGCAATATCCTGGTTTTGGTATCGGCATCCATCAACGAAACCCGGTTAAAAAATGCCAGCGGATTATGTTCCTTATTAACTAACGTAACTTCTACCTTGCCCGGTTTTATGAACCTTGCACTTGCAGTTAAATCTTCTGTTTTCATTTTTTGCAGACCGGAAAAAGCACCTTTACTATCAGGGATCCAGTAAGTGTTATCGGTGATCACTTTTTTGTTTTCATCCAGCAGTTGCAGAGAAAGAAAAACGCCCTCTTTAGCGGCAGCTTTATCAATGGTTTCTTTTATCGAAAAGTATTTTTTTACGGTTGTAGCGTTAATATCAGCAAAAACCTGGGTAAGTAGTTTTTCGTTGCCTTCCATATCATAAGTTTTAACCACCATCATCATGCTGCGGCGGGCTTTAAACGTATTGTTGGCTACCATCACCATGCCATTAATAGGATTATACATAATATGAAATGGCGCGCTGCCGTTGTGCAATCCGTATAAGCAGGCATTGGGATCAAGATAGTAGTCATACATCTGCCCGCGCATGGCAGTCCATGGGTTTTGGGTTTTCCAGATAATGAAACCGGTATACCAATCCCACATGTGCGAGGTAAAACCTTCGGCCAATCCGCGATATTGATCATAGTTTACCAACTGCGCTTTTAAAGCAAAATCCGCCGCATTTTTGGCTTTGCCATATTTGTTAATGCTGGTATCATACCCAATATATTTATGATAATCCCAAACGCTATCCACCTTTGATTTGTGGGTATCCTCGTCATAAACAGGTGGCACCATATTGGCAGTAGGGATAAATCTTTTTAATGATTCGTAATCGCCAACACCAACTGAGCCGACTTCGGAATTGAAGGGATAGGTTTTATGCTCCCAAAACACCGATAGCGGCTGAATACCATAAGGGCCATCGCCATTACCGCCCAATTCATTATGCGACATGCTATCCGAGTTTGAATAATCAACAAACCAGCGGGTGTTATCTAATTTAGGTAAAATGGTATCACGCAAAGCGGTAAGGATATCTTCGGGCGGGGTAATTTCATTACCGCCGCACCAAATAGCCAATGAGGCATAGTTGCGTACCATTTTAATTTGATCAATTGCCGAGCGCAGGAACAAACCGTGGTCATCCGGGTATTTACGACGGGTCCACTGGTCGTCAAACTTCTGCGGGTCCTGCCAGCGACCGTTACAATCACCAGATCCCCAAAGGTCCTGGAATACCAGGATGCCATATTTATCGCAGGCCTCAAAAAACTCTGGTCTTTCAATCATAGCACCGCCCCAAACCCTGATAAGGTTCAGGTTCATATCGCGATGGTAGCGTACCTCGGCATCGTAACGCGTATCTGAAAGGCGCAACATGGCGTCAGAAATTACCCAGTTACCGCCTTTAATAAATATCTTTTGTCCGTTTACATAAGTTTGACGGCTGCCGGTATGTTCGTTATAATCACTCGTAAGCTGCCTCACTCCTATTTTAAGCACCTGCTGATCTGAAACCGATTTTCCATTTACAGCAAACTTCAGTTTAAAATTGTACAGGTTTTGCGGCCCGTAACCATTTGGCCACCACAGTTTAGGATTAAGTAGACTGTAATCATTAAAGCTTACGTCGGCTATTGAATTTGCTTTAAGGCTTACACTTTTTGAAATGGTTTTGCCATCCAACTCAAAGCTTAACAATCCTGTAACGGCGGCAGCGGTTGGGTTGCTTAAAGAAGCTGATACCTTAATAATAGCAGGCTGTTGGGCACCTTCTGGCAGTCTTACGCCGGACACCACTGTTACTATGTGCTCATCCGTGATACGGACAGCGCCTGTTTTTTGAATGGTTACCTTATCCCAGATGCCGGTGTTGCGGTCGCGCATCGGCTGAATCCAATCCCAGCCGGCGGTGTACTGCAGACCGACATTACGTGCAATGGTACCATCACCACCCTGGCCTCCATTAGGGTTACCCACAACATCTGGCGGATGTACTAATACGGCCAAACGGTTATCGCCGTTTTTAGCTAAAAATGGAGTTATATTATAGCTAAAGCGTAAGAACATGCCTTTTTGAATGGTTTTATTCAGTTTATGGCCGTTTAAGTAAATATCACAGCTATAATTTACGCCACGAAAGTTCAAGTAAACCTGCCCGCCATTTTGGGTTGGCAATTCTTTAAAATCTTTGGTGAACCAATAGGTATAATAGTTGGAGCCAGTTTTATAAATGTCGGCAATGCGCTCGTTATTCATTCCCCAGAAAGGATCTGGAATTTTTTGATTGTTTAACAATGTGGTTAACACTGTACCAGGTACGATTGCAGGCATCCAGCTACCTGTATTAAAAGCTGTGGTAGAAAGAATAGCACCATTATCCTTAACGCTGCCAATCGGCGCGCATTTCCAGCCTGAGTTTAACTCATAACTGCTTTGCGCAGATAGGCTTCTAACAGATAAAAGAAGGACGAACGTAAAAAACGTTTTGATTTTGTAAGAACTAAATAATGATCTTAAGGACATTGCGATTATTTTGTAGATGGTATATGTGTGTAAATGATCAATACTGAATTTTAAATACCGCGGCTTGGTTTAAGCCGTTTTGCGTTTGTAAAGATGCAGGTATATTTATATTAATTACACCTTGCACTACCGTATATTTTATTTTTTGATTGATACCCAGCAGCGTTATTTTTTTCACCTTACCCTGATCTTTTAAATGGAGTGATATCGTAGCCGGCAAAACTACAGCATCTTTATCTTTTGCTGCCAAAACAAATGCGTAAACGCTTTTGCCCACTTTGGTATAATAGGTATTTCCTTCAGAATAAGGCGCTATGGCTTCTGAGTTATAGATACCTTCACCATTGATCTTGATCCAATCGCCAATTTGCTTAAGGCGATTGTAAGCTACCGGATCCCAGTCACCATCTGGGCCGGGCCCAATATTCATTAACAGGTTACCGCCCCGCGAAACGATCTTTACCAATAAGGTTACGATCTCGTTTGCCGATTTATAGTGATCGCCGGGAACATAGCTCCAGGAATTGCCCATGGTAATACAACTTTCCCAGGGGTGATCAAGCGGCGCATCGGGTACTTGTTGCTCTGGCGTAGTATAATTTTCATATTGGCCGGCAACAGTACGATCTACTACGATAAGCCCCGGTTGTTTTACCCTGGCGGCGGTTGCTATTTTGGTCATATCTATATCCTGATCATACGGGATAGTTTTTTGCCAGTCAACGCTGGCATCTATTGTATTTTTAGGCCTTACCCATCCGCCATCGAGCCATAAGATATCTACCTTACCATAACCGGTCATTAATTCCTGGATCTGGTTAAAAGTAAAATCTTTAAATTTTTGCCAGCGCTCAGGATATTTTGCCGGATCGTAATTCACATTTCTATCCTTTGGCGGAAAATATGGCCACCAGTAATTCTCGTTATGCCAATCGGGTTTTGAAAAATAGGCTCCAATCATAAAATTCTCTTTACTAAACGCGCTGAAAACCTCCTTAGCCACATTGCTTCGCGGATTGGTTGAAAATGGTGTTTTAGGGCTGGTAATTTTATAATCCGATTGTTTGGTATCAAACATGGTAAAACCGTCGTGATGCTTAGTTGTAAATACCACATACTTCATCCCGGCATACTTTGCGGCGGCCACCCATTTTTCTGGGCTAAACTTTGTAGGATTAAAGGTAGTTTGTAAGTTTTCATACGCTTTTTTATAACCATAATAGTCGGCCCCGTAAGGTCCGCGACGTTGTGTCCATCCCTCATCCTCGGGGCAAATGCTCCAACTTTCAACTACTCCCCATTGGCTGTAGGTACCCCAGTGCATAAATAAGCCAAATTTAAGTCCTTGCCATTTATGCAGATTCTTTTGAACCAAAGAATCATTAGGCACAACATAATCTTTAGACATATTATGTTCCTGAGCAGCTATTTTACCTGCGAGTAAGATACAAGCCAAAAAAAACGGTAGTTTTTTCATTTATATATTTTTTAGAGTTCGATTTTTTAAACTATTGTGTCCAAAAGACGTATTGGTGTTAATTTCAGGTAATTTTCGGCAAGCAAAAGATAAAATATTGAAAATAATATCGATAAATTTTCATAAATAGAGATACTTAGTGTATACAATACATTAATAGATTCACAATTGAATTTATTCACCAAATGAACAAATTCAATTATTTTGGTATAATTATATGCAATAATGGCATTAAAAATGTCCACACTACACTTTAAAAGCCGTTAAATACCGTCACAAACACTCTAATGACAACTTTTATTGGCAATTTGCCTACACACTAAGTAAATAAATTTTGAGAAGCATTAAATTTCGATTAAAAAGTTGACAACTTTAAAATAAATGTTTCTTTTTGTTATCAAATTGTTACATTGCATTATATTATTGTTTTGGCGACACTTAATTAAAAGCTATTGAAAATTTCTAAAACTGACACTTCGGATTTATGGATGCAGGTATGTTTTAATGATGATATCAAGGCATTTGAAATGCTTTTCCACACATTAAATACCCGGCTCATTAAGTTTTGCGTGTTTTACATCCGCCAGAAAGAGGCAGCCGAAGAAATTGTATCAGATGTATTTATTAAGTGCTGGGAATCGCGCAAAAATCTTACTGAAATCGCTAATCTGGAAACCTACCTTTTTGTAGCTGTCAAAAATCAATCTTTCAATTACCTAAAAAAATTCTCCAATATCCATCTTGTACAAATAGAAGCTTCAGACGAAGTAGAATTTGTAAATACATTTGATCCCGAAAAGGAAATGGAGCGTAAAGAACTTCATTTTTTATTGGATAAAGCTGTCGCTTCACTCCCTCAGCAAGCCTGTATCATCTTTAAACTCATTAAAGAAGATGGTATGAAATACAAAGAGGTTGCCGAAATTTTAAATATCTCACCACGTACCGTACAAACCCAGCTTTTTAGAGCGATGAAGAAATTGAGCATCATCCTGTCTGCTCATCAATTAACTTCAAAATCGGCCGAAAAGGCATCTTCTGGTCAACAGACTATAGGGCTTCCGTTGTTATAAACATTCTTTTTAAATTTTTTTTCAAAGGTTGTAGGCAATTTTAAAAAAAATATTGTCCTAACTAAAAACAAGCTCTATTTACGCTTATAAATGGTTACGGAAAGATTTATTGAACTGCTTACAAAAAAACTCTCAGATGAGATCGATGCACAGGAATTGGAGGAATTCAATTTTTTGATTGCAAACGATGAGGATTGCAGACAGCAAAATACTTTCTTTAAAGCTTACTGGATTAAAAACGAAGAACAATATTCAAATACTGATATGATGTTTCAACGCATCAGGAGTAAAATTGAAGTTCCGCAAAGCGATGAAACAGCACAAGCATCGGCAGAAATAAAACCTGCTTTTTTCAAACGTCATCGTATTACTGTTTTATGGCCAGCCGTAGCCGCACTTTTTGTAATTGGTTTAAGTTTATTTGCAGGCTACTACTTTATAAACAGCAATTCAAAAAAAAATGAGATTGCCGATCTGCAGCAAAAAAAAACGCCGAGCAGGGTAAAATCCAAGATCTATTTAAGCGATGGATCAATTGTTACTTTAAATTCAGAAACAACTTTGAAATATCCGCCATCTTTTAAAGGAGCAACACGTGAAGTTTACCTAAACGGCGAAGCCTTTTTTGATGTGGCCAAAGATCACCTGCATCCTTTTATAGTACATGCCGGCAATATGAGCATCAGGGTTTTAGGCACAGCGTTCAATGTAAAATCATACAAAAATGACATTGCCAGTGAAACCACGTTGATAAGAGGTGCGATTGAAGTAACCCTGGCCGACAGGCCATCAGACAGGATTATCCTAAAACCCAACGAAAAGCTTATTTTAAAAAGTTCAACTTTTAAAAGGCATACTATAAACAGACACCTGGTAGCTCAAACGCCTGATAGTGCTAAAACAAGCTATGCTTTAACCAACCTTACTTACCTGCGGTCAAACGATACTACCATTGTTGAAACTTCATGGGTAAACAACAGGCTTATATTTAAAGACGAGGACTTTACCGAGATAGCTAACAAAATGGAGCGCTGGTATGGTGTTAAGATAAAGTTTAAAAACCCGGCAGTAAGAGACTATCACTTTACGGGAGTTTTTGAAAGAGAAAGCATTACACAGGCACTTGGTGCTTTGCAACTCGTAGAGTCATTTTCATATAAGTACAAAAACGAAACCGTATATATTTATTAACCTAACGCAGCTATTAAATAAGCCTATGACATAAAGAAAGCTTTACATACCCAAAAACAAAACGGGAATTACCAGTGTGGCAACTCCCGCGAAGATGAAGATCTGTTAGTTAATCACGCAATGCTCTCTCGAACAGAACATTGCCATTTAATCAAGTCACCTTTAATTAAGTAAAAGTATGAAATATTTTAAACACCCAAAGGGTGTAAGAGATAACTATTGGCTATTTAAGTCCATAATAATAATGAAATTGACATTTATTTTAACGGTATTCTTTAGCCTGCAAACCATGGCGAAGGTGTACTCACAACAAAAAGTCACCTTTAATATGAAATCCGCTGATTTCAAGAAAGTTATCTCTGCTATACAAAAGCAGACTAACTATCATTTTGTTTTCAGCGAACGTAAAATCCCGTCGACCCAAAAGATAACACTGAGTGTTCAAAACGAAGATGTTACTTCGGTATTGAACAAAGTGTTGGCAAATACCGATTTCACTTACACTCAACTTGAAAACAACCTGATAGTAATTACCGGCAAAAATGAAACCTTGGTAGCAGCCGCAGTTGTTAAAGGTAAGGTGTTAGATGAAAAGGGTACGCCTGCCCCGGGCGTGTCTGTAAGAATCAAAGGTACTTCTACAGGTACCACTACAGATGCAAATGGTAATTTCTCCATTAATGCTCCCGATAACGCGGTACTTGTTTTCTCATTTTTAGGGTTTGAAAATCAAGAAGTTTCAGTTGCGGGTAAAACCGACATTACTGTAAAACTTGTGGTAGCTTCTAAAAGCTTAAACGAAGTTGTTGTAACTGCATTGGGTATCAGTAAGGAACAGAAAAAATTGGGCTACTCGGTAACAACAGTTAACGGCGATGCTTTAAATAAAGCAAAAGAAAGTAACGTTGCCTTATCATTACAGGGGCGTGTTGCCGGTTTAAGCGTTGGTGCTTCAAACGGTGGCCCGGGTTCATCTGCAAGGGTATTATTACGTGGCTTAACCAGCTTTACTGCAAGCAGTCCGCTGTATGTTATCAATGGTGTACCAATGGATAACACACAACGCGGTTCATCTGGCGAATGGGGTGGTGCCGATTATGGCGATGGTATCTCTAACATCAACCCCGATGATATTGAATCAATGACTGTGCTTAAAGGTCAGTCCGCTTCTGCACTTTACGGTTCACGTGCTGCAAACGGTGTTATTTTGATCACCACCAAAACGGGCAAAAAAAATTCTCCGTTTGGTGTTGAGTTTAACACCAACATACAATTTGATAAACCGGTGGATAACACTGATTTTCAACAAGTATACGGTCAGGGTATACTGGATCCAACAACAGGTGTGGCTGCAAAACCTACAACACTTGATTTAGCACGTGCATCAGGTAACCTTGCGTGGGGTACTAAGATGGATGGATCTGATGTTATGCAAATTGATGGTAAAATGCATAAATATTCGCCGGTAAGTAATTACATTGATTTTTACCGTACAGCTCCAAGCTTTACCAATACAGCATCATTTACAGGTGGTAACGAAACAGGTGCCTTCCGTTTGTCAGCTTCTGACCTGCGCGCTAATTCAATGGTGCCAAATAGCTACCTTGATAGAAAAACTTTTAACTTCAATGGCAGCGAACAGATAAATAAAAAATTAAATGTTAACGTTGTAGCCAACTATGTAATAGAAAACTCTAAAAACAGATCGAGCTTAAGCGATGGCCCGGGTAACCCTAACAACGTACAATTTTTAGCACCAAACCAGGATCAGGCTACTTTAGCACCCGGTACAACTGCTAACGGTAAAGAGTTGACATTTACTGATGACAGCTATGTAACTAACCCATATTTTGCTGCCTATAATTTCATTAGCAACGTTAGCAGAACTCGTTTGATTTCTGCAATATCTGCTAAATATGACATTACTAACTGGATTTACCTGCAAGGACGTATGGGTTATGATGACAGCAATGACAGCAGGGTAAACATTGAGCCTACTGGTACAGCTTATCGTAATGATAACGGCACCATGAACACCACCCAAACGCATATTAAGGAGTTTAATACCGACGTTTTGGTTAACGCTAAACATTCTCTTGTAGAAGACCTTTTAAACTTAGATTTGTCTATTGGCGGTAACATCCGTAAAAGCGAATTAACAGGTACATTTATTAATGGCCAAAACGGATTTATCATTCCTTATTTCTATAGTTTAACAAACTTTAAAACTCGTGATTCAGGTCCGCAGATTGATCCGGCAAGCAAAAAACAAGTTAACTCAGCTTACTACTCAGCAGATTTTTCAATCAAAAACTTCTTAGTATTAAGCACTACCGGTCGTTATGATTACTATAGCACCATTTCAAAAGCTATTGGTCCTGGTATATTCTCGCCATCGGTTTCTGGTAGCTTTATCTTCTCTGAGCTATATCACATGAATGGTGTGGATTTAGGTAAAGTAAGGTTATCATTTGCACAAACCAGTAACGATGCGACTGCTTATTCCAACACAGTTTATTACAGCCTAAACAACTCAATCAATGGTACACCAGCGGCGGGTTTCAGCAGCCAGTTACCTAACTTATTTTTAAAACCATTTACTTTAAAAGAAATTGAAGCAGGTTTAGAAATGAAATTCTGGGGTGATAGGTTTGGTTTTGATGCTACCGTGTTTTCTCGTAAAACAAATAACGAAATCATCAATGGTAACCTGGATTGGTCTACCGGGTACACTAACCGCTACATCGGCACCGGTTCTACCCAAAACCGTGGTGTAGAGATTGAAGTTCATGGAACCCCGGTTAAAAAATCAGGTTTCAGCTGGACTCCTTCATTCAACTTTACTTATGTAAAAAACAAAATTCTGCAAACTGATGGTATAACCAATAATAACATTGGCTTTGGTACCTTCCGCCCCGCGGCGAGTTCAGGAATAGCGGTTACAGCACTTGTTGTAGGTTTAGCCGGCCCGCAGATTTTAGCTACAGACTACAAGCGCGATGCTTCGGGTAATATTATGTATGATGCCTCTGGGCTTCCACAACGTGGCGATTTAAAACCAATGGGATCAACCATTCCTAAAATTTATGGTGGTTTAAACAACACGTTCAACTTCAAACAATTTAATTTAGGTTTCCTTGTTGATTATCGTTTTGGTAACAAAGTACTTTCAGCAACTGAGAATGCCAGCATTTTCAGAGGTTTGAATAAACTTACCCTTGCGGGCCGTGAAACAGGTGTAGTTGGAATAGGTGTTAACCCGGCAGGAACAGCCAATACAGTAAATGCACAAGCTCAAACTTACTACCAGGCCTTAGCCACCAATGTTGGTGCAGTATCTGTTTTAGACGGTAGTTTTATTAAGTTACGTCAGATAACTTTTGGTTATACCTTCAACTCTTCTTTCCTAAGGGGCACACCATTTAGTAGTATTGGTGTATCAGCAGTTGGTCGTAATCTTTGGACTATTATGAAACATACCAACAACATTGATCCTGAATCTGGTTTCTCTGCCGATCCAAAATATGCAGGTATAGAAGGTGCCAGTTTGCCTTTCGCCAGGACTTATGGTTTAAACTTAAACTTTAAATTCAAAAACTAAACAGATGAAAAAACGATATATTTTTAACTTCCTGTTAGCGGGCGCTACGTTAATGGTAAGCTGTACCAAAAATTTCGAACAGATAAACACACAACCAGATAAAACAACGGCCACGCTTATCGATCCAAACTATTTCATGTCGCAGGCGCAAATGACTTTTTCACAAACCGGCTATGATCAGTTGCTTTTCCAAAGTATGTGGATGCAGTCACTATCATCAACGTTCAGCTATTATAGCAATGGCGATAAGTATGTTTTTGGCGGCGGAGGTACAGGTTACTACAACCGCACATGGAACAGAGGATACAGTGCCCTTACATTGGTTGACGAAATGAAAAGCCTGGTGAAGGGTAAGGCAGAATATGCCAACCTTGACGCTTGTGGTACTATTTTACGTGCGATGTTTATACAACGTATAACAGATTTATACGGAGATGTACCTTATTCACAGGAAGGCCAGGCTAAAAGCGGAGTATTTTCACCAGTGTTTGACACACAAAAGGATATATATACCGCAATACTTACCCAGCTTGAGCAGGCAACTGCTGCGCTTGATGCATCAAAAGCAACTCCAACAGCTGATTTATTCTACGGTGGTAACATTCCTCAATGGAAACGTTTAGGGTACTCTTTAATGTTAAAGGCAGCTATGCGTTTAACAAAAGTTGATGCGGCTACTGCCAAAACTTATGCAGAAAAAGCTTACGCCGGCGGTACCATGTCTGCCATTGCAGATAACGCTAAAGTGATGACAGATGCTAACGGCAATACCAGCAGCAACTCTGATGCTTTACTGGTTACTGATGACTTCAGAGAAGTTCGTTGGGGAAAAACCATAATTGATTTTATGAAAACCACTAACGACCCACGTATTTCGGCTATTGCTGAAATAACTGATGGTAACGGTCGTGCCGCTAATGAAGACCGCACTAAAGCTGGTATCACTACAGCAAGTTTGCAAATTGGTATGCCAAATGGCTATACTACAGGTACTATTGCCAGCGCCCCTGGTTACCCGGGTGCAACTCCTGCAGCATCGGCTACGGATGCTCCTGCACCG
This sequence comes from Mucilaginibacter dorajii, assembly GCF_024808255.1. Classification (GTDB taxonomy): domain Bacteria; phylum Bacteroidota; class Bacteroidia; order Sphingobacteriales; family Sphingobacteriaceae; genus Mucilaginibacter; species Mucilaginibacter dorajii. Next base: position 34,071 of record NZ_JANTYS010000020.1, read on the forward strand.
TTGGGCAAATATTCCCGCCCGCGCCTGTTTGTTTATGCAGACAGGATAAGTGCTAACTTCATTTACACATATGGCGAATCTGAATTATTGTTAGCTGAAGCGGCTACAAGAGGTTGGAACACAGGTGTTGCGGCTACACATTATGCCGCCGCGTTAACGGCAGATATGGCTACACTTGCACAATATAACCCAAGTGCGGCAGCTACTGTAAACGCCGGTGATATCACTACTTATGTTGCAGCCCATCCTTTAGTGGCAGCAACCGCTTTAGAGCAAATTAACATGGAGTATTATGTGGCTACTTCAACCACATTCGATTTCAACGAGACATTTGCTAACTGGAGAAGATCTGGGTATCCTGTATTAACACCAATTACCTATACTGGCCAGTTCATAACAGGCCAGGTTCCACGCAGAATGCCTTATCCTACCACGCTTATACAAACAAACGGCACAAATTATGCCGCTGCTGTTACGCGTCAGGGTGCAGATAATTTTGCTACCCGGGTTTATTGGGATAAATAATACTTACTTTATTAACTAACAAGGAGACAATATTGTCTCCTTGTTAGTTTTATCACCTTTATAAAATTTGTTTTTAAAACTGCGTGCCCCCGATCATGAGTTTTTATTAAAGTACTTATGCCCCTTTTTACTTTTTCTTTCGTTAAACGCTTAACCGCACCATCTGCTATAATTGTAGTGGCATTTTGTTTTACAGCGCTTCCCTCCTATGCGCAGCAGCCGCTGTTTAACTTGCTTAACAGTAAGGAAACCAATATTAAATTCAGCAATGATATCAACGAAACGGAGTCACTCAACGTGTTATCCTACGAGTATTTTTACAATGGTGGCGGTGTAGCCGTTGGCGATATTAATAATGATGGCCTGCCCGATTTGATGTTTACCGGTAATATGAAGCCCAATAAGCTTTATCTAAACATGGGGCACATGAAATTTAAGGATATTACAGCCAGCGCAAGCCCTGATTTAGGCGGCCGACCAGGTTCCTGGAAAACCGGCGTTACCATGGCAGATGTCAACGGTGATGGCCTGCTGGATATATACGTTTGCTACTCGGGTAAAACAGATAATGCTACCCGCAGCAACCAGCTATTTATAAACCAGGGTAATAATAAATTTAAAGAAGAAGCAAACGCTTACGGTTTAGATGACCCGGGATACAGCACTCAGGCTGTATTTTTTGATTATGACAACGACGGCGATCTGGATATGTTCTTGCTTAACCATAACATCAAAAAGATTGACAATATGGAGCTGGCCCGCTATAAAGATCAAACAGATGATTTGGCCAGCAATAAATTATTCAGGAACGATGGTGGTCATTTTACCGATGTATCAAAAGTTGCAGGCATAGTTCAAAATCCGCTCACCTTTGGTTTGGGTGTGGCCATTGCCGATATCAACAAAGATGGCTGGCCCGATATTTATGTAACCAACGATTACAACGAACCGGATTATATCTACATCAATAATCACGACGGTACTTTTAAAGAGAAATCAAAAGATATGCTGAGGCATATGTCGCACTTTTCGATGGGTGTTGATATTGCCGATTTTAATAATGACGGCCTACCCGATATTATAACCCTTGATATGTTGCCAGAGGATAACCATCGGCAAAAATCACTACAATTAGAAGAAAACTACGAGTCCTTCGCGTTAATGCAAAACCAGGGACTTTACAAACAATATATGCGCAACATGCTGCAGCTCAACAACGGCGACGGCACATTCAGCGAAATTGCGCAGCTTGCAGGCTTATCAAATACAGACTGGAGCTGGTGCCCCCTTATTGCCGACTTTGACAACGATGGTTATAAAGATATTTTCATTACCAACGGCTATTTGAGAGATTACACCAACAAAGATTTTTTACGATACTGGGGCGATTACAAAATTAAAAAAGCTATGGCGGGCGAGCCTTTCCGCCTGATGGACCTAATTATGGCCATGCCATCAACAGCTGTGCCCGATTATATTTTCAGAAACAACCACGACCTTACCTTCAGCAATAAACAGGTAGAATGGGGTTTAAACCAGCAAAACATTTCGAGCGGTGCCGTATATGTCGATCTTGATAATGACGGCGACCTCGACCTGGTTGTAAATAATATTAACCAACCGGCATCTATCTATCAGAACACCAGCCGCGAGGTTAACAATACCTCATACATTGCTGTAAAACTAAAGGGCACGGGTAAAAACACCAATGCGATTGGCGCAAAAGTTACCGTGTACAACGGCAAGAATATCCAATACCAGGAAGTAAACCCTAATCGTGGCTATCTTTCCTGCGTATCAACTACGTTAAACTTTGGTTTAGGCGATGCTAAATCGGTTGATTCTGTACTTATCATTTGGCCCGATAACTCATCGCAGGTATTAAAGGATGTTAAAGCCGACCAGCTGTTGACCATCAAATATCAGCCTACCGAAAAATCTTTTTCAAAGTCGACAGCAACCCTTAAACCCATTTTTAAACGAGCCGAACCGATCATCGATTTTAAACCAGAAGAGATCACCCTGAATGATTTCAAACGCCAGTTACTGATGCTATTCATGTATTCAAAAGCAGCTCCGGTTATTGTTAAAGCGGATGTTAACGGTGATGGCCTGGAAGATTTGTTTGTAAGCGGCGAGAAAGACAGTCCGGGTAAAATTTACCTACAACAACCAGATGGCAAATATGTAGCTAAAGATATTATTCGCGGCAGTCCCGATAACATAGGCACTACATCGGCAGCAGCATTTTTTGATGTCAATGGCGATGGCAAGCCCGATTTGTATATTGCTAAAGGAGGTTACTCATTATACGAACCTAATACACCTGAACTACAGGACGAACTTTATCTAAACGAAGGCAACGGTCGTTTTGTGCTTTCGCCTAATGCATTGCCGGTGCTTAACGCCAACAGTAAATCGGTTGTAAAACCATTTGATTTTGATGGCGACGGAGATATAGACATTTTTATTGGCGGCAGGGTGATCCCCGGCCAATACCCGGTTACGCCACAAAGCTACCTGTTGATTAACGATGGTAAAGGTAAATTCACAGCTGCAATTATCCCGTTCAATAAAATCGGCATGGTAACAGATGCCCAATGGATAGATTTAAATGGCGATGGCCGTAAAGACCTGGTTTTATGCGGCGAACTGATGCCCATAACCATCCTGATCAATGATAAAGATGGCTTTAAAGATAAAACCGCCAACTATTTTGCCACGCCTCAAAAAGGGTTCTGGAACAAGATCACGTTTGCTGATGTAAATGGCGATGGCAAACCCGACCTGATTGCCGGTAACCTGGGTTTAAACACCCAAATCCGCGCCACCGATAAAGAACCTGGTGAAATGTATTTTGCCGATTTTGATAACAATGGTTCTATCGATCCCTTCTTTAATTTTTACATCCAGGGCAAAAGTTATCCTTTTGTAAGCAGGGACGAACTCAACGAACAGATTTACCCTATGCGCAGGCGTTTTAGCTCTTATAAAGCTTATGCCGATGCCTCTATAAATGAGGTTTTAACACCGGAAGAATTAAGTAAAGCACAAAAGCTAACCGTAAACACTACCAAAACAACGCTTTATATTAACCAGAGCGGCAAGTTTGTAGAAACTGCGTTACCAACCGAAGCCCAGTTTGCACCGGCTACACAAATTTTAACCGGCGATTACGATCATGATGGCCTTATAGATATTTTGCTACTGGGGAACCACTCCGATAACCGCCTTAAAATAGGCAGCATTGATGCCAATTACGGCTGCCTGTTAAAGGGTGATGGCAAAGGGGGCTTTGTGTATATACCTCAGCCTACGTCGGGTCTCTCGGTTATTGGCGATGTAAAATCGGCTGTTGAGGTTACCATTAATAAGATCCCATATTTACTAATTGGCGTAAGTGACGGGCCACTTCAATTTTACCAGGAATAATGAACCACTTTAAAAGATCGCTTATAGTATTTTGCGCGATAACAGCGCAGCATTGTTTTGCGCAAACCCCGGCCAATAATTACCCCGACTATTTACAGCCAGATCATGCTGTAAACGCGGTAACTATGGTAATGGTGCACGATGTAGTTAGTCCGCCGGTTGCAGCGCGTTATTATGCCTATACCATGATGGGGGCGTATAACATTGTTGCAGCCAATAACAAAAGCATTCCACAACTGCAAAAGGTTGTAAAAGACTATAAAGCGAACACCAGTTTAGATACCATCAGCTTTAAGTATGACTATAAAGTAGCCGCTTTTTACAGCATTTTAGAAACAGCCAAACTGATGCTGCCTTCGGGCTTTATGCTGAAAGATGATGAAGACGCCTTTGTACAACTGCTGCAAAAAACCAATGTTGATAAAACCATTATAGCTAACTCGATTAAGGTTGGCGAAATGGCATCCAAGATAGCGTTAGCCTTTTCAAAAACAGATCATTACAGTCGGCTGAGCGCGCTTAAAAGATATACGCCTATTAAGGACGAAAGCAAATGGTACCCTACCCCACCAGGATACTTTGAAGCGGTTGAACCAAACTGGCGCACTATTCGCACTATGGTTATTGATTCGGCTACGCAGTATAAACCTGCCGCGCTGATCCCTTTCAGTAAAGATACTACCTCGGCATTTTATGGCCAGGTTAAGGCGGTGTATGACATATCCAAACACCTAACTACCGATCAACTAAATATGGCTTTATTTTGGGATTGTAACCCGTTTGCCATCACCACATCGGGCCATATGGCTATCGGTTATAAAAAGATAAGTCCGGGTGGCCACTGGATGCATATTGCCGGGCTGGTTACCAAACAGGCCGGGCTTGATTTTGATCATTCAACAGTAGTTATAGCCCTTGAGGGTTTAACATTGATGGATGCCTTTATCAGCTGCTGGGAAGAGAAGTTTACCAGCAACCGCATCCGCCCCGAAACGTATATCAATCGTTACATGGATGTAAAATGGCAGCCGGTGTTGCAAACGCCCCCATTTCCTGAATATACCAGCGGGCATGCGGTGATCTCCAATGCATCGGCCGAGTTGCTTACCTACCTCCTGGGCGATAACTTTGCTTATACCGATAATACCGAGATCCCATTTGGCAGCAGCCAGCGCGATTTTAAATCATTCAGACAAGCCGCAGCCGAGGCTTCGATGTCGCGCTTTTATGGTGGCATCCATTATATGCAAAGCATTGAAAATGGCAATGTGCAAGGCCAAAAAGTTGGAGGCGGCATTATAGCTAAAATAAAAAAAGCGGGCATTACACCGCTTATTAAATAAGAATTGTTTATTTGTACCACCCATTCCACGCATTAATGAAATCTATCGCACAAAAAATGATAAAAGCAAGTGCAGCCTGCTTGTTGGGCGGCGCTTGTTTATTAACTACACTACCCGCTATTGCGCAAAACAAACCTATTTTCAGGGATAATTCGCAATCGATTGAATTAAGGATTAAAGACCTGGTGTCAAAACTGACCTTAGAGGAAAAAGTATCCTTATTGGGCTACCGTAGCAAAGCGGTTGAGCGGTTGGGCATCCCGGCCTATAACTGGTGGAACGAAGGTTTGCACGGTGTAGCAAGAGCCGGCGAGGCTACCATATTTCCGCAGGCTATTGGTTTGGCAGCTACTTTTAATGAAAACCTGGTTGATTCTGTATCTGACGCCATATCTACCGAGGCACGCGCAAAATACAATCTATCTACCGCGATGGGGCGCCATTTGCAATACATGGGCTTAACTTTTTGGACACCCAACATCAACATTTTCCGTGACCCACGCTGGGGCCGTGGACAGGAAACCTATGGCGAAGACCCATTTTTAACAGCGCACATCGGTTCGGCATTTGTTAAGGGGATGCAGGGTACCGATCCACTTCATTTAAAAGCATCGGCCACGGCCAAACACTTTGCCGCCCATAGCGGACCCGAAGCAACCCGTGATTACTTTGATGCCATAGTTGATGAAAAAGATATGCGCGAAACTTACCTGTATGCCTTTCACGCCCTGGTAAGTAATGGCGTTGAATCGGTAATGACGGCCTACAACAGTATCAACGGTGTGCCTAATTCGGTGAACAAAAACCTGGTAACAGATATATTAAGGAACGAGTGGGGCTTTAAAGGCCACGTAGTAACCGACTGCGGCGCGTTGGATGATGTATTTTTAACCCACAAAACTATCCCTACTGCACCAGAGGCAGCGGCTGCTGCAATTAAAGCGGGGATAGATTTGGATTGCTCGTCGGTTTTTCAAAACGATATTATCAAAGCTATCCTGCTAAAACTATTGACAGAAAAAGAAGTTGACGTTGCACTTAGCCATTTACTGAAAACGCAGTTTAAACTGGGATTTTTTGACGATGCGGCGGCAAGTCCGTATAAAACTTACGGGACTGATAGCCTGCACAATACTACACATATTAACCTGGCGCGTAAGGCTGCGCAACAGAGCATGGTGTTGTTAAAAAACGACGGTAACATACTACCGTTTAAACAGGGTCAGTACTCCAGCTTTATGGTTTTGGGGCCCAATGCCGCAGCTTTGGATGCCATGATTGGCAGCTATCATGGCGTAAGCAGCAAGGTGGTAAACTTTGTTGAAGGCATTACCGCCGCTGTTGACCCTGCAACCCGCGTGGAGTATGATTTGGGTTGCGATTACCGGGATACCACCCATTTCGGCGGTATCTGGGGCGCGGGCAATGCCGATGTTACCATTGCGGTATTGGGCCTGTCGCCGGTATTGGAAGGCGAAGCAGGCGATGCATTCCTTGCCGAATCGGGCGGTGATAAAAAGAACCTTAGCCTGCCTACCAGCGAAATTGCTTTTATGAAAGCGCTACGCGCGGGTGTTAAAAAACCTATCATCGCGGTAATTACCGCGGGTAGCGATGTAGACGTATCGGCCATTGCGCCCTATGCAGACGCCATAATTTTTGCCTGGTACCCCGGCGAACAAGGCGGCAACGCGCTGGCCGATATTGTTTTCGGCAAGGTAAGTCCATCCGGACACCTCCCGCTTACCTTTTACAATTCGGTTAATGATCTGCCCAAATATGAAAGCTATAGTATGAAAGGCCGCACCTACCGCTATTTTGGTGGAGCTGTACAATATCCTTTTGGATTTGGGATGAGTTATAGCACATTTGGCTACGAGGCCACCACTACCCCATCAAAGCAATATGCAGCTAAAGACACCATCAACGTACAGGTAAAAGTTAAAAATACCGGCAACATCAATGCTGATGACGTTGTACAGGCCTACATCAAATACCCGGCAATTGACAGGATGCCTTTGAAGGAGCTGAAAGGTTTTAAAAGGGTTTCTGTTGCAAAAGGAAACGAACAACTGATCACCATAAAAATACCTGTTAAAGAACTTCAGAAATGGGACCTTACCAAGCATAACTGGAAGCTTTACCCCGGTGATTATAAGCTGATCATAGGCGAAAATTCGGCTGATGAAAAACTTAGTTTTAGCTTCAAACTGAACGGTAAATAGCCGAAATACAAACAAAGTATAGCTAACAGGGTTAAAATAGCTGTAACAAGCTATATGATCATGTTTATGATTGGATATTGAAATACGAACCAGGCCTGGTTGTGGGCCTGGTTGTATTATTAGTTGGCCTATGGCTTATCAACCTGTTTGTAAGGTGGTCGCACTCGGGAATACATAAAAAAATGTAGATCCCTCTTTAAAACCTTTCCTGCTAAGTCTCATTGGGATTTCTTTTTAATTAATAAATTAATTAAAAATTAGGTAACTTATTGAAATATATGGGTTTATGAAATCAACAGGCACAAATATTTAGAAGCGCCTAACTTGCGCGATGCATCAATTTATGTTAACCTTGTAAAAATATAAAATGCTGATTATTAAATATTTACAAAATAAAAATCTAAAATATGTTAAGTTATGTTAACCCAATTTAGATGCGTTTACCCTGTAAGTGGACTACAAAAGACTTACGAAGTTTTGAAAACTGCGTAAGTCCTGGGCTCTTCGGTCGGTCTTGAGCATGAGCGAAGCGGCTGCAAAAATAATTAAATTAACTCTCTAAGTATCCTAATCCCAGGATCGCTCAACTCTGTTTGTTGATACCTACCACTTTCAAATACAGCTTTAACCCACTGCAATACTTGATCATCAGGGTACTGTTTAACCTCGGCATTCAGCCAGTTAACTGCGGCCGCCTTATCCTGTAGTTTTTCAATAGCCCAGGCCGTAACCAAATCATTAGCCGGTAAAAAATTGCTTACGGTATTCTCTATTTTAGGTTTAAAGTCAGTGATCTTTTGCAAGAATTTGTTGGCTTCAATGGTGTTGCCTTGTTTGAGATAACATTGATAGCTCATCCAATCCTCCAGGCGTTCATCCACGTTTTCAGCATACGGTTTACCTACGCCGAGGTTGGCAGGCCAGTTTTTTGCTTCTTTGATGAAGGTTAACGCGGCGGCATAATTTTTAGTCTTCATCTTTTGAGCAGCCTGCATCAGTTCGGTTTCCCGGTACAATTCCCTACCAATGGTAGCACCTTCAAATGGCAGGATATTGATACGGGATAATAGTTTGCCACAATCATTATAGCGTTTATTCAATAGCAGAGTTTTGGCATACAAAATACCGATGATATAATTATCGGCGTGAGTTTTATAAAAAGGCTCAACAATGGCCAAAGCATCGGCATATTGGTTATGATTTATATAATATTCGCCAAGCAATTTATTATAACGCCAGCCTTTATCCAGTTTTACCGCCATGTTCAAATCGGCTAAATCGGTCGCTCCTATCTGCATAGCAGCACGGGCAGCATAAAAGGGCGCAAAATCCGGTTCATTGCCGCATTGGGCAAATAGCTTTTTACTTTCCTCTATCCTGTTACGATCTTTATACAACAACGCCAGGAAATATTTTGGTTTCCAGCTATTGCTTTGCTGCACTGCCCACTGTAATACATCCTCATCACTGTTACGAAACGGGAATACAAAAGCAGCTGTTAAAGAATTGCCTTTGGTTAGTAATTCATTATAAGATTTTCCCTGTTGCTGTGCCAAAAATGCCAACCTGTAATTAACCAAAACATTGACCGGCGATAATTGTAAAACCTGCTCGCTTTCGGTAATACAGCCGTTTTTATAATAACTATCGGCAAGATCTAAATAACTCTCAATAGGTTGCTCGTTGCGAACCATAGAATTGAAAGCGGTTTTATTCGCTTCAGTTGACTGCAATAGATACTTTTCAAATGCCACAAAATGACTAAGCGGCTCGTAAGCCAATATCGTATCCAAAACCGTCGTGGCATTTTTAACATCTTTTAACCTCCGGTAGGCAATGGCCTGCACCTGCAATGCTCCTATATCGTACCTGTTAAAATCCAACGCTCTTGAAGTAAACTCCAATGCCTTTGGGTAGTTTTTTTCTTTAAGATATAAACTTCCCAAAGCCGAATAAGCCGTGTTCCTGTACTCTACCGATAACGACGCGATATCAAAGCCGTCTTTGGCATCGGTGATATTACCTAATTGTGTATTGCTCACACCGTAATAATAATTGGCAGCCCCATCATTGGTATTGATGCTTAAAGCGGTTTTAGCATAACTTAAGGCTTCGGTATAACGCATGTTGTGGTACAAGAGTACAGCGGTTTGCACCAATGCCGGCAGGTAATATGGATCTTTGCTTAATGCTTCCTTCAGCTTTGTTTCCGCTTCGGGATACATTTTCTGATCCATCAGTTCTTTACCCTGGGTATATAAACCATAGACGCTGTTCCAATCGAAATCTTTTGGCAAATCAAGCGGGCGATTTAAATTATCAGCATCAGGCTTACTATTATAAATGAGCTTATTACTACCTAATGTTACCACCACATCTTTTGCATCGGCTTTGATAGAATCGGTAAAGATTTGTAGCGGGTTTAAGGTTAGTTTTTTACTGTAGATGACTTTATCCCCCTGTTTTACCTCCAACACATCATCTGTTTGTTGTACCGGGTTAAAGTATAATTTAAGCCAGCCGCCGGCAGCCTTCACATTTAAAGCGCCATAGTTATTAGCTTGTACAAAGCCTTTCGTTTTCATTACCGGGTACCAGTATTCCGTCCAGGTATCTGATGCGCCGGGTGCAAAGCTTTTGTGTTTAAACGGTGTAAAAGTACTTTTTGGCGATGTTTGGTTGAATAACCTGCCTGATTGGATTTCGGAGTATTGCCCATCATTGTCGGTGAGCAGTTTTTCCCAGATCATCCCCTGGTTTGACAATCCCCATATCCAGATCTTTTTACCTGCTTTATCCTCATGGCCGCCATAACGCGCCATCCCAAAATCATCATCGTGCCAGTAAGCGCCAAAAAAATCGGTGTACTTGCCAAACACATGATATGATTTGTAGCCGCCGAAGTTATTGTTATCATAAAAAGAGATGTCCTTCCCGTTTTGTTTGTTGATGGGCCAATCACTGTATTCGCCCTGGTGGCCAAGGTAATTGGTACCCGGGAAAATGTATTGCAGGTTATCCTTTGTTTTTATCCCGGTGTTCATCCAATGGTAGTACGGTTCCTCAATCGGGGTTGAGTTATACCAGAAAGATTTGGTGGTAAAGTATGCTTTATCCTTAGGCAGATTAACCTCCATTGTCCAGGTGGTACTGGTAAGCAGGTCAAGCACGCTGATGATACAGCTTACGCTGCCATCGGCATTTTTGCGGGTGAGATAATCAACAGGGGTTACGGAATTTGGGGTATGACCGATGATACCGTAGTTTGGTTCAATGCCACCGCTCGTCCATGGGCCGCGCATGGCGATGTCCCTGAATTTGATCACGTGGTTTTCGTAAACAATAGGTTTGCCTGTCGATTTTTCAATGGCCGACCAGATCTTTCCTCCTATCTGCGGCATAATGGTAAGCCGGATGTATTGGTTTTCCAGCTCTACTATCTTCCACTCTTTTTGTACCGGTTTATCCGTAAATCCGTCGTAACGGAAATACGGATAAACATTGGTAAAATTGGGGATGGGGTTAGGATCAGAAAAAGGATAACTGGTGATGGTTTTGTTATACTCCTTAACACTTGCCTCCTGTTGGGCCAAAGCCCGCCCTGCTCCCATGCAAAAGCACAGGACTATCAGCCATTGTTTCTTCATCAGCTTAGCTTATTTAATGATCAATAACCAACCTTTTCCTTTTTCAACCGGGATCCTGTCATTCAAACCGAATGTTTTGGCCGACTGAAAGCTTTTGATTTCGGGTGCAGTGATAGTAGCTTTAGTTGGATCAATACCAAGTTTATTCCAGTCGATAGCCAGTTTAAAATCGGTATCGGCATCTTCCCAGCTTGCTATTGCAACCATAACTGCTCCTGCCTTTTTGTACACAGTTGCAATCACTTTGGCTTTATCTGTTTTTACGGGATTATCCTCAACCCAATAGCCAATCATCTTTGTACCCTTCATGCCAAAGTTATCCCAGGCCTTCCATATCGGGCGCGGATCAGCACCGTCGCTCCATGGCATCCGGTTAGTCATTCCGTAAACCATACCACGCCATTTATTGCCGCCGCCCTGCAGCATTTCGCCCATTAAACCAAAAGGGATTCCACTTACTTCGGTCAGGAAGAAATCAGGATCGTTCTTCTCGTAATCAAAATACTCACCAAACCACAAGCGGTTCAGGTATGGGAAATGCTCCATGTACAGATTTGCGCTATTGTTAAAACCGTCGCTTTTATTGTATTGATTGGCCGAGTGAAGATCGATAATCCCGGGGTGCCCGTCTTTAGTCAACACGCGTTTAACACGTTTCATGGTTACACGGTCAAAGGCTACGTCATCTAAATAAATACCATCAATACCTACGTTTTGGGTAAGCCAGTTCATGCCTTCCACATAGTAATTATGCCAACGGTTCATACCGCTGTTAATGATGGCGGCATCCTTAATTTCGGGAACAAACCAGGCAGCAATGTAGTCGTCGCCAACGTGCTCCTGTAACCAGCTAAAGCCGCCGCCTTTACCTGGTGAATAAATTTCATGACCTAAGCTGCGTAAAGCAAAAGTTTCATAAGCATGGTTTGATAACTCACGGATGGTATTATAAATTTTCACCTTTAAACCTGCCGCGTGTGCCGAATCGTCATAAGCCTTCATTTTTTGCCAGGCGATGAACGGGTAGTTTATAGTTGGATTGATAGCAGTAGCATGGTGAATATTGATTAACGTAGCACCTGCATCCTTTATGGTATCAATAGGCTTATACGCGTGATAAAAGCGGGTAGCCCATTGAAAATCGGTATTAATGGTGTGGAATGGCGTAACGAGCAAAGTAAAATTATAATACAACTCCTCGCCTTTTTTCAAGTCCCTTGCGCCGCTATAATTGTTTACCAATACGGCTTTGCCGTCATCGGCTATTTTGATGCCTCCTTTGTTATCATTGCCCCATGATGACGGCAATATCAACGGTTTTTGCAGGTAGAAATTGGTATTTAGCGGACGAACATATTTTTCATCGCGCAGCGAATACTGCAAACCACCGTTTACATTACCAACCCAGGCACCATCCTGGTTTTTATGGGCAACATCCCATTTCCATTCAAAATTCTCTGGCCGGTAGCCCCCTTTTTGGCCAAGGCCAATCATGTATTTAGCGTAATCCTTTTTAAAGGGAATATGCATGGTAATATCTTTTAAGCTCACATCCTGCAGGGCTTTTACTTTTACAGTGTAGGCGATAAACCCATCAAACTCCAATGAAGCAGTCACCGTCATTTGCAGGGAATCATTTGCGCTAATGGCTGTCCACTGTACGGTTCCGGCTTCTTTTTTGGTGAACTGTACACCCTGGCTTTTCAGGTTAATTTTGTTACCGGCCGCATTTATAAAATGAAAGTGGATACCTTCTGTTAACAGGTTATTAGGAACCGTTGCATATTCCGTCATTTCGGGCGTAAAGTAGGTTTGGATCTGTTTAGGGAAACCATCGCTATTAACTTCTATTTTCCGGCCTAATAAACTCACGGTATTACCATTTACAGCCAGCGGCGTATAAGGTGCAATAACGGTATTTTGCTGTGCCATGGTAGAGTTAAGCCAGCCAAGGCGGGTCATTTTATAGGGTTCACTTACACCGCCATCTTTTAATGTCTTGCTACTAACTTTAATTGAAATTGATACAACCTTTGGTGCCTGTCCTACTACGCTGATGGTAGCCTTACCAGTATAGGTTGATGGCAAAGCAGATGAAGGCACATCAACGCCGCACCATAAGGCCTGGATCTCGCCCTGCGCTACGTTTACAGTTTTGGTTAATGGTTTCGCATCATAGGTAGTACCACCAGTATTAATACAAAATAAAGCTGATGCCGGGATGGTTTTACCTGTTGGCGAAGTAAGGTTGCTAAATGTAACCTTCACATCCTGGATGTTTTGCAAAGCGTAAATACCCAACTGAAAAGCAAAGTTTTCACCGCGCGCGGCTGTGCCTGTATATTTAGCTTGCGGACCAAGCTCTATCCATCGTTGTGGCAGGTCTTTGGTCATACGGATAGAATTAAGCCTATCCTCCGGAAAAACCAGGAATGCCGTTGAGCTATTCTTTTTGATCAGCGCATCGGTTTCTGCTTTTGTGGCGATAACTTCCATTGGGTAAAAGCTATTGAAGGCATCTATGGACTGAAACTCTTTTACCATTGCCGTTTGTACATTAGTGGCAGAGCTTACTCTGCTCAACCAGTCCTGCGACGCGGTATTTTCGGGTTTTAAATAAACTCCCTTGGGATAATTAGACCTGCCTTCATTTTTGTAAGGCATATAATACACGTAGTAAGTACCCTTACCCGACGTTGACTCAAAAACGATCTCGCCCGATTCGCGGTTTATTGTAACCGTTTTTACGTTGGTGATCTTCCGTTTTGTTTGCGCATCCTGGATGATGATCCTTTTGCCTTCAGGATCGTTATCCCTTCTTCTCCATGGGATGATCACTTTGGCAATATTACTTGTGCCGTTAAAGGTCACTATCACACGGTGGTTTCCTAATGAATCGGGCAGCCAGCATTTGTCGCAATTGGTATACGGTATTTTTTGTGCCGAAGCAGTAAAACCGGCTAACAGGAAAATGATGGCAAAAAATTGTTTTTTCATGGTATAAATTTAATCAGTACTTCTGTATTTACATCTACCCGCGTCATGCCGAATTTATTTCGGCATCTCACAGGACAGGTTTACTTCATGCCGCATATTTAGCATGTAGGGTCCTGAAACAAGTTCAGGATGGCTTCCGTTTTATAACTACTATATCAATTATGTCATTGCTTCGTTCTTATGATGTTTTGTGAAAAATGTTTGTCATCCTGAGGAACGAAGGATCTATTCTACGCCATGCCTGTTTGCCCTGGAAGTTCGCGAATAGATGCTTCGTTCCTCAGCATGACAAGATGGAGAGGATAGTTTGACATGTCATTTTCACCTTCAAAGGCCACCGGATTTTACAACTTGCAATGACATATTATTTGGCCTAAATGGCCGGCGTTATCCCCTTCCCTTCCCAGTAATCAATAATGGGTTTGTATGGGCCGTATTTATGTTGTTGTTCTGAGAAAGGGTCTTTAAACGGCCCTTTATCGTAATCTATCGCTTTTTCTTCGTGATTAGGGTAATCTTCCTCCTTGGTTGTTTTGGCAGCCGGGCGTTTGTGTATTTTATCGTCGTTTACAAAAGCGGCAATATCCAAAGCTTCGGCATCGGTAAGGAATGGTTTGCCCGGTGTTGTTTTATCATAAGGCATGTTGCCTTTTAACCACTGTGCCAGTTTAACCACACGGTGCATACTTGAACCCGGCCTGTAAGCCAATAAACCCCATACCGGCGGATACTTGTAAGTTACCTGGTCAAATCTCATTTTGCCTTCGCCATTGGCGGCATGGCAGCGTTGGCAATGCTCAATATACAGTTTTTCGCCATTTTCCGGCGATGCCGCATGATCCGGCAACTCAACAAGCATATTTTTAAGTCCTTTGGTTTTTGCATCTATCTGGGTAGAATCACTCAGAAATTTCAGGTAAGCCATAATGGAAATCATTTCCTTGCTATCCAACGGTAATGGCCGGCCTAAATTGGGGCGCATTACGCAGTTGTTGATCCGCTCGGCCAATGACAGTATCCTGCCTTCACGGGCACGGTATTGCGGATAATCCCTAAACGCCCTCACCAGGTTAAACGCGTACGGCCTTGCACCGGCGTCGCGGTGGCAATTGGTACAATTCATTTTATTGCCTGTGTAATGACCATTAATACCATCCGGACCAATGTAATACGCCGTATGCAACATCAGCTCGCGACCATATTTAACGGCTGCGCCATATTTGCCGCCAGGCATTTTTGAGGTATCAACACTAACCACGCTATCAGCATGGGCAATTAACGAGTCTATTGCAACCCCTTCGGCTTTGTTGCCGTTGCAGGAGCTTAACAGCTGCATGGCGTTGGCCAGTACAAATATCCCGAACAGGAAAAATATATAGGTATATCTCTTTTTCATTCGTTAATCAGCTAAAGGTTTTAAATAAGGATCAAGCTGGGCATACCTGATAAACCCGGCACGATATGTTGGTACCGATGTTTCCATCGTCCATTGTAAAACGCCCTTGGTATTGGCCAGTACAATAATGTGCCTTTTGGAGCAGCAAACCAGTGTGGTAGTATCGTTGACTAAATATGCGCTCCCCATCCTTCCGTTAAAGATCTGTTTAGGGAGCTGAAAGTGCATAGCTATCTGAGCGGTTTTGGCCTGCTCATTCACTTTCATGGCAAATACACCGCTCTGGTGCTTTTCAACACCGTTATCAAAAAACATCAGGTCGCCGTGCTGGTTAATATGGGCTGCGTGCGCCTGGGTAAAATTACATTCGGCAGGCAGGGCAATATCACCGCCTTTTCCAAACTTGTAGATCACTTTACCGGTAGTGGCATTAATTTTCCAGATCTGCCCGTTATTGTAAAACGACATGAGGTAGTTACCGTCTGTATCATAATTAAGACTGTTGGCGTGCATCCAGTCTTTTTTTGTTTTAAGCAGATGTGGGTCTTTTAACGGATCGAGCACATTGAACACACTCCATCGGTAAATTTCTTTACCCGTTTTATCCATCACCAAAATGCCGTCGCCATTAACAGTATCTTTTTTGCTACCGCCAACTTTGGTTAAATCCATAATCTTTTGATCGACAAAAAGAGTGACTAACTGGCCTTTGTTATTTTTCAGAATTTCGTGGTGAATGGTTTGTTTAAAATCGGCATCACCCTTTTTGAGATGTAACAAAGTATCACCCGCTAAATCGATTTCTAATATCTCGCTGCCATAGCTGGTAGGCTCGTCATTACGGCCAAGTATGGATAACAAGGTGTTGTCTTTTGTAAAGTTGATCACCTTAAAACCGAGCCTGTCAATCATATGGTACCACCTGATGCGGCCTTTATAATCAACCAGGTAAGCAACACCGGGGGCATATCGTTTGTTGATGAGCATTAAACCATCTTTAAAAACAGGCGGCAATGCCGCCTTATCGGCTGTTTTGGCATTAAACTGATCCTGCAAAAAAAGCGGCAACTCATGCGATTTAAAGGTGTAGATTTTGCTTATCGTTTTTTTACCATCGGCAACCGTTACAATATCGTAAGAGTAAGCTGTATTGGGGGTGATGTTGCATAGCACGAAAGAATGGGCGTCCGCGTTTTTTGATACCACCGAAGTGTATTTTTTACCCGCGCTGCTGTCGGCCCAATATTCGGCATAAACATCGGCCTTGCGGGTGGTGGTAACGTCAATCCTGATTTTCAGGTCGTTATTTTTATGCAGGCCTAAGTGGATCTCCTTAACCGTTACCGGCGCGTTACAGCCTGTCAATATCACCGCAGTAAGTAACACTATAAAATAACTGAAGCTATATCTCATTTTATTAATTTTAATCCAATTATGTCATTGCGAGGAACGAAGCAATCTCGTAGTTATGCTTATTCGCCCTGTAGTACTACGAGATTGCCGCGCTGCGCTCGCAATGACATAGTTTTATATTTGCTTCGTGCCTACCCATGACAACTTTAAAATCCCCGGATTTTACAACTCGCAATGACATAGTGTTTATGCCTTCTCTCCAAAATAGCGATGGGCATACACCCATCGCTAACAAACAACTCAATCAATCAAAAAAGTCTTATTGCTGCCTGCCCGCGTTACTCAAATTAGGATTAATTTGAGTTTGGCTAAGCGGATAAGGGAAAAACTCATCGCGCGGCAGTTGTACTGTTTGCGTTTGGCCTGTGCGTTTCAGATAGGCGTTTACAACTACATCATATTTACCAAATCTTTTTAAATCGGCTCTTCTTTTACCCTCATAGTATAACTCCCATCCACGTTCCTGTAACAATGCATCACGGAATGTTGATTGGGTAAGTGTCGAAGCCACCAGTTGTTTAGCATGTGAGCGGGCTTTTACCTGGTTCACTAAAGCAACAGCTTCGGCAGTTGGGCCGCCAAGTTCGTTCAGGGCTTCTGCCCTGCTTAGCAATACATCGGCATAGCGTAAAATATCAACACTGTGGCCATCATAATAGGTGTTTGCACCGTTTGGATCGGCATATTTCATGGTAGCCACATCTGGCATATATAATACACCGGCAGGGGCTGTAGCACCCGGTGATGGCTCTTCTTTATGGGTTAAACCATCCACACCATCATATTGGGTAAAAAACATTTTTTTACGATCGTCCTCATCACCATAGCTGTGATAAAAATCCCAGGTTACGGCATAATACTGCCACCTATCTGTAAGATAGGGATGGCTAAGCGGACCAAAGTGATTTAACAGTTCGGTACCGTTCACATTCGCATCGCTCAATACCGAAAAAATATTTTCAGAACACCAGGTATTGGCTTCTTTAAATAAGCCGGCATAGCTTGGGTAAAGCTGGTAAATATTTAAATCTATTACCTGTTTGGTTAAGTCGGCCGCTTTTTGCCATTGGTGTTGACGCAGGTATATTTTTGCCAGTAAAAACGTGGCTGCCCCTTTTGTGGCCCGGCCAACATCATTGGTACTGTAAATATCGCTCTTGCTGTAATCTACAGGCAATACGGTAATGGCATTTTGCAAATCGGCAATCATCAGGGCATCAACATCGGCAACCGGAGATGGCGATGTTTTAGCTGTATAATTGGGATTGGCAATATCCTTTTCGGTATTTAAAATTACCGGGCCCCACGAATCGGTAAGATCGGAATAAGCGATGGCGCGTAGAAATTTCATTTCGGCCAAAAACTGGCTTTTTTGAGCAGCGCTAATAGTGGTCATGGCCGATATATTGTATATAGCGTTATTGGCGTTGGCCACCAGTTTATATATCTGCCTGTAATCCTCAC
This sequence comes from Mucilaginibacter dorajii, assembly GCF_024808255.1. Classification (GTDB taxonomy): domain Bacteria; phylum Bacteroidota; class Bacteroidia; order Sphingobacteriales; family Sphingobacteriaceae; genus Mucilaginibacter; species Mucilaginibacter dorajii. Next base: position 52,513 of record NZ_JANTYS010000020.1, read on the forward strand.
CTATAAGTCCGTTAGCCGAGTTCCATTGAATATTGGAAAGCTGACCAGGATCGCCCGTGTAACTGCAATGGGCCACATCTGTTGTAAGATCGGTAAGCGCAAAGTGGCGCACTGTCCAATAATCAAAGTTATCGCCTACCGAAGGACCTTTAAGCCGGGCATAAACGGCGTTAACCGCCGCGATAGCATCAGATTTTGTTAAAAAAGCGTTTTGGCTGGTCAAGCTGCTATAGATCTTGGGCTCCAGGCTTGATTTGTTGCAGGAAAATGCGGAAAATACCGCCGCTGCCAGGAGTATAATATTATATTTTTTCATTTGCTTTATTTTTTGTTGATCCGTTTGATGGATGATTTTCATTAATGAACAGAAACCTTGATACCAAATGTTACCGTTTTAAATGCAGGGAAAGAGTTAAAATCCAAACCGCCGCCAAGGTTATTGGTGGAGTTATCAACTCCCGCCACCGGGTGAGCGTTCGCTTCCGGGTCGGTACCTTTATAACCGGTTATGGTAAACAAATTTTGCGCTTCTCCATAGATCCGGATACCCTGTATTATTTTCATGTGTTGAAACAGCGACGACGGGAAGTTATAAGCCAGCGTAAGCGATTTTAAACGTACATACGAGGCATTTTCAACAAAGCGTGAATTCACATAACTACCGTAGGTGCTTAGGTAATAACCTTCACGTGGCACTGATGTATTTTCGTTTTTGCCGGCAACAAACCTGTTTAATGCAGCAACCCCTGTTGTTGATTCCAGCACCATGTTATTCATATTGTATAGGTAATAATCAAACGCGCCCTGGAAAAAGATGCCCAGATCAATACCTTTATAATGAAAATCGTTACCAAAACCAGCCATATAATGCGGGTTTGAATTACCAAGATAAGTACGATCGGCCGGGGTGATCACGCCGTCGCCGTTAACATCTTTATATTTAGGATCACCTGCTTTTGAATTTGGTTGCGGCGCGTATTTTTCGCCGGTTTTAACCACACCTTCATAAACATAACCATAAAGTTCGCCAAGCTCAATACCCGGCACCAGCCTGGTAAATTCCTGGGCAGATACAGTGCCGCTTGGATTAGCCGTATTTGAGCTGATCACACTTACTCCACGACCCAGATCCAGCGCTTTTTGTTTATTATAAGCAAAAGTTATATTAGTATTCCATGAAAAGTCGCTGCTGTGAATGTTGTTTGTATTTACAGATAGCTCAATCCCTTTATTTTGGATAGCGCCACCATTTACATACTGGCTGCTAAAGCCCCACTCCTGCCCAATAGGGATCTGAATTAAAAGATCGGTAGTTTTTTTGCTATAATAATCAATGGTGGCATTAATTCGGCCGTTAGCAAATCCCATGTCTAAGCCCGCGTCAAACTGCGCTGTGCTTTCCCATTTCAGGTTAGGGTTGGCCAAACTTTTCGGCTCGATACCTGGCTGTAACTGTCCGCTTGTATTAACAACTGTATTATACGGACCAAAAGTAGAAAGGTATAAACTGGCCGGGATTCTATCGTTACCGGTTATACCGTAACTAACCCTCAATTTTAAATTAGAGAAAGTATTAAGGTTTTTAATAAAGTCTTCATCGGTAAATTTGTAAGCAACGGCACCCGATGGGAAAAAGCCTGTTCTTTTGTTTGCACCAAAGTTTGATGACCTGTCATCCCTGTAAGAAAAAGTAGCCAATACCTTATCTTTATAGCTGTAGTTAAGCCTTGTGAAATATGAAGTAAGCAAGGCCTCTGTTTTACTGCTGCCATAACCATTGCTTAATGAACCGGCGTTAAGATTATAGTAGAGAAAAGCATCGGTTGAAAAACCTTTCGAACCGGCGTTTAATGATTCTGCAACATCTTTTTGGTTTGAGTTACCTAATAAAACAGTAAAGTCATGATCTTTATTGATGTTGAACTTATAGGTAAAATAATTCTCTACTATCCACCTAAAGGTTGATGAAGTTTTCTCGCTTGCAACACCACCTTGCTTTGCCCCGGAAATAGTTGTTTGAGGCAAATACTGGCCGGCAGTAGTTTGGCTATACTCGCTGCCCGCGGTTAGGTGGTAGGTTAAGCCTTTTATCAATTTATAATCTAAACCTATATTGGCGTTTACCAATTTGTTGCCACTATTATTGGTTGGCTCCAACAAACCAGCCAAAGCATTGCTTTTGCCGCCTTGTATAACATAATAGTTATAAGTTCCATCGGCGTTATAAGGCAGCACATTTGGTGGTGCGGTTAACAAACTAAACAACGGCGCGGTGATATCGCCTGTATATGTTTGGAGCGTTGAGGTTGAACTGGCGCCGTAAAAGTTAGCGTTTAGCTTCAAATTCTCATTCATTGTTTTTTCGGCACCTATCCTTGCGGTATATCTTTCAAAACCGGTGTGCTGTAAAACACCTACCTGTTTTATATAATTACCAGATGCGTATATCTTAGAAGTTTGGTCGCCCGCGCTTAAGCTAATGCTGCGGTTTTGAACGGTTGCATTTTGAGTTGCCAGTTTTAACCAATTGGTATTGGCTACCGTAAAGCTTGTTGGGTATGGTTGTGGTTTACCATCTTCAAGCGCGGTAGCGTTTTGGATATCGGTATACTGCTGCCCGGTTAGTAAGCCTGGTTTATAGGTTAAATACTGCGTACCTCCGGCAATATCAGCATCTAAAGAAACCGTGCCGTTTTTACCTTTTTTGGTGGTGATTAAAACTACACCATTACCACCCCTTGCACCATAAATAGCCGTAGCGGCAGCATCTTTTAGTACCTGGATGTCATCCACATCATTAGGGTTTATCTGGCTGCCATTATCACTAATAAAACCATCAATTACATACAATGGCGATGTTGATGTATTAATAGAGTTGCCACCCCTTACAGTAATGTTGATGCCAGAACCCGGAGCCGAGCTTGCTTGTTGCACCTGAACACCGGCCGCTTTACCCTGTATGGCTTGCCCAATATTGGTACTGGTACCACCAAGGGTTAGGTTATCGCTTTTAATAGAACTTACAGAACCGGTAAGGTCGCCCTTTTTAACCGAGCCGTAACCTACTACTACAACTTCGTTTAGTTTATTAAGGTCTTCCTGTAAAACTACAGCTATCTCGCCACTGCCTGCGGTAACTTCCTGTGGTTTGTATCCTATATAAGATATAACCAAAACATGAGTACTACCTTTAAGGGTAAGTTTAAACTTTCCGTTTAAATCTGTTGTGGTGTTATTTTTAATACCCTTTTCGGTTACGGTTGCGCCAATAATGGCCCCGTCCTTATCTTTTACGGTACCGGTTACCACCGTTTGCGCGCTTGCAAGTGCAGGCAACAATAAAAACAGGAAACAGCAGGCAAGTTTAAAAAGAGAATGGCCAATGCCTCCCTTTTTTAAAACGCTTCTGAAACCTGGGTCGAGGTGTGAGTAAACTTTAATCATACGTTTCTGGTGTTAGTATCAATTAATTAATTGTTAGATTTTTGTTAGTTCTGTGCTTGGTTTGAATATTGGAAGTTAGATATACAAGGTTAAAAAGGCTTGTTTTTACACAGCGCAAACGTTTGCATAAGCCTAAACAAGCATTACGCAAACGTTTGATAAATAACAAATTGCATGTTATACAATTGACTAAACGGGGTGATTTAATGACGATTAGAGACGATTTAACAGCCTGTTAACATGTATAATTCCAAGATTCTGCGTGTTTTGGACAGATGCAATGCAAACGCATCAAAATAGTTAACGGCGATAAGCTGTTTTTAATAATAGCAAACGGAATAAGCTTATACCGTCGGAATATATCAACATCAAACGATACCTTGTTTTTATCGCCCGATCCTGGTTCATTCGGCACCTGTATTCGGCACCAACAGGCACAAATATTTGGATGCCCCTAAACTGCACGACACATCAGTTTAGTGTTAACCTTGTTAAAATATAAAACACTGATTATTAAATGTTTATAAAATATATTTTTGAAATATGTTAAGTTATGTTAACCCAATCAGATGCCTTTTTCCCTGGTTGTGGAAACTTAAATTATGTGTGCCACGAGTTGCGCTTTGCTAAACCCGCGGCAGCTACCAAAAACAACACGGCCCATGTAGCAGATGCTATATGGGCCGTGGATTCACCGTGGTATCAACTTATATCTAAAACCCGCTATCATCCAAAGCAAAGGTATTTTTTCTATCCTTCCATTTACCTTTGGTAAAATCAGGGAACTCAATAGAAGCATTTCCTTTTTTGAGTGATTGCGTTGATAGCGGTGTGATCACACTCATGGTTACAGAATCATACACATCAATGGGTGTTTGTTTCTTTTGCTTTACCGATTCGATAAAGGCGTTAAATACAAACCAGTCCATACCGCCATGGCCGGCGCCCTGGGCCAGTTTTTCGTACTTTTTCCATAGTGGATGATCATACTTATCAAACCATTGCTGTGCAGGCTCCCAGGCGTCGTCTTCTTTTGATTTATGGTCGATATAAACGCTTTTGTTTACATCCATCCACAGGCCCTTGGTGCCCTGCACCCTAAAACCTAAGGAATATGGGCGCGGCAAATGCGTATCGTGGCTTAGCATCACCGTTTCGCCATTTGAACAGTTGATCATGGTGGTAGTTACATCTCCATTTTTATAGTTGATCTTCGCGTTGGGGTGGCCGGGCGATAATTCCTCTATGTAGGTGCCCAAACCGCGCGCCTTCGAACTAAAAGATACCAGGTTGGTAAAACGGTTACCCGCGTTTATATTGGCATAATGCATACAAGGACCTACTCCATGGGTTGGATAAATATCGCCATCCACATCTATATTAAACTGGGTACGCCATTGGGCTTCGCTTAACGCATTGGGGCCATACTCCACACCGGTATTGCCGTAACTACCTTTACCATCATTAAATAATACCGATCTTAAATTATGCTGGTAACCACCTTCCAAATGAATGATCTCACCAAAAAGGTCCTGCCGTACCATGTTAAGCGCGGCCATCACATCACGGCGATAGCAAACATTTTCAAGGGTCATATACGGCATGCCTGTTTTTTCGGAAGTGTGCACAATATCCCAATGATCTTCTACTGTAAGGCCTGCGATAACTTCGCAGCCCACGTATTTACCGGCCTTCATGGCATCAATAGCCTGTGAATGGTGAAACTGCCATGGTGTGGCTATGATCACGGCATCGATATCTTTATGGTCTAACAGCATTTTGTAGGCATCCAATCCGCCGGTGTATTCTTTTACCGGGGCATGGCCCTTTTTTGCAATGTATTCTCGGCAAATTTTCAATGAATGCTCCTGCGTATCACAAATGGCTACCACTTCTACGTCATCGCGCAGCAGGCCTTCGGCAATATGGCTCATGCCACGTGCCCCAACGCCAATGTAACCTAATCTTACTTTGGCCTGAGCAGATGCAAATAAGCTGCCGGTGGGCAATATGCTAAATCCGGCGGCGGCAATAGCGCTGTTTTTTATAAATTCTCTTCTTTCCATTATAACTGGTTGTATTTTATTTAACTGGTAAATTACTTAGGTTGATAACAGGCCGCCTGGTTACAGCAGCACGCGTAAATGGGATGTTTAGCTTTACAAAGCCATCAAAAAAGCCACCATTTTGCAGGTAAAATTTATCCGCTTCTACACCACCGGCGTAATCTTTGCGGTAATTGGCCTTTGCCGTGGCATCGCCGGTGTAGGTTGCACCTGTTAATTGTTGCCAGTTATTGGCATCATTGGCAATCCATTGATTGGTAAACAGGGCTTTGCGTGTTTTATCGCCGTTTTCCGGTTCAAAGTTTTCTACAAAAGAATAAAGGTTTGTAAGGTAAGTAGCTTTTTGCGGGCGGTTAAAACTGGCTATTAAAAACCATTTTCCGGCGGCAACATCCTCAAAATAAGCAGTAAAAATAGTTGAGTTTTTAGCCGCATCGGGCTCTGCACTTAACAAAAACGCGTAGGCCTTACCTGCCTGCCAGGGGTAGCGCATATAGCTTTGCCCGCCCGACCCTTCGTTACCAAATTCGCCTATATGAACACCTTCGCCACCTTTTATCAGCTTAATGCGCATACTATCGGGAATACTTTTAGGGTCTTCGGTATTAAAAGGGCTCCATACCGAAAATAACACCCTGCGTTCTGTAGGTGAATTTACCTGCATGCCAAAGTATCCCTGCCCAAAGCCATCGGCCATAAAATATGATCCTACAATATCCTGCCCCTTAGGTGCTATAATCTCATTGTAAAACCACTTTACATTTGTTTTTTTATCGCCGGGGATAGTATAACGCAAGTGTACCGATGGCCCCCTCCTACCAAAATGGAATGAACTGCCCTGTTTTACGTAGGCAACATCTGCATCCGGCTTTGCGACTTGAATAACCAGGTCTGTTACATCGGCGTAAACAGCACCTGTTTTGCTGATCCCCTTCAATTCAATTTTTACATGCCCGGCATAGTTAAGGTGAATTGTACCCATTTCAATGGTATCAAAAGCACGGTTACTTATCTTTTTTGAAATGTAATTATCGCCGGCTTTAATACTTATCTTGCTTTCGCCCTGCGGCACTCTCAGGCGCAGGCTCAGTTTAAGGTCCTGCGCTACCGAAACCCGGAAATAGATATCCGTTTTGGTGCCCTTCCAGTTCAGCAAGCCCTCATCAGTTATGGTATCAGGATTAATAACCCAGGCATTACCACCAACGGGAATAACGTGTTTATACTCCTGGGCAATGGAAACATCGCGGCTAACCAAGATTAACAGTATAGAAAAACAGGTGTAGATGTATTTTTTCATAACGTAATATCAAGCGAACAATAAACGGGGTATCGTTTTATAAATGTAATAGCATTCAGCGTTTTAGCGAAAAACATTGGCGTTCAATTCAACGCAAACGTTTGAAAACTGGCCATTTTTATCCTTTAAATGGTGTTTGTTGTAAATTCAAAAATGGTTTTGCTTTTAAAGATTTTTCCGGGTTTCAGTACGGTTGATGGAAAATGCGCGTGATTAGGCGCATCAGGATAATGCTGTGTTTCTAAACAAAGGCCGCCGCGGCGCATATATTTAGCACCATTTTTCCCCGGCGAATTATCTTCAATAAAATTACCCGTGTATAAATGTACCGATGGTTCTGTAGTGTAAACATTCATCACCCTACCGCTTACAGGTTCGGTTACGCTGGCGGCCATCAGCAGGCCATCAAAATCCTCGGTTTTAATCACGAAGGAATGATCGTAACCTGCACTCAGGATCAATTGCTCATTGTTATCTTCTATCCTTTCGCCAATTGCTGTGGCCTGCCTGAAATCAAATGGAGTTCCGTTAACAGGCTCAAGTTCTCCTATCGGTACCTGCTTGGGGCTTACCGGCAGGTAATTTTGCAGGGGCATCATCAACTGATGTCCTAAAATAGAAGTACCGGCCTGCCCCGACAAATTAAAATAAGCGTGCTGGGTTAAATTGACCAGGGTGGTTTTTGTTGTTGTAGCCTTAAAATCAACTGTCAGCTGGTTTTTATTATTCAGGGTATAGGTAACGGTAGTGCTTAATTCGCCGGGAAAACCTTCCTCTCCATCGGCGCTAATGTATTGCAAGATTACACCCGTTTTACCTTCCTGCGCAAAATGCTTTGCTGTCCATACCTTTTTGTTGAAACCAATCGCCCCGCCATGGTGATGAAAACCTCCGGGTTTTACGGTTAACTGATATTGCTCCCCATCCAGTGTAACCAGGCCACCATCTATACGGTTGGCAAAGCGGCCCACAATGGCGCCTGTGTAATACGGGTCATTAACGTAGCCTTGCACATCGTCGTAACCTAAAACAACATCGGCCATATTACCGTCTTTGTCGGGTGTATTGATAGCCTGGATAGACGCACCATAATTGGTGATGCAAACCGTCATTCCGTTTTTATTGCAAAGCTGGTAAAGTAAAATGTGCTTCCCATCCACTTCGCCCCAGTTTTTAACCGTTATTGTATTGGCATTCATATTAAGGCTTATAAAGGTTTAATTCAGTAAATTGTGATTGCGTTTTTTGTTGTGATGAAATTAGTTATTAGCCGCGTGTAAACCGGCCAACTGCAACTTAAAATAACACGCAAACGTTTGCAATAGCCCGCTTACAAACTGTAATTTCATAATAATGTCCTAACTTTAAATTTATAATCAACCCCAAAAGTAGGCCAATGCAATCAAAACCAACTACTATAAAAGAGATAGCGCAACTGCTGGGCATTTCTGTATCCACGGTATCACGGGCTTTGCATGATCACCCCAGTATTGGACTAACCACCCGGGCAAAAGTTAAAAAACTGGCAGGCGAGCTTAACTACGAACCTAACCAAACCGCCATATTTTTACAAAAGGGAAAAACCCACACCATCGGCGTTATTTTACCCGAGCTTTCTGAAGCATTTTTTTCATCGGCCATCAGTGCCATTGAAGATACCGCTTATAAAAAGAATTATACGGTACTGCTTGCCCAATCACATGATGACGAGGTTAAGGAAAAACAGCTGGTTGAGAAAATGAAAAACCACCGTGTAGACGGCTTATTGGTTTCTGTTGGTAAAAACACATCTTCTTTTCAGCATTTCGAAAACCTTAAAAAGTACAATATCCCGGTTGTTTATTTTGATCGTATCCCCAATATACCCAATATCCATTACGTTGCCTGCAACATGGAAATTGGTACAATTGAGGCGGTGAGCTTTTTGCTAAAGAAAGGGCACCGGGCCATTGGCATGATTAACGGCCCGCAAACTATGGTGGCAACGGGCGAACGCAAGGAAGGTTATATTAAGGCGATGACCAAAAACAGGCTTAAATATGATCCGTCGCTTATTGTATCCTGCGATTTGACAGAAGAAGGTACCAAAAAAGCATTGGACGACTTACTTGCCAACAAACGGAAGCCAACCGCCATTGTTACTTTTAACGATTATGTAGCACTTTTTGCCATTAAATACGCCCAAAAGCTTAACATAAAATTAAACCAGGACCTTGAATTTGTAAGCTATGCCAATTTACCTTTGATCAATTACATGGAAAACATACCGGCGGCTTCTGTAGAACAATTCCCCTACCTCCAGGGGCAAAAAGCAACCGATATTTTGATGGACCTGCTACACCACCAGGATAAAGGCAGCAACGAACAAAGCGCTTATTACAAGATTATCATCGAATCGCAGCTCATCGAAAACAAAAAATAAACTACTATAAAAAACGGTCAAACGTTTGCGCATGGGTTTCATTAACCTATTAAGTATGTTTGATTCTGTTAACCACAATAATATGTTTGATGATATCCTAAAAAGCTTTGGACTGAACGTTGCAGAGTATGAAATCCAGGCTTTTGGCTCCGGTTTAATAAACCATACCTACAAGGTTAGCGGGAATGGCGGTGCCTATATTCTTCAACAAATTAATACCGCTGTTTTTAAAACACCAGAGTATATTGCCAACAACTTAGCTTTGGTAAAAGATTATCTGAACAAAATCGCCCCTGGATATCTTTTTGTGGCTCCACTTAAAACTACCAACGGCGAGTTCATGGTTAAATCGGCAGATGGCCAGTTTTACCGGTTGTTTCCGTTTATTAAGGGATCGCATACCGTAAACTTTTTACAGGATAAAAAGCAAGCCTTTGAGGCGGCAGTGCAATTTGGCAGGTTTACCCATTTGCTTAACGACTTTGATATCGATCAGCTTAAATATACTTTATCTGATTTTCATAACCTTAAACTAAGGTTTGATCAGTTTAAAACCGCATCACAAAACGCCGAGCCTGCTAAATTAGAACAGGCCGCCACCCAGATTAAAGAAGTTTATAACCATTTCGAGATCCTGCAAACCTATAACCAACTGGTAACCAACAATGAAATTCCGCTAAGGGCAATTCATCACGATACCAAGATTAACAATGTATTGTTTGATGATAACCAAAACGCGCTTTGCCTTGTAGATTTGGATACCGTGATGCCAGGTTATTATTTAAGTGATGTGGGCGATATGATGCGCACCTATCTATCGCCGGCTAATGAAGAGGAAAAAGATCTTGATAAGATCCATATCCGCGAAGACTTTTTCAGGGCGATATATAAAGGTTATATGACCGAGATGGGCGACATTTTAACAGAAACTGAAAAACAGCTGTTCATTTTTTCGGGCAAGCTGATGATCTATATGCAGGGCCTGCGCTTTTTGACCGATTTTTTGAACGATGATATTTATTACGGCGCTCAATATCCCAGTCATAACTTAACCCGGGCAAAAAACCAGTTTAAGCTGCTTTTCGAGTACGTTAATACTGAACATATATTTAAACAATTGATTGGCAGCGTAAACCGTGAGTTTTTATCCGCTGCCAATCAAAAGTAATTATTGTTTCTTTTCGGCAGGTACAAATTCATTCATCACCGCTTCCCTGATCAAAGCAGGGGGCAATAATCCCTGCGACAGGATAAAATCATGAAACCGTAAAGCGCTGAACTTGTCGCCTAAAGCAGTTTCCGCATCTTTACGCAAAGCCAGCATTTTAATATAACCATAAAAATAGCTGTTGGCCTGGCCCGGAGCTTTTAGCGAATAACGATCTACTTCCTGTTGGGCAAACGCTTTTGACTGCACTACATCGGTCATTAAAATATCTAAAGCCTGCTGCTGGGTAACCTTGCCGGCCTGCAATTCGGGATCTAAAAACGCGCGGGCTGCACGCAGCAACCTGTAATCTAAAGAAACCAGCTGACCTTCCAACGGCATATACGGGCGAACAATGTATTCTGAATACAATCCCCATCCTTCGGCGTTGGTGGAGTTGAAGGCATACAAAGCGCGGGCTTTTGAAACACCTTCTTCAACCATTTTATCAAACTGTAACTCGTGACCCGGACGGGCTTCATGGGCTGTAATAGTCCAGGATGCTGCATCAAAAGTAAAATCGTCATACTTGGCTCCGGTCTTTTCACCCGGCGCAGGCGGCATATTCAGGGGTAATACAAATACGCCACGCTGCCCTGTATTATTTAAAAACGGCGGCGGCACCATGTGCGGGGCCGGCCCTTGCGCGGTTTCGGCAGCTGTTGCCAAACGGATTATTGCCGGGCGGTTAGGCAGGGTTACCAATTGATGCTCACGAATGATAGCTTCGATATCCTTTAGATGTTTTTCATAAAGCGGGATAATCGAATCGCCGTGGATTTGCTCCTTCTTTAACTCTTTGATCACATCCCGATAGTCTGCCGATGCCAGGTGCCTGTTTTGCGCCACCTGCGTAGCAATAGGCTGCATTTGAGCCTGAATATCCGTAAAGGCGGCGTGAGCCAGTTTAGCCAATTCCGCGGGTGGTAAATCAACGCCATAACCTTCCAGGTTTAAAGCATACTCTTCTGGCGGCAGCCTGAAATCTGTACGGGCTTTTATCAGCACGTTATCGCGGGTCCACTGGTCATAATCCTCAACTTGTTTTTTGAGCTTGGCGTAGGGCTCTTCCCAACCCGTTAGCTTAAACTTTTTGCAAAGCTCAGGAATGCCTTCCATAATGCTGGCATTACGCGATAGATCAAGCTCCATTTGTTGTTTGGATGGGTAGATCATATCGCCCTTGGCAATTTGCGCTGCAACACGTTGCCGGTAAATGGCGGTAAGCGGCGTATAACCGGCTTCCATACCGGCGTACTTACGCAAACGCGCCACAGCCGCCGGCCGGCGCTCCGTTGGGGTTTGGTCGTCAAGCAAAATCTCCAAACCACTGTAAACCGCGTTGGCGGCGTTAAAAAATGGCACCTGGCGCTTTAATTCAAAGTCCTGCTGCCGAAAACCCAGCTTCAGGTGGTCGATAAGGATCTTAAGGTCCTGCGCAACCTTGGCATCTTTTTCTGTTTTAAGGACGGTGGTAAATTTGGCAACCAGGGCTTCTTCATCCTTACGTTCGGCTAACTGATTGGCCAGTGTGGGTACACCAATCTGGGTGTCGTAAATGGTTACGCCTTCTGTCGATCCAAACTCAGGCGAGTATTTTTCATCCAGATCAATCAGCATTTGCGTAAAAGTATCTGATCTTTTAACCCAGGCTTTGCTGTTATCGGCAAGACCTGTTTGCGCGTTGGTAACTAAGGGGCACAAGTAAATACCGGCGAACAAGATTCCGGGTATCCATTTTTTTTTCATAAACATAGTCAACTTAAATATCTGCCAGCAATTTAGCTATATGTTTTGAATTTAAAACTGGATACTATTTTGATAAGACAATTTAGTCACCCTTTCCTTCAGGGCAAACACATCTAAATTGGGTTAACATAATTTAACATATTTCAGATAAAATACATCATAATTATTTAATAATCAATGTTTTATATTTTACCAAGGTTAACACTAAACTGATGTATGTTGCAACTAAGGCGCATCCAAATATTTGTGCCCGCCCTTTCTCTCAGCCCGTTTTAAGCAAGTATAACCTATCTTCCGGTTTCATAGTGTCCAGACAATCCAGGGCCTGGTGGTACTCATAAAATTGGGCATTTTGTTGCGTGGAAGTTAGCGCTATTAATTCGTCGAAGCAGTTTTCCGGGCTGCCTGGTGCTTCTGCCTGTTCATCAATAAAAGTTTCACATCCGTTTGCATAAAGCTCGGTAAGTTTTGTTTCCAACTTAAATTAAACATAGCTAACTCACCTAATTTAAGTTATAAACTTAAATTAGGTAGGCCACGAGTTGCGCTGCGCCAAACTCGCGGCAGCTATTATTTAAACCAGATTGTTTGCGTAAAAGCACCATCGGTAGCAGCATCCCAAACTTCCAGGCGTGCCCATTTGCGGCCTTTCATGTTTTCGGTTATCGTGAATAACTGATCACCAAAAGCTTTGGTGTTATCAAGGTTGACGCGTTTGCGGTAAACCTGCTTACCATCGCCGGAAATAATTTCAGCAAAATTGAGGGGAAAGGTCCAGCCAACTTTAAAGTTAATATTGCATTGTCCGTTTGCCGGCAGCGTCATAATTTCGCTGGATGAATGGTTGTTGATCTTAAAATCAGCTATCAAAACCTCGCCCGTGGTTGAAAAGAATTTGCCTTGCTGCAATACATCCAAAACCGGTTGCCAGCCAGCTTTGAATTCAGGCTGTTTATCAAGCTTCAGGTAATTGATATTCATATGGGCGTACATTTCGTTTTCCGGTTCGATGCTGAACAAATCGGCTTCCGACAGTACTTTTTTATGCAGGCCCCAATTGTTCATATCGTCCATCAAATCAAACGCGCGTTTACCTAACCGCTCCTGCGAAAGATCGGCGGGCAGGGCTTTCCACGCTGCCCCTAAAAATCTGTCGGACAGGTAAAAATCTTCTGTTTTGTAAGCGTCCGGGAAACCGGTAGAGCCTTTGGTACGGGCATGGGCGGTCCAGGCCAAACCGTTTTCGGCTTTAAGCAGGGCAAGCATATCGTTTTTATCGCCAATGTGATAGATCTTGCCATGTTCGGCATCCGATGTTACAAACGGTGTGCCCGGTTTACGTGCCATAATCCAGTAAACCGGCTTTGGGAAAAATTCCAGCCAGTGCCCGCCAAAAAATTCGTTAGGCTCCTCGCCCGGTAACAGCAAAAAATTTGAGTTGGATAAGCGGCTGCATTGTTCAAATAAGGTTTTCAGTTCCAGTAAGCGTTGCTCATCCGGTCCCTTGGGGTGCGCGGTATAATGAAACTCGGCCAGGTGAACAATATTAACGCCTAACCTTTTAAACACTTTCACAAAAGTAGGGCTATCGGGCACGGGCTTGCCCTTGAGTACCACGCTCATAATAAACTCGTTGTGAAAATGGCTTGCCATGGTTTTGTACCCCGGCAGCGGTTTATAACTATCACTATGAGTAAACCGCTTTACATTACTTAGTAACGCAGGTACAGCGCCGGTACCCAACAGGCAGAAAAAATTCAAGCGTTGTCTTGTTCCCGGCGGAGCGTTAAACCAGGGTACATAGCGGTTATCGCCATTTAACTCCTGCCTTATACCTAAACCGTAGCCGTCAAGCACCTGCCGGTAGTTATTACCGTACCAAATAAATTTTAGGTTAAAGGCCTCATCCAACGGATAAAAGTATTGGTGCGGTGCGGGGAATACCGCGATGCTGCCGTGGTTATTAGTACCGATAATAGTACGGTATTTTACGGCGATGTTTTTGGCGGTATCCGGTTGGGTTATGTTATCAGTTTGTATGTGCTCGTATACATCGCTATAACTTACACTTTTCACCGGCTGCTGCCTGCTCACCAGGCCCGCATCATACAATATCGCCGTCGAATCTTTTTGGGTTGACACCACCGCGGCTATGTTGAACAGTGGCTGACCGTCGTATAATGTGATCTGCAGGTCGCCTTTAAAATTAGGGGCTTCTATCCCACTCATGGTAATCACAGTTCGCGAACCAGAGCTGCTTACGTTAATGTCCTTTTTATGAAACCCAACTTTGTATGATTGATGAGGCTTAAGCGGCACTTTATCAAAAAATATGTTCCAGCCGTTTTGGGAGATCAGGTCGCGCTTACCCTCGGTAAGGATAAACTGCGGATCGACGTTTTCGATGATAGTTTGGTAAGTGCCGTTTTTGCTCAGACTGATATTGCTAAACAATGGTTCGCCGTTTTTTAAATTCAATACCAATTGCCCCCTGGTGCTTATGCCAGCCGGCCAGGTGATAGTGAATTTTGTATCTTTTACGCTGGCCTCTACACCTGCTTTTGTATTGAATTTTTTCCAGGTGACAATCGTTTGTCCTAAACTCCTGTTAATGATTCCTAAAATCAAAAACAGAGTAAAAATAGCTGTTAGAGATCCGAAATGCCTGCTCATTGTCATTCAATTTTTGTTTTAACTTCTGGCCATCTAATTCTAATATGCAGATATACGGATTATCAATCATGCCTTAATCTGCACATCTGAAATCCGCATATCTGCACATCTGGAATACTTACTTCCCTCTTCCTGTCAGACTTTTAATCAAATCAGTTTCTTCTGATTTATAAGGCGTGCCATCTTTATGAAAAATATCATGGAACCATAATTTAGGTTGGCTACCATCCGGCATTGGGGTATCCCAGGCGTAAATGGTATTGGTTTTACCGGTTACAAAGCCCCAGTTAATAGCGCCAACATTTTCTTTTTTCAGCATAGGTAATACGGTTGCGAACGTGCTGTTACGCGGACGCGCCATGTACTCCGTACAAATCAACGGGCGACCTGTTATTTTCAGAAACTGAACCGTTTTTAAATGATCTGCAACCGGTGAATAATCATGATAAGTAATCACATCTGAGTTTGCTGCCTGGAAACGGTTAAGATCTTCCAGGTTCCAATCCCATAACCCTGCACTTACCGGTTGACTTGGATCAACTTCCTTAGCCCATTTAAAGGTATTTTTTAACAATGGTAACGATTTATTGCCTTTGCCCGAGTTACCTGGCTCGTTATATAAATCCCATAACAATACACGTTTATCAGCTTTAAAACGGGTTAATACATCCTTTACATATTTTTGCAGCACAGGTGAGTTAGCCATTTCTTCAGATGCAGGCTGACCAGGATCTTGCATCCAGCCCGAATTGTGTATCCCTGGTTTAGGCTCGGGTTGTTTACCTGTTTTAGGTACTTTGTTCCAGCAATCGTCAAAAAACACAAACATGGTTTTGATGCCGTGTTTGCTGGATATAGCCAGGTATTGATCCATACGTTTTTTAAAACCTTCCGGATCCTGCTGCCAGGCCAGGTGATGTAAAAATACCCGCATCACATTCATGCCAATGCCTTGTGCATAGCCAAGTTCGGTATCAATAGTTTTGGGATCAAAGGTATCGGCCTGCCACATTTCCAACTGGTTGATAGCGGTGCTTGGTATAAAATCGGCTCCAACAAGCCATTGATTTTGGGCATACCAGGTTTTCGCTTTTTCCTGGCTCCATACTTTGGCAGGTGTTTTTTGCTGTGCAGCCAGCTTCATGCTCAATGGCATCAAACAGGCCACGGCTAATATTTTAAGTTTTGTTCGCATGTATAAGTGTTTAATAGTTTAATTCAATTTTTAGGTTTTAAATGTCCTTTTATCATCCATATGGCACTGCTGCCATAAGCATCCGTGGATGTTAGCGCGATTATGGTGTCATCATCAAGTACACACAGCGAATTCCACAAACCATGTTTATTTACAGGAACAATAAAGGGCTGACTTGCATTTATAAAATCCCGGCCCTTGTTATTGCCAATGGCCACTTGCATGCAAGCCAGCTCCCAATTGCTACCGCGGTTTTGAGTGCTTTGGTACGATAGTAAAGTTTGGTCATTATGTAGTTGGCTTAAGTAGGGCGCACCGGCGTAAACCGTATCCGGCAGCCGGGGTACCAGCGCGTAATTACGTTCCACATCATTGGGGCCAACTGTTTTTTGCCAGTTTTGATTAAAGCTGTTACGAATGACGGATGGTTTAAACTGCCCGCCTGCGTTATCTTCAATGGAATACAATATATCAGTTGTTCCTGCAAGGATGATCGGCACGGGCATACCGTCACGATGCCCTGGAGTAAACGATGTTATTTGTGGTTTTGATGTCCAGGTTAAACCGCCATCTTTTGATCTGAAAACAGAGATATTCTGCTCATTGCTATGCACATAGACGCTCTCATCAGAATAGAACAACTGGATCTCGCCAGATGGCAGCTGTATTTGCGCCGGTTCCCAGCAGCCGTTTTCAAACCTGTAGTCTGCCTCATATATCAGGCGTTCATCTTTCCAAGTTTTGCCTCTGTCATAACTTTTTTTAGTGACGATAGCGAAACGTTTAGTAGTATCCCATGCCCCATTTATTTTATGCGGACGAGGATTATACGACACCAGTAAAGAATGATCCTTAAGTTCCAATATCCCGGGCACCGCCATATTAACACCCGGCGTCGACGCGGCTACGGTAATTGGTGCAAGCCAGTTTTTTCCTAAATCGGTGCTGGTAGTGCATTGTATACTGCCGCGGTTTTCATAAACACAAAGCAAATTGCCGTTATGCAATTGTATCATACGCGCGTATTCGCCACCACCCGCAGAAACCTGTTTTAAAGACGACTGATCCCAAAGAATATCAGCCGGAGAACCTGCTTTTACAGGGGCATTTTTTTGCGCACGGACAAGTAAGGGTACCATTACCGCCGCACAAAATAGCCACACAACTTGCTTCATCATCCGTGTTCTCAGTTTAAAATATCATCAAGCCAAAAGTTAAATGGCTTATCCCTGTCACAAACTAATGCACCATCGGCAAACTCCAGCTCGGCGGCGTGGATGGATGTGCGTTTGGTGCTGTAGGAATAGGCCCCGTCTTTATCCAGGCCACCATCATCGCCGTGGGTTTTGCGGCCCGGGTGGGTAAAGTAAATGATATAGGCGTGGTCGCCGCTCACTACTACATCTGCATGCGCGCCGGTTGGTGTATCTTCGTTACGGTGGCCGGGTTTATCCAATACTAATCCCTGGTGTTCCCAGGTTTGAGCATCTTTTGAGCGGTAAACCCGCTGCCCTTGCCACTCATCTGTGATCATCCAGTAATAGTTTTTAAACCAAAAGATCTTTGGCCCTTCGTGCGGACGTCCGCCTATGGCTGGTTTATCATCAACTTTCCAGTTAACCAGGTCGGTACTTTGGGCAGTCATGGTGATACTGTTCAGTTTTTGATCTTTATACCACATGTGCCATTTACCATCGGGCAGTTTAATTAATGTTGGGTCAATGATATTATGCTCTGGTAAGTTTAAAAGACCTTCGTAATTCCAATCCCACAGGTTTTTATTGGCATAATGCACCAGGTGCGAGTCGCCGCCCCATTGGCTGTATACACCCCTGATGTAAACTACAAACATGTGATATAAGCCATTTTCATAAACCACATCGGGTGCCCAAAAGGTATTTTGGCCTTGCTCATGTTCCAGGTTAAGTGCTCCTTTATATACCCAGCTATGCCCGTGATCTTTTGAAACCGCAACGCCTATAGCGGTACCATAACAAAAGGCCACGCCAGGCGATTGTACGTTGGCCCTGCGTTGGGTGTACAGCATTGTCCACTCCTTTTGGCCGCGATTATACACCAATACCGGGTCGGCGGCACCGTCGTAAATCGGGTCGCGGTAAAGCGGCGAGGGCGGCTGTTGGGTTATAGCTTCTGCTTTGGGTTGAGCTGCCACACCTAAGCACAACATCATCAAACTAAAAACAATATTTATTATCCTTTTCAAATTCATCAATTTTTATTCAGGGAGCATTTAAACTGCCGTGTTGCGGTGTTGTGTTGCGCAACAAGTGAAACAGCACTAAAACACAACAAACTAACAATCATCACATTACGAATTGTCATATTTTACAAATCGCAACAGCAGCTGTTATTTATTCAAATACGATAACCTATTCCGCTACCGGGAACGATGAGATCCTTAACCTTGCGCCGCCCATAGGCACCAGTGTTAAATTGGCAAGCGGTGCTTCGGTTTTAACGGGGCTTTGGGGCAGTATACCACAAAGACCATATTGATCAATCGTCCATCCCGGAATTTGTTTCCCTTTTGCTTTCAATTCTATCGGCGCGCCGGCATTGGTAAACGGATTATTATCCTTTGGCCACGCGCGACGGATCACCTCGATAGATTTTTCGGGATGTTCCTTATCTATCACCAAACCATAGTTCCAGTTGGATGCCGCATGAATTTCATACGACGGCCACTTTTGCGGATCGGCGGTTGCCTGCCAGTGCGAATCGCCCTGGGTGGTAGTTCGGCTATCTTCCTTGGTATATTTCTCGTCAATTTTTAGCGAATAAGTTAGTGGACCATAGTTTACACTCACACTATTCTTATTTTGTTCCCACTCGCGCACCTTTAATTGCATAGGTAAATGCAGGGTTATCTTATCGCCGTTTTTCCAGCTTTTAGCCAGTTTAATGTAATCGCCGGTAGCAGTATTCAATTTAACAGCTATGCCGTTAACTTTTACAGACGCATCCTTACACCATGCTGGTATGCGTAAATACAGCGGGAAAGCCACAGTTTTTGAGGTGTTAACCACAAAGCTGATCTGATCCTGGAAGGGATACCGGGTTGTTTCTACTATACTTACTGCCGAACCAGTGCCAACTTTGGCAGATACTTGTCCTTGTGTATATAATTGTGCTGCAAGGCCATTATCCGGGGTAGCCATCCAGCTGTTCTCGGCATAGTAAACCCAGCCGGCGGCATGGTTATGCTGGCAGCAACGGCTGCTAAACGGGTTCATCATTAAAAACGGACCTTCATTGGCTATACCGGGGCTATGGTTTTTACCATCGCTTACCACCATATTGGGCGCTGTTAAATACCTCAACGAGCGATAATCGGGCATAAAGGCTGCCGAGAATGTATTGAATGCCACATCCTCACAGTTTTCGGCCCAAAGGCGGTCGCCGGTATCGCCTAATAGTAATTGATCTGAGGTCATTTGTTCAACCATACCACAAGTTTCTACAGCCTGGCGCGGATCATCATAACCTTTACGGGCGTTTTCATCGGCACCAAACATACCACCCGGCACCTGGCCATAAACTTTACGGATCAGGTTAAAATCGTTATAAGTAGCAGCCAGATCTTTGGGATCATGGCTTTGCAGGTAAAACGTAGCGGGCTCTCTAAAACATTGGGCAACGTTTACGTTGTGCCAGTTAGGCAGGTTATTAGCCTGCCGCCAATTAGCCGTGTTTTTATCCAGTTTGGCGGCCAAATCAAGCAAAAACTTATCGCCGGTACGGTTGTACAACCAGTAAACGCTCAGCATGTTATCACCGCCGCGGCTGTTTTCCCAATAATCTTCTAAGAATTTATCATCAGGCACAGAAAGCTCATACCTGAAATATTTAGTCATGAAGGGGATTACCCTTGGGTCTTTTGAATACTCGTAGTACGATTGCAGGCACCACAGCATTGGCATATTAGTCCACAAATCGCGGTTACCTTTGTTGGTACGGGCCGGACCAAAATCGCCGTTATCGCGTTGGTTATTCAGCACCGCGTCAATCCAAAATTTTGCTTCTTTGATGATCTTTTGATCGCCCAGCATATAGCCAATATTGGCATAGCCTTTAAGCCAGTAAGGCAGTTCTTCCCAGCCGTATTCGCCGGTGCCTTCTTTATTTAACCAGGCGTTGTTGGTTTTAGATAACCATACGCTAATCTCGCCCAGGTTGCCTGTAAGACCATCGCGTTGCAATTCCAGGGCTTTTTTTAACCAGCCACCGGCTTTTATGCTGCCGATAGGTAATTTTTCAAAGTACTCGCGTTGTAAAGGTGCACGGTTATTAATGTAATTAGCATTTAAGGGCTGATTGTTAACCTTTGTAACCGTTGACGCTTTTACTACCTGCGCCGATGCTACGTAAACACCACAACATACCAGCGCCGCTGTTAAATAAATACCTTTCCCTATCCTATTCAAATTATTCATCATGTTAAAAATTTAGCCTCACCCTGCCCTCTCCAAAGGGCTACCGTGTGTACACTTCTTTTGAAACGGTTTTCTTAAACAAAAAACGTTGTCATTTCGAACCCTTGAAGGGTTGGATTTTGCAGGGCAAGGGTGAGAAACCTTATACAAGCGACAGGCAACGTTTGCTCGTCGCTTGTATAAGATTTCTCTTTCGCCCCCGCTCATACTCTACCTTCGCTCTATCGAAATGACATCTTGTTTAATTAAAAAGATGTGTACACACAGTAGCTCCCCTGGAAAGGGTTCTTAAAAATATTGAATTGTAAATTAAAGTCCTCTCCTTTGGAGAGGATTTAGGTGAGGCGGTTATTATTTTACTAACGCCTCGTTATACAGTTTCACATTCTCCTTATGTAACAATTCCACAGGCATTTTAATCACTTTACGATCATAGGTCATAAAGCCGTTTACCTCGCCTTCCACATCGGTAGTTTGAGTATAAACCGCGGCTGATAAACCTACTTTGATCAGTTCCTGCAATCTATCGGTAAAAGTGGTGTAGCGTTTCAGCAAGTCTTCGCCGTTTTTAAAATTCTGGTAGCCCCAGTTTTTGTTGGCTTGCCAGGTATGGCCATCAACAGGCCAGCCTAAACCGCCAAACTCACCTAAAACAACTGCTTTGGTTTTACCAAATATCTCTGGCCGCGGCATAGCCGGGTGCGGGTAGTTATGCAGATCGACAATGTTACCGGTATCATAAAAATTACCTCCGCTGGCGCTATTCACCAGTCTTGAGGGGTCTTTTTTCATTGTCCACTCCGTGATCTCTACCGTTTTAAACTGGCCCCAGGCTTCGTTAAATGGTGTCCATACCACAATGCACGGATAGTTATATAATGAGTTGATGATGGCATTCCATTCCTTACGGTAATATCCTTCAGACTCGGGAGTACGCTGTTGATCGGTAGCTTTATCCAAAACACCGGGGCGATTTTCCCAATGGTTGCCCAAATCGCCGCTTGGCATATCCTGCCAAAGCAGCATTCCTGTTTTATCGCAATAATTATAGTAACGGGCAGGCTCAACTTTGATGTGCTTACGGATCATATTAAAACCCATCGCCTTCAGCTCATCTATATCATACGCCATAGCTTCATAGGTTGGCGGGGTGTACAAGCCATCGGGCCACCAGCCCTGGTCAAGCGGACCGTATTCAAACACAAATTTGTTATTTAATAACATACGTTGTATGCCGTTTGCATCGGGACCAAGCGAAATTTTGCGCATGGCAAAGTAGCTTTTCACTACATCAACAGGTTTACTGTTGCGCAATACAGTTATTTCCAGGTCATAAAGAAAAGGGTCTGTTGTCGACCATAGTTTCTCATCTTTGATGTTTAAAACCGCGGTTCCGGTGGCATCAATCGTTTTTTCGTCAACCTGGGTTTTGCCATCCCAGGCGGTGATCATTAATTTATCGCCAGGCTGGCTATTGCTAACTTCGGCCGAAACCGTAAGTGTATGATCATCGATATTGGGTGTTTGTTTGGTAGCTTCAATATGTGTTTTGGCAACACTTTCCAGCCAAACGGTTTGCCATATGCCGGTTACAGGTGTATACCAGATCCCTTCGGGGCTTTTAACCTGTTTACCGCGTGGCTGCGGACCGTCATTTGTTGGGTCCCACACGCTCACTTTAATTTCTTGTTTTGCACCACCTTTTAAGTAAGGGGTGATATTGAATGTAAAAGGATCAAAGCCGCCTTCGTGTTTACCGGCGCTTACACCATTTACAAAAACCTCTGTACGCCAGTCAACAGCACCAAAGTGCAGCAGTATATCTTTACCTTTTAAGGTTTTGTTAAGGGTGATGGTGGTTTTATACCAAAGCATGCTATCCTTTCCCACTGTTTTACCAACGCCCGACAAGGCCGATTCGACAGCAAAAGGCACCAGGATCTTACCTGAATAGGCAGATGGTTCATTTTGATTTTTAGGCACAATGGCGTAACTCCAAAGACCATTTAAATTTTGCCAGTTACCCCTTACCAATTGTGGCCTTGGGTACTCGGGCAGTGGCGCTTTAGGGTCAACCTTGTCGGCCCATGGCGTAGTAATTCTTGTTTTGATAAGGTGCCAGTCGCTTTGTTGCGCATTGGCTGATAAGGATGCAGCAACAAAAACTGCCAGGCAAAAATTTAGTTTTTTCATTCGTTTAGTAAGCAATCAATAATGGGCAATATAAAATTAATAGAAGGGAGCAGGGAGAAAAAAGGGGCCATACCACCACAGCATGGCCCCAACCAATTATTAACTTAGAAGGTCACTTTAACCAGCGGCGAGAATATCATATCCTCTACCCCGGCTATTCTGATACCCACACGGGCATAAACATAGTTTTGTGTAATAGCAAACGTTGGTTTTGCAACGCTTAAGGAAACGCTCGACATATTGGTGATTGCCGAACCATCCAGATCAACTTCGGCGGCATGATCCGCAGGTGATACAAACTGGGTTTTGTTTACAAACAAACTTACAGTTTGTATGTTTTTTGCGGTAGCATCGGTAATGATCTTTTGGATACCAAATGTTGCAGCAATATTACTGCCCGACGCTGTTATTGCCTGGTTGGTGATCATGTAATAAGGAGTTACCTCGATATTTACAGTTTGATCACCCGTAAGCGCGATTGCGATGGTATCCCTGCCACCAGATGGAAGCTCTTTCCATTGAAATGGGCCCTGGCCGCCCGGTATGGTAAATTTATAATTACCGTTAAACGTTAAAACCGAATAGTTTCCCTCCTGGTCAAACGTACCGGTTATAGGCGAGTTGCCAGCGTAACCTGTTTGGTACAACCTGAAAGGCACCTGGTTATATTCAACACCAATGGGCGTTCCCTTATACATTAGCTGGCCTTTTAATGTAATTGACGGCGGTTTAATATTATCCAGCTTACTGCAAGACGAACCTGCAAGCATGGCGGCCAATATAATGATGTAATGAAATTTGATTTTCATGTGATTCAATTTTTTATTAAACTTATTGATTTGGTTGCCTTACAATTTTAGGGTTGGCTGTTATTATTCCATCGTTGATCTGTGAATAATAATTTCCTAATCTAAAATTAAGTACACCAGTTACGTTTGATGGTAATACTTCTTTAAATACCCATTTACCATTATTAGCATTACCCGGGTTGTAGTATTTGTAAGGGTATAAGCCCCATGGCTGTGTATTCCTTTTTGTTGCAGAAGCAAGATTGCTGGTTAAATCGGCTAATGATTCGGTGTTACCATCCCACACCTTGGTTGCAATTCTCCAGCGTTTCATATCAAACAGGTTAAGGCCTTCAAATGAAAGTTCGGCGCGGCGTTCATGCACAATACGATCAAAATAGTTAGCACCTGTTAGTACCAAAGGTGTAGTAAGGCCTGCTCTTGAACGTACCTGGTTAATATAGGTGGTTGCTGTTGCATAATCGCCTAATTCGGCAGATGCTTCAGCAGCATTCAGCAATACTTCGGCAAAACGGTAACGGATAAAGTTTACATCGCTACCACGGCCCCTACGGCCAGATCCTGTTGTTGGATCGATGTATTTGCGGATATAAAAACCTGTTTGTGTACGCAATGGCTCACCGGTTGGTGTTGGCCCATCTTTACCAACTACCTGCACAGGTATGGTAGTTCCGGGTAAAGCAGCCAGGTGGGTTGCATCATCACTTGATAAAATTGAGCCATCGGCTAAAAGATAACCACCCCAAATATCAATAAAAGCTGTTTTAAAGAAAGAATGTGGCAGCATTACTGTACCACCCAAACGGGCATCACGGCCTGCAAAAGGATCCTGCTGATCTGCATAATAAATAGGATTACCCGCTCCATCTTTTGTAGGGATAGGCGCAAATGTATTGTCCAATTTTTCAAAAGACTGTACCAGGTTCAAAGAAGGGTCTAAACGACCGGCATCTGAAGCTTCGTCTGATACCGAGTAAGGTTGATCGCTGGTTGTAAAACCATGAGTTTTACCGGCAAGCGCCTTAAAATCCTCAACCCAGATAGACTCCTGGTTAACAGAGCTTTTATCAAGGAAGATAGCTGCAAAGTTATCTGAAAGATCGGGTAACACTTTGTACAGTTTATAAGCACCTGCACCACCGTTAATAATGGCTTGCGCCGCAGTAAGTGCTTTAGTATAATAACCAGCTGCCATGCTTGCAGGGATACCAACTTCGCCACCGGTTAAAGAAACCTGGGGAGTAGTTGCACCATATTTGGCAATTGAGCCAGCATAAAGCGCGGCACGGGCTTCCATAGCAAGTGCGGCCGCCTGGGTGGCCCTTGATTTTTCACTCGGATCTGCCGGTAATGAACCTTTAATAGCTTCAGCCTCGCTGATCACAAAATCATAGATATCTGATTCTTTTGCACGTGGAATTTGTAAACCTACTACGTTACCACTATTATCATAGGTTAATGTTTTAGTAATAAGCGGCACGCCACCCATCCTTTTAACCATTTCAAAATAATAGTTGGCACGTAAAAAACGTCCTTCGGCCAAAAACCTGGCTTTATCGGCCGCAAGTAATTGGGTTGATGCGTTTAGGTTATCGATAAAAAGGTTAAGGTCACGAATGTAACCGTAGTCCCATATCGACCATGTGCCATAATCCCAGTTACGGTTTTGAACTATAAAATATGATCCGTTATCTGATGGGAACGATTCGCCAAAATCGGCAAACGTTGCCCAACCATCGTCAAGGCTTGAAAAATCTTTCTGCCTGTTATACAAATCGCCTATTACCGATAATACCAGCGCAGGATCTGAAAAGGCCGTTTGCGTTGTAATTACCGATTTGGGCGGAACGTTTAAAAAATCACTATCCTTTTTGCATGATCCCGTACTTAGCAGAACCGCAAAACCCATTATTCCTAATATCTTTTTCATGAATATCTGACTTAAAATTTTTATTAAAAGGTTAAGTTAACTCCGAAGTTATAAACCCTGTTTTGCGGAGTTTGTAAACCGTTGTCGTCCGCAGTTTCCGGATCAACACCATACTGATGCAGATTATCAATTGAAAACAAGTTATACACGTTAGCATAAAACCTTGCTCTTTTAATTTTAACCTTTGATAGCAATGATGTTGGAAGTGAGTAACCTAACTCTATTGTTCTGGCCCTTATGTATTTCACGTTGTGCAACCAGAATGTTGAATTCACGTTGTAATCATAGTGGTTGGTTCCTATGTTATTCCTGTTTACAGGGTATTTACCCGGAATCCATGTGCTGTTCAAGTCTGTAGGATTACTTAAGTGCCAGCTATCGTTAAAAATAGTGTTTAAGTTACCGTTGTTCTGGAAAGCCCATCTCGACTCATAGTTTTGGTTCCATGAATAACCAGATGCACCAGAGAAATCGGCATGGAAATCGAAGCCTTTATAAGCAGCACCCAAAGTTAAACCAAAGTTAATGTTAGGCTGTGCACCTAAGCCGTAGCCAATAGGGCGCGAGTCATTGGCGTCAATTTTACCGTCGCCATTAACGTCTTTGTAAATCAAATCGCCAGGTAAAACACTGCTGTTTCCTTTTCCATCCTCATTTACTTTGTAGGCATTGATTTGTGCAATTGACTGGAACTGACCGATAACTTCGTAGCCCCATGTTTCATTCGCGGTTCTGTTAACCTGAGAATTTGAATACTCATCTAACGAGTTGCTGAAAGGGTTGCTTTTGTTAATGATGGTCTTTTTACGACTGTAAGAAAAGTTACCGCCTACGTTATAGCTTACATCACCTACTTTGTTAAAATAAGCCAATGAAATTTCTCCACCACGTTGCTGATCGCTGTTTTCATTGATACTTGGTAAACTATAACCTGTTTCCTGCGGCAACACTACGGCGTAGTTTGTGCCCACCAACCCGGTACGTGCCCTGTTGAAATAATCAACCGTACCTGTTAAATGGCTGTTAAGGAAACTGAAATCGGCACCAATATCAAGGATCTTACTTTTTAACCAGGAAACCGTGTTAACCGGCACACCTTTGTTTTGAGATGTAGAAACTGCGTTTCCATCAAGTATTGCAATGTTACCTGCCGCACCTGTATTGTAGTTATAACCAGACAGGTAACCATATGGAGCTGTGATTGGATTATTGGGATTATTAGGATCCCTATCATCACCTAAAACACCGTATGAACCTCTGAATTTCAAATCATTAAGCACACTATTATCGCCTAATAAATTCTTCATGAAGCCCTCCTGTGTAATTCTCCATCCAACTGAACCACCTGGAAAATAACCTACACGGTGAGCCGGGTCAAACAGATAAGATGCGTCCCTTCTGGCAGATCCCTCAAAATAGTATTTGTTATCGTAGTTGTAATTTAAACGCGCTACGTAACCTATACGTGCTTCAGAGTCATCGCTATCCTGGTAAGTATCTACCGTTGGTAAATAAATTAACGGCAGGTTGTTTGAAATAGGACTTGCATGCAGCCAGTTCCTCAAGTGCTCCAGGTGGGTACGTTCTGCAACAAAAGTACCACCAACGGTGCTTTTGCCAAAGGTATTGTTATAGCTTAACTGGAATTGGGTTGTAGTGTTCAATTCTTTACGTTGCTCACGCTCTCTCCATGGATTGGTTACCGCGTGGGTGATATCGTAATTTTTGGTGGTTTGGTTATAAGTATAAGCGTTGTAAGTATACTCGTGGTTGTTTAAAAGCTCATCGGCTATATAATACGAGTAATCATACTTTGCTACCAAACCTTTTAAGAATGGAGCTGCGTATTCAACACCAAAGTTGGTTTGTAATACTCTCCAGTCCTGGTGATAAACACCAGATAGTTTATCATTTAAGAAAGCGTAGTTGGCTTCGGTATGCGGACCGTTATCCCTTAAATAAGCAGGGTTATCATTGGCATAAGGCCTATCCAACGGTGTATTTTCAAGGATACCTAATTTAGCCAGAAAGTAATCGTCGCCCCCCGGTACACCTGGGTTTTCACGGGTTTCAATACGACCGTTGATGTTCATGCTAACGGAAAGACCAGATGCAACCCTTGCCTTTACATTTGATTGAATGTTCGTTCTCCTGAAATAATACTCAGAACCAGCCTGGTCGTTCTGGTACAAAGTGGTACCGGCAACGTAGTAAGTAACTCTGTCATTACCGCCTGTCATATCAGCGTGGAACGAGTTTAAAGGCGCACCGTTATTTGCCAAAACAAATGGCTTCCAGTTAAAGCTTTGGTAACCAGGTTCGGTACCTGCTTTATACTTTGCCAATTCGGCATCGGTAATAGAGGTACTACCATTGGTTACTACCTGCGCCGCCTGTAAAGCCTTCATATAATCATATGAGTTGGTCAATACATTCGGGAACCTGTCCCAATATTGGAAACCTAAGTAAGAATCAACGTTGATCCTGCTTTCGCCCGATCCTTTTTTTGTGGTTACTACCACAACACCATTACCCGCACGTACACCGTAAATAGCTGCCGACGCGTCTTTCAACACGGTAACGCTCTCCACATCATTTGGTGCAAGGTTGTTAAACTGGCCTTCATCCTGCTGGATCCCGTCAATTACATACAACGGTGTACCCATGTTACGAATCTGGATGCTGGCGCTTGCTCCCGGCCGGCCTTCTGCCTGCCTGAAAGTTACACCCGGAATTTTACCCGCCAAACCTGTACTTACCGTTGAGCCGCCGTGTACACGGCCAAGGTCTTTACTGGTAACGCTTGAGATTGCGCCCGTAATTGATTCCTTTTTTTGCGAGCCGTAACCCGTAACAACAACTTCCTGCAAAGCCGAGTTACTTGATTTTAAACGCACCCTAATGTTGGTTTGTCCGTTTAACGGATATTCTAATGCATTAAAGCCAATGTAGGTAAATACCAAAACGCTGTTTGCATCAGGTACTGTAATACTAAAATTACCTTTCACATCAGTTGTTGTACCCCCTTGTGTACCGCGCACCCTGATAGCAACGCCGGTGAGTACCTCGCCGGTGGTATCAGAAACGGTACCATTTACTTTCACCTGTGCCGCTGCATCAAATGAAATAAAAAGGCACGTCATGATAGAAAATAAGATTAGTGTTACTTTTTGGCTCCATTTACTGGGTGGCCACTGCATACGGGTGAGCCCCCCATGCCTGAGTAGTAAAAATTTTCTCATAAAATGAATTTATTATTGGTTAATTGTTTCGTGATTTAAAAATGTAGAATTGACATATTTAAATCACGATGTAAAGAAAGAGGATTTCGGGGGCTCCTAATTAACCAAATCATATCAATAATTAGTCAAAAAGTATCATTTTTGATTGAGACGAAAACGCCGTTCAGGAATGGCTATATTTGTTTAAGCGAATCATTTTGAGACCGATATACTTAATTATTTCACTATTTATTTTCCCATGTGCCATCTGTAATGCGCAGCCTTATTATTTCAGGCATTACCAGGTAGAGCAAGGCTTATCCAATAATACCGTTTACTGTAGTTTACAGGATAAACAGGGCTTTTTATGGTTTGGCACGCGGGATGGCCTCAATCGTTTTGATGGTTACACCTTTAGGGTTTTCAGGCATAACCCAAAAAACAGCAAAAGTATATGCAACAATATGGTGCACGCCCTGGCACTTGATCATGACGGCAATATTTGGGTCGGAACCGATGAGGGGATTGATAAGTTTGACAGTGAAACCGAAAGTTTTTCGCACATTAACAATTCAAACAAAAACGGCGTAAGAGCAATAACTTTTGACCATTATAACAACTGCTGGTATGTTGCCGGTGCTTCGCTCATTAAATACAATCAAAAAACGCGTAAAATTATCGATTTTTATAACCAGCAGCACTTTGATGCCACTGGCATAACACAAAATAATGATGGTTATTTATGGGCATCATCGGCCGGCGGTACTATTGAGCGCATGGACACCGTTTACAACAGATTTAAAAGTTATAGCGTAGTTAACCACTCCAACTGGGCCCCCTCAACTTTTATTGAGAAGGTCTTTACAGCAAGCGCCGACAAAATATTTATCGCAACATCAAGCCAGGGTTTTAAAGTTTTTGACTGCATTAGCGGCACCTATACCGATGTACTTACCTACAACCCCAACAAAACCGGGGTGTATGTAAGGGATTTTACCAAATACAGCGACAATGAATTTTGGATAGCAACCGAATCAGGTATATTTATTTATGATGTGGTACATGGTACTTTTACAAATCTCAAAAAGAAATATAACGACCCCTACAGCATTTCTGATAATGCTGTATACACGCTATGGAGGGACGTTGAAGGCGGCATTTGGGCCGGCACCTATTTTGGCGGTGTAAACTATTACCCTAAACAATACTCAACCTTTAATAAATTCTATCCCGGCGATGAAAAAAACTCGTTGAAGGGAAATGTGGTGCGTGAGATCTGTAAAGACAACTACGGCAATCTTTGGATGGGCACCGAAGATAATGGCTTAAATAAACTGAGCGCCGATAAAAAAACGTGGACGCACTACCTTCCCGGCGGTAAAAACGATATCTCCAATACCAATATCCACGGACTGATAGCTGATGGCAAAAATCTGTTTATCGGCACTTTTGAACGCGGACTTGATATTATGGATATACCAAGCGGAAAAGTGGTAAAAGTTTACCTGGCCAATAAGCAAAGCCATTTAAAAAGCAACTTTGTTATTTGTTTTCGTAAAACACGCAATGGCAGCATCTATGCCGGGGCTACAAGAGGGTTTTATGTATACAATCCGGCAGCTAAAGACTTTACTATAATTAATAAAATACCTGAGTGGGATTTCATATACGATATCATTGAAGATCACACCGGGAAACTATGGATAGCTACTGTCCGCGATGGTATTTATACCTACGATCCTCAAAACAATGTAAGCACCCACGTACTGGATACATACCCCGTTAAGGATGCGCTTAAAGGTACTACCGTTAATGGCGCGTTTGAAGATAGTAATCACATATTGTGGTTTGCCACAGATGGTTTAGGTTTGTGGCGATATGATCCGGTAAATAAAAAGTTTAAATTTTTCGATCTTGATAACGGGATGCCCAGCAATTACGTTTTCAGGATGCTTGAAGACGACAACAAAAACCTTTGGATAAGTACTTCACGCGGATTGGTATGCTTTAATATAGTAACCAATGCCATCAAAGTTTATACAAAAGCTAATGGATTGCTAAGCGATCAGTTTAATTACAATTCGGCATTTAAGGACACCGATGGCACCATGTATTTTGGTTGCGTAAAGGGTATGGTGAGTTTTAAACCCTTAACATTTAGCATCAACAACTATGTAGCACCGGTATTTATCACCGGTTTCCAGGTGTATAACCAGGAAATCCTGGTAAAAGGTGCCGATTCATTACTGAACAAATCTATCATCTATACGTCTAAGATCTATTTAAATCATAACCAATCATCATTCAGTATCGACTTCGCGGCCCTAAGCTATCCTTCGCCCGAGATGACACAATATAAATATATGATGAAGGGGCTTGATAAAGGATGGACAGGCCTTAAGCGGAACCGTAAAGTATATTTTACACAGCTTCAGCCCGGTCATTATACCTTTATTGTAAAAGCGGCCAATAACAATGGCATCTGGACATCTAAAGAGACCACACTTGAAATTGAAATAGCCCCCCCGTTTTGGGAAAGTAACCTGGCTTATTTCATTTATTTGTTATTGATTGCCGGCGTAGTATATTATCTGCTAAGAGAATACCACAACCGGAACAGGTTAAAAAATAATCGCCTTATCGAAATTTTGGAAAGCGATAAGGAAAGGCAGATCTACAACGCCAAAATTGAGTTTTTCACCAACGTTGCCCACGAGATCCGCACGCCGCTTACGTTGATCAAAGGGCCTATGGAAAAGGTGATTAAAAGATCTGAGCACGTGCCGGATATTCAGAATAACCTGAAGATCATGGAGAAAAACACCAACAGGTTGCTCGATCTTACAAACCAATTATTGGATTTCAGGAGGACAGAGACCAATGGTTTCAGTCTCAATTTCGTTAAATCAGATATAGCAGAGCTACTTGCCGACATCTTTTTACGGTTTAAACCCATGGCCGAGCAACGAAACCAGAGTTATGTATTGCAAATGACCGATAAGTGTCTTTATGCTTATGTAGATATCGAGGCTTTTACCAAAATAGTCAGCAACCTGATCAACAACGCTATTAAATACGGAAATTCGGTTGTGGAGATTGAGTTGCAGAAAAGCGAACCGAACGATCATACTTTTACTATCGAGATAAGAAATAACGGCTACATTGTACCCTATGAAATGCGCGAAAAAATCTTTGAGCCTTTTTTCAGAATGAAAGAATCGGAGAAGCAGATAGGCACAGGCATAGGTCTTTCGCTGTCGCGATCATTGGCCGAATTGCATAAAGGATTGTTAGTGTTGAATAAATCTATTAACAATTTTAATATATTTAACTTAACATTGCCTATACACCAGGAAAAGGAGTTTGATCTTCACAGCACTCCCGACGATTACGAACCGATTGATACTGTTAAAGAGGAGAATTTTGATTTTATGAAACCGATTATACTTTTAGTGGATGACAATCCCGAGATATTGGATTTTATTGCCGATGACTTAAGTGATAAATATGCCATAATAAAAGCTTTTAACGGCCAGGAAGCATTGGATATGATTGAGATAGAAAACATCCAATTGATCATTAGCGATGTGATGATGCCAGGCATTGATGGGTTTGAGTTGTGTAAACGTATCAAAACAAATTTCGATTACAGCCATATCCCCATTATACTGCTCACTGCCAAAAATACGCTGCAAAGTAAAATTGAAGGCCTTGAAGTGGGTGCCGATGCCTATATTGAAAAACCATTTTCGCCCGAGCATTTACAGGTACAGATAGCCAACCTGCTTATCAATCGCAATAAAATAAAAGATCATTTTGCAAGTTCGCCGCTGGCCAATATTAAAACCATGGCCTACTCCAAGCCCGATGAAAGCTTTTTGGATAGGCTAAACGCGGTAATTAACCACAACATCCAAAACCCCGACCTGGATGTGGAACACATTGCCAACCTGATGAATATGAGCAAGCCAACGCTTTACCGCAAGGTGAAGGCCATATCAAACCTAAGTATCAACGAGTTGATCAATATAACCCGTTTAAAAGCAGCAGCTAAGCTTTTAGAGGATGGTGACTACAAGGTTTACGAAGTTGCAAACATGGTAGGTTACAGCTCACAATCGCACCTGGGGCGTAACTTTTTAAAACAGTTTGGCACCACCCCTACCGAGTATCAGCAAAACAAGAAAAATCAAAAGGTTAAGACATACTAAATTTGCAGCTTCTTAAAATGAAGATTACAAAGTGACGAAAGACTTACGAAGTTTTAAAAACTTCGTAAGTCTGGGCTGTACAACTTGCTATTGCCCTCATTATTCTTTTTATCCCCTACTTACGCGTCTTCAACTTTGTAAGCGCAAACTCCGCTATCCGGTTCCCTTCGCCGACCCCATTTACTATGGATGGCATATAGTGGATACCACCATAAAACCGGCTAATGGATGCCTCTTTGGCAGCATCTTTAAAAGATTTAAACGGTCTTGGAGGGATACTAAATTCTACTTCGGTTGAATCTGTAAAGGCAAGATTATCGCCAAATAGCTTGGTAAGCACTACCGCCGACGCGTTTGATACCACGCTGTGCCCGCTGGTATATTCAGGGAATGGAGGGGTTTGCAACAACGGCATCCAGTTTTGGTCAATGTATTGGTTAATGTAAGTCTCCGGGCGAATTACTTTGCTTTTATACTTCTCGTCCCAGCAATTGATAAAGCTATCGGCAATAACCGCGGCCATGCAAGCGTAGGCTTCGGCAGTGCGCACGTAATCGGCCTTGGCTTTACGGCAAACTATTCCGGTAATGTTTATCCAATGCCCTCCCGGCGAGATCTTTTTGGTGGCAAACATGGTGTGCCCATTGTTATTTACCTTAAAAGGATTATCATCCCAATAGTTGGCTATGGTTGATTGCTCAGGTGTTAAATGCAAACCAGCATCGCGTACAGCAATAGCCAGTTTATAAAAATAGCTATCAGGTTTCATTGAAAAATCAACCGCCTTTGCCGGCTTAAATTGCTGCGCCGAATCCAACAAAAACGGGCGGATCTCGTTCCAATGCGGCTCGACACCTTTCATGTAAGCCGGCGGAGTTGGTTTCCAGCTGGCATCATCGGTTTGTACATCGTATTTTGATAATGAACGGGTATGTTTGTAATTGTCTTTCCCAGCCCATTTTAAGATTCTGTCGGCAATTAGTTTACCATAGGTGATCGAGTTATCATAAACATCACCGGGCATGCCTGTATTTTTAAACTCCTCCATTAAGCTGGTATGAAAGGTTTCAATCCGGCCTTCAGACATCACCAGGATCTTCCCTACCGTTAAAATAGCGTGCGCTGCCGCCAGCGAATAACAATACTGCTTTCCGGCCTCAGGTTTGGGGATAGAATCGAGCCCCTTTAGCTGACCCGCAAGCGATATATAATTTTTATCGCCATTTATAGCCGCCTCATAACCTGCAACAGTTATGTATGCATAAATGCGACTGGCTACCGGTGGCGAATAAATATCGTGCAACATCACTTCGGTAACTTCTCTAACCGAGCGGTGGATATATTCAGCACTTTCGGCCGATTTTTTCCATTGATTGTTGGAATTACAGGAAAAGGAAGATAATAAAAGCGCAGTGCAAACAGCAAAGTAAAGTTTCTTCATATGTTGGGTAACAATAATTTAAATCAAGGTTAATTGCGAGGCCGGGATCGGCTGATGGTCAAAGCTAATAGTAAATATATAAACATAGATTACGCGATACAATTTGACGAAGTTTTGATATGATTTGCAGAATAGATAACAGCAAAATCCATTTTCTTTACGTACGCTTACTGCATAATCTTCAGTAAGTTAAAGCTTAACCAAAGCATAAACCAAAGTTCAATTATTACCGGCATTTTTATGGATAAAACTTTACCAATTAAGTTTAAACTGTTTATTACATCGTTACTTTTTATTGTAGTCGGCTGTTCGCACAAACAGGATGGCGCTACACTTTTTAAACTGCTTGATGCATCAGAAACAGGCATCGATTTTAAAAACACCTTAACTCCAAGCGATAGTATTAATATCCTTAACCACCCCTATTTATACAATGGCGCAGGCGTTGGTATAGGCGACTTTAACCATGATGGCCTGCCCGACGTTTATTTTGCCGGTAACATGGTGGCCAACAAATTATTCTTGAACAAAGGCGATCTGAAGT
This sequence comes from Mucilaginibacter dorajii, assembly GCF_024808255.1. Taxonomy (GTDB): domain Bacteria; phylum Bacteroidota; class Bacteroidia; order Sphingobacteriales; family Sphingobacteriaceae; genus Mucilaginibacter; species Mucilaginibacter dorajii. The sequence continues at coordinate 87,372 of NZ_JANTYS010000020.1, forward strand.
TTAAAGACGTTACCGATGTGGCCGGCGTAAACGGCGAAGGCAAATGGAGCGCAGGAGTATCTGTTATTGATATTAATAACGATGGCTGGCCGGATATTTATGTTTGTGCGTCATTTAATTCCGACCCTGAAAAACGGCGGAATATGCTTTATATAAACCAGAGAAATAATAAAGATGGTGTACCAACATTTAAAGATGAAGCTAAAGCTTACGGTCTGGACGATAATGGTTACAGCACACAGGCCATATTTTTTGATTACGACCATGATGGCGACCTGGATATGTACCTGCTTACCAACTTTTTGGGCAAAACCACCCCGGTGGCTTATCGACCCAAGTTAATGGACGGCAGTGCTGAAAATAATGATCGCCTTTACCGCAATAACGGCAACGGCACGTTCACCAATGTAACCAAAGCGGCAGGCATCTTAATAGAAGGTTTTGGCAACTCGGTATCCGTAACCGACATCAACAACGATGGATGGCCGGATATTTATGTTGGTAACGATTTTATATCTAACGATCTGCTTTACATCAACAATAAAAACGGAACGTTTACCAATAGAGCGGGCGAGTATTTTAAACATACGGGATGGAGTGTAATGGGATCTGACATTGTGGATATTAACAATGACGGTTTGCCCGATTTGGTTTCGTTAGAGATGCTACCGGAAGAAAACGTGCGCAAGAAAACCATGCTAATGGGCGATAATTATATCACCTATATCGACAACGAGAAATACAAGTATGAACATCAATACATCCGCAATGTATTACAACTAAACCAGGGACAAACCCCAATGGGCCATACCCAGTTTAGCGAAATTGCCTATATGGCAGGTATTTACCAAACAGACTGGAGCTGGACGCCCTTAGTTGCTGATTTTGATAACGATGGCTTCCGCGATATGGTGATTACCAACGGTTACCCACGTGATGTGACCGACCTTGACCATGCACTTTACAGCAATGATCAGGGTCGTACGGTAAAAGAAAACAGGAACCTGGCCGCTGCTGATTCGTTCCCGGTTGTAAAAACGGCAAGCTATGCGTTTAAAAACCAAGGCGGCTACCTATTTGCCGATCAATCAAAAAACTGGGGGATTGTTAAGCCTACCTTCTCTACAGGTGGTGTTTATGCCGATCTGGATAATGACGGCGACCTTGACCTGGTGATCAATAATATTGATGATGACGCGTTTGTTTATGAAAACACCTCCAACAATAAAAAACAGGTAGCCAAAGGTCACAATTACTTAACGGTTAGCTTGCAGGGTGATAGTAAAAACCTTGGCGGTATTGGTGCAACCATTCGCATTTATTACCAGGGCAAGCAACAATTTTATGATCAGCAGCCCTGCCGGGGCTATATGGGTACTGATGATGCAAAAGGGCATTTCGGCATAGGCACAGCAACCAATGTCGATTCATTGCGCATCCGCTGGGCCGACGGTAAAACACAACTGGTTAAAAACATTAAAGCCAATCAAACCATTACGTTACAATACAAAAATAGCGCGGGGAATTATCCACCGGTTAATGTTGTAAAGGAAAAGCCTGTATTTCAATCAGCTGTAAACCAACTCGGCATCAAATATGTACACCAGGAAAAGGACGCTATTGACTATAATATCCAACCTACCTTACCGCATAAGCTAAGCCAGTACGGACCATGTATTGCCGTGGGCGATATTGACAATAATGGTTATGACGACTTTTTTGTAGGTGGCGCAGCCGGTAAAAAGGGCGTATTTTTTATGCAAACTGCCGATGGTAAGTTCACCATGGATACCAAACGCTTTATTGAGGAGGATTTGAAGGAAGAGGAAGATATGGGTGCCTTGCTGTTTGATGCCAATAACGATGGTTTCCTTGACCTGTATGTGGTTAGCGGCAGCTACGAGTTCCCTAAAGATCACACTACCGCCCAGGATCGTTTGTACATTAACAATGGCAAAGGCATGTTCAAAAAAGACTTTAACGCTGTACCTGTTGAATATGATAATGGCTCCTGCGTGCGCGCTGCCGATTTTGACCGCGATGGCAAGCTCGATCTTTTTGTAGGCGGCCGCTCCGTTTCCGGGGCCTACCCCTCTTCGCCCGTGAGCCATTTGTTGCACAATGATGGTGGCAAATTTACCGATGTTACCGCACAGCTTTGCCCGGATCTGGTTCATGCGGGGATGATCACCGATGCTTTATGGTCTGATTTTGATAAAGACGGCTTAGTTGATTTGATTGTGGTTGGCGAGTGGATGCCGATAACTTTTTATAAAAACACCGGGCATGGTTTTACTAAGATCCAATCGGGCATTGATGACCATGTTGGCTGGTGGAACAGCATTGTAGCCGGCGATTTTAACAACGATGGTAATATTGATTATGTAGCAGGCAACCTGGGCCAAAACTCAAATTACAAAGCCTCGTTTACCCAGCCAATGACCATTTTAGGCAAGGATGTGGATGGCAATGGCTCATTTGATGCCATGATATTTTGCTATATGAAAGCCGAAGATGGGTCGCAGAAACCTTTCCCGATGCATACAAGGGACGATCTGATCAGTCAGTTGATCTCCATCCGTAAAAAATACCCTACCTACCGCGGCTTTGGCCAGGCTACTATGGACGATTTATGGAGCGCATCTGATAAAGAGGGCGCGGTAATTTTAAAAGCTACCGACATGAACACCAGCTTTATTGAAAATAAAGGCAACGGTAAATTCACCATCAGCGCCATGCCTTTGGAAACCCAAATGGCACCTGTGTATGGAATGGTAGCTAAAGATATTGACCACGATGGTAACCTCGACCTGGTAATGGTGGGTAACGATTATGGTATGGAACCATTTACAGGCCGCCACGATGCATTTATGGGATTAATGATGAAGGGTAATGGCAAAGGTGGTTTTGCGCCGTTATCCATAGCGCAAAGCGGACTATTTATTAATGGCGACGCAAAAGGATTGGCAACCATCCAATCTGCGAAAGGCGGCGATGTTTTGGTAGCCACACAAAACCAGGATAGCCTGAAGGTTTATAAACAGACAGGTAATCCGCCTAAAAAAACGATCAAACTTAAACCTGATGATTTTTACGCGGATATCGTTTATAAAAACAACAATAAAAAACGGATTGAATTTTATTACGGTTCAACTTACTTGTCTCAATCGTCGCGAAGTTTAGCGGTTGATGGTGATGTGGCGAAGATTACGATAACAGGGTATAGCGGTAAAAAAAGAGAGGTGAATTAAGTTATTAGTAAGAAAGCATTGCCAAATCGCTATAAACGTTTTTCAAATACCACTCCCCTTTAATATAGTAATATTGATAATTATCAAGGGCAATTGTAGGAAAATTGCCCTTGATGTACAGCCTTCTTTCTTTCTGTTTTTTGGGATCGAAAACATTAAAACTTTTTGACACTTCAGTACGTGTTCCATAAAAGATATTTTCAACTGGATCAAAATTCAAAACAACATCCTTTACGCGATTATAATTTTCCCGAGGATGCTCTTTTGATTTGTTTTCGGAATGAACATTAATGTTCATTTTATAATTAGGATATTCAGTTGTCGAAATTTTCAGCTTGACTGCATACTGACTAATAATGTCGGGAGAGCTGGGAGTAGGACGTTTTTTGCTAAAATCTATAAAGTCTTCGTGAAACAGAGATATGATATGAAATGATTGATAAAGTTTATTGTTCTTACAGCCCACAATCAGCATACATTGCTCGTGCAAACCGGACCCCGCTCTTACGCTATAAATTATTTCTAAGAGTTTTTTATTTAATACCGTAGTTTTTTCAAGGACCGTACAATTTCTTATATGCAAAGTATCAAGCAAACTGGCAATGGTAAGAATATCGTAATTATAATTTGCTAAAACTTTAATCGTTTGTGTTTTTCCATCAAAACCTAAAAGTTTGATAACTTGCTCTTTTGTAAACTCATCGGCATTGGATTGACCAAAAACCAAGCCGTTAAACATCAAAACAAAAGCCACAAGGATATAATGTTTCATGACACATTTATTTTAAAACCTACCTATTTCACCTGGGACGAATAACCTGGCCGTACCTCAAAGCTAAAAGTTTGGCTGCCAGCCTCACCTGTTGGTGTTATCCCTTGCACAACACCAATATATTTCCCAGGCTGATCTGAGGTATAAAAAGAAACCTGCGTTTTACCTGCAACACCTGTATTTACCGAAGGTGCCCAATATAACAAATTCCTAAAATCGGGTATATGGCTTGAAGCCTGCTCATCAGTTGCGTATGCCGGCGAATAAAACTGCCGCTGTTGTTGCAAGCCTTCATAATCCAATACCACAGCATGTGGATCTATTTCGGCCCCACCAAGGTCGCCTTTATAACTGGTGAGGCTAAAGATGCCATGTTCATAAGATGAACCCAGCGAATAGTTATAGGGCACATCTTCCAGCTTGCGGATCTTAAGCGGATCGACAGCGAAAACTTTGTTCAGGTTAAAAAATGGTACACCATCTATCAGCATCATAGGGTCTTCATCAGATAAAAAACCTATCCCAACACCGGTAACTACCTTTACATGAAACTGCTTACTCGTGTGCACCACATTAGCCTCCCTGATATATTCGCGCATTACTTCTTCCATCGTTGTAAAACGGGTATAATTATCTAACAGATACGTTTTATAAGGGCGTCCATAAAACGCGGTACTATCAACAATAGGTTGATTAAACTGTTTCAGTTTTTCGCCATTGTAGATATTCTGCACCTGCATGGCTATGGATTGATCTTCAAATGTACTTTGCATAGCTGGTGTAATATCCAGATGTGGCAATGTCATTTTAGCAAACTGTTCAGAAAATGGCGTTAATATCTCTATGTGATAATTAGTATCTATGACAGTATTGGTTTCTGCTACTATTTCGTTTTGGCCGTAAAAATCCTTCATATTAAAGATCAGCCTGCCGCGGGCATCGCTCTTTGCTGCCGATAGCTGCACATGCTTACCCGGGATTCCCAAATAAGCTACTACATCCTTTTCAGGCTGATCATTTGATTTATTGGTTATTTTACCGGTAACTATAGGTCCATTAAATTCAGCCAGAAAATTGAATGCGGGAGACTTTCCTGTCAGCACATCGTTCCATGCAAAACTTCGCCAACCCTGGGTAAGCATCAGGTTATCTGCGGCTTCATCCACCGTGGCATTTGCATTCTTGAAATAATATCCAGGCGATTCAATATTTCCCTTCAAGTCGGACCTTAGCCACAGGTAACTCAGGATATCTTCCTGATCGTCATACTGTAAAGAATCTAACTTGTAAACCGAAAAAGAAAGATCCGCAGCAACCGGTTTATTAGCTCGCGCTTTGGTATTTATGGTAACATCTACCTTTTTGCGAATAGTGTATTGAGGTGCATCAGCTATAGCATCTATATTTAATTTTTTAGTTGGTCGCTTAAAATATAAACGTTCACAAACAGGCTTTTTATCGACATTGAAAATGGTGATCTGTGAAATGCCTTCACCCAATTTGCTCTTATCTAAAGTAAAAATAGCGGTACCGTTTGATACACTTACAGATTCTACCTGTTTAATTAAATGGTGTGTTTGCACAAACACAAATACATTTTGTGCTGGTAAATTTGTAGTCACCGTAACTGAAAGCTGATTGCCATTGTCTTTCAGGTTCATCACATAACCAGTAGTGTTGATGGCAGGCAGATCCTTCGTTATTTTTTTGCCGGCAACGGTAACTACCGTATGATAGGTAGCATTACTTTCGGGCTTAAAAGCAAAATGGCCAATGCCAAATTTCAGTGGCTCGAACTTAACTACAGTATCGTTTTTTTGGTTTAAAACAGCTCCTTTAAAACTCACGCTTTTGCCATATTGATCTGTAGCCTTAATCCCTACTATACTATTGATACCACTAACAAGATTGCCTCCCTCCGGGAAAAACTGAATATCGAAGACACTTTCAACAGGCTTGCCCGCTGGATCGGGGCTTTTCAAAGGATTTATGATGCTCAGCTTTTTTGAAAAATAATAATCGGGACTAAAATTTTTCATCCAGCTGGTGTAGGCCCTCACGGTGAAATTACCGGTAGATAAATTAACCGGAATATATACCGAACCGTTGCCTGAGCCATCCTTCATGGCAATTTTAGTTTGTAAAATGGGTGTTTGTTTATCGTCAAGCAATTCTACATAAGCTACTTTACTTAAACCCAGCGGTTTCATAAAAATACCGTCGACATCGTATATCTTAAACCATAGTACTTCGCCTGCGGTGTAGCCGTTTTTATCGGTATGTAGATATAGTTTCTCTTGCAAGCCACTTGAATTGTAGCTATTGAAACTCTCCTGCACATCATTAAGTACCTGGGCATTCAATCTTGTGGTTGATAGTACCGTGAGAGCGAGAAAAAGAAAGGTATTTTTTTTCATAGCTTGTAATTTCTTTTTATTTCCAAAATGATGGCTTTTTATTGGTGCCCCGCAACGTACAATCACCGCAATATGGTTTGGTGGCTATAACGCCAAGTTTCGGGTTTAAAACTGTATCAATAGGGGTTTCTATACCTGTATAAATATATTCTTTAACCTGGTGCTCTATAAAACCTGCCGGGGCGCCAGGTGGAATATAATCGTATAGTTCTGTAATTAAAGCGCAACCATTGTAATAACTTAAATCGGGCAGCCATGTAGCTGGCAGGCTTTTATTGTCAACAAACAATCGTTTTGTACTTACTCCTCCCGCTATAATATAACCAATAACGGGTTCGGTAGGGTTTGTAAGGCAATGAATATTTCCCGTTAGTTCTGATGGTTGCGCATCAAAAACGCCTCCCACTTGTTCCGAATTTTTTTTCAGCAGCTCAAAGTAATTAAACGCGTCGCTTGTTAACACGTGCTGCTTAACCAATATGCTCAAGCCTATGCGTAGCAACTCCGAATTAGACTTTATCAATGAAATTTCCTGTTTGCTGATCACATCGCTGGCTAATTTAGCAGATGAGCCTAAGGCAATGTTAGCCGACGTATCGTTTAGCCAGCAATTATAGATCTGTTGAGCAGGTGTCCTAAACGCCGATGTATCACCATTAATCACAATAAGCTTTGATTCAAATGCCGACCGCACCTGGTAAGTAATCACATAATCCCAACGATAGTAACGCGAATTGTTAGTAGCATCGTGGGTATTAGCGTTAATTTGCAAGCCGTTGCTCACTATAGCATAATTTACACTATCAACCGGCGGTGAATTTTTAACCGGCACAAAATCTGATACGTATTGCTTGCCATCCCCGGTAGTAATATTCAAACGATATTTTTGACTTGAAGATAAATTTAGCGGTGCTGAAACATAGTTACCATTGCCCTTTGATGATAAAGTGTATTTGTCACCGCCAGATCCCTCTATGCTTACAGAAGCACCCAACTCGGGGTTTGACCGGGCATTACCTGCAATATTTACGGTATGGCTAAGGGTGATCAATGATGAATCGCCCGAATTAATGCTTCCATCCACAACCAGGTAGCTGCTATTGGTAGCCACCGGCGCAAGTGTTATTGGCTTTTTGCATGTCATCAGCGGCATTATTAAAAATAATATGTAAAATATCTTCTTCATTTATTTCAATTCCAAAACGATGGCTTTTTATTGGTTCCTCTTAACGTGCAATCAACACATGCTGAATTTGATGAGGTATATCCGCCGGCTGCCAAATCAACTGGAATTTCTGAACCAGAATAAATAAGATTATATATTTCATTAATAGTCATATCCGGAATATTAGGGTTTGACGATACCACCAAACGTTTATATAGCAATGTATGTAACTCACAACCTGTATAAGGTGTAATAGCCGCCCAACCGGCAGGTACATTGCTATTGTCTATAAAAATGCGTTTTTGCGCAACTGTACCGGCAGTTACAAATCCAATAACAGGCTCGGCCGGGTTAGATAAGCAGTGTATATTACCGGTTACCTGTGATGGTTGGGCATCAAAAACTCCACCTATTTGTTCTGTATTCTTTTTTAATAATTCATAATAGTCAAAAGCATCACTGGTAAGGGCGTACTGTTTTAACAAAATACTATACCTTATGTGCAATTTTTCTGAAGTTGAGGGAATATTAATAACAGGCGATTCATTGATCACATCCTTTAACAATTTGGCCGACGAATTTGTGATGATGTTACTTGAGGTATCACTTATCCAGCAATTGTATATCTGTTGTTGCGACGTACGCAGGCCTATATCTGAAGGTGGGCCGCTATTAGGATCAATTACGATATATTTAGATTCAAACGCGGTACGGATGTTGAAAGTTTCTATATAATCCCACCGGTAGTATTTAGTGTTGTTTGTAGCATCGTGCGCGTCGACACTTATTTGTAAGCCATTGCCTTTGGCCACATATGGTATACTATCAATAGCGGGGGCGTTTTTTACAGGCACAAAGTCCGATTGGTATTTTTTGCCATCGCTACTAACAATTTCAAGGCCATATTTTTCACTTAGCGATAGATTTAAAGGGGCACACACATATTGCCCATTGTTTTTGCTAACCAAGGAATAGTTTTCACCGGCTGAACCTTTTACAGTAACCACGGCGTTAAGCTCCGGTTTAGAGCGGGCTCCGCTATCCAGGTTCACCGTTCGACTCAAAGTAATAAATGTTGAATCACCAACAGAAATATTACCATCAACAACAAGATAATTAGTCACTTTGGCCGACGAAGAAATAGCCAGCTGTTTTTTACAGGCGGTAACCAATAACAACATAAACAATAGGTAAAATGTCTTCTTCATCTTCTAATTCACTCCTCTTTCCTTTTCAAATTTCATCATCAACCTTAAAACCTGATATTATAATTTATGAACGGTATTGGCCTGGCAAAAATGGACAGCTGGTACGAATTGATGGCACCGCCCTGTTGCTGATAAAATGTGGAATATGCATTTTGCCTGCCTGTTAAATTATATACGCCTACCGTCCAGGAGTTGTGGAATTTTTGGTGCACCTTATGATTACCATATATATTGATCGAAAAATCCGACCGGAAGTAGTCAGGTATCCGGTATTCATTCCGGTCTGAGTAGAAAACGCGTTCTGCCCCGTTTGAATAGTATTTGGCAATAGGTAGCGTAATTGGTCGGCCGGTGCTGTAAGTTACATCCAGGGAAACGCTGTAACGATGTGTGATACGATAGTTGCCCGTAAAATTAAAGCTATGGGGTTTATCATAATTTGCCGGATAGTATGCCCCGCCATTAATCAGCTGGCCCGCTGTGGGATCATCTTGTTTCAAAAATGTACGCGAGTAAGTATAATTTATCCAACCGTTTAACTTACCCGTGGTTTTCTTTATAGAAAGTTCAACCCCGTATGCCTTACCTTGTGTATTTAAAACTTCCTGTTCAATGGCGTGGCTCAACACCAGTTTGGCACCACTTTTATAATCAAGATAGTTATCAATATGCTTATAGTATACCTCAACAGACGTTTCAATAGTGTTTTGCGCAGCATTTTTAAATACGCCGAATGATACCTGGCTGCCATATTGCGGTTTGATATTAGGATCGCTCAACTTATAGATATCAATAGGCGATATGGCTGTAGTGTTAGATAAAAGGTGAATATACTGGGCAAGCGTGTTGTAACTGGCTTTTAATGAAAGATCATCGGTGATATTATAACGGGCCGATACCCTGATCTCGGGCCGGGTATAGGTTTTGATCACCTTACCACCACTGTAGGCAGTACTATCAAGTACATTAAGCGGCGTACGCGGCAAACCCGGCGCATAGGTACGAACAGTTTGCGCGCCAAGATAATTGAACATAGAATACCTTATACCCGCGCTGATGCTAAAATCTGGCGTTACATCAAATTTATCGCCAAGATACAAAGCACTTTCCAGGCCTTGCTCATCATCAACTTTATCGGGCACAATTAATGACGATGCACTGTTAGGCGTTTCGGTTCCCGGGTTCAATTTATAGTAAATTGCACTTAAACCAAAATCAAGGGTATTATTACGATTGAGATAATAGGTAAAATCGGTTTTAAAATTTGTTTGGTTAATGCCGAATTTAAGTTTGTAAGCATTTACCGGGTTAGCACTACTGGATATATCATATTTATACCCATCGTACCCAACTGTTATCAGGCTGTAAAGCCTGCTATTAAAGTTGTGCTTCCATTTAATATTTGCGTTTTTATTACTGTAATTATAGGTGGTATCGCTGTTTAACCTGAAATTATCTTTACTCAAATAGGTGGTTAAGTAAATATTGTTATCCTTATCAATCTGGTGGCTTATATCAAGGTTAAAATCATAAAACGATGCATGACTATGTTTATATTCTTCGGGTAATAACTTCAGCAACCAGTCGGAATAGCTGGTACGACCGCCAAATATGAATGATGTTTTATCTTTCACAATCGGGCCTTCAACATTTAGCCTGCTGGTAAGCAAACCGATACCGGCCGAACCTGCAAAGTTTTTCTTGTTACCTTCCCTATCGGTAACCTCTAAAACCGATGATAAACGACCGCCAAATTTTTCGGGAATGGTGCTCTTATATAATTCGATGCCTTTTACTATGTCTGGATTGAAAGCCGAAAAGAAACCGAAAAAATGCGCCGGATTATAAATAGTTTTATCATCAAGCAGTATCAGGTTTTGATCGGCAGCGCCGCCTCTCACGTTGAAGCCGGTAGTGGCTTCACCAACACTTTGTACGCCAGGCAAGGTTAATACTATCCGCAGTACATCGGCCTCGCCAAAAACCGCGGGTACCTGTTTAATGCTTTTAATATCAAGCCTGCTCACAGCCATTTCGGTGCTCCGAACATTGGCTACCTTATCGGCAGATATTTTAACTTCTTTAAGCGTGGTTACCTGGTCTTGCAGTTCAATATTAAGATCGCCATCGTTATACAACATAACTTGCCTGCGGGCGTCCTTCATTCCTACACCTTTAACAATTAACAGTTGCTTACCACGTGGTAATGATAAAGTGTAATAACCAAACTGATCTGTAGTTACGCCAACACCTGAGTTAGCCACGTATAAGCCTGCCCCGGCTATGCCCACGCCCGATTTTGCGCTTTTGACATAACCTGATACAGATGCTTTACCGGCCTTGAGCTGGTTGGTTTTTATACCAACTTCGTACAACTTGTTTTCAATGGTTGATTCAATCACGGGCGCTTTAACCGGTGCTGTAGTAAAATCAATAACCTGCGAAGGAGCTACCGGTTGTGTTTGCCCCGGCTTAACATTAAAATAACCGGCTGCGGGTTGCGTACGGATCTCTTTATCGCGGGTTAAAAAAACCTGCATTTTAGATTCAAATAAAGCGTAATGATAGGTGGTATTATGAAACGCCTGGCTAAGCACGCTCTCTAAAGGTTGATTATTTACCTGCAGGGTTATTTTCAAGCTATCAAATTGTGCGTGGTCATAATAAATATGATAGCCGCTTTTTGTTTCCAGCTCGCCGGTAAACTGTTCGATGGTTGCCTGCTGAAAGTTTACGCTGATATTTTTAGATACCTGCGCATGCAATAATTTAACCGCGAAAAAAAGAATAAAAGTAAAGTAGATTTTTTTCATATCAATTGGTTAAACTATCATAATAACCTGCTACTGATGATAACGACAGTTCAAATAAACCATCAAACTGGATGTGCTTGTCCTTAATGTATTGTTTAAGCTCTTTCTTTTTGTCGGCAAATACATCTAATACCGTTCCCTGGCTGGTAACTTTATAGTAGGTGCCATCTCTTTTTATGTAATAATCGGGCACATCATGTACGGGCACAAAAAAGCGTTCCCTGCCGGTTGAAGATGAGGTAGACTTAATTATTTTTTCGACCTTTTTTAATACCTGCGAACGGCCTGCGTACAATTGTTCATAATAGCCGGGTTTTATACCACTATTGCTATTATTTATCCTAACAAAATGGCGGTTGTGAAGGTCAAAGCTGGTAACCTTTTCAGGTACTAACGCTATGGGCGAGGCGTGATTAAAAAGCATAACCACCAATTGATCGGTATACAGATCATAAATCATAGAAACATTTTCAAAATCCTGCTTGTCGTAAACAACAGAGCCGGCCCTCCATGCGTCAATGTCATCAAGATAGGCGCTGCCTTTTATAGAAGAATCATAAGAATCATAAACATATCCATTATATATGCGGGATTGTTCTGCTACTCCCTGGTAAAAATGGTTTACAACACCATTCACTGCGGCATCATAGCGAGCGCTATCAGTAGCAGATTGTGCGTATGCTGTTTTGCACGCAAAGGCAATTACAAAACAGCATAATATTTTGCTGTAGCAACGTTTAGGCATCAGTTAATAGTTAATTATGTAATTAAACAAATTTTAATCAATAAAGCAAAATTTTAACATTTTGATATTGATTAAAGCACAATATAACAAATTTGTTGCAACACGTAATGTTTTATTAATAATCAACCATTAAAAGACCGGAGTGCGCTACCAATCATTATTTTGCAGATGGCGCATTTAACACTTCACTTTCTTTTAATGGAACACCAAAGTTAGGCGAGCCATCTACACTCCAGCTAAACTTCTGCGCGCGCGGCGATCTTTCATTGCCACAACCCTGCCCTGGCTTTGAGTTGGCGTGATATAAGATCCAGTCTTCCGTTCCATCAGGAGATTTAAAGAATGAATTATGGCCGGGAGCATAGACGCCATTTTCCGGCGATTGCTTAAATACCGGTTGAGGCGATTTTTTCCATGAAGCAGGATCCATCAGGTTGCTGTTTTTTGAGGCAGTAAGCATCCCAAGGGTATAATAATCTGTCCAGCAGCCACTGGCGGAGTAGATGAGGAAAAGCTTATTCTTATGCTTCAAAATCTCCGGGCCTTCATTTACATTCACATGCGGCGGGTTTGATTGCGCGCCAAGGTCGCCGTATTTTTCCCAGTCATATTCGGGGCTTGACACCTTCACCCGTTGCCCCTCAATGGTATAGGGATCTTTCATTTTAGCGATGTAGATATTTTGCTGCCCATTAACATCACCTTCCCAACCGGCCCAGATCATGTATAACTGGCCCTTATTTTCAAACACAGATACATCAATAGCCCATTTGTTGGTTTTATCGCCCACCTGGCCTTTAAAAGTCCATTCACCCTCTAAAGGATCGGCAGATGGGTTTTCAATTACATAAATACGGTGATTGTTATTGTTACCATCATCGGCGGCAAAATACATGTACCATTTGCCTTTTATAAAATGCAGCTCAGGAGCCCAAAGTTCTTTTGAATAGTTAGTACCTGCTGGGGGGACCCATATTGTTTTTTTAACCGCGGTTTTTAATTGGGTAATATCTTTAGTTTTCCAAAGCGTGAGATTATGCCCGGTAGAGTTGGTATAGTAATAAAACCCATCTTTATAAATAACCCAGGGATCGGCCCCGGATGGCAACAACGGATTAGTAAATGTTTTTTGTTGGGCAATGCCGCTTTTAGCCAGTAGTAACAAAATAATACAGGCTTTAAATAGTTTTTTCATTCAGTAAGGATTTCAAATAGGTTTTTGATAGTTTAAATATAGCATACAATAACATCACCATAAATGTTAAACACACATTTCATTTAAATTATTCCTCGTCTATCTGCTGAATGGTATTACAACCTGTTTCTTTCATCTTTTGATGCATTATCGTCTGTATGCGTACTCTTTTTAGCTGCCGAACCAAAGGACCTGTAATACGTAAGCTTAACTATCGGAAAGCTTCGCGATTCGCCGTTATATTTTACACCAACCTGCGAGTTAAAAGCATCCCGGGTAAGGTTACCAATATAGCTACCTCCTGTTGAAGTCATTAAAACATCGGAAACCGATAGTTGAAAACTGCCCTTATTGTTGTTCAACTCTTTTTTAAAACCAGCGTTAAGCATGCCGCTTTCATTAAAATTTGAGGTGGCATAATAACCTGATGAATTGTAGTAGCCCGATATCTCAACTGAGTAATTACGTGGAAATTTAAACGTCTCGGTTACGCTTACCGAACCTGCAAAATACGCTTTGGTGAAAATCTGCGGCGTGTAATCAACTTTATATTGCCGCCAGCCGCCAACAAAGCTATAGCTGCTTTCCCACCAACCGGTCATTTTTACGGGAATTGTTGTTTGCAGTGTAATATTGTTTTGATAAGGCCCATTTTGCGGGGCCAGGTATACCAGGCCTTTTGATGGACCAGTAGAAATTTGTGTTGACAAGATCACATCTTTATCCCTGCTGAATAAAAGAGAAAACAAATAGTTCTGAAAACTGTAACCAAGTTTAATGTTATCAGTAATTGTAGGCTTTAAAGCCGGATTATCGGTAAAAACCGAAACAGGATCATTATAAGTTACATGAGAAGCCAGATCGCTATACGATGGCCTGCTGACACGTTTGGTGTACGATAATTGTAACTCCGAATGATCTGTAAGCTTATGGGTGAAGAATACGCTTGGAAACAGTTTACCCAGTCGCCGGTCAATGGCATATTGTGCGTTGCTGGCGTTATCGGTGCTGGTATGCGAGTATTCGTACCTCGCCCCGGTAACCAGGGTGGTATTTGTATCTATTTGCGTAGTTAAGGTGCCGTAAACCGCGCCAATCACCTCTTTGGTACCCAATTTATTGGAGATGCCCACACTACTTAATACCCATTGATTGTTTACCAGGTTTTCGATACCAGATTCGGCGCGACTACGGGTATAGGTGCCCTTTACTCCTGCCTCTACCTTAAACTTAGTATTTAACTGCCCGGAGTAATCTATTTTAACCACACCTACTTTGATGGTAGTATTTGCCAGGTCGCGCTGGGTGGGCGAGTATAAGCTATCATTGGCACCGGCCGCGTTGCCGTAATTATCTACAAAAGTGCTTTGCACATTGGTTTGGCCTACATTTTTGTAATGTATATAGCCGGCATCGATATTGATCTTTTGATTGCTGCTAAAATCATGCTGAAGGTATAAACCGCCAATGGTGTTATAGGAGTGATTAACCCCATCAAGATGCGAGTTGAACAGCAGTACCGAATCGGGCCTTAAAGCATAGTAGCCATGGTTATAATTATGAATCAGGTCTTTAGTGACGGCGTAGTATAAACTGCCACCCAGTGTAGTTTTAGTGCCAAGGCGAATATCCGCCCCTGAATTTACATCCTGGTAATTATATATGGGTTTACCTATACCAATGTACTGGAAAGAAGTTTGCCCGCCAATTGCGGGTACACTCTCGGTGCCGCCGGCAAATAGTTCGCTATAGGTATGATCGCGATAATAGGAATAAGAAGCACGCAGACTGACATTCCTGGTGTTATGATGAAGATTGATATCGATTGATCCTTTTTCGGCCCGGCCGTATCCAAGGGTTGCGGTAACGGAGCCATTTGTACCCTGCCGCTTATTTTTTTTGGTAACGATGTTGATCAGCCCGGCATTGCCGTCGGCATCGTATTTGGCAGGCGGGGTATTGAGCAGTTCTATTTTGTCTATATCATCGGCACTCATTCCGTTTAACAGCGCGAGCACCTGCGGTGTCGACATCCGCATCAGCTTACCATCCAGCTTTTCCGTTTAACGTGATATTGGTATTTTGCGGGTTGATAATTACACCCGGCGAACGCTGCAATACCTGTAAAGCCGAACTCCCCTTTGTTAATAAACTATTTTGAACATTTACCACCATGCCACCCGCTTCCTGTTGTACCAAAGGCTTATCGGCACGAATCACCACCTCATTTAATTGTTTGGATGAAATTTTTAATTCAATGATACCTAGGCTTTTGAATGACTGACTACCCCTTATTTCAAATATTGGCGAGGTACATGACTGATAGCCAATAGCACTTATTTTTACGGTATACCTGCCAGGGCCAACAGGCTCTAATCTAAAAGCGCCTTTATCATCTGTTAAAGTCGATTTTAATAAAACGCTATCAACAGTATCAAACAGTATTACTTTCGCAAAAGGGACAGGCTGTCCGCCTGCATTTTTTAAGTTGCCTGTTACCTGGGCTTTAACCTGCTGACAGATAATAAATAAAACTAAAGTGATAGCGTATTTCATTTTAATGAGGCTGGTTGCTCATCAAAAAAACAGCTACGATTCGCTTTATTAAAATTTGATTGACCACGGAACTTAGCCAATTGATCAAATGCATTTAACAAGCAAATTGATGTATAAATCAGGATTATACCGCCAAATTACCGGTTATAAGCCATGAGCTGCATTTGGTCAACTATTTAAGGCCATTCGCATACCTCTTGCTTAATTTTAATGTAATATCCTTTATCTTTAGGCTATGCCCAACGCTATTGCTCATCAACATTGGCTTATCCGTTATAAGTTGTACCACATCCCTTTTTGGATTTTGTACAACTACATATGGTGGGTAGTGGCTATTGGTAACCCGGTAAACGCGGCTCACGATGTTTTTTTAAGCTCATTTGCCATAAAGTTTTTCTTCTACGTGATTTTCCAGGCGCTGGCGGTTTATTTTAACCTGTACTTCCTTGTGCCCCGATACCTTGAAAAAGGTCGGTTTACGCTATACATCGTTTTGCTGATGCTTACCGTTGTAATTGCAGCTATTTTAATAGTACCTGGCTATTATTTAAATGCGTATATCTGCCATACTACCGTACAGGCCTTGTATGGTACCGATCCTGAACACCCTTATCTCCAACTATTTAAAGGTAACGCGCTATCATCGGCATTGGCCAGTACCACTTTGGCGATGAGTATTAAACTGGCCAAAAACTGGATTGAAACCCAAAAACGCCAGCAACAATTGGAAAAGGAAAAACTGGAAACCGAACTGAAGTTTTTAAAATACCAGTTTAATCCCCATTTTTTGTTTAACAGCATTAACTCTATATTTTTCCTGATCCATAAAAACCCAAACATGGCTTCGGCCTCGTTGGCTAAATTCTCTGAATTGCTCAGGCACCAGCTTTATGAGTGCAATGATCAGCAGATTCCCCTGCAAAAAGAAATCGCCTACCTTGAAAATTTCATCGGGCTGGAGCGGTTAAGGCATACAACCCAGGTTGATGTTGATATAGAGATCACTGACATTCACTCTGCCCAATTTGGCATTGCCCCTTTCATTCTAATGACCTTTGTAGAGAATGCTTTTAAACATGTATCTACCAATACAGATAGCGCAAACTGGATTAAAATTAAACTGGGTGTAGAAAAACAACAATTGAGCTTGTTTATTGCCAACAGCGCATCAACCGATAACGCCGCCGAGGTTGTCAAATACGGAGGAATAGGATTGGCCAATGTTAAACGACGGCTCGATTTAATGTACCCAGGCGGGTATGAGTTACATATCAGTAATCAGCCCGATATTTTTGAGGTACAGCTTAACTTAACGCTTGCCGTGCTTGAAGTTTCACCATTAATGCAAATGGCTTAATATGAGTATTAATTGTGTGATTATTGATGATGAGCCATTGGCGCGTGAGGGACTTGGGAATTATGTGCGCGAGGTAGATTTTTTGCGCTTAGCCGGCACATGCCAAAACCCGCTTGAACTAATGAAACTGCTGGATCAACAACCTGTAGATCTGCTATTCCTGGATATCCAGATGCCCAAAATGAACGGCATCGAGTTTTTGAAGATCATGCAAAAACCGCCCATGGTAGTTATTACCACCGCCTACCCTACCTATGCCTTAGAAAGCTTTCAGTTAGATGTATTGGACTACCTGCTTAAACCCATCACTTTTGAACGTTTTTTTAAAGCCGCAAGCAAAGCCCGCGACTATCACCGTTTATTGTTAAAACCCGATACCATTGGCACAGGCAAAAAAGATGATGATTACTTTTTTATAAAATGCGGCAGCAAGTACGAAAAGATCCCTTTAGATGAGATCCTTTATGTAGAAGGGATGCAGAACTACGTGAACATATTTACACTTAAAGGTAAGTACGTAACGATGCTTTCCCTAAAAAATCTGGAAGAAAATTTAACAGGCAAGGCATTTATAAGGGTACATAAATCATACATAGTAGCCATCAACAAAATTGACGGTATTGAAGGTAACGAAATCTTCATCCAATCGGGCAAAATCCCAATCAGTCGCAATTATCGTGAGCAGGTTATTGGGCAGGTGATTACCAACAGGCTTTGGGATAAAAAATAGCCTGCATCAGTTACGATACCGCAACCAACACAGGCTTACACATATTAACCAATTATTAAACTAAATCTCGCGTTTAATATCTTTGATTGCCGGGCATCAGATTTCTCCCCGGTACCTGCTATGTTATTATTTCTTGTCGCACACTAAAAAAACTACTCCCCTTGCAGGTATAGTTACAAAAATCCCGCCACTGGTGGCCGATGAGCTGGCAGCTATGGTAGCATAGGAGGTTGGCCCGCCAACATCGCCCGAAGGGCCGTTATTGTTGACCGTTACCTTACCCGAAAAAGATCCGTTATCGGTGCCGCCCTTCAGGGTATAATAGTAATAGCTGGCCCCGGTATAATAGTTTTTAAAGTTGATGGTAACTACTTTATCGGTGCTGCCTTTGTTTACCAGGGTAACACCGGCCTCGCCCGAGCTGAACGATGATGCATAGCTTACAATATCGGTACTACCACTTACCGTTGAACTGATCATCCTATCGCCAAAGTATTTTTGAAAATAGTACAGGTAGTAAAATGCCGGGCGCGGTGTAAAATCAGTTACGCCGGTTTGCTGATAGGAAAACAACCCATGATCGTTACCATCGCTGCCGCCATTGGCCAAATCCCAGCGACAGGCCATACTTACCTGGTTCTTGATCAGCTCGCCAAGAACCAAAACGGCATGTACACCCGCTATATAGGATACCTGCTGCTTTGAGCCCGTAGCGAAAATATTCCACTCGTCCATTGCAACAGGCTTTTGCGCAACACCAGCTGTTTGAGCAGAATTAGTTACCCAACTCAGCATCGGCGATGTAACCGACGATGCTGTAGCCAGGATAACCTCGGGCGTTGAGTTTTGATTATAAGGGGTATAGTAATTATGTACGACAAAAAAATCGGGCGATGAGCCTGCTGCCGATAATACACCGGCGTTCCAGTTTTGCCCGCCTGTAGTATTGTTTTGGTCGTTTGTTTCGGTAAGCACAATGCCAATTTTAATGGTAACGCCAACATCGCTGGCTGCTTTACGCATCGAATCGGCAAATACCTTGAAATGGGTACCGTACAGCTGACCGGTTAAAATTTCGGGCTGCCCATCTTTGTTTTTCGACACGTCAATACGGTAGCCCGCTTCCCAGTTGCCAAAATTTTCGTTTCCTACTTCCCACAGTTTGGTACGCCCCCTATCGTTCCTCACCCATTGGGCAGCATAGTGCGCCGCGGTTTCAACCGGATGATCACTCAATCCATAACGCGCGTAACCATAATTTACGGTGATGATACCCGTGCTATTGGTTTTTTGCAGCAGCGAATAGTAATTGGCCACGCTGATAGACCAATTATCGGCAACCATGCCGCTCCAATATCCGGTAGCCGGATCGGCACTGCCATCGGCTTTTAACAATTGGGCCGGCACATCTGTAGGTTTACCGCCCGATGGCAAATCATAAAAGTAAACATCTGATAAACTGCCACCCGGTGCCCTGATAATATTGGGCGAAAGGTTGGTTATGTTTTTTACCAGGTCTGCATCGGTATACTGACCGGTAAAGGGGTTCATGTTGTTACCAAACAGGTTTTTGGAAACCTTGGATACCACCTGTGCAAAATCGGCAGTCACCGTTGCTGATGACGAGGCTGTAGGCTTGGCTACACTTTGTACCGATGGCCTGGTAAAGGTTTTACCCTGCCAGTCATCCAAAAAAAAGCCCTGCGAAACCGCGACCGCCGGATCTGTTGGCGATGTTATAGGGCCGGTAGCCCCACCATTGCCCTGGTCAACTACCACAGGCGTTGTTTGATCGGCCGCCTTATCCTTTTTACAGGCTGCCAGGCTTACCAGGCTAAGCATTATCGCCGGCGCGCACTTTATAATTAATTTCATTCTGTTGTTTTTCACCATAGTTTTGTATGCAGGCTTTGTAGCCTTGTTGTTTATAGCATTACCGGGCTACGACGCCCTCAACTCCACATGCGCGCCGAGCATAAAACCCGCCAGCATATAGGTTGCCCTGAATTCATTAGGGGTCGACCGCTTTTTGCGTTTAAAGATCCTGTTGAAATTAGAGATGTTGTTGAAGCCACATTCGTAAGCGATCTCGGCCACGGTAGTTGTTGAATCGATGAGCATCCGCGAAGCATGGCCCAATCTTATCTCGTTTAAACTATCGGTAAAAGTTTTGCCCGTACGTTTCTTGATAAACCTGCTGAAAGAAGCCTCGGGCATGTGCACAACGCGGGCTACTTCGGCAAGCGAGACCCGGCGGTGGTAGTTGTTGTTCATATGCTCAAACACCTTTTCAACGCGACGGCTATTGTGATTAAATTTTTCATTGATGAAGGCCGGATCGGATAAGGTTTTCATATCTGTCGATGTTGACAGCTCATGCAATATAGAAAGCAGTTCCAAAACCGATGTAAACCCGCTTTGCTTGTTCAAAGCCATGATACGTTCTTTTACAGCTAAAATAGTTGCCTCCGAAAACATGATACCCAATGGCGCGCGCTGCAGCATCCCCTTTAAAAAACTAAGCTGGTTGCGGCGTAAAAACTTTTCATCAAACAAATCCTTATGAAACTGGATAACTATGTCGGTTATCTCTTCGCTTTCACATTCATGGGTAAACCAGCCATGGTAAAGGTCGGGACCAATCAATACCAATTCATGATCGCTGATTAACTCAATATGCCCACCCACTACGCGCTTCGCTCCTTTGGCATTTAAGATCAAATGAAGTTCATAGTCGTCGTGATAATGCAGGGGCGACTCAAACTTATTATCAACCTTCGCAAAAACGGTAAAGCAATCGCCGGCCGTTAGCGGGGTAATTTCGCGCATTACATTGCTTGTCATCATAAATAATTTTATAACAATTTTTCAAAAACAGCTTACTTCACCACCAACTGATCGTTTACTACGGCCGCGTACACATCGTCTATAATCATTCCACCAGAGGCGTTTCCCATAGCCAACAAAATTTTGAAACTAACAGCCCTGGCCGGGACCTTAATTATTTTAGAGAAGCGGGTCCAATTCTGGTCGCCGGTTAAGTGGGCTATATTATCGCCTCCCTCTATCTCTTTATCACTACCATCTAAAAAGGCGATGCTAAAGATAGCCCCATCCCAGTCATGTTCCCCTTTTACCACGTTGTTAGCCTTTATCCAGGCGCTAAATTCCAGGCTGCCTGTTTTTTTAGGGATGCGGATGCTTTGATCTATCCCAACCCATTTATCGGTACCGGTAGTGATAATGGCACAACTGTTTTTACCGCTTTTAAAATCCCAGGGGGTAATTTTTCCGCCGTTATCATTCCAGCCATAGAGGTTATCTTCA
This sequence comes from Mucilaginibacter dorajii, assembly GCF_024808255.1. Classification (GTDB taxonomy): domain Bacteria; phylum Bacteroidota; class Bacteroidia; order Sphingobacteriales; family Sphingobacteriaceae; genus Mucilaginibacter; species Mucilaginibacter dorajii. Next base: position 108,908 of record NZ_JANTYS010000020.1, read on the forward strand.
AAACCACCGTTTTCAACCAGGTTTTTCTGTGCGTTGGCATTAAACACCATCAGCATAAAAATTATACTGAATAATAATTTAAAAAATTTCATCATGAGTATTAGGGTTAGCTTGTTTAAAAATGCCATCATCTTTAAGGCAGATGCTTGTTATTGATGATGGCACTATAAATTTCAATCGGTATTAAATGATACCTATATCATCCAGGTACCAAAGCGCGGTATTACCGCTAAACTCCTGGAAAACTATTGATGTAAAGTTTTTAGGCGCTGTACCACCCGCTGATAAAAAGTACAGCCACCATTACAAACGGTGGCTATATTATCTTTATTTAATATCTACAATGCCAACATCATCAATACTAAAAGTAGAGGCATTGCCACTAAATTCCTGGAAAACCAAGGCGCTGATGTTTGATGGCAGCGGGTTACCGGCATCTACCCAGTTAGCTATCGGGATTTGATAATCTGTCCATTTGCCTTCGGTAAGTGTTATCTGAACGGAGGTGTTAAAGTTGTAGTTAAGGCACAGGTGGATATTTTTACCTGTGGTGCCCTTACCGCCAAATATTGAAAACTTAAGCGCCGTGTTAGCATCAACATTGTTGCCGCTGCCCGGTTGTATCACATAACCATCATACCCACCGGTATAGCTATATGTCCTGGATGTAGTGCCTCTCCTGATATTTGTTTTATCATCTTTCGCTCCTGCGCCCCAGCCGTAATCGCTCCAGCCGTTTTCGTATGAGTCTTCATAAATTGCTGTGCTAAAACCAAATATTGAATTGGTTTGCTTTATTGCAGTAACGCTGTTAGATAACAGGCTTGTTCCTGAAGTAACAACCGGTCCTGTACCTACGCCACCGCCTTTAGTTGCAGTCGTGGTAACCAAAAGATGGGCCGCGGTTACACCCGAGGGTACTTTTACTGTTATTACCGTAGGTGATTTAGTAAGAACCGTAGCTGGTATAGTACCAAATGACACACCCGAAAGACCGTTGAATGTGGTACCGGTGATAGTAATAACATCACCAGGATTACCCGCAAGCTGGCTCACTGTAGTTATGCCGGGTACAGGCTGCTCAACCACAAAAGGTGTACTAACTTTTCCGTGGGCAGTAACAATAGTAAGCACATTATTGGTGCTATCATTACTGTAAGGTACAGTGGTTGGTAATGAGAACTGCACGCTGGTATTTGATGATAAAGCTGTATTGAAATATACCGAAGTACCATTAATATAAATAGCCTTGGCTGTGATAAGGTTGGTACCTAAAACAGCGTATGCAGTGCCAATTTTTCCATCAGTTGTTGTTGAGTCAAAAGAAGCAATAGTTTGTGTAGTTTGGTCTACTTTAGAAATAGTACGTACCCTTGATATGGTTGGAGGGCCATCACCACTACCTTTATTATCCTTTTTACATGAGCTTATAGTTAATACCGTCACCAATGGAAGTATGCAGTAAAAAAATATCTGTTTTAAATTTTTCATAGCTGTATTTATTTAAATGTGTATGGTACCGCTGGTTCTAATAACTTAGGATCGGCTGTTGTTTCATTTATTGGTATCGGCAATAAAAAGTCGGTACTTTTTGGTGTAACTGCGGTATGGTAAACTGTTTTGCGGTCGGGGGCATAAGTACCTCTTTCCTGCTGACTTATAAACTGAGTGGCCAGCGGGTGGGTGTTATTTAGTATACCATTCCATCCATCTATACGGCAAAGGTCAAACCAGTAGTCGTTTTCGATAGCAAATTCGTGCCTTCTCTCGGCTAATATATCATCCTGGATAATAGTAGTGGGCACAGCATTGTTATAGGTAGCGTCGTAGTTTGGGTTAGGAACCGAATGGTGACGGTTTATAACCGTTAACGCCGCTAAATTTGCCCTTTTCCTGATAGCATTGATATAAGCCAAAGCCTGTGCATCTGTTGAAGTGGTATTTTTACCAACAATTGCTTCTGCCGCTATTAAATAAACTTCGGCATAACGCATTAAATAAGTGTTATTTGCTGCAGATTGTGCCGCACCGATGCCTCCATTATCGGCAGGGGTACCTACTACATATTTTTTAATAGCAGCATCGGTACCCTGTGAATTAATGTTATCAGGCACGGTATAGCCTCCTGATGCCGCGTCAATTTCGGGGTAAACATCTTTAGCTTGCATAATAGTTGCGTGCAGGCGCAAATCGCCTCCTTCGTAAGAATTTTGCAAATCAATAGTGGGGCCTAATACGCTGTAGCCATCACCCGTACCTGTAATGATTCCACTTGCGGCTAAAGAGGCTTGTTGAGGGTTGCCGTGACCGTAAGATGCACCACCGGCCCATTGCAATTGACAAATGCTTTCTTCATTGTTGTTATTAGCCGTTTTAAACAGATCGTTATAGGTTTTACCGGCTATATCTACGCCATATAATTTAAACTCCCCGCTATTGATCACCTTTTGTGCTTCTTTAAGCGCATTAGGATAATCCTGCATGTACAGGTACAACTTGGCCAGCATGGCTGAAGCCGAACCGCTGGATACATGGCCCTGTGTGATAGCACCTGTTCTAATCATAGCGGTACAATTCGCCTCGGCAAATTTCATATCGTTAACCATAAAGGTGTAGATATCTTCTATCCTGTTGCTATTTACCTGGAAATTGGTTAAAAAATTGCTGGCATTCTCAATAATAGGAACCGCCCCCCATAACCTCACAATGTGAAAATAAGCCATCGCGCGAAAAAAATGTGCTTCACCCAAAGCATTGTTCAAAACGGCAGGAGTTACACCCGAGCCCGCTCTTGAGGGCATTAAGTTGATCAGCGCATTGGATTGCGCCACAACTGTCCATAACGAACTCCACGCGGCATCATTTTGCGAGTTAAGGTTGGTAACCGCACCATTCAGGTTACCAAAATCGGTAACATCTGACGAGTAACTGCGGCCGTTACCGCCGGTCATCTCACATACCGCCCAACCTGGTTTAGCCACATAATTAAACCAAAGTGAATTATAAAGGTTAAGGGTGCTTGCCGATACCTGCGCATCAGTTTTATAAAAATTATCAATGGCTATCGCGTTTTCGGGCGGCCTGTTGAAAAAGTCTTTTTTACAGCCTGTTATGGTAAATAAACCTACAACTGTCGCGCTGATTATATATTTAATATTTGCTTTCATTTTAAATCTTTTATGGTCAAATTAAAATTCTGCGTTTATTCCCAAAGTAAAAATTCGCGGCGAAGGATACCTTCCCAAATCCACATTGGTTAAAAACACGTTTTGGTTTTGCTGGCCAACTTCGGGGTCTAAACCTTTATAACCTGTTATTACAAACAGATTTTGCGCGCTGCAATACAGTTTTAAACGATTAAGCGCAATATGTTTAGCCCATGACGATGGCAGGCTGTACCCTAAACGCACATTTTGAAACCTTAAAAAAGACGCGCTTTGCAAAAACCGGGTAGACATGTTAAGGTTGGGGTTAACACCACCCTTAGGAGCCGGAATGTTGGAATTTGCATTAGTAGGTGTCCAGTAGTTTGCAGCTTCGGCAAGCTGATTGGTATATAAACCGTTCAGGCCTTCAATGGTGTAATCCAAATAATTAAGCACTTTACCACCATATGAACCATATAAAAATATAGATAGATCAAAGTTTTTATAGGTAAAATTATTGGTAAAGCCATAAGTGAAGGTAGGGTTTGGATTGCCTATAGCGCTCATGTCGCTTGCATCAATCTTACCATCATGATTGGTATCAACATACTGAATATCGCCTAAAGTTGTTGCTCCGCTGGCGCCCAGCGTAGTACTCGTTGGCTGACCAAATTGTACCGGTGCATTTTGCAGCTGATCGGCAGTTTTAAATATTCCTTTAACGGTATATCCATAAAACTCACCTATAGGGCCACCAACTTTGGTTTGCGTAACCGGGATCTGTAAAAATCCGGATGTGATGCTGGCATTAATGATACTGTTATTGTATGTAGAAATAACTTTATTAACATAATGGGTAAAGGTTACTGTAGTGTTCCAGTTAAAATTCTTTGAAATAATGTTTTTTGAATTAATGCTAAACTCAATACCTTTATTACTAACCTCGCCGCCGTTTACATAAAGCGAGCTGATACCACCAAGATAATTAGGACCGCCGGTTAAAAACTCAGGTAATGGTGCCTGGAAAAGGAAATTCTTTGAAGTTTTTTTGTACCAATCGACAGTTGCGTTAATCCGGCCAAATAAAGTAAAATCCAAACCTATATCAGTTTGTATAGATGTTTGCCAGGTTAGGTTAGGATTATTATAATTTGATACGTTAAAACCCGTACCTAAACCGGTAATAGTTGGGTTAAGTGCAGACCCATATTGGTAGCCCGGAATATTCTGGTTGCCTACCTGCCCATAACCTATCCTGAATTTAACATTATCAGCAACGCTTTTAATGCCGGCCATAAATGATTCATTTGAAACTGTCCATCCAATAGCCGCCGACGGGAAATAACCTGTTTGATGACCTTGTGCAAAATTTGAAGACCTATCTGACCGGATGGTGGCGGTTAAGCTATACCTGTTGTCGTAGTCATAAATTGCACGGGCGTAAAAAGACTGCAAGGTATTTGACGATTTATTTTCGCCGATGGTAGGTATCTTAGCACCACCAAGGTTAAGTGTGGGTAAATCGTTACTTAAAAATGTATTAGTACCAGCACTCATACTATTGTACATACCTTCATTCAATTCATAACCTGCAGCCGCCGTTATGTTATGTTTTTTGGCAAACGTATGATTGTAGGTAAGATACTCTTTCCAGTTCCACCCTAATGCCTGATCTGTATATTCACTTAAACTTGCTACGGGATTACCATATATAAGCGAAGGGTTAGTTGGAGAAGTTACCGTGTACGAGGGAAAAAACAATACGCTTTTTGAAAAATTATCATAGCCGCCAATTTCCGATCTTAAAGTCAAATCTTTAGTGAAACGGATATCGGCATAAAAATTTGCATTTATCTGACTGCGCACCAGGTTGTTGGTATTTAAGGTGGCCAATGCAACCGGGCTGATAAAAGTACCACTGCCGTATGATGCCGGGGCAACGGTAAAGCTACCGTCGGGATTGCTGGCTGCCTGATCCGGGGCATTAAGCAATGCCTGGTAAACAATACCGCCATTATCACTCGCCCCCATATTTTGATCGGTACGGTTCAACGTCATGTTTGAGCCAAGTTTAAACCAGTCTTTCAACTTTCCCTCAACATTGGTGCGAAAAGAGTAGCGCTTAAAGTTCGACCCTATAATGGTTCCATTTTGTTTAAGAAAACCGCCTGATATATAATAATTCACATTGTCGTTACCGCCGTTCATTGAAAGGTTATGACTTTGCATCGGCGCGTTTCTAAAAACTGCGTTTTGCCAATCGGTGCCAGGGCCAAGCAGGCTGGGATCTAAAAACTCCTGTCTGCGGCCTATTCCGGTAATATCGGCTATGGCATTTTGTATAGTGGCATATTGCTGCAGGTTCATCATCTTCAGAAAACGGCCCTGCTGCTGAACACCGTAATAACCATCGTAATTTAAATGGGCGGTGCTGTTTTTGCCTTTTTTGGTGGTAATAATAACTACGCCATTTGAACCACGGCTACCATATATGGCTGTAGCCGACGCGTCTTTCAATATATCTATCGACTCAATATCGTTTGGGTTGATATAGCTTAGCGGGCTAACTGTATTTTCGCCATTATTTTGGTTTTGAGTGGTGTAGGCCGAACCGTCAATATACACACCATCAACTACATACAAGGGCTCATTTGAACCCGAAAGCGATGTTATACCCCTGATGTGCACCGAGGCCGAACTACCAGGGGCACCTGTGCCATTGGTAACGGTAACGCCGGCTGCTTTTCCCTGCAACATTTGATCAACACTTGTTTGGGGGATATTCTGAATGTCTTTAGCAGTTACCGATGATATGGCGCCATTTACATCCTGCCTTTTTTGCTGACCATAACCGATAACCACCACATCTGCCAGTGTTGTTGACGAATTAACCAACACTACATTAATTATAGTTTTTTTGCCGATAACAACATCCTGGGATTTCATACCGATGAATGAAAAAGTAAGTTCGGCAGCTCCGCCCGGTACGCTGATGCTGTAATTGCCGTCTTTATCGGTAACTACACCCGATTGGTTGTTTTTTACTCTAACAGATACGCCGGGAAGGGTTATCCCTTTCTCGTCTGTTACTGTTCCTTTGATTACTGTTGCCTGATTTTGCGCTTCCACCCGGAAGCTTACAAAAAGAGACAAAAACAGCAATGCCATTCGTAGAATTTTTCGCATAATAATTGGGTTAATTGATAATTGATTTATTATTGATTTTTGGTTTTTAAATTGGCAAACATCACGTACATCAAAATTGGCACAAGCATTTTGCGGGCACAGCGGCTTTAATTACAAGCTGCATTTACAGGTAAACCCGCAATAAATTGCGGGTTAAAATTTCCACTAAAATTTGTAAACTAATTCTTCAGGTTTAATAGCCGGCAGATGTACTTGAAAGCAATTGCCGGTTATCCGTTTTGTTGAGGGTAAAATTATATGCGAAACCAAACCCGGTTGTGGATAAATAGGGGCACAAATGTCAACCTTAATTAACATATTGATTATCAATTATTTAATTATATTACTGACAAATAAATCAGGCGAATTGATTTTTAAAAGTTACAAATGTATACCTACCATATTGAGCTAATACTTTTTAAACTGAGATAATAGTATTGCCTTGTGGTGATTAATTGGCAATTGTTGGCGGGCGAGTTTATTCTTAAAGGGGTTAAATGCAAAGTTACTGGTCGCAGTGAATTTTACCTGGCACAATTCAAAATACTGTTATCCTGGACATCGTGAAGAATCCACTCTAATCCATAACTTTAAAAGGCAACCAAAAGATGTATATTTCTCCTCACCTCCGGCGCACAATTCCCCTCAGGTTCGTTCGTATGACATCGGTTTATTTAGTAATAAGATTTCAAAGATGTGTACACGCAATATGGTATCAATGAGCTTAAAGCTCACGGTAGATAGTAGCGGTTTTGATTACGCCTCCGCCTCTTCAGCGGCCTCAACGTACTTTGATGGGATGGTGTTATACTCGGCCTTGAACATCTTAACAAAGTATTTCTGACTTTTGAAGCCTACTTTGTGGCAGATCTGTGATATGGTCAAGTGCCCTGTTTCCAGGAGCTGTGCGGCACGTTTTAAGCGCATGGAACGTACCAGTTCATTGGGTGTTTTACCCGTCATGGCCAGGATTTTTTTATAAAGCGTGTAACGGCTTACAAATACCTCATTGCTTAGTTCTTCTACCGAGAAGTTAGGGTTAGCGATGTTATTATCTATCAGTATCAACACCTTTTTAATAAAAACCTCGTCAGGCGAATCTACATGCATTTCTGTTGGGTTAACCTCCACTTGTTTGGTATAGGTCTTTCGCATACTTTCCTGTTGACTCAGGATGTTGCGGATCTTTGATTGCAGGATCTCGAAGTTAAAAGGCTTGGTTAAGTAATCCGTTGCACCGGTTTCCAGCCCCTTCAGCTGCTGGTCTTCGCCGGTCATGGCGGTGAGCAATATCACGGGGATATGCGAGGTACGTTTATCGTTCTTCAGTTTCAAACACAGGTCGATACCGTTCATTTCGGGCATGGTAACGTCGCTAACAATTAAGTTAGGATGCTGGGCCAATGCTTTTTGCCAGCCTTTTTTGCCGTTTTCGGCCTCAATAACATTAAATGCTGTTTTTAGGTTGTCTTTAATATAAAACCTAAAATCGTCATTGTCTTCTACCAGCAAAACGGTTGGTCTCTTGCCATCGCGGGGTTCTTTGAAAACTTCGGTTTTAACTGCACCATTTTCCAGCCAAAATTCATTATCATGATTGAACGGTAAAAGCGTATCCGTGAAAACACTGGCATCTAATTGCATAAGCGGTAGCAGTACGGTAAAGCAACTCCCCTGGTTAAACTCGCTCTCTACGTAAATCTCCCCCTCGTGCAGTTTTACAAATTCTTTGGTTATAGATAAGCCGATCCCGCTGCCCTGGTTAAGCATAGAGCCAGGCAAATCGTTTTGAAAAAAAGGATCAAATATTTTATCCAGTTTATCGGCGGCAATACCTATACCCGTATCTATCACCCTAATCTCTAAAAACTGTTCATCAGTATCCCGTTTATGTATCAGGTTTATTAAAACACTTACCTGGCCGCCTTCCTGGGTAAATTTGTAAGCGTTTGACAGCAGGTTGAACATGATGCGCTCTATTTTATCATGGTCAAAACTGGTGTAATAGGTTTCAATTTCGGCGTCAAAAACAAAGCGGATGCTTTTTTGATCGGCCACATCCGTAAACGCGAATGAAAGATCTTTGATAAAGCTGATGATATCGCCATTCATCTTATGCAGCTTTAATTCCTGGTACTCCATCTTTCTGAAATCGAGTAGTTGATTTACCAGGTTGAGCAGCCTTTTGGCATTACGGTTCACCAGCATTAACTGCCGTTGTACTTCAGGCTCTGCAACCTGCTTCAGGATCTTATCAACCGGGGCCATGATAAGCGATAACGGCGTGCGAAACTCATGGCTTACATTGGTAAAGAACTTTATCTTCATTAAATCCAGCTCGTGCATGCGCTGAGCCTCTTCCCGCTCCTTTTCAATAGAAAACTGGGTGCGTATTTTTTGAATACCCCGCCTACGGAGGTATAACAATGAGCCTATGGCCAACGCGGCGTATAAAATATAAGCCCAGGTAGTTTTCCAATATGGTGGCGATATTTTTATGTTTAACGAAAGCTCATTACTGTTCCAGCCCTCGTTATTGCCTGCACGTACCCTAAATATGTAGTCGCCGGCATCAAGGTTGGTGTAGGTGGCTTTGCGTACTTTGTTATCGGCGTCTATCCAGTTATTATCAAAGCCTTGCATGCGGTATTGGTACCTTGTTTTATCGGGATTAAAGTAATTGAGTGCCGCAAATTCAATGGCAAATACGTTATCATTATATTTTAGGCTCAGGTTTTTCAAACCCACTATAGAACTGTTTAAAATAACAGATCCGTTTACCTTATCACCCGGTTTTACGGTTTGGTTAAAAATTTGCAGATCGGTAAATACCAGGTTGGGCTGATTTTTATTGGTTAGCAGATCTGTCGGTTTAAAAATATTAAACCCGTTACCCCCACCGAACAACAGTTCGCCCTCCCGGGTGTGGTACGACGAATTTTCGGTAAACTCGCGCCCTTGCAGTCCCTCTGTTTCGTTATAGTTTACAAAACGAAATTTAAGCTTTGCTGATGACCTATCGACAAAAATGCTGGATAAACCATTGGGCGTACTCGCCCATATATTGTTGCGGCTGTATTGCTGCAAATCAATAATGGTGTTATCGGGCAAACCATCGGCTTTGTTTATATTGGTGAACTTGCCAGTTTTATAATCAAATATGCTGATTCCCTCCCGGGTGCTTATCCAAATCAGGCCGTCTTTATCTTCCAGGATGTTGTTGGTGTTGTTATTGATGAGACTGGTGGGATCTTTGTCATCATGCAGGTAATGCAAAAACCGGTGATCTTTTTTCAATAAAAGGTCTACCCCATAAGCTGTTACTATCCAGATGTTTTTACGCCTGTCTTCAATTAACGCGCTGATATAGTTAGAGTGGATGCTATTTTTGTTCATATCCCCATCATACCTGTAAATGCCCGTCACATTCCGGTTTTTATCCAATATGTTAAGCCCGGCAGATAAGGTACCAACCAGCAAATTATGGTCGCTATCTTCGGTGATGGAGCAAACCCTGTCTTCGGATATGCTGGCAGCTACGCCATCGCTATGTTTGTAGTGCCTGAAAGTTTTACCATCAAAACAATCGAGGCCGCCGTAATACGTTCCAATCCATAGCTTTTGCTCGTGGTCAAAATACAGGCAAACCACTACATTATTGGTGAGGCTGTTTTTATCGGCAGCGTTATGCAGGTATTGTTTAAAGGTGTTGTTTTTTCTATCCCAGTAAATTAGCCCGCCACCATTGGTGCCAATCCATATGTTGCCGGCTTTATCTTCGGCAAAGTTGTTGATATCGCTAAAGGGGAGACTCTTTTTATCAGACAGGTGATGCGTGTAACCTGCAAACTTTATAATATTCTGGTGGTAGTAGCTCACCCCTCTTTTGTAGGTTCCGCACCAGATTATACCACTATTATCCTTATAAATACAGGTTATGCTGTTTTGACCGAGGGTTTTGCTATCGTCTTCGCGGTTGGTGATGTACTGGGTTTTAAAATCTTTTTTGTTTAAAAGATTGATGCCGCCGTGATCGGTACAAATCCAGATGCGGTTTTCATCGTCCTGGACAACATCCGCTATTACGTCTGTGTTGATAGTACCCGTAGCTTTAACAATATGTTTAAATACTTTATTTACCGTACTGATGTAAAACACACCCGCCGAATAACTCGGTACAAAGGCCCAAAGATCATCCTGCTTATCAATATATATTCTATAGCTCGAACTTAGAGCCGATGGCAAATTGCCCAGCTTTAAGCGGTAATTTACCTGGTATGTTTTAGGATCTAAGCGCTCCAGGATACCGGAGTTGGATACCAGCCAGATGTTGCCTTTTGAATCTACCGATAAATCGGTAACCAAGTTTGATGCTATCGAGGTTGTATCGGTATTTTTGTGGGTAAGGTTGATGGTGGTATTGGTAACAGGATTGTACTTAAAAACCCCTTGATTTTTATTGTGCTGCAAAAACCAGAAATTGCCAAACCTATCTTTTTTAATGGCTAAGATATAAGTATCATACACCTTAATTTTATACATGAAGGCTGTTAGGTTCCGGGTAAACTTCTCGGTAGCGGGGTCATAAATATTGAAGCCGGTGCGGGTTTCTATCCATAATTTATTTTCGGGACCTGGATTGATGCTTACAATGTAGTCGTCGTCAAGCGTGGTGGTATCGCCGGCTATGTGTTTAAAGCTTTTAATGCTGTAGCCATCGTATTTGTTTAAGCCCGATAACGTGCCAAACCACATAAAGCCCCTTTTATCCTTATAAATGCAGTTTACCTGGTTATGGGATAGCCCGGCATTGATATCCAGGTGTGAAAACTGGAATTGGTTATTTTGCGCACTCACCTGTTGCGCCATACATCGCAGCAAAAAAAGCAGCAAAAACGCCTTAAACTTCATGCAGTTACCGGTAAAATATAAATTGGTTTATAACTAACCTTAAAGGTAGTATTAAAACCAATTCATATTCAAACAAAATGAAGTTTTGCGTGATAATATAGTTGTATCGATAACACTTATTTTTTCAACTCTTGGGCTTCGGCCAGCAATTCCTCATCGGTAGTAAAGCCTTCCAGTTTTTTGGCGACGGTACCATCGGGGTTAAAAAAGAAAAGCGTTGGTGTAGCCCTGATCGGGTATTGCTCATTGAGTTTCTTTCCTTCCGGGCTATCAACATCAATAGCGATGTTAATCAGCTGAGCATTATAAGTTTCGCCTAACTCTTTTTTCACCAATACCTCCTGCTCCATTTTTTTGCAGGTGGGGCACCACGAGGCATGTGCAAATACAAACAAAGGCTTGTTTTGCACCTTTGAAAATTCCATTGCCTGCGCCAGCGTAGTAACCTTGAAGTTGATACCATGTGCCGAGTTTAATTGCGGTTTAAACTTGTTGCTGCAAGCAGCGAAAGCAATACTCAAGCCAATCACCCCGAAGAGCACCAACAGCGTGCTCCTGTTTATTTTTATGTAAGTCATCATAAATTGTTCCGAACCTTTGTTGATTCAATTGGTTAGTCGCGACGCCTGATCATTCCTTACAAAATTTTTATGGGGCATAAAAAAGCACCGCGTGGGGGTTAACCACTGCGCGGTGCATTGTAAAGGGAGGGGATAATTATTTTACGGCTAACAGGTCGACCTTTTTAATAACCGGTGCTTCGGCCAATAGTTCGGGGGCCTTTGCCATTAATGCTTTGGCTATTTCGCCGCCAAGGTGGGCATCGCGACCGGCTTCGTCTTCAAAAGTGTCAAATATGCCAAACGTTGATGGGCCGAGTTGCAGGGCATACCAACTTACGGTGCCTGGCTCCTGCTCTGCCAATGGCAAAGCGCTTTTAATAAAGTCGGCCACTTCTTGTTCTTTACCTGGTTTGGCCTCAAGCGTGGCCAGTAATGCTAATTTTACCATTGTTTTTTGATTTTTGTAGGTGTTTTTACCTGACCGTTTTTAACGTCGGTCATTTATGCAAGCTTTGACGAGGCTGAGTTAATATCCTTACAATGAATTTAAAAATTTGTTTTGGTTCACTAAAAACAGCGTAAACAAAAAAGCCCTTGAGTTTTTTCAACTCAAAGGACTATTGTAAAGGTTCTTAGTATTTAGCCCTCAACACACCCTCACCATATCCATTCCTAATATATGTGCCAACTTTTGTATTTTACTGCTGATGTGGCCCACGCCTACCGCGCAATGATGCGCGGGGCCGTGGCTGTTCCAGTCATTTACAAACCGGCGGGCGCCGCATGAAAAGCGGTAGCGACTGTTGGTATTACCTATCTGAAGGATCGGGCCGGCAACAGATTCACCTTCTGCTACCAGCAGCATTAGCGCGCCATTTGCCGTTTCAACAACAGACAACAAGGTAACCGGACCATTTTTAACGGCCATCTCTACCGATAAGCCCTTCCCTACTTTGCCATGATACACCTGCAAAGGCTTCACTTTGGTTTTTCCTTCGGCTATGGCAATATGGCCGGGGCCGTCATGTCCCATCAATACCATATCATCTTTATAATCCATGGCGTAATATTCGGTGAAGGAGCCGCCTGCGCCAAAGCTATCCATGATTTTCATGGCCTGGGCGTTTTTTATTTCGTACTCCCCAGCCACCGGGATGCCGTTGGCCGTAAGCAGCGAGTTACCGAGGATGATCGAGCTCATCGTATCCTCGTTATCTGCAATGCCGGTGCCCTTATGGTAATACGCGAACGACCCTAATTTATAGCTGGCGGTTAATTTATCCATCGCAACGGATGTTTTTGCCGCCCTCGCCAGTTCTTCGGGCAGACAATCAGGCTGAATATCGAACTTGTCTTTAAAATCCGCTACGCGGCTTTCTATTTCAGCGGTGCCTACTTCGTTTTTAATCGCGGTCAATTCCTCTACCTCGATGTGCTCAAAATGGCCGCCGAAATATTTGATCTGCAAGGTTAGATCTGTATAGATATCCAACATGCCTGAGTAATAATTGCCCATGCAGCCCATGCGGTTGTTTTGCATAATGTTGGCAACGTTGGCCGCTTCTATCCACTCACTGATCTCCTTCCAGCTTTCGGCATCGTTTTCAAGCATGCCGGTTACCTGGTGAAATTTAATGCCTGTTCTTTTAAACACGTTGGCAATTTCTGGCACCGGGCAGGCCGAGCAGTATTTGAGCCAGGTACCCGTCATCTGGATACGATCGCTCAGTTTATTAAACTGTTCGTAATTTATACTATCCCCCGGCGAAAGGTTTAAGATGATCACCGGCACATTGGCTTTCTGTACAACAGGCAGCACAGTGGCCGATAAGGCGTAAGTGCCTACGTACAACAATATCAGCTGCACATCCTCCTGCCTGAAAAGTTTGCCGGTTTCAAAGGCTTTATCAACGGTATCCACCAATCCGGCGTTAACCACAGTTACCGGCAACTCATCCAATTTTGATTTCAGGCCACCCAGGTAACCTTCCAGACTTGCCTTAAGCCCTTCAAACTGATCCCAATATACATCCAGTCCTATTCCGAATAGACCGATCTTTAAGTTGCTGTTTATCATTTATTTAAATCAAAAATATAATTACCAGATCCACAGGAGATTTTTACAAGGTCTTTTTCTGCAGACCGTTCATAAGTTGTTTGTTTTCCGTTGGCGAATAGCTTCATACCCGGCTTTAGCGGCAGGTATACGTTTGCTTTTGTATTAGGCGGAATGGTTACCACTAAATGGAAACTATCCGCTCGTTTTGTCCAATTTGTTTTAACCCACCCGTATGGTGTATGAAAAGTCCCGCTGGCGCTGTTGATATCGCCCACCAGCTGCGGCCTTATGCTGAGTTGTTTAAAGCCTGTACTGCCATCTTCCTGCGCTATGCCCGCAAGTCCGCTGTAAAACCATTCCATAATATGACCAAGCATTAAGTGGTTATTTGATACATTTTCCAATGCGGGCCATGACTCTGTTAAGGCTGTGGCCCCTTTTTTAAGCTGATAGCCATAACCCGGCACATCATCGCGGTTGTTCATGTCATAAATCACCTGCGATTGGCCGCCTTTATCGAGCGCGTTTATTAAAAAATGAAAGCCGATGTCGCCCGCCGTAAGCTTATAATTTTGCTGTTTGATGGAATCCGTCAGGTTTTTTAATACTGTGGCGCGATTACTTTCATTAACCAAACCTAAACTTAAAGGCATAGCCATTGCCGTTTGGCTGCCGGTTGAATAAACGTTGGTAGCGGCATTGAAAAACTTACTATTGAAGGCATCCTTAACCTCAGTTGCCTGTTTTTCGTAAGCGACAGCATCCTGTGACTTGTTTAATACCGATGCCATTTTACCCAGCAACATTACATCGTAATAATAAATGGCCGTCGCGGTAAGAGCTTTTGGCGTAAGTTGTGCTTCGCCGGGCTGGTTTGGGCCGTAATCAAACCAATCGCCTAAACCATAGTTCAGGATATGGTTATTGGCTTTGCCGGCCAGGTAGGCTACATACCGTTGCATCATAGGGTATGCCTGTTGCAGTATATCTTTATCGCCATACCAGGTGTATAACTGCCATGGCAGGATCACCGCGCTGCTGCCCCACTCGGGCGAATCAAGAAAGCCGCCGTCAAATTTTACAAACTCGGGCGCTATATCTGGCACAAAACCTTCTTTGCTTTGAGCATCTATCAAATCGAACACCAGCTTGCGATACAAAGCATAATTATCCAGGTTGTAATGGATAGAATTCCCCATCAGGTAATCCTGCTCCAGCCAGCTCAGCTTCTCGCGGTGAGGGCAATCAGTGATCACGCTTTGGTAATTACTTTTTATGGCCCAGTTAATGAGTGTATAAATGCGGTTAAATAATTTATTTGAGCAGTTGAACGTACCACTTTGGGGCGATGAGTTACGGGTATGCAGTGATGTTAGTTGTTGAATAATAGGTAATGTATCTTTTTTGCCGGCCGGCACAGCTCCCTCAACCTGTACGTACCTGAAACCATAATAGGTAAACTTTGGTCGCCATACCTCAACGCCGTTACCTTTTAGGGTATATGACAGGTAATAAGGCTCGCCGGTAGCTTCCTGGTTGGCCAGTTTCCCGGGCGTTAAAATTTCGGCCGGGGTCAGTTTTACAGTTTGCCCCTTACGTCCTTTAACCTTCAGTTCCAAAATACCCGAAATATTCTGCCCAAAATCATACACATACACTGATGGCTTAGGTTCACTAACCTTCTGCACCTTAAACGAATCCATAACCGCTACCGGGTAATCAGGATCGGCCTTCAATATTCCCTTCGGTACGGTAACCAATTCGGCATTTCTCCATTGGGCATCATTAAAGCCCGTTGTGTTCCAACCTTTCTGTTCCAGTCGGGCATCATAATCCTCGCCCCCATAAATACTACTAAATATTATTGCCGATGGCGCGGTTTTCCAGCTTTGGTCACTTACAATATCCCCGGTAGTTCCATCGGTGTAAACCAGTTTTATCCTGCAAATAAGTTTGGGCATCCCAGAAGCATCTACAAATTTAAAATAGCGCTCGCGGTTAATATTGTAAAAGCCATTTCCTACGGTTACGCCAATGGCGTTTGTACCCGGTTTTAAAAGGCTGGTAACGTCCAATACGTTGTACAGGCAGGTTTTGTCATAATAAGTCCAGCCGGGGGTTAAAAAGCCATTGCCTGCTTTGCGGCCATTCAGCGTTAACTCGTACTGGCCCAGGCCGCTGATAAAAGCATATGCCATGGCTACTTTTTTAGGCGCGGTAAACTCTTTTCTGAAGTTGGGCACTACCGGCCTTTGCATCGCTTTGTTGCCTAATTGCGATACTGAAGGGAAATGAACGCCTGGCGCTACACGCATATCATCGGGCAAATCTTCATAACCAATCCAGCGGGCACCTTTCCAGTCAGCAGTGTTTTCAAGCCCGGTACAAAAAGTACTGACCCTGCTCCATGACGATGCCTTTTTGTTTTTATCCCAAACCCTTACCTGCCAGTAATAAACTGTACCCGGCTTTAAGGATTTACCCAGGTAAGGCACCAAAACGCTTTCATCGCTTTTAATTACTGCAGAGTTCCAGTTATCAAAAACGCCCGCTTTTAAATTTTTTATTGATGTGGCAACAACCAATTGGTAAGCCGTTTGATATTGATCATTTTGCTGCGATGAGGTTTCCCAACCAAAATGCAGGTTTTGAACGGGCACACCCAAAGGATCAACCCGGTTTTCGCACAACGTGGTTACTACGTTTAATTGCGCAAAAGCGTCGTTAAACATCAAAGCAATTGCAGCGCCGGCCAACAGCCACCGTAATAAAATCTGCTTATAATAACAGGTCATATATCTTGATATCAATTAAAAGCTGCTTTGCTGTATAGTAACCGGCCCCACCAAACCCGACTTTAACAAAGGCGAATCCTTATTATAAAACTCGTAAGTAGTAAAAGTAAACCTATGGCTTGTACGGTGCTGCCCCTTTACCAGCCATTCGGGCCAAAGATTGTCATCTTTAATGCTATCGCCAGGTATCCTGGCATCGCCAATAAGCCGGTTAGCCCATAAATTTACTACTTCTATTTCCAACTGGTTATGTGCTTTTAAACCGGCAGCACTGATATCTATTTTCCAGGGCGCTGTCCAGATCACGCCAACATCTTTACCATTTACTTTCACACGCGCCATATTGCTTACCTCGCCAAGATCAAGGCTTATCTTTTTATTTTTTTGGGCGATGATGTTTTTAGGCAAATCAAAAACTTTATGGTACACTGCTGTGCCCGAGTAATATTTAATACCATCTTCAGGACATTGGGTCCAGTCTTTCAGTTCATTAAATTGAATTTGCTTAGGGCCACCCCATTTAGGATCAAACGATACCCGCCATGGCCCGGTTAGTGTTTTTACAACTTTAGCCGGGGCAAAGTTTTTGGTATTTGATGATGCAGGGCCGTTTTTGGCAAATACAATAAAGTAGCTTTGGTAAGCATCAAACTTTAAAGGCACCGCTGTAACCGCCCCGTTCATGGTGTATTCGGGTAAGTTTTTCACCCCGGTAGTTATAGGGTCCCAAAGTTGTGGTTTCCCCACAATGCTCCTGAATGATGCCGTGGTTTCTACGGTTTCGCCCGTACGGTTAGATACAAAATAGATATCCTCGCCGTTTACCACACGATGGGTGTAACGCAATTGCCCGTTGGCGGCAAAGTCCTGCTCCACATTCATCGCTTTTAATAAATTGGCTGTAAGGTCATATTCGGGGTAAAGATCATTGATCTGTTTATCCAGTTCGCCACCCCAAATCACTTTTCCTTTGCCGTACGCATGTTCGGTTTGTTGGGCCGGCTCCTGTAAAGATCCCCAAAGTGATTTAGCCATAGTGCTTATCTGCACGTCGCACATCGGGTAGCCCGATAAACCCGGCGAATTTGAAGGTGGCGCACCAACAACTACGGCACCATCATTTATCAGGGTCGTTATTTTTTGCAGTAAAGCTGGGGTCATGGTTTTTACAGCCGGCAAAACCAATAGCTTATAGCTTGCCCCTCCCGGAAACACGATCAACCCGTTTTGAACACTTGCTTTATAAAGCTGGCTTGGTGCACAGCCATCAAAATTATAGCCTTTTCTATCGGGTATTACCACATCGCCATCCATGGCAGAAGATGGCGGTCTGAAAACGTGCGGCGATCCCTCGGGTGTTAAATAAAGTACATCGGCTACGGTACGCCCCTGTTGTAAAATATACTGGCAACGCGATACATAGTCATGATAGCTGCCCACCATTGGCCACCAGGTTTGGTTCCTGTCCCAATGTACCCCGTACGGTCCCATGGTTGCCCCCGGGCGTAAAGAATCGGGCAGAAATTGGTTTTGAAACGTATGGTAAACAAAACGGTTAATACCAGCAGCAAATGCCCAGTCGCCCTGGTTTTTCATTGATCCTGGATACTGTTTCCAAACCTCATCCTGCGCGGTAAAGGCCTCGGCCGGGATCAGTGATTTTCCGTTTACATGCCCTATCGAAGTAGATTCAATACAACTGAAAGATGAATTGAAGCCGAAACCTTTACTCCAAAATTCGCACATCGGCACATCGGCAATATTACCCAGCTCCAGGTCGGCAGTGGGGTTCATATCATAAGGTTCGATAGAAAGCTGTAAACCTAATTTATGCCCATACTCTTTCACATGGCCGGCATGATTTTCCAATACCAGTTCCTGTGATGTTTGGCGCAGGTCCCACAAAAAGCGCTCGCTGATCTCTTTGCTTTCTACAATATCGCCCGCGTAAACCGGGTAAAATGGCAATGGATCATAGCCCCTCCTTTTGGTAAACTCTTCACGGAAGCGGGCCGTCCAGTTTTGGGAACCCATTTCCCAGCTATCAATATGCAGACGTTTTAAACCGCCCTGCAAATTCGGATCGGGCTTGCCCGTTTTACGCAACAACCTGCCTACGTAATTATCCAAATGGGCGTTTAAAGCCACGGTATCAAACTTATCGGCCTCAAAACCCAAACCGGGTACCGGCGCCGGACGGGTGATAGCGCCGTTATTCCGTTTACCAAAACGCATAATAGTCCAATTTCCGGCCGGTGCAACCCAATTAAGCCCACCATCGGCTTTTAGTTTGCCGGTAAGATCAATTATCTTGTTTTTATCAATAACCGCGTCTTTTGCAGGCTCGGTATACGTGGCCACATAAGGTAAATATTGCTTAACACCTGGTGCCGACGAATATGGCGCACGGTAGTAAAGTGCTTTTTCGTCAATATCGGCAATTTTGGGCGATGCCGCGGCAGGCGTTGGATAAGCGATCACCGCCACATCCTCATAAAAATCATTCCATTGTTTTTTCAGTTCGGGCGTAAATGCCCCCTCGCCAAAATAAGGGCGTTTGGGTAAGGGTAGAGGCAAAACAATGGGCTGTTTGGCGCCGCCGGTTACATTTACAGTACTGCTTACCAAATGCTGCATGGATTGTGCTGTGGGTACCCATGGCCCGCCGCTCCCCGTCCACCCCGGACCAATACCCAGTGTAATTTCTATCCCCAAACGTTTTGATTCTTTTACGGCGTGGACAAACATATTTTGCCATTCCTCACTCAAAAAATCAACCGGTCCGCGGGGAATACCCACGTTCACCTCCAAAAATATCAGGTTACCAATACCCGCTTTTTTCATGGATTCCAAATCGGCAGTGATGGATTTGGCCGACATATTGCCATCCATAAAATACCAGTACACGCCAGGCTTGGCACTATCCGGCGGATGCACAAAGCCGGCTTTTAGTTTACTTACCTGTGCGTGGGCTACCATCTGGGAACCAAACAGGAGAATAAGACAAGAGATGAAGAATCGGTACATTATATATTTATTAGGTAGGCTGGGTAAATTGGTTTTATAAAATATTATAGTTCTAAACATTGGGGTTGCGAATTTCAACTTTCTGCATCCAAATACATCATGTCATTACGAGGCACGAAGCAATCGCGTCGTCATGCATATTCGCCCTGTAGAGCATGAGATTGCTTCGTGCCTCGCAATGACATATTCCTGGACCGCTTACTTTTCAAATCCCCTCTTGAGAGTAATGGCGCTAACTTAGTTAGTTTATTTGTACTTTTTATACTTTCCTGCTTTGGTTTTTCTCGCATAATGCCTGTCGTTACGTATCGGTAT
>NZ_JANTYS010000021.1 GCF_024808255.1 Mucilaginibacter dorajii
ACGTGGGAGAGTAGGTCGGTGCCAAATCTTAATCAGCCATAGCGGCTGTTAACGCCAAGCCTTCATCTAACGATGAGGGCTTTTTGCGTTACTAAAATGTTCACTGGTTCATTAGTTCACTCGTTCATTGGGAATTAGCGGAACAATCTACTAACTGAAAACCGCCCTCTGCTATCTGCAAACCGGCTTCCCCCGCTAACTGCCTGCCGAAAACTGAAAACTCAACGCTGCCAACCGGCTCTTTATGCCCTTCTTAAAGGCGGTAGTTTGTTACCAAACGCGGGGATGACTTACCGTATGGTAAAGTAAATCTTCCCCACGCTGACTGCAAACTGCTAACCGGATACTGCTAACTGAGGTTAATCGAGGATATTATTGATCAGCGTTAACTCTTCGTCTGTAAATGATGTATTAGCCAAACATTTCAATGAATCAGTCACCTGTTCGGGTTTGCTTACACCTATCAGTACCGATGTTACACGCTGATCTTTTAGGATCCACGACAGCGCCATTTGCGCCAGGTTTTGGCCGCGTTTAATAGCCACTTCATTTAGCTTAGCTACTTTAGCAATATTTGCTTCTGTAATGGCATTCTCTTCAATAGCGCCGTTACCGCGATGGGCTGCCGCCCTTGAGCCTTCGGGAATACCTTTTAAATATTTATTGCTTAACAAACCTTGTGCCAGTGGCGAAAATGGGATACAACCAACGCCCTCATTACCAAGCACGTCAAGCAAGCCGCCCTCAACCCATCGGTCAAACATCGAATATTTAGGTTGGTGGATAAGGCATGGTGTGCCCAGGCGTTTCAAAATAGCCACCGCCTGTTCTGTTTCGGAAGCGCTATAGCTGGAAATTCCCACATAAAGTGCTTTTCCCTGGCGTACCATCAGGTCTAAAGTCCCCATTGTTTCTTCCATAGGCGTTTCGGGATCGGGGCGATGATGGTAGAAGATATCTACATAATCTAACCCCATGCGTTTTAAACTTTGATCAAGACTGGCTACCAGGTATTTTTTTGAACCCCAATCGCCATAAGGACCTTCCCACATTCCCCAGCCGGCTTTGCTTGATATCACCAGTTCATCGCGGTAACGCTTAAAATCATCCTTATAAATTTGGCCAAAAGTTTCCTCGGCCGATCCTGCCGGTGGCCCGTAATTGTTAGCCAGGTCAAAATGAGTAATACCGCTATCAAAAGCTAACCTCAGAATGTTGCGGGCGTTTTCAAGGCTATCAATGGCACCAAAGTTATGCCACATGCCCAACGATACGGCGGGTAGTTTTAAACCGCTATTGCCGCAGCGGCGGTATTCCATGTTTTGGTAACGATTTGGATTGGGTAGATATGTCATGTTTTATTTAAAATTATCTAAATGATTTGTAATTAAAATTCAATCTGTAAAAATGGTACATCTGAATGGGAAAAGCCATTGAACTGGAACAAGAAAAAGGGAAATCGCTTTTAATATTTAACTTTATTTGCTCACAAGCTCATCGTTGAGTAAACACGAATTTAACTGCCCGTAAGATAGACGATAGCTACTTCCACGAATTTTTTCAATCACATTTCAATTTGCGCTACAGGATAGACGTAGCTAATTGGGTTAACATAACTTAACATATTTTGGATAAAATACATTTTAATTTCCTAATAATCAATATTTTGTATTTTATCATGGTTAACACAAAAAGATGTATGATGCAACTTAGATGCATCTAAATATTGTGCCTGTTGTTTGCTAA
The DNA here is from genome assembly GCF_024808255.1 of Mucilaginibacter dorajii. Taxonomy (GTDB): domain Bacteria; phylum Bacteroidota; class Bacteroidia; order Sphingobacteriales; family Sphingobacteriaceae; genus Mucilaginibacter; species Mucilaginibacter dorajii. The sequence goes on from NZ_JANTYS010000021.1 coordinate 1,747, forward strand.
TATTTTCTCGCGCAAAGACGCTAAGAAGCAAAGAAAAATGAGCAATTGAATTGCGACTTAGCATCTTTGCGCGAAATAAACTATTCCTTTAAATCCTTTTTTACTTGATATGTTTAAAAGCGATTTCCCTGCTTGCCGACATTTATTTACAGCTTTTTGTTAAGCCCGGCTTATATTTGATCCATGTTTCAATATATCAATAGCTACGCAGCCCGCTCGGTGAATTTAACGGCAGATGAAACAAGCCGTTTTAACGGGATTTTGGAGTATCGTAAAGTACCTAAAAAAACTAAACTTTTACAGGCTGGCGATATCTGCAACTTTGAAGCTTACGTAAATAAGGGCTGCATCCGCGAGTATATTATTGATGAGAATGGGGCAGAGGTAACGCTGCAGCTTGCCGTAGAGGATTGGTGGGTGAGCGACCTGGCCAGTTTCCAGGACCAAACCCCATGCAGCATGTATATTGAAACACTGGAAGATTGCGAACTGCTGATTTTATCGCGTGACGCCAAAGAGCAATTGTTAACCGAGGTGCCCAAATTAGAACGCATGTTTAGGCTGATGCTGCAGCGCCACCTTACGGTTGTTCAAAACCGGTTATTTAAAACCATCTCAAACACGGCGATGGAAAAGTACCTGGAGTTTATAAAACGTTATCCAAGTATTCCGCAACGGGTACCGCAACATTATATTGCATCGTACCTGGGCATTTCTCCCGAGTTTTTGAGCAAACTACGTACAAGACATCTTAAAAAGTAAATGATACACTTTTCTGATTTGCTTAGTTCACTTGATCTATTTTATGCTAAAATGGAACTGTAAGAATATTTTTTCTATCCAGTGTTTCGTTATTCCTCATCTTTCCGTATTAGTTACATCGCTTAGTGTAAAGTTTACATTAATTATTTATTAAATGGATTTAATATGGCATTAATATTATAAAATTGAGTATTCAAAGCTTTGTTTTTTGTGATATTGTTAAGAGATTAGGTGAAAAATTGATTTATTCAAAAAGATATATTTCGATAGCAAGATTATATCTGTAGAACGATTGATTTTTTCTATTTAATAATCTTATACATTTTAATACAATACCTAACCTGTGAAAAAGCAATTTTTAACCTTAGCCTTAATTATTTTTAGCGCAATACAAGGCTTTTCGCAAACTATTACCGTAGGTAGTTATGCCGAGGATATCGCCCGTCGAAATCAAATTTCAGGTACAAGTGATAATCCCTTTTCGTTTAGCATAAGGCCGGTAAATAGCCAATGGGGCAATACCGGGGCCGATTCTGCGTTAAGTGGTCTTGTTGCAAGCAAACCTTATGCAAAGTTTAATTTTATGAGTATCCCATCGGGCATACAAGTGCTGCCGTTAAACTGGCTTAATGAGTATAATGTGAAGCGCCCCTATGGTTACAATAACTCATCATTATATCCCAACAAAGGTTACCAAACCATGCTGAGCGGTGGTTTTTTATTAACTGCCGGCATACTTAAAATACAGCTTAAGCCCGAGTTGGTGTATGCCGAAAACAAACCCTTTAACACTTTTGCCGATGTACAGGCCAATAACAATAATCAACAGCTTTTAGCCGCTTATTTTAATACCATATACGGTATAGATGCTCCCGAAAGGTTTGGTAACAAAGCAATAACCCATCTTTATCCGGGCCAATCAAAAATTACGCTTAATTATCATAGCATTGAAGCCGGGGTATCAACAGAAAACTTATGGTGGGGACCAGGTATTAAAAACGCTATTATGATGAGTAATTCAGCACCGGGTTTTTTTCATTGGACTTTTAATTCTTCAAGGCCTGTTAAAACCATTGTTGGCTCATTTGAATGGCAAATTATTGGTGGTAACCTCAAACAATCCGGTTACGCGCCAGATGAGGTAAGCAAGCTAATTTATGCAGGCGATTTGTATAGCCCTAAGCCCACTGTATCGCGTTACATTTCGGCATATACCGTTAACTGGCAGCCAAAATGGTTAAAAGGATTTTACCTTGGTGTTTCAAGTTATGACTATTTAGACAAGGACTCTACCTATCATAGTAAAAGTTTTATCCGTAAAACAATCCCGGTTATTACAGGCTCATCGGCAAAAGCGAATGATGTCAATAATGGAGATAAGGGTGATGGCCAGGACTTTGCTTATGCGTTTAACATCAGGCAGCTTTTGCCGTTATATAAAGCAGAAATCTATTTTGAATGGGCCCGTAATGACAGGTGGGGAAATATTAACGATTTAATAGAAGAACCAGAGCATTCGGCAGCATACACTTTTGGGGGGCGCAAATTGTTTGAGCTTAGTAAAGGAGGGTTTATACAAATCAAGTCAGAAATAACGCAGTTACAGCGCGCAGCAACTTATTTATTGCGTGATGAGCCTTCCTGGTATATACACGGTGCAAGTCCCAGGGATGGATATACTAACCAGGGCCGTTATATAGGTGCCGGAATAGGGCCGGGCAGCAGCAGTTTTATATTGGATTTAAGCTATTTAAAAAACTATAATGCTTACGGTTTTACTTTTGAAAGGCAGTTGCATAATAATGATCTGTATTATTCCGCCTTTGCGGGTACAGGTAATTATAACACCCATTGGGTCGATCTTTCGGGTACTTTTTATGGAAATATCAGGTTTAAAAACTATTTGGTTTCTGCTGATGTTACGCCTGTGTATTCTTTAAATTACGAATACAAAAACGGCTCCAGTTATAATTTACACGCAAGGCTTAATTTTACTTATTATTTCAATTAATGTATCGATATACCCTCTCCGGCTAAATTCTTTGATGGATAATACTATTTAAATTCAAATTAAAAAAGTAAGTATTGTCTGTAGAAATGGGAAATTGGTTTACTTTTGCAGAAAAATAGCGCAGTTGGTTGGTGCGTTATTTTTTAAGCTCCGATAGCTTTTACATATGAATAAATTTAGCTTTTTAGTATTTTTTATTATTGTTGTTATTTCCTTTGGTACTGTTAATGAAGGCGTAGCTCAATCCAATTTACAAAACATATCGTCTATCAATGTTGATGATCTTTCAGATCAGCAGGTTATACAGTTGATACAGCAAGCCCAAAAAGCAGGGTTAAGTGATACCGATTTATTGCAGCAGGCTCAAAGCAGGGGCATGTCGGCATCTCAGGTTCAAAAACTACAAACGCGCATTAAGGATATTAGGGCTAAAAACTCAGGCTCGACTCAAAAGGGCGCAGATACATCGGCTACCACAGGCCGACAGCTGAATTATAAACCCGATACAACCGATACATCATCTTATAAGCGCAAGGATTTGTTTGAAGTTTTGAAGCCTAAGATTTTTGGGGCCGATATCTTTAAAAATAAAAATAGTTCATTTGAACCTAACCTTAAGCTGGCAACACCATTAAACTACATCCTTGGCCCTAATGACCAGCTTAATATTAATGTTTACGGCAGTTCACTGGTGAATTGGAAACTTGAAGTATCGCCCGAAGGCAATATCAACATTCCCGGTGTAGGTGTTTTAAATGTAGGTAGCAAAACTATTGAGGAGGCTACCTCCCTTATCAAAAGCAAGCTGGCGGCCAACAATTACGCGGTTGGGCGTGGTACAACGGTACAGGTAACGTTGGGCAACATTCGTAGCATTCAGGTAATTATTATAGGTCAGGTTGATAAACCAGGCACCTACACACTGCCATCGCTTGCCACGGTATTTAACGCCTTGTATACTGCAGGTGGCCCCAATGATAACGGTAGCTTAAGGCAAATAGAGATCATTAGAAACAACCGGATTATAAGACATCTTGATGTTTACGATTTCCTGCTAAAAGGCGATCAAAAAAATAATATAACCCTCCAAGATCAGGATATTGTGCGCGTGCCAACCTACAGAACAAGAGTTGAGCTTATTGGCCAGATAAAAATACCAGCCTTATTTGAAGTTTTACCCGGCGAAACGCTTGATAACATTATCAGCTACGCTGGCGGTTTCACAGATAGTGCTTATACAGCACGCATCAAGGTATCACAGATCAGCGATCAACAACGTAAAATAACCGATGTATTAGAGGCCGATTATAAAAATTATATTCCGCTAAGAGGGGATAAGTATACTGTCGAATCTGTTATATCCAGGTTTGAAAACAGGGTAGTTATCAGGGGGGCGGTTTTTAGGCCTGGTGATTATGAATTGCAAAGTGGTTTAACATTACTGCAACTGATTGATAAAGCCGCCGGCTTAAAAGAAGATGCCTTTACCGAGCGTGGAACTATTACGCGTTTAAAACCGGATAACAGCACCGAAATAATAGGTTTTAATGTTAAAAATGTGATCAACAAAGTGGTAAACATCCCGCTTCAGCGCGAAGATATTGTAAACATCTCATCAATATTTGATTTACGCGATAAGTACATTGTTACTATTAATGGTAATGTAAGGAAGCCGGGCAAGTTTGCTTTTTCGGAAAACATGAAGGTGGAAGACTTGATTTTAAAAGCAGGTGGCTTTGCCGAAGGTGCCAGTACAAACCGCATTGAGGTTGCCCGCAGGATAGCCGATGCCGATCCTAATTCAAAAAGCAGCTCGGTAGCGCAGGTTTTTAGTGTTAACATAGATGGACAGCTAAAACCGGCCGAAGCTAATTTTGTACTAACGCCATTTGATATTGTATCGGTATATAGCCTACCTGGATATGAAAAGCAAAAAACAGTAAAGATTGAAGGCGAAGTTTTATACCCGGGTTCATATACTATAAAAAATAAAAACGAAAAAGTATCAGATCTGATTGCACGTGCTGGCGGCTTAACAGCGTCTGCTGATGTAGAAGGAGGGTCATTAAAACGCGAAAATATAGCCATTTTGGGTATTGATAAAAATAAAGCTGACACCGCTGCTCTAACCCTTGAACGTGCATCGCAAGCTAACAGGCTTAAAAGAACTTATAAAGACTCAACCAATGTAGACGATATTCAGCAACGGAATAACTACGTAGGTATTGAGCTTGACAAGATCCTGAAAACACCAGGCTCAAAAGGTGATTTACTTTTAGAAGACGGCGATGTTTTAAGAGTTCCAAAACAGCAACAGGTAGTACGGGTTAATGGCCAGGTACTATATCCAAGCGCGGTGGTTTACGATGGGTCAAAATCATTTAACGATTTTGTTTCAAATGCAGGGGGATATGCGCCTGGAGCCTTAAGAAGAGGTGCTTATGTTGTTTATCCTAACGGAACGGTAAAAGGTACCCGCAAGTTTTTGTTTTTTAATAACCATCCATCTGTTAAACCAGGCAGTGAAATATATGTGCCTAAAAAGGCAGAGAGCAAAGGGAATTCTTTACAAACAGTTTTAGGTCTTTCTACCGGTTTAGCATCAATAAGTGCCATCATTTTGGGAATCTTGAGTTTAAAAAAATAGAAGATTAAATTATAATTTATTTATGGCTCAACCAAAGAATGATGAACAGGATGAAATATCAATGAAGGATTTTTTAAAAAAAGTAAAATTGATATTTAATTTTTTTAAGAGTAAGTGGATAACCATATTATTTGCATGTGTTATAGGTGGTTTTTTGGGACTAACTTATTCCATAATTAGGAAGCCGCTTTACATAGCATCTTGCAACTTTGTGTTAGATGATGGTAATAAAGCCGGTGGATTAGGCCAATACGCTGGTTTGGCATCTATGGCCGGTATTGATTTAGGTAATGGTAATAGCGGTATTTTTCAAGGTGATAATATTTTGGAATTATACAAATCAAGAACAATGATTAAAAAAACATTGTTGTGCAAAGCCAATTTCAATGGTCATGAAAAAAAACTCATAGAAAGATATATTGAATTTAATAGTCTTAAAGAAAAATGGAACAACGAGGGGAACAGTGAAAATTTATATTTCAATGGAGACCCGGAAAAATTTAATCGTAAGCAGGATAGTCTAATAACTGATATCGTAGATATATTTAATAAAAAACAATTATCAGTAGTTAAACCAGATAAAAAACTGTCAATAATTAATGTGGAATTTTCCTCGAAAGATGAGTTGTTTTCTAAGGAGTTTGTAGATAAACTGGTTGAAAATGTAAATGAATTTTATACACAAACTAAAACAAAGAAATCAACTCAAAACGTAAATGTTTTACAACGACAAGCGGATAGCGTAAAATCTGTATTAAATTATTCTTTAAATGGAGTTGCAAACGCTATTGACGCCAATCCCAACGCTAATCCCCAGTTGTTAAAGCTTCGTGTATCTTCGCAAAAAAGGCAGGTTGATGTTCAAACAAGTACACAAGTTTATGGAGAGATATTGAAGAATTTAGAGCTGGCCAAAATCTCTCTTATGCAAGATAAGCCGCTTATACAAGTTATTGATAAGCCTGTTATACCCTTGGAAATAGACAGAGTAAGTAAAGCAGCCGGTATAATTATCGGTTTTATATTAATGGGTTTTTTTACTGCGATATTATTATTAATTAGGAGGTTTCTGTATTAAAATGCTAATTAAATTGAAATATATCACAATTTTGGCAATATTATAAATGGAAAACCCAAAGCTATTAAAAAACTTTGCTTCTTTAGGGGTATTGCAAATGGCAAACTATGTATTTCCGTTAATAGCAATACCAATAATCTCGCGAATTATAGGCCCTAAAAACTTCGGGGTCATCAATTATGCCGCTTCTTTTATGGCATATTTTAACTTGTTGATTAGCTTTGGTTTTGACTACACCGCCACCAGAAGAATTGCTGCAAAGCCACATGATCAGGTTTTAAGGAACGTAGTGTTTAGCGAAGTTTTCTTTTCGAAGCTTTTTCTTAGTGCTTTGTCAATAGTATTTTTTTTGATTTGCCTATATGTTGTTCCGCCTTTGGCTGATGAAAAAAGGGTGGCCTGTTTTTCTTTTATTTATAGCATAAGTATGCTGTTTATACCAACTTGGCTATTTCAAGGTATGCAGGCATTACCTAAATTGGCTTTTTTGACGTTCTTAAGTAGGTTGGTTTTCACAATAACTGTACTTTTTCTCGTCAAACAACCGAATGATTATATATGGCCCCCACTAATTACAGGCATAACCCAAATTTGTATGAGCATTGCTGCTTTTGCCTGGGCATATAAATTGTATAAGGTTAAAATGTTAAAGGTAAGTTTAAGTCGAATATTTCTATTGCTGTGGGAAGAAAAAATGATCTTTATATCGTTAGTAGTTATAAGTTTATATACAACTACAAATGTTGTTATATTAGGGTTATTTAAAGATAATGAGCAGGTAGGGTATTATACAGCTGCTCAAAAGCTAATTGATGTTGCCGGCGCAGTTATCAGTTTTCCTTTAGCTCAAACATTATTCCCCTTTATTGGCGGTGCCTTCAATGAGGATTTTAACAAAGGAATTGAAACTACAAAAAAAATATTTCCCATTATAATTTTGCTTGCAGCCGCTTTTTCAATATTCCTCTTCTTTATAGGTCCAATTGTGTTGTTGTGGTTTTATGGACAACATTTTGCACAATCTATATCTATAATTAAAATATTAGCTTTTGTGCCACTAATAGTTTCCATAAATAATTTTTTTTGTATTCAGGTAATGTTAAATCTCAAAATGGATAAAGAATTCTTTTTTGTGACCGTTGGTGGTGCAATAGTTGGTTTAATACTAAATCTTTGCATGGTTAGGTACACAGGTAGTGTTGGTACAGCTTGGAATTGGTTGGTGGTAGAAACAGTTATTACATTATGTGCTTATATAATATTACGGTTTAAAAATATAGATTTAATTGATTTTAATCATTTTAAGCCAAATAATATTTTAATCCATCTTCAGTCAGTTGTTTCTAATTTTAACGATAAAGTAAATAAATAATAACATGTTTGACTATTTAATAGTAGGGGCAGGATTCGCTGGAAGTGTATTGGCAGAGCGTTTAGCTACACAAGCTAACAAAAGAGTTTTGCTTGTGGATAAGCGAACCCATATAGGTGGTAATGCTTACGATAATTATAATGAGGATGGAATTCTTGTTCACAAATATGGCCCGCATTGGTTTCATACTAATGATAAAGGTGTATTTGATTATTTATCACAATTTACTGAATGGCGCTTTCATTATCACCGGGTAAAGAGTTATGTTGACGGTAACTTACTTCCTATACCTATTAATATGGATACGGTAAATGAGCTTTATGGCTTAAAATTATCGTCCCCGGAAGATGTACAAACTTTTTTTGATACAGTAAAAGTGCAAATTGATAACCCCAAAAATTCTGAAGAAATGGTAATAAGCCAGGTTGGGAAAGATTTGTACGATAAATTTTTTAAAAATTACACCTTAAAGCAATGGGAAATTCACCCGAAAGATTTAGCTGCGAGTGTTACCGCGCGTATACCAACCAGAACGAATAGAGATAACAGGTATTTCACAGACAAATATCAGTGCATGCCCAAATATGGATACACCGCTATGTTTAATAAAATGCTTATGTCTCCAAATATTAGTATTTTGTTGAATACCGATTATAATGATATCATAAAGGAAGTTAGCTATAAAAAAATGATTTATACAGGTCCGATTGATAGTTTCTTTGATTATAAATTTGGTAAGCTACCTTATCGCACATTGAGGTTTGAACATGAAACATTCAATCAAGAAAATTACCAGGGTTTACAACAGGTAAATTATCCTAATGATTTTGATTTTACGAGGATAATTGAGTGGAAACATGCAACAGGCCAAAAAAGTAATTTGACAACTATTACACGTGAATATTCTTTGCTTGCCGATGATCATTCTGACAAATATTATCCTATTCCACGCGAGGAGAATCACGCTTTATTTAACAAGTATAAAGCAGAAGCTGATAAAATTGAATCGGTTTTGTTTTGTGGCCGATTGGCCGATTATAAATATTATAACATGGATCAGGTTATAGCACGCTCACTGTCATTGTTTAAAAAGGAAACTGTTTAATAAAATTTAAATGAGAATTGCTGTAGTAGTTGTTACTTATAATAGGTTATCCTTATTAAAGGAATGTTTAATTGCTCTTAAAAATCAAACCTTAAAAATCAATAAAATTTTTATTGTTAATAATGGTAGTACAGACGGTACAACAGAATGGCTTGCTCAACAAGATGGATTTTTTATTGTTAATCAAGAGAATCTGGGCAGCTCAGGGGGGTTTTCAAAGGGGATATCAATGGCCAGCAAAGAAAACTTTGACTGGATTTGGGTTATGGATGACGATGCCGAGCCAGCATTAAACTGCCTGGAAAATTGCCTTAAAGCGGCAAATAATAACGACGTAGATATTATAGCTCCTTTGTTATTAAAGGCGTCGACTAATAAGGTTGATGTTATGCATAGAGGAACTATAGTAGAGAGTTTGACAAAGTTTGAAAGTGTACCGCATTTACTTCGGGAAGATAAAATAAATACTGATTATGTTGAAAATGTAGAATTTGTATCATTTGTAGGGCCATTGTATTCAAAAAAAGCAGTGCAAATAGTGGGAATACCAAAAGCTGAGCTTTTTTTACATCATGATGATTTTGAATACTCAATAAGAATGAAAGATGCTGGATTGAAGTCATTATTAGTTTATTCAGCAATGATTTTTCATAAAGAAGCTGCTCACGTTCACGAAAAAAGTAAATGGTTAAAATTTAACAAGCCTACACCTAAACAAAAACTATTTATTAAATATTTTTCCCCTCGTAATAAAGCCTTTATAGTAAGAAAAAGAAAAGGGGTGTTAGCCGCTATAATAATTTCTTTTCCTGTATTAGCACGCGAATTTACAAGGCATATATTTACCAACCCGATATTGCTTCCCGGGCGGTTGAGCTTTTTCTTTAATGCAATTACAGATGGAATTAAAGGTAATTTAGATAACGGAAAATCAAAACGGCTTATTGATAAGCTCAAAAAATGACAAATTTTGAAAGTAAAACCCTTAAGATAGTAAATAGAGTACGCAGTGAGCCTCCTTTATTAGCAGCTGTTATAACGGTGGTCATTTATTCAAGCCCAGCTTTTTTAAGTATTATTAAATTCGGACATCTTAATTTGCCTGATGGGTTTACACGGCATATTGTTGTTGAGCCTGTTTTTGCATTAATTGCAATTTTTATCAATTTTTTTTTACTTATTATTTTTATTACCGCACCAGCTATTAAGGTGAATTTTAATTTCATACTCATAAATGATTGGGTAAGAAAGCTATTGATTTTTTTTTATTGGAGTTTGTCTCTATCATCAATACTCATGATAGAGGTGAAAATTAAATACGTTTCACTAATATTAAGTGACCCTTTGCTCGCTATAGTAAGCGGAGGGCTTATAGCCGATGAACACTTACTTTTATATTTTTTTTTAGGCATAAGTGGTTTAATAGGCTTTGCACTTATTCGTAAAGAAGATGGTTTTTTTTTAAATTTTATTGGCGGATTATTTTCTGTTCTGATAGTTGTATTCTATTTTTTTCTTGGGCGGCGAGAAGTAGCGATTATGTCGATATGTTTTTTGTTATTGGCTAAAGGCAAAGGGATTTCTAAAGTTAAGTGGTTATTATTAGGTGTGTCAAGCCTCGTGATTGTTGTTTTTATTATGAGCCTGCGTATAGGGGATGAAGGGAAAAAAATATATGACCTGAACTCGGAGGAGCTATCGCCGGTTTCATATAGCTCATATATAATTCAGCAAAACGAATTATACAACCCACTTCGCGGAATCACGGAAGCAACAATACTACGTCCGTTTTTATTCAACAAAAGCAGTATAGCCGTACAATATTTTAAAAATGAAGTCGGAGATCCAGCAGCTACGCCAGTTATTGGTATTGCTGGAATAACATATATGTATGGGTTTATTGTACCATTTATAAATGTATTTATCCTGGGTGTTTTATTCAGAACAGTATCGGTCTCTTTTAATAAAAGCAAATCTCCCTGGTTGAAAATTTTTTTAATTTATCTTACATTCAAAGCCTTTAATCTCTTCCGTAATGGCGAATTCTCAATACTTTCGTTAGATATTTTAATGTTTACAATTTTAATGATACCTGCTTTAATGTTTAAATTTGAAAAGCGTTCCGCAACATGAATTACTCAACCCTTGCTTGTATTTTAGCATATTATCCAGAAGATGGCTTTAATAATATTTGTACAATAATTGCTCAACAAGTAGATTTTTTATTAATAGTTGATAATTCTCCCGATGACAGCTTAGCAAACAGCGGTTATCAATTTCCTACAAATAGCTCAATTTATTTTAATAGAAATATAGGTACTGTTGCCGGTGCATTAAATGTTGCTATAAAAAAGGCCCGGGATGAAAAATTTGATTTTTTACAAATCTTTGATCAAGATACCCAACCAATATTGGGCATCACAAAAAGGCTTATTGATTCGTTATTAAAATATCCGAATATTGGAATTATATCTCCAAGGTTTGTTAATCTTAATACGGGGTATCCTGGCCGCGTATTAATTGATCGAGGTAGGTGGTGCCCCCAAAATACCTGGCCAAATTCGGACATCGGTATAGTTGATGTTTTATTTACAATTAATAGCGCATCGTTATTAAACATAAAATTAATACCTCAGGATATTTATTACGATGAAAGATTGGTAATTGATGGTTGTGACATTGATTTTTGTTTGGCTTTAAAGCGCTTAGAGTTTAAAATAAAAATAGATACGGGATTGTTCATACCCCATGGTATTGGTAATAGAAATAATCAAAGCGGTAGATGGTCTCCTACTAATTATTCAATAGAACGAAAAGAATTGATGTCAAAAAATAGAATTATAGTTTGGAGAAGATACTTGAAATATTATCCAGGTTTTATAATCAACGATTTTTTGGTATTTATATTAGATTCCGGTAGATCTATCTTTATGGAAAAGCGAGGTTTTAGGAAAATGTTTGCAATCATAAAAGGAATGGTTAAAGGTTTGTTGGAGAAAAATATTCAGCGTCGTTCATTTAAAACCAATAATATAATTTGAGTCTATTTGATAGTGATAACAATCAAATACCTTGAAATGCAAATAAGGTGCTTTTAAATGATTATAAAACCAACGCAAGCAAGCTTTTTTCATATTCAAATTCTTCTGTAAAGTACGAGTAAGTTTGAAAAATTTATGAAACTGAATTTTAAAGTAGCGTTATTAATTCCTACTCTCAATGCTGGTAAAGAATGGTTAAATACACTTGACAGTATAAGGAGTCAAACAATTGAAATTAGAACTAAAATTATCATTGACTCGGGTTCATCTGATGATACTGTTCCTTTAGCCAGGCAATACGGTTTTGATGTGGTTGAAATAAAAAAGGCTGAATTTAATCACGGCAAAACGCGGCAACAAGCTGCCGATTTATCAAATGACGCGGATATATGCGTTTTTTTAACCCAGGATGCAATTCTTGCTTCGCCAGAAAGTATTAAAAATATTGTTGATGCTTTTGAAGATCCTGAGGTGGGTATGGCTTATGGAAGGCAACTCCCTCATCAAAATGCAAAACCTTTAGAAACACATGCCCGCTTGTTTAATTATCCTGATGAGCCTGTAATAAACTCTATTGCAGATGCGGATAAGTTGGGCTTTAAAATAACATTTTGCTCAAATTCTTTCGCTGCTTACCGTTATAGCGCGTTAATGAAAGTAGGAGGCTTCCCAACTGACTCTATTATGGGCGAGGATGCCATAGTGGCTGCTAAAATGATACAGGCGGGTTATAAAAAAGCTTACGTAGCTAATGCCGCGGTTTACCATTCACATAGCTACACCGTTAGTGAAGAATTTAAACGCTATTTTGATACAAGAGTGTTTCACGAACAAAATAAATGGATAATTGACACTTACGGAAAGCCCACCGGAGCTGGCATTAAATTTATGGTTTCGGAGTTACAATATGTTTTGAAACATGATCCTAAAAGTATCGTCAAATCAATTTCTTCATTAGGTGCCAAGTGGCTTGGCTACAAGAGCGGCGGTTTTTATAAAAAAATGTCCCGGTCACTGCTCAAGAAACTGTCAATGCATCATTTTTATTGGAAGTAGGCGCATCTAACTAAGAAACCGGGATTTTTACTCCTTCCAAATTATTATTGTTAATAAATTATTAATTAATTGAAAATAAATAGTGAATGTTGCTGGCATTTGCATGGCTAAATTAATAGCATAGAAATGCGGATGCAAATAACATATCATTGATATTATAAATTTAAGCGTAAATAATTTACGGAGTGTTGTAGCGTTAATGGATTATTAAACGTAATGGTAATAAATACTGGTAATTTTTATCATTTTTAATATTCTTAATGCGTTTTAAAAGTAAAAATACTACATTTGCATCACCTTATCTATGAATATACGCTACTCTAAATTACTTCCGGTTTTCACTTTTATAAGTGATTTGCTGATATTAAATATCTCTTTACAATGTGCTCATTCACTTGTGTTTAGGTATTTTTCGGACGAGGTTCATTCTGTTAACTTTATCCTTTTAGTTAATATGGCGTGGGTATCCATAGCCTCGCTCACTAAAAACTATGTAATTCACAGGCCCTTAGTTTTAAGTAATACTGTCAATAAATTTTTGACTTCATTGATATACCATCTGCTAACAGTACTTGGAACGATATACTTTTTTAAGTTGTACGAGGTTAGCCGCTGGGAGATGTTTTTTACCTATAGCATGTTTTTGGTGCTCATTGTTTTGCAAAGGTCAACCATATTCTTTTTGCTTGATTACATCCGTAAAAAAGGCTACAATCGTAAACATATTCTTTTAATTGGTAATAAATTAATTGCCGATAAATTAGTAAGAACATTTTCCCGTCATCCAGAATATGGCTATTATTTCATTGATTTGATCACCGAAGAAATGATCGAACAGCTTTCGGATGAGTTATTGCTGAAAAAATTATTTGACAAACATGCAGATGAAATATTCATTTGCTATAAAAATATGCAGTTGCCTTTACTACAAAAGGTGGTTGATCTGGGCGACCAGCACAAGGTTAAAATAAAATTGGTTTCCGACCTGTTTTTAAGTAACAATTATGCCAGCGTTATTAATTACGATAACTTGCCGGTAATACAGCTTACAGCAAACCCCGAGCTTAGCCTGAAAATTATATTGTTTAAAAGAGTTTTTGACCTGGCATTTTCCTCGTTGGTAATGATAGTGGGGGCACCGGTATTTTTATTGCTGATTATTGCCACTAAATTAACCTCAAAAGGACCTGTTTTTTATCGCCAGGAAAGGGTTGGCAGGGATAGGAAAATATTCAACATCTATAAGTTCCGCAGTATGTATATTAATTCAGAAACTGCCGGACCACAATTATCAAGCGAGAATGATCCCCGCATTACTAAATGGGGTAGGATCATCCGCAAATCAAGACTGGATGAATTGCCACAGTTTTGGAATGTTTTAATAGGCGAAATGTCAATAGTTGGCCCAAGGCCAGAACGCCAATTCTTTATTGAACAACTTTTAGAAAAATCTCCTAATTATAAAAAACTATTAACACTTAAACCAGGGCTTACCTCTATTGGCCAGGTAAACTACGGTTATGCCGAAAACGTTGACCAGATGCTGAACCGCGTGCGGTACGATTTACTTTACCTGAACAACATCTCCTTCAATAGCGAAATGAACATTATTTTAAAAACCATACAGGTTATGGTTCAGCTTAAAGGGAAATAATAAAAGCAATCTATCATCTACCTATATTAATATCAACACAAAAGGCGCTGTAAAGCGCCTTTTGTGTTGATATTAATTATAACTAAAAAGTGTTATTGACGAGTATACATCAAGGTTAAACAAAAAAACAATCGTCATTGCGAGTTATAAAATCCGGTGGCTTCTGAAGGGGAAAATGACAAATAAAACGCGTCATTGCGAGTTGTAAAATCCGCGGCCTTTGAAGGTAGAATGACAACACCTTTAACCCCGCTGTCATGCCGAACTTGTTTCGGCACCACCCATGCTAAGTGTACTTCATGCGGGAAACCTGTCCTGTGGGGTCCTGAAACAAGGATGACTTCCGTTTTATAACTTGTCATGGGTAGGCACGAAGCAATCCCCGACTATGCAGATCCGCCCTGTAAGTAGGAAATTGCTTCGTCGTTCCTCCTACCCATGACGTTTTGTAAAAAATGTTTGTCATCCTTCGTGCCTCAGAATGACAGGGTGTAGAAGGTAGTTCTTACGTCATTTCCACCTTCACAGTCTGCGGATTTTATAACTCGCAATGACGGGTTCTTTAAGTTGTCATGGGTTGCAACGAAGGATCTTCTTCGTCCTGCTCATCGCAGATTTTTATAGCGAAGAAGATCCTTCACTACCTTCAGGATGACAAATGTTTTTACAAAATGTCATGGCTGGTATTGCTTCGTTTTTTTACCAGCTGTTTCGGTTTTGTTGCGTTTCGAAAATTATGGCAATTCACAACATGTTGATTTGTAAGTAGATGGTATTTTAAGCTGTTTCACTTGTTGCGCAACACAACAGTTTTGGATGATATTGAAAATAATGCCAGGCAGTAAAAGAAAATCGTCTGATAAAGATAACTGCCATCCAAATCTCTCTATCAACAAAAAAGGCACCCGGAGGTGCCTTTTTTGTTCTTAATTAAAGAAGGATCAATAATAGATCACATTTTCCTGGGTGTGGGCACTAATTTTTTTCACATCTGTAGCGGCGGCCAGGCCTTGCAACCATATAGTGTTAATGGTGTTCGATCTGAATGAAGCGTCGGTAAGCGTGTATAACACCGTTGTTGTACCAGCTTTACGCACTTCATAGGTATTGGTATTACTGCCGGTTGTAACTGGTGTAAACATGGAGTAATGTTTGTACGCAATATTTGAGGCTAATACCGCTCCGCCTTTAATGGCCAGGTCGGCCGCGCCCGCATCGGGACTAAGGTTTACAAATCGTACCGCAAATTTACCTGCTGCCGGTTGGCTAACCGAATCGGCAATTACCAACAAATCTGGCGTACTTACCTGGTTGGCTAAAAAAACAGAATAAAGTTTGTTGGCTTTAAGGGTTAAGGTATCTGATTTAATAGCCTGCCTGCTTGCGCCTACGTAAAAAGATACTGTTCTTTTGCCAGTATAAGCTCTGATGTAATCCTGGCTTTCACCACTTTTAATTGAAAAGTTGTTGCCCCTGTTTTGATCAAGGTAAAAATCAACCGGTTGGGCATCTGGCGACGCATTGATAGCAGATACCAGTGCAACTGGTGGGGCAACATAGTAATTGTTATGATCTTTAAGGCATGAAGTTAACAGGCCACTAAGCAAACACACCATCCCGATCATGCCTGCCCCTTTTGTAAATAATTTTCTCATAGTTTGTAAGTATATCTATAACAGCCATTACGTTAACCGATGGTTAAACGCTACTACTACCAATATAATTTGTATGAAACTTGCAGAGCTTAAAGGTGTAGGTGCTACACAATTAGGATGGATTCTTTAAAGAAAATTTAAAAAAAATATTGCAGGTGTGTTTTTTATTTGTTACTTGCTGTAATACAGTGTTTTAGGTAGTTTTTAGAATGTTGGCTAAGACGTTATAAATGAGTTTTTATTGCCCCTACAACACCACTACTTTAATTTAATGTTAGGATTTGCGGAAATTTACTCTTTATATTTATAAACCAATTATAAACAGTTCAAAGTGCACCAGGAAATTAACGGCGGTTATATTCAACAATTGATAGCAGGCGATGAGGCCGCTTTCGATGCAATTTATGACGCATACAGTAGTAAAGTTTACCGCTTGGCTTACAGGTTTTTAAAAGATAGTGAGCAAAGCCAGGAAATTGTACAGGAGTGTTTTATAAACCTTTGGACAGGGCGTGAAAAATTAAATGCCGAAGGTAATATTTGGCTGTACTTGTATGTGATAGCTAAAAGGCTGTCACTAAACGCGCTAAGGAAAATTAGTCAATCGCGCCAGCTTACCGAAAAATTGGTACATCATGTAACTACCATACATAATGATACCGAAGAAGATATACTGGTTCATGACCTGGAGCAATTTGCAGAACAGATTATTTGTAAGCTTCCAAAACAGCAGCAGCTTATTTTCAGGTTAAGCAGAACAGAGCATCTTACTCACAAAGAAATTGCCGAACAGCTGCATATATCGCCCAATACAGTAAAAAACCATATGGTAGAGGCACTTAAAACCCTCAAATCCCAGTTACAGTATTCCGATCTTATTTATTTGGCCCCGCTATTCTTCTTCTTTTAAGCTATTGCCATTTTGTTGATTCCTGTAATAATATGCGCCAGTTTCAGCTTTTGGTTTCTTATTGACGGTATAACTTCTCCAAACCAAATTCTCAGCTCAAAAAATAAAAATATTTTCATACCGGGTAGTCCTATACCCGTTGCTGCGTGTTCTCTACATAACTAACCCCTTCCGGGTACCCTGTTATAAACCAATTGTATGAACCAAGACAAGCTAAAGTATTTGCTGCAGCAGTATTTTGATGGCACCATCAACAGCTATGATTGCGAAGAGTTGTTGAACTACCTGAAAGATAACCCGGGCGAAGTATCTGGTGTTGTTGACGAAAAACTATTAAAGCTTGATGAAGGTCCGGAGCTAACTCCCCTGCAAGCCCGCAACGTGCTTGATAGCATTAAAGCCGATCCACGTTTTATTGAATCTAAAACTGCAAAACCTAAAGCAAAAATTTTAAGCCTATTCATCACTATAACAAAGGTAGCAGCAGTTGTCACCTTTTTTAGCGCTGTCGGTGTATACTTTATAAATAAAAACAAAATTCCCCAAAATCAAAATGGGGTTGCCGCGATAAAATCAACCAAAATATTACCCGGGGGTAATAAAGCCGTTTTAACGCTGGCCAATGGAAAAGTAATTGTGTTGGATAACAAAGCTAATGGCACCCTTGCCAAAGCCGGTAAAGTTGAGGTAAACAAAATTGCCGACGGCAAATTGGCTTACAATACCCAAGCCGCAGGTGTTAAACCTAAAGTGATTGATAATGCATTGGTGTACAATATGCTATCGACCCCGCGTGGCGGCCAGTACCAGGTGGTATTACCTGATGGTACACAGGTGTGGTTAAACTCGGCATCATCTTTAAGTTACCCGGTTGAATTTTCGGGCAACGAGCGCCGTGTAAAACTTACTGGTGAAGCCTACTTTGAGGTGGCCAAAAATAAAGACAAACCCTTTTACGTAACCAGCAACAATACGCAAATAAGGGTGCTGGGCACGCATTTTAATATTTCTGCTTATAGTGATGATCAGGAGGTGACCACCACCTTGCTGGAAGGATTGGTACAGGTGAGTAAAAACAATAACCAGTTTGTGTTAAAACCAGGATGGCAGGCTATGGTAAGTAATGATGCCGATGCCAACCAGATTCGCGTAGCACAGGCAAACATTAACGAAGTAATGGCCTGGAAAAACGGCTACTTTATATTTAATGACGATAATATAGCCACCATCATGAAAAAGGTTTCCCGCTGGTATGATGTGGATGTGGAGTTGAAAGGAAATTTTGCTAATCAAAATTTTGGCGGCACGTTTTACCGCTCAAAAGGCATTGATGAGCTATTGAAAAACCTTGAAAAAATTGGGAAAATTCACTTTAAAGTTTCGGGAAGGAGGGTTACTGTTATGGAATAGTTTTACATCTCCTCTTATTCAATACCAGTAATTATCTGCATAAAAAAAGAAAACCAGGAGCGTTCGTACCGCCCCTGGCTTCAAGCCGCTGTGCAGCTTAGTCAGATAATGAAATTAATTGCAGCGAATACAACCACTTTATTAATAAACTGACATTCAAATGTATAAAATTTTTACTGCATTTACTTGCGGCAAACTACGTGGGCGCCTATACAAACCTGTGCTTATTATGAAGCTAACTCTTATTTTGCTAACGGCAACTTTTTTACAGGTATCTGCTGCTACTTACGCGCAAAAGGTAACCTTAAAAGTTAAACAAGCTACTTTAAAAGAAGTGTTTGAAGAAATACGTACGCAAACCAGCTACGATTTTCTTTATAATTCTGACGATATAAAGTTAGCCAGACCCGTTACGGTAGATTTGAGCAACGTTACCATAAGCCAGGCCATGGATGCCCTGATGGGTAAACAACCTTTAACTTATTCTATTGAGGATAAAACCATACTCATTCAAAAAAAATCAACCAATCAAAATAACTCCAATGCTCCGCCCAAAAAAATTACAGGTAAAGTAACCGATAAATTGGGTTTACCCGTACCGGGTGTAACGGTGAAGGAAAAGGGAGGCAAATCAATAGCGGTAACCGGTACCGATGGTAGTTACGCCATCAACGTATCTGACGCTAACGCCACGCTGGTATTTACTTTCATTGGTTTTACCCCTAAGGAGGTAGCGCTTACAGGCAGTTCGGAATTGAATGTAATACTGGAAGACACTCAACAAGGCTTAAACGAAGTAATTGTTGTTGGTTACGGTACGCAAAAAAAGGAATCAATTACAGGTGCAATCTCTACCATAGGTACTAAAGATTTGACGCAGTCGCCGGTGGCTAACTTAAGTAATGCTTTGGCTGGTCGTTTATCGGGTTTAACAGCTATCCAAACATCCGGCAAACCGGGCGATGATAACTCAACCTTATACGTACGTGGTATTGGTACTTACACAGGCCAAACCGCGCCATTGATCATGGTTGATGGTATTGTGAGGGATAGCTACAATGATATCGACGCCAACGAGGTAGAAAGTATCAGTATCCTGAAAGATGCATCGGCAACAGCGGTTTATGGTGTGCGTGGTGCAAATGGTGTAATCCTTATCACCACCAAGCGTGGTAAAGAGGGCGCGCCAAAAGTAAGCGCTACGGCGCAAACGGCTATATCGGAGTTTTCAAGGATGCCTAATTTTGTTAACTCGTACCAGTACGCCTCGCTACTTAACGAGCAGAGCTACGAAAACTACTGGATCCAGCATTCTAAAGATGCCGACATCAAAACCTGGAATGATTTTGCCCAAAAACGGGATGCCAACTGGATTAAAGAGGCTACCATCTATTACTCGCCCGAGGATTTGAAATATTACCAAAACGCACATACGCCAACGGTAAACGGACAGCCCAATCCTTACTATGACCCATATGGTCACCCGGACCAGGATTGGAAAAAGCAGATCTTTAAAAAGTTTGCACCTCAAACCCAGTACAACGCCAACATTACCGGCGGTACCGAATCTGTAAAATACTTTGTTTCATTAGGATACCT
Organism: Mucilaginibacter dorajii; assembly: GCF_024808255.1. GTDB lineage: Bacteria > Bacteroidota > Bacteroidia > Sphingobacteriales > Sphingobacteriaceae > Mucilaginibacter > Mucilaginibacter dorajii. The sequence goes on from NZ_JANTYS010000021.1 coordinate 22,047, forward strand.
TACCCAGGGCGGCTTGTTCAATACATCGTACATGCCTTTTTCTGATGAAATGCAGTTTAAAAAGAAACGCTACAACTTACGTGGTAACCTTGATTTTGATGTGAATAAAAACTTCAGGATCTCGGTTGATGTAGGTACCCAGTTCGTAACCATAACGGGTATGGATAATGATGGTTATACCTGGCAAAAAAGGATCCTGTGGTCATCACCACTTGGTTCGCCCGGTATGATAGATGGCAAATTTGTGGTTCCGTTTAGCAATCAAAATGATCAGCTTAACCCGCTGTACGCCATTGCCAGCAGCAATAACTATAACATCACCAATAACAGTACTTTAAACTCGGCCGTAAGATTAAGTCACAAGCTGGATTTCATTACCGAAGGTTTATCCGTAAATGCCAAAGGCGCTTATGATAGCTTTTTTAGCAGCCGTACAGGTGGTGGTTACAAACCATTGTTGTATGGTGTAAGGGCAAACCCTAATGGTAACAAGCTTGATCCAATCCTGGTACAGTTAAATGACGATACTCCGCCTCAACGCTGGAGCGATTGGAACAACGGTAAATGGCGCAAGGTTTATGGCGAGTTCTCTATAAACTATAACCACACATTTGATAAAAAACACGCGGTAACAGGTTTATTGCTGTACAACGCCGAGAAAAAATACGATCCAACTTTAGCTTATGATCTTCCGCACGCTTACATGGGCGTTGCAGGCAGGGTAACCTATGCTTACGATAACAGGTATTTTGTGGAGTATAACATGGGGTATAACGGATCAGAAAACTTCCCCGAAGGCAAACGGTTTGGTTTTTTACCTGCGTACTCAGCGGGCTGGATAGCCAGTAACGAATCCTTCTTTCCTAAAAACGATTACGTAACTTATTTGAAAGTACGTGGCAGTTTGGGTAAAGTAGGTAATGATAACATTGGCGGTGCCCGCTATTTGTACCTGCCCGATACCTGGCAATATGGCCAGGGTTATAATAATGGCGGCGGTTATACCTTTGGTACCCTTAATGACCGTAACACCATTCAGGGTGCTTATGAAAGCGTAATTGGTAACCCCAATGTAACCTGGGAAACCGCCACCAAATCAAACATTGGCTTAGAAGCCCATTTGTTTGGCGATAGGGTAACCTTAGTGTTTGATCATTACAACGAGCATCGTATCAACATCCTGTCATACAAAGGCACCGTCCCGGCTATTGTACAGGCTACTTTGCCACCTTATAACTTAGGCGAGGTGAAAAACTGGGGTAATGAGTTAGAGCTTACTTATAACAGTACCCCTGGTAAGTTTACCTGGTGGATAAAAGGCAACGCCTCAACCAACAAAAACAAGATCATTTTCCAGGATGAGGCCATTGTACCGGGTTTAGAATACCAGGCTGCAACCGGCAGACCGATCAATCAGCCATTAATGTTGCAGGCCGAGGGTTTATATACCTCATGGTCGCAACTGTACAAAACTGATGCTAACGGTAACCCCGAACTATCGAGCCCTGTGTTGGCGCTTAACAAAGCCGGTAAACCATACACCAATGCCGCGGGCAACCCAGTTTATCAAAAAGATTTGGGTTATGCAGGTGCGGCATTACAACCAGGTGAGGTTAGACTGGAAGATGTTAACCAGGATGGTGTGATTAACGAGAAAGATTACATCCGCACTGGTAAAACCGATATTCCTGAGCTTAGTTATGGTTTATCATTTGGCTTTAGCTATAAAGGCTTTGATTTTTCGGCCTTGTTACAAGGTGTAGCCGGGGTTGCCAAATTTGCCAACAGCACCATCCACTTTAACAAACAGCAATCACTTTTTGAGGTGGATTTAAACAGGTTTACCCAGGAACGCTATGATGCCGGTGAGCGGATTGACTTTCCGATAGCGGCATATAACCAGGCGGCCACCTACAACACGTTCTTCCTGAAAAATACCTCATACACAAGGTTGAAAAATATGGAGATAGGGTATACGCTTAAGCCAGCATTTTTAAAACGAGTAGGGATCCGGTCGGCACGTTTTTATGTGAACGGTGCAAACCTGTACACCTGGTCGCCAAACAAGATCTGGGGCGATCCCGAGAATTTGGGCTACGTGGGTTACCCGCTTACCAAAACCTACAATATTGGCTTAAATGTTAATTTTTAATCAATCAGGAGAAGAAATTATGAAAAGAAAAAATATAATTATACTGCTTTTAGCTTGCTTAGCCGGCGGTATATTTTCACCGGGCTGTAAAAAAAGTTTTCTTGAAAAACCAAAAGGTGGCGCGGTAACGGTTGATACTATTTTCCATACCAAAAACCAGGCGCAATATGCTGTGGCGCAAATGTATATGCTATGCATTAGGGGATATTTTCCTGAAACGTATGATGGCTGCCGTCCCGAAGCTATTACAGATCAGCTGTACATTATTCACCCGGCTTATGACTGGGCTTCAAATACTATTGGAACAGGCACCTATATCACCGGTAACATGAGTGCCAACAACACCTGCGATTATGGTTTTGGTGCCGATAATGGTCCTGGTTTTGGCTGGCACTATAAAGGCATCCGGCAGGCCAACCTGGTGCTGAAAAACATCAACATGGTTACCGATGCCGATAACGCCTGGAAACAGGATGTTAAAGGGCAGGCTTTGTTCTGCCGCGCTATGCAGCATTATGAATTGTTCAGGTATTATGGTGGTGTACCCATTGTAAATAAACCATTGGATGGTACCGGTAAAATATCAGTTCCACGCAGTTCGGTACAATCTGTTGTTGATAGCGTTGTAAAATGGTGCGATCTGGCGGCAACCTTATTACCTGCCACCCGCCCGTCTGCAGATTATGGCCGTATTACCAGGCTGGCCGCATTAGCCTTAAAATCACGCATTTTGTTATATGCTGCAAGTCCGCTTTATAATACACCCGCCAACCTAAAATCAGAAGTAGCCGGTGCCCGTTATGGCGATGGCCGCGACACCGTTTTGGCTTATCCAACTTATGATCCCGAGCGCTGGAATAAAGCCGCAAAAGCCGCAAAAGATGTAATTGACGCTGCTGGTGCATCGGGCGCATCGCTTTACAACACTGGTAAAACGGTAACAACCGGCGAAACTTACGCTACCATTGCCGATTATGAATCGGTATGGAACGTATTTGCCAACCAGGAACTGATATTGGTAAACACATCAAACCAGGTACCAAGCGGTAACGCCTGGGGCGATGGATCTGCATGGGGCCAGTACCTGTCGTCAAAATTGCGTTTGGCACAATGGGGCGTAAAAAATAACGTGCCTATTGAGTTTATGCAGCAATATGAAAAACGCGACGGTACCAAATGGACCCTCCCTGCAAGCGGCAGCGATTTGCCAACGGATATCAAAGCGCTTGACCTCGACCCTCGTTTTTACCAGACTATCGCTTATGATGGCATGTATTATAGCGCTCAAAGAGGTATCCTGGCCTACTATAAAAGAGGTGATTATGCAACCGATGGCAACCTGGCCAGCAGCGATGCCGGTGTGGATGGTTACGCTATGGAAACCTATAAGTTTGTTGCCCGCATTGATAACATGAGCGATAATCATTTTGCCTGGCCGGTATTTAGGCTGGCAGAGTTTTATTTGAATTATGCCGAGGCGATGAACGAGTACGCCGGACCAAGCGGCCAGGCTACCGAATACCTTAACCTGATCAGGAAAAGGGCCGGCATGCCAGAGAAACACCCGGGCGATGCAACCGCATTTAGAGATGCCGTACAAAACGAGCGCACTATTGAGTTTGCTTATGAAGGCCACAGGTATAATGATCTTAATCGTTGGTTAAAAGCCAAATCTGTATTGAACGGAACCTTACATGGCATCGTAACTACGGCACGTAATGTTGGTGGTACTTTGAAACGTACCTGGGCAACTACGGCATTTGTTACACGGTCGTTCCCTGCAAGGTACTATTATGTTCCATTCCCTAATGATGAAGTGAGCAAGCGTTACCTGGGTAACGATAAAGGCTGGGATGGACAAAATCCGGGATGGTAATTGGTTTTTAGACATTTTAATTAATGAAAACAATGAAAAAAGAATATATAAAACTTTTTGCCTGGATTTTTACGTTCGGTAGTGTTTCGGTCGCTTCGGCACAAACCACCAACGTTACTTCGGCAGATTCTGCAAAAATCAATAAAACTAAACCTGTAACAGTTGATTACGGACTGCGTACCGAGCAGTTATGGAAAAGTACAGGAGCTGTTTATACCCTAAAAGACGAAGAGTTAACCCATATGGTAACCGGCAACCTGTTAAATACCTTGCAGGGCCGCATACCGGGTTTAACCGTAGTAACAGGCTCTGGCGAACCAGGTTATGATAACCCAACCCTGTACGTGCGCGGCCAAAGCAGCTGGAATATTGCCGGCAACCAGGTAGTAATTTATTTAGATGGTTTCCAGGTTGATATGGGGGCAATTGCTTCACTATCGGCGTATGAAATTGAATCGGTTACGCTGTTAAAGGATGCCGCTGCCACTGCTATTTATGGCTTACAGGGCGGGGCAGGTGTACTAAGCATCCGTACAAAAAAGGGTGCTAACCTGCCACGCACCCAGATAACTGTTAACGGCCGGTACGGTATTTTAAGCGCGGTGCAGTTACCTACTACCATGAATGCTTATGATTATACCCGTTTGTATAACCAGGCTTTGCAAAATGATGGTTTACCTATTAAGTACACCAATCCCGACTTGTACAAGGCAGGTAACGATCCTTTTCACCCCAATGTGAACTGGTATGATCAGGTACTTAAAAAGAACTCCACTATACAGGATTATAACTTTTCGTTCCGTGGCGGTAATGACATGGCCAAGTATTTTGTGCTGATGAACTATACCGATTTTGAAGGTTTGTACAAAAATGCCAATGCCATTGATAAGGATTTTGGCACCAACGCGCGTTACAACAAAATCAACCTGCGTGCCAATGTGGAATTGCAATTAAGCAAAAGCTTATCTGTAGAGGCCAATATCACTGGTATCACCGAGGATAAAAATACCCCTGCCGGTTTCACCGCCACATCGTTATTCAACAACCTGTTGGGCATTCCGGCGGCGGCCTTCCCGGTTAAAAATCCTAACGGTACCTGGGGCAACAGTTCGGTTTATAACTTTAACCCGTTGGAACTTTTACAGCAAAACGGGGTGTACAGCTCACATACCCGTAACCTGCAAACCAATTTTGGTTTTGTTGAAAAACTGGATATCATTACTCCTGGTTTAGCTTTTAACGGGTCATTATCTTTCAGCAACCAGTATATCGGTACTTATCAAAAGCTGTTCTCGGTGCCATCTTATGAAATTACTAAAGATGCTAACGATCAGCCGGTAATGGATGGCAGTGGCAACGTGGTTTACAAAACCATTGGTAGTGTAGGCCAAAGCATAGCCGATGGGGGCAACGTACACTGGAACCGTAATTCGGTTAAGCTTGGGTTTGATTATAACCGCAGCTTTGGCAAAAGCACATTTACCGGTATGTTATTGGCCCAAAGGCAAGGTTACAGCCATGATGGCCTGGTTTACCAGGTACGTACCCAAGGCTTATCGGGCAACGTAACCTATGATTACAGCCAGAAATACATTGTTAACCTATCGGCTGCCTACAACGGATCGGCCGATTATGCGCCTGGTCACCGTTATGGGTTTTTCCCTGCGGTTGGTTTGGGCTGGATAGCATCTAAAGAGGATTTCCTGAAAGATAATTTGGCTATCAACTTTTTAAAGGTTAGGGCTTCATACGGTACTACCGGTAATATCAACGAGGCGTTTCGCTTTTTAAACGAGCAATACGCGGTTGGTGCCAACGGCTATATTGTAGGGACCGCCAACACCTATAAAAACGGGATGACCGAAGGTGCGTTTGCTAACCTTAACTCATCATGGGAGAAAAAAACTACGCTGAATATCGGTGTAGACCTTACCTTATGGAAAAACCTACAGGCAACTGTTGATGTGTTCAGCGAAAAACGCACCGGCATCCTGGAGATCCCATCGGCAGATGTGCCTGCTTTCACCGGCTTTAATTTGCAATACGCCAATACCGGCGAAGTAAAGAACAAAGGCTTCGAAGCATCACTTAATTACAACAACAACGTTGGCAGCTTCCAGTATAATTTAGGTGGATCGGCGGCTTTTGCCCGTAACAAAATTACACAGCGATCTGAAAACGTGCAGCCTTACGCTTACCTGTATACCCAGGGTTACCGCCTTGGCCAAATGAAAGGCCTGGTTTATAAAGGGTTTTACCAACAGTCGGATTTTGATGCCAACGGCAATTTAAAAACGGGCGTAGTTTCATCATCATATGCCAACGTTAAACCCGGCGATTTGAAATTTGCCGACCAGGATGGCAATGGCATCATCAATGATTATGATAAAGTGCCATTAGGTTATGCCAAACTTCCAGAGATCACTTTAGGTTTCAACTTAGGCTTTAAATATATGGGCTTTGATTTTGCAGCCTACGGCGAAGGTGTTTTACACCGTACGGTGAGTCTGCTTGACGATGCTTATATCTATACGCATCCGTTTGTAAATAACAATAACATAACACCATTTTCTGCAAACGCCTGGACACCGCAAACTGCCAACACAGCAACTACGCCTCGTTTATCAACCCAAAGCAATGCCAATAATGATCAGCAATCTGATTTTTGGTTGCGTAATGGTAATTTCTTTAAGCTACGTAGTGTAGAGCTGGGTTATACCTTGCCGCGGGTAGGTTTTTTAAAGAAACTGGATGCCATAAGGGTGTTTGCGAACGGTACCAACCTTATTGTTTGGGATAAAATAGACAACCTGGAGGCCGAGCGCCTATCAATGGGGTATCCTTTAATGAAAGTGGTGGCCTTTGGCTTAAAAGTGAAATTGTAGTAGTAAATATTAGTAATTACGAAGACATGAAAAGAAATTATTATATAACAGCAGCCTTGGTAATGAGTGCGTTACTGTACTCCTGTAAAAAGGATTACCTGGATGTGAAAACTATAAAGGCCGATATTACTGTAGATAAGCTATATGCAAATTATACTTACGTACAACAGGTAGTTTGGAACACATACAGTTATTTACCTGATGGATTTGCCAACCTCAACCTGGAATCGGCAACGGATAATGCCGAAGCTACCAACGTGAGCGACAAAGCGCAGGCCTTTAATAACGGGATCTGGAACCAATACAGTAACCCCGACGATGCCTGGGCTTATAATTTTAACGGCATAAGACAGGCCAATGAATACCTTCAAAATAAAGACAAGGTTGATATCAGCTACATTAAAGGCAAGATCACCTCAACAGATTCAACCACTTATTTTAATGCCCGCAACAACGTAAAGTTTATGCAGGGTGAAGTGTTGTTTTTGAAAGCGTTTTTCTACATGGAACTGGTAAAGCGCTATGGCGGCGTGCCTATATTGGAGCAGCCACTTGATTACAGCAACACAGCCAGTTGGGATAATATCAAAAGAAACTCGGTAGATGAATGTATTAAATATATTGCCGACCTGTGCGATAAGGCAGCCGCCATTATCCCGGCCGATCTTTCGCCTTATTCATGGTATGATGATGGCCGGGTTACCCAGGGTGCTATCAAAGCTTTGAAGGCAAGAGCGCTTTTATATGGTGCAAGTCCGTTATTTAAAGATGCCGGCTCAACCACCACCTGGGCGCAGGCCGCCAAGGCATCGTATGATGTTATTGCCCTCAATAAATATTCGCTTGATGGCAGTTACGCTAACCTTTTTGGTTCAAATAACACCTCATCTAAAGAGTATATTTTTTATCGCCGGTATGGTGCAATCAATTACCTGGAATATAACAATTTTCCTATCGCGTTTCAAAACAGTAATGGCAACAGCATTACGCCTACCGAGAATTTTGTGAACGATTATGAAGTGGTAACAGCGGGCACAGCCGTTCCGTTTGATTGGGCTAACCCAACACACGCGGCAGCACCATACAGCAACCGCGATCCTCGTTTTGCAGCTACCGTAGTTTACAACGGGAGTTCATTTAAAGGTAGCGTGATACAAACCTATACAGGCGGCAGCAGTGGTTTGCCAAAGCAAAATGCTACCAAAACAGGCTATTACCTGTCAAAATGGGTTAATCAATCGGTCGATTTAACAAATGCTACCACTGCTAACCACGCCTGGGGTTATTTCAGGTACGGCGAAACCCTGTTGAACTTTGCCGAAGCCATGTTTAACGCCTACGGTGCCGATGCCGACCCTGAAGGTTACGGGATGACAGCTTTAAAGGCCATTAACCTGGTTAGGCAGCGCGCAGGTATGCCCGCAATAACGGCGGCACAATTAAACCAGACCCGTATTGAGCATGAGCGTAATGTAGAGCTAAGCTTTGAAAACCAGCGTTTGTGGGATGTTCGCCGCTGGAAAAAGGGTGTAGCGTACTTTAATGGATCGGTAAACCGGATAGAGATCACCAATGCTGGTGCTACCAATACCTACGCGGTTAAAAAATTAGAGAACAGGGCGTTTTATGATAAAATGAACTGGTACCCTATACCACAAAGCGAAATTGCAAAAACACACTGGACACAAAATCCCGGTTGGTAAAATAACAGGCTCATCGCGCTATGTTTTGGCGCGATGGGCTTCATGATTTGAATTATTAATTAAAAGATATTTTATGAAAACTCATGCATCATCAATACTAAAATTGTCTGCCTGTTTAATGCTTACCATGGTGTTATCCTGCAAGCAGGAGTTTTTGGAAGGACCAAAAACTACGCCAACAACAATGGTTTACCTCCCACAGGCCGAAAAAACTAATGCCCTGGTAGCAGCGCTTACCGATACCAAATATGTGGTAGACAGCGTGGCAAACACGGCCAACTTTTCGGTGCCGGTATACCGTGGCGGCGAATCGAACTTTGCACCTTTAACTGTAGATGTGAGCGTTGACAATGCCGCTATCGCGGGTTTGATCACCTCTGGCGCGCTGCCTGCCAACACCGTGGTTTTGGATGCTGCCGATTTTACACTGGCGACTAAAGACACGGTTACGTTGGATAACAATATCATGAAAGGCAACATTGTACCCAAGATCAAAATTGCCCAAATGAGCAAGTACGCCGGCAAAACGCTGGCTATGGGTATTAAAATTGCCAATTCAACCAAACAAGCGGTTAACAGCGCTATGGATAAGGTGATCATTTACTTTAGTGCCGATGATTTCCTGGATGCTGTTACGCCTAAAAACAACATGGTTGATAAAACCAAGTGGAGTATTGTAAAATACGGCGACGGCGTAACCTTTAAGGTTAATGAAGACGGTAGTGTATTGGCAACCGGTGGTAACTGGGGCCAGCAAGGCATCCTGCAAACATTTGAAGTGCGTGCCAACAAACAATATAAAATTGACATGAACGTAGCCGGATCGGGTGCTACCGACTGCTGGTTTGAAGTGTACGTAGGCAAAGCAGCCCCGGTAGCTGGCCAGGACTATAGCGACGGCGGTACCCGCATTGCCCTAAATACCTGGAATGGCTGCGGTAAAACACCTTTTGATGCTTTGCTGTCATCGCTTTCATGTGCCGGTAATGGCAACGTGGTATCATTCCCAACAGCGGGTACAGTTTACCTGGTAATTCGTTCAGGCGGTTCAAGCCTGGGAACAACGGGTATTAAGCTTACTAATATCGATTTCAGAAGGATAAATTAATAAGGAAGCAGGGCGTACACTGCCCTGCTTTTAAATGCTCTCGGGCTTATATTCAGGAGCTGTTTAATTTGTTTTTTCTGTAGAGGCGCATCACATGCGTCTCCAGCTATACAGAGTGGATTTGCAAATCGCGATTTGCCTGCCGATTTCCAAACTTGATTTGCACGCGGGAGACACATGTGATGTGTCTCTACAAAAAAATAAACAGCTTCTCAAATAGCCTTGAGATTTAGTTGATTAGCATATTAAATGCTATGGGCGTTCCCGGTGTGAGATCCGGGGGCGTTTTTTTTTGACATAAAAGCCTGGGTGAAAATAAAGCGACAGATATTCAGGAAGCTTTTGTTTTGCCAATACGTTTTCAAGGGTGTTCCACCGGAACGGGTGGAACGCCTGGAACACCCCGAACACCTTTTCTTCTCAATATCAGGTAGTTAACGTTTTTGGAATGTAAACTTCGTGGAACGCCTTAGTTGTTCATTATCAGATATTTATGCAGTATTAGCAGTGTTATACAATTTTCATGTTCTCCGCATCCCAATGGATCACCTTGTTTTCAAAATAGCTATCATTACAGGCCAGGCAGGGGGCGGCAGCCCTGAAGCCAAATACGGCGTCTTCCACAACCGGCTTGCCGGTGCGCATCGAATCAAAAAAGTTGGTAAAATGATCGTGAGATGAATTATAGCCATCGGGTACCCGGTAGCTGATATCAGGCGAAGTTGGTCGTTGCTGATCTGCCTGGGAGTAGCGTTTGTTATAATCGTCCATCAAAGCTTTTTGCTGTGCTTCGGTAAAGGTTGATAATGAATCCCAGCCACCTATGCCTGGTGCTGCGGGCATTTTATGTTTGCTGATGGTAAAGCTGTTTTCATCATCCAAATCAAGCACACCTTCGGAGCCTACTATTTTGGTGGTGCTGCGTTCACCTTCGCCACTGATAAAATTAACCCGTAAAGTCACCTGGAAAGCGGGATGTTCTTTGGTTTCGCCATAATGAATTACAGCGCTCATCACATCGGGCACGTTACGACCATCTTTCCAATAAGCCAAATCACCAATGGAAAAAATGCGTTCTGGTCCTTTTGACCCGGTGATGAAATGGATGCCGCTCAACAGGTGTACAAACAGGTCGCCGGCTACCCCAGTACCATATTCGCGGTAGTTGCGCCACCTGAAAAAGCGCTTGCTATCATAATCGTATTTCATTTTGGCGTTTGATTGATACCTGGCCCAATCCACATTTTGCGGCGACGCGTCAAAAGGGATAGTATACTGCCAGGCACCTAAAGCACTTTGGCGGTTAAATGATGCCTCGATAGAATTGATCTGCCCGATGGCACCGCCCTCATATAATTCTTTGGCCTTTTTATAGGCGATGCTACTTACCCGCTGACTGCCCACCTGGAAAACCATTTTGGTATCCCGCTGGGCTTTAATTTCGGCAAGGCCCTGGCTTATCTGGTGTACCATTGGCTTTTCGCTGTAAACGGCTTTGCCGCTGTGCATGGCATCAATGGCAATCTGGCTGTGCCAGTTATCGCTGGTAGCAATAATTACGGCGTCGATGTCTTTACGGGCCAGTATTTCGCGGTGGTCGCCGGTAGTAAAAAGGGTAGAGCCATATAATTCCTTTGCCCTGTCGAGCCGGCCTTTATACAGATCGCAACAGGCAACCAGTTCAACACCCGGAACGGTTAAGGCCGCGCGGGTATCATTAAAACCCATAATGCCCATGCCTATGGTAGCAATGCGGATCTTGTCGTTTGGCCCGGTACGTTTTTCGGCCATCAGGATGTTCAGCTCATGCTCTTCTTTAGCCGCGAGACTATTAAGCGTTGCAGAAGTGAGCAATACAGAAGCACCCAGGTGCTTAATGAATTTCCGGCGATCAGTTAACATAGCTTTGATTAAAGTTTAAAATTGGTTATGCTGATTGTAAGGCGCAATCATTGAGGTTTATATAAAGCAATTTAGTAAACCAAAATCAAAATGCAATAAATATTTATTGTAGTAGTGGTTTTACACCAATGTTATTATGTTAAGGTTTTCTTCCCCCATAGGCTAGCGGGTGTACACATCTTTTTAATATTATCACGTTTAAGAAAACGTTGTCATTTCGAACCCCTGGAGGGCGGGATTTTGGAGGGCAAGGGTGAGAAATCTTATACGAGGGGCTGCGTTTGATCTTCGCTCGTATAGGATTTCTCTTTCGCGCCCCGCTCTTGCCCCACCTTCGCTCTATCGAAATGACATTTTTCTTTTTAGAAAGTTATGTACACACAGTAATCCTGTAGAAGGAGGCTTTGTAGAAAAAATATGGGACAGCGCTCCATACTACTGTAGGTGGTAATCCTAACTTGGTCAAATTCGGCTTTACGATGACCGCCATTTAAAAGAGGTATTGTCAATAGCCCGCATGGTGCAAAGGATACCGTTTAAATGATCGTACTCATGTTGAAGCAGTTCGGATAGGGCGCCATCCATTGTCCATTGTCGCGGTTGCCATTGTTCGTCAAGGTAATTAATGGTTATTTGCTGATGGCGCTTTACCTTAACCAACAAATTGGGGAAACTCATGCAATCGTCCCATAACTCAAACATATCGGTACTCAGGTCGCTTAGCTCAGGGTTAATAAAAACAACGGGTTTATCGATATTCATATAGATGAGCCTTTTCATAATGCCCAACTGTGGTGCCGCTATAGCCCTGCCGAAATTATACCTTGCCCTGATCTGTTCCATCACGTTGTGCATATCTGCCACCCAGCCGGCTATTTGCGGCTGTTCTGTAGGTAAAACCGGTTGACACACCTGGTAAAGACGCTCATCGCCAAGAAGTAAAAGATCATCTAATGTTTTCATGGTATGTTAGCATCTGGTTAGGAATGGTTTTGAAAAAGATATTATAGTCAAAAAGATTCGTCGTTACTTCGTTGTTCCTCATATCAATGGGCGTTTTGTAAAAAAAGTTTGTCATGCTGAGGAACGAAGCATCTATTCTACGCCATGCATGTCCGCCCTGAAAGTTCGCGAATAGATGCTTCGTTCCTCAGCATGACAGGGTGGATAGAAGAGTTCTTTCGTCACTTTCACAGTCCAAGGTTTTTAAAAATCGCAATGACGACCTGTTTTTTCGTTTTTAAACAGCATCTTACAATTGTACAAATTGTAAACCTAAACATAGCAAGCTACATTAACCATAATCAACAATAACCTAAGCACCTGGCTTGGCAAAACATTAAACCGCTTTTTGAAAGCAGCTGTAAAATGGTGCGCATTTTTATAACCCACGGTTTCGGCAACTATACCCACGCGTTCGCCTTCCTGTAATAACTTGTAAGCCGCATCCATCCGCAGCTCGGCCAGGTAGCCAAAAACAGTATTGCCAAACAAAATTTTAAACCCCTTCTTCAGTTTAAAATCATTAAGCCCGGTTTTGCGCGATAATTCTGTAAGCGAGCACGGCGACCGTAAATCTTGCGCTATTAACATTTTCGCCTCCTGCAAACGCGCCCTATCATCAGCACTAAAAATTTCTGTCTGATCAACCCTACTCTCAAGGTATAGTAACTGCGTAGATAAAAGTTCTAATATCTTAGCCTCTAAAAAAATGCGTTTGATGTATACTGGCTGGTCGGCATTTAATAACCCGTTAACCAATAAACTTAGCGAACTGTTTTGATAGGTACCTTTTGTAATTAAGGTAAAATGTTTATCCCCGTTACTTTCAAAAGGGGCGGGCAATTGGTTGTTGCCCAGTAATTTTTCTATAAAGCTTTTTTTTAGGCAGATGCTAAGCATTTGGCTTTTGCACTTACTGCTGATGTCAACATTAAGCAATGTACTATAAAAGGTATGGTACCTTCCTGCTTTTAATGCCAGTTCTTTTTTCGATAGCTGTATCGCCAGTTCGCCGTCTATCACAAAATTCAATATCCAGCAAAAACAATCGCAGTTTATGCTAATAGGCGATGGCTTTTTAATATCCCAATAACTTACAATAATACATGCACCGCTAAACCAGGTGCTTTGAATAGTAACATCGCCGGTAGCCAAATGTAAAACTGAATTGCGCTCTGTAAGGAGGTCACTGGTTGCCGTCGCAGGGCAATCAAGTATAAGTTGCCTGCTTTTTTGTGATGGTGATGTAAAGGTAATGCGCATAAAATCCGTTTGGCGTTGTTTTCAATCCGTTTAACGTTGACTAAACATCTTAGGAATAGCACAAATTTGCATCATTATTTTTAATTAGTCTAAATAAATGCATATTTATATTTCTCTTTTCCTGTTGACAGCGCTAACTGTAACCAATGCCCGGGCACAGCAACGGGATACTTTAAAGAAGGATAGCGCATCAAGGCAGTTGAAAGAGGTAGTAATAACCGGCACGCGCACGCTGAAAAGTTTGCAACAGGTGCCCATCCCCATCACCCGCATTACATCCGAAGAAATTAAAAAAAGAGGATTGGTGCGACTGAATGAAGTATTGAGCGAACAAACCGGCATGACCATCCTCGATGACCCGCACGGCCAGGGCATCCAGATCCAGGGTTTTGATCCAGCTTATACGCTGATCTTGATTGATGGCCTGCCGCTCATAGGCCGTAGCACCGGCATCCTGGAACTATCACGTATCACTACCAATAATATTGATCGTATTGAAATTGTTAAAGGCCCAACATCATCCCTATACGGCAGCGAGGCTATGGCTGGTGTTGTTAACATTATTACTAATGAACCGGTTAAAGGTTTTACAGGCGGGTTGGCAGGTAGATACGGTACCAACAAAACTGCCGATCTGAGCGTCAACTCCGCTTACAAAACCGATAAGTTTTATATCTCAGGCTTTGTAAATCGGTATAGCAGCGGCGGTTATACCTTACAGCCATCATCGGGCGTGCCAACGGTATCGCCATTTGAGGGCTATACTTTTAATGGTAAAACGGCTTATAAATTTGATGATAACACCAGCCTTAGGCTATCGGTACGGTATTATACCAATAACCAGGATAGCCGGTTTTTAGTTGATGATAACCGCTATGCCGCGGGCAAGGGGACCGAAAAGGACTTTAACATAGCGCCGGTATTAACCCATCGTTTCAGTAAAAAGGATGTATCGGTGTTGCAGCTATACCGGTCTACCTATAAAACCAATTCCGATATCAGGTATGAAGATAATGGTTCGGTTTATGACCAAACCTACTTTAACCAAACCTTTAACCGGGGCGAAATTCAAAACGACTACGCCCTTACGGGTAATCTTAAACTTACTGCCGGGGCAGGGGGCCAATACGAAACTGTAGAGGCCACCCGGTATACCAAACAACAATCATTTACATCGGGCTATGGCTATTTCCAGGCCGATTGGCTGCCGGTTAAAAAACTGGATATCATTGCCGGTGGCAGGTACGATGCGCACAGCGTTTACAAATCGCAGTTTAGCCCCAAGCTGGCTGCAAGCTATGCGCTTAGTTCTAAACTAACCATCTTAGGTTCGGCGGGAAAGGGCTACAAAGCGCCCGATTTCAGGCAGCTATATTTAAACTTTACCAATGCAGAAGTTGGCTACAGTGTATTTGGTTACGAAGAAGCCGCCGCCGGGATTCAACGGCTGCAACAGGAAGGGCAGATTGAAACGGTACTGATAGATCCATCAACCCTGAAAAGATTGAATGCCGAAAGTTCAACCTCGTTCAACTTTGGTTACCGCTACAAACCAACCGATAAACTGTACTGGACCACCAACGTATTCCGAAACAATATTGATAACCTAATAGAGACGGCGGCTATCGCCATAAAAACCAACGGGCAATCGGTATTCTCCTACTTCAACCTTAATAAAGTATTTACCCAGGGGATAGAAACCGATTTGAGCTACCAGCTTTTTAAACCCCTGCAAGTGGCCGCGGGCTTTCAATACCTTGAGGCTTATGACCAGGATGTGCTTGACCAGATAAAAGCCGGTGAAGTATTTACCAAAGATCCTGAAACTAACCTTACCAAGGTTATTAAGCGGAGTGATTACGGCGGCTTGCTCGGCAGGTCAAAATATACCTGGAATGTGAGGGTAAATTACCTTGATGAAAAAACGGGTATCAACGTGTCGGTAAGGGCCATATACCGCGGCCGGTACGGTTATAAGGATAGCGACGGCAATGGCATTGTAAACCGCGACGATGAATACACCAAAGGCTATGTGCTGGTAAATGCGTCGCTGTCAAAAATGTTCATGAAAGATGCCATCAGGGTGCAGCTTACGGCGCAAAACCTGCTCAACTACAAAGATAGCCTGGTGATCCTAAACCTGCCCGGCAGGCTGATCTATGCGGGCCTGGCCTACAATTTTAGCAAGTAATCAATAATTAACTATTCAAATACACATAAAAAAATGAAAACGATCACAACCATGTCTTTAGCGTTAAGTACCGCGGTAATTTTACTGGCATCGTCTTGCAGTAAAGATAACAACGATGTAACCCCTGTAGTGAGTAAACTTACTACCAAAACTGTAGCCGATCTTGATGGATCAACCGGGAATGTTTACTACAGCCTTTCAACCGGTACCCAGGTAACCGGTGCCGATACGGCTACCAATAAATGGGACCTTAAATTTAAAAGTACCAGCATATTTGTAAACAGCGGCACATCTGGTATAGGTACCACCCAGGGGCAGGTTGTAAGCAGCACTTTTGAAACCCTTTTAGCAGCCCCTGCCGATGGTTATAAAGCCGACGCTACGGGTGCAAATGCGATAACAGGCTGGTATACCTATACTGCCGATACAGCACCAACACATGCTATCCTTACCGTGCCCGGTAAAATATTTGTGATAAAAACCAGCGCGGGCAATTACGCCAAAGTTGAAATGATAAGCTATTACAAAGGCAACCCTAATACCACCACTGCAGATTTTGCCGACCTTACCAAAAGGCCTGCATCAAGATTTTACACCTTCCGCTTTGCATACCAGGGCGATGGTACCACGAGCTTTAAATAGCGTTCTTTTTTTGGTTGATAAGCTTAGCGAAAGCTCTCTTTGTTAATTGTCAGGAGGAGAGTGGGGGGGGGATGGCCGGGTGGCAGCAGGGTGTATTATGATCGATACAATCCTGCGCCCCTGCCAAGAGGGAAACCGCACGGTCTCTCCCTTCGTTAGGCTCAATGGTTATCTTAAGCCTTTTTCTTTCAAAAACTTCACCAGTGCTGCGGGATGATCGGTTTGTAAACCCATCAAGCCTTTATCCAGCGCCTTGTTCCAATCTGCAGGGCCTTCGCCCGCGCTTTGAATATCCGGCCAAACCGGGATATGGTATTTGGCAGCCAAAACAACCATATCATTGGTGTATTGGTTGTATGCGCCATCCAAAATATCCGGGTGATATTTGCTGATAAAACTATCCATACCTGCTACACTTTTAACACTATCGGGCAAGCTAAGCATCAAAGGCATTTTAGGCGCGGTTTTGCGCCAGCCGGTAAATTGCGCGGTACTGTTAATGTATACCAATACCTGTTTTTCCATGCCATGTTTTTTGATCGCCTCGTAAGCCTGATCCGGATCGGCGGCTTTAAAATCAAGGTAAATGTAAATGCGGTCTTTACAAAGCGACAGGATCTGATCAAAAGTCGGGATCTTGAGCGTTTCTTTCCTGGTGGTATCTTTATTTTTGATGTTGAGCATCAGTAGCTCATCAAACGTAAAATCCTTAATGTAGCCTTTGCCATCCGTTGTGCGGGTTACGCTGCCATCGTGCATGCTCACCAGTTGCCCGTCTTTTGTAGTCCGCAGATCTATCTCTACATAATCTGCTTCATTTTTAATGGCTTCCTGGTAGGCCGCCAAGGTGTTTTCGGGGTAGATCACATGATCGCCACGGTGGGCGGCCACTATAAACTTATGCTTTAAGGGCGGGGGAGGGTTGGGCTGCCAGTTGTCTTTAGGCAGCAGGAGTACTAATAAAGATGATATTATAATTAAGCGCATTGGTTGTAGTTGATTTTGAGTGAAATATAAAGCCGGGATATGCCCGGCTTTAGGTGTGAATTTAGTTTACTATAGTACCTGATGTTTTTTTCCCTTTTTGCTGTTTGTAGTGGTCCTCGCGTTCGCGGTCTTCATCATCCATCTCTATACTCTTTTTTATCTTTCGCCAGTTGGTGTTTTTACTGTAACGGGCCATTGCTTTTTTGGTATCAAAAATGCGGGTATCGCTGTTGATAAAAGTATAAGGAGTAAAGTCGGGCTTGTTTGTGAAAAAGTCTTGTAGTAAAGACCCGGTAACGTCATACTGGTTTACATAAGGCACATCCAATATATTATAAATGGTTTTTAATATCGAACCAAAATTGGCATGTGTATGGCTTACATATCCTTTTTTAACATACGGCCCGGCCAGCATCAGGATAGACCGGTGGGCATCCAGGTGATCTACACCGCCTTGCGGGTCATCTTCGGTTATAATTACCAGCATGTTTTTCCAGTATTTGGTATGTGATAAAAAATCGAGCATACGGCCTACAGCCAAATCGTTATCCGCCATGTACGATTGCCTGTACGGATAACCGTCCTTGGGCCTTATATCGGCCCCGTGATCATTAGGCACTTGCATGGTGATCAATGAAGGCATTTTCTTTTTACCCCTGATCCACATTTTGGTAAATTCGGTTTTAAACTGCTCTACCCTAAACTGGTCCGGAATGTTGGTATTAAACCCGGCATAGTTATGACTGGTACGGGTAAACAGTGCTTTCTGCATGGGCACCATTACAATATGGGCCGCGCCGGTTGCCGTATCTTCCCAATCTTCACGAACGTGGGCCGTTTCGTTGGCTTCGCCAAAGTTGTAAAAATCCACATGCTTGCGTTCCAACGCTTCCCATAAACCGCCGGTCTCCGCGTAATCTTCAGGGTCCATGCTGCCGGTTGAACCGGGGAAACGTCGGCCAGGAGCCTTAGAAAACAGTTTAGCCGTTTTGCTTACGTTTGAATTGGCTTCAACCCATTCGTTAGGTATAACGCCCATCATCCAGTGATGGCCATGGATAGAGGCATCGCTATCACAATAATAATTATCGGCAAAGGCGAATTGATTGGCAACTTTTATATGATTTGGCGATACATTAAGGTTAGGGAACTGCACACGCAAAGCATCGGGTAAAGTATACTCGCAATGAACGCCAAAACGGGCCAGGGTGCTATCGCCGTTGGCGTTTTTAAGCTGACCGAAAACCTCATCATAAGTGCGGTTTTCTTTGGTAATGTAAACGATGTATTTTATTGGGGTGGCTGATGTACCCGGTAAAACAGGTAAAGGATTGTTAGTAGCGGCCGGTACACTGGTACTTACAAATGTATTTGCCAATACCTGCCTGGTGTATACGGCCAGTTGATCCTGATCGGGCATGGGGACTTTTTGAAAAGTTCCCAGCTGGATATCACCGATGTAAGTGCCTTGCGGCGGGGCAACAAAGCCGAAACCACCATTTGGCCCTGCGCCATAACCACGGCATGAGGTAATGTATAATTCGCTTTCATCTGCCGATAGTTTTACACGCGATGTTCCCCAACCTGTTGGGATTAAGCCTTTAGTTGTTTTAGTTGGCACATCAATTACCGCTACAGCGTTAAAGCCTAACAAGGCAACGTATAATGTTTTTTCATCTTTACTTAAACAGATCCCGAATGGCAATAATCCACGAAATTTATCAATGCGGCTATCAACTTTAATAGGGATATCTCCCAGTAGTTTATGATTTTTATAATCAATAATGGTGATGTTATCATTAGTAGCATTGGTAACATAGGCATACTGGTTGCCAACGGCTATAGAGTTGGGGCTTGCGCCACCGGTTACTTCGGCATCTTCCAGCATTTGCCCAACCTGGTGGCCGGTTTTAAATTTACTGATGACGGTATTTGTAGCCAAATCAATAGTAAAAACACTCATAGCCTCTGGCGATGATGGGCTGCCAACACCGGGGATCTTACGTCCTTCAACTATGGTGCCCTCGCGCGATTCTTTGGTATTATCGCCATAAGGGTGTCGCGAGATCATGATCGAATCGGCATTTTTAGGTGTAGCTCCTGCAATAAGCGGGTACGAGTACATGCCTACATTAGCTACAAAGGCTATTTTTTTATCGGGACTCAAGGCCAGTCCAAATGGTTGGCGGCCAACGTCAATTGAGGCGGTTAGTTTTTTGGTGCCTAAGTTCACCCGCACCATACGGAAGTTACCCCGGTCAAGAACCAATAGCTCATTTTTATCGGCGTTAAGTACCAGGTCTGATGTAAAGCTGTCATCATAATCCTTGCCGCCAATGGCGCCGTTGAGTGATAACGAATCTGTTTTTATAAACTTATCCGTATCAAAAACAATTACCGCGCCGTTATCGCCCCCGCTTAAATAAAGCATTTTTGAATCGGGCGAAAATGCAACCCCTAAAAATGATCCGTTAGGAAGCGGGGAAATTATTTTTTTACCATAACCCGGCACCCGGGTGGCATTCATGGTAGCAATGTCAATCAGGGTGAAAACGCCATTGTGCAGCGTTACCGCCTTTTTGCCATCGGGCGAAATGGATAAGCCAAAAGGATCATGCGTGATGCGGATGGTTTTGCCTGCCGGCGTTATATACCTGCCGCTTGGCAAAACAGATGTGCCGGCAGTGTCAATTTTAGCATACTGATTAACGCCCGGTACCTGTAAAACGTTTACCTGTTGCTGAGCATATGTAAAACTACCTGTGCTCAGTAATGCTAAAGCTGATAAAATTAATTTAGCTTTCATATTTTACCATTTAATAGAACAATATAGTTATTTACCCCGGGTAACGCTGCCAATAGCATCGCCAACTTCATGACCGGCTGCTGCTTTAAAATCGAAGCCTAATAAATTGGCTATGGTTTGGGCAAGCTGTTTGTGGTAGGTAGTTACTGTCGATGTCATTTCGCCGGTTGCAGGGCTGTCTGGCCCTAAAACGGCAAACCAGGTTTGTTCTGAATTTGGCGTTTCGGCACCGTGATCATGCCAGTTTTTTAAAGGTACATCGCCACGGCCATGATCGCAGGTGATGATCAGCGTGGTTTTATTTTTATACATCGGGTCGGTTTGGATGTAATCCCAAATCTGTTTGATAAAACCATCTTCCTGCTGTATTCTATCTAAATAAAACTGGTAGTTACCGGCATGGGCTAAATCATCCGGTTCATCAAAAGAAAGGTATAAGGCACGGGGCTTATACTGCATCATATAGTTTTTAGCAAACTCGAAAGTAATAAAGTCGATCCTTGTTGAATCGCTGATGTAGCGTGGGGCTTCAAATTGCAGTTCATTTAAATGCTTCAATCGGTCGTTCATTCCCGGTATGGCCAAAGGCATAAAACCAGCGTTGATAAGCATGCCCGAGCGCGGCGCGTTCAGAATCTGCGTAAACCTTTCCCATGATGCAAATGTGGCTACTTTGTTTTCAAAGCCTTTTTGCTTGTTCAAAAACTCCAGCAGGTTCATGTTGGGGTTGGTGATAGGATCGTTGGTATTCATCCTTTTATCGGGGAAACCGGTGAAGATTTCGTTATAGCCGGGGTACGAGAAATGATAAGGGTTGGCTACTTCATCTTTGCTGCCGATATCCCGGTTACCATAAAACTGGCCTTGTTTTTCCAATACCGACCAAAAGAACGGCATCAGTGTTTTACGACGATCCTGGGCGGTAGCTTTCCAGTATTTTTTACGTACATCGTCTTTATCGCGGGTATCATTTGAGTTGATGATTGCCGAATCGGCCCCGCGAAAAACTTCCTGCCAGCGTAAGCCGTCGATGGTTACTATAACAACGTTTTGGGTTTTGTGCTGCTGGGCAAATGATCCGTTAAATGCCAGAGCAAGCGCCAGTAATAAAATGATCTTTTTCATAGGTTTTTTGATTTAAAACAAAGGCCCCATTGTTACCTGGGGCCTCTGCATTGTTCGTTGTTGATGTGTTTATTATTTAAGGATGTACATTACACCATTAATATCATCATTACCACCATACTGGCTGGCTAATGCTTTATTGTAATTAGCAGAGTTTGAAGTACGCTCAGAAGATGAGTACTGGAAACGCGAAGCAATACGACCGCTATTACCTGTACCAGGGCCTGTTGTAAAGGTTGGCACACCTGTACGACGGTAAGTAAAGTACGACTCTAAACCTGAGTGACGGAATAAGGCCAGGTACTTCTGCTGCAATATTTTGGTAAGACCGGCAGCATCATTAGTGTATTTAACACCGGCTTGTGCATAATAAGTATCCCAGTTAACATTGATGGTATAAGTATCGTAGTTGGCTAAATTAGCTGTACTTGTTGAACCTGGGCGATAAAAGTATGCAGTGAAAGTACCTGTACCTGTAGGGATACTGTAATATGCCAATGAAGTTTGGATACCTTTAATATAGTAAGATTCGGCATTACCGGTTGCCCAGCCGCGGTTAATACCTTCGGCAATGTTAAACATCAGCTCGGCGTAACCTATCTGAATAGCTGGTTCGCCGGTGTAGGTTGAGTAATAACGTTTTCTGTTCAGGAACGAGTACTTCTGCAAACCCGCGTTGTTATACATCACACCTAAATCCAAACCCGGATCGGCACCAATGAATGATGAAAACGCTGTAGGGCTTTCTTTAAGGTTATCAACGTTGTAACGTGCAGGTTCGGCGGTTACATAAACACGTGGATCTTTTAAACCGGTTAATAAACCGATGTAAGTAGCCGAAGTATTTTGTCTTGAACCGTTTTGACCAAAGTTATCCGGTGTTTGTGGATAATAGTTAGTTGGGCTAAGGAAAGTATATTGCAGGTTATCGGCAGCGCTGGTCATAACCGGGTATTTGGTTGGGTTGCCAACAACGGTAGCAAACTGGCCGGCTACATCAATATCGCCATTTTTTTTACTTAACTGAATCAGTAACCTGATCCTGAACGTATTTACCACTTTTTGCCATGCTGTTAAGCTGTTGCTCAGGTAAATATCACCTGCAAGGGTGTTATCGCCTTTAGTTATCAAAGCAGCTAAATCGGTATTTGCACTTTCTAACCAGGCCAGTGATTGGGTCATTACCGTTTTTTGCGTATCATAAGCAGGGGTAAGATTTGCTAAGCCCTGTAAAGCCTGGGTCATTGGAATATCACCCACTTCCATACTCATCTTGCTGAAAAAATAGGCCCTGAAAAATTTGCCTAAAGCGCTGTACGGGTTAACAGCCGGAGCGCCGGCTTTAATGGCTTGACCTTCCATGGCAACTACGTTTTTTAACGTAGTGTTGTAGTTGTCGCCGCTGCCAAAATCATAGCGGTTGTTACCATAATAATCGTAATTGTAAATATAGTATTGGGCGTAAATTTCGTTTGAACCATCAGGGAAATCAGCCATGTTATTCAATATACCATTAAAAAGAAGAGAAGCAGGCACCGCATTTGGTACGTTCGGATTAACTGACAACTCCTGGAAACTCTTTTTACAGCTGGTTACCGTCAATATCATAAATACCGGCAGTAAATAAATTCTAAATATCTTTTTCATATTCATCTGTTATTTTAGAATGATAAATTTAAGTTGAAGCCGTAGCTGCGTACTGTTGGCGATTGCAATACAGTTGAAGCCTGGGCACCATTGTATTGGTCAAGATCCACATCCTTAAAGCGTTTGTCTTTGTAGAAGTACAATAAGTTACGACCGTAAAGTGATGCAGAAATCTTTTGGATAAAGCTTTTTTGCAACCATGCTTTAGGGAAATCATAGCTGAAACTTACTTCACGTAATTTTGAGAAGGTTTTGCTCATCAGGTTTGATTCATCAACGTTATAGTATTTACTTGCATAATCCTGAACAAATGCGGTTTGCTTGTTTTGTGCAAATTGCAACGCTGTGTAGTTTAAGATAGCGCCTGTTTTTGAATCAAGGTTTATGGCTGTACCATTTGATACAGTTACACCCGGACCAACATAAGTGCCGTTATAACCAGCTACACCAAAGTTTTTCCAATCCTGGTAACGGGCATCGCCAAGAGCACCGGTAGCTGTTTCAATGTTGGAACCGCCACGCATGGTTTTGTTGTGCATGTAATCGATGATAACACCACCAACAGAGCCATCAAACTGGAAGCCCATGCTGAAGTTTTTGTAACGGATATTATTAGCAATACTCCAGCTATAGTTAGCATTTTCATGACCTAACACCTGGCCACCAACTGATAGTGGTTTACCCGCAGCATCATTAATGATCTGGCCGCTTATGGTTCTTAAAAATTTGCTGCCGCGTAATATATCGGTACGGTCGCCCTCACTGTAGTAAGTTAAGTAGGTACCATTTTGGCCCGGAGGCAATTCTTTAAATATCTCTTTATTGGTTGATACGTTTACTAATACATTCCAGGTAAAGCCACCTAAGTTTTTAATTGGTGTACCTTCTAATGTGCCTTCGTAACCTGTTCTTTTTGTTTTTAAAGCATTAAGGTTAAGGTAATTATATCCAGAAGATGCCGCAATTGAGTTATGCAATACTATTGGACCATCTACATACTGGAAAGCTGTACCACTTAAACCTAAGCGGTTTTGCAAAAATTTAATGTCAAAACCTTCTTCGTAATTTACACGTGTTGATGTTTTGATATCGTTGATAAACAAATCATTAGTTGCAGAGCCCGCTGTTTGGTTATTATAGGGCTTGCTGGTGCTATAAGAAGAGTTCAACGCGTAATTAGGACCATTATAAGGAGAGGTATATGTTGATCCGTAACCCAGTGGATTGTTAAACAACGATGCCCCTGTGCTACCACCAAAAGCGGTAATTGTGCTAAACGGAGCAGGGCCGATAGTTGGACTTGAAGAGTCTGCTCTTACGTTTGCATATGAACCACGAGCTTTCAGGAAGGAAATAACTTCCGGCAGTTTAATATAATCAGAAATTACAGTTGCTACCGATACACTTGGATAATTATAAGTGGTGGCGTTTTGGAAGGCGCTTGATTTATCCCTGCGGTATGTACCAGATAAGGTAGCATATTTACCGAACGACATATCTAATGAAGCATAAAAGCTCAATACTCTTTCAGACGCGTTAAAGCTGGTAGCCTGGATAGGGTTTTTTGAGTTGCTGAAAGCATAAACCTCAGGCACGTTAAGATAATCTGTAGATACCCAGCTTGAATTGTAGCTCATGGTACGCAGGTTTGAACCTACTAAACCAGACAGGTTTAAGAAGTTTTTAACTGTGTAGTTGTAGTTTAAAATTAACTCGGTATTGTTATCAAACAAATTCCTGCGGTCTTCGCGGTAATCGCCCTGGTTACCTTCACGGCCATATGGGTGGGCGCTAAAAGGAAGATCTTCGGTACGTAAAATGTCGTAAGTGTCAATTTGTGAACGTAACCTTAAGTTCAGGTTATCGTTGAATTTGTAAGTACCACCTAAGTAACCGTAAGTGTCATTTTTGTAATGACCGCGGGTCCATTTTTGGGTTAACAAATATGGGTTATGGTAACGTTGATATTCGGCAAATTGCGATTGAACACCAACTTTACCTGGCTGCCATATAGCTTTAATGTCAGGAGCGTTGATATCCCAGTCGGCACCAGTCCAAACTGCAATGTTGTAGATGATACTGTTAGGGCCGTATTGAACGTCTGGAAAATTATCAGTTGATTGCCTGTTAAAGTCGATATTACCTTCAAAGGTCAATTTAGGAGTAGGGGTAAATGACGCGTATAAGTTAGCATTAGCTATATTCAGATACTGTGAAGGTATATAGCTGGTTTGGTGTTGTTGTGAAACCGAAAAACGTGTAGTGTAGTTATCACCAACCACGCCTAATGCTACGTTATTGTTGGTTTGTGAACCTACCTGTAAAAAGTTTTTCAGGTTATCTTTTCCGCGGGCCAACCAAGGAGTACCCTGGCGAACGCCGTTAACAATAGGGCTATCGTACTGAGGGATTAACTGGCCGTTAAAGTACGGACCCCAAACGTCATAATCACCATCCACACCACCAGGTGCACCACCTTTACCGTCAACAAATTCGTAAAAGGTATTTTCACCTGGTCCGAAAGAGTTTTGAGTACGTGGAAAAGCAAGGAAACCACTGTTTAATACAGTACTGCTGTTGATATCAACAGTTAAGCCTTTTTTGTTTTTTGCACCTTTTTTAGTGGTGATTAAAATAGCACCATAAGATGCACGGCTACCATAAAGGGCAGCAGCAGCAGGGCCTTTTAATACGGTATAAGTTTCAATATCATCGGGGCTGATGTTATAAGTATCTGTGTTGATAGGGAAACCATCAACTACGTATAAGGATACCTGGTTACCCCTGATCAATACGTTGGGGTTACCCAACAACTCGGCAGATGGGCCAACCGATACACCGGCAACCTTACCAATTAAACCGGTAATAGGGTTAGGGTCGCGGGCTGTGGTTAAAGCATCACCTTGTACAGTTTGTAAGGCGTAACCAACACGGCGGCTTTCTTTTTTAATACCAAGGGCTGTAACAACTACCTCGTTTAAAACCTTGTTGTCGCTGTTTAAACTCACATTGATCAGATTTTTATCGGCAACCACAATGTTTTGCGGGGTGTAGCCAATAAAAGAAAATACCAATGTTTGGCCTGCGCTTGCCGAAATGATGTAGCGGCCCTCAATATCGGTAACCGTACCTTTGTTTTGATCTTTAATACGTACACTTACCCCGGGTACTGGTAAATGGTTTTCGTCGGTAACAGTACCGCTTATTTTGCTTTGGGCCATTAGTATAGATGGCGCAATACAAAATAACAAAACCGCAATAGCGGTTTTCAATCTCTGGTAAAACTGGTTCATCTGCTAAAATTTAAGGGTGAAATATTTGCTTTTTTCATTCAGCAATGCTAAACTTTGTTTATTATTAGTAAACTAATTTAGTGTTAAGCTATACTTAAGCTTTTGTTCACCCTGTGTTAAGCAGGTGGTTTTTGTAACAGAAATATCACACTTTTGTTACAAAAACTTAATGTCGGGTTTTAAGAGTTAACTTGTTGTAAATGAGTAAGTGCAATGTTTTTTAAATGCTGTATGTTATCAACAGGTATATTCATCTCTTTGGCCATATCATCCCAGTAACGCAGCCTGATGATCAATTCGGCATCGGGATTTAGCTCAAAATCAGCGGCTTCGTCTTCTGTCATCACCCCGCCCTGGAAATTAAGGGTGGCTTTACTGGCATCAGAGAGGCGGTTGTAATATTCGGGGTATTTATAGGTAAGATATCTTTTGGCAATTACATGACCTTGTACCAGGTTGGCTACCCGTTCAGAAAAACCACGTTCCAATAAAAAGTCGGCACCAATCTGTTCATGGTCAACATTGCCCATACCATCCATGCTTTCGGCTTCCCCGGCTTCGGTACATAAATGGCCGATATCATGAAAGAAGGCAGCTAATACTACTTCATCATCATAACCTTCTGCCTGTGCAAGCGCCGCGGCTTGAGACATATGTTCCAGTTGCGAAACCGGTTCACCTATATAGTCTTCATCTCCAAATTTTTCATATAATGAAAATACTTCTTTTATAACGGCGTGGGGATCATATGCAGAATAGCTCATATCAGTAGGTTTTTATATTTATTGCAAATAAAGCAGATACAGGTTATGATATTATTAAATGTTTATGAAAAAACGGCCGGGAGAGCCCCAAGCCCTAAAGGGGGAGTTTTTTCATTTTACCCGTTTTTATGCATACGGCATTAGATATTTTGACGTTTACCTCAATGTTAGCAAGTAGCGTGTTTATAGGGTTTAGCCCTGTAAATCAAAAGCACCCCCTTCAGGGGGTTGGGGGCTCAGATTTTTATTTTTACTTTGCAAAAGTTTACCAATACTAAACACGATGGAACAAGACATACTGATCCAGATCAGTAATCGGATAAAGGAACGCCGGCGCGAAAAAAACATAACCGTTCAGGAACTGGCCATCAGGGCCAATGTAAGTAAGGGGCTTATATCACAGATAGAGAATAGCCGAACCATACCATCGCTTATTGTTTTAATAGATATTATTAAAGCGCTGGAAATTGATATGAATGAGTTTTTTAAAGATATTCGTTCAAAGGATAACCCGGTACCTATATTAATAAAGCGTAAAGCCGAATACGAGCATTTTGAAAAAGAGCATGCTAATGGCTTCCATTATCAGCGCGTCTTTACACAATCTATCAGCAAATCAACCATCGATATTGTGATCCTTGAATTGGAACCTGACGCCGAACGCCCTATGGTTGAGACCGAAGCCTTTGAATACAAATACGTTTTACAGGGCGAGATTGAATACCAGTTTAGCCATGAAAAAATCATGCTCAACGAAGGCGACTCTATGTTGTTCGATGGTAGAATATCACATACCCCCAAAAATAGGAGCAAAACTAAAGCAAGCATGCTGGTGATTTATTTTTTTGAAGAAAAGAAATGAAGGTAATTTGAAAATTTGAGGATTTAAAAATTTGAAAATCGTTTGTCTGGTGTAGATTTAGATTAGTTTGTATATAAATAAACCCATCTTCAAATTTTCAAATCGCCAAATTTTCAAATCATCCTTAACCAAACCTTAACACAAAGTTAGTTTGTCATTCATAAATAAAGTTTAGCATTGCTAAACTTTTGTATTTTGATTAAGAGTGTTATTTTAGTTGTTTACACCGTAAACCGTTTAGGCTTATGAAACTGATGGATCAGCTGCGTGCTAAGGTTGCCAAATGGCCGTACTCCCTGTTATCTGTAATGGCGGCGGTATCGGCTTTTGGGTTGTATACATCCATGTACGCGTTTCGTAAAGCCTTTGCGGCTGGTACTTTTACCGGACAGCAGTACTTGCATATCGATTATAAGGTATGGCTGGTAATAGCCCAGGTTATTGGTTATACGGCCAGTAAATTTTATGGTATCCGCTTTATTGCCGAAGTTAACGCCAAAAACAGGGCGCGTTATATTTTAACGCTTATCGGTATTGCCTGGGCTGCTTTGTTGGCCTTCGCTTTTGTACCGGCTCCATTCAATATTGTTTTCCTGTTTGTTAACGGTTTTCCTTTAGGATTAATATGGGGGCTGGTTTTTGGCTATCTGGAAGGCAGGCGATCAACCGAGTTTATGGCCGCTGTGCTCTCTATCAGCCTCATATTCGCTTCGGGGTTTGTAAAAACAGTTGGCCGTACTTTGCTCACGGTTTTTCATGTTAACGAATACCACATGCCGTTTTTAACCGGCGCTATCTTTGTAATCCCCCTATTATTATTTGTTTTTTGTATAGAGCTGATGCCTGCCCCAACTGCCGAAGATAAGCAGTTGCGTGCAGAGCGCAGCCCCATGAATGCCGCCGAACGTAAACAATTCCTGGTGCGTTTTTTACCGGGTGTTATTTTAACTTTGGTTATTTATGTACTGCTGACCATTATGCGCGATGTGCGTGATAACTTCGAGGTAGAGATCTGGGCCGATCTGGGCGTAAAAAGCAACAGCATTTATACAGGGATAGATTCTATTATATCTGTAACCGTATTGGTTGGCATGAGCTTGCTTATCCTGGTTAAAAAGAACCTGCGCGCCTTTAGCATCATCCATATGTTTATTATTGGCGGCTGCGTACTGGTAGGCGGCTCAACAGTATTATTTACCCTTAAAATGATAGGCCCGGTTAGCTGGATGACGATGGCCGGCCTCGGTCTTTATATGGGCTACGTACCCTACAATGCCATATTCTTCGATCGGATGATAGCCACATTTAACTATCGCAGCAACGTGGGCTTTATCATGTACATAGCCGATTCTATGGGTTACCTGGGCAGCGTAAGCATCCTGCTCATTAAAGAATTAGGTCGTCCAACTATTAGCTGGGGCGTGTTTTTTAAAGAGGGTGTAATGATTGTAGCTGTAGTGGGCGGTGTGTGTGGTGTGCTGTCGTTATTATACTTCCTGCAAAGTTACCGGGCAAGTCAAAATTCAAAATCAAAAATTCAAAATGAACACGTTGACCTGGCGACAGGACCAATGAACTAATGAACCATTGAACCAATGAACAAAAATGCTATAGTAATAGGCGCGGGCATAGTTGGCCTGGCCACTTCACGTGCCCTGGCCATGCGTGGTTACAAAGTAACTGTATTTGAGCGTAATGAGCGCGCTGTTGGCGCATCCATCCGCAATTTTGGAATGATATGGCCAATTGGGCAGGCTACCGGCCCAATGTATGAACGTGCCATGTTATCGCGCAGCATCTGGAAAACCATTTGCACCGAAGCAAAGATCTGGCATGATGAAGTTGGCTCGTTTCACCTGGCTTATCATGATGATGAACTACAGGTAATTGAAGAATATGTAGCAGCCAACAAACAATATCGCGATTGCGCGTTATTAACCCCGGCCGAAGCCCTTGCCAAATCACCGGCTATAAAAACCGAAGGCTTAAAAGGCGCTTTATGGAGCGGCGAAGAAATGATCATCGAATCGCGCGAGGCGGTAGGGCAGGTAGCCCAATACCTGGCCGATAAATTTGGCGTAGAATTTCATTGGAACACCGCTATCAGTCGTATCGAACATCCAAAGGTATACTCGGGCAAAACAACCTGGGAGGCCGACGAGATTTACATTTGCAGTGGTGCCGATTTTGAAACCTTATATCCGGAGCTTTTTGCCGAAACTAAAATTACCAAATGTAAATTGCAAATGATGCGTTTAGTTAGTCAGCCTGATGGATGGCGTATTGGTCCGTCACTTTGCGGCGGTTTATCAATGATCCATTACCCGGGTTTCCAGGTAGCGCCATCGTTACCGGCCTTGCGTAAACGTTATGAGGAAGAGTATGCCACACACCTTAAATGGGGCATCCACGTAATGGCATCGCAAAATGGAAACGGTGAGCTAACCATCGGCGATTCGCACGAGTATGGCCTGGTTCATGACCCATTTGATAAAGCATTTATTAATGATTTGATAACGGGCTACTTACACACCTTTGCTAATTTTAAGGATTGGAAGCTACTGCAATCATGGCATGGTATTTTGCCACGCATGACCAACGGCGCAACCGAACTGATTGTTGATATTGAACCGGGCGTAACTATCATCAATGGCCTTGGCGGCAACGGTATGACGCTTTCATTAGGCCTATGTGAACAGACGATAGCTGCAAGATCATAGTTGATGGTTCATAGATCATAGCAATATTTGAAACCAAACTCTGAACGTTTAATTACTCAGAACTCAAAACTTACAACTCAAAACTGAATATGCTCGATACCAGGCGGGATTTTATTAAGAAAGCGGCATTATTAACCGGCGCTGCCGGTTTGGCCAGTATTTTACCCGAATCTATTCAAAAAGCGATGGCCATTAACCCGGCACCCGGCAGTACTTATATGGATGCCGAACATGTGGTGATCCTGATGCAGGAAAACCGCTCGTTTGATCATACTTATGGTATGTTGAAAGGCGTGCGCGGATACAATGATCCACGCGCTATCGATTTGCCAAATAAAAATAAGGTTTGGTTGCAATCCAACAAAAAAGGCGAAACTTATGCGCCTTTCCATTTGGATATTAAAAATACCAAAGCAACCTGGATGAGCTCGTTACCGCATTCATGGGCCAACCAGGTAAATGCCCGTAACGATGGTAAGTTTGACCAATGGCTTAACGTAAAACGTAACAGCATTAAGGAATATTCAAATATGCCTTTAACCATGGGTTTCCACAATCGCGAGGATATTCCCTTTTATTACGCGCTTGCTGATGCCTTTACCGTTTGTGATCAAAACTTTTGCTCGGCGTTAACGGGTACAAACCCTAACCGTTTGTATTTTTGGAGCGGCACCATCCGTGCCGAGCAGCATGAAAATTCATTGGCCCACGTTTGGAACGATGATATGGATTATGGTACCCTTAATTGGGCTACCTTCCCCGAGCGTTTGGAGGATCATGAAATTTCATGGAAACATTATCAGAATGAAATAGCTATTGATACCGGTTTGGAGGGAGAAGAAGATCCGTGGTTGTCAAATTTTCAGGATAATCCTTTGGAGTTTTTTGGGCAGTACAATATCAAACTGTATGATAAGCACATAGCTCACCTGCAAAAACGTTCGACCGTTCTGCCTGATGAAATAGCAGCTGTTGAAAAACAAATTGCCGCTTTGCCTGTGGGTGATGCGCACATCGATCATCTTAAAAAGCAATTGAAGCAAAAGAACCGCGACCTGGATAATATCAAAAAAGATATGGCCAGCCTTGATCCCGGTAAGTTTGCCAAACTATCGCAACGCGAAAAAAACCTGCACCAAAAAGGTTTTGTAACCAATACCAATGATCCGCATTACCGCACCTTAAGTCCGCTTAAATATAATGACGAGGGTACCGAACGCGAAGTACTTGTGCCTAAAGGCGATGTACTGCACCAGTTTAGGGAAGATGTAAAAGGTGGCCAACTGCCAACAGTTTCATGGCTATCGGCACCCGAGCATTTTTCCGATCACCCAAGTTCGGCCTGGTATGGTGCCTGGTATGTATCAGAAGTGCTGGATATTTTAACTCAAAACCCGGATGTTTGGAAAAAGACCATCTTTGTTTTGGCTTACGATGAAAATGACGGATACTTTGACCACGTGCCACCATTTGTAGCACCACATCCGCATAAAGAAGGCACCGGCAAGGTATCTAAAGGAATTGATACCAGTGTTGAGTTTGTAACTTACGAGCAGGAAAAAGCCCGCAATAACTATCCCGAGGTTTACGACCGAGAAAGCGCGATTGGCTTAGGCTACCGTGTGCCTTTGGTAATTGCGTCACCATGGAGCAGGGGCGGCTGGGTCAACTCCGAAGTGTTTGACCATACTTCCACTCTGCAGTTCCTGGAGAAATTCCTGAGCCATAAAACCGGCAAAAACGTTGTGGAGCCAAATATCAGCAACTGGAGGCGTACCGTTTGCGGCGATCTATCTACAACCTTCCGCCCGTATAACGGCGAAAAGATTGAAAACCCGGAGTTTGTGGCTAAAGATGTATTTTTAGAAAGCATCCACAAGGCGCAGTTCAAAAAATTGCCAACAGATTATAAATTGCTAACTGCTGATGAGATAGCGCAGATCAACCAAAATCCATATTCGTCGCCTTATATGCCCCAGCAGGAAAAAGGTATTAAGCCATCATCGGCTTTGCCATACCAGTTGTATGCCGATGGTAAATTAAGCGCCGATAAAAAATCATTCGAAATAAAGTTCAATGCGAGTAAGCAATTATTTGGCGATAAGGCTTTAGGATCGCCATTTAATGTTTACGCGCCGGGCAAGTATGCCAGCTTTAAAGATGCGCAGCAAATGGAACCATTGCGTACCTGGGCTTACGCCGTTACCGCCGGTGATACCCTTGCCGATGTATGGCCTTTGCATGAATTTGAAAATGGAGAATACCACCTGCGCACTTATGGGCCAAACGGTTTTTACCGCGAATACAAAGGCAACGCTGCCGACCCATTGGTTGATGTGTTGTGCGATTATAAACAAGGGAACATAGCGCTGAAATTAGCTAACCATAGTGCAGATAAGACTTACAGCGTTGAAATAACAGATCATGCTTATAAAGCCAATAATCATAAACTGGCATTAAATAAAAAAGGCGCAAGCTCGCTTGTGCTCGATCTGTCAAAAAGCCACGGCTGGTATGATTTCAGTGTTAAAATAACCGGCAGCCATAGCTTTGAGAAAAGATTTGCAGGCCGTGTAGAAACCGGTAACCACAGCTATACCGATCCGTTAATGGGTAAGATGGTTTAAAAGCTTCATTTATACGTTTATTTTTAACCCGGCGGCTTGTGTTAAGTTGTCGGGTTTTTTGTTTATAGTAATCCGGTTTAAGGTAACCTGATGCATAATTGGGCCTGGTTAAAAGGTCCAGCTACATTCGACACCGTATTGGCAACAACGGGTACAAATATTTAGGTGCGTCTAAATTGCGGATACACCAGTTTAGTGTTAACCTTGTGAAAATATAAATATTTGATTTTTAGATATTTATAAAACATACATCTGAAATGTGTTAAGTTATGTTAACCCAATTAGATGCGTTTGCCCTGTACCTCAAACAAAAAAGTTTTTTATTTAAAAATAATCTTGTAAATATGCCTATCCAATTCAGAAACCGTTTTACAGTCCATTTATGCTTCCAGCGAAGGAATATCAAATGTGGCCCGATGCTAAATTATTAGATTTACTAAGGCTGGATGACCGTGAGGCATTTGAAATACTGTACAATAAATATTCGGCTAAACTTTTCCACGCAGCTTACAATTTATTCAGGGACAGCGATGTTTGTGAAGACCTGGTGCAGGAATTGTTTATTGACCTTTGGACCAAACGAAATCAGCTCAACATCACCTCGCTTGAATCCTATTTAAAAGTTGCCATCCGCCACCGGGTTATCTATTATATTCGTACTCAAAAGGCCACGCTTGATTTGGCGTTGATAGAAGAATTGATAGAAAAATATACGGCTGATAGTAAACTGCTGCAAAACGACATTAGCCAGCTATTGGAAACTAATGTGGCGCAACTTCCCGAAAAATGCCGGCAGATATTTACGCTTAGTCGTAAAGAGTATTTATCTAATAAAGAGATCGCTTCGCGGTTAAACATCTCCATAAAAACCGTCGAAAACCAGATGACCATTGCTTTACGCTACCTGCGTACCGGCTTAACCGATTACCTGCCTTCGGTTGTTGCTTTGCTTATGGTTTATATGATGAGTTAGTATTTGTTAATCCAATAATAACAATCTAAAAAAACTTTAAACTTCTTTAGGGGGTAGGGCATGCCAAATGCATCCTACACTTATATAAACCATGAGAAAGTTTAATTCCAGGAAAAAAAAGCGCTCTGCTAAGGATCAATCCCTGCAGGAAGAACTCGTTAATCAATACTTTGATAAAGTTGATTTGGGTAGCCAGCCCGAAGCCAATGACCATGGTGTTGAATTCAACAGGGATAAAGTATACAACCGGATTACAGCTGCAATTGATGGAGCGGAAAAATCAGCCCCGGCTTTTAACAAGAAGTGGCTGGTTGCTGCCTCCATGCTGGCAGGCTTATGTTTTGCCGCGTACATCTATCGCGATACAATCCTTAATTATGTTTCTCCGGTTGCTGTTAAGCAAGTGATGGCGGCAAATGGTAAGATCATGAATGTTACCCTTGCCGATGGTACCAAAGTTTGGCTTAACGGCGGCAGCAAATTAACCTATCCAGAAAAATTCCGGGGGGATAAAAGGGAAATTACTTTAGTGGGCGAAGCTTTTTTGGATGTAACCCATGATACACAACGGTCTTTTATTGTGCATACCGGCAATATTGGTACCCAGGTTTTAGGCACCAGTTTCAATGTAAAAGCCTACCCCGAAGATAATTTTGTAAAAGTTGATGTGCTTACCGGTAAGGTTGGTGTTATAGGCAAAGCGCATAACACCAATGAATCACAAACTATTTTTTTAACACCCGCCCAGGAGGTGATGTTTAACAAGGATAACAACATCGCAGTAAAAAAAGAAGCTGTTGACGTGAATGTGCTTACCTCCTGGACAAACGGAGAATTTGTATTTAAAAATATGCCCCTGCCCGAAGTGTTAAACAGCATTGAACACCGCTTTAATGTTAAGGTTAGTGCCGATATTAACCTGGTGAGGTGCTCCATATCGGCCAATTTTACCAATGTATCGCTGGTAAATATCATGAAGATCATGTCGAAACTGGTGAAAGGGAAAGCTATACAGGAAGGTAATGGTTACCGGCTTAAAGGCAAGGGCTGCTGATAAATAGCCAATTCATAAAAATATAACCAATTATTAACTAACCCAAATTATAAAGGATGATGACATAGATACATAAAAAACCCTGATCAAAGGGATTTGAACAGGGTGCTTAAAATGCCAGGTTATTCATAAGTGCAACGTTTAGAGGTCCAATTCAGAACAAAGCACTTCAGTTTCAAACACTTTAATTATCTCAAATCTATGAATATATCTCTATTTTCAAATGGAGTAGTTCGTTATGTATTAATATTAATGAAATTTACCTCGCTCGCCTGCTTCGTGGTTTGCTTTATGTGCCTTTCGGCCGTGGCAAACGACTCATTTGGCCAGAAATTTTTGGAGGTATCGGTTACGCTTAAGCTCAAAAATACCAAGCTTACCGATGCCCTTGATAAAATTTCGGCCGATAAACATATCAAATTCGCTTATGCTGATAATGTACTTAAGCCGGACTTTAGGGTGAGTTTAAACGCCAAAAATAAAAGCATCAAAGAAGTGCTTTACGAGGTGCTTACTCCATTTAACCTCAGCTACAAAATTATTGATGATGTAGTAGTTATCGACGAAAAAACCGAGCTGGAAAGCAGTACGGGCGGCATTCAGCAAGCCCCACCTGTACCCATAAAAATAACAGGTAAAATTACCGACGAGAACAACCAGCCATTCCCCGGCGTAGGTATAAAAATTAAGGGTACCACAACAGGCACAATTACCGGTACCGACGGAACATTTACGCTTAACAATGTAAACAGCGATGAGATACTGGTTTTTAGCTTTATTGGTTATACCTCTAAAGAGGTAGCTGTAAACGGCCAGGCAATTATCAACTTGCAATTACTGCCCGAGCGTACATCATTAAATGAAGTAGTAGTGGTGGGTTACGGAACCCAAAAACGCGCTAATATTATCGGCGCTGTCGACCAGATTTCGTCAAAAGCAATTGAGGGAAAGCCATCGGTTAATTTAACCCAGGCTTTGCAGGGCACATCGCCCAACCTTATTATTCAACAAACCAATTCTGAGCCGGGCGCATACCAAAATATTAATATTCGTGGTGTAAGTACTTTGGGGAATAATAGTCCGCTGGTGGTTATTGATGGGATAACCGGTGGCGATATTAACTTACTTAATCCGCAGGATATTGAAAGCGTATCGGTATTGAAAGATGCCGGTAGTGCTGCCATATATGGTTCACGATCTGCAAACGGCGTAATTTTAGTTACTACTAAAAAGGGAAAGAAAAACTCAAATACCCAGCTAACCTATAACGGGCAGGGCGGTGTACAGGAACCCCATGTGGGCTATAAACCTGTTCATAGCTATGAAAATGCGATACTACGTAACGAGGCCGTCGTTAATGCTGGTTTGCAGCCAATTTACAGCCCACAGCAAATCCGCGATTTTCAAACGCAGGGCGATAACCAGTGGTTTTTGGACGCTATTTTAAAGAACGCGGTGCTGCAAAATCACAACCTTGCTTTAACGGGTGGTAATGCTACATCATCATACCTGGTATCGGCCGGCGTAACAGATCAGCGCAGCAACCTGGTAGGGCCAGATTATGGCTTACGCCGCTATAATTACAGGATTAACTTAAGTAGCGAATACGGTAAATTAAAGCTAACCAGTATTTTGGCTTACTCCCGTACCGAAATTAAAGAGCACTCTTATAATACATCAACATTGATTGTCGATGCAGGTCGTACCCCAACTTACTACAAAATTAAAGACGACCAGGGCCGCTATTTAACCAACGATGTGTTGACGGAGTTTAATCCTTTGGGCATCCTGGAACAAGGGGGCTATCGAAAAAGGGATAATGATAACATCTTTGGAAACCTGAATGCCGAGTTGGCCATTACCAAAGATTTTAAATTAAAGGGAGTTTTTGGCGGTACGCTTTTAGCAAATCACATGTTTGGACGGGTGATTGAGGTTGATTATTTTCCGAAGGGGACGTACGGTGCTGATAGGAACACAGATGACGAGAATAACAAAAACCTGTTTTTGAATACACAGGTACTTGCCGAATATGCTAAAACATTCAATAAATCACACAATGTAGATGTGTTGATAGGCGTGGCAAACGAATCAACAACTAACCAGGCCAATTATCTTCACCTTAAATATACCGATCCTGAATTAGGTACGCCAGTAACAGGTACCGTTATTGATCCCTCGTCGTCGGCAACAAACAACAACACTACCGAGAGTAGTTTGAATTCGTTGTTCGGTCGTGCCAGTTATAATTTTCAAAATAAAATTTATGGCGAGTTGGATTTCAGGATAGACGCCTCATCAAAATTTAACACGCAAAACCGTAACGCTTTTTTTCCTTCGGGCTCCGTTGGTTATCGGCTTAGCGAAGAGGATTTTATGCAAGACTATCGCGATAAATATGGCGATTTGAAGCTGCGCGCCTCATACGGTATTTTGGGCAACCAAAACGTAGGCGATTACCAGTATCAGCGTACCTATGGCCCCTTCCAGAATGCTTATGGCTTTAATAACGCAGGCGTTGGTGGTGCTGCGATATCATTTGCCAATCCTGATATCCGTTGGGAACGCGCTGCTACCTTTAACGTCGGTGTGGACGCGGGTTTCTTTAAAAACACGCTGAGCATTTCTGCCGATTATTTTAATAAGATAACCAAAGATATCCTGTTGCCACCGATAGTGCCAGGTACATTTGGCGCAAGTTTGCCAGATTATAACGCGGGTAAAGTTCAAAACAGGGGATGGGAACTTACGTTAAACTATCGCTTATCCGGCAAAAACTTTAACCACACCTTTTCATTTAACGTAGCCGACACCAAAAATAAAGTTTTATACCTTGAAGGCGGTGACCAGATTAGCACTTACGACGAATTACAGATCATCAACAAGGTTGGCTTGCCAATCGGTTCGTATGTCGGCCTGAAACGTGATGGTTATTTTCAAAACCTTAATGATATCCAGAATGGAGCAAAACCTGCGGGTTTAACTGTTTCGCCGGGTGATAACCGCTATGTGGACGTTAATAAAGATGGGGTAATTGATGATAATGACAGGTTTGTGTTGGGTAACGGTTTCCCAAGATTAACATTTGGATTTACCTATAACGTAACTTATAAGGGTTTTGATCTTAACTTGTTTATGCAAGGCGTAGGTAAACGTAGCGTGTTTATTCGCGGTGAGCAGGTTGAGCCATTCCATTTCAATTATTCGCAGGTAATTTACCAGCACCAGTTAGATTATTGGACACCGCAAAATCCAGATGCGCGTTATCCGCGCCTGGCTGCCAGCGGCAGTCAATCCAATACTAATAATTTCCGCCGCGGATCTGATATGTACATTTTTGACGGATCGTACCTGAGGGTTAAAAATGTAACCTTTGGTTATACGTTGCCACAGGGAGTGGCCAAAGCTATTGGGATGCATAAGGTTAGGGCATATGTATCCGGCCAAAATATCCTCACTTTTTCTGGCCTGAAGTTCCTCGACCCCGAAACAACCGAACTCAATAATAATGCGAGTGTTCCTTATGGCGGCGGCGCAAACAGCGGCAGGTCATACCCTACACCAATATATTATGGGTTTGGTATTGATGTAACACTATAATTTGATCAACATGAAGAAATTTACAACATATAGGATCGTGTTTTCTATCACCCTGTTAACCGCTATGGTTTCAGCCTGTAAAAAACTCGATCTGGCGCCGGTAAATAAATTTACCGATTCCAATTTCTGGACAACTACCGAAAAAGCAAGCAGCGTGCTTAATACCGCTTATTCACAAATGTTCCGCAGCGATTATTTCTTTTATAACGAGGGGATGTCCGATAACGCCTATAACGGTCGCGGTGATAACAACGGTGTTGCATCCCTTGCCGCCGGGACCTATGATGCATCATTG
Source organism: Mucilaginibacter dorajii (assembly GCF_024808255.1). Taxonomy (GTDB): domain Bacteria; phylum Bacteroidota; class Bacteroidia; order Sphingobacteriales; family Sphingobacteriaceae; genus Mucilaginibacter; species Mucilaginibacter dorajii. The sequence continues at coordinate 61,524 of NZ_JANTYS010000021.1, forward strand.
GGACGCGTTAAAGAGGAGTGGGATTATCATTATTCTGGTATAAAAACCTGTAATATATTTTTGGAGAATGTGGATAGGGTAACAGCAATGGATGCCACCCTTAAAAACAGGATGAAAGCCGAAGCAAGGTTTATTCGGGCCTTTCATTATTTTCAGCTGGCTATCTGGTTTGGCGATGTACCATTATTTGATAAGGATATTTCTATTGATGATTCAAAAACTATAGCCCGCACACCAAGGGCGCAAGTGATTGATTTTGTGCTAAAGGAGCTTGATGCCGCTGCCGATGCATTGCCTATAAACACCGCCTATGCGGCCGCTGATAGAGGGCGTATTACCAAGGGAGCAGCTATTGCTCTTAAAGCAAGAGTATACCTATATGATAGCCGTTGGCAGGATGTTGCCACTACGTGCGAAAAGCTGATGAACGATAATAGCAATGGTACCTATGGCTTATTCTCATCATACGAAGGTTTGTTTTTACCAGAAAACGAGTATAATAACGAGGTGATCCTTGATCTTGAATTTGTTCCTATCATTAAAACATACAACCAGTTTTTTGATTTTGCACCGTTGGCCGTTGGCGCACGCTTAAATGCCCTTGCTCCAACTCAGGAACTGGTAGATAGTTACCTGATGACAAATGGTAAAAAGATAAGCGATGCAGGATCTGGTTATAATGAGGACAACCCTTATGTTAACCGTGACCCGCGCCTTACTAATACCGTTGTTTATAATCTTTATAAATGGAAAAAGCCTGATAACAGTGTAGTTACCATTTACACGAAGCCCGGATCAGATCCCGGAACGGATAAACTTGATGAATATGCACCGGGTAAGGTAAGTTCGCCAACAGGCTACTACATCCGCAAATATTACGATCCTACATCTGCCGTAAATTTTCAGTCGGGTTTAAATTTGATCATGATCCGTTATGCTGATGTGCTATTGATGTATGCCGAGGCCAAAAACGAGTTAGGCCAGTTAGATGGCGGCGTATGGGATAAAACTATCAAAGCGCTTCGTGCCCGTGCCGGTTTTACTGATGCCGCCGCGTTAAATTTTAGTGGCGTTGCTCAAGCCGATCTGCGTAACATAGTGCGCAATGAACGCCGCACCGAATTGGCGATGGAAGGTTTGCGCATATTTGATATCCGCCGTTGGAAAACCGCCGAGACGGTATTAAACGGTTGGGCGCACGGTGCCAAATTTGGTCCGGCATCAGTAGATAATGGTTATATACGCGCTAACCAGCGAAGTTTTGACAAAAGCAAAGCTTATTTATGGCCTGTGCCACGGGATGAGCGTGCCGTCGACCCAAATCTTACACAAAACCCAGGTTGGTAGTTCAATAATTATTTATAAAAAATTATAATCAATTAAGATCATGAAAAAAATTACATTCTGCCTTGTGGCAGGCATATTGGCTTTGATCATTGTATCGGGCTGCAAAAAAGATAAAACCCTTAACCATACCCAAGTATCAGCTGTAAATAATTTTTTTGCCCCCGCTGACAATAAATTCATCAAGCTTGAACCGGCAACTGGTGCCGCATCGTTTGAATGGGAGCAGGCATCGGCCGAAGACAATGGCCTGGTATTATATGAAGTTGCCTTCGATAAAGACGGCGGCAACTTTTCAAAGCCGATATATACTATGCCATCTGATGGTAACGGCTTATACAACAAGTTAACCATCTCCTACAAAGACTTAAATAAAATTGCCGATCTCGCGGGCATTCAGCCACAGGAAACCGGCAAATTGAAATGGACTGTGATGTCGTCAAAAGGGATCAATGTTCAAAAAAGTAGCCTGTCACGGACCATTGAGGTTCAACGTGCTGCCGGTTTCAGCGAAATTCCTGCCGATTTATACATCACCGGAACAGCTACCGAAGGCGGCGATGATTTAAGCAAAGCCGTGCACCTTAAACAAACAGCTACCGGAGTTTTTGAAGCTTATACTTCATTAAAAGCGGGTGCTTATCACTTTGTTGAACGTAATACAGGCACGCCTGCAGCTTATTCTATTGATGGTGTTAAGTTGTTAAAAGACGGAAGCACAACTGTAACCGGTGATACTAAGGTTGAAAAGATCGTGGTTGATTTTACCACCGCTTCTGCATCAATGACCCAGGTGGTATCTGTAGGATTATGGTTTGCCGCAGATAATAAGATCTGGTTTAACCTGCCATATGTTGGCGGCAGCAGTTGGGAAATTGACAATGCATCCATTGTATTCCACCAGGAATCATGGGGGCGCGATGAACGATACAAATTTATGTTTACCCTTAAAGATGCTGCCGGTACTACATCTACCCAATATTATGGCAGTACCAACTCCGATAATAATGCGGCTACAGCAGCAACAGCCGCTGCTTATTATTACATGGTGCCGGTTAACAGCTCGCAGTATGATTACTGCTTTAAATTTGATCACCGTGCCGATAATGGTAAAGCGGATATCAAAATCATCTGGACTGCCGATGTGCCTGCGTACACCCACGTTGTTACCGTTAAGTAATAATTTATCAATCTGGTGCTGGTGATATTTCATTAGTGCCAGATCTTAAAAAACAATTATGAAAATCATCACCCATCATATAAAACAAGCGGCATTCATGGGTTTAATTCCTATAATGCTAACCTCATGTCTTAAGGATAAGCCATTTCCGCTTTATCCAAATAAAGTAACAGCTGTTGTTGATTATAAATATGCCGAAACTGCCGATTCATTACAGGAAAAAACATATAGAACATACCTATCTGCAAACGGGAACTATTTTGTGCAGGATAATGCTGGCAACACCGGCTATAATTACTGGCCGCAAGCCCATACTTTAGATATTTTTACCGATGCCTTTTTGCGGACGAAAAATGAAGTATACAAGCAACGCATGAAATCATTGCTAAACGGTACCCGCATTACCAACGGAAATAAATACCCAAATGAATTTTATGACGATATGGAGTGGCTTGCCCTGGCCAGTTTGCGCGGATACCAGGCTACAAACGATAATGATTACCTGGACGCGGCAAACACATTATGGACGGATATTAAAACCGGACTGAACAACAACCAGGGTGGCGGTATTGCCTGGCGAAAATCTCAACTTGATTATAAAAACACGCCCGCCAATGCTCCTGCCATTATCTTTGCTTGTCGTTTGTATGCATTGAAAAAAAATGATGCAGATTTAAGCCTGGCTAAAAGTTTGTATACCTGGTTAAGAGCTACCTTGGTTGATCCATCGAGCGGTATCATTTGGGATGGCATCAATGGTAACCACGATGGGCAGATCAGCAAAAATAAATTTACCTATAACCAGGGCGTTTACATGGGCGCGGCGCTTGAGCTATATAAAGTAACCAATAATGCCGACTACCTGGCCGACGCAGTTCGTAATGCAACCGCCACCATCAACGATACCGACATATCACCCGGTGGACTGCTGAAATCAGAAGGGCAGGGCGATGGCGGCTTATTTAAAGGGATTTTGGTAAGGTATTTAACTTTATTGGTCCAGGAACCTGCTGTTAACGATAATGACCGTAATGCTTATATCAAGTTCTTAAAATATAATGCGCAAACCTTGTATACCCAAGGGATCAGTCGCCCGGCTTTATTTGTAAGCCCCGATTGGAAAAGTTTGCCGTCGGGCACTACTGATCTTACTACGCAGTTAAGCGGCGTAATGATGATCGAAGCCGCGGCAACTTTGAAAACCGCAGGTAAATTCTAAATTTGAAAAACCCTTCCGGGTTTTCTACCCCGGAAGAGTTTTTTCTCCAACTTATGCTATGAAAAACACTGTATTAACGCTTTCTATTTGCTTCTCTTTTGCTTTGCAATCGGTGGCGCAAACTATTCCTGATTATAAAACCCGCATTGCTATCATTAATAAAAATATTTATGATCAATTTTATGACGCGAAGGCTAATCTTTATTTCGAAACCAATGACCCGGTAACCAATAAAGGGAACCATTCCTTTTTGTGGCCCTTATGCGCCCTTGTGCAGGCGGCGAACGAAATGGAGGCTGGTAACCCATCAAAAAGTTATATAGCTCCGGTTATGAAGGCAATTGATCAGTATTATTCAAATAAGCCACCGGTGCCCGGTTACCAGGCCATGGTACTCAAAGAAAAAGCCGACTCCCGTTTTTATGACGACAATGAATGGATTGCCATTGCGTTGATGGACGCTTATGCCCGCAATCATAAAAAGGAGTACCTGGATGTTTCCAAAACCATTTATCGTTTCCTGTTATCGGGCCAAGATAGGGTTGGCGGTGGTGGTTTTTATTGGGTTGAAGGCGATAAAAAAGGCAAAAACACTTGTTCAAACGGACCAGCTATATTGGTGGCTTTGCAATTATACCAGGCAACCCATCAAAAGGCTTATTTAGATACCGCTTTATTAACTTATAACTGGGCTAAACAGCATCTTTTGTCGGCAAATGGCGTTTATTATGACGCCATCAGGGTGCCGTCAATGAGAATTGATTCGGCGTATTATACCTACAATGCCGGAACTATGCTACAGGCTGGAGCGATCCTTTATAACATCACCAAAAACAAAACATATCTTAATGATGCCCAAAATGTAGCCAAAGCCGCCGAAAAGCATTTTTACAAACAGGGCAGACTACCTGGTAATTACTGGTTTAATGCAGTTTTGCTGCGCGGTTATATCGAGCTATATAAAATTGATAAAAACAAAGCTCAGCTGCAGTTTATAATTGATGACGCCGACCGTACCTGGCAACAGGAAAAAGACGACCAAAATTTGTTAGGCCCCAAAAAAGTGAAGGCTTTAATTGACCAGGCCGCTATGTTAGAGATTTACGCGAGGTTGGACAATTTGAAACTGAAATAGTTATTCATCAATGATCAAGTCGTGTTAAAGCCGCCTTATTTGATGGTTACTACCTATTTAAGCGCTTTGACCACTCTTTTGACTCTGAAATATTCAATTTTTTGACTAACAAATTTGATTAAAATTGCAGAGCAGGCTATGGAAAGCAATGCTGTCATCGCTGATTGATAGCTATCTTTTAAACCAAAATGTATTATGATTCTTCTACTTATGTCCAAAAATATCAAATGAGAAATATAGATTGGATATGACATTTCACCAATATAGCGGTCTAATTTGCTGCTTTTTGATAGCTCAAATACAAACGGAATTGCAATGGCGACAGATGCCAGGTAGATAAAATCTTTGCTTTCCGACGCATCAAAATAGCTGTAAAACACGGTGAAGGCAATAATATAAATCAGCAAAAAAATAGAAACATATTTTGGTAGCCTTATCGTTTTTAAATAATCATAGGCATTATAGCTAAGTATTCCCAGCAGAAAAAAAATGATTTGATAAGGCAATAACCTATATATAAAGGGATCGTAAGTCACGGCGGCTACTTTCGCAATCAAACGGATTATTAACAGCACTATAATGAACATGATGAGGCCTTTGTTTTTAAGTTTCACCAATAAAGGGCTGATAATATAAAATATCAATTCTAAACTTACCGACCATAGCGGAATATCAAGAATAAACCTAAAAAGCGGGAGCCTGGTTTGTAGAAAATGATTTGTAAATAAAATAGTCCCGTTGCTTTCCACCGTGAAGAAAAAAGTACATTCCTGGCCAATTATGATAATGTTTGTTACCAACAAATAGCCAAAAGTTAACGGAGATAACGTATGCCAATAATCGGCATATAATTGCAAGGTTTGAAAATTACCTGTTTTATACCCATATATGAAGTAGTAGGCAATAAATATCAAAAGTACAACCCAGTAAAGTGGGTATATCCTCAAAAAACGGTTTGTAATAAACAGTTTGTAATAATTATCGATCTTAAAGTATTTTTCTTTTAAAACCATGGCCATGTAGAAGCCCGAAATTATAAAGAATGATTCTACAGCTATATTTCCTGGTATTAAATCTGTACCAAACAAAGGTTTACTATGTGTAACTATAACAGATAAGGCCAGCAAAAAACGTAAGAAACCCATATTGATTTTATAGTAAGAATTTGTTTGTAAGATAAATCTTAAAATGAAATTTCGAGTATGTTTACGTTTTCTTTCCGTTCTTGATCTCATTTACTTCCTGCTGAAGAACAGAAACCTGGTTTTCCAGTATTTTGAGTCTTACCTCATTTACCCGGTTTTGTGTCTCCTGGATAGCCCTCACCTCCTGCAAATTGCTCTTCAATTGAAAATAGGAAGTCATCACGGTAATTACAATACTGATAGTACTTACCACTGTTACCACAATGTTCTTCAAGGTAATACCCCTAATCTCGCGATGTTCAAGAGTTGTCATGATTATTGAGTTACAGTTTGTTGAATAGTTGGTTCAGCCTTATCACTATCTATAGTGTTAGGCTCAGTTTGTTTTACCGCAAACTGCGATACTGTAGCTATAGTGGCGCCAATAGCAGTGGCTATTGCCGAGATTGCCGGTGGTACAATGCCAATTTTACTTAATGAAACCGCCAGGGTAACCAAGCCGGCGCCCAGAACCTGGGCTTTTTTAAAAAATGCAGGAGTATCAGCCATGATACGCTGCCATAGTGAAAGTTTTTTTTCCATGGGGTAAATATTAAAGGTTTTAAATGTGTTTTTTGGGAATTTGCACGTAAACTGATGCACATATTTTTACGATTTGCGTGGCAAATAAATCAATCGGATAAAAATCATTGTAAACATTTTCCAGACAACAGTGGACTGGAATATTAAAAAAGCTATTTATCTGGCCCAATTTTTGGCCGTTATATATGGACTTACAACTATGTAAAGAATTAAGACATAATTGCATATGTTCCTAAAAAAGGTTACAGATCCCGATAAATATTCCCTGCCTAAACATGTAATGCAGATAATCGCTAAAAATGATTTAGATATTAAGCTGAAGTAATCGTCTCCCAAGCGGTTCCATTGTAAAAATTCATTTTATGTGTAGTTAGATTATAAATCTCCAAGCCTTCAGCAGGCGTTAATATAGCATCTCGCTGCATACTAGTCATACGAGGTTTTAAAAAACCTTCTGTAGTGCTGCTAATGGCTACCCGCGCTGATGGAATATCGGAATCAGAAATATTACTACCAATCTGTAGTCGCCCAGATGATTGGATCTGCATCATCTTAATACTTATACCATCGGTACCATTGGACAATTTGAAATCTAAACGCCCTTCCGAATAGGTGTTTTCCACGGTAGTTATTCCATCGTTATCAAACAATGTTATCCTTCCAGCTCTACCGCCATTGAACGATTGTATAGCTTTTGTTTGTCCAATTGCGATGCCTTTTGGTGTTGTAGCGATACCTAAATTATCAATATAAAAACCTAAAACCTGCGTTCCATTCACACCATTTGAAACGTAAAACTCGTGTTGTCCAGAATTATAATAGTTTCTATATTCCGTTGAACCAGTTGTGCCATTGTAAAGCAAAATTAACGCTCCCTGGTTATTCCCTGCGCCTATCTTTGAATCCGCCTTTAAAAACACATCCCTGGTTGAGTCAAACGCAACAAAGTCAGAAGCCCCAATTTGTTTTAAACCACCATCTAAGTACATCATTCCGTTTGTTGTAACACCGTCAGGTAAGGCATATGAACTAACGAGATTTTCTGAATCATCTAATAAAATTAACCTCTGTCCGCTGCTTAATTGGGGGTTTTTGAGGACTAATTTAGAAAACTCGACAGGCCCATCAACCAACATTCTTTTTCCTGAAGCATTGAAATTCGTTACCCCGAAAGCTCCCAATATAATTTGTGCCATTATAGTCGCACCTAAATTATTAGGGTGAACTAAATCAGCAGTTAAAAGCTGTTGGCCATAACCAGCGTTGAGCATTGGATTATATATATCAATAAACTTTGTTCCATACATTACGCCGACCTCTTCGATAGCCGTATTAAAGGCAATTGTTTTAGCGGCTGAAGTGCCGTTAGTAGACGCTCCATTTATACTAAGTAAGGTTATATCCACATACGCCCAACCTTTAGCAACTATGGCATTTAAAAACGTAATATAATCCGTTTTAAACTGAGTATTTGTAGTGGATGAGGCAGCGTCATTAACTCCAAGTGCTACAAATAAATATTTTAATGAAGACGTCTTAATGGGAATTGCAGATAAGTCAAAAGTAACAACAGTTGAACCTCCTTGTCCGTTATTGACCTCTGTCATAGATAGGCCATCAGCGACTTGTTTGGTAAATCGCTTGTTATCGGTTGTACCTCCGCCAGATACGATACTGTCGCCCAAAAAGACTACGCTTAGAGAACTGACATCTGTAGTGTTAGCATTTATGTTTAGTGTTTCTGTAGCGGGAGAAAATAACAAATATGGGTTTTGCTCTAAGGTGCCGTCCGATTTCCCATAAATCAATTGATTAGGCATTAGGTTACTGATGGCCGCATCGCTGGTACCAGGCGGGCCAGTCGCACCGGTCGCACCGGTTGGGCCAGCCGGACCCTGTGGTCCGATTGGGCCTACAGTATTTTGATTTTCAGAAAGAACATTCACTTGCCCCTGCAAATCCGCGTCAGCAGCAATCCTTGCTGCTGTCTCTGACGCTATTGCTTCCCCTTCGGAATTATCCAACGTGAAACCGGCAGGCCATACACCGTTTGTTTTAGGCCCGTAAAAAACATAGGTAGTTGTATTGATATAATAATCGCCGTTGGTGCCGGTGTATAGGTTTGAAGGTACGCCGGTGCCACTCAAAATGGTTTTGCCACTGGTACCTGCTGCTCCCGTTGGTCCGGCCGGGCCAGTAGCGCCCGCCGGACCGGTTTGCATGGAAAATACCTGGTTCCATGCGTCTGCCGATTTTTTATAAAAGATACCGCTAAGTGTGTTTATAAAAGTGTCGCCGTTTTTGCCAGTAACAGCGCCCGGTACACTTGTGCCGTATAACACCGTTCCGTCGCCGTTGTTGCCGGAGGGGAAGGAGTAGAAGACGGTCCAGGTACCGGCTATTTTTTGCGCTATGGCACCTGCTGTGGTATTGATGAAAACATCGCCGTTTTTGCCGGATATGTTTGGGGGCAGGGCATTGCCAAACGAAATTGAGGCTCCAACGGCCAATTCAGCCCCTATTAATTCAAGTAGTGTGCTAAAGGCAAATTGGTAATCAGTACCGTTTTTTAGCAGGATAGAGGTATCGGATGCATCTATGGACGATGCTACGGGCAGATCGCTTATTTTTTTATCGGTTGCCATCAGTTTAAAAATTCGGTAATGGTTAAATTGTAATTGTTGTAATTAGCGGGATAGTTAAAGCTGGTTTTATCAACTCCTCTTATCCGCGGACCGGCCTGCCTGCTGCTTTTGTTTTTGGCGTTATAGCGCCACAGCGGGAAATCTGCTTTGTTATCCCACAAAAACTTTTCAATATCATTGGCATAAGCATTGGCAATACTACGTTGTTGCTGCACCAGTTTTACCACTTCGGGCGAGGTTAAGGCGTCGCCATTGTCGTGACGTTTAATAACGGGACCGGTAGCTGTATAATGCACGGCATCGTTTTCAATAAACCTGGCGAAGGTGAAGTATACCATCGTGGGCGCTATACCTTCGTATAATACAATATGTCCATAATCGTCTAAATACTCGGTGCCGTTCACCAGGTCTTTGTATGGTTGCGGTGCATCTTCTTTTAAAGTTCCATCTTCGTTAAAATGGCTCAAAAGATCATAGTATAAGGCGTGTCCTAAAAATGGTTTCAGGTCCAGCTCCTGGGCTTTTTTAATGAAAACCCTCAGGCGTTCGGGTTTGATGTTTACAGCGATATCCTCAAATGGCTGAAACGTGGTTTGATTGATGAGATAGATCATAGGAAAGTTTTCTAAAGCCCCCTCTAAATCTCCTCCGGTAGGGGAGACTTTAGGACGGACGGTTAAAAATTGATTTTGAGTGTGTAGTTAGTCTTTGGGTTTTCCTCGGATATCAAGACTTTGTTTTCGAAGTGCTCCCTTCGGGGAAGATTTAGGAGGGACTGTTTAGCTACACATCGCTTCGGCCTCGTTCTGTTTAAAGCCGTAGGCATAAACCAGGGCGGCTATCTTATTTTTCGCCGGGATGGTGGAAGCCAGTAGCGTGTTAATGGCATTTCCGGCCTTAATACCAGGGTTATCATCCGCAGCTATTGCCGGTACAGGTTTGATAGCCCAATTATTGGCAGAATTAATATCTGCATAAAAGTGACTGAATACTTCGGCAAGCGTCTCGGCAAGGTCTGCTCTGTCGGCGGCTGTATTATCATTAAACTCTATGATTGCCTGCTTTTTCTCGCTGCCATTACTCAATCCAGATGATTTTTCGGCATTGATCAATTCCTTTGGTACCGAAAACCCTTTGATGATTCGGGACTCAACAGATCTTTCGGTGGTTTCAAATAGCTTATCATTGTTTTGGATAGGGTAGGCCTTAAACTCCGGTTTGGAATTTTCATCCTCATATTCAATAACGATGATCTTTTGCGCACTTTTAACACCCTGGAAAGCCCCGAGGTCTTGTTCCATTTGCGATGGGGTGTTTATCCCTGCAAACTCATCGGCATCTGGCTTGCTGTTATCCGCTTCTTCCCGGCGTGCTTGCATAAACAGCATGGTTGAGGGTAAAAAACCTGTAGTAACTTCTCTGTTGTTAAATATCTTAATGCCAGCCTCGGTTTCAAAATCTTCCCAAACAGAATCGGCTTCAATTAACGGGTAATCATCAACCTCGGGATTAAAATAAAGCAGCTGGCCTTTGTAATGTTCCCATCCGCCCGCAGCGGTAACCTGTTGTTGAATAACAGCGGCATCAGGATCATATTTATCTAAAAAGGTGATCTTGCTGCGCATAATGTTTTTCCAGGTTTTGCGGCCCCAGTCGTTATAAATGGCAAACTTATCGGCTGTCTCGGGGCAATCGGTATCGCCCATTCTTATATCCTCAAACTTTACATAGTTTACTGATGATATTTTAAAATTGGCATTATAATTTACATGGATCCCGAAGCCGGTGAATAGTGCTTTATCTGTTGCTAAGGCTTTTAATAGTTTGGCTATCGTTAGCCCATTGGTGTTGATTATTTGCTTGCCCAATCCGGCGGCTTCAAAGCCGTTGCCCGCTATAAACTTGGTCCTTTTATTCCAACAGTCTTTGGCGGTTGGCGATCCGGCAACCAGTTCCAGCATTCGTTGCGGGTAGGCGTTATCCAGGTCGTAATTTAAGATGCCATAGGTTTGGTTAGGTCTTACCAGTATCCGGCGTTCAATTTGTGGCAGGTAGGTTTTCATTTGCCCTCCTTACCCCCTGAAGGGGGAGTTAGCTTGCTAACTTCTTTTGTTTGATTGTTGAAATTCATTCTGTTGTTTTTCTGATAGGCCCCTTCAGGGGTAAGTGTATATGAAGTGATAAGGGTTAGGAGGCGTTAAGCCGGCGATCCTGAGGTTATAGTTAAAAGCTCAATAGCTGCAATTGTACTTGCATAAGTTGCGGGGCCAGATTGTGGTGCTATTGAAATAGCCCTTGGTGGATAAGGCTCTTTCAGCTTATCGGGGTTGGTAAGTTTTAATTTATAACCACCATCTAAAGTTTCATCGGTGGCGTTGCGTTCGGCATCGGTGAGGATCAATCCATTCACCGCGCCAAAAAGTTCAATGGCCGAATCGCTTGATTTATAGTTGTTAACCGCTATAGCCCTTACCCTGCCATAGCCCATGGCCATTAATTGGGCTTTAATATCTACCGATAAGCCGGCAATGTTAAAGTCTATCTCCTCGGTATAGCGCGGCCCTACCTGGGTTTTGGTAAGTTTCGACATGGTGTTGAAACTGTTATTAGTGCCCTCAAACTTATAGATCTTTGCACCGCCAACCGCGCTTAAGCCGGTAATGATTAAAGGGTTACTTATATCATAAGTTAAAGCGATATCATCCTGGTTAAATATGTATACCACATCCTCTATGCCCGATGTTATAGGCTCATCTATACCCAGCTGAAAGCCGGCGTTTATTTTATTGTAAATTGACATGTTTATTAGTTGATTAAGTTAGATTGGTTGATTAAGTTGATTGGGTTTTAAGTGGGGTTAATAACCATTCACTTAATCAACCCAATCAACCACTCACTATTGTTAGGCCGACAAGTAAAACAGTTCGTTAGCAAATTTGAAGTTTACGGCTGCTTTCATGCGGGCCTTCATGCGTACTACGTTATCGTTGGTGTAGGGCTTCATGTACACGGTTGATAGCTCAGATGCATCGCCCAATAAATCTACACCTAAAAACAGGTTTGATGAACGGGCCCCTAAAATGGTATTGGCTTGCCAATGGTTCATGATCTGTAACGGGATACCCAGGTAATCCATCTTTTTCATATCGGTGAACGCATTAATAACATTTAGCGCCTTGTTGGCCTGTGCCTGGGCGTAAGCGTAACCCACATGTAACGGAATTTGCAGGTTAAAGTCGGTTTGGATGCGGTCGGCGGGGTCAAGTTGGGCGTAAACGCTGCCTAATACCTGCAATACGTTGCTTACGTTGATGTAGCTGATGGTTGCGCCCGATGAGGTGTTTAAGAAAGTTGCCGGCTTACGGCTATTCACTTCATTGTAATTACGCACCAGTTTAAAAGTAGTAGAGGTTAATACCTGGATAAAGTATGATTGACCGGGTAAATCGATACCCGAAGCACCATTGGTAGTATCCTTGCTGGTGCCTGTAACCTGGGTAATTGTTACCACGTCGCCATCGGCCAACGTTGATGTATCGGCTACGGTAACTACGCCTAACGAACTGATTGCAGTAGCGCTCATAGATGTACCTGGTTTACCCAGGCCTACCTTGTAAACGCCACCTGCCGCGGCAATAGTAGGCAACAAGCCAGGAAATGCCGCGCTGAAAGTAGCTTCTTTGGTTGAGCCTTTTCCCAACCAGTACAAGCGCTCGTTGGCTACCTGTATTTTGGTTAAATAACGCTGAACCATAAAGTCGGATAGGTCTACAATACCCTCATAGTCCATGAATGCGCCCGGTTTTAATGATTGGGCTTCCCAGCTTTGTGCCAGCTTATCCCATTGTTCCTGTTTCATAAATTCGTAAATCACGGGATCAAGGTAGCTTTCGGTTTGCTGTGCGGTTGTACCCTGGTCGTGAAAAATACCCGATGGGTCTTGTAATACTACGTCATCGTCAACATCAAGTATTACTTTGCGTGCTTTAACGTCGTTAATAACGGTGAGCAGTCCACGTTTAACAGAGTCGGCCTCCAGCAGCGTGCTTGCCATAAACCCAGCCAGCGCTTCGCCAGCATAGGTATTGTTTGTAAATGTAAATTGAGCCATAAAAAGATTTGCCCCCCAGCCCCCTAAAGGGGGAGCTTTTTGATTAATGTGGTTTAATTATAGGGATGATATATGATATGGTTTAGGTTTAAAACTATTGTTCCCCCTTTAGGGGATTAGGGGGCTATTGCCCGTTTTACCGCATTTTTAGCAAGTTCGCTTTGCGGGGCGAAGAAGGGTGTCGTTTCGGTTTTTGCTTTGTTGCTGCGTTTAGAACCTTCTGGTGTAAAAGTTGATTTGATCTCGTTTTTAACTTCGGTGTTTGTTTTCTGTAAGCGGCTCCCGGCTTCTTCCAATGCTGTGCGGGCCTCGGCCAATAGCGCGTTTTGGGCATGCAGCCTGGCTTTTAAGGTTTGTAACCGGTTTTGGATTTCCGTGGCTTTTTTACCCATACTTACTTTGGCTGTTGGCACATCGTCGTCATCGTCTTCTGCATCGGGATCGGTCTCTGGTGCTGGCGCTACTTTTTGCACCTGTCCCTCTTTTACCTCAATCTTTTTGCCATCGGCAGCAGTGTAGGTATCGGTTGCTGCCGGGGTACTCATGTCTTCGTCATTGTACACTTCGGTGCCTTCGCACATTTCGCCGGCGTGGTGCAACGTACCTTTGTCGGTAATGGTTTGTTTGTTCACTACTTTTTTAAAGAAGTTCATAATCTTATCCAAAACCGACGTGGTTTTCTCGATAAGGTCTTTGTTTTCGATGTTCATGTTGTTTTTATTGTTTAAGATTTTGTTAATGCATCGCTGATAAAGGGCGGGGGCGCTGTTGGTGTATTTTTTGATGAGGGCTATGTTGGTTACTTCGGGTTGGTAATCTTCTACCCAGTCAATAAAGCCCATGTCAAGGGCCTGGTCGGCAGTCATCCAGGTAACGGAGTTGATTAAACTGTTTATGGTAACTCCGTCCAACCCGGATTTGTCCATGTAGATTTGCGCCAGGCGCGATTGCACCACATTTAACATCTGCACGTCTTTTAAAAGCTCATCTGCATTGCCTCCGCTGCCCACCATTGGTTTGTGAATCATGAGCAAGGCATACTTGCTCATCACAATGGTTTTACCGGCCATGGCCACTACAGATGCCGCCGAAGCAGCCAAAGCATCAATATAAGTAGTAACGTTGCCCGGGTATTTTTTAAGCAGATCATAAATGGCGATGGCATCAAAGGCGCTACCGCCCACCGAGCTGATGTGTACTTCAAGGTCCTGCCCGGCCGCCTCCTGTAGTTGAGTTTGGATATAAGCTGATGATAAATTGCCTGAGCCGATGCAATCGGTTTCTGTATCGTATAAATAAATTTTGTAACTCATCTTGGTTAGATTTGAGATGTTATATATGAGATTTAAGATTTTTTCCGGAAGTCCGAAAGGTTGAAAAGTCCAGAAGCTTTGAATTGATCAATCTGAATAGTCATCAGCTTGATGTTTGTAATGCCGATTGGCATAATTCAAAGGTCGGTATTTGTTTTTTATTTGATGGTGACAGTGTTTTGTCAGTAGCTTGATTTTTTTGCTGAGCGCGAATTAAGCGAATTGCTTGAATTTTTAGAGTTCTGTTAGCTCTCTAATTCTGAGAATTCTGGTTCAGACTGAACAAAACAAATATCGGAACTAATTTTTGTTTTGGTGGTGACACTGTTTTGTCAGTGCTTGTAATTTTTTTCTGAACCAGGATTTTTACGATTTAGCAGATTTTTGGGATTTGATTTGCTCCCGGCAGTTTTTTAATCTGAAATTTGTTTGAACAATACAAATATCGGCATTAATTTTTGTTCTTGTGGTGACAGTGTTTTGTCAGTAGGCAGAATTTTATAAATTCTGCAAATTCTGATCGAACAATACAAATATCGGTACAATATTTCAATCTGATGGTGACACTGTTTTGTCACCATTGGTAAAACAATTCAAGGCGCGCCATATGGTGCGTTCGTTTTTGCCAAATTTCAATTCGGCCTCCAGTACTGCCTGGTTTTTAGTTATCCCACGTATCTGGATCTGCGCGGTTATCCAAAGATAAATCTCCCGATAGGTAAAAATTTTATCGGTAATAAAGCCAGCTTTGTACATCGCCGAAAATACGCCGTTGTCAAATAAGTTGTTTGCGAGTGTGATATCCATTTTTTTAGTATCAAGTAATTGGTATCAGGTATCAAGATTATAGAAAAGTAGTATCGATAGTGTTTTCGTTATCAAGTAGCCATGTAAAAGTCTTGCGACTTGATACTAACTACTTGATACTGCCCCTACAGGTTCACCCTATCCACCGTTTGGGCCAGTATATTTTGCTGGTTGTTTACATCCTTCACATCTACATAAATAGGAGGGAAGTTGTTGATCATTTGGTAAGCAATCGTGTTTGCCAGTTCTTTTACATCGTTCACCGGCTGGTTATAATAGCGGTTGGTATTGCCGCCATCGGTATAAATGCCGCCTATAGCATAACCGTTGCCGGGATTGCGCATCGAAAAATCCCTGCCGCCGTGCGCTACATTGATGGCACTCACCAGGTTACGCGCCCAGGGATTACGCATAGCTTCTGAAACCACAACCGCCTCGCCAGATCGTAAATAAGCATTGGTGTTATCTGTACGACTATAGCCAGGGAGCAAAGCCCCGCGGCCATCAGATACAAACCGCCCACCCCTGGCAAATTGCGGCGGTTTTTGTGAGGCGATAGTTGCTATCTGGATAGCTGTCATGGCAACATCGGCAGCTATGAGTGGAATGGCAAATGGCATACCTGTGGTTGCTAAAGTTTTCGTGATCGCAATAGCACCGTTAATTACCGCCTGGGCTATCTGTATTTTCTGCTCGGCCTTGAAGGCTTTTATCTTTTCATCGTTTTCCTTCTTTTTGTATTTGGCCTCAATGGCCGTTTTTTGCGTTTTGGTGAGGTTGGTGTTGCTTAGTTCGCGGGCTTTATCATTTTCTAAACCTTTTATTTTGGCTTCACTGGCAGATTTTATGCTGTTGCTTATCAAAGAAAACGCTGCGCTCGCAACCTGTTGTGTTATTTGAATAGCCTGTTCTGCGCGTTGCTTTTGATTTTGTTTATCCAACGCGGCGATATCTTTGTTTCGCTTGGTTTCAATTTCTTTGATTTTTACACTATTGCCCTCGGCAGTATCAATTTCATATTGGGCTTTGTCCCAAATCAGTTGTTTTTCTGCAGCCAGCTTTGCTGATGGACTATCAGCTCCATCAACATTTGCCTGATCCTGATTTATCGCTTGCTGGTCTTTTTTCAGCTTTTCATTTTTGACACTTTCCGCATCAATCTTAGCTAGCTCAACCTGGGTCTGCTTTTCAATCTCAACCCGTTTGTCTTTGTTGATTGTTAGTAGATTTTCTTTTGCTTCCAACTGTTTTTTTAAATCGACAATGTCATTTTGGTATCCGGCAGCTACCGCTAAAGCCATTTGTATTTTTAATTTTTGTTGTTGTGAAATGATCTCGTCATCACTTTTTTGTATCAGTTGCAGGTTTTCATTCTTTTGTTGGATAAGGATATTCTTCTGTTTTTCGGCCCCTTCTGCCATTCCTTTATTTTGGAGGGCGATTAACTCCTGCTGTGCTTGTTCGGCTTTTACTTTATCCTCCCGGTTATACTTCTCTATAATCTGGCTCAGGTTATTTCGGTGCTCACTTTCTAACTGCAAATTTACCTTGTTGTATTCTTCGGCGCTGATGTGCTTCTTATCAAAAAGTGTATTAAGGCCTTCAACTTCTTGCTTGTAACGTTTGTTTTCGGCCAATGCTTCGGTGCCGTAGGCGTCAAAAGTGGTTTTAAGCTGACGGGTGAGCGAATCTTTACGAATTTTTTCGGCCTCAGAAAGATAATCTGTGGTATCTTTATTTCCCGTTTTTAGAGATTGTTGCCGTACCGATTCAGTTGTTTTGAGCCCTGTGATTACTTTAATGCCATATTTTTCTGTGTAATCGCTTACTGATTTGATAAGAGCCTTATTTTGGCCATCAAGAAGTTTAGAATCAGTAGTAATATCCGCCACTGTTTTTTTTAATTCATTTCGCCTATCTTGTATTTCCGAAAGTTTAGAATAAGCAGCCTGTTCCCTTGAATCAGATCCGGGAGCAAATGAGCTGCCGCCAATAACCGGGTGGCTTACAACATCCTCATTTTCTTTTTGTGCAATTTTGAGTTGAGCTTCATATTGTTTGAGTTTTGCTGCTAAGCCCGTAAGCTTATCATCATTACCTAATTGCCTTACCTGGTTCTTAGTCATTATCTCTTCGGCAGCCCTTGCTCTTGAGGCTGCGATTATGGCGTTAGTTAAATCATTATATTGTTTGGTTGCATTGCCATTAAGAATGGTTTCATTTGATATGCCTTTAAAATAATCCGGGTATAAATCACGGATTTCATCAAGTGCTTTTTTACGTTCTTTTGAAGCTAAATTTTGATTTTGGGTGGCGTTATACAATAATTTGAGATGTGCTAATTCCGGTTGTGCATTTTGCAAGCCCTGCGATCGGGATTGATTGACGGCTTCCATAATGATCTTTGTATCTTTCATCACCTTGCCTAAGGCAGTTAACCGTGTCTCGCCTTTTATCAATTCACTTACCCAACTAATTATTGCCCCGCTGTAAGTTGCCAGTAAGGTAACTCCTACGGATATCAGGGAATTCCACGAAAACATGGAAGATGCCAGCTGTGATAATATACTCACAGGTTTTTGGCCCGACGCCGCAAGCTCTTTATTCTGAGCGTTCAATTTAGTTATAGAGTCTATTACATCTGGTAATTTTTCGCCAAGAGCCTTCAAGCCAGCCTGCAAGCCATCGGAAAATTCAGGAAGTTTACTATTTACCCCACTTATAGAAGCTTTAAGTTTATCTAATGCATCAGCGTAATCTTTCGCTCTTTTAATTTCATCATCGGTTATACCGCTATTGTTGTTTTGTGTTGACATAAATTGATGTTATGATTTAAATGCCAATTGGCATTTAAATGTGATAAAAAAACATTTAAAGCTTATTGAGCTTTAAATGTAAATTGAGATGATTTTATTTAGATAGTTTTCTGAACTGGTGGAGTTCATGATGAGTAACTTCGATCATTACTACATAAAATGGACCGTCGTCATAAACATAGCCAAATGGTAGTTGGTTACTATAGCTTTCTTCCTCTTTTATCAGTGCCTTTTTATTGGTAGTTATCGAAAAAAAGATCATGGGATAATATTCTTGACCAAGTTTTGCCTCTAAAATTTCTGATCCCGTATAATTGCCTATACACGCAGTTTTGTATTTGCATAAGCTATCGCTGCTAATACTAAAGCGAGATTGAATTATGGCCGGCTTATTAGATGAGCTTGAGTTATCCAACGGGCGGATTTTTCTATATAAATGCAAGTTGTATGAGCCATATTTAGATGTTTCATTAACCAACCAGTTTTTTGCGTAAAGCTTATCACCAACTTTAAAGTCATTATATTTTATGTTGGCATAATACAATGAAAGGTACTGCCTATTCAAAAATATTAGTGCTATAATTATAACAACTGCTAAACCAATGCCCGCCAGGATCTTATATTTTTTAACACTTTTTTTTTCAGATTTATTATCGGGTGAAGTATTTGTTTTGTAGTTTGTAACTGTGCTCATTTAGGTTTTGCTAATTTTATTGGTAAAAATAATAAATCAGAAAGTCAATTGCAAATAAATTTCTGTTATTATTAGCAAGGTGTTACAGGTTAAACCACTCTGCGGGCTGTGGTTTTAAATCTCCATTATTATTATAGTCTGCACTGCGAAGGTTAAACACTGGTCACTGGCTAAATAAGCAATTTCAAAATGCAGAAAAAAACAGGATTATGTGTAGAAAAGAATAAATTGATACTCGAAATTATCTTATTTATTTTGCTATTATACTTGTTAAGTATGCTTTAAGTGCTATATGGCATAAAAACAATAAAAAATATTTTTATTTGCCAATTTTTTTAGCATTTTTAAAAAAAAATATAAACTTTATCAAAAATGAAATTTAAACCGTGTTTCCTATTTATTTTAAGCGTTACTGTATTTGCCTGCCAAAATCAGCAGAAGAAAAGATTTAAATCTGCTGCAGACTCGATCAGGCATGCCAAACTATTAGCCGAGGAACGTGGTGAAGAGACTCCGGATCCCAGGCCCAAAGATGAGGCTGCCTTTTTCAAAAGAATAGCCGCCGAATCTGACTATGATGTTACCTCAAATGCCGCGAAAAAGGATGCGCATATTATAGCTTTCAATAAATATGCTTTGGACAGCTTAAAGAGTATCAAAGATTGGGAATTTAAAGTTACCGAGGTTAATGATAATAGTTCTGATGCAAGCAGTTTGGTTAAAACGATGGGCAACCCCGATGCTGTTTATAATTTAATATTGGTTGCGCCTATTAAGGTTGATAATTCGGTTGATTCGATATCCATAAGCAACAGGGTTGACTTTGTTTATAGTATACCTAAAGAACCCAAAGGAGATGCTTTAAAAAAGCAATTAGATTTAATTAAAACGCTAACCAAAAACGATGTGGTTATTGTTTCAGGTGCTTTAACGCATATTGATGATAAAGGAAAAGTGAACTTCGCTTCGTTTTATGATCAATATCTTCCCTGGAATATCGATTTGCTTTTAACCAGTATTAGAAAAAAATAAAACAGGCACTTCAAGTTCTAAATTAGGGTAGATACAGCTTTTACCTATCTATCCTAATTTTACCAACTCCACCTTAGTTGGCTGCCCCTTACGCCAGCTATCAATTTTATTAATATAATAGTAACAGCTATCCTGCTCCAGGTAAACAGGTATAAGCAGATTCAGTTCTAAAATATCCCTCGGCGTAAGTAAAAAATACCTTACCACCTTTTTGGTTTGTTGTAATATTTTTTCCAGTTCGGGGTAATATGCCTTACGTAAGTCCTCCCAAAGCAGGCTCATGCCATCTTCAGCATCCGGCTTGTAAAAGTAGGGTATCGAGATGGTGTCATTTATTACCACCGGCGCGCTTTCCCCGTCAATAAATGCGATAGATGGTTTGCCCTCTATATTTTGCAGGTTGATCTTTTGGTCAATTAAAATACGTGGCTGTGTGTTGATGCTAAAATCTGTAGCGGTATCGTCATTTGCGGTATCAACCTTTAAGATCTGTGCTATCGATCCGCCTATGTACGGCCTGTTAAGCGTAGGGGCAAACTGGCTTTCAACAAGTGCCGTTGTTAAAGGCAGGGTTTTATCGTTGATGCTTATTTGCGAGTTGCCAAACTTTTTATCTAAAATGGCATCATCATCTTTATAGGTTAAAGTATTTACCTGCGCATAATTACCCAACTGAAAGCTTATCGTTTTACCCTGATCAAGGCACTTGCTTGTCCAGTTATATGCAACCGGAATATTATTCACAATATCCCTGAATGAAGAAAACGTGATCATGCGTGTTGTATTATTACTCTGGCAAATAATACCAAAACGCTGCAGCGTATCTTTCAGCAAATCTTTTTGTGTGATATCCGGGAAAATACGTTCGCATTGCACATCCTGGTTATACAAAATGTTATTGTCTTTGGCTGTAATGGTTAAGGTAGTATCGCCCGATATAATAAAATAAGAAGGGGCCCACTTGCTAAGTTCAAAGCCCACGGTTACCTGGTAGCCTGGCTTAAAATCAATATCTTGTGTTAGTTTTCTTGGTTCGAAATTATGGTAAACTGTTGCTTTACCGCCAATGCCCGACCCAATCCTTGGATCGCCTTCCTCAACCTGGTAGGTTAAGGGGTAGGAGAGGTCTCCATCCGGCGTATGCAGATAAATGGTTATGTTTAAATTGGTGTTATCACCATGTAGCCCTCCTTGCAGGTATAATTTAGGTACGTTAACTTGTACAGTACCTGTAAATACATTTGCAGCAGTAAACGTGGTGCCGTTAAATTGATTTTTAATATCGCTTTGCACTTGCTTAAATGTAAACAACCCGCTTACGGTTGCATCTCTGCGTGGGCTGTCAACCCTTCTTTCATCACGTAAAGATGCCGACATGCCTAAATCGCCCTGCGTGGTTTGATAGTCAACACTGTGCTCAAAATTATCATTGGCAAACTGCACTATTAGCTTATCATATAAAGGCTGCTTCAATAAAAAGGAATCGGGATCAATTTTATACCCTGCTGTTTGCGCAAAAAGATTGATCGCGGTTTTTAAAAAGAAACCGGGCCGCAGGTAGTGTACATCAATTTGCGGCGAGGTTTTATAGTCGGCTGCTATTTTGCCGTAGTCAACCACCGGCCAAATGTAACCCTCTGTATTTAACTGCGATTGTGTTACGGTGGCCAAATCCCAGTTGTGTTTATAGGCATCAAACATTTTTAGCGCGCCTATTGGTGTAGTGCTATCGCCCATATCATAGATCTTCACATCCAACGCGTCAAAAAAATCGACGTTGCCACTTAATACCGTAATACTCGCGCTATCCTGCTCAATCATGTTTAACTGGGCTATACCGTAGGGCACAATCTCCAGCCCATCCTGTATAATGCGGGCATCATAATATTGGTAAGGTAAATTGGTAGTAAAGGCAATATCATCCGGAAAACCTAAAATTTGCCTGTTGCGTTCCGTTAACGGTAGCTTAAACTGGTTACTGGTATTGCCCTGCTGGTTTTTTACTTCGGCCAGGTTGTTGATTTGGAAGGTGAGGGCGATTGGGCTATCGTCGCTCAAATCAACCAGGTTATCGTTTATATATAATTGTATTTGGTTCATGTTGGTTCATTAGTTCAATCGTTCATTAGTTCATTGGGCTGGTCTGGTTGGTAAAACTATATGCTCACCGCTGTGTCCCCGTTCATAATTAATTGTTTAAAGTGCTTTATTATCAATATTTTACTTAAGTTTAAATATTGCTTTGGCTTATGATGGGCCGGGTGCCAGTAAACCTGTTGTTATTGTTTTATGCTGATGAAGTGCCGATTGCTTATCCTGGTTACGATGTGCTGCCTATCGGCCTGTAAAAAGGATAATGAAGGCGCCACACCTGCACCTACCATTGTAGGTAAATGGTTTATGAAAAGCCACCGGATACAACACAGTAAAAACAATATGGTTATAGCCGATAAAATACGTACCGATTACCTGGTATCTGATTTTGAGTTTTTTAACGATGATGGTACAGGCTATACCTCAAACAGTACTTCATCGGGCACTGTAGCTATCATTCAATATAGGTATACGCTTAATGGTATTAGGCTTAAAATCAACCGGGATACACCCACTTTTTATGCGGGCAATTACACGGTGGTATCACTCACGGCAGATAGTCTTGCAATTCATTATGAAAGCGCTTCTGTTATTGATGGCGATAGCTATCGCGGTATCGAAGAGATCGTCCTCAGTAAAAAATAACACACTATTGAGTTTGGATATTGATTGAAGGCATATTAAACGTGATGCTGAATGGTGCCTGCCCGTTACGGGTTTCATACTCACTAAAGGTAGCCGTGTTGATCACTATAGTTTGCCATTTAACCGGGTTTTTGTTCACCAGCATTTGTACTTTGGGCGAGTATTTGATGGATTGCAAACCTTTAATATCGGCTACCGATAGATCTTCGGCCACTACCTTCATTTTCTGCCCGGCTGTTTTGCTAATCACTTCTTCAATACCTTGCTGGTTTTCCCAATCATTTACAAAGTTTTTGATGATGGTAGCGTTTTGTACATCCAAACTAATCTCCTGGTTAAAAACAAAACGATAATAATTCCATGATCCGCTTAATCCTATCCAGCGCAGGTAAACACTCTGGTCGTCAACCGCGTCATCAATCCTTACAACCTGGGTTTGGGTTACGGTATGTGTGCCATGCTCATCGGCATATTTAAGAGCCAGGTTAAAGTAAAAAGCTTCGCGCGGGAAGCTGCCGCTGATCATTAACCTATTTAACCCTAATTGCCCCGGGATGGATGTGTTTACCTGCGTTTGATCGGCAATAATGAATTTACTGCCATCCTGGTTTAACAACCATGAGCCATCATCATTAAGTAAGTAGCTTACCTGCGGACCGCCGGCCAGGGGTTGCCTGTTAATATCCAAAAGCGTGGTTTCGGCATATAGTTGCAAGCCAACTATTTCGTCGCTATAAATGAAGCCAATATCAAAAGGGTAGCCTATGGAGTAAGCCGGCTCGGCAAAATCCGTTACCCATTTTGCCAATTGACTATTATCGCTAACGTCTGCAAACGGAACATAAGCTGCCAGGTTGCCGCCATAACGGTCACCTAACTGTTTTGCCGCGTACACCACATAATAAGGGTGTGGCATATTTATAAAGGTGGTTGTATGCCCATCGGTGCTGCCATCGTCCCAATGTTCGGCGTATTGTATCTGGTAGCTGGCGCTTAGGTTATCGTCCCTGAAATTAGCTTGCGTGTAGCCACTGTTGTCTGCCGGGCGTAACAGACTTTGCAAAAAGTTAGATAGATCTGCTTTGACCAGTCCGGTGCCGTCTGGCCTGTTGCTGGCTGCAATGGTGTTTTGCACGCCCGTTAACTTATCTAAATAAGTAATTTGGGTAATGATCTTATAATACGGGCGCACACTGTTGATATTGATAAACCCGGTTGCATTGCCAACAAAAAGTGTTTTAATAATAATGTTATTGTAGCCGCTTAGCTTATCAATTTCATAAACACCTTTATAAACCCCGGCATTCAGGTAAACCTTTTCGCCGGAGGCGACTAAATATTTGGCTGTGATAGAGCTCATGAGCGATGTATTTACTGTTACGCAGGCATAACCCTTTTCAGTATCTACGGTAACATTGGTTACCCCAAAATCTTTGCGTTGATAGGTAAATACTATTGGGTTGAAAGCCGCGTTCCAACGGGAGATGTTGCCACCGGTTAGCGTAACGGAAGGGTCGCTTGTGAGCAGATCAGACAGCATGGGGATGGTAATAAATTCCTGTTGTGTACAGCCTAATGGATTGGCATCTTTTACTACCGGCTGTATCAGCCCACCGCTCAGGCCGCTAAATGTAGGCGATAACTGCCAGGTGCTGCCAAAATCATTACTATATTGAATAGGGCCATAAGTTGACGATGCATTAATAGTTACTTGAGCATCCGCTGCACCAACCGACGATTCGGGTTTATCGATATTGATAAAATTGATCTTAAGGTCACAAACGGTAGGAGTAGGGGCTGCACCTCCGCCACCAGATACAGAAACAATAGCTAAAACGCGGTAATAGCTTTGGGTTTGCTCCCCAAGCTCATTGTATCTGTTATCCTGTAACGTGGCATTTTCCAGTATGCGGATGCTTTGGCCGGGTATAGTTACCTGGTGTGTTTCGGTATCATCGGTATAGGTTACAACAACGTTATTACCGTTAACAGGTTGGTGGGTTACGCTATCGGTTAGGGCAATGAATACATCGGCGTAAGAGATTTCACCACCATTTTGGTCCGGAAATGTGGAGTAACCGTTTGTGTATTGAAAACTTGCAATTATGCTCATTGATTTGGGTATTTAATTGTGAATAGCTTTTTGAATTTGTGGGGCATGGCATATTGGCAAATATGTGATGGGTTTTAAAACCATCGCTATAATGAAAGCTTAAATTGAATTTTAAAGCGATTGCACCGTGGCAAATGATTTATACAAAAGCATCAAAATACATAGTTGCGAGAGTGATAGTCAGGCCAATGCCGGTGGTGTTTACATCAAACTTGTTATAAACCGGCAGGCATTTGGCTTTTAAACCGGCTTTAACCCTAAAGTACCTGCCTTCGCCTTCGCGGTAACGCGATGCTTTTACAATAAACTCGTTTGCTAACTGTAGGGCCTGGTTTACGTAAGTTTCGTTATCTGCAGTATATTGCCCAAAATCTGTTTTAAACAAAAATTCGAGGTATATGGTGAATGTATTATCAACCGATCCGTTCACCTGCGGCGACACGTCAATAGGCTGCAGCGGGTACATGAACACACATGGAAAAGCGGCGACGCTATCGGCCAGCGTATTTAATTCGTTTTGGGTACCATAAGCAAACGAGGGACTCCCCGTAAGTGTTTGCACAATGGCTTCTATTTGGTTGCGCATAAAAGTTATATAGGCCCCCCAACCCCCTGAAGGGGGAGCTTTTTATTGATTTGATTGCTTTGCAGGGATACACGATATTGATTTTATTGAACTATTGTTCCCCCTTTAGGGGGTTAGGGGGCTTAATTCCATATACCTTTTCTGATACTCTGCTTCTGTTTTATTGAGCAGCAGTTTGGTAAGCACCCTTTCATAAGGCATGTTTAAAATGGTATCCCATTTGGTGATATCGCCGCCGGCAAGGGAATTTATGGTGTTGATGTATTTAAATTTTTCGAAGGATTGGATACCTGCCCGCTTTTCCATAACTGTTGCAGCCGATGCCAGAAGCTTATTTTCGGTGTGGATAAGCTGGGATAACAGGTAAAAAAATGTTTAGCGATGGGCAGTGCCTCCGTTACCCGCATTTTTTTTATTTCGGTTATAAATTCCTCAGCCTCGTATTCGTTGTATTTTTTGCCGGTTGTTTTGCAGTAAAAGTAATGCGCCAAAACCTGGCAGCATGTATTTAATGATGGGTTGAAGCTTTCCTGCCAGTCACCTTCACCAAATTGTTTAATGTGGTTGTTTACTTCTTCGGCTATAATTTCTCTTACAGCCATGAATGCCCCCGCCGGCTCAATAGCCAGGTTTTGTATCATTTTTATTGTTTTGGGGCGATTGCTGCCTGGCAACGAAAAGCTTATCTGTTTGGGTATCACATCGCTGTTATACAAATATTTAATTTGGTACGATAAAGCAAGCACCGCATCGCCAAAAACCTGGAAGTCTTTTACATCCTTTACCTGTTGAAGCTCCGCAAGAGCTATTCCCGATAGAATGCTAATCGCTTCGATATCATTTAAATTTGCCTTAGCCTGCATGGCCATCATTTGCCCCAGGTTTACATCATTCAATTGCGTAGGTATTTTAACCCGCAATTTTCCATGGATTGTTTTTAATGTTTTTTCTATCATATAGCCCCCAACCCCCTACGGGGTGTTTTTAAGTTGTTTTGTTTTAAAGAATAGCCACCTGCTTTGCAAGTTCCCCCTTCAGGGGGTTAGGGGGCTAATCAGCTCATCATAAACACTTCTGCCCATAGGCCGTGGTATAAAGGGTAAGCGCGACCTGATCTTTTTGTTATTGTTACTGGCGCTTAACTTATTTAAGGCCACGTAACGTAGGGCATCAATAAGATGATTATAAGAATCTACAACCTGGTTAATAGTTTTGCCGCTCCGGTCTACACGCCATTTGTAACGCTCCAGTTCTTTACGCAGGTTAACGCTGCCCCGGGTTACGTTTATGTGGTAACGCTTCAATATATCTATAGAGTTTTTAATGCTATCGGGGCCTTTTTTTGCTCCGCTGATGTACCAGCCAAGGCGTTTAAATTCCTCTATCGATTTTGGTTCGGCGCTATCGGCAATAATTTCGGTTTGCTTGCTAACGTTGGCTGTCTTTAGCTTCCTGGCGATATCGGTGTTGGTTAACCCGGTTTGGTAAAATAGTTCGTGTACCCAAAGTTCGCCGTTTTGCCTATACACTTGCAGGCAGGCCGTTTCATCGTTGGTAAAGCCAAAATCAAGACCAGTAGCAATCAATTGTGCATCCCCCGGTATTTGTTCACAAACGTACCAGTTGGTAAAAACCAGGCCCGATATTTTGCCGGTTAAACCACGGGCATAAACTTTCCACAGTTCTTCATCTTCGTTTTTGATAGCCTCAATTTTATCGCGCGTGCCCTTGTCAAGGAAGGGGTTGTGCCGGTGGTCTGATATAATAAGCTGCACATTTGGCCTGCCCAAAACCTGCTCATGTACCCAAAAGGTATTATTAGGGTTGTAGTCAATATAAATGCGCTTACGGGTACGCAAGGCCAATTCGCTGTAAATGGCATAGCTTATGCCATTGGCTTCATTGATGAACAAATAATCGCGTTTGCCCGACTTGGCGTCCTGTGCATCGGTGTAGCTTTTAAATTCAATAAGGCTGCCATTATAAAACTCAAAAACCCTATCGGTTTTGTTAAAGTTTTTTACGCGGGTTTTTAATACTGCCGATTCACTGTAGATCTTTTGCGCATCGCGAAGGGCGCCGGCTTTAAGGTTAGGTATATCCTGACCCACTATAGTTATTATCTGTTTAGGATTTTCACAAGCCAGGCAGAATAACACTTGCTCTATCGCAAACGTCTTTCCCGAGCTTGTACCGCCCTGGTTGACGATAACATGGGCCTCTGTATTATAATTTTGCCCAAAAAGGATTGATACCTCGAATTTTGGGGTGGGTGATTGGTCATTATTCATTTGTCATTGGGTCATTTGCTTCGCGTCATTAAGTCATTTCGCATTACTGCCATTTAGTAAGTGTGTTGTGCAATTGAAAGTTGCCTTGGGGAATAGGCAACAGGAAAGGGCGTTTTTAAATTTTCAAATCCTTAAATCAAAAGGTCACATTTTTACCTCCTTTTCGTTTCCTGCCGGGGTAGGGCCTGTGCTGTTGATTTCAACTTTAAAAGTTTTATTTTCAGTAGCCGATATGTTGGTATCTGGCTTCTCTTTCCAACCCATAGCCTTTAACGCAAAAATGGCACCTGTGGGCTTCTCAAACAAGAGTTGCTCATAAGCGGCTTCTATGCGAAGCCTGGCGTATTTGAAGGGTTTTAGATATCTCAATTTTTGTTCATATATCCTAAAATTCTCCATGCTATCAAACCCGAGAAAAAGCGCCAGGCTGGAGGATGTAGGTTGTTCCGGATCACGGGTCCAAACTTTACGACTGGTGGTTTCGGTAGTTGATTTTGTTGTTTTAAGTTTATATTCTCCCTTGATATGTGAGAAATAGGCATCGATTAACTGCACCAGCTGCGGAGCAGTTTTAAATTTGAGTGAAGTTTTCATGTTTATGTTTAAAATGCCGATTGGCATAGAGTGAGATCAAATGTAAGAAATATATTTTGAATATGCTAATTTTTTTGGCAAATAATTTAGTTCATTAGTTCACTGGTTCATTAGTTTATTGGTCTTGTCTGTTGTTTTTGCAGGGTTATGTTAGCAAAGCGATATGTTGGCGAGTTTGGTTGGACATACAAGCTATTGAACTCTTCACCAATGAACTAATGAACAGTTTAGCAAATTATTTTTGTTTTAAATAGAAAATATTTACATTTGTATATGAGCAAATCAATTAAAGGCCATGTAGCGTCACGGGGAAGTACCCCGGCACCTGTAAAGCCATATGTTTATGAAAGTACCGCAACATTTATGGTAAATGATTTACTGGTACCCTATGAAACCTATTTTAAGTCGCCCTTGGCTAAGTTAGGCGCTATAAAACAGGGCTTGCAGGCTGGTGCCCTCACAGATCTTTTGCGTGTTACAGGTGCCACCCAGGTTGATATTGCCAAATGGCTTGATATTACCGAGCCAACTTTGCGTAAACATATCCAGGGTTCACGGGAGTTAAACCAGGGCTTAAGTGAGCACATCATACAATTATTTGAGCTTTTTGATAAAGGCCTTGATACCTTTGGCTCCCTTGATGAGTTTAAAAGCTGGTTAAAGCACTATAACCCTGGTATTGATGCCATTCCATTTGATCTGCTCGATACCCTTACCGGCATCAGCATTGTATTAACCCAGCTTATCCGTATTGATTATGGTGTACTTGCTTAAGGTGATAGGAATTATTGAGTTATTGAATTATTGATTTAATGAATTAAACCCTGTATTAATGCTATATCGATCTTTAATAACTCAGGTCAATTCACCCGGCTCCGATAAAAATCACTAATTCAATAAATCATTAATTCAATAATTAATTGAAAGTATACCGCATCAGCCAAACAAAATACGCGTATGACCGCAAAGGTTCGGGCATTGACGGGCGCTGGAATTCGCTTGGGCAATATGTTATTTATACGGGCGGGTCGCTGGCATTATCATGCCTGGAGAAGGTGGTGCATAGTGTAGGTACATCTTTATATACAGGTAATTTTTCGGTGGTTATTATTGACATTCCCGACAATGTGGCTATTAAAGAAATCACCCTTAAGCAATTAGTAAAGCTTGACGAAAACTGGCATAAGGTTATCAATTATCCTTATACCCAGCAATTGGGCGATACCTGGTTGCAAAAAGCGGAAACAGCGGTTTTAAAAGTGCCATCGGCCATTATCGACATGGAATATAATTACCTGCTTAACCCGGCCCATCCCGATTACGATAAAATAAAAATAACAAGCGTTAGCAAGTTTACCTTTGATCCCCGTTTAAAAGCGCAATAAAGGGTTGTATTTAAGCGGATGTTGCTCCGTAAGTTGATTAATTATTTTATACTTGCAATTTTAGATAACCTTATATTTAATTGCATAGTTATAATGCCGGGCAAAAAAATAGTCCTTTTTGGTTTTGCTTTCCTTGTGTTGTTATCCAGTTATACTAAACTGCATGCGCAGGATAAGAGGTATATTCCTATAGGCCGGTCGAAACTTAAAGATACCGTTATTGCTGCCCCGGCCGATACTGCTTATGAAAAGGATATCTTCGATGCAATATCCTCCATTTTCACCAAAGCCAAACCTAAAAAAACAGTCGACTCTATAACTTCAAAGCCGGTAATATCTATTTTACCCGCAGTGGGTTATACCTTGCAAACAGCTTTGGCCGCTACGATATCTGGTAATATCGCCTTCCGCACCGGGCCTAAAGCCCGTATTTCTACCATCACGGTAAATCCGGCGTACACTCAAAAAAAACAGGTAATCATCCCGCTACAGTCAAACATCTGGACTAAAGATGATAAGTACACCTTCATTGGCGATTTGCGGTTTTACAAATACCCGCAAAGTAGTTTTGGTTTGGGGTCGAAATCAGATATAGCTAATGAAAACCCTTTGGTATATTCTTTTGTACGCATTAACGAAACTGCGCTCAGGAATGTTGACGGTGATTTTTTTGTAGGCCTTGGTTATATTTTTGACGATAGGTGGAATATGTCAGAAAAAGGGCAGTTAAATGGAAGGGTATCTGATTATGAACGCTACGGGCCGGTAACGCGCGCCATATCCACAGGTTTAACTTTTAATACACTTTTTGATAGCAGGGATAATTCTATCAATCCATCTAAAGGTTTTTACAGCTCTGTTACCTACCGTGATAATTTCAGGTTTTTGGGCAGTACAGCACCCTGGCGATCATTGATTATTGATGTGCGCAAATATTATCGTTTTCCGGCAAGTTCTGACAACATCCTGGCCTTTTGGTCGTACGATTGGCTGGTACTTAATGGCCGCCCTGCTTACCTCGATTTGCCTGCTACCGGTAACGATCTGAATTTTACAACTGGGCGTGGTTATATTCAGGGACGGTTTAGAGGCGCCCAGATGATTTACTTAGAAAGCGAATACCGCTTTAAAATAACCAGTAACGGCTTATTAGGTGGTGTGGTGTTTGTAAACGGTCAATCTTTTTCGGCCGCGCCGGGCACCGGTTTGCAGGCGGCGCAGCCGGGCTATGGGCCTGGTTTGCGCATTAAGCTTAATAAAGTATCCAAAACCAATATCGCTATTGATTATGGATTTGGTAAACAAGGTTCAAAGGGCTTGTTCATCAACGTTGGGGAGGTTTTTTAAATAGTAGTAGCAATACTATTTACTGCATTCAGGTTGCTGTTAATGGTTAGATTGGAAAAGTGGTACTATCAATAATATTTTGATAGTATTTTTTAAATAACAGTAAGGAGCAGGTATCAGCTCGGTTTATCATACGTAAGTTAAAAAGCATTAATTTATTTATTAAATTTAATGTAGTAATAAACTTTTAAATTTTTTATTGTTAGCTTTAACCATCAATTTACCTATGAACAGTATCCGGTTAACTAAATGGTTTATCTTTTGCACTTTAATCATTTCGGTGGCAATTTCATCCTGCCAGAAAGATGATAGCGTAAAGGCTATGGAAACCGCTAAGCCAGCCGTAGATAGTGCCGCTCTTAATATTATCAATACCCCAGGAAACTTCTTAGCAGGTAAAGGTTCCCTGAAAATAACAATCGGGGACTCAACCTATACATTTGATGCTGCTACAGATTCTATAGCGTTTATCAACGTACATAATGGAGACAATAAATATTACGGTATTACAGCTATAAATAAGGCCCACACCATGAGTTTTGGCATCAGTTCAGAAGGGTTTGCAGCAGCTAAAGTTAATAGCAAGGTAGCCGGTGGCCAGTTTCTTTTTACTGTTGACGAGAAAAAGCCTTTGCTGCAGTACACGCTCACCAAATTTGTTGGCAAGGATGATACCGGTAAAATTACCATTGAACAATACAACAAAGATAACATGATAGCCAAAGGAACATTCTTTACCTTTTTGGCTAAAGACGATAAAGAAAACTCTCCATTTTATCGCGTTGAAGGTAGTTTTGAACTCCAGCTTAAATAATAAATAGCCACTCCTGTATTCTAAATTCCAATTATACAAATACCCTATGGTGTTGCGTAATTGAAAGGTAAAAATGCCGTTATGCAAGGGCAATTAGCACGCCATTCGCCTAAATGCCCTTAATTTTTAGTACCTTTATGCAAATTTTAAAGACATTGATGAAAGTATTTATTGCAGGGCTTCCTTTAGAAGTAGATGAGGCCGAATTAACAGCTGTGTTTGGAGATTTTGGGCCGGTTAAATCGCTCAGAATCATTAAAGACCGCGAAACAAAAGAGAGTAAGGGTTTTGGGTTTGTGGAAATGGTGAACGATAACGAAGCGAAGGAAGCGATAAGGTGTATGAATGGCGCAAGTTATTACGGTCGCAGAATTACGGTAAATATTGCCGAAGACAAAGGGCCAGGTTTTAACGGCGGTGGCAACAACGGCGGTGGTAAAGGCGGTTTTAGACGTAACTAACAAATAATAAAAAATTATTCTTTTTGAATATGAGCCGGCATAGTCCGGCTTTTTTATTGAATGAAATAATTACCGGGTATTTCAATTGCGTTCATTCAAAATGAATGCTTATTTGTTAAATAAGCATAGCTATAAGTCTTAACCACAAATAGGTTGCGTAATTGTGGCCGTAGCGATCTCAAGTGCATTTGCGGCTAATTGCGGCACTAATAATGATACAAGAGATATTTTTGCTTGTAGATGGTGCTAACTTTAGGATTATGCCCTTACAATACCGTAAGTTTCCATATAAGTAAAGCCTGCCAATAAATAATAACTATTTAGTTGGAGATTTTAAATAGCCTCTGCCAATTCGGTAGCGTTTATTTTAAACTCGGCTAATAAATAGTCAAGCCTGTTATTAAGTTCGTTTAATTGAATTTCACCCATACGGTAATTGGCGGTTAGGCGGGCTAATTCGTTATCGATAGCCAGGTATTGCTGGTTTTCAAGGGCTTTAATCTTGTACTCGGCGGTGGTAAGTAAATAAAGGTGCTGTACATCATCAACGTACATGTTGTTGTTTACCTTATTGGCTTGTTGTTTATTAAAAAAAACCAAAATAATAGCGGCTACAATAGCGGCAATTACAAGCGTCATTACAGGGTCCATCTTATTCTTTCTTCAGCGTTTTACAATTCTTTTGCGCGGTAGTGGGGGTGTTTACCGCGGTATTGGTTGTAATAAATATAGGGTGTTATACGGAAATATTTTTCGTATTGTTAGGAAAATGCTCAAATGTTGATAACTATTAAGCAAAAGTGGCCTTGTTAATAATCTATAGCTTGCAGATGTGTTTCTTTGCAGGGTTTTACCGCTTTGAGCGGCTGTTTTGTATGCTATTTTCCTTGTAGTTAACGAGTATTAATGAAGTCTTTTTTCATAACAATAAAATCGTAGTCTACGTTTGAAACTCAAGGCTATTTCTCCGCAAATATGTAACCTGATTTTGGAAATGGTTTTTGTGTAGCCCCGTTGTTGGTATTGTTTATATGCAATATTTTTATATCCCGGTGTATGGCTTCCAGTTCGGTTTATTGTGGTAGTAAACCAGCGATGCCGTTTCCTCGACTAACCGCAGGCGGGTGGGCAACAATTGCAGCCTGGGTAATATCTCACCACTTCTGAATACTCGGCCTCCTGGCGGGTAGTTATGGCAGCAACTCTTGCAATGTACCGTCAATATCGACTAATCAAAGCTGGTTTAGTGTAATGGCGTTTTCAAAAACCGTAGTGTTAGGGTAGGTGCTATCCCATTGTAAATTATTGCCCGACGCAATCATGATGGGCACAGCCTGGGCAATAAGCTGCATAATCTGCGAAATATCGGTTAAAGTACCAAGTCTGATGTTCATAAATTAATATAAAATAACATCCGGCTAATATAGCAGCGTGATAGGCGCCAGGAAAGCTTTATTTGACGAATGACCTGCGCTTTGCAAGGGAGGGCTTGGTTTGAAGTTGCGCAATTATTAAACAAACCATACAGGTCATCAAGCCGTAAAAAGCGATGTTTTGGAATGCATTGCCAACGCTTAGTTGTTGTGTAACAAAATGTAGGGCTTTGACTACCATCTGCTGTGAATATTTAGTGATCTAACAACGATACTAATAAACTGTTTTAAAACCTTTAGGGATATTTAAATAATTTTATTTTAGGTCGCGCCGTTAATTTCTAAATCATCTGGGTATTAACGGGGGTATTGCCCGCATTCTTTATATATTTACGAGGGTACATAAATAGCGGGTGTTAAATATAAATAATTAATTATGATTCTCGAAGAATTTTTGAAACAAATAAAAAGGGAATCAATTGATATTGAACACTTAAGTAAGCGTAATTACTATAAACACCTCAATCTGCTGTTTGAAATAATTGCATATAACGGCGAGCGTCTTAATAAAAAGCATAATTTAATGATTGCTCCGTATTTACAATATATTGGTAAAACAAAGCGCGATGATTTTAGGGATGATCTTAATAAGGAGGAATTGCAGGAACTCATTGAAAACCTCAAAACCGACCTCGATTGTATAATATTTAAAATAGATCCGCCCAAGGAATGAGATGTACGGATGTGCAGATTTTAAATGCGCAGATGTTTGTGACTAAGATTATCAGACACTTTATAACAAATAAGCCGACTTGCGTTAACAGGTCGGCTTATTTGTTTTCATCCGTAGATTGGAATTTGTACATCTATCTTTCATAAATCTGCACACCTGGAGTGTGTGCATTTATTTTCCTTACCTGTGCATCTGAAATCTGCATATCTGAAATTTGCACATCTGCCTAATGATTGTGTTTTTTATGGATGTCTTTAACCAGGCAAAGTTTTTTGATGTCTGTAATATTAATAGGGAAGGGAGCGTATTTAAGCCTGTTTCCAACCATTTCGGTGGTATTATCAGAGTGGGCTATCACTTCATCGGCGTTATCGCCGGCCAGCAGGCGTTTGTACATCCTGTAGTCGCCCCATTCAATATAATAAACCTCGCCGGGTAGGATTTTTTTATCATGAATCACTTTGAGGGCTACCCAGCAGCCATTCTCCAGATAAGGGTACATGGAGTGTCCCCAAACTGGCAAAGCAAAATCGCAATCTTCTATCCCCGGAAAGTTCATACGCCCAACCGGCTGCGAATCATTAATATCATTATACACTTCTACGCCCGATGCGGTAGCTATAATTTCATACATCGGAATCCCCTCCTCAATTTTTCTTGTTACAGTATTTTCTTGATTTTGTGCGGGTCTATTGCCTTCAATGTAATCTTTATATCTTTCTTTAAAGATGCGAAGCTTTTCTGGATCAATATTCTGCCTGCTCTTTACTATTTCTGTAATAGAACTTGGCGAATTAAATCCCAATACCTCAGCCAGCTGCGCATTTCCGGTAAAGGCTTTTCCTTTTAATTGACTGTAAAGTATGATAAACTCCAGGGTTTCTGGCCTGATTGTTTTTATCTTACTGGGTTTTAGTTCGTTATCCATTGTGAAAATAAATTAAAGATTATTCTTGATTTAAATAAAGATATTTCTTTATATTTGTTCCGTTGATTTACGCTAATGTACTACAAATTTTGATAGTAACAAATATAAATATCAAGAATATACAGAATTTTAAATACAGAACTATTAACCATTAAATAATTATATGTACATCGCTTACTCAGCCCTTAAGCAAATACCCACAACAAACCACGCTGACGACTTAGCCACCGGGCCTAACTCTGAAATGCCTGAACCTTTGCTACGCTACCAGGCTTACCAGGCTGCCTGCAAAAAGTTAAGCCATGAAATTGCCGCCATCCAAAAATACATCCCTGGCTGGATGCCTGCTTTCAGATAGCAGTCTGCAGTTGCCAGTAGGCAGTTGTGGGTTTGCAATAGGCCGCCGCAAAAGACTAATGAACAAATGAACCAATAAACTAACAAAATGAAAATCTCACAAAAATTAAGAGATCAGCTTTGGTGGATGATTATCTCCGTTGATTATGATTACAGTCGCATTTGTATTGCCGACCATGATCTTACCGATGAAATACTTACGCTTTGGCTTGAGGATAAACAGGATTTTAAAAATTCACTCGACGAATGCCTGCAGCTTGATATCAAAGTACGCGACTTTGCCAAGATAATAAAAGGCGAGAACCTCAATAGCTATGAGGGGAGTAAAATGCACCCAACCAAAAACTTTGTTTATAGGGCACGCATTGAAATAAACACACCTATTAAATGGTACCAGGAAGATGCATCTATAAATGAGCAACAATGGGCCCGTGAAGCAACTTTAAAAGCCGTACTTACCCAATTGGTTGAAACCGAGGCCGCAGGAGATTATGAATAAACTTTTTCGCCGGATTTTATGTATGCTAAATGGCATTTTGTTCATATTTATGTAAGTGTGTCAAAAGCATCAAACAAGGTAGTTTTGGGGTTTAATGTTTACCTATATCGTCAATAGCTTTTTGAAGTAATACATTAAATTCCTTTGGCTTTTCAACCATTGGGAAATGGCCGGTGGCATGAATCACCAATAATTGGTAGGGGATACCAGCTTTTATAAATCCTGTGGTATCATTAGGGAAATAATCACTATTTACCAGGTGGAGTTTCATGTTGGCCGCTTTAAGTTTTGGCCCGGTTTTAAAGCTATTATCTTCCATACTGGCAATGGCTATTGCGCTATCTGCGTGAGTAACATCATTTAAGATACGCTTACGGACCAGCGTATCGGTAGTTTTATAAAACAGGTATTGATTAAAAAAGCCGGTTGCTACTGTCTTAAAGTTCTTTTTCAGCATAGTAATAACCTTGGCAAATTCAGGATCGGGCTTGGCGGTATCCTGGGCAGCGTTGTAGTCTTTAAAATTATCGATGCCCACAAGGCCTATCACTTTACCAGGCACATCTATTTTGGCCTGTACAATAATTGCACCTGCCATAGAATGCCCTATCAGTATTACGTTTTTTAGGTTGAGCTGGGTAACCACCGCAGCAACATCTTTTCCAAAATCATTAACTGTCCACGAGGCGCGGTTTTTGCCCGATTGACCGTAGCCCGGCAGATCTATAGTGACTACACGGTAACGTTTGCCAAAGTAAGTGCTCTGATCAGTAAAATAGCTTTTATTGATACACCAACCGTGAACGAACAATAGGGTGGTGTCGCTTTTGCCCGTGTCTGTATAAGCAATGTTAACGCCGTTGTTTTGAATTTTAATGGGTAAAGCGGCTGTGTTTTTTGCAGTGTTATTACATGCCGGCAACAAGGAGATCGCCAATAAGGGTAGCAGGATAGATAGGTTTTTCATTCAGGTAGCAGATATTTATATAAATATCTGCTACCTGAATTATTTATGCAACTGTTTAACTTATTTTAACGCAGGGGCAACTCTACTTAACTTTTACCTGTTGTTGTTCCTGTTCCAATTGCTCTACCAGCTCTTCTACCTCGCTAATCGCTTCTGCAGGCTTACTGGCATAATTAAGTTTGCGGAAACGCCATTGTGCAAAGGCCGGCTCCTGGAAACGGTTTATCAACTTGAAAAATTTGGGGAAGTTGTGTACCTCCTCCAATAATACCCCGGTAACAATGCCATTGTTATCCAGTATCTCGCGAATAGTATATTCTTTGTCGCGGGTAATCCAGATCTCAAAATCACGTCTTATCTCTTCGCTTTTTTCGGGATCAATTTTATCGTTAATGCAAATTACCTTATCTCCTGGTTTCATAGTTATAGCATTTTAAACAGATGTTTTGTTTCACATCAATTTAACTCAATACAAAGTACCGCTTTTTAGACGCAATTTAAAAGTATTGCTTACAAATTATATTGTGATGGGATTGATATACAGATAGGTTAATTGTGCTAAAATAAATGACCCCATATGTTGAAACCCGACGTAACAATAATTTAAACAATCCGTAATAGGCTGTATTATAAACTGCTATCATTAAGCTATATGGACTCTTTTTATTTTTTTGCTATCCTCGGATCCGTTGTCGTGGTGCTTATTATTTACTTTGATACTCAGCAACGTCGTAAAGTAAAGAAAACATTGGTGCAAACCAATGATGTTGAACCCTTGCTGATGATGCAGAGCATGAGCCAAAAGCTTGAGAAGTTAAATAAAGCCATTAAACAGGCCGGGTCTGTACCTAAAATTGAAGCCCAACTCCAAAAATCTACAGCCGATTATAAATCGGGCAAAATCAATATGGATACCTATAACAGGCATCTTAACCAGCTTTTACACATGACCGAAGAGCATCTCCGTAGTTCCTTTGTTCATTAATTTAAGGTTCATTAGTTCACTGGTTCATTAGTCTTTTCTGATGAGTGAGTTAGAATCCTTGTTGATTGGGTACACGTGTATCGGTACCGCTATTTTCATTTATGCGACCACTATTTAGTAACTAATGAACAAATAAACCAGTGAACTAATGAACCAATAAACAATTTGTTTATTATTGCAGCGCAATATGTCTGACGAAGCAATAATAAAACGGTTAAAAGTAATTGTGAAGGAGCACGGCGGCCAGTTGGGTTTGGCCGGAGCTATTGGTGTTGATCAGGGTTTTATAAGC
This sequence comes from Mucilaginibacter dorajii, assembly GCF_024808255.1. Classification (GTDB taxonomy): domain Bacteria; phylum Bacteroidota; class Bacteroidia; order Sphingobacteriales; family Sphingobacteriaceae; genus Mucilaginibacter; species Mucilaginibacter dorajii. Next base: position 100,011 of record NZ_JANTYS010000021.1, read on the forward strand.
AAGGTGATCAATAAAAAGCAGGATATCAGTTATTACCTTATCCGTAAACTTTGCTTTCAGCTTAAATATTCGCCAGAGTGGCTAATCCTGGGTACCGGTGAAAAACAAATTAACAAACCCGAATCGGCCAAGTTGATCACCGAAATACAAATGATGCGTACCGAAGTAGATATTTTACAAGCCCGTATGCGCGCCTATGAAATAGAATTAAAAGAATTAAGAGCGCATTTAGGGAGTGCGGAAAAGAAAGCTGTTTAGGACTTTTGGGGACTGGCGGACTTTTGGATTTATAAAACTTGAAATGCTTTACAATTACAGACTGAACTGCTAAATATAAGAAATATAAACAAAAAGAGGTTGGGCATTAGGCCCAACCTCTTTTTGTTTATTAGATTTCCAATAGCCTTTATCCAAAAGTCCCATTGTCCAAAAGTTCCGCAGTCCTAATTACAGTATTTCGCCAAAATAGCTGGAGCTTCTTTTGAACCGCTGTTAACAGCGGTTTTCATATCGGTACAGGCTCCGGTTTTGTCATTAAGCGCAAATTTTGCAAGACCACGTTGCAAATAAGCTCTTGAGTTTTTAGGACTTAGTTTTATGGCCTGGTTACAATCGGCTACGGCACCTGCGGCATCTTTTAAATTCACTTTAGCGGCGGCGCGGTCAATATAAGTGTCGGCACTTGTCGGGTCGGCTTTAAGCGCGGCTGCAAAATCGTCATTAACACCTTGTGCATCATTGAGGTAGCTTTTGGCTATTCCGCTATGTGCTAAGGCCCTTGCAAATGTCGGGTTTAAGTAAACAGCGTTATGATAATCATCAGTAGCCCCTGCATAATCTTTTAGTGCCAGTTTAACATCCCCCCTGAATAAAAACGTTTCATCGTTTGAAAATATAGAAACAGCTTTATCCAAATCTTTCATGGCTGCTTTGTAGTTACCAAGCTTATATTGCAAATAACCACGATATTGAAACGAAAGTGCCGAAGCATCAGATGTCGAATCAATTTTTATGGATGCGTTATAATCCTCAAGAGCACCCGCATAGTCGCCTATACTTGCTTCGGCAATGCCCTGTTTTAAAAGTATTGATGTGTTTTTCGGGTTTTTTACAAGTCCGGCGTCGTAATCAAGCATAGCGCCTTTGATATCGCCTGCGGCGGCTTTGGCTTCGCCGCGGTAGAGATAAAAGTTTGAATTAGCCGGATTTAGGGCAATGGCCGCGGTAAATAATTTTACACCATTGGGTGTATATTTATAAAAGTTATCAATTTTACCAAGGCGTGTATAGGCATCCTCGCGCTTCGGCGATATGGATATCAGCTTTTCAAAATCCTTTACCGCGCCGGCTTTATCATTCATCTTATCCTTTTCAATACCGCGGTTTAAGTAGGCATAAGTATAGTTTGGGTTTATTTGTATGGCTTTGGTGTAATCAGTAATGGCGGCAGTCATATCACCCAGGTCGCGATGCGTATCACCTCGTACCAGGTAAGCTTCGTCGCTTTTGTTATTGATGGATATAGCCAGGGCCAGATCGGCCATTACACCGCTGGTATCTTTCATAGCCAGTTTGGCTTTGCTACGACTGATGTAGGCGTTTAAACTATGCGGATCGAGTGATATTGCGGTATCTGCATCTAATTTAGCACCCGGAGCATCTTTGGTTGATAGTTTTGCGTAAGCGCGGCTTTGATAAGCTTCTGAAGTACGGTTGCCAAGGGCAATTCCTTTATTGAAATCGGTCATGGCGTTCCCATAGTCCTTCATATTGCTTTCAACAATACCTCTGTAAATATATAATTCGCCAAGCTGCGGACGCTGATTGATGGCGCTGTTAAAATAGTCAAGGGCGCCTTTATTGTCGCCCGTGTTGCTTTCGGCATTGGCCAGGTAAAGGAAAAGGTTTTTAAGCTGTGGGTTTATCGCTGCTGCTTTTTTATAATCTTCAATGGCCCCTTTATAATCCTGCTGATCACTTTTGTTGTTGCCCCTGTAAAAATAAGCTTCAGCATTTTGAGGATTTATAGTGAGGGCAGCTGTGTAATCAACTATAGCACCCTGGTGATCGCCCATGCTGGCTTTTGAACCGGCGCGATACTGGTAAAGTGCGTCTTTTTTGGGGTTTAGCTTAATTGCTATGTTGTAATCATCAACCGCAGCGGCATAATTCCCTCTGTTGTTTTTGGCTAAACCTCTGTATTCATAAATTTCGGCGTTGTTGGGTGCATACTGCAAGGCTATGGTAAAATCGGCAATGGCACCTGCATTATCATTAAGGTTTGATTTTGCATTACCGCGATAGAGGAACATTTCGCCGGTTTTAGGCCCTATGGCGATAGCTCTGTTAAAATCATCAATGGCAGCCTGGTAATTTTGCAAATTGCTTTCGGCATTGGCCTTATAGTAATATGCAGTTGCGAAATCGGGTTTTAGTGCTATGGTTTTGCTGTAATCTTCAATTGCCGACTTATAGTCTTTGAGGTTGCCGCTGGCATTTGCACGGTAAAAGTATGCATCCCCATTTTTATCGTTAAGTTCTATTGCTTTATTGAAGTTTTGAATAGCTCCTTTATAATCCTTTTCAGTGGCCCTTGCATTTCCATTTTGGATATAGGTGCCGGCCGTTTGAGCAAATGCAGATATTGGTAAAAGGAACAGGAGTAAGATTTTTTTCATTTAGCAAATAGCGGTTAATTAAATATCAATAAAAACCAATAATGACCATAGCAAAGGCCATACCATAAGTTAGTGTATTGAATTTAAGTTAAAATGCCCGTTGAAATAAATCTTGCAGGAAATTTGGGGCATAAAAACCCCAAACGCACACATTATTATATGGGCCTATTGATCATCAGTTTTTGATACGGATAACCAATACTGCGCTTTTTACGAGTACAATGCCTCATTTGTTCGATCGCCTGTATGTGAATTGCGCTTTTTCATAATGGCGATAGCTGCTGTGCAAATAAGGATGCAAAAGATAAGACCAATTTCGATGCCAACGTGGATTAATGGTACACTACCAGGGGCTCTGGCTAACAGAACACCTGCGTCTGGCAATAACAACCCAAAGAGAGGGAAGTAAAAAAACATTCTTAATATTATTAATTTCTCCATAATTATTAACATTTAGTATGATAATGCTAAGATAGTAATTATTTTCTTATAATTTAAATAAAAGTTAAACTCCGATTGTAATACAAACTATATAATAGATTGTTTGCTTAACGGTTACTTTTTTTTAAGTTTTGAAGAAATGCTAATAGCCTGGGCAAGTTTCTGACAGGAATTGCCATTATGGTAAAAAAATAAAGAGAAAGCTGGTTAGTGAGGCGTATTTATTTATTCCTGGGAGTAAAAATAATGATGCAGGCACCTATGATTGCTATGAGCGCACCTATCACATCGTATTTGTCGGGTTTAAAGCCATCAATTCGCCAGGCCCATATTAAAGCCATTAATATAAAAATGCCGCCATAGGCAGCGTAAACACGCCCAAAACCTGCCGATTGCCACGTTGCCACAACACCGTAAAAGGCCAGGATCACCGCGCCAAGTATGCCAAACCACAAAGGTTTATCGTTTTTAAGCCATAACCAAATAAGATAGCCACCACCAATTTCGCATAAACCGGCAAGTATAAAAACAGCGAACGAGCGAAGAATATTCATGTCTCCAAAATAAGGCTTTTTTTGATGAAACATGACAGCGATTTCCCTGCTCTTGAGCTACTGTGTACACATCTTTCGAAAAAAGAAAAATGTCATTTCGATAGAGTGAGGGAGTGGGACGAGGAGGGCGCGAAAGAGAAATCTTCTACGAGCGACAAGCAAACGTAGCCTGTTGTATAAGATTTTTCGCTGCGCTCAAGAGATAGTTTCTCACCCTTGCCTTGCAAAATCCTTCCCTCCGAGGGTTCGAAATGACAACGTTTTTGTTTAGTGATACGATTCCAAAAGATGTGTGCACACAGTAGGCTCCTGACTGGGAGTTTTTTTGGAACCGCGCAAGTAATTTTATTATTGTCCATGTATCATTAGATGCAGAACTGTGCCAAATTATTGACAACGATCCCGGTGTACGCCAAAGTAGTGTTGCGTTGGTAAAGGCCATGCCTTTCTAATCTTCAATCCGTTAAAACACGGTATTTACTATGGGTTAAAACACGGGGTGTTTTTGGCTTGCATATAATACCGCTACATAATAGTTTTGTACAACAATTACAATGGAAGCATTTGAGTTAAAAGTTGACGACAAAAATTATAAAGTAGTAAAAACAACAGGAGGTAACAGTACCTATAATGTTTTTAATCATTCGTCATTTCACACCATTGTGAAAATTAATTCTGGCTACTGGGAGGTAATTGAGCACCGCTTTGGTAACCACCAGATTCCGGTACAACAAATTGGGCTGAGCATTGATGAATATTTAGGTTTATAGCTATTTTTTATTAATTAAAATCTGCCCCGCATTTATTCATATTTTAACTTTATTGAAATATTTTTTTACTTTTTAGATAAACTTCTTGGATTGTATTCCTAAAAGTTTTAAATTGGACTAATCAAATAATTAAGAATGGAAGAATTACTGATTTTTAGAATTTTTGCCGCTTTCCCATTATTTGGACTATTGCTGCCAGACCTTTCGTTGTTGCTGGTATCTCCACACAGGCAGATTCCAGATGACCATATTTACATCGAGTTTTTTTTATTACTTAGCGAATTTATTTGTACTGTAGGTCTCTGGTATGCTCAAAAGCAGCAAAAAAACAGTAGCGGTAATGTGAAACTTAGTTTATAGAATAGTATGGCCCCTTGAACATGGCCTGCAAGTAAATATATATTTGTCCTCCCCCAACTTATATACCTATATTTAATACCCCTATGCCTGGTTGTTTTTTACGCCGGGCATTTTTATTTGCAGGCGGGTTGCGTAAAATCCGCAAAAAAAAACAGTAAATTCCGAATGCCTATCGGGTAATATCACTGTAACCAAAACTGCTTTTCAGCTGTACATTTGACCAATAGGTTATGTAATCAGGGACAATAACTTAGCGGCAGCCGTTTACAGCAATGTAACGGCTGTTTTTTGTTTTTTTGATTTTACCGATTTTAATTGATTTCACTGATGGGGAATGATTTCACCGATTTATGGTGATGTTGTTGGTAGGGATAATTTTTCTGAGTTGAATTTGGACTATTTAGTAACATACACAAGCGTTTCATTTCCTGTCCTTGTTCCTTAATCCTTCTATCCTTAATCTGTCTTTCCCCTACATTACCACTCAAGGGCTGTGATGATATTCACTTTTATTAAAAATGAATTAGTTTTATCATACAATCATCAACCCACTAATTATGAATACCCGAATTTTCAGAGTCGCCGCCACGATAATAACGCTTTTTATTATTTGTTTTTGCTTTTATACAGCCAGGGCACAGGCTGGTAAACCGTTTAAAGTAATAGCCTTTTACACGGGCCGTAATGATAAGGCGCATATTAGCTTTATGCATGAGGCCAATAAACGCTTCCCGGAGATGGGCAAAAAGTACAATTTTACTTACGACTCTACCAGCAACTGGAGTAATATGAACCCCGCTTTTTTAGCCAGGTACCAGGTGGTACTCTTTTTAGATACCCGGCCAGATGATCCTGCCCAACGTGCAGCTTTCGAACAATATATGAAAAACGGAGGTGGATGGATGGGTTTCCATTTTTCGGCCTTTGCACTTACCCCGTCGGACTTTCCTCAAAACTGGGATTGGTACCATAACGAGTTTTTGGGTTCCGGCCAGTATGTGAGTAATACCTGGCACCCCACTTCGGCTATTTTACATGTGGAGGATGCCAAACACCAGGTAACCAAAGGCTTGCCCACAACCTTTAAAACACAACCTAACGAATGGTACCGCTGGGAGCATGATCTGCGCAAAAATCCGGATATCGATATTTTGTTAGCTGTTGATTCAACCAGTTTTCCGTTGGGCAACGGGCCAAAGCTTTACGAGATCTGGCATAGCGGCTATTACCCGGTAGTTTGGACAAACAAAAAGTACCGCATGGTTTACTTTAATATGGGGCACAATGATATGGATTATGATGGCGGTACCAATCGTACATTGTCATCTACCTTTGGTAGTGACACTCAAAACCAATTGTTTATTAACGCGCTGCTTTGGTTGGGGAGGGGAAAGAAGTAAAGTCGACGGTTTCTTTAACTTACGAAGTTTTCAAAACTTCGTAAGTTTTTAGGTAGTAAATGATTTTATCGCAAAGGTCATTTACTACCTTAGCGACCGTAACTACCGTCGGCTTCATGAAAAAATTAAAATTGCTGCACCGTCACCTCATCGCTTTAGAAAATAAAGATAGTTTAGACCTGGCAGATACCCTGTGGGATTTGATCTGCTATTCGCCCAAAATGTCGCCAAGGTTGCAGCAACAGCAGTTATTGGATGAGGCAACGAAGTTTACCATCGAGGTAGATGATCCACATTTTGCTAAATCTGCCTTAACATTCAACGGTTTTATTTGGGGCGATGGCAGCAGGAAAGTACTCATTACCCATGGCTGGGGTTCAAAGGCCATTGATTTTGATGAGGTGATAACCGCGCTGAAAACAATTGAAGATATTCAGATCATCGCCTTTGACGCGCCGGGGAACGGCAGTTCGGACGGGGAATTATCTAATCTTTTGCTGTTTGCTAAGGCAGCACAGGCAATTATTACAAAGTACGGCGCGCCGGATGTATTGATAGGGCACTCGTTAGGGGCTATGGCCAATGTTATCGCCATTAATGAAACCGGTATCAAGCCCGCTTTACAAATTAGCATAGCGCCGCTTGTAAAGCTTAAAGAAAACTTTATAGCTACTATGGATATGGTTGCCATTCCTAAACCGGCACAGGATAAATTCTTTGAAACGTTTGAAGAGCTATTTGAAATGCAGGCATCCGGTTTTAATTTGATCGATTTGTATAAAAATGGTGCTACCAATAAACATTGGCTGGCTTTTGATAGGGAGGATAAGATTGCGCCTTACCCGTTTCTTGAGGAGTTTTTGGCGTTGCATCCGGATATAATCATTAAGGAATACACAGGCCTTGGGCACGAACGCATTATTAAGGATGCAGGCGTTGTGGCGGATATTGTGAAGTTGGTAAGTGCGATTTAATCCTAATCTGCCCTGTAGTATTATGTCATTGCGAGCGTAGCGCGGCAATCTCGTAGCTCTACAGAGCGAATTAGTTTGGTTACGAGATTGCTTCGTGCTTACCCGTGACAAGTTCACCATGTCATTGCGAGTTTTAAAATCCGGCGGACAGTGAAGGTGGGAATGACGTAGATCGCATGGCGGCGAAGACTCACCCGCCAGCGCTACGCGCGGCACCCTCTCTTCGGCTTCGCCGGAAAGAGGGATTTGAAGATTTTTGTATTTATATCGCTTGTAATCAATTGATTAACAATCAAACCCCCTCTTTCCACCGCAGGTGAAGAGAGGGGGGCGGGCGTAGCCTCGCCGGGTGAGTCTTTGCCGGCGTTCAAAGCCAATGTTTGTGTAAAGTACAATACGTCATGGGTAGACACGAAGCAATCTCGTACTCTACAGGGCGGATCTGCATAGTTCGCGATTGCTTCGTGCCTCGCAATGACATAGTTTTTTATTGTCATTTCCACCTTCAGAGTCCCCGGATTTTATAATTGGCAATGACAAATTATATATCCCTAAACTTAAAAAGTTTATAGACGTTAGTCCCTTATAGCTCCTGCTTCTCTTTCACGCCCGAATAATATTTCAGCTCGATCAAATCATGCGGCAGCGTTTTGCTGTTCCAGGCCTGGTGAATGGCCAGGGCTGTGCCTACTGCTGTGGCCTGTGCCATAGAAGCCGCAAATACCTCTAATTGCGGAAACGCCAGCGCAAGTAAATGCATAAAAACACTGTTTTTGCTAAAGCCGCCGTCCACAAAAATGCGCTGCACTTTACAGCCCTCCAATACGTAATTGGTTGATATGGTTTGCTGGTTAACAATATCTATCATCAACTGGTGGTAAGCTTCTGTATCATTGCTGAAATCATTCAGATCCCGTTGTTCAAAAGCCGATTTCTGCAGTTCGCCATCCTGCTTTTGGCTATGCAGCGCGGTTTGTGTGCTTAGTTTAGCTGCTAACACTGGATCGTAATTAATGGTGCGATACCTGATCACATCCTGGTTAAAATGAGCTGCTATGCGTTTTACCTGCTGCTCGTACTCGTAACCGGTAAATAAACGCGATGCTTTGACAGGGCTGCCTTTATATTGCAGGTAATTAAGGCAATCATTCTTCAGCTCATCGGCTGTAAGCGGTGTTTGATTAAATGGGTTTAAGCTGATAGACCATGTACCGGTTGAGATCAACACAAAAGGCATATGAAAGCTTACCAAATAGGGGATAAGCGCGGCAGAGCTATCATGAAGCCCCGCACCAACGCAAAAAGTAGTGCCGGGGAAAACCGATGACAGCACGCTATCGGATGCCTTTAACGGCGCCATTTTGGGTAGGATAGCCTCAGCAGCTAACCATTGGTGATAATCATTTTTGCCAAAATCCCAAAGGGCGGTATGGCAGCCTATGCTGGTTAAATCGCTCACCATTTGCCCGCTTAACAGGTAGCTCATGTATTGCGGCAGGTGCAAGGCGTATTTGAGCTTTTTAAAAATCTCGGGCTGCTGGTATTTAAGTCGGTACACCTGTAAACCCGAATTCAAATTACCCAAAACCGGCGAAGCGGTTTCACGTGCAAATTTGGCTTCATCGCCATAAGTATCGTAAAACTGCCTGCCCAATTCTGTTGGATATGGTTTAAGATAATTGTAAAGCGGGGTTAACGGCGTACCATCTTCATCAACATAAACAAAGCTTGCGCCGTAGGTTGAAAAGTTAACCGCCTTTAAATCAAATTCTTTATGCTTGAAAATCTCGCGCAGCGAATCAAATACGGATAGGCGCAGGCTGTCGAGGTTTTCACAAGGATCGCCATCTTCATCGTGGGTTTCCATAAAGCGTGCTGTCCGTTCAAAAACTATCTTGTAGTTCTCATCGAACAGAAACAGCTTCTTGTTGGTTTTACCCACATCAAAAACAGCTATAACAGGTATTTGCGCCATATTATAATCCGGTTGATACTGCCTTTGCCCCGCGTTCTTTTATCAATTGGTTACGTACAGCTTGGGCACGATATAAGGCCAGCGGGTTTAACGCGCCGCCTGCTCTCAGCCTTGCTTCGGCCAATAATGGGCGTACATCTGTACGGTAAGCGTGCTGTAAAATTTCCTGGGCAAATACTACGTCATTGTACTGCTGGGCTTGCTTTAAAGCGGTTACATCAACCAATAAGGCCTGGGTGTATGCTATTTTGATAGCCTCTACAGATTGAATAAGGTCTTCAATTGGATCTTTGATGTTGTGGGATGCATCAATCATCCAGCCGATGCCTGTTGCGTGGTTCATGCCGCGGGCATCCATACCCTCAACCAGTTCATTAAATATCAGGAATAACTGATATGGGTTGATACTGCCAACGGTTAAATCATCATCGCCATATTTAGAATCATTGAAGTGGAAACCGGCCAGTTTGCCTTCCATCAGCAATAAAGAAACTATCTGTTCAATATTAGCCCCCTGTAAATGGTGTCCCAGATCGACCAATGTTTGTGCCTTGTCACCTAATTTAGATGATAACAGGTATGATTGTCCCCAATCGCCAATAGTGGTTGAGTAAAAGTTTGGTTCATATGGCTTGTACTCTACCCAAACTTTCCAATCGGCAGGCAGGGCTTCGTAAATTTCCTGCAGGCTTTCCAACGTACGCTCAAATGCGCCGCGCATATTTAGCTGACCCGGAAAGTTCGATCCATCAGATAACCAAACTGATAATGCTTTTGAATCCAACGCTACTCCATATTTTATTACTTCGATATTGTGAGCAATGGCTTGCTTGCGTACGGCTTTATCAACATGGTGTAGTGAGCCAAACTTGTAGCTCAACTCTTGCGAGGCTTGGTCCTGGAAGGTGTTGGAGTTAACCGCGTCAAAATGCAGGCCCAGCGCAGCTGCATGTGCTTTGATCACATCCGCATTTTTAGGGATATCCCAGGGGATGTGTAGCGAGATAGAATTGCTGCTGCGGTTTAAAGCCTGGATCAACCCCACATCGTCAATCTTCTCTTCCAGGCTGCGTGGCTCGCCACCACCAGAAAAACGACCAAAACGTGTACCACCCGTGCCCAAAGCCCAGCTTGGTATAGCTATATTAAAATCACCTAATTTTTTCAGGATGGTATCCAACCCGTTTATATCCCCGGCAACAAAATCATACTTACGCTGGTGCGCAGCTTGTTGCTGATGGTTAGCTTCTTCGATTATGCTCTTCTCTAATTGCATGTTTTAAAATTTAAGCCCCACCCAAACCCTCCCCTGAAGGGGAGGGCTTAAAAAGGACAACTAAAAGTTTTCATTATATAAAAGTCTCCCCCTTCAGGGGGAGATTTAGAGGGGGCCCCTACCTTACAAACGCCATTGCCACACCGCCATCAACATTCAACACGTTGCCGGTTGATTTGTTGAGCAGGCCGCCGGTAAAGGCGAAGCAGGCGTTGGCAATATCGGCCGGTAATATTACCTCGTTCAACAAAGTACGTTTGGCGTAATAAGCAGGCAGTTCGGCCACGGTAATACCGTAGGCCTTAGCCCTACCTTCGGCCCAGCCGCCAGCCCAGATGTTGCTGTCGCTGATCACTGCATCCGGGTTCACCACATTTACGCGGATATGATCGGCACCTAACTCGGCAGCATTTAAACGGCTCAGGTGTAATTGCGCCGCTTTTGCAGATCCGTAACCGGCATTGTTTGGTCCGCTTACTAAGGCGTTTTTACTTACAATGTTGATGATATCGCCACCAATAGCCTGTTTTTGCATGATACCTACGGCCGCCTGGGTAATAAAAAACTGGCCTTTTACCAACACGTCGTATAACAGGTCCCAATCTTTCTCGGTATGATCACCTATAGATTTAGAGATAGAAAGTCCGGCGTTATTGATCACAATATCCACCCCGCCAAAAGCCAGGGCAGCAGTATCTAAAGCAGCACTAATTTGCTCGCTGTTGGTAACATCAAGCACCGCGGTGGCGTATGAATCTTTGCCATATAGTGCTTTAAACTCTTCGCCGGCAGCATCTAAACGCTCGGTGTTCATATCGTTAAGGATCACAACAGCTCCTTCATCAACAAACTTTTTGGCAATAGCTTTACCTATGCCACCTGCGCTACCGGTGATCAGTGCTATTTTGCCCGATAAAGCTTTTGGTTTTGGCATACGCTGTAGTTTAGCCTCTTCCAATAACCAGTACTCGATATCAAATGCCTCCTGGCGGGGTAATGAAGTGTATTCTGATATGGCTTCCGCACCCTTCATCACATTGATAGCGTTAGTATAAAACTCGGCAGCAACGCGGGCGGTTTGTTTATCTTTTGAAAAAGAGAACAAGCCTACGCCGGGATATAAAATGATAACCGGGTTGGTATCACGTATGGCCGGGCTGTTATCGTGTTTGCAGGTATTGTAATAATCAGTATACATTTGGCGGTAAGCCTCAAATGCAGGGGTAAGGCGTTCCTGTAATGCTTTTACATCACTTAGGTCTTCGCCGGGTTGCAGATCCAATACCAGGGGACTGATCTTTGTTCTCAAAAAGTGATCCGGGCAACTGGTACCCAAAGGGGCCAGGCGATCAAGATCGTTGGAGTTGATAAATTCCAGTACACGGGCATCATCAGTAAAATGACCAACCATGTGTTTTTGGCTTGAGCAAAAACCGCGCAGGATAGGGGCAATTGCTGCAGCCTGTTTTTTGCGACCGGCCTCATCAAGGCTTTCAATTTTCTGTCCGCCAAAAACGGGGGCTTTTTTGCCGTAATTTTCTTCCAGGTATTCGGCACATTTTTCAATAACCTCTAAAGTGTTGATATAGCTTTCGTAAGCCGTATCGCCCCAGGTAAACAAGCCGTGCGAGCCCAGCATAATGCCACGGATGCCGGGGTTTTCATCCAGGCATTGTTTTAATTGCAGGCCTAATTCAAAGCCCGGTTTTTTCCACTCCACCCAACCAATGGTGCCGCCAAACAATTCCTGGGTTATTTTTTTACCATCTTTTGCTGCCGCGATAGCAATGGCCGCATCGGGGTGCAGGTGATCAATATGCGCGAAAGGTAAAAAGCCGTGAAGTGGGGTATCTATTGATGGAGCTTTGGATGCCAGGTCATAAATACAGTGGTTAAACAGTTCAACCATTTCATCCTCATGCTCCACGCCGCGATAAACATTTTTAAGGCTGCGCAGGCGATCAACGTAAAGGGCAGCCAAACCGCTTTTTTTCAAGGTGCCAATGTCGCCCCCCGATCCTTTGATCCACATTACTTCCACTTCGGAACCGGTAAGCGGATCTTTGCTCATTACTTTGCAGGAGGTATTGCCCCCGCCATAGTTGGTTAACCGTAAATCGGCACCTAATAAGTTTGATCTATATATTAATAATGCAACTTCATCGCCCGCGAGTTCGGCCGCTTTTGCATCGTCCCACAGGTAGCTTACATGCTTAAATTGTGACATATTTAATTATTGAATTACTGAATTATTGAGTTAGTGAATTATTTATTTTTTGAATTACTGAATGCAATTATTGATAAAACTATTGAAGCTCAATCAATAATTCAGTCAATCAATAATTCAATAATTATTTTAGCGAGTTACCATAACCTACTACCAAAACTGATAGTACAATTACAGCTATACCCGCTATTACAGTGGTAAACGCTTTTTTGCTTACGCCTTTCCACTCTTTTAATACCAAGCCCCAGGTGTTTGCTACCAGGATAATAAAGGCCATGTGCAAAATCCAGGAGCTGGCACCATTACCCATTTTACTTTCACCCATGCCATAAAAAAAGAACTGCAAAAACCAGGTGGTGCCTGCCAATGCTGCAAAAATGTAGTTTTTAAGCAATGGCGTTTTTTTATCGGTATAGTTACTAAACGTTTTGTTGCGTGCATTTAGCACCATACACCATATAAAGTTGGTTGTTAAACCACCCCATAGTATAATAATATAGGTAACATTGTTTTGAAACAGAAAGTTTCCCTGCCCCGGGTGCCCGGCTTGCCAAATTTGATTGGCGGTATCGGCCATTGATTTACCGGCTTCAATGCCGAAGTTGAAACAGGCGCTTAATATGCCCGATACTACAGCCACCAGGATACCCAGGCCAAATTTGTAATCTTTATTTTCCTGGGCTATGGTTTTATCTGCTGATAGCTCCTTTTCCTTAAGCATGCCGGCCCTGCCGCAGATCACGATTCCCGCAACACATAACAGCAAACCTACTAATACAAACTGGCCCCATTGGTTATGTAGCATCATGCTTAAGGTATCCTTGCCCACTTTAGGGAAAAGATCATAATATACCGATGGGATCAATGCGCCAAATACGGAGCATAATCCCAGTATAATAGTGCTGCCCAATGATACCCCTAAATATCGCACCCCCAAACCATAAGTAAGGCCCCCTATACCCCAAAGCAAGCCCATTAGGTACGTCCACCCGATGATGGATGCATTGGTGTGGCTAATAATATCTGCAAAGCCCGGGATAGTTAACCATGCAGCCAGCGGGGGTACAATGAACCACGAAAAAATGCCACCTACTATCCAGTAGCTTTCCCAGGCCCATCCTTTAATTTTTTTGTAGGGGATGTAAAAACTCCCCGAGGCAAAACCGCCGATGAAATGGAAGAACACTCCAAAAATTACTTGCATACTCTTAATTGGTTTATATATTGGTAAAGCTAATTTAGGAGATATAAATTAAGGAACTATCCTTGTCTGTCATGAATTTGGGGGGATGAGGTTCGGGGAGTGGGTGGTGAGGTTCGGGGAACTGTTTTGTGTAAAGACGCAATATTTTCCGTCTCGCGCTGTACATAGCGGTTTTACAGGTGCAATGGCATAACCGATTGGATTGGTTTTAAGATCGGGCAAATAACATCAATAATCCGATATCACCATTATCAGCCTTACGAATTGCCCTTAGATATTGTTCGCGCGCTTCATCGGCTTTAATGAGGTTTGAGCTTCCCCATGAGTATACGGGCTCATTAAAAATATGTTCAATTAAAATATCGGCTATCAACCTGGAGTGACGGCCATTGCCGTTAGCGAAACAATGGATTTTAACTATGCGATGTTTAAAGCGAATGGCGATTTCGTTGGGAGGATAAATGGCATTTTTGATCCAAAATTGGGTGTCATCTAATAACGTCCTTAATTCTATACTCACGTGGAAACGATCTACGCCAATATTTTTATTGGTGTTTCTGAATTTGCCAGCCCAGGCCCAGGTATCACCAAACATACGGCGATGCAGTTCCTTTACAAATTTTTCGGTTAGTATTCTGCCGGGGTTAAATTTTCTTGTTAAAGTCCACTCAATGGCTTTTTGAATATTGAGTTGTTCAAACTCATCCAATTCTGCACGTGTAGTAATGGTAGTAATAAGCAAACCCTCTTTTTCCTCTTCATCTAAAGGGGTTTGCCCATCCTGGTATTCAAAGTTTACTCCCATAGGTATTTTGGCAGCTCGGCTTTGATCTCTTCCGTTTTTTCCTGTATTGCTTTTTCTATTCTCTCGCCCGAGTTTTCCTGGTCTTCCAGTTTCATTGAGTTAGATGTTCGTAACACAATTTTTTTGGCAAGCTCTTTAGCCCGTTTTTCAATCATTAATTCGATAGAGCCATCCTTAGGAATTATTCCATACACCAGTTTCATATCTAAGGCATTTGCGGCCTCCCGCAAACGGTTTAGCGTAATGGTACCCATAGCTTCCCGCATTTCCAGGTCGTTTGCACTTTGGGGAGTAATATTTAAACGGTTCCCTAATTGCTGTAAAGTCATTTTAAGCGATACCCGTACAGCATTCAACCATCCCTTTGATGGTACAATAACATTTTCAACAGATTGAAAAACGTTAAGCTTTTTATCCATCTGCTCTATAACCAACTGTTGCTTCCTGTTTTTCATGTTCTTATTGATAATTATAAACAAAAATAAGTCTATAGTCTTAAATAAGCAAATTTATTTAATACTATAGACTTATAAAATTAAATATTTATCAGCTTATAGGCTGATAAACTGTTGGGTCAATTACCGTTTATTAAACGGTTGTTGAAAAAAGTCGTCAACTATTTTATTGAACTCGTCCTTATGTTCGATAAGGGTAGGGTGACCAGAGTTGGGCACTATCCACAGATATGCTTTCGGAATGCCCTGGTAAATTTGAACGGTGTGGGGTACCGGGATCACATCATGATCGCCACCTATGATTAGGGAAGGGCATTGGATCTTTCTCAGTTCGGGAAGGGTGATGTTAGGTTGCAGCCAGTCGAGCATGAATATCTTCCAGTCGTTTTTTTCTTTGGCGGTTTTCCAAACGGTGTTCTTATCTTTTTCAAATTGTTTTTGCTCGTCTTTCCAGTATTGGGGCACAATCCCGGTCGAGTCGGGCCACAGGTTAGCACCAGTTGATGCCAGTTTAATTACTTTTTTGGGGTGACGCATGGCCAGTTCCAGCGCGTTGATGCCACCATCGCTCCAACCTATTACATATGCCGAATCTATATGCATTACATCAAGCAGCCCGGCAAAATCATCGGCCATCTGCTCAAAGCTCAGGGAGTCCGCAGAGTCAGTCGATTTGCCATGGGCACGGCTATCAACAGCGATAACTTTATATTTTTTAGCAAAATAGGGGATGTTGTTTGAAAAGGCTTCAATACTGCCACCGTTGCCATGGATAAGCAATAAGGGCTTGCCGCTGCCATAAGTTTCGGCATATAGCTTTATGCCGCGCACATCGTAATATTTGCCGGCTGTGGCATTTTTACCATATACTATTGATTTTTCCTGGCTGCAGCCTACTTGTATAAAAGCAATAAAAAGTACGGCGGCAATAAAAAGTGTTTTTAATGGCATCATAACTTATGATTAGCGGGTTACGTTTAAGCTTTAAATATAAAATTTAAGACCTGTATTTATGCGAATTTTAGCGGTGCGATGGAAATTATCAAACTAATAAAGCTAACTCACTAACTAATACTACCTTTGCGAAACTTAATTAAATATAAATTTAAACTATTGCACCAAACAATATGTTAATTATATCCTTTATGGATAAAATGTTTGTTGTGCCAATATATACTTGTTGTTCATGCCTGCCATCTGCCTAAAAAATACCTATACAACTACCCTTGTTTATTTTATTGTTAGTCTGTTTGCTGTAAACAATTCATTTGCGCAACAAAGCAACGGCACCCAATCCGTTACCAATCATTTTAAATTTAAAACGGTGATTATCGATGCCGGGCATGGTGGTAAAGATCCTGGCGCACATGGTGCTACGTCAAAAGAAAAAGATATCGCGCTGAACATAGCCAAAAAACTTCGCGATTTGATCAATAACGAGATGCCGGGTATTAAAACCGTAATGACCCGGAGTACCGATGTTTTTATTGAGCTGCACAAACGTACTGAAATTGCCAACAGCAACCATGGTAACCTGTTTATATCCATCCATTGTAATTCAACCCCGCAAAAAAGGGCAACAGAGCATGGCACACTTGTATTGGTATATGGCTTTCACCGTAGTGAGGAGCAACGCGAGGCTCTTAGAGAAAATGCATCTATCTTTATTGAAAAGGATTATAAAGAGAAGTATAACGGTTATGGGGATGACGGCGTGGTGAACACCATTGTACTTAATGCCTTTCAACAAAAATATCGTAAACAAAGCATCCATTTTGGCGATATGATAACCCACGAGCTTAAAAAAGCTGATGGCCGCCACACTTACGGTGTAAAAGAACAAGGTGTACTGGTACTGGCCCAAAGCGGCATGCCCGCGGTGCTGGTTGAAACCGGGTTTATTAATAACCCGGCCGACGAAGAATATCTAAACTCAAAAGACGGGCAATTTGAAATTGCCACATCTATATTAAAATCCCTTAAAAAATACAGGGATAGCCTGGAGGGCAGATAGGTTAATCGCATTCCCGCTACACCTCCATTTCAATTTATCTTCACCGATATAAAACCTGATTTAACGCCGCGTTAAACCTTATATTATTCAGATAAATATTTATTTAATAATAGTTAAATTGATAAAATAACGAAAAATAATTGCCGTTATCCTTGCTCAATAAACTATTATTCACAAATGAAAAAAATCCTATTTTTAATCCCTGCATTTTTACTGGCTTTTCAAATTTCAAAAGCCCAAACCGAAAAAGGCTCACAAACACTGGGTGTTAACCTGAATTTCAGTTATCAAAAGTCTGATAACTTGTCAATAAATCCGTCTGATAATTCGTCGGTAAATGTGGTTAATAAATATACCTTATTTGGTGTTGCTCCTACTTACAGCTACTTCATCGCCAATAAATTAGACATTGGGGCAACACTTGGCTATGATTATCTTCACTTTGATAATGGCGATCAAAGTTATCCGCAAACCCGGCATGAACATGATTATACTGCTTCTATATTTTTAAGGAAGTATTTGATGTATAACGAAAAGTTTGGCATTCGTACAGGACCGTACCTTACTTATGTTAGATTTGACAGCAAGGATACCTATCCGGCAAATTCCTCTATCAATAATACCACCAGTAAAAGTGACAGCTATCTTGCCGGAATAAACTTGGGACTTGTTTATTACCCATCAAAATGCCTTGGTTTTGCAGCAAATTTGGCTAATCTGAGCTATAGCCACGTTAAAACGGACAGCGGTGTTAATGGGCACGGAAAAACCGATAATGTTAATTTCAATTTTATTAGCAATAACATCGGTATCTCGGTATTTTATGTATTTGGGGCCAAATAGTCATTAAACATACAGGCAAATCTTATTGGTTTGCCTGTAATAATTGCCATCCCCCGTAAAAAAAAAGTATCCTGCAAAAATCTTAACGAACTATTATCACAAATGAAAAAAATCCTGTTTTTAATCCCTGCCTTTTTATTGACTTTTCAAATTTCAAAAGCCCAAACCGAAAAAGGTTCACAAACCTTAGGTATTAATTTAGCTTTAGGGTATAGTAAACAAAGTAACCCTAATCTAAATGGTAATAGTAATGCTTTTACCAATACTGAATTAAAGTACCTGAATTACACTATTGGTCCAACTTACAGCTACTTTATTGCAGATAAGCTGGATATTGGCGGGAGCCTATTTTATTCGAACAATAGAAGTGATTATGCCGACAATTCTACTGAGCGTTATCATTCTTATGGAGCCTCGGTTACGTTAAGGAAATATCTGATGTTTAACCAATATCTTGGTTTTCGTGCGGGGCCTCAATTAAGTTATGCAAGATCTGTCCAAAATACTAACGGAGGCATTTATTCGTCAGACGGTACTACTAATAGTTATACGGGTGGCGTAAACCTGGGCTTTGTTTATTATCCAATAAAGCGTATGGGGTTATCTGCTATCCTTGCAAGTTTAAACTACAATCACAGCAGTACTTTGTATAGCAATGGTTTGCACGGCAAAACAGATAATTTAAATTTTGCCTGGGTTAGCAATAACCTTGGTCTATCGGCATTTTACATTTTCGGCGGTAAATAGCTTTTAACCTTGTATTACGAGGCTGTATCATAAATCATGATCAGCCTCTTTTTTATTACTAATGTTTTATTGCTGTAAATTCAAATATCTATTTATTGTTTAATTTGTTTT
>NZ_JANTYS010000022.1 GCF_024808255.1 Mucilaginibacter dorajii
GCTAAACTGCTACACTGCCATAAGTTGCTTTTATAAAGCAAAACTCATAACTATTCGTGTCATTTGCAATGCGATTATTTGTGCGCAAATAAAACTTACTCAGGATGACAGTATTTTTTAATATATCCTCCCAAAACAAAAAAGGTGTCTTTCGACACCTTTTTTGTTTATATTTAAACTCCTGCTTTTACATCCTGCATGTTGTAGTGTTTTAGCACATCATCAGGTACGCCGGTCCATTTGTTGGGTGAGTTGCCTACGTAACCGATATCATCTATACCCATTTTGGTGGTATAAAAGCCCGACGCGGTTAAATCGCGCATGCGGTTAAAAAAGGCTACGCCCTGGGCCATTTCTGGCTTGGCCTTTTTAGGATAGGCAATCATATCAACCAGTTCAATTTGCTGGGCATGGCTGCAATCGGTAAATACCTTACCAAAGCGGTTAAGGCATTGCAAATCTAACCAGCGCAAACCGCCACGCATCGGGGTTTGATGATCTGGTATATCTTTTACAATAAACTCAATAAAATCCGGCACCTTGGCATCAGATGCGCTGCCCGATTTGGCATCTTTAGGGATAATAATATCGCCCAAAACGGTAATGGTAGCCATTTCTGCCGCGGTAAAGAATTTATCGCCGTTTAGTTTTTTATCGCGGTCAACCTCAAAGGCCTGGCGGCCGGCTTCGGCCTCTGCTGCTGCCGGGGCCGCCTCTTCGGCTGGTTTGGTATCGGTTTTACAGGCTTCCAGTAATAACCCTGCCGATAGTGTGGTAAAGCCTAAGGCTTTAATGGAGTCACGTCTGTTCATGATATTTTATTGGGTTAGCTGTTAAACGTTTAATGCTTTTCTTTGCTGTAAAATGTATTCAGCGGTACGCATACTCATGGCCAGGATGGTCCAGGTAGCGTTTTTATCGCCTTGCTGTACAAACGGCGCAGCATCAACCACAAACAGGTTTTTACAATCATGCGCCTGGCAATATTTATTTAATGCCGATTTTTTGGGATCGTCGCCCATACGGATGGTACCCACTTCGTGGATGATCTTGCCCGGGGCCTCTAAACCATAATTGGTTTCGGGGCCTTGCGGACCACCATAAATAGCGCCCATGTTGTGCATAATTTCCTGGAAGGTTTCCTGCATGTGCTTGGCTTGTTTGATCTCGTCATCGGCCCATTTGTAATGGAAACGCAATACCGGGATACCGTATTTATCAACCACGTTGGGGTCTATCTCGCAATAGTTATCATAACGGGCAATAGCGGTACCACGCCCGGCCATACCAAACTGGGTACCATAAAAACGACGGTAATCTTCTTTTAAGGAAGCACCGTAGCCACCGGCTTCATGCGGTTTACCATCTTTACCCGGCACCAGGCCATTCATGTTGTGGATACCGCCGCTAAAGCCGTATGATGGCATATGCAGGCCGCCGCCATATTCAATATGGTAACCGCGAGGGAAATCCAGTTTCTTGTTATCTAACCACCATGGCGAGTAGATGTGCACACTACCGGCACCATCCTCGTTATAGCGTTTACGATCCATTAGCTGGGGCAAAAAGCCACCGGCGCTTGAACCGGTAGAATCATGTAAATAGTGACCAACTACGCCGCTGCTGTTAGCCAAACCACCCGGATGCGCTTCTGATTTTGAGTTCAGTAAGATCCTGGCCGATTCGCCGGCACTTGCACCCAGTATTACCGTTTTGGCATTTACCTGGTATTCCTGTAAATCTTCGCGGTTTACATAGGATACACCGGTTGCCAGGCCTTCTTTGTTGGTAATTACTTCGCGCACCATCGCATTGGTGATCACTTTTAAATTACCTGTTTTTATAGCCGGGATAACCAAACATGACGATGCCGAGAAATCGCCATAAATTTTACAGCTGCGCCCGCACTGGCCGCAAAAGAAACAGGCACCACGGTCTTTATTATTTGGTAAAGCTTCTGTCAATACCGCACCGCGACCGGGGATAATAGTCACCCCCGCCTTTTTGGCACCGTCAACAATGTAAAGCTCATTTAGCCTTGGTTTTGGTGGAGGTAAAAAGATACCATCCGGTTCGTTTTCCAAACCTTCTTTGGTACCGTAAACGCCTATCATGCGGTCAACCTTGTCATAAAAAGGTTTTACCTCTTCATAAGTGATTGGCCAGTCGTCAGTTAAGCCGTCTTTGGCCTTAAAATCATGCGGCCCCATGCGTAACGAAATACGGCCCCAGTGATTGGTACGGCCGCCCAGCATACGCGAGCGGAACCAGTAAAACTCGGTTTTATCTTTAGTGGTATAAGGCTCACCATCAATTTGCCAGCCACCATAAGCGGCATCAAAATCGCCAAAAGGACGGGTGGTACCGGCACCACGGCGCGGCGACTCCCATGGCCACTTTAACTGGGCCGAATCTTTTTGCGGATCAAAGTAGGCACCCGCCTCCAGCATCAGCACTTTAACACCGGCGTGGGCCAAAACATAACCAGCCATACCGCCACCGGCACCAGAGCCAACAATAACTACATCATAGGTTTCTGATGATTTTTTAATTTGTAGATCGCTCATATTATCTCAAAAATATCCTTTGTTTAAAACAGGAAAAATGCACACCAGCGGCATGCATCAGGAAATGGGATTAACGCTATAAATATATTGAACGCTGTGCGCAAAATACGTTTATGTTAAAAATTATTACAGTTGTTTAATTTTGATTTTACGGAACGCTACCACGTGCCCATGATCCTGCAAAGCGATGTGCCCTTTAGGGTAAGCGGCAAAATCGGCCCAGGTTTTAAACTTGCTGTTGGCTATCATGGTTTTCCATTCGTCGCTGCCCATTTGGGTATCAACTATCTGGGTGCCGTTTAACCAAAAAGTAAGGTGACCATCTTTTTTACGCAGTTTAACCTTGTTCCATTCGCCGGCAGGTTTGCAAACATCAGCCGATGGGGCTTTCATATCATATAATGAGCCGGCCAGGTGATTGGCTTTTTTATTGTCTTCGGCATCTTTGTTATCCAATACCTGCATCTCGATGCCGGTTTGGTAAGTAGCGCCAAATTTAGGATCTTCATGAACACCGAAAATAATACCGCTGTTGCCGGTTTTTTCAATGTTCCACTCTAAAGTAAGTTCGTAGTTTTCATATTCGCCGTCGGTAACCAGGTCGCCTTGTTGTTCGGCTTTCGGGTCGAGGGTTAAAGCGCCGTCAACCACTTTCCATGCACCGGCACCGGTTTTTAAGTAGGTGTGCCAGCCGGTAGTGGTTTTGCCGTCGAACAAGGTTGTTGTTTGTGCCGACGAGCTAAAATAAAGCGCAGGGACAGCCAAAAGGCTAAGTAAGATCTTTTTCATCGATAGTTGTTTAGTAAATTAATGCAGATACTTTTTTAGGTGGTTAAATATATCGGCTTTTTATTAATGCTAAAACGATTATCGGAAAAATAAATTACAAACAGCCGTGAATGCCTTTGTAAAAATGTGGATAGGTTGGGTGGGCGGTTTGCAGCAGGCAGTTTGCAGTGGGCAGTTTTTTTCTGAACCGGGATTAAACAGATTCATTAGATTTTTTGGATTTTGGTTAACTTGATGGGCATTTTTACTCACCACTCACCACTCACCACTCACCACTCACCACTCACCACTCACCACTCACCACTCACCACTCACCACTCACCACTCACCACTCACCACTCACCATTTACGAATGCTTATGATATCCAAAAGACAGCCCCGCGGCTAAGCCAATGGTAACATAGCCATAGCTATCCTGGAACGACTGGTTATAATCATCCTGGCCACGGTAACCGCCGCCAATCACCAGGGCAGATCCCTGCATAAATGGGAACGAGTAGTAATATTTAAGACTAACGTTTAAACGCTTTTTGATATTGATGGCAGAGTAGTTATCGTACTTATCAGCTATATACGTGAAATCAAATTGGATGCGCTGCCAGTTGGCATAGGTTTTACGGCCATGCTCCAATGGATCGTCATAAGCTTTGATAAAATTGTACATACGGCCGCCGTTGATGCGCACAAAACCGTAATGGTCTTTCAAGCCTTCGGATAAGCCAAGGTTGAACAAGCCGGCATGTACTTCAAGGCCCAGGTTATCATAACGTTCTGCAACCAGGTCTTGCTTATCTACCCGTTTACCGCTAAAATAAGTAAGGGTGTAAAAATTGGTAGTGAATTTACCGTCCTCTACATTAAAGGTACCATCCGGGTTTTCTGATGGCCCCCTGGCGCCATTGGAGTGGTGCGAGTAAGCAAACGAAAAGAACTTTGGATTAAATGAATCCTCGTTAACCCTGAAAAATATGGATGCCCCCGGCATATAACTTGGCGTTTTAACCGGTGCCCCCTGCGAAGCCAACAAACGGATTTTTATCCTTGGCGTAAACACAAACATAAAGCGCGATTTGGGCGTGCTAAACAGGATAAAATTGGGCGCGATATCGGCAGTTAGCTGGGTTTTTACCTTGTTAAAATATTCGTTGCCGCCAAAAGACAGCTTTAGGTTCTCTTCGTAAATGCTGCCAAAATTATGATTGATGATGCGCTCCCTCAATAATGCCGAATCGGGGCTGACAGCTTCCTGTTTTACTTTAACAGTATCTGGGGTAGCAGCACCGGCGGTAAGATTGCTTAAAAACACAAGGCCACAAAGAACAACTAAAGCGCGAGAAAATATATGGGTTAAAGCAACTCTTTTATAAGATGCTTTCAAAGGTGCAAATGTGATCAATTTAATAAGTATAAATGTATGTATAACCGTAAGTGTTTAGATAATTAATAAGGTAACCGAACACGTTAAAAACTGCGTGCAATATTAAATATTATTCATTTTTATAGGAACGGCACAGTGTCAGTTAAGCGTCAATGTTGCTGCTTTTAGGGAAATACGGCGTTAAAACCCCTAAGGTTTTACAGTAACATTACAGTTGGCTACCAATTGTTAGTGGTTAACAGGGTAACCGGATGCGTTTGCAGCTTTATTACCTAAAATTGGAGTAAAGCGAGGCCGCAATTAAAACGAGGGTGGTTATTTTTCCCCGCATCATCATCCGCCAAACTAAATGCCTCAATTGTTGATATTTATAGTTTAAAAAACGCTTGCAATTAATTCTGTTTTATTATATTTGATTGTAAGCCAATTCTTAATTAAACCTCAGTATCATGATCAAAGTTTCAAACATCCTTGCCCGTAAGGGAGGTGGTGCCATCAGTATTGATGCCGGTACTTCCGTTTTAGAAGCGTTAGAGTTAATGGCCGATAAAAATATCGGTTCGGTAGTGGTTACCGAAGATGGAGAATATGTTGGCCTGCTCACCGAGCGCGATTACGCCCGTAAAGTTATCCTGAAAGGGAAATCATCGCACGAAACCCTGGTACGCGAGATCATGAGCACCGGCCTGCCCCGCATCCTGCCCGAAAACTCCATTGAAACCTGCATGCACATCATGAGCGAAAGCAATATCCGCTACCTGCCCGTTTTCCGCGCCGATAAGCTGATCGGTATTATCTCTATCAATGACCTGGTGACCGAGACTATCCTAAGTCAGCAGGAAACTATTGAGCAGTTGAGGGGGTATATACATTCTTGATAGTCCCACCCAACCCTCCCGGATAGGCTACTGTGTGTACACATCTTTTTAATAAATAAAATGTCGAACGAACAAGCGCAGGGTAAAAGCGGGGGTGCGAGGAGAAACTCTCTCTCTTGAGCGCAGCGAAAAATCTTATACGCTTAGCATGGTCGAATGTCCGCTTTTATAAGATTTCTCCTCACCTCCTGCGCACAATCCCAACCTGGTTCGTTCGAAATGACAACGTTTGTTATTTATACGGTAAATAAAAAAGAGGTGTATACACGGTGTCCGTAGGAACGGCTTTAAAATATCCGTTTAAAAAGTCTCCCCAACCGGGGGAGATTTAGAGGGGGCCAACTATATCCCGTTTAAATTTCATACCTTGCATAATTTACTTATAAGATATAGTGACTTTTCAGGATTTTAATTTCAACGAACAACTATTTGAGGGTGTGCAAAGTATGGGGTTCACCACCCCTACGCCTATACAGGAAATGGCCATCCCCACCATTTTAGCCGGACACGACCTCATTGCCTGCGCCCAAACGGGTACGGGTAAAACCGGGGCCTATTTACTGCCCGTGCTAAACCATATAACCGGTACGGCCAAACACCAAACCAGCGTGCTTATTTTAGCACCAACCCGCGAGCTTGCCCAACAGATAGATCAACAGGTTGAAGGCCTGGCCTATTTTACCGGCGTAAGCTCCATTGCCGTTTTTGGCGGCGGCGATGGTATGGCCTATGAGCAGCAGCGCCGTGGCATTCAAAACAACGTGAATATCATTATAGCTACGCCCGGCCGCTTGATTGCTCACCTTACATCGGGTGTGTTAAAGCTTAACCACCTTACCCACCTGATATTAGATGAGGCCGACCGCATGCTCGACATGGGTTTCAGCGACGATATCATGAAGATCATCAGCTACCTGCCCAAAACCAGGCAAACGCTGCTGTTTTCGGCCACCATGCCGGGGCGCATCCGTTCATTGGCCAAGGCTATTTTGAAAGATCCGCAACAGATCAATATCGCTATTTCGCAGCCAGCGGTAGGGATAGATCAACAGATCTACCGGGTGCATGATCAGCAAAAAACACCTTTACTGCAACTCATTCTGCGCGATCTGGCCTACTCAAGCACCATTATTTTCGCTTCCCGCAAGGAGATCGTAAAATCGTTATATAAAGAATTAAAAGCCATCAAGATCAACGCCATGGCCTTCCACTCCGATCTGGAGCAGAAGGAACGTGAAGAGATCCTGCTTAAATTCAAAAACAAACAGCTACCGGTTATCATTGGTACCGATGCCCTTTCGCGCGGTATCGACGTTGAAGGTATCGACCTGGTGGTTAACTATGATGTTCCCGGCGATCCGGAGGATTATATTCACCGCATTGGGCGCACCGCCCGTGCGGCTACAACCGGTACTGCCATCACCTTTGTGAACCACCGCGACGAACGTAAGCTTAAAAACATTGAGCAATTAATGGAGCGTGTCATTCGTGTAGTTGGTGTGCCCGATGAGTTGGCTTCTATCCAGCCGGCACCACATTCGGCGCAATCTGATGATAAACGCAAACCCAACCGGCCAAACAAACGCTGGGGTCAAAAGAAACCGAAAAACAACAGCAATAGCGGCGGTAATAGCAGCAACCCTTCGTAGAGACGCAACATTTTGCGTCTCCGGCTGTACAGAGCCACTTTGCATATTTGATTTGCACGCGGGAGACGCAAAATATTGCGTCTCTACAAAAAAAGCGGGAGACGCAAAATATTGCGTCTCTACAAAAAAAGTGGTGTTTCAACTAAACCAATTTAGCTGTTATATTAGCGGTCTTATAAAACTCCTTTATGAAAAAAGGCATCTGCAAAATCTTTTTGGCAACAGCTTTGGTTGCTGCAATAACCGCACCTGCTAAACAGGCTTTGGCGCAGGACAAAAAAACATCGGGCAACCCCGTAGTTGAAGGCTGGTATGCCGATCCTGAAGCCAAGATCTTCAACAAACAATACTGGCTTTACCCCACCTACTCGGCCAAATACAATGAGCAGGTTTTTATGGATGCCTTTTCATCGCCCGATCTGGTGCATTGGACCAAGCACCCACGCGTTATTGATACCAGTGGTGTTAAATGGGTACGCCGCGCCCTTTGGGCACCAGCTGTTACTGAAAAGGATGGCAAATACTACATCTTCTTCGGCGCGAATGATATCCAAAACAATAACGAAAAAGGCGGCATTGGCGTAGCCGTGGCAGATAACCCGGCAGGTCCGTTTAAAGACTACCTGGGCAAACCGCTGATAGACCAGATCATCAACAAAGCACAACCTATTGACCAGTTTGTTTTTAAAGACGATGATGGCCAGTACTACATGATATATGGCGGCTGGGGCCAGTGTAATATTGTAAAACTTAAAAACGATTTTACCGGCGTTGTACCCTTTGAAGATGGCGTTACCTACAGAAAAATAACCCCCGAGGGTTATGTAGAGGGCCCGGTTATGTTTAAACGCAAAGGCAAATACTATTTTATGTGGAGCGAAGGCGGCTGGACGGGTCCCGATTACCGCGTAGCTTATGCTGTGGGCGATACCCCATTCGGACCGTTTAAGCGAATTGCTACCATTTTAAAACAGGATGCCAGTATTGCCACCGGCGCGGGCCACCATTCGGTTATTAACGTGCCGGGTACCGATGAATGGTATATTGTGTACCACCGCCGCCCGTTAACAGAAACCGACGGCAACCACCGGGTAATGTGCATTGATAAAATGTATTTTGATAAAGATGGCATGATCCAACCGGTGAAGATCACCAATGAGGGGGTTACGGCGAGGAAGATTAAATAAAACAGCTTGTTCCAGGTATAGTACTTAGTGGTCGTCATTTGTGAATGATGACCACTAAGGGCAAACGCATCTAAATAATTAAGGGGGATAAGCTGTTATTTAATAATAGGTAACGGAATAAGCTAACGACGTCAGGAAGATATAAGCATCGAACAATACGTTGTTTTTATTGCCTGGTGCTGGTTAAATGATCCAGGTATCGAATGGAATGTATTGGCCAACAACAGGCACAAATATTTGGATGCCCCTAAATTGCGCCATACATCCGTTTAGTGTTAACCATGTTAAAATATAAAATATTGATTATTAGGAAATTACATGATACCATATCTAAAATATGTTAAGTTATGTTAACCCAATTAAACGCGATTTCCCTGGATGCCTCCTAAGTATTTACTTTAAATTTTAAGCTAATAGCTATATTTGATGTGTGAAACTTATCATCATGCTCAACAAACGCACAATAGCCTTATTAAGCTTAATTATACTTTTATTTACAGCCTGTAGCCACGCCAAGTTTGATCGTGATAACTGGAATGATGGCGACGGCCTTACCTTTGCCTATCGTAATAAAATGGTTGAGGATCTTTTGCAAAATTATAAGCTAAAGGGTTTGAGATATCAGCAGGTAATTCACCTGTTGCACCGCCCCCAGCAGAGCAACCCTACTCAAATGATTTATGAAATTGACGAGGTAAATAAACCCGGCCAACCTCATTACGTGAAGCAGCTTATTTTAGCCATGAAAGATTCTGTAGTAATTGACGCGAAGATTTACGAGCACACCGATAAGAAGAAATGATCAACACCATAATATTTGACCTGGGCGCGGTTTTAATTGACTGGAACCCGCATTACATGTACCGCACCATTTTTGATGACGAGCAGGAAATGCTGGATTTTTTGGCCAATGTTTGCACATCCGACTGGAACGAGGACCAGGACGCCGGCAGGTCCTTGCAGGAAGGCACAGATTTACTGGTAGCGAAATTCCCCGAACATGAGGCCAATATCCGGGCCTTTTATAGCCGCTGGATTGAGATGTTGGGCGAACCTTTTCATGGCACGGTCGAGATCTTTCGGAAATTGAAAAAAAGTAACAAATACAAGATCTACGCGCTTACCAACTGGTCGGCCGAGACTTTTCCATTTGCTTTTGCCCGTTTTGATTTTTTAACCTGGTTTGATGGCGTAGTAGTATCCGGCACCGAAAAGATGCGCAAACCAACTCCCGCATTTTATCAGGTGCTTTTGGATAGATACCAGGTTAACGCCTCTGAAGCCCTCTTTATCGATGATAACTACCGCAACGTGCTTGCCGCTGAAAAGATGGGAATCAAGAGCATTCACTTTAAATCGGCAGAAGAGTTGGAGGTTGAGTTAAATGCGTTAGGGATCTTGTAAATATAGATCCCAAATGGCGCGGTGAAAAGCAGGCGCATAGCCTAACCGGCAAATCGCTGTTTAAACTTTATGTGGGAGAAGGTAGCTCCTATGGAGCAAAAAAGCCTATCTTATTTGTGCTACAAACAGGTAGCCGCTATGCGGCATTATCAATTTGATGGATATTTTTCTATAGATCAACGACCGAGACACTACTATTGAAATCGTTTAATTTTTTCAAAAAGCACATCAATTCAACCTGTTTATGTATTTCATATGCAAATCTGCCGCGTAGCGGCTACCCATTTGTAGAACAGAGAACGTCCCGACAAGATGCCGCATAGCGGCTACCTATTCTGCTTAGTGAAAGCTATTACACTATCTGAAAAAATCAGGGGCGATTTCCCTGACGGGCTGAATTTGAGGGAAACGGTTACAGATATTCCTACCCCAAAGAATCAATCATACTCATATCAAACTCCGGCTTAAAAGTATAACGGAGTTGCACCAGGCCGCTTGAGAAACTTTCGCTGCCTAAAAACATCAGGTTGGTACGTTCTTTTATATTGAACAACGGTTTGCCCGCTCCCAGGAGCACCGGGTGTACCGATAGTATAAACTCATTGATCTGCTTTTGATCTATAAAGGCCGATACCAATTGGGCACCCCCAAACAGCCAGATATTGCCCCCTTCCGAATGCCTGACCTCATTTACCCGCCGCTCAAAATCGGCAGAGCGGATAATCTCGGCATTGCCGTCAACACTTGTTAAAGTATCTGTAAAAACATATAGCTTAAGCGCGGCAAATAGTTCCGGCCCGGCAGCCATCAGCGTTTCATAACTTTTACGGCCTAAAAAAATGGCGTCAGAATTGTTCAGGAATTCGGTCATCCCGTAGTCCTGGTCGTTAAAGCACCAATCGTATTCGCCGTTGGGGCCTTCAATAAAACCATCGAGGCTCACGGCCAGGTTTAAAATTACTCTTCGCATATGATAAGTTTCAGTATGTCGGTGCTTCGTTCCTACCCATGACAAGCCCGCCATGTCATTTCCATCTTCAGAATCCTCTGGATTTTATAACTCGCAATGACATATTTTTTATATCTTTTTGTTTACTGCTCTTCGCCCTGGTGCTTTTCCTGCCATTGTTTGGCAAACGATTTTTCGGCAACTACCGGCATCTCTCTTAGATGGCCCCAGGTTTTCTTAAAGAAAAATTTGAGGAAAAAGTTTTTCATTTTACCGCCCAAAAAATCCATCATGCTGCGTTTAAGCATGCCTTTTTTCCAGGCCGCCCAGCCCCAACGCTCTTTGGTAGTCACCAGTCCTTCGTTAACCGCGTCTCGGCGATTAAGCAGCAGCATTTTATGGATATCAATTTTTACCGGGCAAACCTCGGTACAACTGCCGCAAAGACTTGAGGCATAGCTCAGGTGCTTAAACTCGGCCATGCCATTGGTATGTGGAGTTATAATAGAGCCAATAGGCCCGCTGTAAGTAGTATTATAAGTGTGCCCGCCAATGTTCTGATAAACCGGGCAAACATTTAAACAGGCCCCGCAACGGATGCAGTATAAACCCTGCCGTTGTTCTTTCTGGGCAAGCAGATTGGTGCGCCCGTTATCTACCAATACCACATACATTTCTTCGGGGCCATCGGTTTCATTGGCCTGCCTTGGTCCGCTTAAAATGGTGTTATAAACCGTTAAGTTTTGCCCTGTACCATGGGTAGATAACATTGGCCAAAACAAATCCAGATCGGTTATGGATGGAATGATCTTTTCTATACCAACCACCGCTATGTGGATTCGGGGGAAGGTAGTACATAACCGCGCGTTGCCTTCGTTTTCGCTGATGGCTACGCTGCCGGTATCGGCCAGCAGAAAGTTGGCACCTGTAATGCCTACATCGGCCTGTAGGTACTTATCGCGCAGTAATTCACGTGCTTTAAGGGTCAATTGCTCTGGTGTAGCCTCAACAGGTGTACCAAAGTGTTTGTTAAACAGCTGGGCAATATCCTCTTTACTGAGGTGCATGGCCGGGGTAACAATATGGTAAGGTGCCTGGCCCAGCAACTGTACTATGTATTCGCCAAGATCTGTCTCCAGCGATTCAACACCGTTTTGTTTCAGAAACTCATTGAGGTGAATTTCTTCGGTAACCATCGATTTTGATTTTACTACCGTTTTGGCTTTGGCACGCTGAATAATGTTGAGGATTTCGCGGTTGGCTTCTTCGGCATCATTGGCCCAGATCACTTTGCCGCCGCGGCGCTGAAAATTGCTTTCAAACTCGGGTAAAAACTTATCCAGGTTCTCCATCACTTTCCACTTAATCACATGCCCCTTCTTTTTGGCATTGTCAAGGTTGGCTATCCTGGAGATTCCGCTGGTAGCCGCCGCGGTATATTTATCAATACTGTTATTGATAATACGGCGATGATCCAAATCAAATGCCTTTTCTTCCGATGCTACTAAAAAATCTTCGGCGGTGCTACCCATATATGCGAAAGTAACGTTTTTTGTTTAATTATTGGGGTGGATTGAGTTGATTAAGTGAGTGGTTGATTGGGGTGGATTCGGTTGATTGAGTTAGAATAAGTTGAGTGAGTTGATCATAAAAAAAAGCGAAGCGCAAAATATGCGCCTCGCTTTTCTTTTTATAGCGTAGGATTAAATTAGTAAACCTGTCGTCAGAATGAGTTAATTAGCTTTGTTTTATCAGATGAACTTAATTCAACCTAATCAACTTATTCTAACTCAATCAACCGAATCCAACTCAATCAACCAAATCAACTATTTCCCATCAACAACAGGTTTTTTATCCCTGTTTGCTAATTCCCAGCCGGTGTAAAATACCAGTTGGGCACGTTTAGCTAATAACGGGAAGTTAATTTTGCTTACTTCGTCACCCGGTTGGTGATAATCGGCATGTACTCCGTTAAAATAAAATATAATGGGCACACCGTGTTTTGCAAAGTTGTAATGATCACTACGATAGTAAAAGCGGTTAGGATCATTAGGGTCATCATATTTATAATCCAGTTTTAAGTGGGTGTAAGTATCATTGGCTTTTTCGCCAATATCATGCAAATCCTTGCTTAACATGGCCGAACCAATTGGATATACATAGTTTGCAGAGTCGGCTTTGCCAATGTACTCCTCACCAACGCGACCGATCATATCGATGTTTAAATCGGTAATGGTGTTAGCCAAAGGATAAATAGGATGATCGGTATAATACTCAGAACCAAGCAAGCCTTTTTCTTCGCCTACGTTACCCAAAAACAAAACGCTGCGGCGCGGACCGTGACCATCTTTTTTTGCCTGCGAAAACGCGCGGGCAATTTCAAGGATGCCGGTAGTACCAGAGCCATCGTCATCGGCACCGTTGTTCACTTTATCTTTAGCGTTAGGATCATTCACCAAACCAATATGGTCATAGTGGGCCGAAAATACCAAAACCTCATCTTTCAAATCGGTACCCGGCATAAAACCAACTACGTCAACCGCTTTAACATCGCTACGCTCATTACCATAGGTGGCAACAAAATCGGCCTTGGTAGTTACCACAGGAGTTGTCGTCGCCGCTGCCTTTAAATCAGCATAAGTTTTCCCGGTTGATTTTACCAATTCGTCGGCTACAGCTGGTGTCACCATAAATACAGGCACAGCAGCTTTAGGCGCTTTTACATCTTCTTTAATAGTTAACCGCGGACTGGTAACATTTCTGCCATAACGTTTCAACATGGCAGTAAGTTCGCCGTTAGCGGCAACAATAGCAGCCGGGTTTTTGCTTTGCAGGTTTTTAACAATGGCTGTGCGGGCAGTACTCATACGGGGTGCCGTATTTGCTGTTTTGCCAGCTTCAGGTTTATCCTCGTTAATCCACAATACAATTTTGCCAGCCAGGTCGGTCGAGCCAATTTCGCTTTCGGTACCGTAACCTACGAAAACCACATCGCTTGCTTTGATACTGTTATCAGATACGCTTCCGTTAGGGAAAAAGTCTTCGCCCAAGGTAAAAGCTTTACCGTTAACGGTAAAGGCCGATACCTTCAACACGCTTTGTACCAATGGCACATCAAAAAAATACGATCCGTTTACAGGTGCCTGTAAACCTAATTTTTTAAACTCGCCGGCAATGTAGTTAGCGGCTTTTTCGGCACCCGGCTTACCGGTTTCACGACCTTCAAACGCATCAGATGCCAGGATGCTGAGATGTCTTTTAGCATCTTCGGCGCTGATGAGCTTCCCGTACTTCATAGCAGTAGGGTTTTGCTGCGCGCAGGCATTCACGGCAAAAGCCGCAGAAAATGCCAACAATGTTACTTTTTTCATTTATGATAATTAATTAGTCAGTTTCTCTTTTAGTAGTAAGTAGTTAGTATCAAGTAGTAAGACAGCTGCACTGGAGGTATAATTCTCGGTCCCTATTCATTTGTCCAAAAGTCTTACAGTCCGCAAATCCCAAAGTCCTTATTCCTTTGTCCAATAGTCTTTTGTCCCAAAGTCTTACAGTCCGCAAATCCTAAAGTCCTCTAACAAGATATTTTCCCTACTCGTGTAGCATGCCTGCCGCCTTCAAAATTGGTGGTTAAAAATGCTTCAACAATTTTTTTGGCTTCATCAATGCTGATAAAACGGGCGGGGATACATACAATATTGGCATTGTTGTGGCTGCGGGCCAGTACGGCTAATTCTTCATTCCAGCAGATGGCGGCGCGGATTCCCTGGTGCTTGTTGGCGGTGATAGCCACGCCATTGGCGCTGCCGCAAACCAGGATACCCAAGTCGTATTCGCCGCTTTCAACTGCGGATGCAACGGGATGTGCAAAATCGGGGTAATCAACTGAGGTATTGGAGTATGTGCCGAAATCCTTTAATTGATCTGCCTGAAAACCGGCAGCTAAAGCTTCTTTATAATCAAATCCGGCATGATCTGCCCCTATAGCAATTTTTAACCCTTTGTTCATCTGTTAATACTTTTTTGCGAATATGCAAAATTCAGATGACAGATGCACAGGTTTCAGATGAGCAGATTTTTAATAAGAAGATTGTTACAATGGGAAATTTCCCGTCATTGCGAGGCACGAAGCAATCCCCGAACTGTACAGAGCGGCCTTGTATCATTGCTTTGCTAATCGGGGATTGCTTCGTTCCTACCCATGACAAATATAAAAATATGTCATTGCGAGCGCAGCGTGGCAATCTCGTAGCCATACAGAGCGAATATGCATGGCGACGAGATTGCTTCGTTCCTCGCAATGACAAGGGGGCGATGTTGTCATTCCACCTTCAAAGTCCGCCCGATTTTACAACTCGCAATGACGGATGTTTTTTATGAATAAACTATGCAACCTTATCCTTACATTTTTCAATCACTTCCAGGTAATAGTTTTCGTAAACGGGTAATATGGTCGATAAATCGAATTGTTTTGCGCGGGCAAGGGCGTTATCTTTAAACTGCTCCAGGCGGGCTTCATCTTCCAAAATGTAGATGGCTTTTTCGGCCATTGTATCCACATCACCAACGTCGCACAGGAAACCGGTTTCGCCATCAACATTCAGTTCGGGCAAGCCACCTGCGTTACTGCTTATCACCGGCACTTTACAGGCCATAGCTTCTAAAGCTGCCAAACCAAAGCTTTCAGATTGCGACGGCATCAGAAACAAGTCGGCAACAGAAAGAATTTCTTCAATAGCATCCTGTTTACCTAAAAAACGCACGTTATCGGTAACACCCAAATCGCGGCAAAGGTATTCGCAGCCAGAGCGCTCCGGTCCGTCGCCTACCATCAGTAATTTAGATGGGATTTTTTTAACTACTTTGGCGAAGATCTTGATCACATCCTCGGTACGCTTTACCTTACGGAAGTTGGAGGTGTGTACCAGTATTTTTTCGCCGGCAGGGGCTATGGCTTTTTTGAAGTGATCTTTTGCTTTAAGGCTGAAACGGTTAAGGTCGATAAAGTTAGGGATCACCTTAATGTCGTTCTCAATCTCGAAGAATTTATAAGTATCCTCACGCAGATTTTCAGATACAGCGGTTACCCCGTCGGATTGATTGATAGAGAAAGTAACTACCGGTTTAAAGGTACGATCCTTACCTACCAGGGTAATATCGGTACCATGCAGGGTGGTAACCACCGGGATATAAATGCCGTAGGTCATCAATATTTGCTTGGCCATAAATGCTGCCGAGGCATGGGGTATCGCGTAATGTACATGCAGTACATCCAGCTTTTCATGGCGTACCACATCAACCAGCCTGCTGGCCAGGGCCAGTTCATAGGGCGGGAAATCAAACAAAGGATAATTGCTTACCGATACCTCGTGGTAAAACAGGTTTTCGGAAAAAAGGTCTAACCGGGCAGGCTGGTTATAGGTAACAAAATGTACCTGGTGACCGCGGTCTGCAAGGGCTTTACCAAGTTCAGTGGCAACAACCCCGCTTCCGCCAAAGGTTGGGTAACAAACAATACCGATTTTCATTTATGTTGGATAATTCGACGCAAGTTTAACAGCAATTTATTTGAAATGTGTTAACACTGTGTAAAATGATTTAACTTAGTTAAGTAACTTTTTTGCAACACATCATTTACCAATATACCAAACATGAGCAATGTTATCAATTTAAAAATCAACGCGATACAACACATAGGCATCCCGGTTACAGATATTACCGCGTCGCAGGTTTTTTATAGGCACCTTGGCTTTACCAACGTAATGCAGGCATCATTTACCGATAACGGCGGCACCGGCACCTGTGTAATGATGCAGCGCGAAAATATGACCATAGAGTTGTATCAATTACCGGATGCCGGCCTGGCAGAGATAAAAGCCAGGAGCAATGGCCACATAGATCACGTGGCTTTTGATGTAAGCGATATAGATGAAGCCTTTAAAGTAATAACCGAAGCCGGGTTTAATGTGTTGGAACCTGAACCTGTTTTTTTGCAATTCTGGAAAAACGGCTGCAAGTATTTCAACATTACCGGGCCCGATGGCGAGCGGCTGGAATTTAATCAGATACTTTAGGGAGCAAGGATTTTGGGATTAAGGACCAAGGACTTTGGGACTTTTTGGACAAAGGATAAGGGGACAAAAGATAAAGGATTTTTACCTTTGGAGGACTCCCTTTGAGATCTGTAAAATATGGGGCCTGTGAAGGTGGAAATGACAAAGCGACACTATCCTAATGTCATGCTGAACTTGTTTCAGCACCCCACTCGCTAAGTATACATCATGCGGGTTACCTGTCCTGTGGGGTCCCGAAACAAGTTCGGGATGACTTCCGTTTTACAACTTGTCATGGGTAGTTGTAAAACCTGCGGCCTCTGAAGGCGAAAGTGACAAAGCGACGAAAGACTTACGGGTTTTAAAAACTCCGTAAGCCTGGGATCTACAACTTGTCATCGGTAACTTTAATGACTTATATGTAAACCTTGATAAGTATGCACCCCATTGCTGTTGCCATAGCTGAAGTTTAATTTGGTAAAGCGGTTGTACTTTCCTTTATATTTATTAAAAACGGTGTCGGGCTGCTTTTTGCCGTTAACGGTCATTTCTTCGTCGTTCAGGGTTAATTCATGCAAAGCATCGGCGTTGGGAATAATGCCATCCTTCACCAGGTCGGCAGTGAGTAGTTTAACCTGTCGCTGGTCTTCCGCGGCCTGAGCCTGGTCTTTTTTGGCCTGGATCTGGTCAAGCCGGGCTTGTTCCTGGTCTTTTTTGGCCTGCTCCTGGTCGCGCAAGGCCTGTTCCTGGTCTTTCTGTGCCTGCACTTGTCCTTCTTTTGCTTCGGCCTGGTCTTTTTCGGCTTGTTGCTGATCACGCTTGGCTTGCTCCTGGTCGCGCACTGCCTGTTCCTGGTCGCGTTTTGCCTGGGCCTGATCTTTAAGTGCCTGTTGCTGATCACGACGGGCCTGAGCCTGGTCTACCAACGCCTGCGCCTGATCTTTCTTAGCCTGAATCCTGTCTTTACGGATCTGCTCCCTTATTTTACCAACTACGGTGCTGTACTCTCCCCATCGCGCAACGGGGATCTTTTCGCCATCAACATACAAATCGGTCATTTTATCTTTAACCAGTTCAATTTTGTAAATGGTGCCGTTCCAATTAGTTTTAATTTGCTCCAGCTGTTTTCCATTCCGGATGATAGTTTGGTCGTAATTGCTATACTCATAATCGCCGGCATCTACTTTGGCTTTCTTTTGGGCATAGGTAGTAGTAGTTACAGCCATTGCCACTATCAGCAGGCTGCGTTTTAAATAGTTTGTTTTCATTTTCTGTCGATCTTAAATTTTAAAAAATAGGGCAATACAATTTCATCCCGCACCATGGCGGATTAAAAAAATTGCAGAACCGTTTGGGTTAAAAATTGCTATACCTATAGCCTTGGGCGCGCTTTCCCTAAACTACTTGTTTGAGCAGGTTGGTTTATAATTGAATACTTACGTTGCTTTGCTTTACCTGTTGTTTACGTGCTTCATCCTGGTCTTTAAGTGCCTGTTGTTGGTCTTTCACGGCCTGCTGCTGATCTATCATAGCCTGGGCCTGGTCGCGTTTGGCTTGTTCCTGATCACGCTTTGCCTGTTCCTGATCTTTTAAGGCCTGCATTTGATCACGCCGGGCCTGTTCCTGATCGCGCCGGGCCTGCAACTGATCGGCAGATGCATGTACTTGTGGTTTAACCGGCTCCTGGCGTTCAAGATCGGCTACCTGCTTAAGCGCATCGGCTTTAAGCTTAGCCTGCCATTCGGCCAATGGTGGTGGCTGCGGTTTATCAGTAGGCTGCGCTGGCTCTGTTGGCTCACCAGAAACCTGAGCGGTTTGTAAGGCTTGTTTTTTAATATGAGCTAACCGTTTTCCAGCCACGTGGTTTACTGTTATCCCCTCTGTAGACTGAGGCGGCGTAACAGCGTAGTCAATGGCTTGCGCAATTTTAACAGCAGCCCTTGCTTCACGGCGAACAATGGTTTGCACCCTGGTAACAGCGGCTGTTGTTATGATGAAGGCCAGCAGCATGATCCCCAACCAAAAGAACGATTTTTCTGATGCTCCCGAGGGTTTGTTTTGCCCCTGCATAATACGGGTAGCCCTTTGCAGCAGCTGATTTTTTTTGCCCGGGAAAGCCACCTGGTAAGCCTTGCCGTATAAGGCGTATTCTTTAAAGCTGATGAGTGCCTCTACAAACTCCCGTTTGTTTTGGGTTTGTGCCAGGGCTATATCATCGCAGCAGTTTTCGCGCTCATCGCGCAACAGGGCCGAAATCCATAGCAAACCGGGATTAAAGCAAAACACGGTTTCGATGATCACCTGTAAAAAGTTCACAAAATAATCGTTCCGCCTGATGTGGGCCAGCTCATGCAACAGTATCGCTTCAATCTGCCCCGGCAATAAACCGCTAAGCAAACCCGCAGGGATCAATATCACCGGTTTTAAATGTCCAATTACAAATGGCACCTTCACAAAGCCCGACTCTAACAGTTGCACCGTACGTTTTAACTGTAGTTTTTGGCAAAGTACCCCCACCCTTTGCTGCCAGTAAGCATCGGGCAAAGTAGTATACCTGCGCCTGGCCTGGTGAATAAACAGCACCGATTTCATCATCCGTACCAATCGGTACACAAACAATACTCCCCAAAGCAACACCACCATTGGCGCGTTGGCGGTAAAGTAACTAACACAATTATTGGTAAACAGCCTTAAGCCGCCGGCGTTCAACCAAAACAGGGAGCCGGCCCCATCGGCAAAGCCAAGCGTTGCTGGCCTCAAAAGGTACGGCGTTGCATTCCGGTTCCATATCCAAACAAACGTAAACACACAGGCTGCCACAAATAATAAAAACTGCACCAGCATTAGGTTGTACCGCAGGCTCGCGCTGGCCCGGCGGGTAAACATCAACAGCATGGCGCTCAGCATAGCCAGTAATAACCCCTGCCATAACGAGTGGATCAGCATCCAGCTAAAAGCCTGGATAAATCTATCGGGAATAGCGGTGGTTAAGGCTAACAGGTGCATATTGGTTTTAATTATTTGTCCTTATCAAAATTATTAAGCAACTCACGCATTTTATGCAATTCCTTTTCCGATGTTTTATCGCTCCCCAGCAAGGCAACCACCAGGTTACTTGCCGATCCATCGTACCACGAATCAACAAAGCGGCCCAGCATATTGCCTTTAATCTTCCCTTCCTCCAATCGGGCACTGTAAATATGCTTCATGTTGGTTTCATCGCGGTCAAGCATCCCCTTTTCTTTCATCACCTGCATCAGCTTCAGGGTTGATGTATAAATTACAGCATCCTTTTGCTCATTCAGCTTATCGTGCACAAAACGCACCGTTGATGGGCCATGCTGCCACAGTATTTGCAGCACATCCATTTCGGTTTTTGTGGGGATCATATCGTTTGGTGTATCTTTCATCATCATAACTAAACCAAAGGTATGTATTAAAAACGTACGTTACAATACATAGGTTGAAAATATTTTTTTTATTTAAAAATGAGGGCGTTACCGTCGGTAGAAGCGGTCGGGCTGTACGCTCATACGGCACGGGCCTTAGGCGCCGGTATCCGCTGCCATCCCTAACGCGGAAGAAGCGAGAACCCTTCCCACTGTGTGCTCGCGCTTGTTTCTACTTGTTGTTGCGGTTTTGTTGCGGTTTGTAAAATATGACAATTTGTAATTTATTGATTAT
This sequence comes from Mucilaginibacter dorajii, assembly GCF_024808255.1. GTDB lineage: Bacteria > Bacteroidota > Bacteroidia > Sphingobacteriales > Sphingobacteriaceae > Mucilaginibacter > Mucilaginibacter dorajii. The sequence continues at coordinate 20,536 of NZ_JANTYS010000022.1, forward strand.
TAGGCGGGTGCCATTTCAAAGCATTTCACTTGTTGCGCAACAGAACAGTTTTTGAGTATATATTTGTAAAACTCTTAGCTCCAATTATATGAAATTTGAAAAAGCGGTACCAATACTATATTCTACGGATGTAGTGCGGAGTTTAAATTATTATGTTGAAAAACTGGGCTTTGAAGAAAAATGGGAATGGGGTAGTCCGCCCGATTTTGGCGGCGTTGTAAAAGGTGAAGTACAGATCTTTTTTTGCGAAAAAAACCAGGGCAGCCCAGGTACCTGGCTTTCTATATTTGTTGATAATGTTGATGAGTTTTATGAAGATGTAAAGGCCCGCGGGGCCAAAATACTTTCGGTACCGGATGATAAACCCTGGTATGTGCGCGAAATGCTGGTAGAGGACCCCGACGGGCACATCATCCGTTTTGGACACGGTATCGACTGCGATTGAAGGAACAATCGGCTACTCTTCAATCTCCGATTCGGCCTGCGTTTCCAACGTCGCTCATCAAGCAAAAGCTGAATATTATCCATTCCGGCAGGGCAAACGCATCTAAATAGCTAACGGTGATAAACTGTTATTTAATAATAGCTAACGGAATAAGGCTATGGCGTATGGAAGATATAAGTATCAAACGATACCTTGTTTTTATTGCCTGGTGCTGGTTAAATGATCCAGGTATGGAATGGACTTGTATTGGCCAACAACAGACACAACTATTTGGATGCGCCTAAATTGCGCGATACATCAGTTTAGCGTTAACCTTGTTAAAATGTAAAATATTGATTATTAGGAAATTAAAATGTATTTTATCTAAAATGTGTTAAGTTATGTTAACCCAATTAAATGTATTTTCCCTGTCCATTCTTTACGGATTTAATGATGAAAACCCATAAATTGCAGCGCTTTTCGGACTATACTGTACTACGAATTTATAAATGGCAGTTGAAAACTGCCACCATGAAACACCACGAGCTGAAAGCTCGCGGCAGCAAGAAACTTCAAAAAATCCGAAATCGAACATCCCAATTCCGAAATCCCCTACATTCCCTTCCCTATCGCTTCGTAAACTACATCCTGTATCCTCGGGCGAATGTTTAAACTGCCCAGTTTGCTGCCTACATTAGGGTTTACGCGATTGCTCAGGAAGATGTACACCAACTTATATTTAGGGTCAACCCATACGCAGGTGCCGGTAAAGCCGGTGTGGCCAAAGGTTTGATCAGAAGCTAATTTACTTGGATAATGCCTGTCGGCTATGGGATCCCACCTGTCAAAGCCCAAACCACGCCTGCTAACCGGCGATTGTTTGGTGGTAAAAAGGTCAACTACTTCTGGCTTGAAATATTGTACACCTCCGTAGGTGCCTTTGTTGAGTAGCATTTGATAAAGTATAGCCACATCATTGGCGCTGGCAAATAAACCGGCATGCCCGGCTACCCCACCTTTTAAGGCAGCGGTTGGATCATGTACATAACCATCAAGCAAACTATGGCGGTATTCCTGGTCGTTTTCTGTTGGGATGATTTGCGTAGGACTAAACCTGTAAAGCGGCAAAAAGCCGGCGGTTTGCATGCCAAGCGGGGTATAAAATTGCTGCTGTACGTATACGTTTTCGGGAATAGCGGTAATATTTTCAACCACTTCCTGCATAAACAGCATACTTACATCGCTGTACACATATTGCCCGCGGGTTTTAAGCGGCGAGTTTAACATCTCCGGAAACATTACATCCTTATAATAATCCTTCCGCAAAAAGTAATGATCAGATACCCGGGTTGGGTAGGCGGCCGATGAATCGGTGCTATGGTCTGATGGCTTTACTTTTTCAAACGACTGGATATCCGGGATAAAACCGGCCTGGTGCAGCAGCACCTCGCGCACCTTTACATCGTTTTTATTGCTTTTAACCGCCAGGGGAATATAATCGCCCAGGGTGCCTTCTACATTTAGTTTGCCCTGGTCAACCAGTTGCATAGCTTCTATCGTGGTAGCCGAAATCTTGGTCATGGATGCCAGGTCGAAGATATCGGTCAGTTTATCCGGCATTACATTATCATAGGTATGATAGCCATAAGCTTTATTAAAAATCACCTTCCCATCTTTTGCTACTAAAACTACGCAGCCTGGTGTGGCATGTTCGCTGATAGCTTCACGGGCAATTTTATCAATGCCATCCAGGTTTTCGGTTTTAATGCCCACATCTTCGGGTACCGAATACTGTAGCCTGGTTTGCTGACTGGTAAAGCCCATTCCCGTGCTATAAACCGGCGAATAGGTTTTGGTTAATTTTTGAGTAATACCCACGCCGCCAAAAATGGCCTGCGCAGCATATGATGCCGAAACGATAGATACCCTTTCCGTCCAGATCACGGGAACGCTAACATCATTTAGTTTCGTTAATAACGTGCCGTTGCCAAAAGCGGCTACAATCACGTTTTTAACTTTTTGATTGGTATTGATAAAGCTGATCAGTTCGGGATTATTCAGATCGGCATCATTTACCTGCAAAATAATGGTGTTGTACCACTTTAAATCGTTGGCCAAATTACTGAGGCTTTTGCCGCCACTATAAGCACTGCCATCAAATGTTTGTACTTTGGCATATTTATTCAGCAAACTATCAAACGTGGTAGCGTATTGATTGGTAAAATGCACGCTGGCTATTTTCAAATCTTCCAGCTTTTGCAGCGGGACCATGTATTTGGCGTTGTTGAGCAAAACGGTTGAGTTTTGAACCAGCCTTTCTTCGGCTACGTAATTTTGCCCGCTTAGCGGCGGTACCTGCGCGCAGGCGGTGTTAAACAATGCAAACCCCGATAGTACTAAGGCCGTGCGGCCCCATTTATTTTTTATCATATACTTTAACTCCGTTTATATAGGTACCTGTCACTTTCACTGTAGGCAGCTCCGCTCCTTTGGCTTTCATAATATCCTTATCCAGGATCACAAAATCGGCATACTTGCCGGGCTCGATACTGCCTTTTTCCTTTTCTTCAAAATTGGCTTTAGCCGCCCAAATGGTGATACCGCGCAAGGCCTCTTCTCTTGTTAAAGCATTTTCCTTTTGAAAACCGTGCTCCGGGAAACCTTTCAGGTCCTTACGCTCCACTGCTGCATAAAACGTATACATTGGGTTAATGTTCTCAACCGGGAAATCTGTCCCTAAGGGGATCCATCCATTTTGTTTTAACAAAGCTTTGTAGACATAGCCAGATGATTTTAATCGTTTTTCGCCAAGGCGTTTGCCCGCCCAATACATATCTGATGTAGCATGTGTAGGCTGTACCGATGGAATGATGCTGTTATCGCCAAAAAGCTTTACATCCTCTGGCGCTACAATCTGCGAATGTTCTATCCGCCAACGGCGATCATTTTTACCTTTTAAAACCGAAGCATAAATTTTCAGGATCACCCGGTTAGCCGAATCGCCGATGGCGTGAGTACACATCTGGAAACCTTTTTCGGCAATTTTTTTAGCAACTTCCTCAAAGTGCGCCTGGCTGCTCAGCAAAAAGCCATTCCACTTGGCCGAATCGGCGTAGGGTTTCAACAAACACGCTCCCCTTGAACCCAGTGCCCCATCAGCATAAACCTTAAACGCACGTACATCAAGGTAAGGGGTTTTATAGGCACCGCGCTTAAACAGGTAATCATAATTCTCCTGCCTGTCGGCCAGCATTACATACAGGCGCATTTTTAAGGAGCCTTTATGCTGCAAATCGGCCAGGGTATTGATCATGGTATAGGGCAGGCCGCAATCATCCACCGTAGTCAAACCCACCTCAAAGCAGTTTTTTTGTGCCGATAGTAAAGCGTTTTCCACAACGGGTGCGGTCGGCTCGGGAATTTTGCGGGTCACTATACCTACGGCGTTGTCAACCAATATCCCGGTTAGTTTGCCCTTAACAGTTTCAATTTCGCCACCATTAATGGTTTGCCCTGGTTTTACACCGGCTATATTTAAAGCGGCCTGGTTGGCTATTACCGCGTGCCCGTCAACACGGCTCAGTATCACGGGCCGTACGGGGAATAAAGAATCGAGCTTAGCTTTATCAGGGAATTGTTTTTTATCCCAATCGTTTTGATCCCAACCGCGGCCAACTATCCAGCCATCGGTATTACGGGTGGCATAAGCTTCAACCGAATCCACTATTTCTTTCCAGCTTTTGGTACCGTCAAGATTTACTTCCTGTAAACCAAGTCCGTATTCATAAAAATGGGCGTGGGCGTCAATAAAACCGGGATATATAGCCGCGCCTTTAGCGTCGAGCACTTCGTGGGCGTTATACTTTTGTTCCAGTGTATCGGCATTACCCACAGCCAATATTTTACCCTTGCTTACCACAAAAGCGTTAGCGGTGGTAAAGGTGCTATCAACCGTGTAAACCACGGCGTTTTTAACTAAAAGATCCGCATTATATTCTTTTTGTTTGCAGGCTGCGGCCAAAAGCAGCAGCGCAGGCAAGAGTTTTTTCATAAGCTTTATTAATAGTATCAAGTAGTTAGTATCAAGTAACAAGAACGCTCTCAATGTTGAATAGTTTGCAAATTACCTGTAGATAGTGATCAATTACAAAACTAATGTATTCTCAGCCAAATCTTGATACTTGATACTTACTACAAGGGATATCGCTTTTAATATTTAACTTTATTTTCTCACAAGCTGAGCGTTGAGTAAACACGAATTTAACTGCCCGTAAGATAGATTATAGCTAATTTCACGAATTTTTTCAATCACATTTAAATTTGTGCTACGGGGTAAACGCAGCTAACCAGGGTTAACATAACTTAACATATTTCAGAAATATATTTTATAAATAGTTAATAATCAACGTTTTATATTTTAACATGGTTAACACTAAACTGATGACTGGCGCAATTTAGGCGCATCCAAATATTTGCGCCTGTTGTTGGCCAATACAAGCCCCTTCGATGCCGGATTTGTGCTATCGATCAATTCCAAAATTCGTGAAATTCGATTAAATTGTAATTGGGTCGATGGGCATTCGTGTCTAAAAAAAAGTGCCTTAAGATAACACGAATTCAATACTTGTGAGGAAAAGCGATTTCCCCGACTTACTACTTGACACTACAAAATCATAAAGTTATGGCTTCAAATATTTAATTTAGCATCGAAAACGAAATTGGAGGGAATTTTTTTAGATGTCAGACATAATTCAGCTTTTACCAGATGCAGTTGCCAACCAGATTGCCGCAGGCGAGGTGGTACAACGGCCAGCATCAGCCGTAAAAGAATTAGTGGAGAACGCCATTGATGCCGGGGCCGGCAAAATACAGCTCATTATAAAAGATGCAGGTAAATCATTAATACAGGTTATTGATGATGGCTGTGGTATGAGCCTTACCGACGCCCGCATGTGCTTTGAGCGCCACGCCACTTCTAAGATCCGCAAAGCCGACGACCTGTTTGCCATCCGCACAATGGGTTTTCGGGGCGAGGCCATGGCATCTATCGCGGCTATTGCCCAGGTGGAGCTAAAAACCCGCCGCCATGAGGATGAACTGGGCACCTGCATTTTTATTGAAGGATCAGAAGTGATCAGCCAGGAGGCTTGTTCGGCCAATACCGGCACATCCATCTCCGTTAAAAACCTGTTTTACAATACGCCTGCCCGCCGCAACTTTTTAAAAAGTAACCCGGTAGAGATGCGTCATATTATCGACGAATTTCAACGTGTAGCCCTGGCTAACCCGCAGATATTTTTCACCCTGCACCACGATGGGCAGGAGGTTTATCATTTACCCGGTGCCGGGCTTAAACAACGTATTGTTCACCTTTTTGGCAATAACTATAACCATCGTTTGGTACCGGTTGAAGAAGATACTACCATTATTAACCTGCGCGGCTTTGTTGGCAAGCCCGAGTTTGCCCGCAAAACCCGGGGCGAACAATTCTTTTTTGTAAACTACCGCTTTATACGCGATGCGTATTTAAACCACGCCGTGCTCACCGCTTTTGAGGAGTTACTGCCCGATGATTGCTTCCCGTTTTATGTGCTGTTCATTGATATTGATCCATCGAAAATTGATATCAACGTACACCCTACTAAAACCGAGATCAAGTACCAGGATGAAAAGGCTATTTATGCCATTATCCGGTCGGCAGTAAAGCGCTCTTTAGGGCGATATAATATTACACCCAGTTTGGATTTTGACCAGGAAAACAGCATTGAGCATTTGATAACCCCCAAACCTTTTGAGGAGATCATAGCACCAACCATATCTTTTAACCCCGATTTTAATCCATTCGCGGCCGAAAAGAAACCGCAGCGGGAGTACCCTAACTTCAGGGACAGTAGTAGCAACGACCATCGCGGCAGCGCTATCCCCATAAATTGGGATACCTTGTATGAGATCAGCAAAAGAGAGACTAACCTGCAGCATGAAATGCATGAGGAAAAGGTTATTGCTGTTGATGAGCAGGAAGTAAGCAAACCCAGCGAGCGGCAGCTGTTTCAGATCCATAACCGGTTTATCCTGTCGCAAATCAAATCGGGCTTTATGCTGATAGGGCAGCAGGCCGCGCACGAGCGCATTTTGTACGAGCGCTTTTTGCAGCAATTGCAAAACCACTCGGGTGTAAGTCAGCAAAGTTTGTTCCCGCAATCGGTGACACTAAACGGTGCCGATTTTGAATTACTACGCGAACTTTTGCCCGATATTAAAGCCCTTGGTTTTGATATCCGCGAGTTTGGCAAAAACACCGTGGTGGTTGATGGCATCCCTGCCGATCTGAACAATGTTGGCGAGCATGAGCTGCTTGAACATTTGTTAGAAGGCTTTAAAAACAATATGGCCATTTTAAAGGTAGATAAACGCGACAACCTGGCCCGGTCACTGGCACGCAACGCGGCTATAAAAACCGGCACCAAACTATCGCTTGAAGAAATGAACCAACTGATCGATCAGCTTTTTGCCTGCCAATCGCCCAACCAGGCGTTGAACGGTAAGCCGGTAATCAGTACCTTTACTTTGGCCGAATTAATGGAACGCTTTGAAAAATAGCCCGCGGGCTTTTACTATACTATGAACGGATACAATCAATCGCCTTTTGCAAATATTACACCGGTTGTAAAAAACCTGCTGATTATCAATATTCTATTTTTTATAGGCGACATCACCATTGGTAAATATATCCCCCAAATAATACAATTTTTACCTGTCTATTATTTCAATTCTCCATTTTTTAGGCCATGGGAAATAATTACCTACATGTTTATGCATGGTGGCTTTACGCATATCTTCTTTAACATGTTTGCGTTGTTCTCATTTGGTCCAATACTTGAATATTCCATCGGACCAAAAAAATTTTTTAACCTGTTCTTCTTATGTGGTATAGGCGGCATATTGTGCAATTTTGCAGTGCAAGCCTATGAAGTTCATGCAATTACCGGGGCCTTTACTATATCGCATCCCGAATTGCAGGAAACATTTGATCAGTACCACGGAGCAAGTGAGAAACTTACAGCTATTTATTATGGGCAAACAGTCGGAGCTTCAGGCGCTATATTTGGTTTGTTGGTAGCGTTTGGAATGATGTACCCTAACCTGGAATTGATGATTATGTTTATCCCGGTTCCAATTAAAGCTAAATACATTATACCTGTATATATTGTAATTGAACTTTTCCTTGGCTATCAACAATATTCATGGGATAATACAGCCCACTTTGCCCACCTCGGTGGTGCGCTGCTTGGTTTTATTTTGGTAAAAATTTGGAAATTACAAAACTCGGGCAATTATTAAACGTAACAGGAGTTATCAATAAATAACGGGCAAATATCATGAGCACCCTTTGGCAAAATATTCAGTACAAAATGCTTCGGTCTGGCAATAAGCTTAACCTGCTTATTGGTATTAACGTAATTGTATTTTTAGCCGTTAACATGACGGCCGTTCTTGAAAAGCTTTTTACAAGCGTAGGCCATCAAAGCCTTATTGAATATTTTGCGACGGAATACCTGCAGCTACCTGCGGCATTTTCCAAATTTCCCACCCATTTTTGGACGCCTATTACCTACATGTTTATGCACGATGGCATTCTGCATATCCTTTTTAATATGCTATGGCTGTATTGGATGGGGCAGATATTTGAAGAGTACCTGGGCAATAAACGTACCATTGGTTTATACATAATGGGCGGACTGGCAGGTGCCTTATTTTATCTTTTGGCTTTAAACTTCCTACCGTTTTTTACCAGTGTTAACGCGGCGGCCACCACTACTATTGTGGGTGCATCGGCCAGTGTAATGGCTATTGTTGTCGCTACAGCCACCTTATTACCCAACTACACCATATCGCTCATATTTATTGGCCCGGTAAAATTAAAGTGGCTGGTAATTTTTATCCTGGTTATTGATTTCCTGGGCACTGTTGGCCCCAACGCAGGTGGCGAAATTGCCCACTTAGGCGGCGCGTTGCTTGGCTTTATTTATATCAAGCAATTACAAAAAGGTCATGATTGGATCGAAGGGATCCGTAGTATCTTCAAATCAAAGTCAAAATTAAAAGTTGTATACAATAATACAGGTAAAAACACTGCCGACTATCCCCGCCAGGACGAAATTGACCGTATATTAGATAAAATTTCACAATCGGGCTATGACAGCCTCAACAAGCAGGAGCGGGAAACCTTAGCACGGGCAAGCAAGAATGAAAAATAACAAACGCGGTTTAAGTTTTATTGATAAAGTTTTTTTATGGATAAACTTCCTGCTTTGTTTAGCGTTGCTGCTTAGCTACCTTGCCCCAATTGTTAATCCCCAAACGTTTTGGGGCATTGCTTTCTTCGGCCTCGCTTATCCGCCTCTGCTGCTTCTTAATGTTATACTCATTGTTTATTGGCTACTGCGCAGGCGCTGGCCGGCGGCAATTTCTATTATAACCATTTTGATAGGATGGGGAGTGCTTACTAACAATATCGGCTTCCGTTCTTCCTCGTCATTTTCGCCGGCACCGGGCATTAATTCTATCCGTATAATGACCTATAATGTTCACAACTTTAAGCATTATGGCTCAAAAAACGATGTATCTACCAAACAGGAAATCCTTGCGCTCATTGCCAATGAGTCGCCCGATATTATCGGCTTTCAAGAGTTTTATACCCGGTACAAGGGGCCTTATGATACCAGCGATTCGCTCAAAAAAATATTGGGGAGCAGTAACGTTTATTTTGAACCTTTTTATTTCAATGAATCCGAAGGTATAGGTATGGCCATTTTTTCTAAGTTCCCAATTTTGTCCCGGGGGATGATTCGCCTGTCTGACGAGAAAGGATCTGGCAACCAATGCCTGTATGTTGATGTAAAAAAAGGAGAAAAAACGTTCAGGGTATACAGCGTACACCTGCAATCTATCAAATTTGATCCCGAAGATTATAAATACCTTGATAGTGTATCCAAAAAAGGCAAAACAGATATGAACTCTACCAAAAGGCTGGGCGTAAAGCTAAAAAACGCCTTTATTAAACGCAGCATGCAAATTGTTAAACTAAAGGAGCATGCAGCGCAATGCCCTTACCCCTACATTATTTCGGGCGATTTTAATGATACGCCTACATCATACGCCGTAAACCAAATGGCTAAAGGCCTTAAAAATGCCTTCCGCGAAAAAGGATCGGGTTTAGGGCGAACCTATAACGGTGATTTCCCTAACTACCAGATAGATTATATTATGGCCAGCAAGCAGTTTAGCGTAGCATCATACCAGATCATCGAAAAAAAGCTATCAGATCATTACCCTTTACGCAGCGATCTGATATTGAATTAAGGCATAGGCTATGAAAATATTGGTTACAGGTTCATCGGGCCAGTTGGGCTCAACCACTGTAAAACATTTAAAAGCGTACGGGCACCAGGTTTGGGGGATAGATATAGCGGCATCTGCTACCACGAATGAACTGATCGATATCACCAATAAAGACGCCGTTGAAACACTATGCCACGGCTTTGATGCCATTATCCACACAGCTGCAGTACATGGCAAGCATTATGAGCTCAATTACCCCAGGGAAATTTTTATTGATGTTAATATTAAAGGCACCCTCAACTTATTAAATGCTTGTGTTAAAAACGGGATAACGCAATTTTTATACACCAGCACCACATCTATTTACGGTAGTGCTTTGGTTGATGACGCAAAAGCGGTTTGGGTTGATGAGCTGCTGCCCGAGCAGCCGAGGGATATTTATGATATTACCAAGCAAACTACCGAGCAGCTTTGTAAAGATTTTTTTTATAAAGAAGGCCTGCAAGCATCTGTATATCGCGTTGGCCGCTTTTTGCCCGAGGCCGATAGCCTTAAAATTAACCACCGCCTGTACCGGGGCTTAGATGAGCGCGACGGTGCCGAAGCATTAAGGCTTGCGCTGGCCGCTAAGTTTACCGATTTTGAGGTCTTCAATATTTCCAGCGGATCACCATTTGGCCGGGCCGATCTGGTAGCTTTAAAACATTTCCCCCGGGAAGTCATCCTTCAATATTATCCCGAAGCCAAAGACATCTACCAAAATAAAAACTGGGATTTCCCTAAAAGTATAGATAGGGTTTATGTATGCGATAAGGCAAAACAACAGCTGGGTTACCGGCCTAAGTATACTTTTGAATACCTGTTACATCAACCATGATATTATATGTATCAACCATGTAATATTCAGTATGCCCAATTAGCTTAAAATCTAAAAAATCGTAAGTTTGCCTTCATGAAACAAAATTTGTTTGTTTACAACACTTTAAGCCGCAAAAAAGAAGAATTTAAGCCACTAAACGCCCCGCATGTGGGCATGTATGTGTGTGGCCCAACCGTTTACAGCGATGTACACCTGGGCAACTGCCGCACTTATATATCGTTCGATCTGATGTTTCGCTACCTGAACCACCTGGGTTATAAGGTACGCTATGTACGTAATGTTACCGATGCCGGTCACCTGGAAGGCGATGCCGGCGACGAGGGAGAAGACAAAATTGCAAAAAAAGCAAAGCTGGCGCAGTTAGAGCCTATGGAAATTGTACAAAAGTATACTGTAGGTTTTCGCGAAGTGATGGCTATTTTAAATACCCTGCCGCCAAGCATCGAGCCTACCGCCACCGGCCATATTATTGAGCAAATTGAAATGGTAAAAACCATCCTCGAAAAAGGCTATGCCTATGAGGTTGATGGCTCTGTTTATTTTGATGTAGAAAAATATAATCAATCAAAAGATTATGGCGTATTAAGTGGCCGTAATTTAGATGATTTGCTGAACAACACCCGTACTCTGGGTGGCCAGCAGGAAAAGCATGGCAAACTTGATTTTGCCCTGTGGATAAAAGCCAAGCCCGAACACCTGATGAAATGGCCATCGCCCTGGGGCGTGGGCTTCCCGGGCTGGCATTTAGAATGCTCGGCCATGAGCCAGAAGTATTTGGGTAACCAGTTTGATATTCATGGTGGCGGGCTTGACCTGGTGCCCACACACCACACCAACGAGATAGCGCAAAACGAAGCCTGCTGCGGTAAAAACCCGGCTAAATACTGGCTGCATACCAATATGCTAACGGTAAACGGTCAAAAAATGTCAAAATCATTAGGTAACAGCTTTTTACCGCATGAGCTTTTCAGCGGCGAAAACTCTATTCTTAATAAGGGCTATAGCCCCATGACTGTGCGCTTTTTTATGCTGCAGGCACACTACCGCAGCACACTCGATTTTGGCAATGATGCTATGGATGCGTCAGAAAAAGGTTTTAAACGTTTGATGAATGCTTATGCCCTACTCAATGGTTTAAAAGCATCTGCCAGTACCGAAATTGAAATAGCACCGCTATTGGAGCGTTGCTATGCTGCCATGAATGATGATTTTAACAGTCCGGTGTTAATAGCCGAACTTTTTGAAGCATCGCGCATTATCAACTCGGTACACGATGGCAAAATGAAAATAGACGCCGCCAACCTTGAAGCGCTTAAAAACCTGATGCATTCTTTTGTACAGGATGTGCTTGGTTTAAAGGATGAACAGGCCGACAATGATGATTTACCAAAGGTATTAAACCTGATAGTTGCCCTCAGAAACGAAGCCAAGGCCAATAAAGATTACGCAACAAGCGATAAAATTCGCGAAGGGCTTTCGCAAGTTGGCTTTCAGCTAAAAGATAGTAAAGAGGGCACGCTTTGGAGCAAAAACTAAGAAAGAATAAAGAGGCAAGAATCAAGAGTTAAGACTTTTTCTGTCCTGCTGAGTTGTAAAATTTCGCGAAATTCTAAAGGTGGAATGACAATATAAAGCTATGTCATTGCGAGGCACGAAGCAATCGCGAACTGTGCAGATCCGCCCTGTAGAGCATGAGATTGCTTCGTGCCTACCCATAACGTTTCGTAAAAATGTTTGTCATCCTGAACGTAGTGAAGGATCTTCTCCACTATAAAAGCCTGCGATGAGCAGGGCGAAGAAGATCCTTCGTTCCTCAGGATGACAAATCTTTTACGTCATTTCACCTTCAAAGTCCGTGGATTTTAAAACTCGCAATGACATGATGCACTTGTTATGGGTAAGCGACAGATGAAGACTGTTTTTTTCCCGTCTTGATTCTTGACTCTTAATTCTTGATTCTTCTTCACAACGAGTTATAATAAGTAAACAGCTTAGTTCATCCTTCACAAGGTCGTATTTTAACTTTGCCGTAATGGCTTTGCCGCTGCTTAGATTAACTGTTCCCGGAAACCAGTTCGCGTTAAAGTAGGGGCTACCCTCCACATCAGTATAGCTTTGCTCCATTACAGGCTTGCCCTGGTTATCATTTAAAATTTGCGATTGTTGCGCCTGTACCAAAACACCAAAACAAAGCATCGGCATTAACAAAAAACCAAACAATGATATCTTCATAAAAGCGTAATTTTATTGTTCAATTGTAAAACGAGGCATTTAAATGAAACATTATACATATTATTGGGTTAGCTTAATTAACATTTTAAAAGATGGTTAATGTGCTTTACCGCTGTAACCTGTTCATTCAATAAAATTCATTTGTGCACAATATTTATATGCTAACGTCCCCTCCATCCACAATTAAATATAATCGTTTTCGTTTCACAAGGTGTATGTAAAAACGTAATAGCATAAAGCTATTCATATTTACAGCAATTACAATTGCATAACCTACTTAAAATTTATTACTAAATTGCCTTCCCCATTATTTGATCAAAACATGAAAAAAATAGTATTAGCCGCCACATTTGTGAGCTATAGTTTTTTTGCTTTAGCACAATCAGCCCCGGTTAAAGTAAATAAAGTTGTTACCGCCGAAGAGGCTTTCAACAAATTAGTTGAACGTAAAGGCATTAAAGATGGCTTTTTATCTGTTGCTGCGCCAGACGGCATTGTTTTTAAACCAGATGCCGTTAAAATAGTTGATTTTTACTCTAATATAGATAAACAGGCCGGTAAGTTAAGCTGGCAACCAAAGTTTGCCCGTATATCTGCCAATGGCGATCTTGCATTTACCGCAGGGCCTTATGTTTACGATAACGGTAAAGGCGATGATGAAAAAGTTTACGGTGATTATGTTTCTATCTGGCGTGCCGATGTTGATGACAACAACAAATTAAAATTATTAATTGACCTTGGTATACAACATCCCGAACCAGAAGAAGCAGTTGTGACCGATTTTAAAGAGCCCGATGCCACAACAAAATCGGCACCAAGCAAAGATCCGTTCACCGCAAAAAGCGTTATTGTAAATACCGATAAGATCTTCAATCACTCGCTTACCATATCTGCCCTTGCCAGCTATAAAGAATTTTTAAGTGCCGAAGGTCGTTATTATTTCCCGGGCTTTTCGCCAATGAGTGGCCCCGATGTGATTATGAAATTCATCAACAACGAAGCCATAAGCATTACTGCAGAAACTACAGATGCAGGCCGGTCCGTAAGCAACGACCTGGCTTATAGCTACGGTCATGCCCGCATTACCAAGGGCAACGTTGTAGGCAACTACAATTACGTACGTATCTGGGAAATTGATGCCCAGTCAAAAAAATGGAATATCCTGCTTGAAGTATTTTCGGCAATTGAAAATGAATAATTAAATCTTTATTGATACTTAAACGGCGATGGGTAATTCATCGCCGTTTTTTTGTGCCTATTTCAAATACTCCCAGGCCCCAATTGAGCTGAAATAACGAAGGCTTCCCGGTTTACCCGGGAAGCCTTCGTTTAAGAATCTATTTAAAGAAATCGTTATTCAATAACGCTTACTTTAAGCATGTTGGTTTTTCCTTGTTTAATGATTGGCACAGCAGCGGTATTAATAACTACGTCGCCGGTTTTAATAAGCTCGGCAGCTTTAAGGATACCATTAACATCATTAATGGTATCATCGGTGCTTTCCAGTTTATCATAATAGAAAGAACGTACACCCCAAACCAGGCTTAGCGCGTTTAGCAGTTGCTTGTTTGATGTAAAGATATAAGTGCTTGCTTTAGGCCTATGGCTTGAGATTTGGAAAGCGGTATAGCCAGATGTGGTCATTGACACAATACCAACGGCATCAGTACTTTGTGCAAGGTGAACAGCCGACTCGCAAAGGGCATCGCTCAGGTAATTTAATGAGGTTGGATCAACCACCACATCCGTTTTTGAGGTATTGAACGGATAGCCTAACTCCTCAACATTGCGTACAATTTTTGCCATTGTTTCAATAACAATCACCGGGAACTCGCCAACAGATGTTTCGCCGCTTAGCATTACCGCGTCTGCACCATCTAATACAGAGTTGGCCACGTCATTAACCTCGGCACGGGTAGGGCGCGGGGTGGTGATCATTGACTCAAGCATCTGTGTGGCCACAATTACCGGTTTTGATGCCGCACGACATTTACGGGCAATCATTTTTTGCAGCAATGGTACTTCTTCCAACGGCATTTCAACACCAAGATCGCCACGGGCAACCATTACGCCATCGGTAGCGGCAATAATTTCATCTATATTATCAATAGCTTCAGGTTTTTCAACTTTAGCTATCACTTTAGCCGCTTTACCACTTTGCCTGATGATCTCTTTTAATTCAATAATATCCTGTCCCGTACGTACAAAAGATAAGCCGATCCATTCAACATCATATTTTAATGCGAATTGCAGGTTAATCAAATCTTCTTCCGTTAAGCTTGGGATAGATACTTTGGTGTTTGGCAGATTAACACCTTTACGTGATGTTAAAATACCGCCGTGTACAACTTCACAAATAACAGTATCCAACCTGTTGGTAGTAATTACTTTTAACTGCAGCTTTCCGTCATCTAATAAAATGATCTCATCGGCCTGTACATCTTGTGGAAATGTATCGTAAGTAATGTAAATCTGCTCGTCGTTACCAATACACTCCTGGGTAGTAATTTTAATTTGGGTACCATTTACTAAATGAATACCGCCATCTTTTACCAAACCTATACGGATTTTAGGGCCCTGCAAATCGGCAAGGATACCAACATTGGTCTTATATTCGGCATTGATCTCCCTGATGGTATCAATAACGCCTTTATGATCTTCAGGACGTCCGTGTGAGAAATTAAGGCGACAAACATTTACTCCGGCCTTTATCATCGCTAATAAAACTTCTTTTTTAGCTGATGCCGGGCCCATAGTGGCAACAATCTTAGTACGGTTATAATATAATTTCATATTGTTCTGGTTAAAACTGGCTTCGTTTCACGTTAGGTGTGATACCAACACTTTTAAAATTTTGCGCTAAAATAACAGATTTTCCCGTGATTTTATTTTTTTCGGATCAATCTTTACTGCGGCAACAATTTCGGGTATTTTATTTAGGGTTGATATCAGGTTGTCAAGGTCGGTATCGTCAATATAATTGCGGATCATAAAAAAATAATCGGCGCTCTTCATTTCGGGCACTAAATAGCCCTCAGAGCCTTTATTGGCAATAAAATAAAAGTCTGTTTCGGTGGTTTCCCAATTATAATAGTACTTGGAGAACAAAACAGGCTCGCTTCCCTGTGAAATATCCACAGACAAATCTTCGGTTTTACTAAAATTAAAATTTAAAAATTTGTTGATAAGATAACATACACGGTAATCTTTTAAGGAAGATGTTACCGCAATAAGCACAAAATCAAAATCGATCTCAAACTTTAAAAATTTCCTGTTCAAAATCATTACTTTTACGCCGTCAAAAATACAAATACAAACCGTTTGCCTGAAATATTTGTTATCGAAATATATTGTAAAAGTTTTAGATTTGATTATTGACATAATTTATTTTTCTTTGCACTGAATTTTTATTAATCATTAAACTATAAAGACTATGTCTGATATCGCTTCAAGAGTAAAAGCTATTATCGTAGAAAAACTGGGTGTTGACGAAAGTGAAGTTACACCAGAAGCGAGTTTCACCAACGATCTTGGTGCCGACTCGTTAGACACCGTGGAATTAATCATGGAGTTTGAAAAAGAATTTAACGTGGCTATTCCTGACGATCAGGCTGAAACTATCGGTACTGTAGGCCAGGCGGTTGCTTACCTTGAAAAAAACGTTAAATAAGACTCCCCTAACTGGATTAAATGGAGTTTAAAAGAGTTGTAGTAACCGGGCTTGGAGCACTTACTCCTATTGGTAATACCGTTTCTGAATATTGGAATGGATTGATCAATGGAGTAAGTGGCGCTGCCTTTATCAAAAGTTTTGATACCACACATTTCAAAACTAAGTTCGCATGCGAAGTAAAAGGCTTTGATGCGGATGGTTTTTTGGGTCGTAAAGATGCCCGTAAATTAGATCCCTTTGTTCAATACGCGCTGTTTTCAACAGAAGAAGCCGTAAAGGACGCGGGTTTGGATTTTAGCAAATTAGATACTAACCGCATTGGCGTTATCTGGGGATCTGGAATTGGCGGTTTAAAAACGTTTTTGGATGAAGTTACAAACTTTGCCAAAGGCGATGGTACCCCCCGCTTTAACCCTTTCTTTATCCCTAAAATGATAGCTGATATTGCCCCTGGCCATATTTCTATTAAATACGGTTTACGCGGACCAAACTTTTCAACAGTTTCTGCGTGTGCTTCATCAAACAATTCACTTATCGATTCATTTAACTATATCCGTTTGGGTAAAGCTAATATGTTTATAAGCGGTGGTTCTGAAGCCATCATTAACGAAGCAGGTATCGGTGGCTTTAACGCCATGCACGCATTATCAACCCGTAATGATGACCCGGCAACGGCGTCACGTCCGTTTGATTTGGACAGGGATGGTTTTGTAGCAGGTGAAGGCGCAGGTACTATAATTTTAGAAGAACTGGAGCATGCAAAAGCCCGTGGCGCTAAAATTTATGCCGAAATGATTGGCGGCGGCATGAGTGCCGATGCTTACCATATGACAGCACCACATCCTGACGGACTTGGCGCGGCACTGGTAATGCGTATGGCTTTAGAAGATGCTAACCTAACTCCTGCCGATATTGATTATGTAAATGTTCACGGCACATCAACACCAATTGGCGATCCGCAGGAAATTAAAGCTATCCAGGATGTTTTTGGCGATGATATTTATCGCATCAACATTAGCTCAACCAAATCAATGACCGGCCACTTATTAGGTGCCGCTGGTGCAGTTGAAGCTATTGCCTCTATACTTGCTTTAAAGAATGGTATAATACCCCCTACTATTAACCATTTTACCGATGATCCTTCTTTTGATCCTAAAATTAACTTCACCTTTAATGCAGCGCAAAAAAGGGATATTAATATAGTTCAAAGCAACGGATTTGGTTTCGGCGGCCATAATGCTTCTGTGATATTTAAGAAATACCAAGATTAATTGTGGTTTGATGCCTATCAGTCGGTTTTACAAGCTTTATATATCGCCCAATAGAAAATATGTTAAGGTTTTAAAGAATTTGCTCGGCTTTGTGCCGGGCAATTTATCTTTATACCGGTTGGCATTCAGGCATAAATCTGTAGCACAAAACGTAAAAAAAGGTGTAAAAAACAGCAACGAGCGCCTTGAGTTTTTAGGCGATGCCGTGTTGGGCAGTGTTGTGGCCGAAGTGCTTTTTAAGCTTTATCCCTATGAGGATGAGGGGTTTTTAACTGAGTTGCGTTCAAAAATTGTGAGCCGCAACAACCTTAACCAGCTTGCCCGTAAGCTGGGTTTTGATAAGCTTATTGAGTATGATAACCGCATGCTAAACTCCAGCAGGCAGGGATCATTACTTGGTGATGCTTTTGAGGCATTAATTGGAGCTGTTTATCTGGATAAAGGCTATGATTTTACCAAAAACTTTTTGATAAACCATATCATTAAAGCCCATATTGACATCCATACGCTTGAGCAAACCGAAACCAACTTTAAGAGTAAACTGATAGAGTGGTGCCAGCGCCATGGCCGCGATATTACTTTTGAATTGGTTACCAACCAGGAAGGCGAAAATGCCAAATTATTTACCGTACAGGCGCTCATTGATGGCGAGGTAACCGGTTCCGGTAAAGAGTTCAGTAAAAAGAATGCCGAAAAGCTGGCGGCCGAAAAGGCTTGCGAAGCATTAGGTATCTAATAATATCCCGTTTCTTATTTTAATGTTGACCGGGCTTTGATAGCCTGGTAGAGTCGGGCTTGATAAAGGTTGGCGAATTGATCAATTCCAGCCTGTCTTTTTCATTGCTTTGCTTGTAATACTCATATGATTTTTGGGTATGGTGTATCAGGTCGTAATCATTCCATCCCTTCAGATCATCAAAAGTAGGCGTATAAAAGTCCATGAATTTATGCGCAAGGGTATCCGACTCCAATTTGGTAACCAACCTCACAAAGCCCACATTATAACGCCTGTTAATTTCGGCCTGCTCTAATTCGCCTTTCGAAAATTGTGCAAAGCGTTTGGCGCGATTAGGGGTTTTACCAAAAAGTTCGTAAACAGCGGTTATCGGGTTAGTAACAAATGACGATACCGGTGGCTTGCCGGCATAAAAAGTGCCTTGCTTACGATAGTCGCCCATGATTTCATTAATTTCCTGTTTTTTTGTCTGGCCGGTAATTTTAACCTCTTTTAATACAATTTGAGGCTGCATGTAAACAGGCATATCGCTGTTATTGAGTACTTCTATTTTTTGCGGAGTAAAGTTTTCTTTCGAAAAAAGGAGGGTATCACCAACAGAAACTTTTATCGAAAACCAACCCAGATCGTCACTCATTGCCAATATCTTGGTTTTAAGGTTTTTGATCATTACCTGACCTTCACGTTCGGGCGTGTTCTTTTTGGATGTAACCCCTTTAAGGGTAAATTCCTGTGCTGATGCATTTAAAACAAAGCAAAAGCAAACGAGTAACTGCAGGGAAAAACGAATGCGCATTAATAAAGTATAAACGTAAAGATAGCCAGAGTATTTTAAACTAAATGTGAAAAAGTGTTAAAGGGGGGAAGTCGAGAAGACCGGAAGTCAGTAAAGTCGGGAAGTAAAGGAGCCTAATGGCCAATCCAATTGAACAAATTCTTAACATCAGATTCCTTATGAACTTTTCCGACTTTCGGCGTTTCTAACTTCCGGTCTTTCGGACTTTCCCGACTTCCGGACCTCCCAACTTTTCAGACTTTCCGACTTTGCTAACAAAACCCTATCTTTGCACATGATAAAATCCATGACAGGGTATGGAATTGCCAGTTTTGACTCGGGTAATACAAAATATACCGTTGAGATCAAATCCCTGAACAGCAAGTTTCTTGAACTTTCACTTCGCTTACCCAAAATATTTTCTGAAAAAGAATTTCAGTTGCGCAACGAGTGTAGCAAACTGATTGAGCGGGGTAAGGTAAACCTATCTATTAATGTAGAACAGGCTACATCTGCGGTAAAAGCCGCCGGTATTGATAAAGTATTGCTTAAACATTATTACCAGCAGTTAAAAGATGTAAGCCAGGAATTGAATGATCCTACATCAAACCTGTTACAGCTTGCGCTGGGTTTGCCCGAAGTTGTGAAATACGATGAGGAAACTGTATCTGAAGACGAATGGAAACAGGTTGAAAAAACCTTCCAGGCTGCTTTAGCCGCTTTTCAACAGTTTAGGGCTGATGAAGGCAATGTACTGGAAAATGATGTAAAATACCGCATCGATATCATCCTTAAAAACCTGGAACTGGTTGAAGTGGAAGACCCTAAACGGATTTCACTGATCCGCGAAAGATTAAACACCTTTTTAGCCGAAGCCACTAATCGCGAAGCTATCGATCAAAACCGTTTTGAACAGGAATTGATCTATTACATTGATAAGCTGGATATTACAGAAGAAAAGATCAGGCTTAAAACACATTGCGAATACTTTTTAGAAACCCTTAAGAATGCAGATGCCAATGGCAAAAAGCTTGGGTTTATATCACAGGAGATCGGTCGCGAAATAAACACCCTTGGCTCAAAAGCAAACGATGCCAACATCCAAAAACTGGTTGTAGGCATGAAAGAGGAGTTGGAAAAAATTAAAGAACAGCTTTTAAACGTATTATAGTATACAGTCATTGAGTCATCTGGTCATTAAGTCATTGAAAAATGCCCCTTAATAGCCTAATGGCGGCAATGACCCAATGACTTAATGACTAATGACCAAAGAAGGTAAACTCATCATATTTTCGGCACCCTCTGGAGCGGGTAAAACTACTATTGTACACCACTTGCTGAGTATTATTCCCGAGCTGGAGTTTTCCATTTCGGCCACAACCAGGCAGGCCCGTGGCGATGAGCAGGACGGCAAGGACTATTACTTTATTAGCCTGGCCGAGTTTACACACCGCATTGCCAAAAAGCAATTTGTTGAATTTGAAGAGGTTTATACCGGTACTTTTTATGGCACACTACGCGCTGAGATAGAGCGTATTTGGGCAAAAGGCAAAACCGTTATTTTTGATATCGACGTAGAAGGAGGCCTTCACCTTAAACGTAAATACGATGGCCAGGCACTTGCCATATTTGTACAGCCCCCATCATTGGAGGTTTTAGTTGAACGCTTGACCGGCCGCGGCACCGATAGCGAAGAAAAACTGAAAGAACGCTTCGCCAAAGCCGAAAAAGAGCTAAAATACGCCCCGCAATTTGATATTATCCTCAAAAATTACGATCTTGAAACGGCTTGTAAAGAAGCGAAGGAGTTGGTGAATAATTTTATTAGCCCCCCGGCCCCCTAAAGGGGGAGTGTCAAATTTTGTTTGGCAAGGCTTACACATTAATAAATAACATTTACTTTATTCCCCCTTCAGGGGGTTAGGGGGCAAAATGAAGATAGGCTTACTGTTCGGTTCATTTAATCCAATACATATAGGGCACCTTATCATTGCCAACTACATGGCTAACCATACTACTTTGGATAAGGTTTGGTTGGTGGTATCGCCGCAAAATCCGTTAAAAAAATATGGCGATCTGATTAATACCTATGATCGGCTGGAAATGGCACGCCTGGCCACTGAGCACGCCACTAATATTGCCGTAAGCGATGTAGAACTTAAGCTACCACAACCATCATACACTATTGATACTTTAGCCCATTTAAAAGAAAAACATCCGGAACATGAGTTTGCCCTCATTATGGGGTCTGACAACCTGGGCACCTTGCATAAATGGAAAAACTATAAACTTATCCTGCGCGACTACCGTATTTACGTTTATCCCCGCCCGGGCTATGAAAACGCCGAACTGGCCGATCATCCATCGGTAACCATCACCATGACCCCGCAGATGGAACTCTCTGCAACCTTTATCCGTAAATCCATCGCCGAAAAAAAGAACGTGCAATACTTTGTACCAGACCCGGTTTTGAAATTCATCGAGAGCAAGAGTTTGTATAAGTAAAATCGTATATTTATAAAAAGGAGATTGAAAGATGCTTACCAAAGATAAAGTGAAGGAACTGATAGACCATATGCCTGATACATTTTCTGTTGATGATGTGGTAGAAGAAATTATACTTCTACAAAAAATTGAAATAGCCAAAAAACAAGTCCAGGATGGTGATTTCTTAACAGAAGATGAGTTAGACGCAGAGATTGAGAAGTGGAACTAAAAATAATTTTCTCCAGGTTAGCACTGCATGATCTAAAGGAGATATATAACTATATCAGTAAAGACTCTGTAAAATACGCACATAGGGAAGTCCAGTTAATTCGTTCAGCAGCCAGCAAACTTAAAAGCAATTCTCTTTTAGGCAGAAAATTTGAAAAACTTGATGATGAACTAACCCGCGAACTTATCTTTAAGAACTATCGGATTATTTATTCAATTGCAGTGAACGAACAAATAGTCGTTCTCTCCATCCATCATCATTCACGTTTAATTGCTAACAATCCTGCTTTTAAACCCGAGGATTAAATTTTGTCTTAATTGCTGATTTTAATTTCTTGACTCTACTTCCCTATCTTTGTTCCTGTGAGCGAGAAAACCATACTTAAATTACAATTGCCTACAGACCCTCTTTGGGTTAAAAATGTGGTGGAAAGCAATATTGAAGAACTGCTTACCGACCATGCTTATTGTGAGCAGAAAGCGGCAACCAATGGCATTACCCTTATTGTACAAAACCCCAATCTGTCAGATCTGGTGCAGGAAATGATTGCCCTGGTGCAGGAAGAAATGGACCATTTTAAGCGTGTGCATGAAATTATTGTGGCCCGCGGTTTTGTGTTGGGTAAAGAGCGCAAGGATAATTACGTGAATGAATTACGCAAATTCATCATTGTTGGCGGCGGTCGCGAAGCGCAGTTGATTGACAGGTTATTGTTTTCGGCGATGATAGAGGCCCGCAGCTGCGAGCGTTTTAAAGTACTTTCCGAAAATATCAACGATACCCATTTATCCGAATTTTATCACGAGCTGATGATCAGCGAAGCTACCCATTATTCGATGTTTATTCGCCTTGCTAAGAAATACGCGGTTGAAATTGACGTAGATAAACGCTGGAAAGAATTTTTAGAATACGAAGCCGGCGTGATTCAAAATTACGGCAAAAGCGAAACCATACACGGGTAATGCATCTTTATTATATATTAGACCTATGGTATTAAAATGTATTGCTATTGATGATGAACCCCTGGCGCTAAAGCTGATTGCGGGTTACGTAGCCCGTTTCCCGTTGCTGCAATTGGTGCAAACATTTGAGGATGCCATTACCGGTGCCGAATTCCTGAAGGCCAACCCTGTTGACTTGCTGTTTGTTGACATCAACATGCCCGACATTACAGGCATCGACCTGGTGCGCTCATTGGATGTAAAACCCATGGTAATATTTACCACCGCCTACAAAAACTTTGCTTACGAAGGCTTTGAGTTAGAAGCCATTGACTATATCCTGAAGCCAATCGATTTTAAACGTTTTGAAAAAGCGGTTGAAAAGGCTATTGAATATCACCGGTACAAAACCAAACCTACCGATGAACAGACTGATGAAAGCCTGTATGTGTACTCGGAATACCGCATGGTAAAAATCGATCTTAATTCAATAGAGTATATTGAAAGCATGGAAGACTATATCAAGATCCATGTAGCCAATGCCAAAACCATACTTACCCTGATGCCATTGAAAAAGGTATTGGAAAAGTTGCCGGCCGATAAATTCCAGCGCATTCACCGCAGCTACATAGTACCCATCAGTAAAATCCGTTCTATCCAAAACCGTAAGGTTAAACTAACCGATACCGAGCTACCCGTTAGCGAAAGCTATCTCGACTTTGTGCGCAACTGGATGAAGTCAAGATAAGCTACGTTATCACTACCCAAACATTATTCATCCATACATAATGCCCGTTCACCGATACATGATTGGTTAAACAGCCCGGCAAACGCATCTTTACATCGTTATCCAGCGGCGTTGCAGGGCAAAGTTGGGTAACGATACCCTTTTTTCATAATAGTTTCGATAAAAGCGTCTGTGTTACAAATACACAGGCGCTTTTTTTTATTATGCTTCCGTTTGATAGTTTTTCAACCGGGCCAAATCAATGGCAAACCAAGCCTCGTCGATATAGGAAAATAACAAAATTACAAGCGCGGGCATGGCAGGTAATATCAACCGTGGATATTCTGAATAGCCACCCAACACGGCTATGGTCAACTGCATTACAACAATCATCCACAAAACCATCCTAAACCAAGGCATTCGTTTCGTTTTGATACAGGTGTAAATGATAGATACGAAACTAAGCACAATAAAAATATATAGCAGATTAAACGTAGCACAAAACATAATATGCTCCACATTTTCAATTCGGTATGCCAGGAAGCTATTTTTATGAGCGGCGTAATTGGTAAATAGATTGACAGCCGATAGGTCCGTTAATTTACCGCAAATATACCAGGCGTAAGTAGCGAGCCGGTTTTTTATACACGCTATAATGAACCGGTGAACCCTATCCGGCTCAAAACGTTTAGCGATATTGATGCCCAGTGCCGGTTTACCGTTGTTTTGCTTTTGTAACTCGATATTATATTTTAACGCGCCAGATAATTCGGGATCATTGCCGCTTTGGTAAATGCCTGCATTAATTACCTCGGTCATCCCGTTATCGTTACTCACGGTAGAAATTCCATTAAAGTTGGCATTCATTTTATTTAAATGCGAATAGCCGAAAATTAAAAAGAGCACCAATACGGATGCCGCCAACCCCGAAAGGCATATTTTCCAGTCTCTTTTGAAAATCAGCAATCTCATCAACCAAAACACAATAACAAAAGGAAGCAGGTAGATAAAAGCTGGCCTAAGCATTATGGCTATAAAAACATATAAGGTTATCAACCATGCTTTCCAACTTGCAGGCTTTTGCAGATATCGCGTCAGCATAAAAACAAACAGCAGGCAGCAATTAACAGAAAGCGATTCGGTGAGGATTAATTTATCAAAGTTGATAACTGGCAGCATAACGCCATATAACAGCGATGCGACAAGCACTACACCAGGTGATTTAAAAATCGGTGTAACTGTTTTATAAAACAGCACTATCCCCAAAAAGGAGATGATAATCTGAGCAACAACCACATGATCAATTAAACTCTGCTCCCCTAATAAACCTATCAGCTTAATAAAATAAGGATAAACAGGTGTACGCCGACCTTCGGTTTGGCCGTGCAGGATATTGGCGCTGTAGCTTAAGTAGCCAGCGCTATCAGGAGCAATGGTGTTTAATAAAACTGAATAGTAGATAAACCTTGTAACCCCGCTGATAGCTAAAATTAAAAACAACGGGCTGCGGATAACTTTTAACAGCCTATTACGCCATCCGTTTCCAGGGGCAGATGATGTTGGGTCTTGCTGAAGATTTAAGGGTTTATCCACGATGAATTGTTGCTATTAACAATTCGTGGATGGAGGGGAAAAGGTTGCCTAAGCGCCTTGATAATAGTTTTTAAAGTCGCCGGTTTTATCTGGAGCCATGCCCCCTACTACCCCCACCACGTTCTGCAGATAGTTATCCATCATATCAATATCAACCACATCGTTCATAAAACCAATATGCAGATCGGGCCGAACGATGATGGCCATTTTTCGATTCTTTTTGATGCCGAAAGCATCAAACACCTGTTGATTTTTGACCGATGGTGGCAGGTAAAAAAAGTTAAGGTTAGCAGGATACTTTTGGGTGATCCATTTGGCAAGGGTAAACAGGTCTATCTCCTGTAGTTTGCCAAGGGTTATCATGGTAAAGCCGGGTTTGCTGCACCATTCATGCAAATCGGTTTCCAGCTGTTTCTTTTCGTCGAATACCTTAAGATAGGGCAATCTATCGCCCGCCTTTATTTGTATCGATTGGCTCAGGTGCAGATTGAGCTGGCTATCGCGATAGCTGATACCCGTTTGTGATACCCGCTTAAAAAACGCATCCCTAATATTGGGTTTGCCCCAAACAGTTTTAAGTATCGACGGCAATACGAACTTCTTAAACAGACCGATAAGCCAATTGCGGGATAGGATCATTTTAAAGATCCTGTCAGTAGTATTGAGCAGGTCTTTGGCAACAGGCATCCGTTCGGCGACGTAGCTATCCAAAATAGATGCTTTGATTTGTCCGTTTACCACACCCGCCAGTTTCCAGGCCAGGTTATAGGCATCCTGTAAACCGGTGTTCATCCCCTGCCCGCCAACCGGCGAGTGGATGTGTGCTGCATCGCCAATTAAAAAGCAGCGCTGCACTCTAAATTTATCGGCCATGCGGTGGTGTAACCTGTATTCGGTAAACCAATTGGCATGCGCTATTTCAATCTCCTGCCCGGTTACGGCATTCAAAAACGGCAAAACATCTTCAATCTGTAAATCGGTTTTGTTATCAAAACCATCGGGCAGGTTACCAACAATGCGGTAGCAGGCATCTTCGGGCATCGGGAAAAATCCGACAAAGCCTTTTTTACTTAAAAACAAGTCTACCTTATCACCAAACTTACCAGCAAGTTTAACATCGGCCAAATAAAATTTATGCTGATAGGTATCGCCCGAAAATGGAATCTGTAACTGCTTGCGTATAATGCTGTGGGCACCATCGGCACCAACCAGCCAATCACAAGTGAGTATTTGCTCAGTTTCTCCGGTTTGTAGCTGTACAGCTACCTGCCCGGCACTTTGAGTAAGGCTTAACAGCGATGTATTCCAGTAAACCGGGCAGCAATTGAGCGTTAAAAAATCAAGCAGCAAGCGCTCGTTTTTACTTTGCTGATACATCAGGATATAAGGAAAAGCGGTTTGCCCTTCTCCTACATTATCCAGCGATAATTCGGCAACTTGTTTTCCCTCCTGGTTAAAAGTTACACCGCCGCCCTTTTTACCACCTTCAAGTATTTTATCAATAACACCCATTTGCCGGTAAATTTCCAGCGAACGGGACTGCACGGCCAATGCCTTTGATTGATTAGTTGGCCCTTGCTTGTTATCAATAATAATGGGCTGCACGCCATAACGCAACAGTTGGGCGGCCATCATCAATCCCGAAGGGCCGGCGCCTACGATCAACACACTGGTATGTTGCTGCGTAATTTGCATTACCTATCCATGAAAAAGTAAAAAGATGGTTGGCCTTTTATGCAATTCGGGCACTTTCTTTTGCCACTCGGCTATGGTTTTGGTTTGCACAAATTCGGTAGCTGCGGTAAGATCTGTAGCTATGCACAATTTTGTTTTTGGTGACGCCGTTTTCAGGATCTCCTCCAACAACGGATTATTACGGAAGGGCGTTTCAATGAAAATCTGTGTCTGGTCGTTTTTGGTAGCCAAAGTTTCCAATTCTTTGATCTTTTTTGAACGGAGTAATTTATCAATAGGCAGGTAACCATTAAACGTAAAACTTTGCCCGTTAAAGCCCGAGGCCATCAGCGCCAGCAAAATAGAACTTGGCCCAACCAGGGGTACTACCTTAATGCCCATACGGTGGGCCTTGTCAACAATTTCGGCACCAGGGTCTGCTATACCGGGGCAGCCGGCTTCGCTCATCAGGCCAACATCGTTGCCGGCCTGCAGACCTTTAAAAAAGTCGGCTTTGCCCATATCACGGTTATGTTTGCTGTAATCATGAATAAGCAACTCACTTTGCGGGGTTTTTAAACCAGCTTCTTTTAAAAACTTGCGGGCGGTTTTCTCATTCTCCACAATGTATTCTTTAATACTGTTAATGGTATCAACCAAATACGGGGTGAATGATTTTGCTGCCGCTTCATCGGCAAGGGGTACGGGTATTAAATAAAGGGTTCCATAGGGCATATTGCAAAGTTGGTGTTTTTTGTTTAATTTAAGCTATTGAAAGGAGCCTGAAAAATATGAAACCACTGGGCGTTAACTGGTTTATTGAGGGATTTATTGATTTTGAGCACAAAAAATACCTGCTGCTAAGCTATCTGCAGGAAATTAACCGCCACTTTGATAAAAGCCGGTTATACCCCAACCTGGCCGATCTTATTTTTCACTATAACAACCTGGTAGATTTTAAGAAGAATAAATCGCTCATGCAGCAAGCCTTTCCGCAGCGCTTAACCCAGGCCGATATCGACGCTGTAAAGCTCACCTATCAAAAGATCATCCAGGACGATCAAAGCATGCAGGAAATAGAACAGATCATTGCCTTTGCTATTGCCCAAATGAGCCCCGCTATTGAGTTGGGTAAAGAGATTTACGACTTTGTGGAAAGCAGGCTAAACATTAACCCTATTGGTATTATGCCACTGATGCCGTACCACGGTTATTTTTCGCTCCGCAACGGTAAAGAGCGCACCGGCTTTATTTACGAATACCAGATTACCATATTTGAAGGGAAAGATGATAAATACCGCGGCATCAATATTAATTTTATTGATAACTATGAGTATAGCATTGTAAACACCCCAGAAGCCCTGAAACTAAACTTAATTAACCGCAATAAGTTTATCCCCAACCCGGCGGTTTATTATGTACACAGCGATATCACCTTTCCGCTTGAACAAACTTTACTGCCGGTAGCTAAAAGAAGCTTGGTGAAATATATATCCAATGCGGCGTAATGTCTGAACCGGGATTCATTGGATTAAAGGATTAACAGGATTTGCGTGAAACAATCCGGATTAATCAAAATCCCAAAAATCTAATTAATCTGTTTAATCCGGGTTCAGAAAAAATCCCGATCCAAAAAAGGCCGTTACTTTCATAACAGCCCTTCTTAAAAAATCATTAAAATCTAAAGAACGGGTTATTCTAAGGTAATCTGCCTTCTGATGCTTTCCTCAAGCGATATGAAGGTTTCGGTACGTTGAATGCCTTTTACACCCTGTATCTGTTCGTTTAAAACTTCGCGCAGGTGGGTGGTATCGTGGCACACAATTTTGGCAAATATGCTCCATTCGCCTGTGGTATAGTGCAATTCGACTATCTCTTTTATAGTTTTCAGCTGCTTTACAGCCTCATTATATTGTGATCCTTTTTCAAGATATATCCCCAAAAAGGCGGTAATATCGTACCCTAATTTTTGCGGATCAACCTCTAAACTGGCGCCTTTAATTACCCCCATCTCCTCTAACTTTTTCATCCTCACGTGGATAGTTCCGCCAGAAACGATTAACTCTTTAGCTATCTCGGTGTATGGCGTGGTAGCATTTTTCATTAATATTGATAAAATCTGGATATCAAGATTATCAATTTCTAAATTTTGAGCTTTTCTGTGGGACATAAATTTGAATATCTATATTGAAATACAAGTTTAATTAAAATTTGAATAAAAATAAAATATTTTTGTTGAAATATTTGCAAGGAATTGACAGGTCTCTTAAATTTGTATCAAGCAAATGACAATTGCCGACCGTTCTTTAAAAGAAAAACAATGTTGGGTGGTGAAATTTTTGGCAGACACACCTCCTTGTCCCGGTGGCGGAGATCATAGAAAACCCGAAGCGGGCTAACTACTCTGTGGAGGTTCGAATCCTTCCCCAACAGCAAATCCATGAAAGACGGGATTTTTAAAATGTAGGATGGTGAAATTTTTGGCAGACACACCTCCTTGTCGCGGTGGCGGAGAAATTGGGAAACTTTTAGCAATAAAAATAACCACTCCGTGGAGGTTCGACTCCTTCTCCTACAGCTCTTCTCATAATTTAGGTTTATAATTGGTTAGTAAAGGCCCCTGCCCATCAGGGGCTTTGCTGTTTTTAAGACTTTTTTTGGGGGACTTTTGAGATTTTGGGACTGTGAGACTTTGGGACGAAAGACGGTCAGACAAGGGACAAAAGATTAAATTCCCTCATATCACTAAAATTTCAAGACTACTACAACACAACTCTTAGTAACTCATAACTGCTATTATATACCATAACGGGCGTTGCCTTCGGCCGGGCGTTCCGCTCATACTACACTGGTTATTAACCACATGGCCGGTATACGCTACAATATAACGCGTTTCATCAGAACCGGGATTCATTGGATTAATGGATTACAGGACTTTTTCTGAATGCGATCAAAATCCAGAAATCTGATAAATCTGCTTAATCCCGGTTCAGAAAAAATCCCATAGTCCCAAAGTCTAACAGTCCAATCGTCCACCAAAAGAAATATTGTGTCACAATAACACAATAGGTATTGACACATCAATTTTTAATTATAAATTTGGTGAGTGTACCAATTGTAATAAATTGATACAAAGCCCCTAAACACCGTCCTCAAAACACCAATTAACCAACACACATAATAAGTCGATATGAAAAAAATCGCCCTGTTAGTTCTTATAGCGCTTAGCTGTACTTACTTTTCATGCAACAAAACCAGGCCCAATAAGCCGCGCGTACTTATTTTTTCAAAAACCATGGGCTTCCACCATGCATCCATTGATGCCGGGATAGCAGCCATTCAAAAACTGGGAAAGGAGAATGGGTTTGATGTGGATACCACCAAAAACTCGGCGATGTTTAATGATACCACGCTAAAAAAATACTCAACCGTTATATTTTTAAGCACCACCGGCGATGTGCTTGATTACCGCCAGGAAGCAGCCTTTGAGCGCTACATACAGGCAGGTGGTGGCTATGTGGGCATCCACGCCGCAGCCGATACCGAATATGACTGGGGCTGGTACGGCCGCCTCATGGGCGATTGGTTTTATGACCACCCCGGCATTCACGATAAAAACCCCAACGTACAACCGGGCACCTACAATGTTGTTGATGCCGATAATGACGCTACCAGGCACCTACCCAAAGTATGGAAACGTACCGATGAGTTTTACAGCTTCAAAAAAGCCCTGGCACCCGACGTTCGTGTATTGATAACCCTCGATGAAAGCACCTACAAAGGCGGCAAGCGCATGGGCTTACACCCTGCTACCTGGTACCATGACTATGATGGAGGCCGTGCGTTTTACACCGCTATGGGCCATACGGACGAAAGTTATAAAGACGACAACTATCTTAAAATGCTGACCGCCGGCATCAAATATGCCATTGGCGAAAACAAGGAGCTGGATTATTCCAAAGCTAAAACACAAACCCCGCCAGATGAAGACCGGTTTACCAAAACCCAGTTATCAACCGGTGAGTTTTTTGAGCCTACTGAAATGACCATTCTGCCCAATTTTGATATCCTGGTGATTCAACGCCGGGGCGAAATTATGCGTTATGACCATGCTACTAAAAAAGTAAAGCAGGTAGGTGCTTTTGATGTATACTGGAAAACACTGCACACCCCAGGCACCAATGCCGAAGAAGGTATGCTTGGCCTTGCCAAAGACCCCGATTTTGCCAACAATAACTGGATCTATATTTACTACAGCCCTGCCGATAGTTCGGTTAACCGCTTGTCGCGCTTTACGTTTAAGAATGATACGGTTGATAAGAAGACCGAAAAAGTGATCCTGGAAGTAAAGGCCCAGCGCGAAATTTGCTGCCATACCGGTGGCTCCATCGCCTTTGGACCAGGGCCTGATAAAATGCTGTTCTTCTCGGCAGGTGATAACTCCACTCCTTTTGATGAAAAAGCACAAAAATATGTAACCAGTGGTTATGCCCCGCTGGATGATCGTCCGGGTCATTTGCAGTTTGATGCCCGTCGTTCGGCCGGCAATACCAATGACCTGCGCGGCAAGATCATGCGTATCAAAATTAAGGATGATGGCACTTACGAGATCCCCGAAGGAAACCTTTTCCCTAAAGGCACGCCAAAAACCCGCCCCGAAATTTATGTAATGGGTGATAGAAACCCATACCGAATCTCGGTAGATCAGAAAAACGGCAATTTATACTGGGGCGAAGTTGGCCCGGATGCCCATAACGACAGCCTGGATACCCGCGGCCCAATGGGTTACGATGAAGTGAACCAGGCACGCCACGCAGGCAATTTTGGCTGGCCATATTTTGTGGGTGATAACAAGCCTTACCACATTTATGATTACGCCACAGGCAAATCGGGCCCGGCGTTTGATCCTAAACACCCGGTAAATAATTCGCGCAACAATACAGGTTTAACCGATTTGCCACCGGCGCAACCAGCCTTTATATGGTACCCCTACGGTCCATCGGCCGATTTTCCGCAGGTGGGTACAGGTGGTCGTAACGCTATGGCCGGCCCGGTTTATTATACCGATATGTTCCCTGCCGAAACACGCTATCCGGATTATTACAATGGCAAGTTTTTAGCCTACGAGTGGATGCGCGGCTGGATCAAGGCAGTGAGCCTTACACCAGAAGGCGACTTTGATAAAATGGAGCCGTTTTTCCCGGGCCTTAAATCAAACTCCATGATTGATATGGAGGTTGGTCCCGACGGAAGGCTGTACGGACTGGAATATGGCAGCGGATGGTTTAGCCATAACCCCGATGCAGGCTTATTCCGCATTGATTACATTGCAGGTAACAGACCACCAATCATCAGCAGCGTAAAGGCTGATAAAAGCTCGGGCTTATTGCCATTTACGGTTAAACTAACCGCCCAGGCCAAAGATCCCGAAGGAGATAAAATAACCTACAGCTGGAAAATGGGCGATGGTACCACCAAAGAAACCGATGTGCCGCAACTAAGCTACACCTACACCAAACCTGGCGACTATAAAATAAGCGTTGAGGCAAAAGACGGCGAGGGTGCAGTGAGTAAAGCTGTCCCTGTTGAAATATATGCAGGTAACGAGCAGCCGGTTGTATCTGTTAAACTAACAGGCGGCAATAAATCATTCTACCTGGCCGGCGTGCCGCTTAGCTACGCCGTTACCGTGACGGATGGCGCGGCAACCAGTAAGGTTGATACTAAACGGATAATAGTTACGGCAGATTATATAGATGGCTATAAAAAACCGGTTGAAGCGTCACAATTAGAGCAAACAGCGCCAGAAAACGACGGCAAAACACTCATGCTGAGCATGGATTGCAAAAGCTGCCATAAAGAGGTGGGCAAATCTATTGGTCCTGCTTTTATAGATGTAAGCAACAAGTACCAAAAAGACCCCGATGCTATGAACAAGCTTAGCCAAAAAGTAATTAAAGGCGGCGCGGGCGTTTGGGGCGAAACGGCGATGTCGGCCCACCCAAGCATTAAAAAGGGCGACCTGGAGCAGATCATTACCTGGGTAATGTCATTAGGGAATACGGCTAATCAGAAAAAGTCATTGCCACCATCGGGCACTATCATGCCAGATCCGGGCAAAACGCCAACTGCCACGCTGGTTTTAACAGCTAAATACACCGATGATGGTACCGATGTTATTAAAGCTTTAACCGGCACCGGCATTGCATCTTTAAACAGCAGCAATTACGCCTTTAAGGGTACCGAAAAAACCAACGGATTTACCGGGTTTAAATACAACGGTATTAACCTGATGATCCTTCCACCAAGTGAAGGATGGTTTGAGGTAGATGATACGGACCTTACCGGCGTAAAATCAATAAACCTGAGCACATTTTGGCAAACAGCGCCAAGCTTTGGTTTCAATTTTGAACTGAGGGTTGATGCTCCGGATGGCAAAGTTGTTGGCAAAGGCAGCATGCCAACACCGGCAAAAGACCAAAAGGGAGGCATGGTACATGTGGTGGCCACCCCTGTAACCGATGGCAAACTGCACAAGCTGTACTTTGTTTACAAGCCGGCAAAACCAGGCTCATTAACGGCCGGTGTTACGGGAATATCATTTGGAGCGAAGTAGAAGCCTCACCCAACCCTCTCCTTTGGAGAGGGCTTTAAACCAAAAGCTCCCGACAGGTAAAATTGCCGGGAGCTTTTGGTTTGTGCGCATAATAGAGACTTACCTTCTTTAGAAAATCTTAAAGCCTACACTTAAAGCCCAAAGGTTTTGACGCTGACCGTAGTTGGAATTTACTTTTGATAAACCACCCTCGTAACGCAAATCGGCAGTGATGGAGCCGATATCAACACCCGCGCCGGCCTGGAAACCTAAAGTGCTTTTGTTGTAGTTGCCAAAATCGGCAATAGCACCAGATCCGTTAGCAGTTAGACTTTCGCTTTTATCCAACTGATACGTATAAATAGGACCAGCCATAACACGGAAATTTAAATCCTTTGCACCAAATGATTTACCAACCAATAATGGAACATTCAAATTGGTAAACCTTACTTTTCCGCTGAATGATTGAGAGTTATCGCCGGAATCGAATTTACCGCCTGTACCACTCAGGTATAATTCAGGTTGTAAGTAAAGGCCTGAACCAATACGGGCGAATAAACCTGCCTGGTAACCGGCGAGAGTTGATTCTTTCACATTATCGGCACTAATTTTCGAAAAATTGACACCACCTTTAACTCCTAAAGAAAATTGCGCTTTTGCACTGATGCTTACCGCTATCAGTAATACTGCACTTAACAAGTACTTTTTCATAAATTTTAATTTTAGCGGGGCGAAGCTATACTTTTCTGTACAATTCCATTTGCCCCTTTGTTAAACATAGTTAGTTTATAAACTGGCCGTGTTGAAGCCGTTTTATTGCCTATCAACTGACGCGCCAATGCCTTAAACGTTGCTTTGTATGTATTTTTTATATTACGGCTAAAATAAATTATGGGTTTGTCAACAGTTTTGCCAGTATTTCTACACTGGTTTCCAACTCAGTAGGGGTTGATGATGCAAAACCAAGCCGGGTAAAACCAAGAGTAGCAGAGTTGTTTTCGCCTTGAAAATACAGCCCTTTTTTTAACGCTTTTTGAGCCAGTTCGTTCAAATCGATACTTTTATCAAACTGAGCCCATACGGCCAGGCCCCCTTCGGGCACTTTAAATTGTACATGGTTTTTAAGCTGATCATTCATCAGGCTGCAAAAAATATCGCGTCGCTGGCGGTACAATCTTAAAGATTTACGCAGGTGTCGTTGAATGATCCCATTTTGCAATAGTTCGGCAATGGCATTCTCAAGCAGGGTATCGCCCTGCCGGTCGATGATCCGCCGCAGGCTTGCCAGGTATTCAATCACATTTTCTGATGCTACCAGGTATCCCACCCTAATGGCCGGCGATACCGTTTTTGAAAAAGAGCCGCAATACACTACCATTCCGGCGTCATCGGCGCTGGCCAACGGCATTAAGGGTTTATTTTCGTAATGAAAATCGTAATCATAATCGTCCTCAAAAATAATGAAACCATGTTTACGGGACAGCGCAAGCAAGCTCACCCGGCGGTCGGCCCGCAAGGCTACGGTTGTTGGATAATGGTGATGAGAGGTTACATACACTAACTTTACCTTTTGTTTTTGACAAAGCGTATCGAGTGCACCAATATCCAACCCATATTCATCAACTGGAATTTTTATCAATTTGGCCCCAGCTTGCAAAAAGTTGGCTTCTGCTCCAACCCAACCCGGCTGAGCAGTCACCACAGTATCACCCGGCTCCAGTAAGCCGGTGCAGGTAAGGTTAAGCCCCATAATAGTACCCCGCACCACCAGGATATTGGCAGGCGTTATCCGCAATCCGCGGGTAGTATTTAAATAGGTGGCCAGTTCGTTCCGCAACCATTCAGTTCCCCGGGTATCGCCATACCCTAAGCGTACATATGGGTTACCGGTTAAAAGCTGGGTGCGATAAGCTCTTGAAAGATCCAGCACCGGGGCAATGCGTGTATCCGGAAAGCCATCGTCAAGGTGTAACGGGATATTCAGGTTGGCTATCGGCCTTTGTAAATGGGCCGGGCTTTTGATAGCGAAGCCGGCTTTAACCGCCGGGGTTGTGTTATCGACTAAAATGGTTTGCGGTTTAATTACCGGTAGGTTGGCGGCTACAAAGGTGCCGCTCCCGGTATGGCTTTGCAGCCAGCCTTGTGCCAACAAATCGTCATAAGCCCTTATAACTGTTTTACGGTGAATGTTTAGCTGCCCGGCCAATTGTCGCGTACTCGGCAGGCGATACCCTGCCATTAGAGCGCCCGTTTTAATGAACCCGGTGAGCTGATTGGTAAGCTGCAGGTAAACCGGCATAGCGGCTTCCTTATCTATAACTAACTGTGATAAAAGTGCCAGCATAAAAATTGGACTACCGTTTTTATAATTATTGGATGATTTTAATCATCCAATAAACACATAATTTTATAAAAAAACAAAATTATGGTCAATCCAAAACCACATCTTGTCCCCAGCCGGTCGGCCAAAAGGGCCAACTATGATCCCGAAGTGATCAACAGCATTCTTGACGAAGCGCTGTATTGCACCATTAGCTATAGCTATGAAAATAAGCCCTTTGCCATCCCAACCGCGTTTGTACGTTATGAGGATAGGATCTATATCCATGGCTCGGTAGGCAGCCATTTTATCCGTGAATTGGAAAAAGGTATCCCGGTTTGTATCTCGGTTACGCTGATGGATGACTTGGTAGTTGCCAAATCAGCATTCCATCATTCGGTTAATTACCGGTCGGTTGTCATTTTTGCACAGGCCGAAAAGATAGAAGACCCTGAAACCAAAACAGAAGCATTTAAATGGCTAACCGATAAAATTGTACCCGGCAGCTGGGACTATTTGCGCCCGATACAGGCCCGCGAGGTACTTAAAACAACGGCGTTGGCCTTTAAAATTGATGAAGCATCGGCCAAGATCCGTACCGGGATGCCGGTTGACGACGATGAAGATCTGGAGCTGTCCATCTGGTCGGGTCTTATTCCATTACAAACCAGGCGGATGTCGCCTTTGGCTGATAGTTTAAGTCAGGCCATCCCCTTACCGCCCCATCTTCAACACCTATAGGTAAAATATCGGGCATAGCCCGATATTTTAAATTCGCCTGCTGTGTATTTTTTATATTTTTGCTTAAAATAATTTAATCATGGCTGAGATCAGTATCACCAATAAGGATTGGGAACGTGTAAAAATTAAGGTTCAACGTAAATATAACCACCTTACCGACGAACAATTAAAATATACCGAAGGACAGGAGGAAGCACTGATAACCAAACTAATGGACCTTGTAAACCGTAACAGGGAATATGTAGTGTTCACTTTGAAAAAAGCATTAGTGAATATTGATAATAACAGGCTGTAAATAAGCCTGTATTTGTAAAAATCGGGATGCTTTTCGTATTTTTATATGCTTTAACGTTGTACAGGGTATGGTGATTTCAAAAAAATACAAAAAGATAGGCTTGTTTGCCGGCATAATTACGCTGGCTGTTGGTATTGCGGCTTTTGACGACGACTTGTTCCAGATTTCCAAAAACCTGGATGTTTTTGCTTCGGTATATAAAGAAGTGAATATTAATTATGTTGATGATATCAACTCGGCCAAGCTGGTAAAAACCGGCGTTGATGCCATGTTAGATGGCCTTGATCCTTACACCGAATTTGTACCCGAATCTGAAATTGAAGACTATAAGCTACACTATGTAAGCACCCAGTACGGCGGCATAGGCGCAAGTATATTTGTACGCAACAACAAAGTATATGTATCTGATGTATTTGAAGGGTTCCCGGCCCAAAAAGGCGACGTACATCCCGGCGACCAGGTATTAAAGATAAACGACATTGAACTCAATGGTAAAAATAACGACCAGGTAAGCCTGCTGCTTAAAGGTTCAAAGGGTGCAGCTATAAAATTGCTTATCAAAAGAGATAACATAGCGCAACCATTTGAAAAAAATCTTGTTCGCGATGAGATCAAACAACCCAACGTATCCTACTACGGTATGGTGCAGGGCAACATGGGTTATATTAAGCTCGATAAATTTTTAGAGAACTCGGCTGCCGAAGTTACCAATGCCCTTGTAGCTTTAAAAAAGAACAACCCCAACGGCATCATCCTTGACCTGCGTTCAAACGGCGGTGGTATTTTACAGGAGGCTGTAAAAATTGTGAACCTGTTTGTACAAAAAGATGTTGAGGTGGTATCGCAAAAAGGAAAAATAAAAGACAAAAACTTTACTTACAGCACAGTAAACACGCCGCTTGAGCCCAACTTGCCATTGGTAGTTTTGGTAAACAGCCATTCGGCATCGGCATCAGAAATTGTTTCGGGGTCATTACAGGACCTGGATAGGGCTATTATTATCGGTCAGCGTAGCTATGGCAAAGGGCTGGTTCAGCAAACATTTAATCTACCTTATAATAGCCTGGTGAAGATCACCATCGCTAAATATTATATCCCATCGGGCCGTTGCATACAGGAAATTGACTACACACATCGCAAGGATGATGGCAGCGTAGTTAAAGTTGCCGATTCACTGATCCATGAGTTCAAAACCAAAAATGGCCGCTCTGTATATGACGGCAGTGGTATTTACCCGGATATTTTTGTTAAACAGGAAAAATTTGCCAACGTAACCCAGGCTTTGGTAGGTAAGCTTTTGATATTTGATTACGCCACCATTTATCACGATAAACATGCTAAAATATCCGAGAGCAAATCGTTCACGCTATCAGATGGCGACTATAATGACTTTGTAAAATACCTGGCCGATAAAAATTACAGCTACAACACGTCATCTGAAAAAATGCTGAATAGCCTTAAAACCGAGGCGACTAAAGAAAAGCAGTTTGGAGAGATCCAGACTGAGTATGACGTGCTGAAAAACAAGCTGATGGCAACCAAAAAGAACGACCTTCAGCTGCATAAAGACGAGATCAAACAGGTGCTTGAAAACGAAATAGCCTCAAGATACTACTACGAAAAAGGCCGCTATGAGACCAACTTCAAATACGACCAGGAGCTTGCCCAGGCTGTAAAAACCATGCAGGATAAAACCCAGCTGGCGTCTATTTTAAAGGGCGAAGGCAACTATAAAGTGATAGGTAAACCTGTATTGGCTATGGCTGGTAAGAAAGCAGCAGAAAAAGAAAGCGACGACGAATAGCCTCATTTACTGAAGCTTACAACCACACCTAAACATTGTAACCGATTAGTTACCTGTTATAACAAGCTATTGGCTAAACTTTATGGCCCTGTTATTGTCATACATCCAAACAAAACAATAACACAATGAAAAAGTTCATTTTAGCCGCAGCTATAGCTTTAGGCTTTTTATCAATAAAACCTGCAAGCGCACAAATTAGTTTAAGCATTAATATTGGCAGCCAGCCAGAATGGGGACCAACCGGTTATGACCGTGCCGATTATTATTACATGCCCGATATTGATTCATACTACGATGTAAACGCGCATCAGTATGTATACTTCAACAATAATATCTGGGTACATTCAACAGCTTTACCTCCGCGTTATGCCAACTACGATGTTTACCATGGTTACAAAGTTGTAGTAAACGAACGTACTCCATGGGTACATAATACTGTTTACCGTACCAAGTACGCCAACTACAAAGGCCGCAGGGATCAAACCGTTATTCGCGATAGCCGCGATGTTAAATACAGTAACCATTGGAAGGGCAATAACGGAAACGGGCACGGCACAAGAGTAACTAACCGTAAGGTAGTTGTTCATAAGGACGTACGTAATAATAACCGCAAAGACGACCGTCATGACGACCACGGTCACAAAAATTAATTTTGATTGTTAATTTTTATACAAAAGGGGCTTCCTATAATGGGGAGCCCCTTTTTTGTGTTTTGCAGTAGGGTACTATTTAAAACAAGCTACAGTTTATCCGGAAAATCTTACCTATTGGCGGCCGTCTTTCCTACGTGTTCCACCGGAACGCTGGAACACGTGGAACGCTTTGGAACGCATTGGCATTGACAATCAGCAAGTTAAGCATTTTAAAACACGAGAACAGTGGAACACTTTTCTCCCTCACTTTCAATCACTTAAGCCCAGATAATAGTTTTTACCCTAAAAAATCGAATAAAAACATGGAACAATTCTGGTTACATCGGCCTGAAAAAGTTTACACTTTTATTGATTAATCCTGTGGTTAGTTTACACTTTTCTAAAGCTGTATCAACCTGGAAAAAAGTTTACACTTGTCAGTTTTTTTGTTCCAGTCCAGGCTGACAAACAACCTCAATGGCCGCTAACTGACACCTTGTTAAAAGCAATTATATATTAGTTTCTTAAAAAATCCAGGTAACTTTTAAGTAAGTTATCAAACCATGTAATTAAATTTTAAACTTTTTGCACTAAACATTGTCATACATCCAAACAATGCGCAACCTGTAAATTATTTTAACAATAACGCGCATTTTAAAACATACTACAAAATGAAAAAGATAATCTTATCAGCAGCCATACTATTAAGCTGCTTAGCCGTAAAAAACGCCAATGCCCAGGTAAGCTTTAGCTTAGGGGTTAACATTGGCAGTCAGCCAGCGTGGGGTCCGGTGGGTTACGAAACCGCCAACTATTACTACATGCCAGATATTGACACTTATTACGATGTGCCTACCCATCAGTATGTATATTTTGATAACAATGTTTGGGTGCACCGTGCTTATTTGCCGGTACGATATCGTAATTACGATTTATACCACGGTTATAAAGTGGTGATAAATGATCGTAACCCATGGGTTAGGCATGATGTTTACAGAACACAATATGCAAGCTACAGGGGCCGTCATGACCAGGTGATCATTCGCGATAGCCGCGATGCCAGGTATGCCAACTATTGGAGAGGCGGCCGCGGTAACAGGGCGGTAGCATATAATCGTGGCGGTCACTTTGACAATGGTAACCACGGCGGTCGCGGGCCACAATATCATGGCAATGGCGGCGGACACTGGGGCGGTGACCATGGAAATCGTGGTGGCGGAGATCATGGAAACCACGGTGGTGGTGACCATGGCAATCACGGTGGCGGAGATCATGGCGGTGGTCACGGCAGGCACTAATCAAAATCATTTTAAATAAAATATAGGCTTCCCTTAAACCGGAGGCCTTTTTTTTTTGAGCTGATAATAAACAAATCAGACCAAATGTTATTTTTCACCCAAAGATCGCCAAACCGCTAAGAACTTAAAATTTTCAATTGCGCCTTAGCGATCCTTGGGTGAAAAGTCCATTACGCAACAGCTTTTGAATCCCCCTTTTCAAAAGCGATTTCCCTTTAATAGTACACCCCCTTATTAAAACAGCCCGCTTTTTATTTATGTTTGTGTGTTAGCAGGTACTACACGGATGTATACATTATCAGAAGAAAATTATTTAAAGGCAATTTACCGGATCGCGCAGCAAAAGGACGTTAAAATAACGCCCACTGCCATAGCCGAAACCCTGGGTAACAACCCGGCTTCGGTGGTTGATATGATTCGTAAGCTTACCGAAAAGCAGCTGATAGCATACGATAAAAAACAAGGCGTAAAACTTACCACCCAAGGCTTAAAGGATGCCGTGCTGATAGTACGCAGACACCGTCTTTGGGAGGTTTTTTTGTTAGAGAAGCTGGGCTACCATTGGGACGAGATCCACGATATTGCCGAAGAGCTTGAACACATCAGCGACGCCACCCTGGCCGACAGGCTGGATAAATTCCTCGGCTTCCCTGATTATGACCCCCATGGCGACCCAATCCCGAAGGCAAACGGTAAAGTACCCAAATCATTTTCGGTAGCACTCACCCACTTAAAAGCCGGCGCAACCTGCAGGGTAGCGGCCGTTAGGGACACCACCAATACTTTTTTGCAGTACCTCATTAAACTCGATATTGGCATAGGCACCCGCATACAAGTGATAGAAAAAATCCCTTTTGATAATTCATTGGTGATCAGCATCAACGGTAAAGAACACACCACCGTATCGCAAAGGTTTGGGGAGAATATATTGATAGACTGACAAGCATGCCATTGTGAGTTGTAAAATTTTGCGAAATTCTGAAGGTGGAATGACATTAAAAAAAAAGGCTGTCATCCTGAGTAAGTTTTATTTGCGCACAAATAATAGCATTGCAAATGACACTAAAAATAGCTCTAGTAATCAGCAAGTTACAAATGTGTCAATGGCAGTCCGTCGAAGGATAGTGGGCAAAGGCCTCTACGCGCGACCCTTCGACAGGCTCAGGGCGACAGGCCCACCCACCTAAAAACACAACTTGTCATGGGTAGAAACGAAGCAATCGCGAACTATGCAGGTTCGCCCTGTAGAGCATGAGATTGCTTCGTACCTTATAATGACGTCCATGTAAGTTATTGATTATCAAATATGTTTTTTTTGTAGAGACGCAATATTTTGCGTCTCTAGCTATACAGAGCGGATTTGCGTGGTGCATTTGCACGCGGGAGACGCAAAATGTTGCGTCTCTACACAAGCGCGTTAACGATGTCATCACTGTTTTTTTCAGGTTACCCTGATGGATACTCGCAATGACATGGCTTATTTAAGGGCAAATATCAGGTAAACGAAAAGTGTAAGCCAGCTCAATCATTTGTTCCTGAACTTTTAAAAAGTCCTTATTCCTTGCTCCGAAAATCCTTGCTCCAAAACAATTGTCTTCCAATTGTTAAATAATGTGAAAACTAAACATTTACAGTAATTGTAAAAACGTTTTCATCTTAATTTCATAGAAGCCCGCTACTTTAGTCTTTATAGCGTGATGATGTTGCGTTTTTTATAAATGCCACGTCATTACATACAACATCTAAGCCGTTAATTTTTAACTATATTAT
Organism: Mucilaginibacter dorajii; assembly: GCF_024808255.1. GTDB lineage: Bacteria > Bacteroidota > Bacteroidia > Sphingobacteriales > Sphingobacteriaceae > Mucilaginibacter > Mucilaginibacter dorajii. The sequence continues at coordinate 62,975 of NZ_JANTYS010000022.1, forward strand.
AATTGATATTTTATGCTGGCTGTAAAAACTTTAAGTAATAATTTAACCACCTATAGGCGTAATGTACATGCAATGGGTGATAAATTTGAGATTAGTGTAGTTGGTAATGATCCTTTACTGGCCAATGAACAAATTGAAATTGCCATTGATGAAATTAACCGGGTTGAAAAACTACTCTCAGCTTTTGGCGACGACAGCAATATTAAACAGATTAACCGCAATGCAGGCATCGCACCGGTAAAAGCAAACGGCGAGATCTTCAGGTTAATCAGCAGGGCTTTACAGATCTCAGAACTTACCCACGGCGCTTTTGATATCACCTACTTTACCGGTAACGTGGCAGGAAATGATAATTCGTTAGTTGAAAATGCAACTGTTAAAACTGCTCCTTACACTGTAATGCAAACCAACTACCAAAATGTAGTGCTCGACGCTGTTAAGCAAACCATTTTTTTAAAAGAAAAAGGAATGCGCATTGGCTTTGGTGCCAATAGCAAGGGTTACGCTGCCGATAGGGCAAAATTTATATTGCAAATGAACGGTGTTAGCAGTGGCGTTATTAACTCTGGTGGCGATTTGCTTACCTGGGGCACGCAGCCCAACTTTAAACCGTGGACAGTTGCTGCTGCCGATCCGGAACAAAGGAAGCAACCATTTGCACAGCTTAATATTAGCGATATGGCATTTGCAACCGCTATAAATGCCGAAAGATACGCCAGTATTGGCAACAAAAAATTCCAAAGTGCTGCCAGCAGCAAAAAAGGCTTCCCGGTAAGCGAAATAAAAAGCGTAAGCATCATGAGCCCAACAGCCGAATTGGCCGATGCCATGGCATCGCCTATCATGAACATTGGTGTTAATGCTGGTATGTATTTGATTAACCAGTTAAACCAGATAGCTTGTGTGGTAATTGATGATCAAAACCGGGTGTATACTTCAAAAGGTATCAGCATCTGATCATATTATTGTAAATAAAATAAACCAATCATCATAATCCCGGTAAACGTATACATAGCCTGTTTGTCCCTGCTTTTAACCTTTGCAGTAGCAAACAGGCTATAATTGTTATCAACAGTACCCCTCCCATTGGGTATTACTGTTTATATTGACCGATATTTGAATATAATTTTAAGTTTTTCTTCTTCCCAATGATAAAGTGGTTTGCGTATATTGTCCTGTTATTGATATTTGCGCCATGTTTATCATCTGCCGGCATTACAAACAGCCCACCAAGCCCTGTTTATAGTTATCACTTGATAATGATGCCAAATCATGATATATTGGCAGATACCACCACCAAAAGCAAAAAGGAGCAGGAAGAAAAAAATAAGATTAAAGAGGTAGCTAAGGCAAGGCGGCAGGCAAAACCCGAAAAGGTGATTGAAACCGGTACCCCGGTACAGGTTAAGCCCAAACCCAAAAGACAGCGACGCCCTGAAGGGCTGGAGCGTCCGCCGGAAATACCACGAAGAAATGGCGATTAAACAGGTTAACAAACAATTTACCGATTTTTGATGAAGTACCTTTGCTTACTTTTTTTTGTTGCCGGCAGTAATGCCTTATACGCTGCAGGTATCAACCCAACCGGTTTTACCGGGAGAGATTATCATGTTATTGCCGATACCGATACCATCATCAGGAAACAATCTGTTTCGGTAGGGGTAAATTACGGCAGTGATGCGCTTTTTTTCGGTCGTACAAGCCCCATTAAATACCCTTTTGTTACCGGCGATATCATTTATAACAGCAAACCCGGCTTTTTTGCCTACGGCTCTGTATTGAAAGTTTTGGGATATACCCCGGTAGATGAGGTGGACGTGGGCGGCGGCTACTTTTATAAGCTATCAAAAAAGTTTTCGGGTACGGCCAGTTACACAAGGTTTATATTTAACAAGGATGCCAACGTAATCAAATCGGCATCGTCAAATGATATCAACCTCAAAAACTCTTACGACTGGCATTTTTTTAAAACCAGCGTAATTGCCGATTATCTTTTTGGTAAATCAAACGATATTTTTGTTACCGTTACCAACTCCAAATACATTGAAACCAGCTGGAGCATTTTTGACGACCAGGATTATCTTTCATTTAATCCATCGTTTAACTTTATAACCGGCACTCAAAACTTTGTACAGCGCTATTCTGTTGACCATCAATATAAACAGGAGGTTGATAATATATACATAAAAGACGATGCAAATTCGGCACGATACAACCGCGTGTTCAGAATGCTCAACTATAGCTTTAAAGTACCTATAGCCTACAACAGGCCGCATTATACACTGGAAGCTTCGTGGCGTTATTCGATACCGGTTAACGTTGAGGGGGTACTTGAAAATCACAGGGAATCGTTCTTTAACTTCACATTTTACTACTTGTTTTATTAGCCCCGGCGTATGAATGTATTGATCATCGAAGACGAAAAGGCGCTGGCACAGGAACTGGAAATATTTCTGACTAATTATAACTATGTATGCGAGGTTTGTTACGATGGCACTTCGGCATCTGAAAAGATAGCTACCAATTTGTACGATTTTATTTTGATAGATCTTGGCCTGCCTGATTACGATGGGCTTGACCTGCTCAAAGAACTTAAAAAGCTTGGTTCAGACGCGGCCTGTATCATATTAACAGCCCGCGCTGAAATTGACGACCGCATTAAAGGCCTTGATCTGGGTGCCGATGACTACCTGCCCAAACCGTTTTCGTTACTGGAATTGCAAAGCCGGATGCAGGCTATCATCCGCAGAAAGTTCGGGGTTAAAAATAATATTATGGACCTTGATGGTTTTTTAATTGATTTAACCAACCGCACCATTTCATACGGCAGCAGCGTGGTTAACGCCATCACCAAAAAAGAGTTTGATTTAATAGCCTACCTCATCCTGCATAAAAACCGCACCTTAACCCGTATGCAGCTAAGCGAACATATCTGGGGCAGCGTGGTTAATAATGATTACGATTCCAATTATATCGACGCCCATATTAAAAATATCAGGAAAAAACTCAATGTTTTTGCATCGCCCGATTGGCTGGAAACCGTACGCGGATTGGGCTATAAAATAAAGATCAACGCTTAGGTATTGAAACTAAGAACAAAACTTACCCTTTTTAACGCCATATCAAAACTGGTGATTGTGATACTGTTTGTATTGCTGGTACCCGTATTGATCAAAAACATCAGCAGCAATTATGTTGATAACAAGCTTATCAAACAAAAAAACAAGCTGCTTCAAATTGTTAAAAGCCAGGGTATTGAAACCTATATTGTAAACGGTGAAGCCTATGGCAGCTACCTGCCACTTAAAGACGAGTACATTAGCTTAGATGAGGTAGATGCCAATTACTTTTTAGATACCATTCAACGTGGCAAACGCTTGTTTAGCGAGGGCGATACACTCGAATACCGGATACTGAGCCATACTTTTAAAGTAAAAAATAAAAACTACCTGCTTGAAATAGGCAAAAGTGTTGATACGCTTGATGAAACCAGCGTACCGCTGCAAAACATAGCTTTTGAGGTGCTGCTGGGTATGATTCTGCTCACCATCGTGGCCGACCAGGTGTACTCCAACTACGTGCTTAAGCCGTTGCGGATCATTATAAAAACCAAGCTGGTAGGTCAAAAATTTCCAAATTTTCAATCGTACCGGAAGGTGCGCACTACAACATCAGATTTTGAACACCTTGACCTGAGCATCCACAGAATGGTAGAAACCATTGCCGATAAATTCCATAAAGAGCGCGAGTTTATCTCCAACGCATCGCACGAGCTGATGACACCGATATCCATCCTTCAATCAAAAATTGAAAATATGTTTGAGGAAGAGGATGTTAACGACGACTTAAAGGTGCGCCTGCTGGAAATGCAAAAAATCCTTAACCGTTTAAAAAGCATTACCAAAACTCTTTTGCTTATTTCGCAGATAGAAAACGAGCAGTTTTTAAAAGAGGATAAGGTAAGCGTTAACGAACTGTTGCAGGATGTTTATGACGAGATCTCCATCCGTTTGCAGGATAAAAATATCAGTTACGAAATGATTGTCCCTGACAACTGGTACATGGTTAACATCAACAAATTCCTGCTGTTCAACCTGTTTTTTAACCTCATCAACAACGCCATCAAATATAACCGGGAGGGTGGCAGCATCAGGATCACCGCCGTGGCGGTACATGATAAATTTGTGATCAGCATAACCGATACTGGTATTGGTATTGATGCCGAAGCGCTACCTGTTATATTTAACCGGTTTAAAAAATTCCGCCAGTCGTTACAGCAGGATAGTTTTGGATTGGGACTGCCCATTGTAAAATCAATAGCCGGCTTTCACGATATTGAAATTGACGTATCCTCAGAAAAAGGTGTGGGCAGCACGTTTAAGCTTATCTTGCCAGCGGTGCTGATAGTGGTGAATTGAGTAAACGAGTTTTTAAATCTGGCGACGCTGAAAGGGGAAATGACAAAGCGACGAGAGACTTACGAAGTTTTAAAAACTTCGTAAGTCTGGGTCTACAACTTGTTATGGTTAGGTGCAAAACAAGCCCCAATTAGCAGGTGCCCTTGCAAAGCCGCCGTGTATAGTTGGGGATTGCTTCATCGCACCTCCTACCCATGACGTTTTATAAAAAACGTTTGTCATCCTGAACGTAGTGAAGGATCTTCTTCATTATAAAAGTCGGCGATGAACAGGGCGAAGAAGATCCTTCGTTCCTCAGAATGACAAATCTTTTACGTCATTTCCACCTTCACAGTCCGCGGATTTTACTCCTCGCAATGACGATCTAATAATATCCTCCCCCATCCTTTTGTATCTTGAATTTTACAATCTGTACTAAAAACAAGTCAACACTTCTTGTTCGCGCTAATCAAGCGCGGCGTATCAAATGCCCAATTTCTTAAATGTTAAAAAAATAAAGCATTAGTAGGTGTTTACCCTCGTCGCGCTGCAATATCTCCTTTGGCATTAGCTTTGTAATTGATAGTGTATATACACGTATACTATTATGAAATCGTTAAAAATTAAGATCGCTACTTTCAGCTTAGCATTGGCAACCGTTGGTATTTTAGGTGCCGGCTGTAACTCACTTACCAAAACACAAAAGGGCGCTGCTATTGGCGCAGGTGCAGGTGGTACTGTAGGTGCTTTTATTGGCAAAGCTGCGGGTAACACTGCTTTAGGTGCTATTATTGGTGGCGCTGTTGGTGGTACTGCCGGTGCTTTTATTGGCCGTAACATGGATAGGCAGGCCGCCGAAATTAAACAAACTGTTCCTGGTGCTACTGTAACCCGCGAAGGTGAAGGTATCCTGGTTAAGTTTGACTCGGGAATTTTATTTGATACCGATAAATCGGCATTGAAACCAGAAGCACAGTCCAACCTGCAAAAATTAGCCGTATCGCTTCAAAACAACCCTGAAACAAACATTACCATCATTGGCCATACCGATAATACCGGTACCGACGCCCACAACATGGATCTATCTGTACAACGTGCCGAATCGGTAAAATCATTTATAGCTGCAGATAACGTAGCTGCATCACGCCTGCAAACAATTGGTAAAGGCGAAAGCGAACCAATTGCAGATAACACCACAGCTGCAGGTCGTGCTCAAAACCGCAGGGTTGAGATCACCATTGTAGCTAATTCAAACATGAAAAACCAGGCTAAGCAAGCCGGTCAATAATATAAATTGTTAATATAAAAGATCAAGTTAATTAGAAAAACCTGCCCGCGAGGGGCGGGTTTTCTTGTTTTATATGCGCCCTGTTCGCATATATACAAATTTGTATGTGGGCGAACCAACCGCCATCCATCCCCGATGCACATTCCACTATGTGCACACATCTTTTTAAGCAAAAGAAAATGTCATTTCGATAAAGCGAAGGTAGGATTTGAGCGGGGTGCGAAAGAGAAATCTTCTGCGCTTGCCATGGCCGAATGTCCGCTTTTAGAAGATTTCTCCTCACCTCCGGCACACAATCCCCCCAGGTTCGTTCGAAATGACAAACGTTTTGCTTGGTGATAAGATTTCAAAGGAGGTATACATACTATAGGATGTCTATTAATACTTTTCTCCCAAAAAACTATTTGTAATCAACAAGTTAATCACCTATTTTTGTTTTATGCTAAAAAGATCAGGAGCGATATTATTGACCATGCTGTACGTAGTTACAGTAATGGGCTTTGCTCTTAATCTGCATTATTGCGGTAACCAGATTGCCTCGGTAAAAATTAATGCCCCGGCTGTTAACTGTGGCATGGATAAGGTTGCCGGCAAAATGAAATGCTGCAAGGATAGCCAGTTGCAGGTAAAAGTAAAAGACGTGCACCAGGGTGAGGCGGCCTCGGTTTTAGCCAAATTGTTTGGCTTCGAAATGCCCAACCTCTCGTTTGGCGGCTATTTCTTTTCTTCCCAGGAGTCGGTGTTTGAAAGGTTTTTCAATAAAGCCCCTCCCGACCGGCCCACACAAAGCATTGCTACTTTCATCAAAAACTGCATTTTCAGGATCTGATAAATTAATTGAACATTTAACACCCGGTAATTTTACCACCAGTTTATTTTTCGACAATTAATTTAAAAAAGCACACATGAAAACGCTTAAAATATTTCTCCTTATATTTTCGTTTACTGCTACTGTAGCACAAGCCCAATTTACCAAAGCCGAATTACAGGTTAGCGGCCTCACCTGCGCCCTTTGCGCCAAATCAACAGAAAAAGCATTACGCACACTTCCTTTTGTAGGCGATATTAAAACCGACCTCATCCGCAACACCTATCTCATCACTTTTAAAAATGATGTACCTGTAAACTTCGAGCAGATCAGCAAAAAAGTGCAGGGTTCTGGCTTTTCTGTAAACAGCCTGAAGGCTACTTACAACTTTGATAATACCAAGGTTGATAATAACGTTTTCAGCTATGGCGGCGATACCTATAAACTGCTTAGTCCGGCAGATAAAACAACCACAGGTAATGTAAATTTTATTGTTGTCGACCAGGGCTTCGCGCCTAAATCGGTATCAAAAAAATACCTGGGCCAGGTTGCCGATACCGCGCCCGCATCGGGCCGCATTTATCATTTAGCTATATAGATCACCCATAAAGCAATTTTTATGAAGATCTTATTTCTGGCTATCTGCCTAACGGCGCTGGCATACCCCACCTTTGCGCAGGAATTATATGTAAACACCGAACCGGCCAGCAACATGGCTACCGGCTCTTTAGGCCTACGTGTTGAAAACCAAGGTTTCTTTAAGCCATCGTACAAAAACCGCAGTACATTTGAAGCCATGTATGGCGTAAGCCGGCACCTGATGATTCATGGCTCATTGTACACCTCAGACTATTACAGCAACAGCCAGCATTTTGAAGGGGGCAGTGTATATGCCAAGTATCGTTTTTTATCTATCGATACCGTACAGAAACATTTCAGGGGGGCGGTGTTTGCCAAATTAGCCAGCATTAATAACCCGCTACCTAACCAGGAGATCACTTTAGAGGGCGATAACAGCGGCCTGCAAAGCGGCGTGATATTTACCCAGCTTTTACACAAGCTGGCCTTGTCCGGCTCGGCAAGTTACCTGCGGGCGTTTGATAACCGCGGGGGCTATAACCTGCCCGCATGGCAAGCCAGGAACGCGGCTGCTTATACCCTATCTGCCGGCTACCTGGTACTCCCCAAAAACTACCGCGATTACAAACAGGTGAACATGAACCTGTATGTTGAGCTGTTGGGCAAAACCAATCCCAGCCATGGGCAAAGCTACCTGGATGTTGCGCCAGCGGTACAATTCATTTTTAACAGTGTTTGCCGGTTAGATTTTTCGTACCGAACACCGCTGTATAACGATATGGAGCGCAATTCGAAAAACATGTACCTGGTTAGGTTAGAGTACAATTTTTTTAATTTGTAAGAGCAAGTAAAAAGCAAGGGTACGAGCGAATCCCCTCTTGAGCTACCGTGTACCCACATCTTGTTAAGCCTACTTTCCAAATAAAAACGGTTGTCATTTCGAACGAACCGGTAGGATATTGTGCGCCGGAGGTGAGGAGAAATCTTGTAAAAGCGGACATCCGGCTATGCAAATCGCCTAAGATTTCTCCTCGCACCCCGCTTTTTTCCCTCGCTCGCTCGTTCGAAATGACATTTTTCTTTAATAAAAAGATGTGAGCACACGGGAGTTCTCAAGAGGGGATTGAAAAAATGAGCACGAATTTTACTGCTTAATCAAAAAGCGCGGCCATTTTCACAGCCGCGCTTTTTATTTTCATTCGCACAAAGTATCTAAACCCTGATATAAACATTTTTCTTATCCAACAACCATCCCACGCTCCAACAGATGAGCATATAGCTGATGGCAAACAACAAAGAGCCTATGGCACCTGGCGCTATTACCTGGTAAAAGTTGTCATTTATCCAGCCGTATAAGCTGCCGCCTTTTACGGTTACCATGTAAAAGAAAATCACCAGTGTTTCTGATAGTACATAAACCGGTAAAGGGTTTTTACCCAGAATGGTAAAAAAGCGGGTCCAGTTGCCTTTGTTCCAATCATTGATCTCTAAAGCGTAGATGAGAAAGGATAGGATCACCAGGTCCAGGCCGGTGGTTAGCAGCGTAAACGGACTGCTCCACAATTTTTTACCTATCGGGAATACCATGTTCCAGCACAGGGCTAAAAAGATAAACAGGCAGCCCATTAGCAGCATTTTGGAGATCACATCGTAGCCTTTCCCCTTTTGCTGAATGAATTTACCGGCGTAATACCCCACAACTACGTTTACAATAGCCGGCAGTGTGCTTAGGATGCCTTCGGGATCAAAGGCTATTTTTTCGCCGTGATACAGGTGATTATCGCCCAAAACAAACTTATCCAGGAAAATACCGGCATTACCGGTCATACTGAACGGATTGGTAGGATCGCCAAATACCAGCAACAATATCCAGTAGCCAAACAGCAATATAACAGACAAAATGATAACTGATTGTTTTGACAAAAAATGGATCATGAGCGATGCGAAGCAATAGCACAAAGCGATGCGCTGCAAAACCCCCATAATACGTGTATGGCTTATAGGCGACCACGCGAAATGCCCGTTATCGAAATTAAAGAACGGAAACCAATACATAAGGTAGCCTATCAAAAAGATAAGCAATGTGCGTTTAAAGATTTTGGTTAGTACGGCCGCGTTACCCATCTCTACATAACGTTTCATAGAAAAACTCATGGCATTACCCACCGCGAATAAAAACGAAGGGAACACCAGGTCGGTTGGGGTAAAACCAAACCAGGCCGCGTGTTCAAGCGGCGCAAAAGGAGCGGCTCCGCTGCCAGGGGTATTTACAATGATCATAAAACATATGGTCATGCCCCTGAATACATCCAGCGATAAAAATCGGGTTGATGATTTATTCATAATTTGGTTTAAAATAATTTACCGGTTTACAGTAAGGGGAGTAATTATAAGCAATTTGATAAAATATGCCGGGATATGCAAGCCCCGGCATATTTATGTTATACAGGATTAATGATATCCCGGGTTTTGTTTAAGTACAGGTGCGCCACCTTTTACACTCAGGTCAATTTCGGTAAGCGGAATAGGGAAATACTCGTTTTTCCCCTTGATAAACTTACCTCCTTTTACATCGTTGGTTTGGGTGCTTTGGTAAGCTACATAAGCGTTCAGCTCGGTATCGGCAATGCCCCATCTAACCAAATCAAAAAAGCGGTGACCTTCCATAGCCAGTTCAATTTTGCGCTCAAAATAGATGGCTTTTAGCGCCACATCCTGACTGGTAAAAGAACCGGCCGGGTAAGGGCTAACCTTGTAGTTAGCAGCAGCAGTAGTTGTAAAACCTTTGGTTGGGTTATCATTATCTTTATACGTATGTACCCATCCTGCGGTATTAGCAGCCCTGTTACGCACCATGTTAACATAATTTAGGGCAGCGTTAAAGTTGTTAAGCTGCGCTTCAACTTCGGCGGCCATTAGCAGCACATCGGCAAAACGGATAAGGTTTACGTTTATGCCCGATCCTGGCGCCCATGAAGTATTATCGCCATTGGTTGATTGCTCGGCCTGGCCATAAACATTTTTAATTGGCGAATACGGACCACCATATTGCTGATCCCTGATCCAATCAGTACCAGGGTGTAAGCCCCAGTCAAGGTACGGAATACCACGGCGACCCACCGTCCAATCCAAACGAGGGTCGATGGTACCAGCATCAGGCGTGTAATCATCGCCTGCGGCTACACCCATATCGGTTTTTAAAGCATGGCTGTTATAATCATCAAGATAAGGTAAACCGGTAGCGGGGTTGGTGCGGTAATGGTTTGCCAGCTCGATAGAGGGCTGGTAAAAACCGCAGCAGCTAAACGGACTACTGTTGCCATAAGGGAAGTTCAGCATATCGCCATCATTAGCGTTTGAAGGCCCGTTGGGGTCTGAATTGGCAGCCGCCTGCACCGCGAATACCGACTCGGCGCTGTTATTGGTGGCTGTTCTGAAGTTGTCATTGAACCTGGTATTCAAGGCGTATTTTAAACCCGATGCAGTTTCACCCTGGCTGATCACGGCATCGAACACCGCTTTGGCATCGGTGTACTTGTGCTCATATAAATAGGTTTTAGCCAAATAAGCGCCTGCTGCCCATTTATTTGCCCGGCCAACATTATCCTGGGTAACCGGCAAATTATCGTAAGCATATTTAAAATCCGCCTCAATTTTTGGCCAGATATCGGTGGTATTAGGCTGATTGATATCGGTTGTGGTTTCGTCCATATAAGGAACATTATTAAACATCTTTTTAAGATCGAAGTAATAATGACCGCGTAAAAACTTAGCCTGGGCAAGGATGTTGGTTTTAGTCGCATCTGCCAGTGCCGGAACTTTTTGGGTAACCATAATGGTATTATTTGCACGCGAAATACCCTCATAATCTGCACGCCATTTGCTGTCAAAGAAACCATTACTGGCATCCGGGTTGTATTTCATGATGGGTTCAATAGGCTGCTGATCGCCGGCTATACTTCCTTTTGAAGCATCGCCACCGGCCACACCGCCATAAATCCAGTTATCGGGCGATGCTTCCCATGAACCACCACCACCAATCGCGGCATCGCCGCCTTGCTGGCCGTCTAAAGCGGCATAAGCACCAACCAATAATTCATTGGCACCTGCTTCTGTTTCTAAAAACTGGGGTTGCAGGGCACCATTAATGGGTTTATCTAAAAATGATTTTTTACATGCAGCAAGCGATAAAACGCTTAGCAACATGATGCTGAAATATATTTTTGCTTTCATTGTAATACGCTTTATGTTGTTGTTATAATGAAAAATTTACGCCGAATAAGAATGTACGCGGACTGGCATAACTGCCTTCATCAATACCAAAATCTTTGGTGTTACCGCTCAGCTCAGGATCAATGCCGCTGTAACCTGTTAAAGTGAACAGGTTAGTTGCCGATACATAGATCCTCAGTTTTTGAATGCCTGCCTTCTTTAAAGCGTTCACTTTAAAGGTGTACCCTATCTGCGCGTTACGCAGGCGTACATAGGTTCCGTTTTCAACAAAATAAGAGTTTGGTGTGGCACCGCTGCTGGTTGATGCATCAAGCTCCTGGATAGGCGCTTTAGCATCCTGGTGGGTTGGTGTCCAGGAGTCGTTTAGCGCGGTGTAGCTTTTTGCAGTACCATATGACGCGTAAAAGTCTCTCCAGTATTTTACACTGTTCCATAACTTGTTGCCAAACGAGCCATAAAGGAAAACACTGGCATCAAAATTCTTATAATTTACAGCCAGGTTTAAGCCCGCGGTTACCTTGGGGTTAGGGTTGCCAATAAATGTACGATCTGCGTCGGTAATCATGCCATCGCCATTTACATCCTTGTATTTAAAACGCCCCACTTTAACATCAGATTGGTAAACCGCATTTGGATCGTTGCTTATTTTTTGGGCACTCGCATTGGCCGCGTCAATCTGGGCCTGGTTATTCCAAAAGCCATCTACCTGGTAACCATAAAACTCGCCTAATGAGTGGCCAACCGCGCTGCGGGTTATCGGGTTATCAAAACGGCTGGTGGCATCGCCCACAAAATAATCCCTGTCGTCAGATACTTTTAAGATCTTGTTATTATAGGTTGTTATAGTACCGGTGGCGCTAAAGTTAAGATCTTTATTCGCGGTAAAATTACCGGTTACAGAGATATCCAAACCATCTGTTTTCATTTTACCTACGTTTTGGGCAGGCACTTGTCCGTTACCGGCTGTACCCAACTGGCGTGCTGCATACAACAGATCGTTGATGTTTTTGCGGTAATAATCGGCAGTTACCGCAATTTTACCATCAAATATGGTGGCATCAAAGCCGATGTTGGAGTTGATGTCTTTTTCCCATAAGGCATGAGGATTAGCTATCTGATCCTGGTAAAAGCCAGGTACCAAAGGAGCGTTACCGTCTAAAGGATAGTAAGACTGCCCGATGTTTGTGCTAAAGGTGGTATAAGCATCTTTGGCACCCATATTAATCTGGTTGCCCATAATGCCCCAGCCACCGCGTACTTTTAAATCGGTAAGCCATTTTACATTTTTAAGGAAGCTTTCCTGCGATACACGCCAGCCGCCGCTAAATGCAGGGAAATAACCATAACGCTGATCTACCGGGAATTTTGAAGAGCCATCCCGGCGAATGGTCGCGTTAAACAGGTACTTGTTATCAAAAATGTAGTCGAGACGTGCAAATTCTGAAAAAAGTGAATTTGAGGCTGTGCTGCTATAAGTATCCTTATTATTGGTTCCGGTTGAAAGGTTCACATAATTAGGATCGAAACTATAAAACCCCTGAATGCTGCCGCCAAGGCTGCTATCATGATCTTCAACAGCTTCGGTACCTACAACCACATTCAGGTTATGCTTTCCAAAAGTTTTTTGATAGGATAGTGTATTTGTCCAGTTAAAACTATAGGCATTTTCAGAGTTTTCGCTGTAGCTGTTTATCTGCGAGTTTTCTACGTTTTCATAAGTTGGGTAATTAAACGAATGATTTTTACTGTTCAAAATATCGCCGCCAAAGCTGGTGCGCAACACAAGTCCTTTAAAAATATCGGCCTCGGCAAACATATTTCCCAACAGCCGGTAAGCAGTAGCACCATTTACTTTAGTACGTTGCTGTATGGCTACCGGGTTATTGGCATCGCCTAAACCTGTACCATAGCTACCTGCATAATTGCCTTTAATGTCATAAACGGGTATAATAGGCTGCTCCCGTAAACCCATAGCAATAACACCATCCGGGTTGTTGGCCGTTATCTGTGCATGGTTTGTGCCCGATACCTGTGGTGTATTGGTGATAGAATACGCCAGGTTTTCGCCCACCCTGATGTGCTTGGTAATGTTAAAGGTAGTATTTGAGCGCAGGGTATACCGCTTAAGATAGGTATCTATTAATGTACCTTGCTGGTTAAAATAGTTTAACGAAAACAGGTAACTTGCCTGATCGCTACTACCGCTTAAAGTTAAGTTGTGGCTGGTTATCGGTGCTGTTTTAAACAGCTCATGATACCAATCGGTACCAGTTTTATTGGCTTTTGTGATCCTGTAGAAGTTATTATAGTCATCGGGCGATGTATAATTAGGATTCACATAATATTTTGAAGGATCAACCGAAGGATCGCCGTTTTTAGCACCCGCGGGTGTGATATAATCGGGCAGTGTAAAGTTTGCGCCATGGCCATTGGGATTATACAAAGGGTCCTGAAAATCTGTAGTACCGGAGTTTTTTTCGGCTAACAATTGCAGGTTAGCTGTTTGTTGCGGGTTTAAAGTATTCCAAACGTTACCACCTTTAGGCACCTGTGAGCCATAATAAGCATCGTACTGAATACTTACTTTGCCTTTACCCTTTTTGGTTGTAATAATTATTACCCCGTTGGCTGCCCTGGCACCATATATAGAGGCCGAGCTCGCATCCTTTAACACCTGTAAAGATTCGACATCGTTAGGGTTAATGGTGCTGATATCATAGGTTTCCATCCCGTCAACCACATATAATGGGGTATTATCGCCAAAAGTGTTAAAACCCCTGATGTGTACCTGTGGTTCTTCGCCTGGCTGTCCTGATCCGGTAACGGTGACACCCGATGCCTGGCCTTGTAACTGACTGTTTACCGATGATGAGGCCTGTTTGTTAAGATCTTTAACATTTACAACAGCTACCGCGCCGGTAAGGTCCTTTTTCTTTTGGGTGGCATAGCCCACTACCACAACCTCGTTTAAAGCTTTTGATTCTTCGGCAAGTTTTATATTGATGACCGCTTGTCCGTTAACTGCAGCTTCCTGTCCTGTAAACCCTAAAAAGTTATATACCAGCGTACCGGTACCATCGGGCAGGGTGATGCTGTATTTACCATCGGTATTGGTTACTGTACCTAAGGAGCTGCCTTTGAGTTTTATACTTACACCCGGCAGCGGCGCGCCGCTTGCATCGGTAACTGTGCCAGTAACGGTAAGGGTTACTATTTCTTTACCATCAGGTTTAATGATGATGATATCATCCACTACCTGGAAGGTAAGCTGCTGATTTTTGAGTACATTTTTCATTACGGTTTCAATGTTGGCGTCTTGCAGCTCTATATTGATCTTCTTATCAACATTGACCTGGTCCAACCGGTAAAAAACCGTGTACTTGCTGTTTTTCTCAATCTGTTTAAACATTTGTTTTACAGATACATTGTTCACATTAAAGTTGAAAACGTTTTGTGAGTAAACAGCCGCATGTATTTGCATTATTCCCGTGAAGAGTAAAACAGTTACAAGCTTCATAATTTTAATCGTTTTTTGCCACGCATGCGCAGCCCTTACAGATTTTCTGTCAAAATTTATCATAAATTTGTTTGTTAATCAGTTAATACGATGCTTCCCCAAGCGTAGGGTATTAGCTATTGATTTTATAGGACCCGGAGTGTTAGCGCACATCGGGTTTTTTTATTTTGAAAGAGAGCGTTAGTTTTTCGTCATATGTTTTTTGTTTTTTAAGGTTAACAGATTAGTTTTTATTGTTTTTGGTTATGTTCACGGTGTTCCCGGTTATGGAATAATCAATTGGGGTATTACCCTTAATCAGTTCCAAAACCTTATTGATACTTGTCACATTTTTAAAGCTGCCCGAGTAGCGGATACTTTGCAAACCGGCATCATTCATTATAATTTTCACATTGTAGCGACGCTCCAGCACTTTTGAGATCTCATCAAGTGTGTTGCCGTCAAATACCAGCAGATCATCTTTCCAGCCATCATAACGGTCCAGTTTTGCCGAATCAATTTGCATTACCTGGATCTCATTAAGATTATCAAGATCTTTTTTGTTGGCAGGCTTGCTAAATTCTTCCGGTTTTGGATAATAGATTCTGAGCACCTGGTGTGGCTTTACATAAATGCGGTTCATTTCATGGGCGTTGTTATCTATATTGCCCTCCACAGCTACTTCGCCTTTTACTACTGTAGTTTCAAAAAACCTATCGTTAGGGTAAGCCTTTAAATTAAATTTTGTGCCGATATCCCTGATGGTATAGTTTTTTGTATTCACCAAAAAAGGGATCGTTTTTTTGCCGGGGGCGATCTCAAAAAAAGCTTCCCCCTCTAAATAAACCGTACGATTGGTTTTACCAAAACCGGTATTATAATTAAGTTTACTGCCGGCGTTAAGCCAAACCAGCGTACCATCGCTTAAAACTATTTTTTTAATGCCTCCATTATTTGCAGCTACCTGCTTTACCTTTTGCACGTTTTGCGCATAGTGATTGAGTAATAAGCCCGTAAACACGCTAAACAGCGTTACAGCGGCAGCAACTTTGGTCCATATTTTAAGTGTCCGGTATTTTGTTTCGCGTGGTATATTATCTGCCGAGAATTTCTGGAAAGCTTTTTCCTGGTTAACCACATCGGGTTGCAGGTATAGCATATTTTGCCAGGTTTCGTAAAGCTGGGCAAAATACTGTTCGTTCTCGGGGTGCGCGCTTACCCATAGCCTTACCTGCTCCACCTCTTCATCATTGGCTTCGCGGGTTATATATTTCACCAGTAAAAGTTTTATTTCTTCGTTATCCATCCTTATATACTACCAAGACAACTGAAAAGGGCCATACCCTCAAACGGTTAAAAAATATTTCAATAAAAAAGCCGGCTGAATATTGAACCGGCTTTCATTACCATTAGTTAAGGTATATTATTGCAAGTATTTAATCAAGGTTACCAAACTCAACGGTAAAAATTTATTGGGGTCTATAGCCCAACTACAAAACAATACAGGTTACTTTATCATTATTTCCATATTAAATTTGACGCTTACAGATTAATTCCTAACTTGTTAAAGTTTTTTAAAAAGTATGTCATTTCTATTTTACCTATGAATAAATGATTACCCAAAGCAGCAACCTATCAATTACAAAACTTACGCAGGGCGATGCGCGGGCTTTCGAAGCTTTATTTAAGCTTCACTATACCCGCCTCACGCTTTTTGCCAATCGTTTTGTAAATAATTTGTTGGTTGCCGAGGAAATTGTCGCGGATGTATTTACCGATCTGTGGGAAAAAGGGCATGAGGTTACCTTTTCAACGTCCGTAAGTTCATACCTATATAAAATGGTGCAAAACCGAAGCCTCAATTACCTGAAGCACCAAAAAATAGAAAACCTTTACGTGGTTTACCTGCAAAAAAACAACCTGTTTGATGAGATACGCAGCGCCGTTGAAAACGGCTATGAAGAAAAGGAACTGGCCCGCCAGATTAAAGCAGCTATAAATACCCTCCCAGAAAAATGTCGCGAAATTTTTGTGCTGAGCCGCTTTAGCGATATGAAGTATAAAGAAATTGCCAGTCAGCTTAATATTTCACCTAAAACTGTAGAACGCCAGGTAAGCATTGCCTTAGAAAAGCTGAGGCAGACATTGCGGCATGTGAGTTATTTGTTTATGTTTTAAAACCTTCCTAATAGCGATGGATTTAAAACCCATCGCTATTGGGCAAAGCCTGTAAAATTCTACTTAATCCCCATTTCCTTTTTCAAAAACTGACCGGTAAAGCTTTCCTTCACTTTGCAAAGCCCTTCGGGAGTACCACTAAAAAGGATCTTTCCACCACCGGAACCACCTTCGGGACCAAGGTCTATCACGTGATCGACTACCTTAATTACGTCAAGGTTATGCTCAATTACCAATACCGTGTTTCCTTTATCAACGAGCTGGTAAAGTACACCTAACAGTACATTGATATCTTCAAAGTGCAAGCCCGTGGTTGGCTCATCTAAAATATAGAAGGTGTTACCGGTATCTTTTTTAGATAGCTCGGTAGCCAGCTTAACACGTTGCGCTTCGCCGCCCGATAAGGTTGTTGATGCCTGCCCCAAAGTAATATAGCCCAAGCCTACATCGTTCAGGGTTTTCACCTTGCGGTAGATAGATGGGATATGCTCAAAAAACGGGGTAGCATCCTCAATGCTCATATCCAGCACATCGCTGATGGATTTGCCACGGTAACGTACTTCCAGCGTTTCGCGATTGTACCGTTTGCCCTGGCATTCTTCGCAAGGCACTTGTACATCGGGTAAAAAGTTCATTTCAATAACTTTCATACCGGCACCCTGGCAGGTTTCGCAACGGCCGCCTTTTACGTTAAATGAGAAACGACCGGGCTTATACCCCCTGATCCTTGACTCGGGCAAAGCCACATACAAATTCCTGATATCCGAGAACACGCCGGTATAAGTGGCCGGGTTTGACCGTGGTGTACGACCGATTGGCGTTTGATCTATCTCAATCACTTTATCGATATTCTCTAACCCTTCAATTTTTTCATAAGGCAGCGGATGCTTTTTAGCCCTGAAAAAGTGGTGGTTCAATATAGGATACAGTGTTTCGGTAATTAAGCTTGATTTACCACTGCCGGATACCCCGGTAATGCCAATCAATTTACCCAACGGAAAATCGACAGAAACCTTTTTTAAATTATGGCCCGTAGCTTTTTTAAGGCTTAATGTTTTGCCGTTACCTTCTCTCCTCTTTTCGGGCACAGCGATAGAACGCTCACCATTAATATAAGATGTAGTAAGGGTATGTTCTGCCATTAACTGTGCCGGTGTTCCCTGGGCAACTATCTGGCCGCCGTGTACGCCGGCAGCCGGCCCCATATCAATCACATGATCAGCCTCCAGGATCATATCTTTATCGTGCTCAACCACCAATACGGTATTGCCTAAATCGCGCAGGTTCTTGAGGGCGTTTATCAGTCGCTCATTATCGCGCTGGTGCAGGCCGATGCTTGGCTCATCTAAAATGTACATTACATTCATCAGCTGCGAGCCAATTTGAGTTGCCAAACGGATGCGCTGGGCCTCGCCACCAGATAAGGTTTTAGCGGTACGATCAAGCGTTAAATAGCTCAAACCAACATCCAGCAAAAACACAATACGCGCACGGATCTCTTTCAGGATCTCTTTGGCAATCACATTCTGGCGGTCGGTAAGCCTGTCCTCTAGTCCGTTAAACCATTCCTGCAAGTGGTTGATATCCATGCAGGCCAGTTCAAATATATTTTTGTTATCTACCTTAAAATGTAACGATTCCTTTTTTAATCTGGCACCATCACAAACCGGACAGGTTTTCAGCACGCGATAGTTCTCCATATCGTCCATACCTTCGTCGTTACGGCGCTCCTGTTGCTCTTCCAGCATGCGCACAATACCGTCAAAAGTGATGGTATAGCTTTGCACATTCCATTTATTGTATTCAACAGATACGCTGATGGTATCGGGCGCGCCGTTCAAAATAATATCCAGGTGTTCGCGGCTCAGCTTTTCAATAGGTGTAGTCAACGAGAACTCATATTTTTTGGCCAGCGATTTCAACACCTGGAAAATCCAGGTTTCGCGATATTCACCAATAGGAGCCAAACCACCATTCATAATGGTGAGCTTTGGATTTGGGATCACCGATGCTTCATCAACCTCAAAAATATAACCTAAGCCGTTACATTTTTCGCAGGCACCATAGGGTGAGTTAAAAGAGAAGGTATTAGGCTGCGGCTCATCATAAGATATACCCGAAACCGGGTCCATCAAATACTTACTATAATAGGCTACGTTACCGTCCTTATCCCCCACACGAATAATGCCTTTGGCTATTTTTAAAGCCGCCTGTACCGAGGTGTATAAACGCTTTGCATCTTTTTCGGTTACTACCAGTCTATCTACCACAATATCAATATCATGGATCTTGTACCTATCCACCTGCATTTTGGGTTCCACATCGGCCATGGCCCCATCAATCCATACTTTTAAATAGCCTTGTTTGCGGATGGATTCAAACAATTCGCGGTAGTGTCCTTTACGTGCCTTTACCACCGGGGCCAGGATATTTACCGGTTGCCCGTCAAACTTTTCGGTAATGGTTTTCAGGATCTCGTCTTCGCTCATGCGCTCCATCTTCTCGCCTGTAGTATAGGAGTAGGCATCGCCGGTACGGGCAAAAAGCAGGCGCATAAAATCATAGATCTCGGTAATGGTACCTACGGTAGACCGTGGGTTTTTGCTGGTTGTTTTTTGCTCAATGGCAATAACCGGACTAAGGCCCGATACCTTATCCACATCGGGGCGCTCCATACCACCCATAAACTGGCGCGAGTAGGCCGAAAATGTTTCCATATAACGGCGCTGCCCTTCGGCATAAATGGTATCAAACGCTAACGACGATTTACCACTGCCGCTTAACCCGGTGATTACCACCAGCTGGTTACGCGGAAAAGAAACATCAATATTTTTTAGGTTATGCACCCTGGCTCCGTAAACTTCAACTTCGCTTTGTTCGCCAAGGTCTATTGTTTTTTCGCTCATATTTATTTTAAACCGATGTAGCCGGCCCGCCTTTAAAGGGCAATAGCCATACTAATATTTTTCGCAAATATACGTAAAAAGCTGGTGCTTTATAAGATATGCAAGCCCCCCAAAGTTTATTTGACTCAAAAACTACGGTGAAAATATAACCCATGTTTGCGGCGGTTGTTTTATAGCAGGGCCCATTAGAAGCCATGAAAGAAGATGACATTTAACCGCATAAAAAAGGCCTGTTTTCCGTCCGGGAAAACAGGCCTTAAAGTGCTCCGTAACTAATATTCTTAATTAATTCATAACGTTACGCGTTAATCAATTAAATGCCAGCAATGTTGTTGGCTGGGTAATATTGTAATAGTTTTTATAGCCAAACTCTTTAGGCTGCTCAATAATTGCTTTCATGGCGATGATGTTGTAAACGTAAGCGCCGGTTTCGCGGTTAAGTTTCATCCTGAAGTAATTATCCTCTTTTTGTTTGTTGATAGCCCTTTGCAATTTAACCGAGCCATTGTTATAAGCAGCAGCAGCTAAAGTCCAGCTGTTAAATTCGCCGTACAATTCTCTGATGTACTTGCAGGCCGCGATGGTTGATTTGCGTATGTTTTTACGCTCATCAACACCATGCCCCACCTTTAAACCATAAGTACGCGCTGTGCCGGCCATAAATTGCCATAAACCAGACGCTCCTTTTGGAGACGTGCCGGATTGCAGGCCCGACTCAACCAGCGGGATGTACTTAAAGTCATCGGGAATACCGTAAAACTTCAGGATAGGCTCAATGATGGGGAACAATACTTCGGCCTTACGGTGCAGTAAGGTTGATTGCACGTTTTTAAAAGCATGCCGTCTAAGCGATTTGTTCAGTTTAAAGGTAACCCTGGCATCATTAACAGGTAAAGCTTCATCTGCAAAATTATATGCTGCAGCATTGCTTTTAACAAAAATAAACTTCGAGGTTCGGTTGCTTGATCTGGCCGGTTTCGCGCTCTTCGCGTCGATAGTTGTGCCGTAGATATTAAGCAGGGAAATGAGAACCAGCACCAGCATTACGGAGCACGTAAGTAAGTGTTTTTTAATCATTTCTTTTTTTATCATTAACTATACATTAGGTAAAATGTGCCGCAAAGGTATGCCATACAAATCACATAATCAAATACTTAGCTTTTTGCTAACTTTTTTAGTTGCGGTTTTTGGTTCAAAAACGAGGTTTAAAACGGTTTAAACCATGTTTTTGAACCCGATAATTTTTTTTTGATTTTGGGTTGATTTTTGCCAAAAAAGCGTAACTTTGACCCTCACGCTGCGAAAGCGCTAAACAAAAAAATATGGTATTTAAGAGACCAACAGGTAGTCGCGATGACAAGCCGGGAAAATCATCGGGAAGAAGCTCACGTAGTGAGGACAAACCCAAAAGACCGGCAACCGCGAAAGGCAAAGCCACTCCAAACGGAGAAAAGAAAGCAAGCTCCAGACCGGAGAAATCATTCCAAAGCAACAGGTTCAGTGACGATAAGCCCAAAAGCAATTTTAGGGACAGTTCATCTGCCGGCGATAAAAAATCATCTGGCAGATCAAAACCGTACTCTGGTCGCCCGTCTGCAGGTGATGACAGACCCAAAAGCAATTTCAGGGATGGTGCAGCATCTGGCGATAAAAAAAGCTTTTCGCCACGCAGCAAACCATACTCTGGCCGCCCATCATCCGGCGATAGCGACAGACCGCAAAGAAGCTTCGGCGCAGGCTCTGCTTCGGCCGATAGAAAACCTTACTCTGGCAGGCCAACAGGCGGAGAGGGTGAAGAAAGACCAAAAAGAGGCTTTGGCAGCAGCGCTCCCGGCGATAAAAAACCATACTCATCACCTCGTACACGTACCTCAAATACCGACTTTGGCGATAAGCCTAAAAGAAGTTTTGGCGCAGGTGCCGAAAGATCAACAGACAAAAAATTTAATGAAAGGCCCGAAGGCGGATTTAAAAAACGCGAAGGAAGCTTTTCAAAAGATAAACCGGCTTACAATACCGATAGACCGCAACGTAAGCCTACTTACGATAAAATAACCAAAGACCTTGATGCCCCTGTAAGGACCATGCGCGGCCGCAAAAACGCCGGCGAGCCTAAAAAAGGTGCCGACGATGGGCTGATCCGTCTTAACCGTTATATCTCAAACGCAGGTATTTGCTCGCGCCGTAAGGCCGATGAGCTGATCATTGCAGGTGTAGTATCGGTAAATGGCGTAGTGGTTGACGAATTAGGAGCCAAAATTGATCCATCAAGAGATGAGATCAAATACAATGGTGAAACCCTTCGTCGCGAAAAAATGGTTTATGTATTGCTAAATAAACCAAAGGATTACATCACCACTACCGAAGACCCGCAAGAACGCCGTACCGTAATGCACCTGGTTGAAAAAGCAACCAAAGAGCGTATTTATCCTATCGGCCGTTTAGACAGGAACACTACCGGCTTATTGTTAATGACCAATGATGGCGCGCTTGCCGATAAACTTTCACACCCACGCAGCAACATCAGCAAGCTGTACCAGGTTGAATTGAGCAAAGCTTTATCACAAGGTGACCTGAACAAGATCACTTATGGTATCGAGCTTGAAGATGGTGTAATTAAACCAGATTCGGTATCGTACGTTGCCGGTGGCTCAAAAAGAGAAGTAGGCATCCAGATCCACAGCGGTAAAAATCGTGTTGTACGCCGCATATTTGAAAGCCTTGGCTACGAAGTTGTAAAGCTTGACAGGGTGGTTTATGCCAACCTTACCAAAAAAGATCTTCCACGCGGCCGCTACCGCCACCTGGAAGAAAGCGAGATCATCCAGCTTAAACACCTGATAAAATAATTAAAACGCCCCGCTGAATAGCGGGGCGTTTTTCTGTCTATTTTGTTAACTTGCTGCTATGCTAACCTTTAACCCCAAAGGCTTATTAACGCCAGCAACAATTATAAAATCGTCTTTAAACGAGTTTGAGACTGAGTTTGCAATTAGCTTAAATGAAGATAAGCGAACATATTTATTTGAACAATACAAACTATATTGTAATGAACTGAAAACTCTTTGCAACAATCTTCCAATTATTCAATGGATTGATGGTTCTTATGTAACTAAAGGCAAAAACCCATCGGATATTGATTTGGTTTTCTTTTTAGATTATGAAACGGCAAAGGCGAAACAAAATGAACTCAAACAATTTATCTATCCTCAAAGTCTGGCAATTTATGGTATAGATGCGTACATCATCGTTATTTACCCCGATGATAGCAAATATGCGTATGGTTCTAAAGCTGATAAAGCATATTGGACACAACACTTTGGAAACACTAAACCTAATCGACAGCATAAAAAAATACCGAAAGGTTTTTTAGAAATAATTATTTAAATTTGATATATGAGGACTCATCATTTAAAGGAGCTTGTTGAAAGTATCAAAAAAACAGAGGAAATGATATCCTTGCATAAGGATGATGAACTTACTTTGGTGATAACTCAATATGAAGCTTTAAAAGCAAAGCAGGTAGCTGAATTTATCGACGAATTAGCAAAGCCACCTTTTCAATCAGTAGAAAGCTTTTCGCTGATCAATCTTATTATTAACAAATATTATCCCACAATAAATTCCGACAGGGTTAAACAAAAAGATTTGAGAGAATTGGCTTTAACAATTTGATATCAATAACACTTTGAATACGCGCCACCCGATAAAATAAATTAAAAAACGCTCCGCTAAACATCGGGGCATTTTTTTTGTCTATTTTGTTAACTTGCAAGCCTTAACTAATATACCAACATGAAAAAAGTTCTTTTGATGGTAACGTTGCTATCACCGCTGTTCAATTTCGCGCAAGATAAAAAACCGCTCCCCAAAACTTTCGACCTTGTAGTGGGTACTTATACTACCGGCACCAGTAAGGGCATTATGGTTTACCGTTTTTATACCCAAAGTGGTAAGCTGGCCTATTTAAGCCAGGTAGATGGTGTTACCAATCCATCCTACTTACAGGTTAGCAAAAACAATAAATTTATCTACGCGGTAAATGAATTGCCTAAGGGCGAGGTGAGCGCGTTTTCATTTGATGCCAAAACAGGTAAAATTGATTTCATTAACAAACAATCGTCCCTTGGTGCCGATCCTTGTTATATCGCGGTAGATAAAGCGCAGAAAACAGCATTTGTAGCTAATTACTCAAGTGGCCAGGTTACCGTGCTGCCTATCAATAAAGATGGCTCATTAGGCGCAGGGATTGAAACCGTGCGTAATGAAGAAGGCAAAGGCCCCAATAAAGAGCGCCAGGAAGGCCCGCATGCACACATGAGCATTTTATCGCCCGATGAAAAGTATTTATTTTATAATGATCTGGGCACCGATAGGATCAATATTTATCGTTTTAAACCCGGTAAAGATTCTCCTTTAACTGGTGCAAACCCATCATTTGTAAGTGTAACGCCAGGCGACGGTCCGCGCCACCTGGAGTATTCTTTAGATAAAAAACATGTTTTCCTGGCAACAGAAATGGGGTCGAACGTTTTTGTTTTTGATTACGATGGTGGCAAGTTTAAACAAAAACAGGTGATATCATTATTACCCGATGGCTTTACCGGCAAAACTGCCGCGGCAGCAATCCACCTATCGCCAGATGGCAGGTTCCTGTACGTATCAAACCGTTTAGAAACCAACGAGATCATTTGTTTCTCGGTTAACCAGGAAACCGGCGCGCTCACTTTTGTATCGCGTCAATCAAGCTTTGGTAAAAACCCGCGTGATTTTGCTATCGACCCAACCGGCAACTTTATGGTGGTAGCTAACCAAAGCAGCGACAGCATGTTTGTATTCAGGATAGACCAAAATACCGGCAAACTAACACAAACAGGAATTAAGGTAGACATTGGCAACCCGGTTTGTTTGAAATTTACACCAGCGGAATAAGCTGAAGGCCGAAGGCTTAAAGCAGAAAGCTTTAAAATGAAAAAAGCTCAAAGCAAGAAGTATAGTTCTTCTGCTTTGAGCTTTTTGCTTTAAGCCTTCGGCTTAATTAGCTTTAGTGAACGAATAAATAATATACCCCGTGCTGTTACCTACAGCAACAGGCGATTTTAGCGTCATGGTCGAGCCATCGTTATTAGCAATGTCCAAACGGTAGCCTTCTGCTACGTTTTTGGCTTTATCACCTTCATAAATCTTTTTGAATTGAAATTGGGTACCGGTGGTACCACCATTATAAACCGACCAAAAGATGGTTTGTGATGTACCGTTAGTTAACGTATAAATGCCGTTGCCACTATTGGTTAATTTCCAGGTGCTGCCAACAAAAGCCTCGGGCGCAGCCTGGTCAAATACATTTTGAACAGCATTTTGTACTAAGCCGTCATAGCTTACATTATTTAATGTCCAGGTGCCAACAAATTTGCCCCGGGATACATTGGATACAGCTGTGGATGTGTTTTTGGGAGTTGAACAGGCAGTAAATACAACGATAAGGGATAGCAACGCTATCGAAATTTTAAACAGGTTTTTCATGACAGTAATATTTATATGCGTATAAGCATAAATCCTGCCAAAAAGTTTTAACGATACTTAACTGCATTTATATTAAGTTGTTTTTCAATCTCATTCAGTTGTTTGTTGATTGAAGCAGTTACCATATCAACCTCTTTAACCTTTTTCAAACTTTTAGCAAAGCGATGATCAAGATCCCCTGAAAATAAATTGCGATGTAGGTTTTTTATAAGATCCATAGGCTTTAAAATACTCCTTATAGCTCTATTTTACGGACACCTTGCATTAAGGTTACATGTTTTTTAATTATTTATTAATTATCCCCCATTTTACTTAAAAAGGCAATCAGTTTCTCCATTGCCCTGCCCCTGTGGCTAATTTGGTTTTTCTCGGCCATACTCATTTCGGCAAAGGTGATATCATAGCCATCAGGCTCAAATATGGGGTCGTATCCAAAGCCGTCGGTTCCACTGGAAGCGGTACGTATGGTGCCTTCAACCGTTCCGTCAAAAAAATGCTCCTCGCCCTCCCATATCAACGAGATTACCGTGCGGAACCGGGCTTTACGGTTTGTATTGTCTGCTAAATTATCCAGTACCTTTTTAATATTGGCCGCATGGTTGCCGTGCTCACCGGCGTAACGGGCAGAATATACGCCCGGATCGCCATTAAGGGCATCTATCTCCAGGCCACTGTCGTCTCCAAAACAATTGAGGTGATATTGCTGATAAATATGATTGCTCTTTATAGAGGCGTTACCCTTAAAGGTGGTGCCAGTTTCTTCTATCTCATCATAACAGCCAATATCATCAAGCGTTAGCAGTTTAAACTTATCACCTATTTTGGCGGCTACTTCATCAAGCTTGTGGCGGTTATTGGTGGCGAAAACTAATTGCATTTTCTTTGGATTAAGGATTTTGGGATAAAGGAGTAAGGACTTGGGGACTAAAGACTTATAGACAAAGGAACAAGGACTAAAAATTCATTTTTTCGACCCTATCTTTAACTCGATTTAGGATATTTTCGCTTGAGTCGCCATGAATATCCCGTATCTGATAACTTGCATTAGATGGATTTTCCTGATCTTTAAACTGATTGATATTCAAATTAAATAAGATTTGGCCGAAACGTTGGGTTGGATTCTTTTCAGCATATGCTGCAATGATCTCCAGGATCTGCCTGTTAAATTCAATATGATTATCATCAAACCTGTTATCCATCGTACAGCTATTATATCATAAAACTCAAAACTTACCACTCAAAACTCATCACTAATTTAAAACCCTTTCACCTGTTCCCAAAACGCTTTTTTGTACTCTACGTTATCCATCATTTCGCCAAAGCTGAAGCTGTAAAGGTTGCTTAGACCACCTAACAGCTTTGGAGTATTTAGTGTTAACGTAGGTGCTGCTTGCGGTAGCGCATTTTTGCCCAATATTAAAACCTTTGCTGGCTTAAAAAACTGCTGCAGGTCGTCATATTTAGCATCGGGGTAGGTAGCAATATTAACGATGGCAAGGTCATTTACCTCAAGATCCTTACGTTTAATAATATTTGTTAACGCGGTAAGGTGGGCATCATCAATAAATTCCAGGTTGGGATAGTGAGTCAATACTAAAAAGCGCTTCAGGTTTTTACCCATATACTTAAAGCTAATTGATGGCGTTTCAATTATTGGCACTACGGGTATTTGTGTAGACGGGATAATTACCGGCGTTGGCGTTTGTAATACAACCGGTGCTTGCTCAACCGCTGGCTCGGCTATTTCAGGTTCGGCAACAGTTGGGATTTCGTACGTGACTTTATCTGCTTTGAGCAAGTAAAGTTCGTCCTGTAAAATAAAGCGGAGGGCAACCGGGTTTTCAACTTTCACTTTAACAAATTTTAACCAAAAGTAGTTAAACGGTTTGAAGCATTATAACCATATTAGCACAATTATAGCGTGGTGTATTTTAATTGAAATTAATTGTGCCGCTATAATTAATAAATTTTACCGAAATTTGAAGTTTTAACGGATTCAATATCTCCGTTTTATTTAGTACATAAGCATTACATGAGAAAGTTAGGGTTATTAGTTTTAGGGGTTGTTTCTTTAATTACGGTTGCCAAAGCGCAGGTTACAACCGATGCAGCAGCAGCAAAAGCAGACACCATCGCCCCAAGAACGCCGGGTAAAACATTAGATAAAATTGCAGCAGTTGTTGGTAACGCTCCTATTTTATTATCAGATATTGAACAGCAATATGCCCGTTACCTGGTTGAGGGTATGCAGCCCGATCCCCAGGTTAAATGCAGGGTACTACAATCATTATTAACTCAAAAACTACTGGCACAACAGGCTATTATTGATAGTATTGATGTAAAAGAAGATGACATTGACGCCAGTGTTGACCGCCGCATGCGCGAAATGACGCAGCGTGCCGGTGGCCAGGATAAATTAGAAGGCTTTTTGGGCAAATCACTTATTCAGTATAAGGATGAAATTCGCCCGGATATGAAAGAGCAAATGATTGCTCAAAAAATGCAGCAAAAAATAACCGAGAAGCTGAATGTGACCCCACAGGATGTGAAAGATTATTATAACGCCATCCCTAAAGACAGCCTGCCATCTTTCAATAAAGAGGTTGAAGTTGGCGAAATTGTGTTTCAGCCTCAATTAACCAAAGACGAAAAAGCACTTTATAAAGAAAAAGCCGAAGAGCTGCTTGCCCGCGTTAAAAAGGGAGAAGACTTTGGCACACTCGCCCGGTTATATTCACAGGATCCAATGTCGGCAGTTGAAGGTGGTGATCTTGGCTTTGCCGATCGTACAACGTTTGTTAAGGAATTTACAGCTAATGCCTTTAAACTTAAAGCAGGCGAGATCTCGCCTGTATTTGAAACCGATTTCGGCTTCCACTTTTTGCAGGTTATTGAGCGCCGTGGCGAGCAGGTACACGTAAGGCACATCCTTATTACCCCTGCTATTACGGAAGCCAGCCTTGAAAGGGCAAAAACCAAGGCCGATAGTATTTATACCCTGATGATGGCGCATAAAAAAGACCTTGATTTTTCGGCAGCAGCAAACTTCTATTCAGATGATAAAGAAACCAAGTTTAATGGCGGTATGATGTTAAATGCCGAGAATGTTCAGGCACGCTCAACCTTTATCCCTACCGATAAGCTTGATCCTAAAGTAGCGCTTATTGTTGATACCATGAAGGTTGGCAGTATTTCAAAACCAGATTTGTTTACCGGTGCCGATGGCAAAAAAAGCTATAAGATACTTTACCTTAAATCGGCTACTGATGCTCACAAGGCTAACCTGGCGCAGGATTTCCCTAAGCTAAAGGATATGGCCTATGAGGATAAAAATACCAAAACGGTAAACAAATGGTTTGATAAACGCCGCAAGGAAACTTTTATCAAGATTGACCCGGAATACCAAACCTGCGATATCCTTAAAAAATGGGTAACCACACCGGTAACCACCGCCCAAGCTAAATAATAAAAAACCTTATTTATGCCACACCGCTCTGATGTTGAAGCTGCTGACGCTTTAAAGCTTGCTTACCAGCAAATACGTACCGAAATTGGTAAAGTGATCATTGGGCAGGATGAGGTAGTTAAGTTTGTACTGATATCTATTTTCAGCAACGGGCATTGTTTACTTGTTGGTGTGCCGGGTTTGGCAAAAACATTGCTGGTACAAACTGTATCGCAGGTGTTAGACCTTGATTTTAAACGCATTCAGTTTACGCCAGATCTGATGCCATCAGACATCATCGGGTCTGAAATATTGGGCGAAGACCGTAATTTTAAATTTATACCCGGCCCCGTTTTCAGTAACATTATCCTGGCCGACGAAATAAACCGTACACCGCCAAAAACCCAGGCCGCTTTGTTAGAGGCCATGCAGGAAAAAGCGGTTACAGCAGCCGGCGTTACCCACAAACTGGCCCAGCCATTTTTTGTACTGGCCACCCAAAACCCTATTGAGCAGGAAGGTACCTATCCCCTTCCCGAAGCACAATTGGATAGGTTTATGTTTAACGTAGCCTTAAACTACCCATCCTTTAAAGAGGAGCTACAGGTAGTTAAAAATACCACCAGCACTTTAAAGCCCGAGGTTAACAAGATCCTGAATGCCGAACAGATCATTTATTTTCAGCAACTGGTACGCAATATCCCGGTTACCGATAATGTAATGGAATACGCCGTGAAGCTGGTATCTAAAACCCGCCCTAATACCGAATTTGCTACCCCGCAGGTAAATCGCTTGCTTACCTGGGGTGCCGGCCCAAGGGCGTCACAGTTCCTGATATTGGGGGCCAAATGTCACGCGGTGATCAACGGAAAATACTCGCCCGATATTGAAGATGTAAAAGCTGTGGCCAAACCTATTTTAAGCCACCGTATTGTGCGCAGCTACCACGCCGAAGCCGAAGGACTTAGCGCAGCTGATATTATTGACAGCTTGTTTTAGCTCCCGTATAGTCACAAATTAAAACTCGCTCTGGTATTTTATTACAGGCTTAATGTTATCCGGCAGCAGGATCATTCCTATTGTTTTCTCCGAAGCATCAATAATTTGTCCGGAAATAATACGTCCCTTTTCATCGGCTTTCATCGTACAGTATTGCCCGGCCTTGTTAGCCCTGCCCGATGTTTTAAACTTATACTTCAAGGTATCTTTTGTAGCAGTATCATAAACCGACGCTTCGATACTATCTGGACAGGCACCCTTAAGTTTAACGGTTACCGCCTTACAACGAAACCTCGGTTCGGCATCCGTACCCTTACTTTGGCAAATAGTTATGGTAGCTAATACAGTAGCAATAACTAAGGCAGTATAAATTGGTTTTCTTTTCATTTTTTAAGGTAAAGGAGTATGATAACAAATATAATTAAAAAAAGAGCCGTTCCCTTGCGGAACAGCTCTACCAATTTAACCTTCCTTAGATAAATTCCAGGCAGAAGATAAAAACCTTTCTATTTAAGCATCTCGCTCACGTACTGTTTAATTTTTAATTTATAATCGTTAACCGATTGTTGATCCTTGTCTTTATCTGCCAGATCAAGCGCTTTGGCCAGGTATTGCAGGCCATCAAGGTGTTCGCCAAGGTTTTGCAGTATGGTATTCAGAGTGCTGTAAAACAGGTGATTATCCGGGTTGGTTTTAAGCGTACGTACCGACCATAGCTTTGCCTTTGCAAGCGCGGCCGTATCGTTATATTTCTGATAATTATCCGCTATACAAAGCGCGATGTTATTTATCTGTAAATCGCTTGCCTTACCACTTGCTTCGTACTGCGTGGCCATGGCTATAAAGCGGGCCCAGGTATCGGGCATGGGCGTTTGCAGGTTGCCCAACCAGTCGGTATACATCAACAGCTTGTTTTCCATCGCCAGATCACCCTGGAAAATGGCAAGATGATCGCGGGTGTAAAATTCTTCTGTTACATAAATCTTAAATTCGGCCAGGTCAATCATCTGAAACGTTGTTTTGCCCGGTTCCAGGTACGCCCGGTTGCCATAATTTACACCAGGGGCACGCAAGGTAACAATTGTTGGTTCGGCAAGGTCAAGCTCGGTTGAAAAAGCGCCAAAGCGGTCCACACTTACTCTTTTTTCACTAAACCCGTTATTTTTGCTTTGCAGATCAATCAAGGCCTCGGGGCCCATTTGTACGCTATAGTTTTTGATAAAACCCTTGTAAACGGCCTTTCCCGCCGCCGGGTGCGATTTTACATAGGTTTGATTGTTGCTTGCGGATGTATTGTAGGTTTCCTTACGGCTGCAAAGCTCCAAATGATCGGCATCCGGACCTATAGCAAGATTAACACTACCGTTTTCACCAGCAACCTGTTTCATAAATAAATGTCCGAAGCCTTTATCGGTAAGATACATTTCATATAAGCCATCGTTGTTGGTAACTTCGGCATAGCTCCAAACCCTGTTTTTGTATATAACATTGTTATCATAAAAGCCGGCAAGCCATTCGTTACTACCATCGGCTTTTACCCAGTCGCCGGCCATTTGTATGGGCAGGTGATTATAAAAAATGGTGCTGGTTAGTTGTACATTGCCGTAACGCATACCGCCTTCGCCCCCATTGTTCCATACTTTTATGGCAATGCTATTGGCTTTGCCGGGCTCAACCAGTTTTTGAGGAATGTAGTAAACACGGTATTTTTTCCACTGGCTGTAAACAGATGTATCTGAAATGTCGTTCCCCGGGCGCGGATTATCATACAATTTAACCAACTGTCCGTTAAAGTACACCTCGCAATTATCATCAACCTGCCCCAGTGTAAGGCTTAGCGCCTGTTTGGTTTTGATAGGTATTGTAATGGCCTGGCGGTACCAGGCAAAGCCTGTAAAACCGGCATCCCAGGTGGGCACCATCATATTGTCCCAGTTGCTATCGTTAAACTTTTGTTTGGCAAATTTGGCGTTATCGCCTTTATTAAATTTCCAGCTTCCGTTAAGGTCCATCCACATGTAATCCTGCCCTTTGTGGGTTTCCTGGGCATACAGCGCCAGGGCGAATACTGTTGCCAGTAAACACAATACTAATTTTTTCATGTATAATAAGGTTTAGGTTATTTTTTAATATTGTTATATCCTTTAAGGTATACTTCCACCACGCCGTTTTTGCATTCGGCACCATACTTATCTGTAGCGGCTTTACCGGTTATACTTATGGTACTTTCTATGGTATCGCTATCGTTTTTAAATAACAGCTCTTTATTGGCCGATAGCAAAAGTTGCTGTTCGGGCGAAGCTATCTTCCCACCGATAAAGAAAACATAATTGGGTTCTTTAACTGTTGCTTCAGTGTCATTAATTACAAATGCTCCATTAGCATCGGGTTGCCTTGTTGTTACATCGGTCGCGGTTACGTAAGAGCCGCTTGCTTTTAAAACAGCAGATTGCTTAAATAGCTTTATTACATCCGCAGCGGTTATACCAGAATTATTTAAGTTAACAACCCCTGCTTGCTTAAGTATCTTTATTACATCGGCCACGGCTATGGTAGTATTGTTTAAGTTGGGATTATTAAATTGCTTAAATATATCCGCTGCGGTAATGTCACTTACGGTGATCTCTATAGCGCCGTGTTTACCCTTATCGCCATAAACGGCAATTGCCTCTTTCTCTTTAAGCACTTTTACACTTTTTATAGCTTCGGGCGCTATCATTTCAAATTGGGCATAGGAGGTTTCCTTCCCATTAACCATACACAATGGTGATGACGCGCTTTTATCAACCTGGTTATTTTGATCCTGGACAACGGGAACAACATCCGTACTTTTAGCCATTGGCATTTGATCTGCTTTAACCGGTTTATCTACGGGCGCCACACGTTTTTCTATTTTAGCAGCCGCAGCTATTGCCGTAACCTGCTTTTTGATAAATCCGCCAAGCTTAGCTGTTGAAATGCCTTTAAGCTCATTGGTAACATCGGGCCGTGCAAAAGCGATAACCGAAAATAGGGTCAGCACTATAATGCACAAGTATTTTAGCTGAGCCCATGGGTTTGATCGCTTGCGCAGCATCATCCTGATCCTTTTGCTGATGCTGCTTTGGTTAAAGGTATTGGCTACCGAGTAAAGCTTTTCGCCCACTGCTTTCCTGATCAGCAATAACTGGTATTCCTTGGCATCTACACCTTGTTTTATCAAGGTGTCATCAACCTCAAACTCATGAATATCTTTTAACTCCTTTTTAAGCAGCCAAATGGTGGGATTAAACCAAAATATGATAATGGCAAGTTCGGCCAGGAGCAAATCGCAGGAGTGAAAGCGTTTAAGGTGGATCAGCTCGTGCTGAATAATAATTTCGGGTTGATTCTGGTAATCATTTTTCGACAGTACAATATAATTTCCCCAGCTAAAAGGAGATTGTTCCTGGCTGGTAATCGCCAGCGTATACCCTTCATAAGCCTGTTTGGTTGAGTACCTGGCCAGCCTGTATATCCTGGTGAAATTAACAGCGGTAATAATAAGCTGTATAAGTACACCTGTCAGATAAATAAAAAACAGCAGTGAGTAAAAGCCGTCACCTGTATCGGCAGTAAAACCGGTAAGGTGTACCTGTTTCTGCAATATCAAATGCTCGATGCCTTTTAAGCGTACCGGCACCGCCGCAACAGCCGGCTGACTGATACTCATTTCAAAAAACGGCAACAGAATAGATGCTATAATAATGGAGAGCAATATAAACCTGTTTACCTTGTAAAAGGTTTCTTTGCTTAACAACGCTTTATAGGCCATGTAAAAAAACACCAGGCAAAGCGATGATTTAATGATGTGGATAAAGAAAAGGCCCATGGTTTATTTCTTTTGTTTGTTTTCAACTTCGTTAATAAGCATCCGCAATTCATCAAGGCTGATATTTTCCTCTTCTATTAAGGCCGATACCACCCTTTTATATGAATTGTTGAAGTATTTGTTGATAACCCCATGTAAGGTGCCACGGTTATATTCTTCGGCAGTAACCACAGCATTATATTGGTGTGTGGTGCCAAAAACGGTATGCCCCAGGTAGCCTTTATCTTCCAGCGTGCGCACGATGGTTGATAAGGTATTAAAATGAGGCTTGGGCTCGTCATACAGTTCCTGTAGTTGCTTAACAAACAGGGGGCCTTTTTCCCAGAAATGGCCCATGATCTCTTCTTCTTTAGCGGTAAGTTTTGTCATTGGTTTTGGTTTGATAAAACAAATGTAAACTATAGAAAATAGTTTTGCAACTATAAAACATAGTTTATTAACTATATTTTATAGTTCATATTCAAATACCTGATTATCAATAGTATAATTTATTAAAATCTTAAAATAACAAATTACTTAATCGCTTATAAAGCCTGGTGGTTCTAAGAAGCTGTTTAAAAATGGTTTCACAAGAATATTATAACACAAAAAAACGTTTGTCATCCTGAACATAGTGAAGGATCTTCTTCGCTATAAAAGTCTGCAATTAGCAGGGCGAAGAAGACCCTTCGTTCCTCAGGATGACAGGGCGGAGGGGGCTGTTTTTTTACGTCATCTTCACTTTCAGAGGCCCCCCGGATTTAAAAACTTGCAATGACGATTCTTTTCGTTTTTAAACAGCTTCTAAAAATTAAATCAATTCATCGTCATGATCTTTACCGGCGCTATCTGCAGCGTGTCGATGCCATTGCTGTTGATACACAAATTCAAAATTTCACCATCCCGCCGATACGGAATTACCCGGTCTGCATAATGCCCGTACAGGCTCAGGATTTTACCGGTTAGCTCATAACGAAATTTTGTTCCCGAAAAATAGGTCTCCCCTAATTCCGTACCAATAATTACCACTCCATTGGGCCTAAACTCAAACACCTCCTGCTTTTTATCCAAAATGTGAATGAGCTTACCCCCATTCTTATCCATATCCGATTTAACCTTAAACCCAAGAACCGCATATTTCCCGGTCAGCTTTTCAATAGCACCAGATGGCTGCTGATTACAGGATAAAATCATTAACGCAGGGACAAGCAACAAGATGATATTTTTCATACGAAAGCTATTTATAACTGGTTGACGGAAAATGAGATACAGTATCTAAATAAAATTAAGCATATCGCCAATCTGTTCCAATGGACTTTTCGTTTTTCCAAATGGACAATTGCGTTATACTCCCGGATGTGGGATAAATAATCAGGGAAATCTCTTTAAAATTTAGTTGGTTATAATGTGTACTAATAACTGTTCACGATATATAGTTAGTGATATCGCGCAAAGACGCTAAGTTCGCAAAGGAATTGTTTTATTTCTCTTTGCGAACTTAGCGTCTTTGCGCGAACTAACTTTTCCTTTCCAGTTTGAGATGACAGGCAAGTACCTACTCCTTACAGCAAGTTCAGCTTAAAATATCCTAAATGCAACTCATCTTCGGGCAAATCTGTAGCCGGGATAAGTTCTATCCTGTATTTCTCTTTTTGCCCGGCAGATAAGATATCTTCTATCTGGTAAAGGTCATCTACATCAATGCCGTATTTATCATCGATGTGCGAGTTGGCACCGTCAAAATGATTGTGTTTAAAAAAAGTCGTTTCTTTGGCTTCTTTGAAGGCGGCTGCCCTATCATCTTTTACGGTTAGCACAACGTAATGCTGCTCCTCAAACCGGTTGGGCAGGTAACCACCAAGGTTTATAAAAAATAGCTTCTTGCCGACTGCTGCTTCGGGAGCCGCGGGGGCAATCTTTACCTGGTATCCGTCAACAGCGGTAACCTCGCGCCAGCCATCTATGTGGATCTTACCTATTGCCTCGGGCCAAAACGTATTTATTGGGGGGACAAGCTCTTTTAATGAGGCAGCTATCCCAAAGAAAAAATCGTGCTGCTCCACATGCCTGCCCGGCGCTTTTGAGCCCAATAGGATCATAAAAAGTTTCAAGTCCGGCTGCTGTTGTTCTTCGGTATTCATAAATACGATGTTTGGTATCGGTGCCACAAGATAATAGTTCTGTTGCTTTGGGGAATGATTTGTTTGTCAACACGGCTCGCTCTTTGTCAACAAATCATCACATTTGGGCAAAATTTGTAAGGAACATCAAAATTTACCGACTACCACGTTACCAAGCCGCTATATTTTACGTTAATCATATAGTGGTGCTTGCAAAGCGCACAATACAATTAAACAACAATGAAAAAAACAGTTCAGTTAGTCCTCTTTTTACTGGCCGGTCTATCGGCATTTGCCAGAACCGGCACCGGCAACAACCGGCCTAAAGCAAAAGGTTTAGACACCGCCACTTTTGCAACCGGCTGCTTTTGGTGCACCGAAGCTAAATTTCAGCAGATAGAAGGCGTTAAAAAAGTAGTATCGGGTTTTGCGGGCGGCCACGTAGCCAACCCAAGCTATAAGCTGGTTTGCACCGGCACAACCGGCCATGCCGAAACCTGTAACATTATTTACGACCCAACTAAGGTTAGTTACGATGAATTATTAGCCGCTTTTTTTGTGGCGCATGACCCTACCCAGCTTAACCGCCAGGGTAATGATGTAGGTACGCAATACCGGTCGGCCATATTTTATCACAACGCGGCCCAAAAACAAAAGGCAGAGTATTACATTAAAAAGCTTAATGCCGAAAAAGTGTATCCCAACCCCATAGTTACACAGGTAAACCCTTATACCGTGTTTTATAAGGCCGAAGATTATCATCAAAATTATTTTAATCAAAACGGCGATCAACCGTATTGCAAGTACGTGATACAACCCGAGTTGGAAAAATTCAGGGCAGTATTTAAAGGAAAATTAAAGAAATGAGATCAGCAGTTATAGCATTTGCCATGTTAATGGCTACGGTGTTGAGCGCCAATGCCCAGCATTTAAAAACCACAACGGGTCATGAAAATAACCCCTACTACTCCACCACCGATACCAAACCACTAAAAGTAAGCGATGCTGAGTGGAAAAAGATCCTATCCCCTGCTCTGTATGCTACAGCCCGCGAACAAGCTACCGAGCAGCCTTTTACCGGTCAGTATTGGGATAAAACAGCAAAAGGCACCTACTATTGCGCCGTTTGCGGCAACAAACTATTCCGCTCCGATGCCAAGTTTGCCAGCAATTGCGGCTGGCCCAGCTTTTACGAGGCCGTGCGTAAAAACAGCGTGATCTATAAAGACGATGACTCGCATGGCATGCAGCGTACCGAAGTAATTTGCGCGCGCTGCAATTCGCACCTGGGGCATATATTTGATGACGGGCCGCCGCCTACATTTAAACGCTTTTGCATGAACTCCATTTCGCTTGATTTTCAGCCGGATGGTCTGGGTAAATAATTTAACATTTTCCGGTGCGCGCATTTCATCAATTATTCATTTATTCCATTTAACTTTATAAAATGTCTTCTCATCATATCGTTCGCGAAAAACAGGAACCTGCTTTACTGGTGCTGGGGATAAACAATTTTGAAGAGGAGCTGCTGGGTCAATTACTGGAATGGAGCCCCACGGTAATTACCACTCCGGATACCGCCGAAAAATTGAACAGTTTTGGGATTAAGGTTGACGGCATAGTTACCAATGGCGATGGCGAATTTTCACAGGAAGATGTGAAGCTGATTCCTGCAGATAACGATAGCCTGGCAGAAGCCGCTTTAAAGTTTTTGACGGCCAACGGCTACCCGGCAGTGAACATTATAACAGACGAACCGGAGTTAAGCATCTTTTTGCCTTACGCCGGTAAAATAAACCTGGTTATTTTTAATAACAGGCAAAAAATTTATCCGGTAACAACGGGTTTCAGCAAGTGGAAACCGGCGGGCGAGCAAATTGAAATAATAACACCAACTAAAGCACTGCAATACAGCGGCTTGCAAAACACGGCACCAGGCATTTACAATACCACAGGCGATGGTTTTTTTAGGCTGCAGTTTGAACAGCCTTTTTTACTGATTGCCGAGGCCTTAAATTAGTAAGCTTTATGCAATAAAAAGACAATTTAAGGGTTGTTGTTAGGGTAAAAATTATATTGGTGTGCTTTTTGTAATATATATTGCAAAAAATATTAAAGGGCCATTAAACCGTTTAAACATTTTTTAGTCTATATATTACAATCAGCAGAATTAAGCTGAACAGTTAAAATTTTTCAATCATGAAAAGGGCATATAAAAATTTATTCACATTGGCTTTAGGCGGCTTGTTAAGCTTGTCTTTAGCATTTACCGCAAATGCACAACGTAGAGGTGGTGGTGGCGGAAGCAGTGGCGGTGGTGGCGGCTCACGTTCTGGTGGTGGAGGCGGCGGTAGTGTCGGTGTTTCCCGTCCATCTGGCGGCGGCAGCGTAGGTGTTGCACGCCCTTCATTTAACGGCGGTGGTGGCGGTGCACAGCGTACAGCAGTGGCTCCATCACGTGGCTTCAGCGGTAATGGCAACGTAGCAACCCGTGGAAACACAGCAATTGCGCCGCAACGTGGCAACTACGGTTATGGTACAAGACCAAACTCATCTGTGGCTCCACAACGCAGCGCGGTAAATGGCGGTCAGCGCGTTTACAGCAATGGCACAGGCACCCGTAGTTACAGCAGTGTTGACAGGCGTTCTTATAACGGCGGTCGTGGTTCTTATTACAATGGCAGTGCCGGTTATGGCACCAGGGTACGTGGCGGTTACAGCTACGGTGGCCGTGGCGGTTATTTTGGCAACCATTACTACTATCCATACCATAACTACTATAGCTCATACTATTTACCACGTATTGGCTTTAGCATAGGCTTTTTACCTTACGGTTATTATCCGTTCTGGTATGGCGATTACCAATACTATTACAGCGATGGTTTATACTACCGTCAATACAATGATCAGTATACTGTGGTTGAGCCACCGGTAGGTGCCGAAGTTAAAAGCTTACCATCTGATGCCAAATCAATTATGATCAATGGCGAGCAGTATTACGAATCAAATGGTGTTTACTATCAACCATATACCAAGGATGATGGCACCCAGGTTTACGTGATTGCAGGTAA
This sequence comes from Mucilaginibacter dorajii, assembly GCF_024808255.1. Taxonomy (GTDB): domain Bacteria; phylum Bacteroidota; class Bacteroidia; order Sphingobacteriales; family Sphingobacteriaceae; genus Mucilaginibacter; species Mucilaginibacter dorajii. The sequence continues at coordinate 101,847 of NZ_JANTYS010000022.1, forward strand.
AGATGGCGAGTTAAACACCGATAATGGTGGCAACAGCGATGTTCAGCAAGGCCCGCAAATTGGCGACATTGTTACCAACCTGCCAGATGATTGCAGGAAGATAAAGATCAACGGCGAAAAGTTATTTGTTTCTCCGGATGGTTTTTACTACCAGGAAAGCAGAAACAACAATGGTGACACTGTTTACAAAATTGTAGGTACCCCATCTGACGAGCCCGATAATCAATAATAAAAATTCAATTTTAAATACCCAAAAACGGCTGCTTCAATCATGAAGCGGCCGTTTTTGTTTTGGGGCGGATCCATAAAAAATACCATAAGTCATGATGAATTTATTTCGGCACCCCACAGGACAGGTGGTCCGCGTGAAATACTTAGCATGTGGGGTGCCGAAACAAGTTCGGCATGACATTGAATATATACCAGCTGTCATTTTTACTCCCCGAGTTCGCGGATTTTAACATTCTACATACTTCTTTGCAGGTGCATGTCACTCCCGCATCAAATTTTATCTCACATATAGCTCTTCCAAATTTATTTTCTTAATATGTACTCATTTCATAGCAAAACTCGTTGCTTTGCTATAATTATCCCATACACTTATGAGCAACATCCTTCATATTTTAAATGGCGATGCCGCCCTTGATGGCTTTAACCAAACCGGGCTTGACGGCGATGTAATGGTTTGGCGCGAGGTGCTTTCTGAAGGCCCCTTGCAGGAAAACATTTTGTCGGGCAGCTTTTGGAGCGCGCGTTCAAAATGGATCTCGCAAAATGAACCTGAAGAACAATATCAGCATAAAGTAATTGACGAATTGGGGAAACTCAACAGCCAGTATACCGAAATCAATTTATGGTTTGAGTTTGATTTGCATTGCCAGGTAAACCTACTGGGTGTATTGCGGATGCTTACCCTGCATACAGATCTATCGGTCCCAGCCGTTTACTTGATTTGCCTTGCCGATTGCATTCAGTTTAACAATGCCAGGGGCCTGGGCGAGTTAAACGGCGACCAGTTTGAAGAGTTATTTGACGCCCGCGAACACCTCAACGAATGGGAGTTTGAACTTGCTGCCGAAGCCTGGCAGCTGTATGTAAACAACGATACCGAAGGTTTAAAGAAATGGCTTAACGAAACCACCTTTTGGGGAGGCGTTCCCCTGCTTAAACCAGCCTTACAAGCGCATTTAAAGCGTGTCCAAATTAATGCCGATGGCTTAAGCTATATTGAACAAAAACTACTGGATATTTATAACGGCGGCGCTAAAACCAAACACGCTATCTACGCCCAATTCTGGAAAACCGAAGGTATTTTTGGTATGGGTGATTGGGAGATAGATATCTATTTGAACAGGTTGGTTGAGAAGGGGCTGATTGGGTTGGAGTAAGAGCCAAATCTGTTGTAGGTCATTGCGAGTTTTAAAAGCCGGCGGACTGTGAAGGAAGGCATCGCGTAAAAAACTATCCTCTCCACCCTGTCATTCTGAGTAGGTTTTATTTGCGCACAAATAATCGCATTGCAAATGACACGAATAGTTATGAGTTTTGCTTTATAAAAGCAACTTATGGCAGTGTAGC
>NZ_JANTYS010000023.1:0-54722 GCF_024808255.1 Mucilaginibacter dorajii
AATGCTATCTTCAAACACCAATCTCAAAAAGATCGTCCGGTTTTCCCGGGGGATGATGCCAGGGAGTTTTGGGTGAGAGCCGAGGACAGGACAAGGGATACTGCGCAGCGCTATGACAGGTTGGGACTCGCCGAGTACGAAGCCATGGAAGCATTTAAACGTTATAAGTTTTAAAAAAAAGTATTGAGTGGTGAGTTTTAAGTTATGAGTTTTGGAGAGATATCTTTTTATACTTATTATGACTAATGCAGGACTTTAAGAAACTCAAGGTTTGGCAAAAATCGTTTGATCTTGTATCGGCAATATATAAGTATACGGCAACGTATCCGTCAGAAGAAAAATATGCCTTAACAAGCCAAACGAGGCGTGCGGTTGTATCTATTTCAAATAATATTGCCGAAGGTTGCGGTAGATTTACTCAAAATGACTTTTGCAAATGTCTTTTGTTCATTTTTTGCAAATGTCTTTAGGCTCTACTAACGAAGTGGAAAACTGTCTCCTCATTGCCAACTCTTTGAGATTTTTAAGTGACGAGGCGTTTGGTGAACTTAATAATCGCAATACTGAAATTAGGAGAATGATGCTTTCATTAATCGAAAAAATAAGAAAAGGAAACTAATATATGCCCAAGGACGATCGTACTCAAAACTCATCACTCAAAACTCAAAACCCGAGGCTCCTTTCGCTCGATGTTTTTAGAGGCGCGACCATCGCGGCCATGATACTGGTTAATGATCCCGGCGATTGGGGCCACATTTATGCACCGTTGGAGCATTCCAAATGGAATGGCTGTACGCCTACCGACCTGATGTTTCCGTTTTTCCTGTTTATGGTGGGGGTGTCGGTCATTTATGCCATGGAAAGCAAAAAGGTGACGTTATCGCACTCGAAACTTATCCTGAAAGCACTACAGCGAACTGCCATACTAATCGCCATTCCTTGGATAACGCAATTAATATTCCATCCCGACCGTGGGTTTGCTCATCTGAGGTTTCCGGGGGTATTGCCACGCATTGCCCTGGTTTATTTTATATGTACCGTACTATATTTAAAAACATCTCAAAAAACACGTGACTGGATCTTTGTCGGGGCACTTATTGGATATTTTATTATCATGACTTTTATTCCTGTGCCTGGCGTTGGCTATGCTAATCTGGAGCCCGAGACTAATATAGGGGCATGGATAGATCGTCTGGTATTTACCACAAATCACCTCTGGAGCGAATCGCATACCTGGGACCCCGAAGGTTTATTGGGCACTTTACCTGCGGTAGCAACCGGTTTGTTTGGCATAAGGGTTGGCACCTGGTTAAAACGTAAGGACCGCGATGACAATGTAAAAGTGAGCTGGATGTTTACCTACGGCGCAATGGCTGTAGTAGCCGGTTTGCTTTGGGATTTGTTCTTCCCCATTAATAAGGCTTTGTGGACAAGCTCTTTTGTGCTTTATACCGGCGGACTGGCTACCATTGCCCTGGCGCTTAGCTATTGGCTTATTGATGTGCAGGGTTATAAAAAGTTCACCTATCCCTTTGTTGTATTTGGGGCAAATGCCATTACGGCATATGTATTATCCGGCTTTATTCCGCATTATATGGGTATGATAAAAATAGGGGGCAGTTCAATTTATCAAACTTTTTTCGCACCACATTTTTCGCCGGTAAATGCTTCTTTGGCAAGTGCCATAGTTACAGTCATTATTTTATGGCTGGTAATGTGGATATTGTATCTTAGGAAAATATTTATCAAAATATAACACATGAAATTTAATCTAACCCTTATCGCTTTAACATCGGCATTGTTGTTTAGTGTAGCAAGCGTAAATGCACAAACCACTTCAACTACCTTCACTGCGTCGCACCTGAAATCGGCCGAGTTATTTTTGATTGCTACCGGAATAAACACTCAATTTACCGGTATTGTTGAAACTATGATTGGTACATCAAGCGCTCAAATTCCAGAAGCACAAAGGTCTACATTTATAAATGTAATGAAGCAGTTCATGGGCAAGTATTATTCCTGGGATGTTTTGAAAGATGATTTGGCAAAAATATATTCTGCAGAATTCACGGAAGACGAACTCGATCAATTAACTACTTTTTATAATTCGCCGCTTGGGAAAAAAGTTAGTTCCAAAACCCCCTTGCTACTACAAAAGGGGGTGGCGTTAGGTCAGCAAATTATAGCAAACCATCGGCCCGAGTTGGAACAAATGATGCAGGATGCATTTAAAAAAACCGAAAGTCCGGCTAAACAATAATTAGCATTCAATAATTTGTAACTAATAGTTTCGTTTAGCATCTTAGTAAAAAAATAGCCTCTAATAATATATGAATTTAAACAAACAGCTTTCTGTATTGGCTTTAGCGTTGCTAATAGCCTCAGGAAGCGCCGTTGCGCAAGTAAAAAAGAAGCCGGCCGTATCGCCCAAAAGCAAACCTGTAGCAGGTCAGCTATTGATAAAAGCCGATGTTTTGCCTGTTGATAAACAGGTGATCATTGGTAAATTACCCAACGGGCTAACCTACTATATCAGGCAAAATGTGGAGCCTAAAAACAAGGCCGAACTTTACCTGGTAAATAAAGCAGGATCGGTTTTAGAAACGGACGATCAGCAGGGCCTTGCCCACTTCACCGAACACATGGCTTTTAACGGTACCCGCGATTTTCCGAAAAACCAAATGGTTGATTACCTGCAAAAATCGGGTGTTAAATTCGGGGCCGATTTAAACGCGTACACTTCGTTTAACGAAACCGTTTACCAGTTACCTATCCCTACCGATACAGCCGCTATATTTAACAATGGCTTTAAAATATTGGCTAACTGGGCTGGCTACGTGAGTTTTGATCCTACCGAAATTGATAAAGAACGCGGTGTTGTTTTAGAGGAAGAACGCTTGCGCGGCAAAAATGCCCAGGAGCGTTTGCAGCACCAGATTTTACCTGTGTTGCTTAACAACTCGCGTTATGCTTTGCGTTTACCTATTGGTAAAGAAGATATCCTGAAAAACTTTAAGCCAGAAACCATCAAAAGTTTTTACCATGACTGGTACCGCCCGGATTTGCAGGCGGTAATTGCCGTTGGTGACTTTGACCCTAAACAGGTTGAGGCACTCATCAAACAAAACTTTTCGGGCCTTACCAACCCTGCCGGCGAAAAGCCGCGTGCAAAATACACTGTGCCGGCTACACCAGGCACCGTGGTTAAAATTGCTACCGATGCGGAGTTTCCTTATACCCTGGCCGAAATTGTTGTTAAACACCCGGGGACAATCGTGAAAAACACGGTTGATTATATGCAAAGTGTGCGGGTGCAGTTGTTTAATCAAATGCTGAATTCCCGTTTAGGCGAACTGTTGCAAAAGCCTAATCCTCCGTTTTTATTCGGCCGCGCAAGTTATGGCGGCTTTTTGGGCGAGCAGGACGCGTTTACCACCATAGTAGTTGCCAAAACGCCTGCCGAATTGGAAAGCGCCGTTAAGGCTGTTGTTGCCGAAACAGAAAGGGCGCACAAGTTTGGCTTTACCCTAACCGAGTTAGAGCGAGCCAAACAGGACGCTCTTGTACAAATGGGGAATGCCTACAAAGAAAAAGACAAGACCCTGTCGGTAAATTTTGTGCGCGAGTACCAGCAGCACTTTTTAGAAGGCGAAGCCATCCCGGGTATCGATTATGAGTACAATTTTTATGTAAATAACATCAGCAAGATAACCGTAGACCAAATGAATGCCTTAGCCGGCAAATTCATCAGCGATCAAAACAGGGTTGTAATTATTGAAGCGCCCGAAAAAGACAAAGCCACTTTGCCAACCGAAGCTACTTTATTGCAATGGATAGGCAGCGCCGGCCAGGGCATATCGGCCTATGTTGATAATGTGTCATCAGATCCATTGATCAGTAAATTACCGGAGGGCACCAAAACAGTTAGCCAGGTAGCAGATTCGCTTATCGGCACAACTACTTTAACTTTTGGTAACGGTCTTAAAGTAATATTAAAACCAACTGAGTACAGAAACAACCAGATACTGATCAATGGTTACGCGTTTGGTGGTTCATCGCTGGCAAGCGATGATGATTTTACATCGGCTAATTTAGCAGCTTCTATCATTGCCAGCAGCGGTATATCCCAGTTTAACCAGGGCATGCTGGATAAAAAACTGGCCGGTAAAAATCTTAGCATTACGCCATATATCAGCGAAACCGCGCAGGGCATCAGCGGTAATTCATCCCCTGCCGATTTTGAAACCGCCCTGCAATTGATATATCTGTACTTTACCCAGCCGCGCAAGGATAACGATATCTGGCAATCAACCATCGCCCAAACAAAATCGGTTTTGGCCAACAGGGGGCTCGACCCGCCAAGTGTGTTCCAGGATACGGTATCAGCTACTTTAAGTAACCACAACTTCAGGAGTATGGTTACCACGCCCGAAAGGTTGAGCAAAGCTACCCTTGATAAAGCCTTTGAGTTTTACAAAGCCCGTTTTGCCGATGCCAGCAACTTTACCTTTACCGTAGTTGGCAATTTTGATATAGAAACCATTAAGCCATACCTTGAACATTATTTAGGCGGCCTGCCATCAACCAATAGCAAGGAGACTTACAAAAACCTTAAAATACAACCGCCTGCAGGCGAGATCACCAAAATAGTAAACAAGGGTGTTGCCGAAAAAAGCAGTGTTCAGCTGGTATTTAGCGGCGATTATGATTATAACGACGCCAACAACATCCAAATGGATGCGCTGGAGGAAGTGTTGAACATCAAACTGATTGAGCGCCTACGTGAGCAGGAAAGTGGCGTTTACGCGCCAGGTGTAAGAGCCAGCTATCGCAAAGTTCCGGGTGGCAGGTACAGCATTACTGTATATTTTGGATGTGCTCCTGAAAATGTGGATAAGCTGATTGCGGCAACATTAGAGGAAATTGGAAAGGTCAAAACAAATGGAGCCCAGCCTACCGATATCCAGAAATTTGTTGCCGAAGAAGCCCGCACAACCCGCGAGCAGATGAAGGAAAACATTTTTTGGGCAGGTTACCTTGGTGCCAGTTCACAAAATGGCGAAAACCCCGATCAGATCTTGCAGCACGTTGGCAACCTTGAGCAGGTAACTGTACAAAGTACCAAAGACGCTGCCAATAAATACCTGAGCGGTAAAAACTTTATCAAACTAATTCTGATGCCCGAAAAGAAATAGTTTTTAACCCTTAAAACATATTTAACGCCCTGCCCGGAATTTTCCCGGCAGGGCGTTTTGTTTATATACTTTAATAACCGCATGCCTTGTTTTTTAATGTTCATAGCCCGGCTTCTCAATGGGGCAAAAAAAGGTTTTAGGATATGAGGAAAATGCACTGATATTGTGTCGCGCCAGAGAAGTAGCCGCCGGCGTACTGGAGTATCTATGGGTTCAAGAATGAGTGCGCAATTGACAGACGGTACCGCCTATGAAAGTCTATCTCCAATTCCTGAGTAGCAGATTGATTTTTTACTTTTATGATGACAATCATCATTACAGCGATAAGATGATGACAAACCAGCCTCGACATAGGCAAGCAGAAAACAGATCCATTTTTAACAATAAAAGCGGTGCATTTGCACCGCTTTTATTGTTAAAAATATGTTGTTAGTAATTATACCAATTGATCTGGAGTGATACCACCTTGTTGAAGTTCGTGGTCTTTTTTAAGAAATGGAGAACCTACAGTAAAGATGCCCATCAGGAAAAGCGCGCCGCCAAATAAAACCTGCGGGATCCAGATTTTTGAATGAAAATCATAAACCCATGGTGAGCACATCAGGAACGAGCCCATAATTACATCGTTTACATTATGCATAACCATTGGGAATACTTTTAAAAAGCCCAATTCGTTTTTTGCAAAAATAGCCATGATTAATTGCAGCCATCCTATTAATAAAGGCAAAAATAAAGCCGCGCCGCCAATATGGATGGTATCAAACGTCCATAAGGTTGAAATTAGCAAAAGAGCAATTGCATAGTTTAAAACTGCATAAACTGAGGTTGGAAGAAAGCTTTTCATTTTTGTAGCTATTGTTGTATTATACCTGTATTAATATCTGTGTATCAAAAATTATGTCAAAGTTAAGGCTTTTGATATTAAAAATTGCCTTGCACGCCTATTATTAATTAAAAGAAGTACCTTTAAATAATTGCAGCATTCATGCGCCAAAGATAGGCGTTTTAAAAATTATTGCAATTCATTTATTCCTAAAAGTCGGGCAACAACAAATCAAGCCAGGCAGCCCCTTATCATTATTAAAGAAAACAGGTTGTACATCCTGATAAATTAACATCTAAAACTATAAAACCATGAGCAAGGACAGACAAGCCGTAAAAGAAAAAAAGAAACCTGCCGCCGAAGGTGGCAAAAAAGCACCATCGGATTATCAATCGGGCAAAGCCAATGTTGTAAAACCTATTGGTGTTGATAAGAAAAAGTAGTCTTTGGGACTATTGGATTATGGGACTATAGGATTTTAAGACGAATGACAAAATTCAATAGCGAGGCTTGATGGCTTCGCTATTTTTATTTAAAAACAGTGCAATTTGCCACCAGGCTCCATCAACAAACCAAGGCAAACGCATCTAATTGGGTTAACATAACTTAACATATTTCAGATAAAATTCATTATAATTATCTAATAATCAATATTTTATATTTTAACAAGGTTAACACTAAACTGATGTATCGCGCAATTTTGGAGCATCCAAATAGTTGTGCCTGTTGTTGGCCAATACAAGTCCATTTGATACCTGGATCATTTAACCAGCACCAGGCAATAAAAACAAGGTATCGTTTGATGCTTATATCTTTCAGACGCCATAAACTTATCCCCGTTAACTATTTACATGCCTTTGCCATGATCAATAACCAAATGATATGCTGAACAACAAACTAAAAACTTAACTTTGTGCTCCCATGTATCTGCAGCAATTATCAGTCATTAATTTCAAAAATTACGAGGAAGCCGAACTGCTTTTTAGCGAGGGGGTTAACGCCTTTACGGGTAATAATGGCGCGGGTAAAACCAATTTGCTTGATGCAATTCATTACCTGGGCTTGTGCAAAAGTTATTTTAACCCTATTGATAGCCAGCAGATAAAACAGGGTACAGAATTTTTTATTGTTACCGGTGTTTTTAATAGAAATAACCAACCCGAAGCGGTAGCCTGCTCGGTGAAACGAAATCAAAAGAAGCAGTTTAAACGCAATAAAAAAGACTACCAGCGCCTGGCAGATCATATTGGTTTGTTGCCATTGGTGATGATATCGCCCTATGATACCAGTATTATTACCGAAGGAAGTGAAGAGCGCCGTAAGTTTATTGATAATGTAATATCACAAACAGATAACCATTACCTTGATGAGCTCATTACCTATAACAAGGTATTGGCTAACCGTAATGCTTTGCTAAAATTGATTGCCGATACCGGCCGTTACGATCCCAGTTTGCTTGAAGTGCTTGATGAGCAGCTGGTATTATCAGGCAGCAGGATATTTGAACGGCGTAAAGCTTTTATGGAAGGCTTTACCCACATATTCAATAAACATTACAGCTTTTTGAGCGACGATGCCGAACTGGTTGAATTGGTATATGAATCGCAATTATTGCAGGACGATTTTGCAAGCCTGCTAAAGAAAACGGTTGAGCGGGATAAGGTGTTGGAACGTACCACAGCGGGGATTCATAAAGACGATTTGCAATTTGGTATTCATGGTATGGCCATGAAAAAATTCGGATCGCAGGGGCAGCAAAAATCATTTTTAATTGCCCTTAAGCTGGCCCAGTATACCTTTCTTTATCAGCAAAAAGGGTTTAAACCATTGCTGCTGCTTGATGATATTTTTGATAAGCTTGATGATGAACGGGTAACCAAGCTCATGAAAATGGTATCGAACAATGATTTTGGACAGGTATTTATAACCGATACAAGCATTACCCGCGTTGCAAACATCTTTGATAAGATAAACGTGGCAGTTAAAATTTTTAATGTAACCAGGGGGACCATAGATGCGCAAGACTAACGATAAATCATTAAAAGAAGCCATTGAGCAAATGCTTAATGTGTACAAAATTAAACGGCGCTATGACGAAACTGCCGTAGTTGCATCCTGGCCAGATTTGGTAGGCAAATCTGTAGCCAACCGTACCAAGGAGTTGTTTATACGCGATAAGAAACTGTTTTTACGAATAGAATCGTCGGTGATTAAAAACGAGCTAATGATGATTCGCAGCCAGATCATCCAAAAAATCAATGACGAGGCCAAGAGTAATTTAGTAGAAGAGGTTGTATTCCTGTAGATGGCGCATAATAATTTATACGGGAGATAATAAAAAAGGGATAGTGATTAGCCAAGGTTATTCTTTATCCCTGAACATCCGGAGCTGACGGGAGCGTATGGCCTGCCTTACACCAAGATCATCGCTGATAATAGAATATGCCAAAATAAAGATCCCCGGTATAATAAAGGCAAGCTGCACCTCGGGATGGGCTTTATAAAGCAATAACGAAGCTGTAAACAAACATACTACGATAAGGGCGTATATAATGGTTTTTAAAAACAGTTTCATAATCAGTTACTTTATAAGGAGTGTACTTTTGATATATAGGATCCAGGTTAACAGTTAATTAAAGTTAACTGCGTTTTGTAAATATACAAAACTTAATCCCTAATTAAAAAAGTACCTCAAAAATATGGGTGTAATATTTTATGATATCACACCCATACTAATATATTATATCGGCTATTAGAATTTCTCGAAAGCAGAGAAAAAGAAGTTACCTTCAATTTGTGCATTTTCGTCAGAGTCTGAACCGTGAACAGCATTCGCGTCAATTGATTTAGCAAACAGGTTACGAATAGTTCCTTCTTCTGCTTTAGCCGGATCAGTTGCGCCAATAAGCTTACGAAAATCTTCAATAGCATTATCTTTTTCTAAGATGGCGGCTACAATTGGGCCTGATGACATAAATTCAACAAGGGCATTATAAAAAGGGCGGCCCTTGTGTACTTCATAAAATTGTCCTGCTTTTTCTGCTGATAACGAAGTGTATTTAAGAGCGATGATCTTGAAACCGCTTTTGGTTATTTTATCTACAATAGCACCAATATGGCCGTTTGCTACCGCATCGGGCTTAATCATGGTAAAAGTTCTGTTGGTTGTCATTTATTTTTAATTGTTACTTTATGAATAATTATAAGCGCGGATAGTTTGGGGAGCGCTTATGCTGTTTGATCAACTAATTTCAAATTGGCGCAAAAGTAGCGTTTTGCATCTGTAAGATAAAGCTTTTTGTATCAAAATAGATGGTTTGTATTTAATTTATTTATTTAGCTTTGCAACTCTTTTTTGAAATTGATGTTAAATTTAGCCGCGCTTACAGAACTTTTAGCAAGCCCCAAAAAGATAGTGATCACTACCCATCATAAACCTGATGGTGATGCTATGGGCTCGTCTTTAGGTTTATATAATTATTTGATACAGCAGGGCCATCATACAACAGTTATTACCCCTACCGATTATCCCGATTTTTTAGCCTGGCTACCTGGTAATGAAGATGTTATCATCTATACCGAGCAGTTAGAAAAATCGGCCGAACTTATTGCCGCTGCCGAGCTTATTTTTTGCCTTGATTTTAACGCGTTAAGCCGCATCAATGAAATGGGCGTGTTGGTTGGCGATAGCAGCGCCTATAAGATCATGATAGATCATCACCTGGAGCCAGCCGATTTTGACGATTACAGGCATTGGGATATTAATGCTTGCGCGGCTGCACAACTGGTATATGATTTTATTGTAAACCAGTTATACCATCCCGAACTGATCAATAAAGATGTAGCCACCTGCCTTTATACAGGCATCATGACAGACTCGGGATCTTTCCGCTTGCCTAACACGTCATCCACGGTGCACCGCATAGTGGCCGATTTGATTGACGCAGGCGCGGTAAACTACCGCATTCATGAACTGGTATACAATAGCGCATCAGAAAACCGTTTACGATTTTTAGGACATTGCCTGGCCAATTGCCTGGAAGTATTGCCCGAATACAATACCGCCATTATTGCCGTTAATAATACCGACCTTAAAAAGTTTGATGTTAATACCGGCGATACTGAAGGCGTGGTAAACTATGCCTTATCAATGAGCAGTATTAAACTGGCGGCATTTATAGTTGAGCGCAGCGATAGGGTAAAACTTTCGTTACGATCAAAAGGTGAGTTTCCGGCAAATGAAATTTGTAAAAAGTATTTTGATGGCGGCGGTCACCGTAATGCGGCCGGCGGTCATTCAGAAGGAACGCTTGAACATGTAGTAGAGAAATTTAAATCCATATTACCCGAATATAAAAAACTATTAAAACAATAAAATGAAAAGAAAATTAATGTTCTTGGCCATTGCTGCAACGGCGTTTGCAAGTTGCAACGGAGGCTTTAAAAAAGGCGACGCAGGTTTGCTTTACAACATCCACACATCAAAAGGCGCACCTCACATTAAAGAAGGCGACTACGTAAGCCTTAATATGGTGATTAAAACCGATGGCGATTCTGTTTTATCAAACAGCTATGATGCAGGCCATCCTATTTTAATCCCGATGCAAAAATTACAGTCAAAAGGTGATATCATGGCTGGTATTGAAATGTTGGGCGAAGGCGATAGTGCCACCTTCAAAATCTCTACCGATTCGATATTTAAAGGTGGCGTACAACGTCCGCCAAATTTGAAAGGTAAATATTTAGTATTCCAGGTAGCTGTAGCCAAAGTAATTGCCAAAGGCGCATTAACTGAGCAGGTTTTCCGTGATAGGGTTCAGGCGTACATCAAAACCTTAACCGACGGCATGAAAGCAGCGGAGCCAGCTAAGATCAAAAAATACATTGCCGATCATAACCTTAAAGTAACTACTACGCCATCTGGCCTAAATTATGTAATTACCCAGCCAGGTACGGGACCAACACTTGCCGCACATGATACTGCGGTAGTAAATTACACAGGTAGACTTCCAAGCGGTAAAATATTTGAAACCAGCGTTAAAGAGGTTGCCATTAAAGAAAAACAACCTATGGAACCAGGCCGCCAGTATGCTCCTATCCGTATCCCGGTTGGCGAAGGCCGTGTAATACCAGGATGGGACGAAGGTTTGCAGTTAATGAATAAAGGATCAAAAATAACATTGGTTATCCCTTCTGATATTGCGTATAAAGATCAGGGTGCCGGCAATTTAATTGGCCCATACACCCCAATTATTTTTGAAATGGAATTGATTGACATTGTTAAGCCAAATCCAAACGCGCCTAAACCGGCGGTTATGCCACAAATGGCACCGCCAACGGCACCAACAACAAAATAATTAAAATAGCTTTTATAGCCTTCCCAACTGCTGTTGGGAAGGCTTTTTTATTACTACTATGAAGAAAACATTCTATTTCTTAGCATCCTTACTTGGTATGCTTAATTTAGGTGCGCATGCGCAGAATGGTATGCAAACCAGGCCAAATGGCGCGCAATACCAGATTTTTACACACAACACCGGCGAAAAAGTAAAACAGAATGATGTTATTACTTTTAACTATATCCAGATGACCGACAAGGACTCTGTATTATTTAGTTCTTACGTGGCGGGCCATACTGTGCAGGCACAAATACACCCATCACAAAGCGTAGCCGATTTGATGGATATATTTCCCTTGCTTACGCTTAATGATAGTGCAAAAGTAAAAGTACCTACAGATTCTATCTTTAAAGGTCACGAGGAGGCTCGTCCACCGTTTTTCCCTAAAGGGAGCAACCTTACCTTTATTATTAAAATAACTAAGGTACAAAGCCTGCAGGAGGCCATGGACGAGCGGAATGCAGCTATTGCAAAGCAAAAGCAACAGGAGTCTGTTGATGCCAATAACTACATTACAGCAAATAAGCTAACTCCTGTAACTACAGCATCAGGTTTAAAATATATTGTTACCAAACCCTCTGCATTGCGTAAGCCATTGCCGGGCGATACCGTGCTGGTAAATTATGTGGGTAGCTTAACAAACGGAACGGTATTTGACTCCAGCATCGAAAAAGTTGCGAAAGCCGCCGGTCTTGACCAGCCCGGTCGCCCATATGAGCCCATAAGCGTGGTGTTGGGCGAAGGACGGGTTATCCCCGGCTGGGAAGAGGGTTTAGCACTTTTACATGAAGGTTCAACAGCTAAATTTATTGTTCCTTCAAGCCTTGGTTATGGCGAAAAAGGTGGTGGCGCAGTGATCCCCCCTTATGCAACTCTTGTGTTCGACCTGGAGATTGTAAAAATAAAACCAACCAAACACGCCGCGGTGGCTGCAAAACCAGGTGTTAAGCACCCGGCTAAAAAAGGCACCGCCAAAAAAACAGGTGTAAGTAAAAAGAAAAATTAACCTTAAAGCCTTCTGCCAAAAACAGGGGGCTTTTTTATTTTTGCAGCATGGTATTAACCGACACGCATACCCATCTTTATTACGAAACCGCTGCGGATAAACGCGCGGCACTTGTACAGCGCTGCCTTGATAACGATATCAGCCGTTTGTTTTTGCCCTGTGTAGATGCAGCATCGGTGCCACTGATTTACAACCTGGTAAAGGCGTATCCTCATTTATGCTATCCGATGCTTGGCTTGCATCCCTGCTCGGTAAAACCCGGCTGGGAAACCGAACTGGCAGCTATTAAAGACGCTCATCAGCAAAATAAAATTTATGCCATAGGCGAGATCGGGATAGATCTGTATTGGGATAAAACTTATCTCGATGGGCAGATAGAAGCTTTTCGCACACAAATCAACTGGGCAAAAAGCTTAAAATTACCTATAGTGATCCACTGCCGAGACGCATTTGACGAAGTGTATAGTGTATTACAACAGGAAAATGACGACGATCTTCATGGAATTTTCCATTGCTTTGGCGGCACTGTAAATCAGGCTCAAAAGGTAATAGATCTGGGTTTTTACCTGGGCATAGGCGGCGTAGTTACCTATAAAAACGCCGGGCTGGATAAAGTTGTGGCCGAAATTGACCTTAAACATATAGTTTTAGAAACAGATTCTCCGTACCTTACGCCCGTTCCGTTCAGGGGTAAACCTAATGAAAGTTCGTACTTGATTTACATTGCCCAAAAAGTGGCGGATCTGCACCAAACCAGTGTAGAGGAGGTAGCTTACATTACTACCCAAAACTCAAAACTGGTATTTGGTATATAACTAATTGTAATGAATTTACACTCCATAAACCCTAATTCATGAGTCAGATACTAATCATCTATACCGGTGGTACCATAGGTATGATGAGTGACCCTATAACCAAAGTGCTCAAGCCTATCAATTTTGAGCAGATAATGGATAACGTTCCTGAACTGGAAAAACTTAACTGTAAAATTAAGGTGCACTCTTTTGAGGAGATCATCGATTCATCAAACATGAACCCGGCTATCTGGAGCGAGTTGGCGGGGTTAATTGAAGCTAATTATCATGAGAATGATGGTTTTGTGATTCTTCACGGATCAGATACCATGGCCTATACCGCATCGGCATTGAGCTTTATGCTCGAAAACCTGGGCAAACCCATCATATTTACCGGTTCGCAATTGCCTATTAGCGCTATCCGCACCGATGCGAAGGAAAACCTGATGACGGCCATTGAAATTGCCAAAGCCAAAAAGAATGACCGTGCGCGCGTGCCCGAAGTTTGTATTTACTTTGATTACAAGCTCTTTCGTGGTAACCGAGCCTTTAAATATAATTCATCAAAATTTGAGGCTTTCCGCTCACCAAATTACCCTATCCTGGCCGAGTCGGGCGTGCATCTGCGCTTCAGCGCAAATGATATCAGGCACCCCCAGGACGGTGAAGAACTGATCATCCACAATAACCTCATCAGCGATGTTGCCGTATTGAAACTTTACCCTGGCATTGGCCAAAAAGTTGTTGAAGCTATTTTAAACTCCGATGTACGTGGTGTAGTAATGGAAACATTTGGTGCCGGTAATACCACTACCGACGATTGGTTTTTAAACTTGCTTGAAAAAGCTATTAAAGATGGTAAAGTGATTGTTGATATTTCCCAGTGTAAAGTTGGGACTGTTGAGCTTGGCCGCTATGAAACCAGCAAACAACTGAAAGACATGGGTATAGCCAGCGGTTACGACATGACTTTTGAATCGGCAGTAACCAAAATGATGTACCTCCTTGGCGAGTTTGATGACCCGGCCCTGGTAAAGCAATACATGGAGCAGGATTTGAGGGGCGAGATAACGGTGAGTTAGGCGAGGTTATATCCGATAGTTAGTCCTAACGGCCCGCCGCGCGTCATTGCGAGGAGTAAAATCCGCGGACGGTGAAGGTGGAAATGACGTTAATAATAAAAAGAGGGTCATGCTGAGCTTGTCGAAGCACGCGGGCGAAGGCCTCTACGCGCGCCCTTCGACAGGCTCAGGGTGACCGGCCCTCGCTCGCAGAAATCAAATACGTTATGGGTAGGCACGAAGCAATCGCGAACTGCGCAAATCCGCCCTTTAGAGTATGAGATTGCTTCGTGCCTTATAATGACGTCCATGTAAGTTATTGATTATCAAATATGTTTTTTTGTAGAGACGCAATATTTTGCGTCTCTAGCTATACAGAGCGGATTTGCGTGGTGCATTTGCACGCGGGAGACGCAAAATGTTGCGTCTCTACACAAGCGCGTTAACGATGTCATCACTGTTTTTTTCAGGTTACCCTGATGGATACTCGCAATGACATGGTGGACTTGCCATGGGTATGACGCAATCCCAGATAAGTAGATGCGCTTGCCCCTATATAATTCGGGATTGCTTCATCGTTCCTCCTCAATGACGGATTCATATAAAAACACCTATCAGTCAACTATTCCCGCATCCAACTCCTCAAAATAAGAGATGATCAATGATTTCATGAGCATTTCCTGTTCAAGGATGGTATAGGCGGGGATAACTTTTATACGCTTCCAATGCGGCCAGCCGTCCTGGTCAAGGCCTTCCAACTCGTAAAAGCCCATCATACTTAGTAGCTTGCAATTGGCAATATGCATCAGTTCTTCTTTTTGGCGTTTGCTGAATTTGCGTGGCCCCTGGCCCAGTTCCTGTACACCTATCAAAAACAACATCACCTTAAGGTCGGGTTTCTCGTTATCAAAATCCTCGGCAATGCGGTTTTGCAGCGCACTCCACTTTAAATTAATTTCTGCCGGCTTCATATGGGGCAAAGATAAGTTAGTTCATGGTTGATGGTTCATAGATCATGGCAAAATGTTATTTTAGTTCATGGTTGATGGTCATAGATCATTGTAAAGTGTTTTTTGGATGATTTCGATTCAGCCCCAATGTAAAGAAACTAATCGCCGCCAACCGAAGCTGCCATGATCTATGAACCATCAACTATGAACTTATCATTATTGTTACAATGTTGCATTAAAATCATCGTTTTATTGCTTACTTTTGTGATATCCTGTAAAAAAGGGTGTTGACGTGAAGAAAAATAAATTGAATATTATTTATTCGTGGCTGTTATTGGTTTGCTTTGTGGCAGGTCAGTATATGGTCTATTCGCACCAGCACCAGCTTGTAAAAAGCATTTCAAAAACGGCATCGTTAACCAATAACGACCATGCGCCACAAACAACCGTAAAGGAAAAATGCGATATGTGCGATGCCATGCATCATACGTTCGCGGTAATTGATACCCCTTTATATGCTACTCCACAGCAGGCCGTAATACAAGTTTTTAACTCTTGTAATTACGATTTTGTAAGCATGTCGCTTGTGCTGGCCGCCGGCCGCGCCCCTCCTGTAATTTCATAACAATTTCTATCCTGTTATCATTTTTTACAAACAAAGCCGTTCTACAAACGGTGTTTATTGAATTTTCAATTTATTCGTTATGAAATTAAAGCTAATTAGCTTCTTAATATTATCGTTCATAGGTATTTCTTCATTGGCTAACGCCACTACCGTTCCGGTTACTAATATTGATGCCGCCGATGCGATAGGCACCCTAACTGGTACCATTACCGATAAGGCAGATGGCAAACCTATTATAGGCGCCACTATAACTATCCCCGATTTACGTAAAGGCGCCGTTACCGATGCCAATGGTAAATACACATTCAATAATATCCCCAAAGGTATTTACCTGGTGCAGGTAAGCTACCTGGGCTACTCTACCGTTAACCAAAGGGTTGATTTTACAAAAACTACTGTGTTTAACGTGGTGATGCAAACATCATCTGTTGAGGCGGGCGAGGTTATTATTACCGGTGTAAGTAAAGCTACCGAAATAAAACGCAGTCCTGTGCCCATGCTTGCCGTAGGTAAGGCCTATTTAGAGCAGCGTGCCGCATCGGGCAATATCATTGACCAGATAGCTTCCCTGCCGGGCGTTAGCGCCGTTACAACGGGGCCAAACGTATCCAAACCGTTTATCCATGGTTTAGGCTATAACCGTGTAATTACGCTGATGGATGGCATCCGCCAGGAAGGCCAGCAATGGGGCGATGAGCATGGTATTGAGGTTGATCAAAACTCTGTGGACCGTGTGGAAGTAATTAAAGGCCCGGCCAGTTTAACCTATGGTTCTGATGCTATTGGTGGAGTTGTTAACTTAATATCGCCGTCACCCGTTCCCGAAGGTAAAATATTAGGATCGGTACAAGGTATTTATGGCACCAACCAGGACCTTTTAAATGGCTCTTTCAGGTTACAGGGTAACCAAAATGGCCTGGTATGGGGAACGGTAGTATCTGCCAAAGAAGGTAAAGACTATAAAAATGAGCACGACGGCCGTGTATACGGTACCAACTATAAAGAAAAGGATGCCCGTGTAATGGTTGGCTTAAACAAATCATGGGGTACATCTTACCTGCACGCGTCATTATTTGATGACGAGCAGTCGATCCCAGATGGCAGCCGCGATTCTGTTACCCGTAAATTTACCCAGCAAATTACCGAGGACGACGCCTACAGGCCTATTGTCCCCAATTCGGTATTAAACTCATATACTATCCCAACGCTGCACCAGCACGTACAGCTTTATCGTATTTACAACAATAGTAACTTCAGATTGGGCGATGGTAATCTTATTGTGAACTTAGGTTATCAGTACAGCCACAGGCGCGAGTACACCCACCCAGAATATGGCGATATTGCCGGATTAAACCTGCACTTAACAACCTATACTTATGATGTTAAGTACAACTTTAACATCGGTAACGAATATGAAACCACCTTTGGGGTTAACGGTCAGTATCAAAACAATACCATTGGTGATGCTACTGATTTCCCTATCCCGGCATATCACCAGTTTGATATAGGTCCCTTTTTTGTTGTCAAAAAAAGCTATGGCAAGTTAGATCTTTCCCTGGGTGCACGTTATGATACCCGCTCATTTAACAACAGTGCCGCTTATGTAGATACCATTGGCGGTCCGCATGGTTTTCCTCAATTGTATACTGGCAGCAACCCAACCACTACAGCAAACGTCATCAATCAATTTGAAGCCTTCAGCAAAAGATTCAGTGGTTATTCTGGCAGCTTTGGTGCAACTTATAACATTTCAGATGCTTTCCTGATAAAGGGTAACATTTCAAGAGGTTTCCGCGCGCCGAGTATTGCAGAGATCTCGGCCAATGGTCCAGATCCAGGCTCACAGATCTATCACGTTGGCGACAAGAGTTTTAAACCAGAGTTTAGCTTACAGGAAGATTTGGGTGCTTTTTTAACCCTGCCTAATATATCGGCAAGTGTGGAGGCTTTTAACAACAACCTATCAAACTACATTTACCAACAACAAGAACTACACGATGACGGCAGCCCGGTAATTACCCAGGGCTACAACACGTTTACCTATGTACAAAGCAAAGCCCGCATTTATGGCGGCGAAGTTAATGTTGATTTGCACCCCATACCATGGTTGCACTTTGAAAACGCGCTGAGCCTCACTTATGGTGAAAATAAAGGTAATGGTGGTCCGGTTGCCGATAGTTTAAAGCACCTGCCGTTCATCCCGCCATTGCATACGCATACAGAACTGCGCGGCACCTTTAATGGTGGCTTTGGCAGCTTTAAAAGCCTTTATGCCTTTGTTGGCTTTGACCATTACAGTGCGCAGGATCGCTTCTTTGCGGCTTACGGAACCGAGACCTATACCGCAGGCTATAACCTGTTGAGCGCCGGTTTTGGCGGTAACATTGTAAACAAAGCAGGCGAGCCCGTTTTAAAGATCTTTGTAGAAGGTACCAACCTGGCCAATGTTAACTATCAATCAAACATGAGCCGCTTAAAATACTTTGATAACGCGGTAACCGCACCAGGTGTACAGCGCGGTATTTTTAACATGGGCCGCAACATCAGCTTTAAAGTGGTGGTTCCTTTCGGGTTTAATACCGGCAAAAAATCGTAAACGCAAACACAACTAAATTGAAACGCCATTGCCTCAAAAAGCAATGGCGTTTTTGTTGCAAAATCTATTCTTCACCTTGCGCCCTTAACCTTTTCAGGAAAATCGCTTTTAACATTTTATTTTCTTACAAGCTGAGAGATTTGAGTAAACACGAATTTAACTGCCCGGAGGATAGATTACAGCGAATTTCACGAATTTTTTGACTTCATATTTTAATTTGTGCAATCAATCAATTCCAAATTCGTGAAATTCGATTAAATTGTAACCGAGGCGGCTGGCATTCGTGTCTTAACCTTTTTACCTTTCGCCTAAAATTTCCGCTCAAAGTATTATCTTTGCAGCTCATTTAACACTGTTTGCAGCAGTATCAATGGATTATGGCAATATATAATACACTACTGTACTATTGTTATTCAACAATAGAAGATGCGGAGCAATTTGCTGCCGATCATTTAAAATTTTGCAAAAGCTTAGGGCTTACCGGTCGCATTATTGTGGCCCATGAGGGATTAAACGGTACTGTATCCGGCACCGTAGAGGCTTGTAAAACTTATATGGACACCGTACACGCCGACGCGCGTTTTGCTGGTATCGATTTTAAGGTTGACGAAGTGCCCGAGCCATCATTTGTAAAAATGCATGTGCGCCACAAGGCCGAGATCGTATACTCGGGCCTGCGCGATCCGGAAATGATCGACCCAAAGCAAAAAACAGGCAAACACCTGGAGCCAAAAGAGTTTATGGCGATGAAGGACCGCGATGATGTGGTGGTGCTGGATGTACGCTCAAACTACGAGCATTCCTTAGGTAAATTCAAAAACGCGGTTACTTTAGATATCGAAAATTTTCGCGATTTCCCGGCCATGATCAACGAGTTGGCCAAATACAAGGACAAAAAGATCCTTACCTACTGTACCGGTGGCATCAAATGCGAAAAAGCATCAGCCCTGTTACTGCACGAGGGTTTCCCCGAAGTATACCAGTTGCATGGCGGCATTATTAAATATGGCAAAGAAGCAGGTGGCGAAGATTTTGAAGGTAAATGTTATGTATTTGATAACCGCCTTTCGGTTGATGTAAACAGCGTAAACCCGGTGGTGATCTCTACCTGCCGTAACTGCGGTAAAACCACACCTAAGATGATCAATTGTGCCAATCCCGAGTGTAATGAGCATTTTACCCAATGCGATGAATGTGGTACCAAAATGGAAGGCTGCTGCAGCGATGCCTGCCAAAGTCACCCGCGCAAAAGGGTATATGATGGCACCGGCTACTATGTAAAAGTACCACAGCCGGTAAATATCAACAAAAGAGAAAAAATACAACTGGCATAACCCAAACACAGGGCTGATTTTATCGTTATATTGCGGTAAGCATTCAGGATGAAATCAGCTGCCTTGTGTATCTTCATTATAATTACCTTAAATGCATCGGCGCAAACCAATTGCGATCCCCGGGCATTTAAAAAGCTGATTTCCTTTTCAAAAAAACATTCCCTTTCTGATAAACAATTTACAAGCGCTTTACTCATTGTAAAAAAGCTGGAGCTTGGCAACTGTTCATACTATGAGGTAAAAACTAAGGGCATCAATTACCAGCTTGCCAGCCTCACCGAGCTTTTAGGCAATATCTGTATTAAAACCAACACCCCCACAGCAGTTAACGAGTATGTGCTTTATATGAAAAGGCACAGCACATCGGCCGAAGAACAGATGGCTTTTTCTTTTGAGCAGATTTTTGTAAAACAGCCTGCTTACGTATTAGCTGCTGTTGGGCAAAACACGGCCCTGTTAGATCAGCTGGAATGGGGCGTTGTGAACAATCAGCCTAATATCAAACTCAATAATTATAAAACCGCCTTTTACAGCGCCTACCCCGCATTGAAACAGCTTTACCCTAAATACAAAAAGCAGGTTGATTATTTGCTTAACGCGATAGCTGCCGAGCTTAAAGGGTAGGTTAAAACTAACCAAGGTACGACTCACCCCGACGAGGCTACGCCCGTCTTCCCCTCTCTCCGACTGCGTCGCATAGAGGGGCGGGAAGTTTTTATTTGTTTTTGACCCTCTTTGCGGCCTGCCGGAGAGAGGGCAGGTCCAGCGAAGCGTAGACCGGGTGAGTCGTAGCCGCTTTGCAGAGCCAGTTGCAAAGGCAACAACATCGCCATATCCCTCTATACAACAACCAAATTCCAATCATTTCCCACCTTTTTCCAAAAAAAATTAAAATAATTTTCACTGCGCAAATACACTGCGCAGTGGCTATGAACCTTTGTATCATCAAAACAAATAAATAATAAAAGGAGGTCACAATGAAATTTAACCTGTTAAGCAAAGCACAAAGTCAGTTAACCAATCATGAGGGTGCAAAAGCGTTTGCGCTATCACCAGAGATGGAACTGTATACCCTGGTAGTTACCTGGAGCTTAAGTGATTCCTTTTACGAAAAAAATGACGACCGTATAGAACGCCTGCGTACCATTATCAATAAATGCAAGCCCGAGTTTGTGGGCAGGCTGGCGGTTTACGCCCGTACCAAAATGTACATGCGTTCGGTGCCATTAATATTGGTTACCGAATTGGCAAAGCTGCACTCGGGCGACGATCTGATTGCCCGGGTTACAGCCGGGGTTGTTAACCGTGCCGATGAGATCACAGAGCTGTTAGCCTGCTACGAAATGCTGAACAAGCGCACCGGTACTAAAAAGCTGAACCGCCTGTCAAAGCAAATGCAAAAAGGCTTACAAACCGCGTTTAACCGCTTTGACGAGTACCAGTTTGCCAAGTACAACCGCGATACCGCTATAAAAATGCGCGATGCCTTGTTCCTGGTTCACCCTAAAGCAAAAGACGATTTGCAACAAGCCCTGTTCAACAAAATAGTAAACGGCAATTTGCAAACCCCATACACCTGGGAAACTGAGCTATCGGCATTGGGTCAGCTGAATTTTGATAGCGCGGAAGCAAAAGCATTAGCCTTCCGTGATAAATGGGAAGAGCTGATATATAGCGGTAAACTGGGTTACATGGCCTTGCTGCGAAACCTGCGTAACATACAGGAAGTGGGTGTAAGCTATGTGCATTTCCAAAAGGTATGCGCAACCCTTGCCGATGGCGAACAAGTAGTAAAGGCCAAACAGTTCCCATTCCGTTACCTGGCGGCTTACCGCGAGTTGTTAAATGCGGGTACGGTTGTCGCGCCATTAAAGGGTTTAACCCAAAAGGTAAGCGCTGCGCTGTTTGGCAACAAAGGTTACACCGGCGAATTGCTTGATGCTTTGGAAAAGGCGGTACAGGCAAGCGCGGCGAACATCAAAGGTTTTGATGAAAACACCCGTGTGTTGCTGGCCTGCGACGTATCTGGCTCCATGCAGACACCTGTATCGGCAAAATCAAAAATCTTGCTGTATGATGTGGGTTTGATGCTGGCCATGTTGCTGCAATCGCGTTGTAAAAATGTGGAGGTGGGTATGTTTGGTAATTTTTGGAAAACCATCATGGTGCCACGCCATAACATATTGAGCAACGTGCAGGAGTTTTACAAGCGCGAAGGCGAGGTTGGTTATGCAACCAATGGCTACCTGGTGATCAAAGATCTGTTGGACCGCAAGGTGCAAAAAGATAAGGTAATGCTTTTTACCGATTGCCAGTTATACAACAGCAACCCATCGGTTAATGGCGAACACATCCATAAATTATGGATCCGTTACAAGGCCACAGTAGCGCCAAAAGCAAAGCTGTACCTGTTTGATTTAAAGGGTTATGGTAATGTACCATTGCAGGTAATGCAAAACGGCGTTTACTTGGTATCCGGCTGGAGCGATAAGGTTTTTGAAGTGCTCGACGCACTAGAAAATGGCCAGACAGCTTTAAGCCATATCAATAGTATAGCCCCCTAACCCCCTAAAGGGGGAATGTAAAAAACTTTCGGCTCCCCCTTTAGGGGGCTGGGGGGCATAAGAATGTCGTTAGATAAGAGTTACTTCGCTCAATTAAGGGGAGGGCATTGTGGCGAAAGTCATGATGGAGGTTCGAGTCCTCACCAGCGGGTCCCCGGACTTTTATCGCGTGTTGCTTCTTATAAAATATAAAGAAGGTGTCGTAAATGAGTGTTACTTCGATTCAAGCCTGGAACGCCGGTTCAATTCCGGCCCCTGTAAAGGGTAGTTGAGTTGGTAAAACACAGGGTAAGCTCACACTTGTTATCTGTTACCCTTCTTTTAAAGAAAATTAAAGATCAAGCTCTTTCGGGTAAACCCGGGGGCTAAAAAGATGTCGTAAATAAGTCTTACTTCGTTTGAGGACGTCAGGGTTGCCGGTTCAAGTCCGGTCTTTGGAGCAATTCAAAGTAGCTCAATTGGTTAGAGCATGATAGACTAATTGCCCGTTACTCTTTTTGGTTCCCCGGTCCGGAGAGCGATTAAAAGGAAATCCTCTGCAAGGGAGGAAAAAGATAAAGAGGATGCCGTTTGCCTGCGTTACATCGCCTGTCACGCAATAACTAACCGCAGGAGGCTTGTTGCTCTTCTTTTAAAGATGCCGTTGCTTAGCGATACTTCACCATATGAACATTAACCGCTAAGCGTTTGTAGCTCTTTTTTAAAATCTTAAAAGGTGCCGTAAATTGGTGATCCATCGGTTAGAGCATCCGCCGCGGGCCTACCGTGTACCCACATCTTGTTAAACCTACTCTTCTAATAAAAACGTTGTCATTTCGACGAACAAGGGGTGGGATTGCGCGCCGTAGGTGAGGAGAAATCTTGTAAAAGCAGGCATTCGGCCATGCAAGGCGTACAAGATTTCTCTTTCGCACCCCGCTCATTCCCCTCCTTCGCTCTATCGAAATGACATTTTCCTTAACAAACAAGATGTGGGTACACGGTAGGCCGTTGGCGGAAGGTCGCAGGTTCAAATCCTGCCTTGGTAGCTCAGTTAATTCACTAATTGTTTATTGCCCTTTTATTGAGAAATTTATACCTAAACCTTTCCCTAAAGGGGAAAAAGCTATCTGATCCCCCTTTAGGGGGCTTGGGGGCTAAAGATGCCGTAGGCGGGTGTTACTTCGTCTGGTTGAAAACATGTAGCGATACATGAATACAGGTTCGAATCCTGGCTACACCTGCCGGTTGTCGCTCTTTAATTTTTTTATCTTTAACCAAACTATTATGCTGCAAACTATCCATCAAAAACTGCTCGAACTGGAGCAGACAGAAAATATAAAAATCCTGTATGCCTGCGAGTCGGGTAGCCGGGCCTGGGGCTTTGCCTCGCCCGATAGTGATTTTGATGTGCGCTTTATATACGTAAAGCCATTAAACTACTATCTGCAGATAACCGATCAAACAGATGTTGCCGGGCTGCCGGTGAATGAGGTTTTGGATATAGGCGGATGGGATTTGCGTAAGGCGTTAAAACTGTTCCTTACCTCAAATAGTACTTTGTATGAGTGGCTGCAATCCCCCATAGTTTATACGGAACAACCTGGCTTTGCCAATGAGCTTCGTGCGCTGATGCCCAGGTATTTTTCGCTCAAGGCTGGTGCGCATCATTATATGTCTATGGCGCATAATACACTCACCCAGGATTTGCAAGCAGATGAAGTAAAACTGAAACGCTATTTTTATGCTTTACGACCGGCATTAGCCTGCCTGTGGATAGTTGAAAAATATTCGGTGCCGCCTATGGAGTTTGAAAAACTAAGGGTATTGATAACCGACGAAAAGATACAGCAGGCCATAAATGATTTGATGGAGCAGAAAAAACTATCGGACGAGAAAACTATGATAGCCCCGGTTTTACCGCTCAACAACTGGTTAACGGATATATTGAATTATTGCAGAAGCCAAACCGCCGCTCTTGAAAGTCACCGGCATTTACCGGATGAGCTAAATGCTGTTTTCAGAAAATATATACCATCATGACCTACCAGCAGCTACATCAACAAAAACAATATCTGCTGCTTGATTGCATTAGCGGCAGCACGGCGTATAACCTTAATGTACCGGGTTCTGATATCGACAAAAAGGGCATTTTTATATTGCCCCAAAAAGAGCTGTACGGGTTTGATTTTACAGACCAGGTTGCCAATGAAAGTAACGACGAGATATATTTTGAGATCAAACGCTTTCTTGAACTGCTTACCAAAAACAATCCTAATATCCTGGAACTTTTAAGTACGCCATCAGAGTTTGTATTGTATAGGCACCCGCTAATGGATTTGATAAGGCCCGAAGATTTTTTATCAAAACTTTGTTTAGACACTTTTGCCGGTTACGCGCAAACGCAAATAAAAAAAGCGAAAGGGCTCAATAAAAAGATCAACAAACCGCCTGATACCGAACCTAAAACCGTTCTCGATTTTTGTTACGTGGCTAATAACAGCGGCACTGTATTGTTAAATGACTGGCTTAAAACCAACAACCTGTTACAACAAGATTGTGGCCTTGTAAAGCTGGACCATTTCCGAGATGCTTACCTGCTTTATCATCAAAGCGGCAGGACTCGTTTTCGGGGAATAGTTTCGGGGCCGGATGCCGATGACGTGCAGGTAAGCCAGGTTCCCAAGGAAATGGAAAACATAGCTGTTATGCACTTTAACAAGGATGCGTACTCGGTTTATTGCCGTGAGTACCGGGAATATAAAGAGTGGGAAGAAAAGCGAAACGAGGCCCGTTTTCAAAGTACGTTATCGCACGGCAAAAACTACGATGCCAAAAACATGATGCATACCTTTCGCCTGCTCAATATGGCAGAAGAGATAGCCCTACATCAAAAAGTAATGGTTTACCGGCACGACAGGGAGTTTTTATTGAAAATCAGGAATGGCAAATTTGAGTTTGAGGAATTGATGCAAATGGTTGAAAGTAAAATGGATCAAATAAAGCAGCTGTATGATACGTCTACCTTACCTGACAAGCCCGACGAACAAATGGCCGGGCAATTACTGATCAGGATACGGGAAGAGTTTTACAAGTGTTGACCGGCCGTGGAGCGTTTATTATGCCATGATCTTTGCAACTACCTGCTCATGTGGATAAATTGGCTGTATATTTATAAACCAATATTAATACTCCATGAAAAGACGTTCATTTGTAAAACAAACCATCATAGGCGGCGCGGTTGCCACCGCGTTACCAACTATAAGCAAAGCTATAACCATGAATACGGCGGCAGCAATGAATGATTTTTATGAGTTACGGGTTTACACCCTCAAAAATGAAACCCAGCAAAAACTGGTAGAGGATTACTTGCAAAAGGCCTATATCCCCGCGGTTAAAAGTCATGGTATTGACCATGTTGGTGTATTTACCGAGCTTAAACCCGATGGGCAAACCAAAATATTTGTGCTTACACAATACAGCACGCTTGATAAAATAGACAGCCTGCAAACCGTGCTTGACGGCGACAAGACATACCAGAACCTTGGTGCAGCCTATTTGAACGCGCCTGCCAGCGCCCCCGCTTATGAGCGTATTGAAAGTTCATTAATGAAGGCCTTTAAAAATATGCCTCACCTGGTGGCGCCTGCAAAAACGAGTCGTATTTTTGAGCTTAGGCAATACCAAAGCGCAAGTGAAGCGGCCGGTAAAAAGAAAATTGAAATGTTTAACGACCAGGGCGAAATAGACATTTTTAAACGCTTGGGCTTTAAGCCTGTTTTTTGGGGCGAAACTGTGATTGGGCCGCTTAGGCCTAATCTTACCTACATGATCACCTTTGACGACCTGGCGGCGAAGGATGCCCACTGGAAAGCATTTGTTGCCGACCCTCAGTGGAAAAAAATCAGCAGCGTGCCCGAATATGCTGATGCCTTGCTGGTGAGTAAAATTACATCAACCCTACTGGTACCTACAGCGTATTCGCAGGTGTAGTTGTTTTAGACGCTGTTTAAAAATGGAAAAACAAGTCGTTAATTGCGAGTTTTAGAATCTGTGGACTGTGAAGGGGAAAATGACGTAGCAAACGGCCCTATCCACCTGTCATTCTGATTAATAAAATTTCGCGAAATTCTGAAAGTGGAATGACGATATAAAGCTATGTCATTGCGAGTTGTAAAATTTCGCGAAAATCTGAAGGTGGAATGACAACATAAAGCTATGTCATTGCGAGGAACGAAGCAATCGCGAACTATGCAGATCCGCCCTGTAGAGCATGCGATTGCTTCGTGCCTCGCAATGACATGGTGGACTTGTCATGGATAGGAACGAAGCAATCGCGAATTGTGCAAATCCGCCCTGTATAGCATGCGATTGCTTCGTGCCTCGCAATGACATGGTGTAGATCCCAGACTTACGAAGTTTTTAAAACTTCGTAAGTCTGGCGTTTGTTTACGCGTTGGTCACGTGTTTCTTTAATTCCACTTCCAGATTCTGCAATTCGGTATTCAACGTTTTGCGGTTAGCGGTACCTTCATCATGAATGCGTTTAACCTCGGTAAGCGTTTCAATTAACGATGCGGTGGTACGTTTAAGCGTATCTAATGATACAACGGTCTTTTCATTCTCACGGGCTACGTCAATACTGTTTTGTTTAAGCAACTCGGCGTTCTTTTGCAGAATGGTGTTGGTAGTATCCGAGATCTTTTTCTGCATCTCCACGTTTTCCTTCTGGCGGTTTAGGGCCACAGCTATGGTCAACTGGTTTTTCCAAACCGGGATGGTAGTTGATACTATCGACTGTGCTTTCTCGGCAATGGTGGTATTATTGCTTTGCACTACGCGGATCTGCGCAAGCGACTGCATCATAATGAACCGTACCACTTTCAAATCGGCCAGGCGTTTATCCAGGCGGTTTACAAAATCGCGCAGATCGGCAATTTCATAATCATTATAGGCTGATGGATTTGCATCCATTTGGGCTAACTGCTCGCTCAGCTCGTTGTATTTTAACTGGCCAGAAATGATTAACTCTTCCATTTGGTGGATGTAAGTCACATTGCTATCAAACATGGTTTGCAATGAGCTATTATCTTTTAAGGAATTAACCCTGCCTGCTTTAATCTTATTGGTGATTTTGTCAATGTTGTTAATCACCGTATCATACTTTTGGAAAAGTTTTTTGGCATCAAATACCAGCTTTTTAACAAAAGGGATATGCGATATAAAAGAGGTGAACGCGTTTTGGTTCAACTCATCTACATCGATGTAATTAAGTTCGGTAAGCAGATCATTGATCAGCAGGCCAACCTCCCCCGAGTTGTAGGTGCGTACCGATGTTAAAAAGTTATTGCTATACTTTTCCATGGATGCCTGCACATCGGTACCATAGTTAAGGATGGAATTGACATCCTTAGGGTCGAGCGCTTTGGCTACCTCGCCGTATTTTTGTACATCGGTTGGGGTAATGTTGGTTAAATCAACGTTGCCTTCCTTATCCAGTAATTTTACCGGGGTGGTAGTACCTGGTGCCGGGGTAATATCCAGGTTGATTGGAGTTATATTTATCGGGTTGTTATTAGGTGAACCTTCCATTTTTTTGAGTTTTAAGTGGTGAGTTATGAGTGGTGAGTTTAAGAACCACTTAACATCAGCTGTTAAACATTAAACTTACTATTGAATAGTGACACGATTTTTGAAGTTAACACGAAACAAACACTCAAAACTCATCACTCACTACTCAAAACTTATTATAAATAATTCTGTCCTACGGTACGTACGGTTTCTTCCAGTTTACGGTCGCGGGTTGGTTCGCCAATGGCGTTAAACTTCCACTCGCCGTTCTTTTTGTAAAACACGCCCAACACCATTGATACATGGCCCGCAAACTCCTTGCTGTGTGCAATATCATAGCTTGCAAAAACCTCGTTAACACGTATTGGCGTACCTTCATAAATACGGATAGACGCAAAAGGGATGGACCCAAAATCCTGCCCGCGAAAACTGTTCAGCATAAAAGCAACGTAGCTTACAGCCGGACTTATGGCTGAAAGATCAACCGTGATCACTTCGTTATCCAGGCCGTCGTTACCATCCATATCGCCGGTAAGGTCATCGCCGCTATGGCGTACCGAACCATCTTTTGCACGCAGGTTGCCAAAATAGACTACATCTATCAGGCGTTTGCTTTCGTCAAACAAAGCACAGCTGGCGTCAAGATCAACCGCTTCTTTGGTGGTACCAAAGCCAAACAGGCCTTTCTTTTCAATGGCGCCCCAGTTAATGCCTACACAAACACTTTGTAATTTGCTGCCGTTACTTTTTTCGAGGCTGATGCGCTGCCCCTTTTGAAGATTAATTGCCATAGTTTTATTGGTATTTGTTTAAATAATCCTGCAAGCCGCCTTTCATGCCTACGCCTACAGCTTCAAATTTCCAGTTATTATCTTTTTTGTAGATCCGGCCAAACTCCACGGCTGTCTCTATAGAAAAATCTTCTTCCAGCTCGTATTTCAGGATGTCGGCACCTGTTTCGGCATCAAAAACGCGGATGAAGGAGTTGCGAACCTGGCCAAAATTCTGCCTGCGTGCCTCGGCTTCATGAATGGTTACCACAATGCAGATCTCGGAAACCTTTGAATCAACTTTAGATAGATCAACCTTTACCTGCTCGTCATCACCATCGCCATCACCGGTAAGGTTATCGCCTGTATGCTCAACCGCGCTATCCGGCGATTTTAGGTTATTATAGAAAACAAAATATTCATCGGCTACCAGTCTTTTATTATCACCCAAAATAAAAACAGAAGCATCCAAATCGAACGCGCTGCCTGTTGATGAGCTATTGGTATCCCAGCCCAGCCCAATGGTAAATTTAGGGGCATGGATGCTTTCGCGCTGGCCTTTTTGCAAATTAATTGCCATGTTTAATTAAAGTTTTATTGTTTATAAATAGGTTGTCGGTAATAAAGGTAAGGTTTTGGGCATATGCCTCAATAGTATGGTAGCCGTTGCCTAAAGCCATATCATATAGCAAGTTTACAAAATCTGTTGATTGGTTTTGTATAAAAATACCGAAACATTCGGGATTGTAATTCAATATGTATTTTACTATCCGGGTGTTAATGGTAAAACTGCCGCTTTGAATAATAGGCTCCAGGTCGAAAATAGTTTTCACCTGGTGGTAATTCAAAAAATTCTCAATATTGGGGTGGATGTTTTTATTTACCAGTTCGGCAAAGTAAAGCATATAAATATCGTTATGCAATCCATATTCGTCCACCATTTTCATGATCATCCGCTCATGGCTGCCGGTGATCTTAATATCATCTAAAAAGATCAGTGTCTTATTTGCCAAAAAATCTTTATCAATATGAAACGAATCGTTACCAATCAGGCTCATTCGCTGCTCGGCATTTAGTTCGCCATAATCTTCTTTGTAGGTAATGGTACGGTGTACTTTGGTTTCCTGTACCACGGGGTAGCCATGCTGTGCCAGCCAGCGGTTAAGCCGGTACACAAACCAGGTTTTCATGGCAAAGGTAGCGGTAGGAATAAACGAGTACGGACTTGAAATTACCACAATTTGCTGCGCGATGGGTTGTTTTGATAAAACCTGTTCAATAAAACCCTTGGCAAGGGTGTTGCCAAATTCACGGGCTATGGTTTCATCGCCAAACTTAAACCTGCTGTAGCTATCCGGGCAAAAGCCAAAACCGCTTGCGTTATCAATATGATGTAATGAAAAGGTAGTGTTCATTAGCTTACTAAGCTTAAAATCGATTGGTTGTTTGAGTTAATAAGCAAACTTTTTATACCTGCCGCATTAGCGCCTTCTACATCGGCCCGCGGGTTATCGCCTACATGGATGATATTACTTAAGTCTATATTTCTATTTGTATTGATCTGTTGTAGCATTAAAGCAAACAAAGCCGGGTTTGGTTTTGACATCCCCACTTCGTCTGAGTATAGCTGAAAATCAAAGTATTCACTTAGCTGTAATTCAACCAGCACCTTTCTTAATGTTGCGCCTTTTATAAAGCCAGTGTTACTTAATAAACTAAAGGTAACACCTTCTTTTTGTTTTAGATGCCTCAATGTAGCAATTGTTACAGAGGAGTATACCACCGGCAGGTAGTAGAACAGCAGTTTCTCCATATCCTGGTAAAGCTTACCGGTATCAATATCGGCAAGTGGTAGTTGGTTATCATTGATCAGGCTAATCACCATCAGGTACATTTCATCGGCGTCAATATTTTTGCCGGTGTTTTCATTTACAGCATTGCACATCAAATCAACCTGCCTGAAGGCTTTGGCTACCTCATCTATACTCTTGCCTCCCGGATTAAAATCCCGGTGAAAGATCTTGGTGCGCTCAATTTTAAAATAAGGGTTTGATTTAATTAGCGTAAGCCAAAGATCAAAGGAATAATGGTGGTACATGCAGGGTTTTGATAGAGTCAAGAACCAAGAGTCAAGAATCAAGACAGCTGCACTTTAACGCGGCTTGTGTCTCTGATTCTTCTCTAAGAGCAAAATCAAGAATCAAGGCCTTAAAATCCCTCCGGATAAGCGCAGCTCTCTTGATTCTTGACTCTTAACTCTTGATTCTAAATCTTTAATATTGCTTAAGTAATTCTAAAAAGTTATCAGTAGCAAACGGTTCACCAATAGCGCGGAATTTCCAGGTGCCGTCTTTGCGGTAAACTTCGGCAAATTTCATAGAGCACATGCCGTTGTAAGTTGAATCGCCAGACAGGCTGAATTTAGCTATCTCTTTACCGTGGTTATCAACCGCGCGGATAAAAGCATTCTCCACCATACCAAAGTGCTGGTTGTTGCGCTGCCCCTGGTATATCGCTACGATGAACAGGATACGGTCGAACTTAGGGTCGAGCGAATCCAGCTTTACAATAATCTGCTCATCATCGCCATCGCCGGCACCTGTGCGGTTATCGCCTGTAAGCCAGATGTTGTTTGATGGGTGTTTCATAGAGTTAAAGTAAACCACATCGCCCTCAAATAAGCTTACTTTATTGCCATTGGGTTTAATGGCTGTGCGACCTCTATCGGCCACGCGACCATTTTTATCTAACAGGAAAGCTATCGCATCCAGGTCATATTCTTTTTCTTCGGCCGCGCCGCCAAACAGCTTGCCTAAAAAGCCACCGCTGTGTGTTTGTCTTACATCCCATCCCAGGCCAATGGTTACCGAAGAAAGGTCGAAGCTTTCGCCTTTATCATTTTTACGCAGGTCGATAGTTTGACCTTTTACCAGATTAATTGCCATAGCCGTGCTTATTTAATGATCTGTCCTTTAAAATATTTGCTTAAAAAGAAGGCCAGGTCTTCTTTATAACCCACGCCCGATGCCTCAAATTTCCAGGCACCACCGCGGCGGTAAAGCCTGCCAAACTCAATAGCGGTCTCTATCGAAAAATCTTCGCCTAATTCATACTTACAAACTTCCGATCCGGTAAGTTCATCCACAATGCGGATGTATGAATCGCGCACCTGGCCAAAATTTTGATGGCGGGGCTGTGCTTCGTGAATGGTAACTACAAATAAAATTTCCTGGATCTTGCCGTCAACTTTAGTCAGATCAACATTGATAGATTCATCATCGCCGCCATCGCTGTTGCCGCCTGATGGGTCATCACCGGTATGGTGAACAGCAGAATCGGGCGAATCCACATTATTATAAAACACAAAGAACTCATCCTGTGGTACAAATCGGTTAGCGTCAATCATGATGGCCGATACATCGAGGTCGAAATCATAACCTGTGCCTTCATTTGGGTTCCAGCCCAAACCAACTGTCATCCTTGATAAACCGATATCTATTTTTTGTCCTTTTTGAAGATTAATTGCCATTGTAGTAAATGTTTATTTATAGACATGCAAGCCCCTGTAATGTTACGAAAATGCATGTGATTTTTGCTTGTAATAGGTTTAAACTAACATACCAAGGTATATGTTTTTTTAATATGAAAGATGAAAATAAAATGAAGGACGCAACCGATGGTATGCTTAGTAACTTCGTGTAAAACTGTTGCGTTGCGCAACAAGTGAAACACTCCGCAACACTTCCGGCTATCAGGTGCAACACAGAAAAGTCCATCAAAGTGCATTTTGACTTTGATTATCAGTGGTGGTGGTATTCTGTCACCAGTGTAGGCGGGGGTTTGAAGTAGAAGCAACGTAAAACACCGGATATGCAAATCAAACAAGTGGTGGCCTTGGTCAGGAAATGATATTACTTCGTTTTTGCCTTTTTTTCCCGTTTAACAGGCGACGTCATTTTAAGAATGGTTTTGCCGTGCACAATATCTTTTGGGCTTTTAACTTTTTGTAAGGCGTTATGCCAGGCCTGTTCTATTAACCCGGTTACATACTCCAGCGGGAAATCATCCCGGTTTTCAAAAAAAAGGTATCGGTACTGGTTTCCGTTACCCAACAAAAGTTTTCGCGGATCTTCAAGTTCAGAACCCCAGTAAAAGCCAAAATGAATGCCCTGGCTACTGCGGTATACTGCTATAGAACAAAATGTTTGCCCAAGCTTTTCTGTTACCGACCAGCCCAGGGCCAGCGCATTATAATTATCATAAATGAGCTCGTTGGCTTGCGGGTATAAATCCCACACAAACTCGCGCAGCCAGATCACTTTTTCACGTACATCGGGTTTAAACTCATACAAAAACCTGAGCAGGCTGGCTACTTCTTCTTTAGGCATGACTACCGTTTTAGTTTTTTATAAAACCTTTCCCTTATTGCAATCAATAACTCACAAGCTTTTTATAGATTGTCATTATATGATAAATATACTTTTTTTATTGATCCGTTTTATTTATGATTATCCCCATTAACACCGGCCTGTTGGGAATAAAAAACGGAGAAAAGCCCGCAACAAAACCCCTTAGATTATCTCTAAGAGGCTTTTGTTAATGTGGAAGTTACTGTCCCTGAACCCTATAATATTTAAAATTGCTTGCGCTTAAAGTGTTTAAAACAAATTGTTACTTTGTTGGGACGAGATTGATTGTTAATAAAACAAATTAATTGACTTTCAAATAACTAATATTATAAAACTCTCCATTTTTGAGCATTGTTTTTAATAATTTACGATAAAATTGTAAATATCAATATTCATTCAACATACTTATATATATCAATAAGTTACAAGTTGGTAAGCGCGATTGAGTTTTAATATTTCAAATGGATACATATACTTTCCATATCAATACCTACGACCTGGCTCTTTTGGGTACGATCTTTATCGCGCTCACGTTTATCCTGCTTTTATGGTTCACCAAAAGGACAAACCTGGCTGCAAACCGGCTTTTGGCCCTGGCGATGGTTACGATTGTTTTGTGGATAGTCCGGATATTGGGCATTGACGTCGGCCTGTCAACTTACATTACTAACTGGAGCCTGCTGCCACTGCAATTTTCGCTTGCTTTTGGCCCTCTTATTTTCTTTTACGTGCTTAAAATAACTCGGCCTGATTATAAATTCCAGTCTAAGGATCTGCTGCATTTTAGTCCGTTGCTGCTGGAATTTGGCGGCCAGGCATTGGAAGTGAGGGATAGTATAAATAGCGGTGCAGCTACTTATAAAACGCCGGCCTTTCAGCAACTGAATCCGGTATTGCAATTGCTGGCGTTTGTTTCGGTCACAATTTACCTTTACCTGGCTCACAGGCAGATAGGACACTTTTATCAGCGTTTAAAATTTCATGAGGGCGACCGTTACCGCAACGAGTTACTATGGCTGGATCGTTTCCTTACCGCATTCGGTATGCTATGGTTACTATGGATACCGTTTACAGCGGTTGACTATTTTTATTACCACGATAAATCAGGAGCACAGTATTATTTCCCTTTGTGCCTTCTTTTCATATCCCTGATCATTTGGATTGCTGCAAAGAGCCATTTAAAAGCAGAAACTCCTGAGAAGGCGGATACTACCGTAAAGCTATTATTACCGGCAGATCTGAAGCAAAAAGGATCCTGGTTAAAAATGGAAGTAAAGGAAAAAGGGCACTACCGGGATGCGGAATTAAGCCTGAGCTCTCTTGCTGAAAAACTTGGATTGCATACTCATGAAGTATCCCGAATTATTAATACAGTTTTCAAAAAAAGCTTCAACGATTTTATCAATGAATACCGTGTTCGCGAGGTTGCACTCAAAATGCAGGACCCGTCGCATGATCATATCACACTGCTTGGTCTTGCCTATGAGTCAGGCTTTAATTCGCAAAGCAGCTTTCATCGTATTTTTAAGCAATTTACAGGCAAAACCCCTTTAGAATATAAAAACCACCTTCAAAAAGTTATCCCATCTTATAACTTGAGAGGTTTTACCCAAACTATGCCGCTAATATTGAGCCATGTAAACCCTCCGGGGTGGAGACATGAAAAATTAATCGGCAGTCGTATGTTTAAAACTTATTTTAAAATAGCATTCCGCGGATTTTGGAGGCATAAGCTGTTTACACTGATAAATATTATTGGTTTATCCATCGGCTTAAGCGCTTTCCTGGCTATTTACTTTATTGTACTCCACGATTTTACGTTTGATAAATTTCACAAAGACAGCGACCGGATTTACCGCGTTGTTATGAACATATCATTTCAGGGGCATAAAAACTATTTGAGTGGCGGACCTGGCCCACTGGCGGAGGCGATTAAAAGCCAGGCTACAGGAATAGAGGAAATTACGCCGGTATATTCACTGTCGCCTCATTTTGTCTATATCGACAAAGATAAAAATGCACAAAAACGGTTCAAAGACCCGGACAGGATAACACTTGTTGATCAGCAATATTTCAAAATTTTTAATTATACATGGCTTGCCGGCTCATCGCAACACGTGCTTGATGAGCCCGGCCAGGTAGTGTTAACATCCCAACAAGCCAGGCTTTACTTCCCGGGGGTATCATATCATGAAATGATTGGTAAAGTAGTTATATATGATAGCCTTAAGACAACAGTCAGTGGCATAGTTGAAACGTTTACCGAAAATAGCGACTTTACCTTTCACGATTTTATCTCCTTTAGTACCGCCACAGCTAATAAGCATTTAGCTGATGATCTGTATATAAGGAATTGGGAAAGAATCTCTTCGGCATCACAGGTTTTTGTAAAGTTGGCGCCGGGTACTCAGGCCCCCGGGGTGGTAAAACAGATCAATACCATTTTCAAGAAAAGTAATCCACCGCGTGCCGAACAAAAAATGCCTGCACCCATCGTGGATCTGGCCTTGCAGCCACTGGATGATATTCACTTCAATCCCGACTACAATATTTTTAATTTCTCATGGCCAGCCAGCAAAACAACACTTTACGGATTATTGGCCAGCGCTATCTTTTTGTTGTTGCTGGCATGTATCAATTATGTGAATTTAACTACGGCCCAGGCCGCCCAAAGAGCAAAAGAAATCGGGATACTCAAAACTTTGGGCAGTAGCCGGATACAATTAGTAGCTCAGTTTTTAGGAGAAACATTTTTTATAACATCCTTTGCGGTTTGCATATCGGTATTGCTTGCGCCGGTTATTTTAAAAATGTTTGCCGACGTTATATCCCCCGATATTCATGCAAATATTCTGCAGCCGAATATCATACTCTTCCTGCTGATTTTGATCATTGTGATAACTATTTTGTCGGGTTTTTATCCCGCAATGGTATTATCAGGTTACAAGCCGGTAACGGTGCTAAAAAACCAGGTGCAGGGCAATACCAATAAAACACGAAATGCGTGGCTCCGCAAGTCGCTTACGGTTTCGCAGTTTATTGTAGCCCAATTTTTTATAATGGCTACCATTTTGGTAAGCCAACAAATTTATTACGCCTTACATAAAAACCTCGGGTTTAAAAAAGATGCTATCTTGCTTATTAATACGCCCTGGCAAACCAGTAAGGTCAGCACAAACGAGGTACTGCTGAACGAATTCCGGTTGATGCCGCAGGTTGCCCTTGTGGGTTTAGGTAACGACCCGCCTTCGGCTGATGCATTTAACAGGACGCGCATGACTTATGACGACGGAAAAAAGCAAATTACAACAGAAGAAATAATAGTTAAGTCTGCTGATGAAAACTACATCAAAATATACCAGATAAAATTGCTTGCCGGCAGAAACATAACCCAAGCCGACACTGGGAAAGCCATCATCATTAATAATACTTACGCTAAAATATTAGGCTTTACTATCCCCCGTGAAGCTATCGGAAAGCAATTGAATTGGTTTGATGGCCGAAAAGTTAGTATTATTGGCGTAGTTGCCGATTTTAATCAGCGGTCGCTGCATTCCACCATTTATCCTTCAATCATAACATCGGGTAGTCCAATCCCCCGACCAATGATGACGTTACATGTTAGTTTGAAACCTGAAACCGCAGGCGGTAAGGAGTGGAAAACGGCCATTACAAATATGGGTAAGGCCTGGAAGAAGGCTTATCCCGACGATGATTTTGATTGCCATTTTTACGACGAAACGATAGCGCGGTTTTACGACGAAGAACAACACACCTCAACCCTGCTCGCCTGGGCAACAGGTTTCTCCATATTGATTAGCTGTCTTGGGCTGTTAGGTCTTGCCATTTACACTACCAACCAGCGAACAAAGGAAATTGGCATACGCAAAGTATTTGGTGCCAGTGTTGCGCAAATAGTAATCCTTCTATCAACTGAACTGATATCGCTTATTTTAATTGCTTTTATCATAGTAACGCCAATTGCGTGGTACGTAGTAAATAAATGGATGGAAAACTTTGCTGACCATGTAGCTATTAGCTGGTGGGTATTCGTTATCAGCGGCGCAGGGATGCTGCTTGCAGGATTATTTACCTTAAGTTTCCGAACCATTAGGGCTGGTATGGCCAATCCGGTAAAGAGTTTGCGAAATGAATAAATTGGTAAGATGAGGGTAATCATGCTTACATGTTTTTTTTGAGGATATAATATTTCAAGTCCTAAAGATCAAAACTACCAGATACATACAATTCCTCAAAACCATCCATTATGGTACCGGATTCTCTATAGATCAAAAAACAATATTATTATCTTATTTAAAACACTGTTCATGAAGCAAAATGTAATAACCTTCGTGTTAACGCTATTATTGGTCTATGCCACTATAATTATTGGCTGCAGCAATAATAATCCTAATATTGTTAAGCATAATGGCGAGAAGGATTTGATCTCTTTTAAATCAATAGAAGGAATTAGTTACACTGAGATAAATCGGCGTCTAAAAAATGGCCTCTCATTTAGTGAGTATGGTTACCAGTTAGAACCTCAGTGGAAAGTAAATTTCGTTTCAGATGATTCGGTAAGTATATATAGCCCCAGTAAAAAACGTTTTTTTAATTTTCCGCTCTCACGGGGTTATGACTCTGTTTTTAACACAGCCAGAACCTGGCTAAAAGTACGAAAGATGAGTAAAGACAGCCTCGTGCTGGAAATGCTTAAAGCCCAGGGTGACAGTGTCGACATTAGAGGCGTTGGGATTTATATGACCTTTTACGCTGATAATTATGTAAAAAATGTACTCCGAAGTGATACAACTATACTTAAACGTGCCAGTCGAAAAGATAGTTTGTTTATAAAATCATTGGTAATCAAAGCTAACACCGACATAAAAAAGGCTTTTGCAGCAAGACAACCGGTTGCGTTAATAAGCAAAAGTCCATCAGTAAAAGTAAAAAAATGGAAAGCGGAAGGAGATCTTTTTAATAATTTCGACACTTCTGATGATTACTTTGATCCAACGTTTAATATTACTATCAATAAAGCATA
The DNA here is from genome assembly GCF_024808255.1 of Mucilaginibacter dorajii. Classification (GTDB taxonomy): domain Bacteria; phylum Bacteroidota; class Bacteroidia; order Sphingobacteriales; family Sphingobacteriaceae; genus Mucilaginibacter; species Mucilaginibacter dorajii. Next base: position 38,121 of record NZ_JANTYS010000023.1, read on the forward strand.
CACAAATTTTTATTATTCATTTTCTATATATGTTGATGAGAAGGGACAAATGCACTATGGGGAACCCTTAATTGCTTTTTTTGGTGAATCATTCAGGGAACAGTATGTTCATGAATCACAGGCTGTTATGAATAGTTATCTTAAGTATTATTTGAAGGTAACTCCAGGAAAAACATTAAATATGCCTCACACAAGCCTTATAAATATTCACGTTGAGGGAATTGCTTATCCTTAAATAAAGACTTATTGAAACTCAAATTATCAGCTAATTCAGGCATAAACGAGTTGAATATCGAATTGCAAAAACGGAGCTTGTAAGCCAACCCACCCTAAACTCCACAAAAAAAGCCCCTTAGATTATCTCTAAGAGACTTTTGTTATGTGGGAGTTACTGGGTTCGAACCAGTGGCCCTCCCGATGTAAAATCGGGATGCTCTGAACCGGCTAAGCTAACCTCCAATAATAAATTTTCTATCATCTTACGGCTTTTCCAACCTTTAATTTGCCGTTCCCGTTTGCCAGCCCCCTCCTTAGTTATAAATGATTCCGACCATTTCAAAACCCAATCCCCAGTTTTACCTGTAAATCCTGAATGATTGGTGTTGTGTTTTCGGATGCGTTCGCCAATATCGGCAGTTGATCCGACGTAATACTTGTCTTTTGATGATGAGTAAAGGATGCAGGCGAAAAACATAGTTTCAAAATAAAAAAGCCCCACATTTCTGTGGGGCTTTAAGTGGGAGTTACTGGGTTCGAACCAGTGACCCTCTGCTTGTAAGCATTAAGTCACATCTTCGTTCCTACCACGATAAAGCCTATTTTTAACTATGTATGTACACTTGTGCAAGCTATGTGCAAACAAGGCAACCTTGTAAATAAATTGATGAACTGTTAAGCGAAACTAAGCTATTTCTTATTAGTAGACAATGAGTCTCAGGTCGAGTTTTCCATATAGTTTTTGATTAAGTGATTGGAATGAATTACGGAACCCTCCACGCTTAGAGCAACCAAGTGCAAGAGGCAAAGGAATAAATGGGTGGTGCTGTGGCTTGTGGGTTTATGCCGGAAGCTCTTGCACGCTACAGCAGCGAGAAGCGTAACTTTGCAGAGTAATTCATTCCTTCACCCCATCTACGCCTGTAACCAATAGGGAAGCTTAACAACGATACTATCAATGCGCTCTGAACCAGCTGAGCTATTTAACCATACCTTTGAGATATGACAGTACATACAGAGTACGAAAAGCTACTTAAAGACGAATCATTTTGCTTGGCCGAGATAACGGAAGTTAAAAAGTTGCTGCGTCAGTTGCAATATGATCTTAAAAAGGCAAGGACAGCCTTAGTAAAGTATGAGACGCTCTCTGTTGCTTATATTAGTGACACCTTGGTGGTAACTGATAATTAACGCACTTAGCTTCCCTTCTTAAGCCCATCCAACAAAACAGCAAAAATCCTTATATAAGGGGTAAGTTATTTTCTTGGATTCTAGCCTTGAACGGCAATGAGTTCGTGCTATTCCTATTGTCTTATAAGCTAAAAGTCGCTTGATGAATTAAAAAGAGGTGTCATAATGATTGAGTATAATTTGCAGGAATCCCGTTAGATAATATTTACCAGCGAGCAACTAATGTTGATTAGGAAACAATAGTTACGTTATCGATGTCTTCCTCTCCACCGTATTGGTAAAGCTCCCTATGATTGACAAAGCGTTCAAAAAGATTTACATCAAGTTCTTTAACAAGTCCGAAAAAGTCCTCATAGCTTATGTCGGTTAGAACACTGTTTACTTTTCGCTTACCATTGGGCAAAGGTTGTCTATCAGCTAGCATTAGGTTGAGGTAAAAGCTCTCCTGGTGAAACCCCAAGCTTAAACCAATGGCCTCATACCTTGAGGTGTCAATATTACATTTCTTGGCGACGGTTTCTAAGCCCATGCTTTCGTCTATATCCCAAGATAGTTGAGCCTTACCCTCAAGATCATTGTAGCTGGCGTTTGGGTTAAGCATATTGTCGATATCGTTTTCCATGTTTAATAATTTTAAGTTAGTATGTATCGGGTTCCCTTTCTAAAATGTCTTCGCCACTGAGTGTAGCTTGCGCTGACAGCATATTAAGCACAATTTCAATAAGCATTTCATGCTCTTCGTCCATATCGACATCTTTACAGCCACTATAAACGTGCTTTATGTACTCAACACTGAACTCTCCAAATCCATCCGTATCGATATCTAATGAGCCTTCATCGATTTTAAACGATATTGAAGCTCCACTATGGTACTGTGCTAACATTTTTTCTATAGCTATATGACCATCTAATTCTTCGTATAGGATGTCTAACATATTAACGTCGCCGTCGCGGATTGCCTCTACACAGGCACTGGATAAGGTAATTGTAGCGTTATACTCCATGATTAAAGATAAGAAAAATAGCTAAACGTAAATAGACACAGCTTTACTGCCAAACATTTATTTTACCTCCGAAAGGAAATTCAGCACTCCTTGATACATTATCTTGACTTCAGCCAAAGTATACTCGCCATAATGACCATGTGCTGCACTATTTCTGGTACCAAACCAAGCAGTAACCTGCTTTACTTGTATTGGGCCATATGCTCCGGCCTTTTTTAGATCTTCATTAATAGTAGAGGCCTTTTTAGGAACATTGTCTGTCCCTTTTATAACATGTGTATCAACCCCATAAGTTGCACAAAGCTGCCGAAGGTGTTCTTCTAGCACAGAGCCTATCATCACAGCAGCCGCATCTTTGTAACCCTCATCAAGTAGATGCTCTGCCATTTCCAAGAAGTTAGAAAACACTTCGGCTGTGACCAGTTGCTTAACAGTAGTGAGCCAACCGTTATCGATTTCATGTTTTATTGCAGCGAGAACCTTCATTCCACTTTCTATATTACTAACGTAAGTATTATTTACAGCGCCCATGAATAGTCTGTAATAAGAGTGTTCGGTACCATAAAGGGAATCTATAAAAGAAAGAGCAGCCGCTTTAAACGCGATATAATCGGGTTGGCTGACATAATCTGTCTCTCTAACACTTCCGCCAATGCGATTTGCTATTGCGACTTTTGCTATGTCATATAGATATTCTATCCTATCAGTAAGTTGAGAATCCTTCATATCGTAAATATAGCATTTATCTAAAGTCTGCGAGCCGCTGCGAATAGAGGAGAGGATCTTTGTGGAGACAGCACGAAGTGCGACCACAAAGAATGCTTCACACAAAAAACTGGCGTTGCGTTTGACTTCTTAGGGCTGTAGCTTGGGCTTTTCAAACGCCATGACAGTTGTGAAGTCCTCGACGAGGCGCAGGTGAGCCTAACGATATGAGCGGCTGGCTTTATAAATATTGAGCGTTGCAAGCGTCACCTGGTCGGCAGACCAAGTGTAAGCGCAGCATAAACGAAAGGTATATAAAGACAGAGACAGCGAATGTGATGAACGACTTTGCTACTACAACAGGCATGACAGGCTGCTTTGTGTTGGGTTAAAGGCGTAGTTGGCTATTGGTGTTGGGGCTGTGGTGAAGTGGGCATGAATAGCCAATGTAAGCCTTTAAGAAGTAGGGCAAAAGCAATCGAGCGCGATGTGTGCGTAGCACTTATTAAGCGAGATGAAGCCTGGCAAGTTTGTTGTTTCAGCTTAGGAGAGAAGAACACCTTTCTTCCGAGTGTGTGAGAGGCCTCTGCGACCAGCCATCAAGCATAGCTATCCTTTCCCTCTTAAACAACTTCTTAGGGAAAAGGATAGCTATGCTTGTGGTCATTGTAGTTCTGTTAGCCTTTTGTGGTTAACTTCCTAACCCATTTATAAATGCCGACTACGATGTAGTAGGGTAGCATAATTAGCTCTCGTAAAAGAACAAGTACTATCAACAAATTGAACAGCCATTTCTTACCCTTCGGCTCGGTAGCTTGTTCCCGTTCGATAAATTCATTTACTGTAAAAGTTTCTGTGTGCTCAACGCCTTCAGGCAAAGTTTTGCCGGTCAAGTTGTAATTATTATTAGATGCCATGTGTACGATGTTAGGTTGGATTATTGTGGGTGCCTATATTGTATTATAGCAAAAGGTTTAATCGTACTTGATGATTATTTTAATCTGTTCAGTTCGGCTTGTATATATGATTTCCTTAGCACCGCTTTCTAGATCCGGTCTACGGTACATCGTTTTGGTCGCTTCTAGCACGCCATTTTCATATAGTTTAAAGGTGTGTAACCCACCACCATCATAATGAACAGTGATAATCTCGTTCGGGTTATCGACAAGGGTTAAGGTCAACGTTTTAGTATCTACATCGGTCGACGCTTTATAACCACCAGTCTTATCTGTGTTTCTTAGTGTGTTGATCAGCCTGACACTACATAACTGATAAGGTCTGTTTTCTGCTTGTGTATTTGACTGTGGTTGAACGTCCTTAGTTGGTGACGCGATATTAGATGGTGGTGAATAAGTACTTATCGGCTGTGCTTTTGCATCAGGTGTGCTTACCAATTTGGCGAGACTTGATAACCCCATTACGATCATTATTAAAATAATCCCAGCTAAAGGAACAGCGAAAATCCAAATAGCGACTACCTCCAATGGGTCTTTCTTTTTAACGTTTAACTTTTCAGTCCTTAAATTAGACGGTTGGTGACTATAGGCCGTTGGGGGTTTGTACTGACTTGTGACGGTTTTCCTTTTAACATTGTATTGGATGGGTGCATTGCAATCGAAGCAAAGAAAGTTTGTAAATGCTTCCTCATATATGCCATATTTCTTATTACAAACTGGACAATGGATAATCTTGTGTGTAGGCATTTTTTTATAGATAAGGCACCGAGCAGTCCTCAATCGGTAGGTTTGTAATGCACGAAAGCGCCTGGACTTAACTACGTCTGCACTTTAGAGGTTCGGGAAAACCCAGTAGCAACAAACAAGTCATCGCCCAGACGCTTTCGCGCCGGACGTTGAACTCATTTGTTCTGCTACAATTATGAATTTTCCCGATTCCTAAAGTAGAACAAACAAAGCTTAACGCTTATATTTTACATGTTAATATGTCTTCGTTGTGGTATGCTGTCGGTTTCCTCCTTTGTTTGCCACGAAGTTAGTAAACAGCTTTTAACTATGCCACTGCCTTAAGCTGTTTTCTTTTTCCTGTTGGCTTATAGGCTATCAGTGAGAAGCTATGCTGCTTGTTATTGCTATCGTCAATGGCTTCGTACAATGCTGAGCAATCAGTGTTAACATACTCAGTGTCGATGCATTCTTCAATGTCAAGTGTGGTATGTTCAATAGAAGTAAGCTTGTAAAGCAAGCGTACGAACTTTGCAGTAATAGCGGTGTACTCCGACTCATTGTTAAAGCATTCAAACCCGTAGCTGATAGTTAGGTTGTCTACGCTCCATTCTAAGGATAGGTAAAGTAGTGGTGATATCAGTTCGTTTACTGTAGTGATAAAGCCCTTGTTGTCCTTGGTTTTGCGCAAGTAAGTGCAACGCAGTTCATGACGTTCGATAGTTGCCAGCAGCTGTTTGGTTTGCTTTAGCACTTTAAAGTAGGCAGCCTTAACCTCCATGTTATAGGCTGATAGTTGGACTTTGTGGGTGTGGGTGTGTTGTTTGTTCATGATATTAGTGGGTTGGTGTGTTACAATGTGAATAATTGATGTAAGTGCTAAGCATGGCGGTAAGCATTACAGCCTTTAAGAGAATAGGCAAGTGCAGATAGGGAATACCGTTAGGCAGGTTTGTTAGATGAGACTGTATGTGGGTTCAGAAAATTAGAGGCGGATTCCTTTTTCGATTACTGGGTGCCTGATGCTGTGATCGCGCCATATATTATACGTCTGTCTCACGAGCATCAGGCGGGGTTATATCATAATGTACCGGTGGGGGCGTGAACTATACAGAAATTTCGGATTGAAATAGACTTGTCAGTACAGCTATTTCAAGAATAAGGGAGCTAATAAAAAAGGTTTCTTAACCTGGCTGTTTTATAATAGGGTGTCAGATTTAAATATCAGATATAGCGTGAGTTATCTCCCTGTCTTAACATGTTTAATAAGTATACCTCTCATTTAAGTACTTTTACTGTATGACAACGATAACCCACTGTTTACTCTCAGGATATAAATTTCCAGAACCTCGTTCTGCTGATGGCTTAAGCTTTAGCTACACATCACTTGTTGCAGGTAATGTAAACATATCTTTACCACTGGCGATAGAGTATATCAATAAAGGTGACTACAATCACTATTTATTAGCAGGTATCTGTAAGAACTTAACAATACGAAATGAAATGCCTATCTTTCTTAGTACGACATTCATTAACCATGGACTCTCCACTTACAAATACCCTAAAAGTTTTCATGAGAAAGCAAACCACCTACTAAAACTTCTCTACGACCTTGGAGCAAACGAATACAAATCAAGAACATTATTTCCACTACATGATTATCCATTATGTTTTTGTGAAACACCTGAGGAATTCGAACGAGTAGTAACGTATTTAGGCAAAGAAGGTCTCTTGGAATGGCCAAATCGAACGAATGTAAATGGTTCATACACTAAAGTGCTGCTTACTCAGGACGGAATCAAAGAAGTAGAAAAAGGTCTTCCCAAGGTACCAATGATTGGGCTTGTTACTCAAGAAATCACTACCAGTGACGCAGCTATCGATGAGAAGATTAATCACGCTAAAAAGCTATTCTTTGACGAGCCTCAGACTATGGAGCATATGCGTTCCGCGTGTGTGACGCTGGCGGCAGTTCTTGAGCCACTAAGAAGCGATCTCACATCTGTGATAGCGAGGCCGGATGTTGAAGCGTTCTTTCAGTTAGTCAACAACTTTGACATAAGGCACAACCATAACAAGGTTATGACACTGGAACATCCTGAACAACTCGAATGGGTATTTTACAGCCTACTCAACACCATCAATGTGTACTACAAGCTTAAGATAAAACTTGCTTAATGAACTGGACAAAAGTAAACATAGTCGCCTTTAAGATAGTAGCTGGAACGGTATTCCTGTACTTAGTTTTGGGAGGCGTGGCAATGTGCCTTCACACACTTTACCTTAAGGGATTGATTGGTATTGTTGCCGGAAGTATCGTGGGAGTTTTGTTTGTACGTAAGCCCTCAGTATTTAACTGGGTTCAAGTGTTTACCTTGCTCTTCGTTGCAATGTATATCGTCGGATTTGTCAAATAGCCATGAAGCAAACACTTATCTATAGCCTAAAGATATGGCTAACAAGCGTACTTGTTGGACCTGCGCTTTATGGAGTGTACGATGCTCTTACTAGACCTAATTTCTTTCACAACCTCACAGCTGTTGGCGGATTCTACCTTTATTCACTACCGTATGGGTTGGTGTTATCAATACCAAGTTGGGTGCTGTTTTGGCTTTCACTACATAGTCTGACTATGCTTAAATGGAATTGGGTGACAACAAGGATCCTGATAAGTATTGTAGCTATAATATTAACATTCGTGCCCTTCCTTCTGTTGTTTGGTTTTGATGACCCAGCCAGTAATGCAACGTTTCTTGCATGGCCGATGGCTTATTGCTTTGTACTGGTAGCAGGTGTTTGGTATTACGAACTACGTGTTGTTGCGTCATCAACTTAACAAGCTATATCCTTAGAGGCTTAGATTTACAAAGTGGCACAGCCCGGAGGTTGTAAAGTAGTTGTATATATCAGCTAATCAGCTTACCTTGTATGAAACTTAAATCAAACCCATCATGACAAGTCAAAAGTACCTCAATGGCGTTCTAACTGTGATCGCCTTCTGTTTAGTTATTCTTACGCTATCTGTAGTAGGTGTGTTTCCAAAGGCTAATGCTGCGGTAACACCGTCAAAGTTTGTAACTGTACCACTTAACCCTGACGGCTCCTTAAACGTCAAGGTGTTGGGCGAACAGGAGATAAATATCGTTCGAGTGGCTGGGATTAATATTGCTGCCGATGATGCCAAAGGTGGTAAGCTTCCCGTTAGTGTCAAATAGTAGGCATCTCCGACTTCTTATAGGCTTAGAATAGTAATTGCATTGTTTAAGCGTAAACCCTGCATATTGAAGCTTTTAAGGCATAAAACAGGTAATTGCACCCCATTAAACAAGGCAGCCACCCTAAGGCGGCTGCTGTTAAAATCAGTCTATCAATCCAAAGAATTTATCAGCCCGTAACATAAGGAAAAACTTGAAAAAGATGGATTGATAGATTGGTTGTTACCAAAGCTTACTAAGTAGTTTGTAGACGTGTTCGCCATCTTTAGTGCTTCTAGTTGTGTTATAAAACTTTGATATATGAGCGGCTTTAGCTTCCTCTATAACCCCATTGTCTTTATAAACCTTCGTTAGTTTAGCGGCCATGTCTTTAGAATTAGATACTTGACCATCGAAGACATTGTATACAAATGGAGCCAGGCGTTTGTAAAGTGCGTTACTCTCCGCTACTTTTATAGCAGCCTTTATACTACCTATAGAGTAATCTGTTTGCTCCAGACCTTCAAGCCCTACCAAGTCGTATAACGTTGCAACTAATGGATATGCACTTCTAATAGAGTCGCGTAAGCCTTCAGGCTCAATGACATAATTCCCATGTCTAGGCGTGAACTTATCAATTTGATGTGCGATCACTTTACGCTTCTCGCTCTCTGGCATTTTCGTTCCTCTGCATAACCTTTCATAGTCTCCTAACGCATATTTCTCGGTTTTAAATGTGGGCTTATAATGATTTCGGAGCATCTCGTACGGTTCTTTCAGATAGGATTCAGAACGGTAGTAGCCTCTTACCCTTTCTTCTGAAATGTAGTTGTCTACCATGAAAGGGTTTACCTCATCATCATCAAAGAAATTATGTACTGGTGATGTTGATATTGCAGTGCTAAACATGTCTTTGCTGCCCGGATGTGTTTCATGGTTATAGCTTTTTAGAAAACCCTTGTAGGTATCAAAGCATCCATCAAGGTAATGTCTTGACTCTTGTTCCGATTTAGAAGATAGCTTGGGGTTAAAATTACTTATATGAGTAAGGCTTGCAATGCCGTTGCGGTATCGTCCCGATATTTGTACTACCTCGGTAAATGGGTCGAGTATAGAGTGTTTTGCAAAATAAACGTCTGTTAGCATGATGATATCAGGTGTGTGGTTTACTTTAATATCAACTGCCGAGAAAAACCTGCTGGTATAAAAAGTATATTTCTTTATCCGATCTGTTGCAAGAATATGAGATGCATTCATGAAGGCATCACCTGCAAGCTTTTTAACACTGTCTTGGGCACAAAACACCATGCTTTCACTTCGAATGCCCATACCTTCTATTAGCGCAAGAATGATATCAGTAGAATTTAGAAAGATTGCATACTGCTCACTATTTAAATCATTAGTATGCCGTCTAAATGATTCAAGTACGTTATTGGTTTGTACTACTTTAATAACCTTACTGTAATCATAGTTCGGTTCTATAACGATATGTTTAAAGTCATTCAATCGCTTGTCGGAAAACGGAAGGGTTGTCGCTGAGACTAATGCCTTTTGCTTGAACATAAAAAAGTACTTCATTGGTGCGGTGATTGCGTCCCTGTAGCTTACGTCTGTTATTATTCTTTCACATTCATCATAGAGCAAAAAGTAATCTTCCAGTAAGCTTTTCTTATTACCATCGAAGGCTTTAATAACCTTATTTACAAAACCCTCAGGTGTAGTGAGTATTTTCTTGTAAACATTATCCGACTTTAGATATTTCTGTATGTGTTCAATTTCGATACCTTTATGCACTCCTAATAAGTAATGTCCCTTGTTTTTTGGTTTGTTTTGCTCACTTACTTTTCCCTCTATCACAGGTACGTTTGGTAGAATGATTATGCTATGCCGTTTAGTATGTAATGCTTCGAGGGTAGTGATACCGCAACCGGGAACAGTCTTGTTTATGATATGATCTGTTGGTATGCATGAAGATTTAAATGGTTCTATTTCGCTAAGGAACTGTCCTTGGTTAAGCTTAACAGCTGTATATGTAGTTGTCATAGTGTATAGTTATCTAATGCGGCTCATTGAGCCGTTCTTTGTTTTAAATAAATGAGTGGTTTAATAAACCAGTGGAGCGGTTGCCCCACTGGTATTTAGCACTGAGTTAGTGCTTCTTGGCTTCCTCAATCAGTTGCGATAAAGTGAAACGAACTGTTACTTTACCATCAAGGTATGCGTTAAAAAGTTCCTCCATACCTCCTTCAAGTATGAGTTTGCAACTAACATAACCTCGCGCTTTTACAAAATCAATAAATATGTAACGACGGCCACCCTTGTCTAACATCTCATTTGAGAAACGACCTACTCTCAAACCTGCGTTCATGCACTTTATACCTGTATCCAGATGCTTAACATCTGCATCCCTAAGGCTCTTGCCATGAACTAAAAAATCGTGAGCATTATTAATTATTAAAGGGCCAGGTTCTAGGCCAAGCGCCTGTTGGGCATTTAAAGAATTTTTATTGGGGTCATGCTCTGCCCCCTCAGCTACATCATGGAACTTATTAAGTATGTCCATTTTATTTAATCTTATACCCGGCAACATTGCCTGGTTTTACAAGATTACGTTACCAAGTCTGTGACAGACCGATATTTGACACACTAAAAACAATCCTATTTATCGCTTTTGCTTCTCTTTTTAAAATAGTTTGTAAAAAGACTCCGAATATAATCTGCCTCATCTATAACCATGTGGTTTTGGGGAAGCCACTCAAATAGTTTTGCTAAGTCATACAGGAACAGCATTACTTTAGTAGGATATTTGACCTTCTTTTTATGTTTTATCACGTTCTCCTCGCGTAAGTAGTCAAAAATAAACCAAAGAAATTCCGTAAAGATTCTATGATGTTCTTCGGCGGTATTCGTAAGTGACAAACTTGAAGCTGTAGCCAATTGAAGTTCCCGATTTGTAGTTCCAGGCAATAAGTATGGCATATAATTAACAAGTTCATCCGTCGGAAAATCTGCAAGAGCTATGGCATTCCTTATCAATTTATTGAGCCAGTTGTTTAACTCTTTTGAATTTATTCTGACTGTGCTACCGGTTGTTCCTTCAAAGGTTATTCTAGTTTTGTAGTCAATTGGATGTTGATCATAATATAGAATCAATTGAGCCAAATCCTTTGTCTTGCGTCTTAGGGAACGTGGTTCGTCATCCAATCTTATATCTTGCATGTGCATTACTCTCAATCTGGCATTGTGATTTTGGGACAGTACATAATAAAGAAAGTCATCATCTGGGTCGGCTAGATGCGTCTCTAACAAGTTGTTGAAACCTTGACGGACTTCTGCCCCTTTACTTTCGGTCATTACCTCACCTTCCTTAAAAAAGTCATACTCGAAGGTTACGGGTAATTTTTCTTTTAGGTTAATTGCATCAACGAGTTGTTGCTGACCGTAACGTCCCCCATGATTATACTTTAATAGAATTTCCGGACTGACGGTTAGCTTAATAATGTATGCCATTTACGATTATAAAAAAAAAGCAGGACACTTGCATGCCCTGCTAATCAAATTTACATTTTGCAATTATAGAATTGCTGCTGGTTGTAACTTAAGCTTTTGTCCTTTAAACGATGATGGGTCAAACATAGCCTTTAATCCATACCTGTATTGATGTTTAATTTCCCGGTGACAAGACTTTAGATTTAGCAGTACAACCGAGTTCACGTTATCGATCATGCTTTGGTCGAATGTATCAAGGTAGATATTAGTAATCTTATTACCATACTCATGGCCCAAACATTCAGCAATTAATTCGTTGGAGAACCCAAGTTTTTTGGCCGACGTCGCCCAAGTATGTCTTGATACATAAGTCGTAATCTCATCATCTATTCCAAGCTTAATTCCGATCCGATCAAGATATTTGTTGGTAGTTTTAATCCACTGAGCTATAATTTTCTTTGCCTCTCTGCTACCTTCAACTACATCGTAAGGCAAAATAGGAAGCAGATATTTAGAATTGCTGCCGGCGTAATACGATAGTAGCTTGGTTAGTTCTGAGATGACCTTAATCTTTAATTCTGTACCCGTCTTACGCCTCTTATAAGCTAACAGATGTTTGTCGATGTTAGTTGGCTTTAAGTAAGCAAGGTCTGTAAAGGAAGCACCACGTAAGGCAAAACTTAATAAGAAATAATTACGAGCATGCCATTCCTGAGACTTTAGTTTATAAGGTTCGTAAAGTATACGCCTTAAATCCTCTAATGTAATTGCACGTTTGGCGGTCTTCTCAGTTTTAACGGTGACATCTAAGAAAGGATAATGTGACCGGTCAACTAACTTAGCCTTGACAGCCTTGTTATAAATTGCCCTTAAAGTTCTGAAGTAATTACTTATAGAGTTGGGTTTAATCTCCTGTTTTGTAAGGTGTCGCTTAAAGCTTTCAAGAAAAGTGTAATTGATTTCGACAAACCTTAGCTTGGGGTTGTCTGCAAAGACCAGCAGTCTGTTAGTTGCAGTCCTATAAACTGTAGCGTTACCTGTCTCGTTTGCTTCGAACATGCTTGTTATAAGCTGATCTGCAAACTCTTTAAAGCACTGGTTGGCCTTTGCCTTCGTTGTACTATAATCCTCGCTTAATCGCTCCTTTAGTATGTCAAGATCAAAGCTTTCTTGACCCTCAAGTTCCAGTACAGCCTTCTGTACTTTTAAATAAAACTCGGTTGTTTTTTTATTTAGCAGGGCTGCATTAGGATGCGTGTTTAATACCTTAGCCTGGTTGTTATCCCAAAATACCTCCTTAATAAACACTCCTGTGTTCACTGTACTGCTTTTACGATTGTAAGTGATCCTGATTTGCACTGAATATGTGCCGTCTGATTTTGCCCGCCTTGTATCAAGCAGGACTTTGTAAGTAACCATGTGATTGAGATTATGGTTACCCTGTTTGTGCAAACAGTGTGCAAACAAACTATCGGTCGATAGGGCTTGTTTAGCCAAACCACCCTAAACTCCACAAAAAAAGCCCCTTAGATTATCTCTAAGAGGCTTTTGTTATGTGGGAGTTACTGGGTTCGAACCAGTGACCCTCTGCTTGTAAGGCAGATGCTCTGAACCAGCTGAGCTAAACTCCCTTGCGTTTTGTTATTCTCTTTCGATTATAACTCCCTTGCGTTTGGGACTGCAAATATAGAAGCTTAAATCTATTCTTCAAAAAAAAAATTCAAATTTATTTTAAGGTGCTATTTTTGAGCATTTTAATTTTTCGGGAAGTCTTTTTAGCTGTAAAACACAGCTTCACATAGCTATATTTTCCCCAGGCCGTGGGTCTTCGGGCAATATTTCCATATCAGGCTCATCCATGTAATCGGCATACCACTGAATGGCGCTTACCACATCAAGAGCGTCGTCGGCCGCAATATTGATGGTTTCAAAGGCATATAGCTTTCCATTCACGTAACCAAAAAGCTGAATTTCATTAGGATCTGCACTAAATCTTTCTTCAGCAAGGCAAAAAACCCTCACCTTTAGCCTGGTATCCCTGGAGTGAATGATATCTCTGCAAGGGTTTTTAGGATCGGTCGCCAGTAAGTAAACATTGTGGTCCATAAAGGTATTAACAATGTTTGGTGGGTATGGTTTCTACTAATGTTCATTTATACCTGTAAATTTTAAGGGATGTTTATTGGGGAAAAATTATTTAAAATCCTGGTATTGTGTAAAATAAACCCGTGTTCGCGTAGAAGTTTTTCCACATCTACATATTGCCTAAAAGTAAAAACCGCGTTTATTGTGTTATTTACACACATTAAGCATTTGGCATTACAATTGACTAATGGTTAATACCCTTCTCAAAGGGTTGTTTTTCATAGGTAGATGTAGGGCCGTAAAACTGCGAGAGTTTTCCGGCCTTTTTTATTGAAAAAATTCCTTTCGGACTCAAAAACACTCACCCTTCATGTAGAAAGTTTCTAACGTAATTGCTTTTAAGGAAAGCCGTTATTTCCCCGCCATTATTTAATCAATATTTAAAACGTGTTGAAATAAAGGGTGTCTTTCTTTTTTTGATTACTGCGCTAATGTGAATCGCCGTTGTTTTATTACCTCCCTTTTTAATTTCATGATGCCGTATGAAGATGTGAAATGGATTCGTGTTATCCTTTGACTATTTCGTCAATTTTAAACTTTCACGAAAAAGCTTAACCCATTTGGCAATTACTCTAATTCAGAGTATACTAATTATCAACATTTTACAATCCACCGGGTTTCTATCAGCGTATGTCCATTTACAAACGGAAACGAAACTAATTGAACCATTAAAAATTTTACTTTATGAAAACAGAATCACAAGAAAGCATATCAGGAGCAAATATGGCCCGGAGGTCATTCCTGCGTTATGCAGGAGTGGGTGTGGCCTCGGTAGGGCTTTTAGCTGCCGCATCCTGCACCAAAGATCATCCCGTTATTGTTAACCCTACCAAGGGTATCGATATCGGCGCAACCGGCGATCTGGCTATCCTTAACTATGCTTACGCATTAGAGCAACTGGAAGCAGCCTTTTATACCCAGGTAGTTTTAACTCCTTACTCTGGCATTACCGATAACGAAAAAGCATTGTTGACCAGCATCCGTGATCACGAAATTTTGCATCGCGAGTTTTTTAAAGCTGCATTAGGCGCAAACGCTATCCCTGCATTAACGGTTGATTTTACCTCAATTAACTTTACCAACAGGGCTGCCACATTAGGTGCTGCCAAAGCATTTGAAGATACCGGCGTTAAAGCTTATGATGGCGCGGGCTATTTAATTGGTGGTGGTGCTTACCTTACACTTGCCGGCAAAATTGTTTCTGTTGAAGCAAGGCACGCCGCGCTGATCAGCAATTTAATTACGCCGGGCTCATTTGCAGCCAGCGATCAGGTTGATGCTAATGGCTTGAATCTTTCGGCATCTATAGCAGATGTATTGAAAATTGCCAACACATACCTGAAAACTAAAGTAAGTGCATCAAATTATAGTTACGTAGCAGCTTAATCAAAAAAACGCCATGAATTTATTCAACATCATAGAAGAAATAGAAAAAATAGATCCGGATTTTTCCGATAAGGTAAACCCTCGTCGTGCCGCGATCAAAAACATTACCAGCTTTGGTTCAAAAGTAGCAATGGCTGCTGTACCCTTTGCTTTGGGTACAATGATCAAAAGAGCAGTTGCTCAAACATCAACTCCATCAGTTGTTGATATTTTGAACTATGCGCTTACTTTAGAGTTTCTTGAAGCCAAGTTTTATGCAAACGCGGTTGATAAAGCCGGATTTATCCCAGCTGCTATCCACCCTTATTATCAAACCATCGCTGATGACGAAAGTAAACACGTAGAATTTTTGATAGCAGTTATCAAAAGCGTAGGCGGTACGCCGGTAACCAGCCCAACATTCGATTTTTCGGCTGGTGGCGGTACAGGAAAAGGTCCTTTAGGTAATTCTGTTTATACAGATTTGGCTACTTTCCAAAAAGTTGCCGTTGCATTTGAAGATACAGGTGTACGCGCTTATAAAGGCCAGGCCGAAAACATATTGGCTAACAAAACCGCGGCAGGTGCCGATTTGTATAAAACGGTATTAACCGCCGCTTTATCTATTCATGCTGTTGAGGCGCGTCACGCATCAGCAACCCGTCAGCTTATTGGTGTAACCCCATGGATCATTAGCACAACTGCAAAAGGAAACGATACGGGAGTTAGCTTAGTAGATGGCAATTACGACGGCGAACAAAACGTTATCCAGGGCGGCGTTGATGTAACTACATTAAAAAATGCATCAGGTGGTAGTACTTCTGTTTCAGTTGCTACAGCTTCATTTGATGAGCCGCTAAGCATGGATGCCGTACTTAAATTACTGGTTGGTAGCTTTATTGTAAAATAGCAGCAATTAACTTATATATAAAGCCGGGTAGTGTTCGTCGCCCGGCTTTTTTGTGCTTTATTATTTGTTAAGGCCTTTTACACCAAATTTAATCAGGTCATCAGCTTTAATATAACCTACAGTGCCATAAACAGGTTTTCCCTTGGGATCAAAAATGATCATGGTTGGATAGGCCTGTAAACCCCATTTCGCGGCCAGTTGTGGCCCATCGCCTTTTTCCATATCCATAGCCACATTTATAAAATTGCTATTATAAAACCTGGCCACTTTACCATCTTTAAAGGTAGTTGCCTTAAGTAATTTACAGGGACCACACCAACTTGCATAGGCATCAACAAAAATATATTTGTTTTTAGCAGCTGCCTGCTTCAATGCCTCGCCCCAGGAGTTTTCAATGAAATTTATTTGGGCGGATGATTTTACATCCTGCGCATTGCTTGTTAAGGTGCAACAAACCGTAAGAATAGTGAATGTAATTATAAACTGTAGCCTGAAAAGGTATCTCATATCTGTTTTAAGATTAGCAGCAATAAAAATAGCACATATAAACCTATTAATGGTAGTTTATATGTGCTATAAGTTAAAGCTTAAAGCCTCTTTTAAGTATTAAGGGCGGTGGTCCTGCTGCTGCTTTTCCTGCTGCTGCTTTTGCTGTTGTTGACGTTGTGCTTGCTGCTGTTGCTGTCTTTGTGCCTGCTGCT
>NZ_JANTYS010000023.1:54819-96407 GCF_024808255.1 Mucilaginibacter dorajii
GCTGAGCCTGTTGCTGCTGCTGACGTTGAGCTTGCTGGGCCTGCTGTTGCTGCTGACGTTGCGCTTGCTGCTGAGCCTGTTGCTGCTGCTGACGTTGAGCTTGCTGGGCCTGCTGTTGCTGCTGACGTTGCGCTTGCTGCTGAGCCTGTTGCTGCTGCTGACGTTGCGCCTGCTGGGCCTGCTGTTGCTGCTGACGTTGCGCTTGCTGCTGAGCCTGTTGCTGCTGCTGTCTTTGTGCCTGCTGCTGAACCTGTTGTTGCTGCTGACGTTGAGCTTGCTGGGCCTGCTGTTGTTGTTGACGTTGCGCTTGCTGCTGCTGTTGCTTTTGCGCTTCCTGCTGTTGCTGGCGTTGTTGTTGGACTTGTTGTTGCTGTTGTTGTTTAGCCTGCTCCTGTTGTTGCTGGCGTTGTGGTACAGCCTGGTTTTGCTGCTGTTTAGCTTGCTGCTGATCGCGCTGCTGTTTAGCCTGCTCCTGTTGTTGCTGGCGTTGTTGTACAGCCTGATTTTGCTGCTGCTGTTTAGCTTGCTGCTGATCGCGCTGCTGTTTAGCCTGCTCCTGTTGTTGCTGGCGTTGTGGTACAGCCTGGTTTTGCTGCTGGTGTTTAGCTTGATCTGCCTGGTTGTTTGGGCGCACGTTTGGTTGCCCGGCCCTACTATTTGGCTGTTGTTGTTGTTGTTGTTGTTGTGTTGATGCCGGACGACCGTTTGGCTGCTGGCCTGGCCTGTTATTAGGCTGCTGCTGTTGTGCAGGTGTAGTGACAGGCCTGTTATTGTTAACCCTTACAAATTTGGCATCATTACTTTTTGCCATTTGAGCCAATCGTGCAGCATTATTCTTGTTCACGGTAGCCTGTCCGCCCGCGCGGTTGGCAATACCCTGATTGGGGTTGGCTTTGCGATACTCGGCCGCGTTAACAACTCTTGCGGGTCTTGCATCGGGTGCCTTTTTAATTTGTGGGCGATAAATGTTTACGGTGTTGTTTACAACCCTGCCACCGCCATTAGGTCGGTTTACATTATTAACCTTATAAACCTGGATGTTGTTATTACGGCTAACACGCCTAACCTCGGCAATCCTTGGGCCGGTTACGTAAGTGCGGTTGTTGTAAACATAGGTATTGTTGATTATGGTTGTTTGGTGAATAATGTTCACAACCCTGGTATGCGGCACATAGTAGTTATAAATATTAGGGCTTGCTATGTAAGCCTGTGGCGCACATGTCCAATAATAATCTGGTACGCGATAACCGCTGCCAATAGAAATACTGATGCTGATACCCGGTGTTAAAGGCGCCCAGCCATAATAACCGCCACCATGGCGCCAGTTAACCCATGCCGGTGCCCATTCATGACCCGGAATCCATTCCCAGCCATAATAGTCGTCATAACGCCACCTGCCATAGTGAAAAGGCGCCCAACCCCATTCGTAATCAGATACCCAGGTGTTGCCATAATCGGTAACCACCCAGTGACCACGGGTTGCGTATGGCCTAAAGCCATCCTCGGCATCGGGTACCCAAACGTTGCCGTATTGCGAATCGCTCACCCAGGTACCATAGGGCGAAAGCTCATCATAAAATTCCTGGTCGGATACGTAGCCCCCTTCCTGGGCTTTGCTTATGTTTGGCGCGACAAGCATCATCATAAATGCTATTAAGCTTATGCCGCAAACTTTATTTATATATTTCATTTTCATTAGGTTTTAAATGGTTGCCTGTTACAACTATGACGGAACAAAGTATAAAACGTTTAAATCAAAAATTGTTTTGTTAGGTTGCTTAATGTTTAGCTGCGATTTTAAAGCAGCAATAATACCATTTATTAACACTTTGTACTGCTCTGTTAATTTTTTAATAATTTTACTTTTTATAAAGCACTTACAGCTATGAGTACAGTAAATATCCCAAGGCTTAACCTTAATGACTATATAAACGGCAGCGCTGCCGATAGAAAACAGTTTTCTGACAAAATTGGCGAAGCCTTTAACCAAACCGGTTTTGTAACCATCACCAATCATGGCCTAAGCAAACAGCTGATAGATGAGCTGTACAGCCAGGTTAAAGCCCTGTTTGCCTTGCCCGATGATATAAAACAAAAATATGAGATCCCGGGCCTGGCCGGTCAGCGTGGTTATACCGGCAAGGGGAAAGAAACCGCCAAAGGTTTTAAAACCCCTGATTTAAAGGAGTTTTGGCAGATAGGCCAAACGGTAACAGATGGTTCGGCTATTAAAGAACTATACCCGGATAATGTGGTGGTTGATGAATTACCATCATTTAATACAACCACCCTTGAAGTTTATAAAAAGTTAGAAGACGCAGGCAAACACCTGCTACAGGCTATCTCTGTATATTTAAACCTGCCGGAAAACTATTTTGACGATAAGGTACATAACGGCAATTCTATATTGCGTACGCTACATTACTTCCCGATAACCGATCCGGATTCGGTACCTGATGATGCCGTACGTGCCGGCGCACACGAGGATATTAACCTCATCACCCTGCTTATTGGCGCCAGTGCCGATGGACTTGAGCTGCTAACCCGCGAAGGTACCTGGTTCCCGGTTAAGGCCCATGGTGAAGACCTGGTAGTAAACGTAGGTGATATGTTACAGCGCCTAACCAACAATAAACTAAAATCAACAACCCATCGCGTGGTTAATCCGCCGCGCGAACTGATGAAATACTCCCGTTTTTCGGTACCGTTTTTCCTGCACCCAAAATCGGGCATGGATTTAACAAGTCTGGATTCATGTATTGATGAGGAACATCCTAAATTGTATACCGACATCACCGCAGGAGAGTACCTGGATGAGCGGTTAAGGGAAATTGGATTGAAGATGTAGGTGAGGCAGGTTGCCGCATGGTTTCGCTCCCCATAACAAGTTGTAGATCCCAGACTTACGAAGTTTTTAAAACTTCGTAAGTCTTTCGTCGCTTCGTCATTTCTCATGCAGAGTCCACGGATTTCACAACTCTTAATGACGACTTTTTTTTAACTTCCCAATTAATTCACCCTCCCTGCCAATGCCGTTTTCCGCATCATCACCGTTTCGGTATGTTGCCTTTTCTTATACAAAATGAATACCCCGGTTGCCACCAAACCTATTGCTCCTTCAATACCAACAGCCATTCTGGGACCAAGCTCATTGGCCAACCAGCCTACCATTAGGCTACCAACCGGAATCATACCCTGGTAGGCCATTACATAATAACTGATAGCCCTTGCCCGCATGGCCGGGATAGCGTGGGTTTGGATATAGGTATTAATGGCCGATGTTTGTGCCATCATGCCCAGCCCGGTAAAGCTCATAAATACCAGGGCAAACGGTAACCTGCCTGCATAAGCAACCATTAACACACTCGCACCAAAAACAATACCGGCTGCTATAATGATCTTCACCAGGTTTTTACTGGTTTTTAAATTGGCCAGGTAAACAGCGCTAATCACCGAGCCAACACCCGCGGCACTTTCAAACCAACTGAAGGTTTTGGCATCGCCATTGAAAATGTCTTTGGCAAAAATGGGCATCAGCGTATTAAAGGGAATAACAAACAAACTGCTTACGGTAAGCATTAGGATAAGGCTGCTCAGGTCGCGGTCGCCCGATACATATTTAAACCCGTCTTGTAATTCAGTCCAGATGCCTTTTTGTGGTTTGCCAATTACGGTAGTATTCAGTTTCATCATAAACAAACAGGCCAGCACGGGCACATAGCTCAAAAAGTTGCCGAAGAAACAAAAGTCTTCACCAAATGTGCTCAGGATAATACCTGCAACGGCCGGGCCCGCTATACGGGCAAAATTGGTCATGGTGGAGTTAAGGGCGATAGCATTGGGCAAATCGGCTTTATCATCAATCATTTCAACCATAATTGATTGCCTGCAGGTAACATCAAAGGCGTTGATAATGCCCTGCACCAGGCTTAAGCCTATAATTGCCGGGATGTTATAAAACTTAAATAGTATTAAAAAAGCCAGCGCGCCGGCTTGCAGCATAGATACCACCTGCGTAATCACCAAGATGCGGTAGCGGTTATGCCGGTCGACAATACTGCCCGCATACGGAGCCAGTATTAACGAAGGGATCAAGCTAACAAAGCTAACTATCCCTAATAAAACGGCCGAGCCGGTAAGCCTGTAAACCAGCCAGCTTACTGCTGTTTTCTGCATCCAGGTGCCAATGAGTGAGATGGACTGACCGTAAAAAAACAGCTTGAAATTACGGTATTTTAAAGAGCGGAAAATATTCATTTATGCATTCATATACTAAGCAAATTCAGGGGAGATCTTAATGTAAGACTATTGAAATTGTTTATGGTACAAATATCGGGAACGATGATATATTTGTAAAATAGATTGTTTTAATGATATTGATAGGTAAAAACGATTAATTATGGAGTTCAGACAACTGCAGTATTTTGTTAAAGCGGCCGAAACAATGAATTTCACCGAAGCCGCTGCCGCTGTATTTATTACCCAAAGTACGCTATCGCAGCAAATTAAACAGCTGGAAGAAGAATTGGGGATGCTATTGTTTGATAGGGTGGGCAAACACGTGCGCATCACCGAAGCCGGGCACATATTTTTAGTACATGCCCGCAAAATATTAGCGGCGGTACAAAAAAGTAAACAAGCCATTACCGAATTGAACAATGCCGCAACCGGCGAACTGAACCTGGGGGTTTCCTATGCCTTTACCTCTTTACTGCTCCCCGCGCTTGCACCGTTTTCTACTAAATATCCGGGCATCAAAATTTTTATCACCTATGGTAACCCCGAAGATCTGGAAAAAAAACTGCGGCTGTCTGAACTGGATATGATGCTGGCTTTTCACAACGAATCTGACGACGAGGACCTGGAGATGCAATGGCTTTTTAGTTCGAGCATTGTAATGGTGGTTGATAAAAACAACCCGCTTGCCAAACTTGATAAGATAAGTCTGAAGGATTTAGCCCAACAGGACCTGGTATTACCCGGTAAAGGGTTTAGCTCTCGCGAATTCATTAATGAGTTGTTTTACAAAAACAAAATTGTACCCAACATCAAAATCGAACTTAATGATGTACACTCCCTGCTCTCATTGGTACAAAGCGGGCACTGGGCAACCATACTTAACGAAAAGGCGCTTATTGGCTGGGCCAATGTAATTGCCGTGCCCATTATAGCCAAAGGCATTAAAAGACAATCATACATCTTATGGCAAAAGGGCGTTTATCGTAAAAAAGCCGCTATTTTGTTTATCGAGGAATTGATGGCCGTTATGGGGCAGTAATAAAGCCCCCTCTAAATAGCGCAGCTTTCATGAACACCTTAAAAAATTATACCGTGAATAATCTCTCCCTGTAGGGGAGACTTTAACTTCGGTTTGTATAAATTCGAAACAGCAAAACCATCGCAACAGCGTTGAACACAAGTAATAGTTAAAATCTGAACCCTATGATCACTATTTTAAAAGAAAAGGAACATGATACTGTATTAAAAGGACTTATTTTAACCGCAGTGCTGCTGGTTTGCTTTTCGGTAGGCGCAAAGCTTTTTTCTGTTAATACTGCTTCCAGCCTTTCAATTGATACCCGTTTTTTTGTTTCACGGATGTTTTTCTGGGCTTATTTCGCGGCCATTTATTTGTATGTAAAAATCAGGGAAAAACAAGCCTTACTACTATGGCCCGAGGTTGGCTATTCTGTTTGGTTTTATATCCTATCGGTCATCGTTATCCTGCTGGTCATTATTGTTTTTGCCGGAGTAGCCACTGTTATTTTAAGATCATTAGGTATGCTTAAACTAAGCAAAGCTATGGCGCTGTTGCTTCATATGAATGTGCCGGTAAAGCTATTGGGGATATTTACTGCAGGTTTTTTGGAGGAATTTATTTTTAGGGGATATATGATCCCGCGCCTGCAGTTGTTTTTTAAAAATCAACATCTGCCCATAATTATCTCGTCGATAATATTTGGTTTGTTGCACCTGGGTTATGGCACCCTGGTAAATGTAGTTGTTCCTGTTATTATCGGTTTGGTTTTCGGCTATCATTACCATAAATACCGAAATATTAAAATACTGATCATTTGCCACCTGCTCATAGATCTGAATGCTTTATTTACCCCCATGCTGATCAAGCATTAACTGAAAAATTGGGGGCTTTAATAATTCGTGTAATTCGAAAAAATCCGTGACAATTAGTGTGTCACTTTTTCATCTCGTCATTTATCGCCCGTAAAAACTCATTGGCATGCTGCGACCCTATGATGTACACCATACCATCCCTATCTGTTAAATGGATGGCATCATTACCCGCGGCATAAAAACGGATAGTGCCCTTAGTATGTAAATTATATACGGGGTTGTTAAACAGGTAGCGGCTGTACGAGGCTTTTTCGACTTTAATGATGCCGTTCAGGTCTATTTTAACAATGCGGGTTGTCCACAAACCGGCAAGGCGGATACTCTTATTTTCCACCCGGGTGCTAAAGTGCAGCAAAAAACCCATGATGATAGATATAATGATGATGGCAAACCCCACCAGCACCAGTAAATTGCCGTTATGCTCGCTCTCGTCAGTAAAAAAGTAAGCGGCAAAACAAAACATGGCCAAAACAAGGCGTATGGTTATGGGGATAAATTCCCTGCCCAGGTACTGTTTTTCTACAAATACGGTCTTCTCGCTCATGATAGTTTGTACATTTCGAAGATAGTAACTTTTTTAGTGTTATTGTTTACTTTATACCGTTCATCGGCACGGTAACCGGCCACCCAAATTATATCGCCATTGCCATTCACCAGTAAAGGGATCTCCTCTTTGTGATGTAACGCTATTTTCTGATTGATAAAATAATCGCTCAGTTTTTTGTGACCCTTCATCCCCAACGGGCAAAAATAATCGCCCTCCTGCCAGGCCCTCACCGTTAAGGGATATATCAGCAAAGCCGCGTCAACCGATGTTGCCATGGGGTTATCTTTTATAATCAGCGGACTATCGTCATGTAGTAAATTGAGCTTATAACTGCCATAATAAACCTCATGATCCTGTTCGGCTATCGTCACCTCTTGCCGCTCACCCGTTTTTCTTGGTTTGATGACCAGCTTATCCCTATCAAGCACCAGCACATACCCGCCCGATTTAAAAACACGCCCCGAATGCTTATCCAAAACCGATAGCACATCATCAACGGATGTTTCGTTAAAACCGTATGGCTGTAATAACTTAAACAGCAACAGGCGGCCAGGGTTTAATTTTTTAACGTCGGCTATCAGCAAAAAGGTTTCATCGCCTTGTTGGTTAAGCATATCTTTTTTAAGCCGGATAACCTCATTTTCCAATAAGAGTTCCAGATCGCGAAAATGTTTCAGGTTGTTTTCAAATGTTTTTTCGAGCGATGGGTTAAGCTCCTTTAATTTGGGCACCACCTCCAGCCTGATCTTATTGCGGGCATACTTTGCCGATGCATTTGAGCTGTCTTCCACAAAATCGAGTTTGTTGGAGGTAATAATCGCGGTAATTTCGTCGCGGTTTAAAAACAATAAAGGCCGTACCAGCATCCCGTTTCGCGGCAATATGCCGTGCAAACCGGCTATGCCCGTGCCCCGGGTAAGGTTTAACAATATAGTTTCGATAGTATCGTTTTGGTGGTGTGCAAGCGCAATGGCCTGGCTGTCAGTTTGACGACTTAGGGTATCAAACCACTGGTAGCGCAGTTCGCGGGCAGCCATCTGGATAGAAATTTTGTTGTTTGCGGCATAAGCTGTGGTATCAAAATTGATGGTATGAAAGGGTACCCGCAGTTTGGTGGCCAGGTTATTGCAAAACTCCTGGTCGCGCAGGGCTTCATCGCCCCGTAACTGAAAATTGCAGTGGGCAATGCTAAAATCAATGCTCGTGGCCTTTAACAGGTGTACCATTAAAACAGAATCCATGCCGCCGCTTACAGCAGCTAAAACCTTGCTGCCGGGCGTAAACAAGGCATTTTGTTCAATAAAATTAACAAACCGGGTAACTGGCAGCATTCATCAAAATTATTAATTTAATAACCCCAACAAAAAACTAATTTTGCCCCAGTGAGAAAATATGTTTTAAGCCTCCTGTTATTGATGATTGCGGCCACAGCTATGGGCCAAAAAAAATCAATTGTAAACCTGATACAATCGGAGGTGAGCACGGTTACCAAAATTAACGGGCGCGATGTTATTAAAGTTTACAAGGGGGTTTTTAAGCAGGATTATTCCATCCTGCGATCAGACAGCGCTTACTTTTACCCGCAGGATAATGCCTTTGATGCCTTTAGCAACGTAAATATTAACCAGGGCGATACGCTTAACATTTATTCGGACAAATTAAATTATAACGGCAATACCAAAATTGCCATCCTTACCAATAACGTAAGGATGATTGATAGGGACGCCATCCTCACCACCGATTATTTAACGTACAATACCGCCACCCGCATTGGTACTTATACAGGCGGTGGTAAACTGGTAAATAAAGACAATGTACTCACCAGTAAAAACGGCTATTATTTTGCCTTCTCGCGCGACTCATACTTTAGGTATGATGTGGTTTTAACTACAGTTGATGCCATTATTAAAACCGATACCATGAAGTACAATACGGGCACCCGTATAGCCTACTTTTTTGGCCCCACCAATATTTATGGCAAAAAAGATAAAGACACCTTGTATACCGAAAACGGGCTTTACAATACCGTTACCGAGCAGGCTTTCTTCGGTAAAAAAAATCATTATAAACAAGGTACCAAATCTTTAAAGGGCGATAGCTTGTTTTATGATAAGCTTAAAGGATATGGCCGCGCGGTTAAAAACATCACCTTTACCGATAGGGAACAAAAGATAACCATGAAAGGCGATCTGGCCACGTATTTTAAGGCCGATGAGCGTACCGTAGTTACCCAAAATGCCTATATGGTACTGGTTACCGAGCAAAAGGATACCACCAAAACAGATTCGGTACCGCCAACGCCTTTACCCACTACCGCTAAGGCTAAAGGCAAAGTAATGCAGGCGCCACCCAATACCATGAAGATAACCAACATGGGTAACCTGGCCGGCCAGATAAAACCGAACGGCATAGTAAGCAAAAAGGATTCCACCCGGCTCGATTCAGCGGTGAGGAAATTGGCTGCAACTGATAGGGCTATTACCCCCGATAAAATTAAAAACGTAACCGACCTGGTAAATATAGCAGGGCTGATAAAACCTAATTTGAGCAAGAAGGATTCTGTAAAAGCAGATTCTGCAATTAAAACAATATCCAAACAAGCCAAAAACATAAAACCTGCCGATGTAAAAAGCAAGGTAGGCAACCTGGCCCAGTTAGCGACCGCGATTAAGCCGGGCAAAACCGCAGATAACATTAAAGCCCCGGTGGATACTACCAAACCCGGGAAAATAAAACGCGATTCTGTTTTTATGACGGCCGATACTTTGGAAACCTGGATAACTACATATAAGGACCAAAAGATATACCAGGAAAAACAACGCCAGGCTTACGCCTACGTTAGGGATACATCGGCAGCAGCCCGCAAACAGGTTATTGAAAATAAAAAGAATGAAAAAAAGCTGATAGCCCGCAGCCTTACCATCCCCCGGGACACTTCTTACAAGCACACTTTGTTTTTTGGTCCGCCTAAAAAAGCGCCGGTAGATTCAGCACAGATCAAAAAAGATAAGCTCTCGGCCATACGAAAGGCCAAACAGGATAGTGTGCGGGCCGAAGAATATAAGCGCGACCCGGTATTTGCCCAGCGGGAGATAAACCTGAAAGATACGGCCCGTGTAAGGATAGTGTTAGCGCATCACCATGCCAAAATATTCAAGTCGGATTTGCAGGGAAAGGCCGATTCCATCTTTTACAGTAACAGCGATTCCACCATCCGGTGCTACGTAAAACCCATGTTTTGGACACAGGGTTCGCAGCTATCCGGCGATACCATTTACGTACAGATGAAGAACAAAAAAATGGATAACATGGAACTGTTCCCTTCGGCCTTTGTGGTAAATATTGAAAAAGAAGATTCGGTACATTTTAACCAGATGGGGGGCAAAAAAATGCGCGGGTTCTTTAAAAATGATAAGCTTGACAGGCTGTTTACCGTAGGCAATGCCGAAAGTATCTACTTTAAGCGGGACAGCGCCACCAACAGGGTTGAGGGCATGCAGCGATCGCTCAGCAGCCGGATGGTGGTATCTTTTAAAGAGAGCAAACTGATTAAAATCCGCTTTTTAACCAAGCCCGAGAACCGTTATCTGCCGATGAAAAAGTTGGTTGAGGATGATAAGATCCTTAAAGGCTTTATCTGGAAACCAAAGGATCGGCCAATATCCAAAGAGTCTATTATTCCATCGCATAAAAAAACGGTGCCGGTAAAAACGCCGTTTGTTAAACCACCTGTAACCGGTAAGCCGGGTGCCATTAAAGGTGCCGTACCTGATAGTCTTAGCAAAAAGCTATCGTTAAAACAAGGTAAGGATAGTACACTGAAAGTTGATACCACAAAAAACCTGGGGATTAAAGCAGTTAAAGATACCATTGCAAAACAACCAACACCTGTAAAAGCAGTTAAGGATACTACCAAACAGGCAGTTAAAAAGCCAGCTATTTAACCTTCCTTTATTATCTCATAACGCGGTTAGTTTGCAGTTAATTTATAGCCTGTTTAAAAATAAAAAGATCGTCATCGCGAGGAGGTACGACGAAGCAATCCCCCAATTACAGGGCGGGCTTGCACAGCGACTCTGTAAGTCGGGGATTGCTTCGTACCTCGCAATGACGGGTGTATACGTGCTCAATGGAGCGTATAAAAATATTTTTGAAAGAAATTTAAACAGGCTTTTATACCACTATTGTGAAATATTATACCAGGGGATGTTGAATAAGCCTTTTTTTAGATGAACAGTAACCGCCGAACCTATTGGCTGGCCATTATAAAAGCTCATAGAAACCTGTATATCCTTTACCTTGGTTTGCGGTCCCCAGGTATCAATTCTTAAATAAGGATGAGTTCCCTTATTATGGTTGATATAATGATCAATAACGTTTGCGTGATAAATTTTTTCGGGCGATTTATCAAACAGGCAATTGATTTGTAAAAGGCACCCGTAGCCGTACAAAAGGCTAACCAGTATCAGCACAGCAATGCCTCCTTTTGGCTCAGATGCCGTATTAACTTTGTTGGGGCTGGCAAGTTTCATTAGTCCTGCAAAGGCGATGGCAATAATGACAAAATACCAAATATTGTGATAATCTAATATTTCATAATTGGTAAACGATATCACCAAAAGAAATAGCGTACTCATGTATACCCCCAAAAATACATGATAATACGGGCTTGTTTTCTTTGAAAAAAAACGAATAAGGCCATTACTCCGGTACATGATTACCGCGCCTAAAAGCGGATATAACAATACCAGGACACTTACCGCTATATTTGTTGCAATCTCATGTAATAGCGCGCCCCCAATCAAAATGATGACACCGCCAAGGGAATAGGCTATAGAAATATTTCGGGCAGTTGCTAATTTGCTTTTTCGTTCGTCTTCTGTTAACCCAAGGCTGCTATCTGCCAATATCTCATTAAGGCCCTCCTGGTATTCAATGCTATTTAAATCAACAAAATTATCCCGCAACCATTTTTTAAAATCATCTATATCTGCAAAATCGCTGTACCGCGCTATGGAAAATTTTGAATCATGAGGTGTGATCCGCTCAAGCCGGATAGTCTTTTGATCTATCCTGAACCCTTTAATATCGGCAAATAAAATCTCTTTGGTTTGCATGAAATTTACCCGGATAATACTGTTATCGGTAACAATAATTCGCCCCCTGAGTACGCTTACTAAAATCAGGATTGCAAATGCTATGAACACGGTTTGTGCAATAAGTAAACCCGTATTGTGCCTGGGCGTTAAGCCAAGTATGAACGCTCCAAATACAAAAATGGCAGCTGCTGCAATCAAATAAAAAATTTTGTATCCTATAGATACCTTATACTCCTGGTTCATTTATTTACAATATTTAGCAATGTTATCGGGTGCCAGCTTATTACCTAATTCGGCGGCCTTTTTAAAATCGGCACAGGCACCGGTATCGTCATTTAATAAATGTTTGGCATAGCCGCGGTTGTTGTATGCATCATCATATTTAGGATCAAGGGCTATCGCTTTGGTATAATCTTCAATAGCCCCTTTATAATCCTCCAGCTTTCTTTTGGCTAAGGCACGGTTGTAATAAGCATCGGTATATTTGGCGTCAATAGCCAGAGTTTGGGTATAATCTGCAATTGCGCTCTTATAATCCTCCAGGTCCAACTTGCTGTTTCCCCGCTTAAAATAGCCATCGGCATCTTTGGGATTAAGCTGAATGTAGGTGCTGTAATCATCCACGGCTTCGCTAAAATCGTTTATCTTGTCATTAACCAAACCGCGGTTATAATAAGCCGGTGAATATTTAGGGTCAAGAGCTATTGCTTTGTTGTTATCTTCCTTGGCACCCATCAAGTCGTCCATATCCAGTTTGGCCAGCCCACGGCCGTTGTACCCGTCAGGATCCTTGGGCGATAGGTTGATATAATGTGTATAATCATCAATGGCACCCCGGTAATCCTCTAATTTTCTTTTGAGGCCCGCCCGGCTATACCAGCCATCTGCATGTTTAGGCTCAAGAACGATGTTCTGGTCAAAGTCGGCCATGGCACCTTTGCTATCCTTCAAAATATTTTTGGCAAGGCCCCTGTTGTAGTATGGGTTTGCATCTTTAGGATCAATGGCGATGGCCTGGGTATAATCTTCAATAGCACCTTTATAATCTTCCAGGTGTTTTTTGCAAATGCCGCGCTCGTTAAAGGCATCGGCATCTTTAGGATCAAGCGCTATGGCCTGATTATAGTCAATCAGTGCTGCCTTATAATCTTCCAGATGGCGTTTGGTCAGGCCCCGGTCGTAATAGGCAACAGCACTTTTAGGGTTTAAAGAAATGGCAACGGTGTAATCGGCCAGTGAGCTTTTATAATTCTCCAGGTTATCGTAAATACGACCACGATCAATAAAATAATCTTCGTTTTTAGGGTTTATGGATATGCTTTGGTTCAAATCGGCCAGGGCAGCTTTATAATCCTGTAAGTCAAACTGCGCCATGCCTCTTTTATAGTAATAACTGGCATCTTTAGGGTTTTGCGCGATAGCCTTGTTGTAATATTTAATGGTGCTTACACTTTTAACACTATCGGCGTTAATTTGAGCATGCGCAAGCACAGGAAAAAGCAGGGTGATAAGGGTTAGTTTTTTCATTAATTAAACAGGGTAATATTTTACCTAATGTAAAAAATATTATTCTGAATTATACAGTGAGTTCAACAACTATTATAAATTGAAAAAAATGTTTGCAGTAGAATATGTGTATATTTAATGACGCAATATAGCCATATGAAGAAAATAGCCGGGACAGCATTGATCCTCATCAGCATATTAACCTTATCGTGTTCAAAAAAGAACGACGCGCAGCAGCAGTCACACACCATAAAAATTACAGCAAGCAGCAGCAACGAATTTACCGCGGTACTTACTACACAAATAACTACAGCCACAAGCCCCGTTACTACAGATTCAAAAACAATAGCAAAAGGATCGGCCTATGCCTATACCGGAACTTTTAATGAGGGCGATCAGTTATCATTTGATCTTAAATCAGATGTTACCAACAGTATTACTTACGCCATTTACGACAACGAAACCATAGTTGCCCAGGCATCTGATAAAGAGGTGGCAACACATACTACCATTACTGTGGGGTACGATATACCGTAAGTAGCGTTAATTGGCCTTCTCCACCCTTAAACCCACATCACTAACTTCGTGCAAAGGGTTATCCCGCATGTTCTGTTCAATCTCGAAATGGTAGTTACCCGTGGCCGGGAATTTAACAACGGTTTGAAAAGGCAGTTGGTAGCTGTATAAATTGCCAGATCCCTTGCCCAGCCATTCACCATCTTTACTGGCCAGTTTTACTTCGTAACGGGTAACTTTCTTTTGCCCCCCAGGCGATGTTTGATAAATGAGCACAAACAGGTTGGAGTACTTATATTTATCGGTAACCCTTAAGTTAAAGTAAACATTATAGGCTGCCTTATCGTCGTCAATTTTACAATCAAACTTTATCCGGTTGATGTATGACCAGTTATGATCTACAATTTGCGTGTTGGTATCTATAACCGCTTTAGGATCGGTGCAGCTACTCAACAGCATGCCTGTCATTAAGCATGCTGCCGGGTAAAAGATCATTATAAACCGTTTCATTTTATTGTGGTGGGGTATCCTTTGGTGGATTGTTATTATTGCGGTTTTGATTATTAGGGCGGTTTGGCCTGTTGCGCCTGTTATTGTTGCCACCACCACCTTCCTGTGGCGGTTTAGCGCCCTCCTGCGGCGGTCGGTTACCCTGTTGCTGGGGTTTTGGCCCTTGCTGCTGTGGTGGCCTTGGCCCCTGTTGTTGCGGCGGACGGTTACCACCATTTTGCGGTTTTTGTCCTTGCTGCTGCGGGGTACGATTGCCCTGCTGCTGCGGCGGGCGGTTGCCTTGTTGCGTACGGTTGCCATCGCCGGCACCTGCCGGTTTTTCTGCTACAGAAGCATCACCCTGACGTGGCTGATTGGCCTGCCTTGCTTCGGGGCTGCCACCTTTACCGCGGTTTTTATTGTTGTTTTTCTTTTGGTTCCTGTTACGACTACGGTCGTCTAAACGGGTAAGGCTATCCTGGCCAACTACGTTTTCGTAGTCAAGCGCTTTTACAACTTCTTTTTCCTCTATCTCCAATTCGCCTAAATCGGCAGGGATAATCCCTTCGCGGTTAAGTTGTTGGATTTCCTTTACTTTGGCTATTGGCATAGGCACCCATGCTTCCTCGCGGGGGTAGCTAAACCACATGATCTTTTTAAAGATGTCGGTTTTTTGCAGGCGTGCGTCGCCTTTTTCGGTCTTCAGATAATTTACATTATCCGGGATGTGTTTTAGGGCATCCATGTAAGTATCCAGTTCATAATTTAAACAGCATTTGAGCTTGCCGCATTGGCCGGCCAGCTTTAACGTGTTTAAAGAAAGATTTTGATAGCGTGCCGCCGAAGTTGATACCGTTTTAAAATCGGTAAGCCAGGTTGAGCAACAAAGCTCGCGACCGCATGAGCCAATACCACCTAAGCGGCTTGCTTCCTGCCTCATACCTATCTGGCGCATCTCGATACGGATGCGGAAGGTTTCGGCCATTTTTTTAATCAGTTCCCTAAAATCTACCCTACCTTCGGCAGTGTAATAAAAGGTAGCTTTGGTTTTATCACCCTGGTAATCCACATCGCTCAGTTTCATGCTCAGGTTAAGCTCCAATGCCAGCTTGCGCGATTTGTGCATGGTTTCCCACTCCATATCTTTGGCGGCTTTCCATTTATCTACATCGGCAACAGTAGCTTTGCGATAGATCTTTTTAACCACATCAGCTTCCTTTACATGGCGTTTGGTCATTTGCATGCGCACCAGTTCGCCGGTGATGGATACGTGACCAATATCGTACCCGCCTGTAGTAGCCTCAACGGCTACCAGTTCGCCTGCTTCCAGATAAATATTATCGTTATTGAGGTAAAACTCTTTGCGTGAGCCTTTAAATTTTACTTCGATAATAGGAAAAGGCTTATAATTTGTCGGCATATCCATGTGGGATAGCCAATCGTAAACATCTAATTTGCTGCAACCGTTAGTAAGGCATGAGCCATTACTTTTGCAGCCCGCAGGTGAACATCCGCCCCCTGTTGAGCAACTTCCACATCCCATAATTAATTCGGTATATATTGACTCCCCGCAGGGATGGTTTTTAAATTTAGTATTTTTATAATCTGTAAAGATACATCTAAAAATAAAATTTTAGGGTTTGCATTTCTCTCTACATGGTAATGCGCTTTTTCAAGCTCGGTACTTATATATTGAGCCTTGGATAAATCCAAAACGTTGGTCATTTTTTGAGCGGTTTCCAGCTCCTTTGCCGGCAGGTGCACCAGGTTGCCGGCCCCGGCCATCAGCAAACAGCACTCGCGGATAAAGCTAATGCCGTAGCGTAAAAAGTTCTTCTGGTTTTCGCGCCCCATTTTGGCAAAACTATCTACAAATGATAAAACCTCCAGCCCTTTATTGCTAAAGCACAGGCGCAGCCATTGCACAAACAGCTCGTGATAGCTTTTGGTATCCAGCTGCAGCATGGTTAAAGCCTCGGTTAAGTTACCGTTTGTAAGGTACGCAATTTCTGATGCGGCATCTTCCGTTTGGTTATGCTCGGCAATCAAATATTGCTTCACCTCCTGCGAATGCAGGCAAGGCACTTTGACAAGCTGTGTACGCGAAAGTATGGTATTCAGGATCTGGTCCTGGTTTTGGGCCACGAGGATGAAGAGAGTATTGGGTTGTGGCTCTTCAATGATCTTAAGCAGGGCATTCCCTTCTTTATCCAAATATTCGGGCAGCCAAAGGATCAGAATTTTATACGCCGATTCAAATGGCTTAAAGCTGAGTTTTTTGATAATCTGGTGGCATTCGGCAATGTTGATGTTGGCCTGTTTATTTTCGGCATCCAAATATCCGCGCCAGGTATCCAGGTTCATGTATGGATTGCCAAGGAAGGCCTCACGCCACTGTTCAATAAAAGTTAGCGCGGTATCATCTTTATGTTTGGCAAAAAAGGGGTATGAAAAATGCAGATCGGGGTGCATCAGCTTATTGTACTTGCGGCACGACGAGCATACACCACAGGAGTCGTCCGGCTGCTTATCCTCGCACGATAGGTATTGCGCGTAGGCCACAGCCAAAGCCAGGCTACCAGATCCCTCGGGGCCTAAAAATAACTGGGCATGACTAACCCTGTTCTCTGTCACCGAGTTAAGTAACCTTTGCTTTATGCCCGCTTGTCCAACTATTTCCTTAAACTGCATTTGGTGCAAAATAGTGATTTTAGTTTTAAGTAGTGAGTTTTGAGTTAACGTTTTAAATTAATGTGATAAACTCAATGATACTTTTACTTTTGTAACTCATAACTCAGCACTCAAAAACTACCATGTCGCGAATAATGGCTTTCGATTACGGTACCAAGCGCATTGGTATAGCAGTTACCGATCCTTTGCAGATCATAGCAACCGGGTTGGATACCGTACACCCCATGTACATTGTTGATTACCTGAAAACTTATTTAAAAACCGAGCAGGTGGAGCGTTTCATTGTAGGCGAACCCAAGCAAATGGATAATACGCCGTCCCAATCGGCCATCCACGTAAAAGGTTTTGTAGGCCTGCTCAAAAAAACTTTTCCTGAAGTCCCCATCGAAATGCTTGACGAGCGCTTTACCTCCAAAATGGCATCAGCAACCATTGCCCAAAGTGGCATGAATAAAAAGGGCAGACAAAATAAGGAGCTGGTAGATACCATATCGGCAGTAATATTGCTGCAAAGCTGGATGGACCGCAAGGTGTTTTGACGGCTTGGATGCATTTTTTTTGAGTCCGTTGGGTCTATATTAAAATACTGCGGGGCAATAAATTATTCTTAATGCTTATAAATTGTTTTCACATCCGGCAAATGTCATTTTGTTCATCACGTGTAACAATCGGGCATGTTTATCCGTCTTCAGTGAACTGTCTTCTATCTTAAAAAAAATGTTTTAATTGGCCTTTTTTAGGGCTAACAGCCACATTAAAGTCTGTTATAACAATTAACTGCAGGTAAAAACTTTCTTTAAAATACAACTTTTAGGAGTATAACCTTTTGAATTAGGCTTGCGTATAAAGTATATCGATTTTAAACGAATTATGACAATTAACACCAAATCCGTTAGTGTATTATTGGTTGATGATGATGAGATCAATAATTTTATCTCCATTAAATTAATAAAGAAAGCTTTATTAAATACCGAGATCATGGCCTGTTTGAACGGGAAATTTGCGATTGAACAATTATCAGAAATTCAACGTAAAGACCCTGCTAAGCTGCCCGACTATATTTTACTGGATATCAACATGCCTATCATGAACGGCTGGGAGTTTTTGGATGAATACAAACGTTTAAACCTTGATCCGCTTGGTAAAAGCAAAATCTTTATTATTTCATCATCTGTTTTTAGTAACGATATCAACAAAGCGCGTTCATACCCGCTGGTAAAAGATTTTATCAGTAAACCACTTAACGTAGAAAAAATAAAAGAGCTTTTTGAAGTTCAGCCAACGACTTAAGCAGGCGATACCGTAAAATGTTCGCCTTCGTCATCGCTGCTTACTTTGCCAATGGCAAATGATTTGGAGTGATAAAATAAACAAGTCCAACCTTCTTGTGATGCTAATTTTCCATACTCCTGGCGTAGCTGCATGGCTTTACGTCCGTCCATATCATATTTGGCAATAAATTTTCTGATCAGTTGCTCGGGCTCCGGTAATTCGTCGCCACCAAAAAGCACCTTGGTGCCTTCTATGTCTATCCAAAAAACCTGGTGGTTGGGGCAATGACCGCCAGATAACTCGTAACGGATGCCGGGAATAAGCTCCCCGCTGCCTTCCACAAAAGTGATATCAATCGTGTTTTGCAGCGCCTCGAAAATTTCTTTGTGGTACGATGATGATTTGCCGGTAATACCAAATTCCCACTCGCCCTTTTGGATCACGTGCCTGGCCTGCGGAAAGCTGGGCTCCAGTTTACCGTTACGCTCAACTACCAGCCCGCCCGAATGATCGTAATGCAGGTGCGACATTAGCACCAGCGTAACTTCATCCGGATCAAAACCAGCGTTACGGATATTTTGGTGAATGATCAGTTCGTCGCGGGTGTCTTTAAAACCAAGGCCGGTATCTAACACAATAAGATCATGGTCGGTTTTAATAAGGAAAGGATTTACGTGGATGAACAATGAACCCGGGCGCTCCCTGAAATTGTCAGTTTCGGGGTTAAACGGAATAAATTTTTTAGTAGAATCAACTGAATATGAGCCCTCTCCCAGCGCGAAAATTTCCATAGTTTCGATGTGTCAGATTTTGAATGTAATTTTGCCTTTTAAAACTACCAGTAATTATATTTACTGTTTATAAAGCTACAAAGATATGAATAAACGTTGGGCGGTAAGGGAAAATGCTGATGAGGGATTGGTAAGCAAATTAGCCGCCGAACTGAATATTGATACCGTTTTGAGCAGCCTGCTGGTGCACAGGGGGATAAGTAATTTTGAGGAAGCCAAATACTTTTTTCGCCCCGATCAGCGGCACCTGCACGATCCCTTTTTGATGAGGGATATGGAAGAAGCCATTGTACGTATTGAAACTGCCATTGCTGCCGGCGAAAAGATCATGATCTACGGCGATTATGATGTGGACGGTACCACCGCTGTGGCTACTGTGTACAGCTTTTTTAGCAAGCAGTATAAAAAAATGGAGTATTACATTCCCGATAGGTACAAAGAAGGCTACGGCATTTCAACCCAGGGGATTGACTACGCTGCCCAACACGGCTTTTCACTCATTATAGCGTTGGATTGTGGGATTAAGTCAATTGATAAAATTGATTATGCCAATACCTTGGGCATCGATTTTATTATTTGCGATCACCACTTACCGGGAGCAGAACTACCTGCCGCCGTTGCCATACTTGATCCTAAACGTGCCGATTGCGAATATCCATATAAAGAACTCTCGGGTGCTGGTATTGGCTTTAAGCTGATCCAGGCCTATGCCGAAAAAAACGGGATACAGTTTGAGGCCGTAGCCCAGTACCTCGATTTGGTTTGCATTAGTATAGCCTGCGATATTGTGCACATTACCGGGGAAAACCGGGTGCTTGCCCATTATGGGCTGCAAAAAATCAATACCGATCCTTGCATCGGCGTAAAAACTTTGATGGAAGTGGCCGGCCGCAAAGGGCCGTATACCATATCAGATGTGGTGTTTTTGATCGGTCCGCGTATTAATGCTGCCGGTCGTATAGATGATGCCAAACATGCGGTTGAGTTACTACTGGCCTGCGACGATAACGTAGCCAAAGCGAAAGGCCTGATGATCAACAGCCGCAACAGCGAGCGTAAGGAGCACGACCTGAGCATTACCGATGAAGCCCTGGGCATGATAGATAATGACGAGGTGCTGATAGGCAAAAAATCGACGGTAGTTTATAATGAGTACTGGCACAAAGGGGTAATTGGTATAGTTGCATCGCGCCTTACCGAAAAGTATTACAGGCCCACTATAGTGCTTACCAAATCAAACGGGCATGTAGCTGGGTCGGCACGATCCGTACTGGGCTATGACCTTTACGAGGCGCTTTGCGAGTGTAAAGACCTGCTCATCCAGTTTGGCGGGCATAAGTACGCCGCCGGCCTTACTATGCACCCCGAGAACGTGGAAGCGTTTAAAGACAGGTTTGAAGAAGTGGTGAGTGCTACCATAACACCACAACAATTAATACAGCAGATACAAATTGACGCCGAATTACGTTTAAGCCAGATAGAACCCAAATTTTTCAGGATCTTGAATCAGTTTGCACCTTTCGGCCCCGAAAATATGGCCCCGGTTTTCATAAGTAAAAATGTGTATGTTAGCGGTAATGCAGCGCTGGTTGGCGCCACACATATAAAAATGGCGGTGATGCAGGAAGGATCGGCAGCGTTTGATTGCATAGCCTTTAACCACGGCGAATACCTGCCGCAATTAAAGCCCGGTGTACCGTTTGATATTTGCTACAACATTGAAGAAAACGTATGGCGCGAGAAAAGGACTATTCAGTTGAATATAAAGGGGATTAGGAGCCCCACCCAACCCTCCCCGGAAGGGAGGGCTTAAAAAAGCATTTCGTCAGATATTAATATTATTGGGGAATTCCCGGAACGACAATTAAAAAGAATCAAAAAGTCTCCCCTTCCGGGGGGAGATTTAGAGGGGGCTAAATGATACTACGAGCAGAAAATTTAGTAAAAAAATACAAGCAGCGCACCGTTGTTAACGATGTAACGTTTAACGTGGCGCAGGGCGAAATTGTGGGTTTGTTAGGGCCGAATGGCGCAGGCAAAACCACATCGTTTTACATGATTGTGGGGTTAATAAAACCTAACGAAGGCACTATTTTTCTGGATGATAAGGATATTACGCAGGATGCCATGTACCGCCGCGCGCAAAAAGGTATAGGTTACCTGGCACAGGAAGCGTCGGTTTTCCGTAAGCTTTCGGTAGAGGATAACATCAAGGCGGTGCTGGAAATGGGTAAAATGCCAAAAGACTGGCAAAAAGATAAGTTAGAGGAACTGATAGACGAGTTTAGCTTACATAAAGTGCGCAGAAACCGTGGCGACCTGCTATCGGGTGGTGAACGCCGCCGTACCGAAATTGCCCGTGCCCTTGCTGCCGAGCCTAACTTCATTTTACTGGATGAACCCTTTGCCGGGGTCGACCCCATAGCGGTAGAAGAGATCCAGGCAATGGTGGCCAAACTGCGGACACGCAACATCGGCATCCTGATCACCGATCACAACGTACAGGAAACATTATCTATTACCGATAGGGCTTACCTGCTATTTGAGGGCAAGATCCTGGAATCGGGCGTGCCGGAGGTACTGGCCGAGAATGAGATGGTGCGTAAAGTGTACCTGGGTGCCAACTTTGTATTAAAACGTAAAGTATTCCCTCAATAAGCTGCTATGACTATTTTCAACTCTGTATTTACCTGGTTTATGAAAAAGCGCATCCACCAGATTGAGCTTTTTATGAAATATCCCAACGAAGTACAGGAAGAATGGTTTGAACAGCTCATATCAATGGCCGAGAGCACCGAATGGGGCCGAAAATACCAGTATAAAAGCATTGATAACCTTACCCAGTTTAAAGAGCGGGTACCCATTCAAAATTATGATACCTTAAAGCCTTACATTGAGCGGATGCTTAAAGGCGAAAAAAATGTGCTTTGGCCTACCGAGATCCGCTGGTTTGCCAAATCATCGGGCACTACCAATGATCGCAGCAAATTTATCCCGGTAAGTGAAGAGGCCCTGGAAGAATGCCACTTTAAAGGTGGCAAAGATGTATTAACCATCTATTTTAATAACCAGCCCAATGCCCGCATGTTTACGGGTAAGGTGCTTACATTGGGCGGTAGTCACCAGGTAAGCCAGTTTAATACGGACACTTCTTTTGGCGATCTATCGGCGGTGATCATGAAAAACCTACCCCTTTGGGCCGAGTTTCACCGTACCCCGCAGCTTGACATTGCCCTGTTAGATAATTTTGAAGAAAAGATAGAAAAGATAGCCATGGCTACCAAGGATGTGAACGTAACCAGCATTGGCGGCGTACCCACCTGGAACCTGGTACTGTTTAAACGCATCCTGGAGATTACCGGTAAAAAAAACATGCTGGAAGTTTGGCCCAACCTTGAAATGTATTTTCATGGCGCGGTTAACTTTGGCCCTTACCGTGAGCAGTTCAAAGCGCTCATCCCCAGCGATGATATGTATTACCTGGAAAACTACAATGCATCTGAAGGCTTCTTTGGCATACAGGATACCAAAGAGCCGGGCGATATGCTGTTGATGCTTGACTATGGTATTTTTTACGAATTTTTACCCTTAGAGAACCTGCACCAGGAAAACCCACAGACACTCACCCTTGACGAGGTGGAGCTGGATAAAAATTATGCTTTGATCATTAGCACTAACGCCGGGTTGTGGCGGTATATGATTGGCGATACCATTAAATTTTCGTCGTTGTTACCTTACCGCATCAGGGTTACCGGCCGTACCAAACATTTTATTAATGCATTTGGCGAAGAGCTGATTATTGATAACGCCGAGCAGGCATTGGCCGAAGCCTGCCACCAAACGGGTGCCATCATCAGGGAGTACACCGCAGCCCCGGTTTATTTTAGCGGTAACGAGTGCGGTGCCCACGAATGGATCATTGAGTTTGAAAAGAAACCCGCCGAGTTTGAGCGCTTTGTTGACCTGTTAGATGAAACCCTGCGCCGCATCAATTCTGATTATGATGCCAAACGCTTTAAGGATATGGCCCTGCGCCGCCCGATAGTACGCCGCGCACCAGACGGCACTTTTTTCAACTGGATGAAAGAAAAAGGCAAACTTGGCGGTCAACATAAAGTACCCCGTTTAGCAAATAACAGGGAATATGTGGATAGCATTTTGAAGGTGATGGAGTTGGTGGGGTAGAAGAAGAGTCAAGAAATTAGAATCAAGAGTTAAGACAAAAAATACAATCGCTGTTTTTAATTTCAATATGAAAAGGCTATTCTTAATTGCTTTCATTGGTATTCAGCTAATTGTCAATAATGCGGATGCCCAAGTGACAACTCAGTCGATATTGAGCTCTTCGGGAATTTCTAAAACAGATATTGTGGGAGTATGGCAGTTTACCGCTATGATAGGTGATAATCTACTGGAGTATTTCCAGTTTTTTAAAGACGGTACTTTTGTTTACCACTATAATGGTGAAGACGATACCCGAAATATAATATCTATGAAAGGGCGGTATTTTCTAAACAAAAATCAATTAAGCTTTATTGTGAGATCCAAAGTTGAACGCACGGCAAAGGGAATTGAGACTGGCGCAATGGGTACCGACGAGTATATTTTTGTTTTGAATAACGATTCAACGAAAGTGGTTTTGGAAAAAAACCCAAAAAACTTAATCCCGTATTTATCTCGAAGGTAAAAAAGAGCACGAAGTATTTTAAAATCGATATAAATAACCGTACCTATTATAAACTTTCTGCCGATCCAAATAAATTTTCTGATGATTGAAAGAGCTTATTACCTATATTGCATTATAAATTCTCAACCGTGATAAAAAATAAGAAAGCGATATTGGGTTCGCAAACACCGGTGTTTTTGTTTATGATGTACCTGGGCGTTAAAGGCCTCATTAAGGGGATTGATGCTCATAATACCCTTCGCATAGCAATGTCTTCTGCCGGATTGGTGATATTTATAACGATGTATATATTGCTGATTATTGCGATAATGCGCAAGGCATCATCAACAGATCAGCGCCTTTAAAAGGTTTACATCGTCCCAAACTATCCAATGTTCATTTAAATACCTACCGCTATATTTTAGATAAAAGGCACGGTAGGGGTTGGCCGGTAAGATGCCTACGCACAGGCTTTGCACATGATTAGCAATGGTCCAGTTAACAGCACTCTTCAAAAGTCGACAACCCACACCTTTACGTTGATATTCTTTCAGCACAAAAAATGATTGGATCTCTGCATCCATATCAAAACGAGTGGTAAGCTGAATGGCCAGGTAGCCGATGATCTTGCTATTGTCAACAACTTTAAACATGATCCTTTCTGGCCTTGCACTAACCGGCGATTGCCCGGCAAACCAGGTTTCCCATCTATACGCCCTTGTATCAAAATTAATATCACAGGCTTCCACCAGTTGAGGAAAAGATTGCAGTTTACTATCGATCTCAACACGGGTGATCTCGTCGATATCGGCAGTAGTTGCAATCCTAATTTTCATATTACCTGCAGGCCTCCCATATTTTTACAGCCTCAACGGCTTCTTTCACATCGTGTACCCGTAAAATATTCGCCCCTTTATTTAAGGCGATGGTATTTAAAACGGTAGTTCCATTCAGCGCGTCGGCAGCAGTTCCCCCTAAAAGTCCGTAAATCATTCTTTTGCGGGAGATTCCGGTTAATAACGGCAGGCCCAGTATGTCAAACTCCTGCATGCGGCGCATGAGCGTATAATTTTGCTGCTGATTTTTGGCAAAGCCAAAACCGGGATCGATGATCACATCGTGTACGCCCAGTTGCTTTAACTGTTGACAAGCGGACCCAAAAAAGTCAAGCACCTCGTTAAATACATCATCGTATTGTGCCATTTGCGTCATATTTTGAGGGGTGCCTTTCATGTGCATCAAAATATAAGGCACCTGTAAGCGGGCAACAACGCCAAACATCCCGGCATCTAAGGTGCCGCCCGAGATATCATTGATGATATGCGCTCCCGCCTTAATAGCCGCATCAGCAACAGGTGAGCGAAAAGTATCTATAGATAAAATAGCATCCGGCAATGTTGCTGCAATAGCCTCAACTACAGGCAAAAGTCGGTCGGTTTCCTCCTGTATGCTAATATCGGTAGCGCCTGGGCGGGACGAGTACGCGCCAAGATCTAAAAATGTGGCACCATCGTCCAACATCTTTTGGGCCAGCTGCAGGGCTTCTTCTACACCCGGTTTACGGTTGCCGGCATAAAAAGAATCAGGCGTAATGTTGATAATGCCCATCACCTTTGGGGTTGACAGATCTATCAATTTACCCCCGGCGTTAAGGGTAACTTTTTTATGAAAAACAGTATCTTTAACCATTTAGTTGTAATGCTGAAAGGTTTTAATATTGTAAAGTTACTTAACTTTGGAGCGATGGTTGTAATGTTGGAAGGTTTTAATGTTGTAAAGTTAATTCTCGAAAACACTCCAACTTTAGAACATTCCGACATTACAACGTTTCAACTTTACAACAGAAAACATTGAGCAATACATCAGCAGAATACGACGCCGTAATTAATAACTGTAAGGGCCTTTTTATGAAAAAGACCCGCGACTATGGTACCGCCTGGCGCATCCTTAGGCCGCAATCCATCACCGACCAGATTTTTATTAAAGCGCAACGCATCCGCACGCTCGAAGAAAAAAAGGTATCTAAAGTTGGCGACGATGTTACCGGCGAATATGTTGGTATAGTGAATTATTGCGTTATAGCCATGATGCAGCTGGATAGCACCGCCGATACGCCTACCGAGCTTGCCGTTAATCACGTTGAAAAAATGTTTGACGAAAAGGTATTGGAAACCAAGGAACTGATGTTTGCCAAAAATCATGATTACGGCGAGGCCTGGCGCGATATGCGGGTAAGCTCGTTAACAGACCTGATACTGATGAAGCTGTTGCGTGTAAAACAAATTGAAGATAACAAAGGCTTAACCGAAGCATCAGAAGGGGTAAAAGCCAACTACCAGGACATGCTCAATTACTCGGTATTTGCACTTATAAAATTAGGATACTAATATGAAAAACGGCCTCATTTGGTTTTGCAGAATAGCGGTAGGCTTGTTATTTATATTTTCGGGCCTAATAAAAGCCAACGACCCGCTGGGCTTCTCTTATAAACTGGAAGAATACTTCGAGGTTTTTCATATTACATTTTTAAACAACCTGGCACTTACGTCGGCCATTTTACTTTGCGCGCTTGAAATGTTGCTGGGTTTTGCCCTGCTTATTGGCGTGCGCGCTGTAAAAGTTGCGTGGGGCCTGCTGCTGCTTATTATATTTTTTGGCTTTTTAACTTTTTACTCAGCCTTTTTCAAAGTGGTGCAAACC
This sequence comes from Mucilaginibacter dorajii, assembly GCF_024808255.1. GTDB lineage: Bacteria > Bacteroidota > Bacteroidia > Sphingobacteriales > Sphingobacteriaceae > Mucilaginibacter > Mucilaginibacter dorajii. The sequence continues at coordinate 81,229 of NZ_JANTYS010000023.1, forward strand.
TGTGGTTGTTTTGGCGATGCAATTCCGCTTACGCCATGGCAATCATTTAGTAAGGATATGGTACTGCTGGTTTTAGTGGCCGTATTGTTTGTAAACCGCAAAGCTATTAAACCATTATTCAGTGCCAAAACAGGTGATAAATGGCTGATTGGTGCCGCCGTATTTTCGGTAGGGTTTGGGTTATTTACCTATAACTTTATGCCTTTTGTTGATTTTTTACCTTACAAGATAGGGGCCAATATTGCCGAAGAAATGAAAACGCCGCCGGGCGCGCCACAGGATGTTTTCGAACTTACCTATCATCTTAAAAATAAAAAAACAGGTGCTACCAAGGTAATGAACGATAAGGATTACCTGAGCACTAATATTTGGAAGGATACCAATTGGGAAGTAGTTGGCGACCCGGAAAATAAGCTGATCAAAAAAGGCTTTGAACCCAAAATTCGCGACCTGGCCATCCAGGATGCGCAGCGGAACGATTATACCAAGGAACTGCTTTCAAGCCCGTATTACAGCCTTATCATTGTAGCTTACGATCTGGATAAAACCAACGATGACGCTATAAACCGATTAAATGCATTGGCCATAAACGCTACGCAAAATTTTAATATCCGTACCATATTGCTTACTTCAAATGCTGCCCCAAGTGCCGAGGCATTTGCCAAAGCGCATAAACTGGTAAGCGAAATTTTTTATGCCGATGGCGTACCCCTTAAAACCATGATCCGCTCAAACCCGGGACTGATACTGTTAAGGAATGGTGTTATCATAAATAAATGGCATTACCACTCGGCACCTAAGTACGATGACCTGGTTAAAAAATATTTTCAGCAGCAATAAATTGCTTAATTTTAATTTATGAAGATCACCCGGCTGGAATTAAAAAATTTTAAGCGTTTTGACGATTTAACCATCGATATGACGTCATTGGCGCAACCAGCTAAATTGGTGTTGCTGATTGGTACAAATGGGTCTGGGAAATCTTCGGTGTTTGATGCATTGGAAGCAATTAATAAACATTCAAAGCATACTACTATTAGTAGAACTGAATTGAGTTATTATAAAAAAGATATAAATAAAAACTATGAGATTGAGTTTACTAACTCATTAAATAAGGTTTACTCACTTGTATCTGGTAATTACGATGGCGTTAATTTAGGTAACTCATTTTATGGTAGAACAAGTATTAGACAGGTTCCAAAATTAACGAGAACTTCTTTAGGGCAGAGTCAGTTCTCGTTTGAGAATGACTCTGATAGACCTAAGTCATTCATTGATCGTGATAATCGCTTTGAAAATGACATAGAAAAGGTAACATCTTCAATTTTAACAGATGTATTCAAGGGCAATAGTTCTACTGAAGAAATAAAAGAAAGTTACATATCTCCTATTAATAAAGCTCTTGAAAATATCTTTGTTTTAGATGAAACTATTGGAATTAAATTAGTCTCAATTAAACCTCCGTTAGATGGGAATATATCGGAAATCCTATTTAAAAAAGGGACGTCGGAAATTCCATATGATTATCTGAGCAGCGGTGAAAAGGAAATCTTTAATATTCTGCTTAACCTTCTTGTTCGTAAAGAATATTTCCAAGATACTATATACTTTTTAGACGAGATAGACCTGCATCTAAATACCCAGCTTCAAAAAAATCTGCTTAAAGAAATCACGGAAAACTGGATTCCTGATAGTTGTCAACTTTGGACAGCCAGTCATTCGTTAGGTTTTATTGAATATGCCAATGAAGCTGAACACGCCTCCATTATTGACCTGGATAATTTGAACTTTGATTTACCGCAGGTTATCCATCCATCACCCAAAAAGAATTTCGATATTTTTGAGATAGCCGTAAGCAAGGAGTTTTTGGCCAACCTCTTTCAAGGTAAACGCATAATTTTCTCCGAAAATACAGATACGCCTTTGTATAATAATCTAAGTGTCGAAAACACGATATTTTTTAATGCGGTAGATAAGTTAGACGTTTTTTATAAAACAAAAAATAATCCATCATATGATGGATTAGCTGATAGGGATTACTTGTCAGATGAGGAACGGACAGAGATCATGGGGCTTTATCCTAATTTTTATCTACTTCACTATTATTCCATAGAAAACTATCTTTTTCATCCAGACAACCTTGATGGATATTACAAAGCGCTAAATAAAGCTTTTAATAAAGAAAGTTACAAGGCCTCAATTAAAGCCGAAGGGTTGGCTGTTAGGGATAAAATTATACTTGGTTTGGCCGGCGCAAGAGGCGGTTACCCTTTTTATAAAGAGAATGCTTATGCCCCAAAACTGAAAGCTTTTAGAGCTAACTCAGAAGCCGTATTGGCAATGTTTGACAGCAATGATTTTGATACCTTTTACAAGGTTTTTCCCGCTAAAGATTATGGTACCGAAATAAAAGAACGTCAAAACTTAAATCCAGCAGATTTGGCTCAAACGCAATGGTTTAAAGCGAAAATCAAAGAGGTATTGGTAAAATGATCAGCTACCTCATCCGCAAGTTATTTTACGGCTTAGCAGTTATGCTGGGCGTGGTGTTGGTGGTTTTTTTTCTGTTTAATATTTTACCAGTCGATCCCGCCCGGATGACGCAGGGGCAACGCGCCGATGTACAATCGTTACAGGCAGTGCGTAAAGAGTTTGGGTTGGATAAACCCGTAACTACTCAGTTTGCTTATTACCTCAATGATCTTTCGCCCATAGGCATCCACCTGAATACAGCCGAAGAACGGCAACGGTATAATTATGCAAAACTATTCGCGGTTAGTGATGCCAAGGTTATCGCTATAAAGTGGCCTTACCTGCGTCGCTCCTATCAAACCCGTAAGGATGTGGCCAGCCTGCTGTTGGAGGTGATTCCTAATACATTGGTGTTAGCCACAACGGCCATGATCTTTGCCATTGTTATCGGTGTGTTTTTGGGCGTGGTAAGTGCTGTAAATAAAGATACCTGGATTGATAAACTGGCTATCGGCTTTTCTACACTGGGTATTTCGGCTCCCTCATTTTTCGCAGGCATCATTATCGCCTGGATCTTTGGTTTTGAGCTGAGTAAATACACCGGCCTCAATATGTCTGGCAGTTTATACAGTTACGATCCTTTTAAAGGTGAGGTCATCGATATCAAAAACCTCATCTTGCCCATGATTACCCTTGGCTTGCGCCCGTTGGCCATTATTGTGCAGCTTACCCGCAATGCCATGTTGGATGTGTTGGGGCAGGATTATATCCGTACCGCTAAAGCCAAGGGATTAAGTAATAGTGCCATCATCTATCGCCATGCGCTTAAGAATGCCTTGAACCCGGTAATTACCGCTATTGCCAACTGGTTTGCCTCGCTGCTTGCCGGATCATTCTTTGTAGAGTACATTTTTGGCTACAACGGCCTGGGCAAAGCCACGGTTGATGCGCTGGAAATGTCTGACTTCCCGGTGGTGATGGGCTCCATACTTTTCATCGCGTTTATTTTTGTGGTGATCAGTATTTTGGTGGATATTATTTATGTTTGGATAGATCCAAGAGTGAAGTTGAGTTAATTGAGGAGCAAGGATTTTTGGACAAAGGAGCAAGGACTTTTGGAGGTGGCGGACTATTAGACTTGTGGACAAAGGACGAAAACAATTAAAAGCCTAAAGCTTTTTGCTTAATAAAAATGTTATGAAGTACTTTTTAGTCGGGTTTATGGGCTGTGGTAAAACCACGTGGAGCCGTAAGCTGGCTGCCAAATTAGGCTATGAATTTATTGATCTTGACCACGCACTTGAAGAGCAGATGGGCATGAGCATTGCCGAATATTTTTCGAGTTTTGGCGAGGATGCCTTTCGCAAACTGGAATCGGATGTGTTGAAACAAACTAAATATCCCGAAAACGTGGTGGTATCCACAGGCGGTGGTTTACCCTGTTTTTTCGACCATATGGAATGGATGAACAGCAACGGTAAAACGCTTTACATTAAACTATCGCCAAAAACACTGGCCGATAGGCTGGAGAACAGCAAAACCATACGCCCTGTATTGCAAGGCAAAAAAGGCGATGAGCTTGTTGAGTTTATCACCGGTAAACTGGCCGAGCGTGAAAGCTTTTACCTGCAGGCTCATCACCATGTTGATGGCATCGATATGTCGGTGGAGAAGCTGGAGGGGGCAATTAACAGTGCAGGGTAGAATAAGCGTAATTTATTTTTCAACGTAGAGACGCCCGATTTGCAAGCAGGAGCAGGAACCGCATGTAATGCGCCTCTACATAAAAAACTTTAAAAAAGGTATACTGAATTTTATAAACCTGATCGTTTACCATGCACCGCATCGAAGTAAAACATCTTTTTAAACCTTTGGATGATGAGCTGATAGCATTGCTTGAATCCCTGACGCCCGAAGATTGGGATAAACAAACCGTTGCCAAAGCCTGGAAAGTTAAAGATGTAGTTGCGCACTTGTTAGATGGCAACATCCGCCTGCTCTCCCTTCAGCGCGACAGGTATTTTGGTGAACAACTACCCGCCATTAATGCCTATCAGGATCTTGTGGACTGGCTTAATAAACTTAATGGAGACTGGGTTGCGGCTGCAAAAAGGATTAGTCCGGGTGTGTTGATCTTGTTATTAAAAGCAACTGCCGATCTTTGTACTGCTTATTATGAAGCATTAAACCCGGATGATACAGCCATCTTCGCGGTTAGCTGGGCTGGCGAAGAGGAAAGCCTGAACTGGATGCACCTTGCCCGCGAATACACCGAAAGGTGGCATCACCAACAACAGATCAGGGAAGCAACCGGCCGGGATGGCGTCATGACAAGGGAATATTATTACCCTGTTATCGATACGTTTTTCAGGGCCCTGCCTTTTACTTTTAAAAATGTGGAAGCCGCAACGGGTACAATCATCAAAATTACTATTACTACCGATATTGGAGGTAACTGGTATCTGCAAAAACAAAGCGATGGCTGGCAGCTGGTATCTAAGACACCTACATATCAGTTTGATGCTACTGTAAGCATCCCGCCGCAAATTTCATGGAAACTGTTTTCAAAAAGCATCCGCCCGGATGAGATCATTAGCCAGGTAATAATAACCGGTGATACAAACCTGGCCGGGCAGGTGCTTCATATGGTTTCGGTGATGGCTTAGGCCTCGTCTTTGGTGTTGCGTACGAGGCTAATTCCCGTAAAGAAAAACAATAATGATATAATACCAACTACAACTAAGGTAGTGGTTTGGCCGTGGTGATTGATGATATCAACCCCTGTGTAAATTAAGCCAATGATACCCAACACGGTAAGTATGGCTCCGAAAGTGCGTTTTAAGTTCATGATAACGGTTGCTGTTTTATAAAGCATTTGTATAAAAACAAATAACACTCCAAATATTTGTCTACATTTATTTAAATAAACAAATCACCTTATGACCGGACAAATCATCACTTTTATTATTGTATTTATTTTATTGGTAATTGTCTTTTCCTCGTTTGTGTCTGTAAAACAGGGCACAATAGTGGTAATTACCGTATTTGGCAAGTACCGCCGCATTCTTACACCGGGGCTTAACTTTAAGCTGCCATTTATTGAAAACATCTATTCTAAAATATCCATCCAGAACCGCTCTGTCGAACTGGAGTTTCAGGCCGTAACGTTTGACCAGGCCAATGTATATTTTAAAGCCATGCTGCTGTACTCGGTATTGGATCAGCAGGAAGAAACCATTAAAAACGTAGCCTTTAAGTTTGTGGACGAGCGTAACCTGATGCAGGCCCTGATCCGTACGGTTGAAGGTTCTATTCGCGCGTTTGTTGCTACCAAGCGCCAAAGCGAGGTATTGATTTTACGCCGCGATATTGTAGAGCACGTAAAAGAGCAATTGGATGTGATACTGGAAGGCTGGGGTTACCACCTGCAGGACCTGCAATTGAATGATATCACTTTTGACGATGTGATCATGAAATCAATGAGCCAGGTTGTGGCATCAAACAACCTGAAAGCCGCCGCCGAAAACGAGGGCCAGGCTTTATTGATCACCAAAACCAAAGCGGCCGAGGCCGAAGGTAATGCCATCAAAATTTCGGCCCAGGCCGAGCGTGAAGCTGCACAGTTACGTGGCCAGGGTATTGCTTTGTTCCGCGAGGAAGTTGCACGTGGTATGACAGTGGCTGCCAAAGAAATGGCCGGTGCCAATATGGATACCTCGGTAATCCTGTTTACCATGTGGACAGAATCTATCAAACACTTCTCTGAAAACTCAAAAGGGAACGTGATTTTCCTTGATGGGTCAACCGATCAGATGCAACACACGTTAAAAGAAATGATGGCTTTAAACCTTTTACATACCGACAACGTCAAAAAGTAAAATGTTTAACCCCTGATTAATGGAAATAAAATTGCTGAAGTGGATTGGCGTAACAGCCTTGTGTTTAATAACCTTTGGCGCGAAAGCGCAGCAATACCAGCAGTATCACCAACTAACTGCTAATGATTTTTGGGGCACGCCGCGGGCAAATGCCGGCGGCGTTGTTGCCTATACCAATTGCACTATCGATTTTAAATACCAGGCCAGTAACCGAAACGGCTATTACCTTATTAATGCCACGGTAAACCTGTTATTAAATAACAACAAATCATGGCTGGATAGAAGCCGTGTAACCTCACAGGCCCAGCTTGCCGAGATCCTGAAGCACGAGCAAGGCCATTACCTGATAGCTTACCTGGAGCAACAGGAACTTTTACGCCAGATAAGTAAAACCCGCTTTAGCTACAACTACAAATACGAGGCGATGGAACTGTTTAACCGCATCGACGCCAAATACAAACAACTCAACAGCGATTACGACGAGGATACCCAACACATGACCAACCGCCAGCAACAACGCAGTTGGGATCTTTATTTTAAGAAAAGACTGGAGTTTGAGCCCGAGGGGTAGGCAGCCTCACCTAAACAGCGAAGCTTTCATGGGGGCCAAAAGAGCAAATTAGAATACAATTAAAGTCCTCTCCAAAAGGGCTACCGTGTGTACACATCTTTTTTATTAAAGAAAAATGTCATTTCGATAGAGCAGTGGGGCAAAAAGCGAGGGGCGAAAGAGAAATCTTCGACGCCCTGCATGGCCGAATGTCCGCTTTTACAAGATTTCTCCTTACCTCCTGAGCGCAATCCCCCGCAGGTTCGTTCGAAATGACAACGTTTTTGTTTAGTGATAAGATTCTAAAAGATGTGTACACACAGTAGTCCCAAAGGAGAGTACTTTAATTTGCGTGTGGCTTTTATTTCATTCAAAAAACTCCCTTTAGGGACTGGGGGCTTCACCTACCAGATCTTTACCCTTTTATCGGGTGCCAGCCACATTCTATCGCCCTTTTTAATATGGAAGGCTTCATAAAACTCGGGCACATCGCTAAACGGGCCGTTTACCCGTAAAAAGCCGGGAGCGTGTACGTCGGTTAAAATTTGATTGGCCAACGCTTCATCACGTTCCTGGCCAAGCCAGCCTATGGCGTAGCCTAAAAAGAAACGCTGCATTGGGGTTAAGCCATTGATAGGTTTACCATCTTTGTATTGTTTGGTCTTTTTAAAAGCGTCGATCCCTAAAACTATACCACCTAAATCGGCAATGTTTTCGCCTAAGGTAGCTTTGCCGTTTACATGCAGGCTATCTAATACCACATAGCTGCTAAACTGATCGGCAAGCATATTGGCACGTTTTGTAAATTTAACCGAGTCCGTTGGTGTCCACCAGGTTTTGAGGTTGCCTTTGGCATCAAACAGGCGACCTTCGTCGTCAAACCCGTGAGTAATTTCGTGGCCGATGGTTGACGCGGCTACATAACCATAAGCTACGGCATCGTCTATCTCGCTATCCTTAACACCCGGTATGGTAAACTGTGCAGCCGGTAAAGTGATCTCATTATTTGACGGGCTGTAGCTGGCGTTATAGGTTTGCGGTGTCATTCCCCATTCGGTATGGTCAACCGGTTTACCCAGTTTATTGATATTAACCATGTAAGCCCAATGCCTTGCCCGCATTACGTTACCAGCATATGATTCGCGATCCATGAGCAGGGTCGAAAAATCTTTCCATTTATCAGGATAGCCAACTTTAGGGTGGATGCCATTCAACTTCACCAAAGCTTTTTGCTTCGTTTCGGGGCTCATCCAGTCCAGTTTGGCAATATGCTCGCGGTAAGCCTGGCGAATAGCTTCCACCATATCGGTGTAGCGTTGTTTAGCTGTAACCGGGAAGTATTCTTTCACAAATAAAAAGCCCAGGGCCTCACCCATTAAACCGTTCTCAGTATCCAATACCCTTTTCCAGCGTGGCAACTGTTCTTTACGGCCCGAGATCACTTTGCCGCTAAAGCGGAAGCTTTCGGCATCGGCAGCATTATTTAAATACGATGCATATGATGATATCAGCTTCCAACGCAAGTAGGCTTTCCAATCGCTGGCCGGGAAGGTTTTTAACGCGGTATTTAAAGCCCTGTAATATTCTGGCTGACCTACAATTACCGAATCAACCGACTTTAATTCCAGTGATCTGAAAACCGTGTTCCAGTTAATATCAGGCGTAAGCGCGTTCAATTGCGCTATGGTCATTTTATGGTAGTTGGCATACGGGTCGCGCAGCTTTTCCAGCTTGCGGCTGCTATCGGCCAAAAACTTCTCTATTTTATAAACGCTTTCGGCACCGGCCTTTGCCTGGTCATCGTTATAGCCCGAAATTTTGAGCATAGCGGGCAGGTGATTGGTGGTATAATCTGTACGGATTTTGGTAGTGCGGGCATCCGTTTTAAAATAATAGTCGCGGTTGGGTAAGCCTAAACCGGCCTGGCCTAACTGCAGCATCATTTTTGAACTGTTTTTGGCATCCTGCCCTACACGGCTGCCAATCATATTACGGGTGCCGGTGGTTGTTAAAACAGCGGCGGCATTCAGCACGCCGTTAATATCGTTTGCCTCGTCTATCAAAGCCAATTGTTCTTTTAAAGGATCGATGCCACGCTTTTCGATATTCACAGTATCCAATCCGGTAAAATAAAAATCGCCTATTTTTTGCGTTATAGTACCTTTAGACGCATTGGCCGCCAAGGCATCCTCATTGATCTTTTTGAGCCTGTCGCGCAGTTCTTCAGATACCACATTACCAATACCCCAGCTTGAATAGGCTGCCGGGATAGGGTTCCGTTTTAGCCAGCCGCCATTGGCGTACTTGAAAAAATCAGTCCCCGGGCTTACTGATGTATCCAGGTTATTAAAAACCGGATCGTTAGGTACGGCTATATATGCGTTTAATGCCACAGCGGTTAAAGCAAGGCCGCCTAAAATAAATTTCTGGTAATGTTTTATCATAATAACTCGTTTGCATCAAATTTAATTAAAAAACAAACGCCTTATTAAAAGGCGTTTGTAACATAGGGGATAGGAAGTAAGCTGCGGGAACGTAAAAAGCACCATTGCGAGTATTTAAATCCAGGGACTCTGAAAGTGGGTATGACGTAAAAGTTTGTCATCCTGAGGAACGAAGGATCTTCTTCGCCCTGCTAATTGCAGACTTTTCTAACGAAGAAGATCCTTCACTACGTTCAGGATGACAAACGTTTTTTACAAAACGCCACAGGCAGGCACGAAGCAATCCCCAACTTTGCAGAACGGCTCTGTAGAAGGGGGATTGCTTCGTCGTTCCTCCTCGCAATGACACAAGTTTTATTGCACTGACTGGCTTTACCAAATCTTCACCCTCTTATCCGGGTCAAGCCACATCTTATCTCCCTTTTTAATATGAAAAGCTTCGTAAAACTCCGGCACATCGGTAAATGGGCCGTTTACGCGCATGAAGCCGGGAGCGTGTTCATTGGTCAGGATCTGGCTTGACAGGGCCTCCTGCCTGTCCTGCCCAAGCCAGCCTAAGGCATAGCCCAAAAAGTAACGTTGCAATGGGGTAAAGCCATTAATTGATTTGCCTTCTTTGTATTGATCTGTCTTTTTAAAAGCATCCAGGCCAATCACTATCCCGCCCAAATCGGCTATATTCTCGCCCTGGGTGGCTTTGCCATTTACATGCAGGCCGTAAATGGTATAACCGTTAAACTGATCTATCAGCATTTTGGCACGCTGGCCAAACTTAACCGAATCCTGTGGCTGCCACCAGGCTTTCAGATTTCCTTTGGCATCAAACTGGCGACCTTCATCATCAAAGCCATGGGTCATTTCGTGGCCGATGGTTGACGCAGCTGCATAGCCATATATTACGGCGTCATCAATATCCTCGTCCTTAAAACCAGGGATGGTGAAAATACCCGCGGGTAGTACAATTTCATTATTTGATGGATTGTAGTAAGCGTTATAGGTTTGCGGTGTCATTCCCCATTCTGTACGGTCAACAGGTTTGCCTAATTTAGATGCGTTGAATTTATGCCACCAGTTGTTGGCGCGCATCACGTTTAAAGCATACGGCCCGCGGTCAATCTCCAGTGTCGAAAAATCTTTCCATTTATCCGGATACCCAACTTTAGGCATTACCTTGCTTAGTTTATAAAAAGCCTTCTCTTTAGTTTGCTGACTCATCCAGTCCAGTTTTTCAATATGCTCTTTAAAGGTCTCGCGCATGGTTTCTACCAGTTTCACGTAGCGTTCCTTTGTTTTCTCGGGAAAGTATTCTTTTACAAATATTTGCCCCAGCACCTCGCCCATTAAACCGTTTTCAGTATCCAATACCCGTTTCCAACGGGGCAGTTGTTCTTTATTACCTTCCAACACGGTGCCATAAAAACGGAATAGCTCCTGGTCGAATGGTTTGCTCAGGTACGATCCGAATGACGACACCAGGTTTTTACGCAGGTAATTTTTCCAATCATCAATACTATAAACATGCAAGGCTTTATTGAGGGCACGGTAATATTCCGGCTGGCCAACAATAACCGTGTCCGCGTTTTTATAATCCATTTTTTCAAATGTTGCTTTCCAGTCAACATCGGGTGCCAGTTTACTTAAGCCGGCAATGGTCATTTTATTGTAGTTATGATATGGGTCGCGCAGGTCTTCCAGTTTACGGCTACTATCGGCCAAAAACACCTCCAGGGCATAAACTTTTTTAGCAGCGGCATTGGCAGCATCAGATGGCAGTCCTCCTAACTTAAAAATAGCGGGTAAGTGTTTTTGCTGATAATCTGTACGGATGGCTACACTATGCGCGTCGGTATTAAAATAATAATCGCGGTTGGGCAGCCCAATGCCCGATTGCCCCAACTGCAGCAATTGCTTATCACTGTTTTTGGCATCCTGCCCAACGTAAGTACCTAATGGCGTGGTTACGCCAATACCATCCAGGTGTGTAAAGGCCTCAACCAGGCTTTTAATATCTTTAATATCATCTATCCTTTTTAGCTCATCCTTTAAAGGTGCCAGGCCTTGTTTTTCTATATCCACGGTATCCATGCCGCTGTAATAAAAATCGCCTATCTTTTGGGTGTTGCTGCCTTTGGGTGCATCGGCCTTAAGCGCGTCCTCATTGATCTTTTTCATTTTGTCGCGTAGCTCTTCCTGCACTACGTTGCCTATTCCCCAGGCGGAGTAGGCCGCCGGTATCGGATTTTTTTTGAGCCAGGTGCCGTTGGCATATTTAAAGAAGTCGTCGCCAGGTTTTACGCTGGTATCTATGTTTTTAATTACCGGGTCGTTATCGGCATAAAGTCTTGTGTTGTCTTTACAGGATGTAACTAAAGTGATCCCTAATGCAGCGGTCAATGCCAGCGACGAAAGTTTTTTAATCATAAAATTATTTTAGTGTCTTTTAAAAAATACATCGATTGTATGGAATAATAGATTTTAGGACAGTAGATTATTTAAAATGGACAGCTTTTAATAGATACCCTGAAAAAAACCAGCCAGCGAAACATCAAAATAATAACAAACTTTTCGGAGTGTATCTAAGCGGATATCAATTTTTCCAGACTCCAGCCGGGCAATATTGATGTTGGTTTCGCAAAAAAACTTCTCCTGTGTAACCTGGTTCTGGCGGCGCAAATTTTTTATCTGTAAGGCAATTTTCTTTTTAAAGGCCTCGTCAGAATTGCTAAGATATTCAAAATCAGTAAGTAGCATAGTTCAATAAGATTAATTTTTACATTGATCTTTGATAGGGGCTTCAAAAACAATTAGCAATCCGGATTTAAATTTCGTTAAAAAATATGGGTAATAACAATGTGTAATTAAACTATTTTAATTGTCAAAAGTTTATTGTCCATCAATTGTTGGCAGCAAATTTGTTTAAACATACTCGCCCTGCATACGATCTGTGAAAAAAATTAAAATCACCTACCTGTGAAAAACTTTTTTTGAATTCTCAGACGCCCAAGTTGAGATTTTTTGTTCTTTGTTTTGGGTTTAATCAATAGTTTAAATTAATTAGGGGAAAGGGAGCTTCCAAAAAGGCTCTCTTTTTTTGTTTACATTTTTTTGCTATGCATGCATAGCTTTTTGTACATTTAGGCTTTTATCATACTATGCAATTTGAATTTACAGAAGAGCAGCTGATGATTAAACAGGCTGCCCGTGATTTTGCCCAAACAGAATTAAAGCCCGGTGTAATTGAACGCGATGAGCACCAGAAATTCCCGGCCGAACAGATCAAAAAATTAGGAGAACTTGGCTTTTTGGGGATGATGGTAGCCCCCCAATATGGCGGCAGCGGTATGGATGCCATATCATACGTATTGGCTATTGAAGAGATTGCCAAGGTAGATGCCTCGGCAGCGGTTATCTTATCGGTAAACAATTCCTTGATCTGTAATGGGCTCGAAAAATTTGGCACTGACGCACAGAAAGAAAAATACCTGGTTCCCTTAGCCAAAGGTGAACACATCGGCGCGTTTTGCCTGTCGGAACCCGAAGCCGGCTCCGATGCCACATCGCAGCATACCACAGCCATTGATATGGGCGATCATTACCTGCTTAATGGCACCAAAAACTGGATCACTAATGGCGGCACAGCATCTACCTACATTGTAATGGCTCAAACCGATACCGCCAAAAAACACGATGGTATCAATGCCCTCATTATTGAAAAAGGGATGGAAGGTTTTACCATTGGCGCCAAAGAAAATAAAATGGGTGTACGCGGTTCAGATACACACTCCATTATGTTCAGCGATGTTAAGGTACCCAAAGAAAACCGGATAGGCGATGAGGGTTTCGGGTTTAAGTTTGCCATGAAATTGCTGGAAGGCGGCCGCATTGGCATTGCCGCCCAGGCTTTGGGCATTGCATCCGGCGCGTATGAGCTTGCCCTGCAATACTCCAAAGAGCGTAAAGCCTTTGGCAAAACCCTGGCCGATTTGCAGGCCATTCAGTTTAAACTGGCCGATATGGCTACCGAAATTGAAGCCGCGCGGTTAATGTGCCTTAAAGCGGCCTGGTTAAAAGATCATGGGCAACCCTACGCCCAGGCCAGCTCCATGGCTAAACTCTTTGCATCTGATGTGGCTATGCGGGTTACGGTGGAAGCGGTGCAGATACATGGCGGCTACGGCTATGTGAAGGAATACCATGTGGAACGCCTGATGCGCGACGCCAAAATAACCCAGATCTATGAGGGTACGTCAGAAATTCAGCGGATTGTCATTTCGCGCGAAGTGTTGAAATAACGACCTGATTTTTATACTTTTGAAAGTATATTAAATTAGTAGACTATTTTTCATTCAACATGAATTTCAAATCCATCATAACCACTATTTCGTGCGCTGTTTTTTTGCAGGCAGCATCGGCACAAACCAAACTTAAAACGGGCACCTGGCGGGGGGCTTTAACAACCAAATCGGGCACCGAAATCCCTTTTAACTTTGATGTAAAGGATACAGCCGGCAAACAGCAGCTTGCCATTATTAATGGTGCCGAGCGTTTTAAGGTTACAGATATTACCACTCAGGGCGATTCGGTTTTCATTCATATGCCGCTTTTTAATTCGGAATTTAAACTGAAACTTACCGGCGATAAATTAGCAGGAGCATGGGTAAAGCATTTGGCTAACCAGGATGTGTTAACCCCTTTTACCGCCGAACCTAATATCGCCTGGCGTTTTTTTAAAAACCCCGAAAAAGCTACTTTTAATGTAAGGGGCAGATGGTCGGCCATTATTGGCGAAGGCGCGGGGGCCGACACCACTGTTGGCGAATTTAAACAGGTTAGTGCAAAACTTACGGGTACCTTTTTAACCACCACCGGCGATTACCGCTATCTTGAAGGTATTGTTACCGGCGATAAACTCTATTTATCCTGCTTTGATGGTGGCCATGCCTATACTTTTACCGCTACAGTTAAAGATGGTAAAACCATTACCGATGGTAAGTTTTATGCAGGTTATTCAAGCATGCAATCATGGACTGCCGTAAAAGACGCAAACGCCAAATTGCCCGATGCTTATTCATTAACGGCCTTGAAACCCGGCTTTAAAAAGATAGATTTTTCTTTTAAAGATATCAATGGCAATACGGTGTCCCTACAGGATGCCCGGTATAAAAACAAGGTAGTTATTGTACAGATCCTTGGCTCGTGGTGCCCTAACTGTATGGATGAAACTGCCTATATGGTAAATTACTATAAAAAATACCAGGCCAAAGGTGTTGAGGTTGTTGGTTTGGCTTACGAACGTACCAACGATTTCGCCAAATCTCAAAAAGCATTATTACAGGTTAAAAACCGCTTTAATGTGCCCTACCCGTTGCTGATAACCGGTTACACCAGCGATAAAGCCGAAACCAGCAAAAGCCTGCCCATGCTTTCAAAAGTAGTGGGTTTCCCTACCACCATCATTATTGACAAAAGCGGCGATGTACGCAAAATTCACACCGGCTTTAGCGGACCAGGTACCGGTGAGTATTACACCGAGTTTACCAACGAGTTTGAAAAGTTGACGGATGATTTGCTGGCTGAAAAGCCGGAGGTTGTGAAGGGGAAATAAAAGGAAATACTCTCAAATAAACTGCTTCATTACATCGGGCCTACCCCTGACGTTTTCGAAAAAATGTTTGTCATCCTGAGGAACGAAGGATCTTCTTCGCCCTGCTCATCGCAAACTTTTATAGTGAAGAAGATTCTTCGTTCCTGCCAATGACACATATCTTAATGTATTGATTTTAAACCAATTGCATATTGTGTTTTTTAGCTAACCTTTTTAACGAAGCCAGTTCC
>NZ_JANTYS010000024.1:0-56266 GCF_024808255.1 Mucilaginibacter dorajii
GACCTGTATAGTTCATCTTAGGACTAACAGAATACCTTGTATAGTATTTACAGGATTTACTCACAAATCTGTATAGCTATTTCCGGACGGGTCACCAAACTGCCCCATTTTAAAAAACTTTGTCCGATATCGACCACTTTTTTCAAATAAAAAACACATAATTATCTGTAAATCAATTATTTAATATTGGTATAGGTCTTGCAAAACCCTTTGCAAATTTATATCATAATGGATAAGGAAATTACACTCGAAGTTACATCGCAAAAAAGGAAGAAAGGCGCTGTGATAGCTACCATAACCATCGCGGTGTTGGTGTCGGCTGTGTTCGCGCTTCGGGGATTTATTAAATCGAGCATCAAGAGGTCAGAAATTACCACCGCCGTTGTTGAAACCGGCAATATAGAAAATACGCTTAATGCCACCGGTGAAGTTTTACCAGAATTTGAAGAGATCATTACCAGCCCTATCAACGCATCTATCCAAAAGGCGCTGATGGATGCGGGTAACAAGGTAAAACCGGGCCAGTCCCTTTTAACGCTCGATAGATCGGCAACACAAACCGAATACGATAAGCTGAATTTCACGCTCGAATCAAAACACAACGAGATCAGTAAACTGAAGCTCGACCTGGGAAAAAGCTTTTATGACATCCAATCCAACAACGATATTAAACAACTGCGCATCAGCAGCCTGGCCGATGCCGTTGAAAATGCCAAACGCCTGTATAAAGCGGGTGGCGGTACCCGCGAAGGCATTGAGCAGGCCGAGTTAAACCTGAAAGTTGCCCAGTTAGAAAAAAAGCAGCTGGAAAACGAGATCAAAAACAAGCAGCAAACCATGCAGATTGAGATCAAGGAAGCAGGGATAGCCGCCGATATACAGGAAAGCGACCTGAAAGCCCTGAAACGCAAACTCGATTTAGCAAACGTGGTAGCCACCCGTGCCGGAGTGATTACCTACGTTAACAAAAACATTGGCGCCAACATTCACGAGGGGGAAACGCTTGCCCGCATTGCCGACCTGGGCAGCTTTAAAGTACAGGGCAGTATCTCTGATAACTCGATGGATCAGTTGCACAGCGGGATCCCGGTTATCGTGCGGATCAATGATGTCCAGTTGCGTGGCCACGTAACCAACGTTTCGCCATCGGTACAAAACAGCATTATTTCTTTTGATATTCAACTGGACGACCGTGCCAATAAACTGCTGCGCCCAAACCTGAAGGTGGATGTTTTTTTGGTGACGGCTGCACATAGCAAGATTATGAGGGTAGCTAATGGCCCGGCGTTTAAGGGGCCTACTGTGCAGGATATTTTTGTAATAAACGGCGGCAAAGCCGAAAGAAGAACGGTGCACATCGGCCTTACCAATTTTGATTATGTAGAGATCCAGGATGGCGTAAAACCCGGCGATGTGGTGATCACATCTGATATGACCGAGTATAAGAACTCGAAGGAAGTGGTGGTAAATAATTAAGCCGCTTCTAAAACTAAAGATCATGTCATTGCGAGGAACGAAACAATCGCGAACTCTGCAAGACCGCTCTGTATAGCATGCGATTGCTTCGTGCCTCACAATGACATGGTGGTGGTAGGAACAAAACAATGACGAATTGAAAATATAAACGTAAAATGAAACTTTTATACATCATATTACTACTAACCATTAGCACAAGCGCATTTGCAGCAGGCAGCAACGATACGTTGAGGCTTACTTTGCAGCAGGTGGTGGAGATGGCTAAGGCCAACTCCATAGCAGCCAAACAGGCGGCTACCGTGCGCGAAACCAAGTATTGGGAGTATCGTACCTTTAAATCAAACTATCAGCCACAGCTATCTTTAAGTGGGATTTTGCCGGGGTACACCAAATCATTTACCCAGGTGCAGCAGCCCGATGGTACCATCCAGTTTCAGCCGGTACATAACGATAACTCATCACTGGCGCTTAATTTTAGTCAGAGTATTACAGCTACCGGTGGCAGCATTTACGGTACCACGCAGTTGCAGCGTTTTGATGATTTCGACAGGCATAATATCCTGTACAATGGCATCCCTTATGGCATTGGCTATACGCAGCCGCTGTTTCAGTTTAATAGTTTAAAATGGGATAAAAGGATAGAGCCTTTAAAATATAACGAGAGCAAACAGGTATATATTGAAGCCCAGGAAAAAATAGCTATTGATGTAGAGGGTTTCTTTTTTGATCTGCTATTGGCCCAGGTTAACCTTAAAATTGCCGAAACCAATTACAGTAACACGCAAAAGATCATGGCTATTGCCAATATCAAATTTGAGTTAGGTAAGGTTTCAAAAAACGATATACTGCAACTGCGGTTGGAGCAGATCAATGCCAAAAAAGCGGTAGGCACCGCTAAACGCGATATGGAAATTGCCACCCTTAACCTGCGAAGCTATACCGGGCAGGAAGGCGACAGCCAGATTGTATTGATAGTGCCCGAAAATATCAGCCAGATGCAGGTATCATCTGATAAAGTATTAGCCGAAGCCTTTGCTAACCGCTCTGATGCCATAGCCTTTTTACGTCGCGTTGCCGAGGCAAAAAGGGATGTGGCTAAAGCCAAAGGGCAAAACGGGTTAACAGCTACGCTAAACGCTAATTTGGGTTACTCGGGTACATCTACCACCATTCCCGGTGTGTACAAAAATCCGCAGAACCAGCAGGTATTGCAGGTGCAGCTGGCAGTACCCATATTGGATTGGGGCCGGTCAAAATCGCGCATAAAGACAGCCCTGGCCAACCAGCAATTTACCGAGTACGCCGTGGAGCAGGATAAGCAAACTTTTAAACAACAAATAGTAACCCAGGTATCGCTATTTAATGTAATGAAAGAGCAGTTGGTATACACCGCCGAAGCCGACAGCATAGCATCCGAAAAGTACCAGATAGCCCGCGAACGCTACGTATTAGGCGACCTGAGCATCACCGACCTCGGTATCGCCTTCCGCGAAAACGACCAGGCCAAACGAGACTACGTAGCCTCTCTTAGGGATTTTTGGGGAGCCTATTACCAGTTACGTTACCTGTCATTATACGATTTTGAAATCAACAAGAAAATAACATACCAGTAGATAAGTAAAAATTCAAAAACTTGTCATTTCAATAAATGAAAAAAAACAAATTCAGTAAATCAATAATTCAGCCATTCAAAGTAGCGAATGCACTTGTATTGGCCTACAACAGGCGCAAATATTTGGATGCCCTTACATTGCGTGGGACATCAGTTTAGTGTTAACCATGTAAAAATATAAAATATTGATTACCAGATAATTGAATTGTATTTTATCTGAAATATGTTAAGTTATGTTAACCCAAAAAGATGCGTTTACCCAGCTCATTCAATCATAAACCAATTCAAATCACTAATTCAATAATTCAGTCATTCAATAATTAATTAAAAAAATATGATCCGTTTACAAAACATCGAAAAAGTGTACCGTACCGACACTATAGAAACCCTGGCCTTAAACAGCGTAAGCCTTGACGTAGCTAAAGGCGAATTTTTATCTATCATGGGGCCATCCGGCTGTGGTAAAAGTACCCTGCTTAATATTATGGGCCTGTTGGATGTACCATCGAAAGGGAGCATCAAAATTGCGGATAGGGTTACCGAAAACCTGAACGATAAGCAATTGGCGCAATTCAGGAATAAAACATTGGGTTTTATTTTTCAAAGCTATCACCTCATTAATGATCTGCAGGTGCTTGACAATGTGGAGCTGCCCCTGCTTTACCGTGATACCACTGCCAAAGAACGCAAAATGCTGGCTACCGAAGCATTGGAGAAAGTTGGCCTGGCCAACCGGGTTAAACACTTCCCAACCCAGCTATCGGGCGGCCAAAGACAGCGTGTGGCCATTGCCCGTGCCATTGTAGGTAAGCCGGATATTATTTTGGCCGATGAGCCTACCGGTAACCTGGATAGCGCCATGGGTAACGAAATTATGGACATCCTCATTAACCTGAACCGTAACGAGGGTACCACTATAGTAATGGTAACGCACGATGAAAACATGGCCCATAAAACCCACAGGCTGGTGCGTTTATTTGATGGTTCGCAGGTTCAATAATTAACGGCTAAAAATTAAGATCATGCTAAAAAATTATTTTAAAATAGCCATAGCGGTATTAAGGCGAAGGAAGTTCTTCACCTTTATCAGCCTGTTTGGCATCAGCTTTACGCTAACCATACTCATGGTATTAACCGCCTTTATTGATAAGGTGGTTGGCGATAACTACCCTGATAAAAAAAGGGATAGGTTATTATACATTAATCGTATTCAGCAAAAGGGAAAAGATAACATGACATCGGGCACGTTATCTTACTATTTCCTGAGCCATTATACCGGCATGATGAAAACGCCGGTTAAAGTGGCTATCTCGTCGGGTTTTAGCGGCACCAATACCTACGTAAACAATAAGAAGATAGCTGTAAGCTACAAATACACCAATGCCGAGTTTTGGGATGTAATGGATTATGATTTTACAGAAGGCAGGCCTTTCAATAAGCAGCAGGTAGATAATGCCGATCATGTGGCCATCATTTCTGAAGATATGAAAAGGCAATATTTTGGTGATGTTGATCTGGTGGTGGGCAAATACATCGAGGCCGATAACGTGAGCTACCGGGTATTGGGTGTAGTTAAAAATGTGCCTGTAACCAGCTATATGTTTTTTAGCGATATCTACCTGCCTTATACGGTATCAAAAGCCGATTATAAAAGCAAAAGCTACGGGGGCAGCTATATGGGCGTGCTACTGGCGGCCTCAAAAGATGATGTGCCCAAAATGCAGACCGAGTATGAAAACCTGATGAAACGCGTGCCGGTTGAAAGTAAAGATTATCAGCATTTATATAGCCATGCCAAGAGTTTTTTTACCAGCTATGTTGATACCGGTAACGAAGATACATCTGGTGTATTCATTGTGATTACGGCCATCAGCATTTTTGTATTCATATTTATGCTGCTGCCAACGCTTAACCTGGTAAACATCAATATTACCCGTATTATGGAACGATCGTCGGAAATTGGGGTGCGTAAAGCGTTTGGGGCATCGTCAAAAACATTGGTTTACCAGTTTATAGTCGAAAACCTGATCCTTACCCTGTTGGGTGGTATTATCGGCACCCTGTTATCGGTAATAGCGCTTTGTGCTATCAACAGTGCCGATCTTATAGCCAACCTGGAGCTGACCATCAACTTTACGGTATTATTTATCGCCTTGCTGGTTTGCCTTGTTTTCGGCTTTTTATCGGGCGTGTACCCGGCCTGGCGCATGTCGAAACTCAATGTGGTTACCGCGCTTAAGGCTCAATAATTATTCATCATTAAATTAAAATATTATGTTCAAGCATTTATTTAAGCTCATCTGGAACAAAAAGAAACAAAACTTTTTGCTCATGACCGAGATGCTGGTATCCTTTATGGTGCTCTTCGCGGTGTTTACACTGATGGTTTATTATTATGATAACTACAAAAAGCCCATGGGTTTCAAATACCAGGATGTTTGGGTTATCAATATCAGCAACGCCTATCAAACCAAAAATACCGATTCGCTCGATCTGTATTACGAAACCTTAAGAAAAATCATCAAAGCCCTGCCCCAGGTACAGGAATTGAGTTTTGTGAGTGGAAATACGCCTTTCTCGCAACAAATTAACGAGGGCGGTTTAACTTATAAAGGTAAACACATTGAGCATCTAAATAATTTTACGGGAGAAGACTCCTATAAAGACGCTTTACAGGTTGAAGTTTTAGAGGGGCGTTGGTTTAATAAACAGGATGCCGTATCAAAATATCGATCTGTTGTGATTGATGCCGATTTAAAAGAAGCCACTTTTGGAAAAGGCCAGGCCGTGGGTAAGCTTTTGGGTAACGATGACGACAAAAACAAAATGAAGGTGGTAGGTGTAATCCAAACCATTAAACGCAACGGCGACTATGTAAAACCAGGTCCCGGTATCTATTACCGCGCCGATACCGGCTCATTCCGCTGGTTAAATAAAATATTGGTGAGGGTTAGTCCCGGCGCCGATGCTGCTTTTGAAGGCAGGTTGTACAAAACTATGGCTAACTACATGAAAAATTCCAATATCGAAATTGAGCATTTAACCAATAAATTGAAGGATACCAACTACTTCGCCGTAATCCCGATGATCATATTATCGATAGTGAGTTGTTTCCTGATCATCAACGTCGCGCTTGGCTTGTTCGGGGTGCTGTGGTACAACATTAACAAACGCAAAGGCGAGATAGGTTTACGCAGGGCGATAGGCGCAACGGGTAACTCGGTATCATCACAACTGGTGATGGAATCTATGATACTGGCTACGCTATCGCTGATTATCGGGTCGTTTTTTGCTATACAATTTCCGTTGCTGAACGTGTTTAATCTGCAGGCGCATATTTATATTATAGGTATGTTACTATCTATCATATTTGTTTACCTGCTGGTGTTGGTTTGCTCACTATATCCCGGCAGGCAGGCGGCGGCTATTTATCCGGCGGTGGCTTTGCATGAGGAGTAGGAGTTTCTGTTTCCAATGATTAAGTAAGAGGGAAATGTCATTTCGAATCCTTGAAGGGTGAGGAATTGCGAGGCAAGGGTGAGAAATCTTATACAACAGGCAATGTTTGCTCGTCGCTTGTATAAGATTTCTCCTCGCCCTCCTCAAAACCCTGCGCTCGCTCGTCGAAATGACAACGGTTATTTTTAATGCATGATTTATTGAAAACTCCAAAATACCTCAAAACTCATTTAACTAATTACGATATTACCTGCACTTATGATACTGGTTATTGATGATGATATTGCTGTACGCACCTCGCTGCTGCTCTTGCTGAAAAGCGAAGGCTATGATGCTGTATCTACAGAAAACCCTGCCGAGGCTTTGAAGATCATTAAAAAAAATACCCCCGAGCTGATCGTCCTCGACCTTAATTTTTCGATAGATACATCGGGCGGCGAGGGAATGGACCTGTTGGGGAAGATCAAACAACTCAACAACACCATTCCGGTGATATTGATAACCGGTTGGGGTAGTATCGAACTGGCAGTAAAAGGCATGAAATTGGGCGCCAATGATTTCATCAATAAACCCTGGAGCAATGAACATCTTATACAATCGGTTAAAACCTTGCTCGATCTGCAGGATAAAAAGACCGAGCACCGCACCCGCAAGCAGTTAGATAAAAGCTACAACTTTCAGCACATTATAGGCGAGGACCCCAAAATGCTGGATATTCTGGAAACCATAGGCCGGGTGGCTACCACGGATGCATCTATCCTGATCATGGGCGAAAGCGGCACGGGTAAGGAGTTAATAGCTGAAGCCATCCACCAAAATAGCCTGCGCCGTAATAAGCCGTTCATTAAGGTGAATTTGGGTGGTATTTCTACCTCGCTTTTTGAAAGCGAAATGTTTGGCCATATTCGAGGGGCCTTTACTGATGCAAGGTTTGACAGGATTGGCCGTTTTGAAATGGCGAATAAGGGCACCATTTTTTTAGATGAGATAGGTGACCTGGATGCCAGCAGCCAGGTAAAATTACTAAGGGTTTTGCAGGACAGAACTTACGAAATGCTGGGCAGCAGTCGCACCAAAACGCTGGATACCCGCATTGTTTGCGCCACCAATAAAAACCTCAACGAAATGGTATCGCGCGGTACTTTCAGGGAGGATCTGTTATATCGCATTAACCTCATTACCGTTTACCTGCCCGCCCTGCGCGAGCGGCCTAAGGATATCCCGCTGCTGGTTGCGTTTTTTATCAATAATTTAAAGGAGATCTATAATCGCCCTAAATTGTCAGTTGCGCCATCGGCTATGAAATGGCTGCAGCAATTACCTTTACCGGGCAACATCCGGCAGTTAAAAAACCTGGTGGAGCGGTCAATCCTGGTGAGTAAGAAGGATGAATTAGGGATAGATGATTTCCGGTCGCAACTGGAACTGTCGCCGGTAAAAAAAGGAAATATGCAATTACCGGGCGTGGGTACCTTAACTTTGGAGGAAGTGGAGGTAGAGATGATTAAACGTGCGCTCGATCATCATAAAAATAAAATAAGCCGGGCGGCTGCAGCCCTGGGCCTCACACGAAGCGCCCTGTACCGCCGCTTAGAAAAGTACCAGATACCATACGATGAAGCTGAGGACTAAATATGTTTTATTTGTTGTAATACTGCACCTGGTAACGCTGGTGCTCACCTACTTTATATTCCAGGAAAATAAGCTTTGGTTCATTGCTTCGGAGGTATTTGTATTGATTTCCATAGCGGTAGCCGTGCAGCTTTACCGCCAGTTGATAAACCCCTTAAAGTTGCTGATGCAGGGCGTAGATGCCATAAAAGATAAAGACTTTAACGTTAAATTTTTACCCACCGGCAAGCATGAGATTGACGCATTGATTGATGTTTATAACCAAATGATGGACGAGCTAAGAACCGAACGGACAAGACAGGAGCAGCAGCATTTCTTTTTAGAAAAGCTGATCTTTACCTCGCCAACGGGTATCATTATCCTTGATTTTGACGACCGGATTCAGCAGGTAAACCCCAAAGCGCTGCAATTATTAGGAATTGCTGATGATAAACTACAAGGCAATTCTATTCATGATCTGCAGCATCCGTTATTTGAGCAGATGAAGCTGCTTAAATCCGGCGAAACAACAGTGGTGAAACTGGATGGTGTAAGCTCCTACAAATTGCAAAAATCGCATTTTGTGGATAGAGGATTTTCGCGACATTTTATTATGATAGAGGATTTGACGGCCGAGATCCTGGCCGCCGAGAAAAAGGTTTATGGTAAGGTGATCCGGATGATGGCGCATGAGGTGAACAACACTATTGGTCCGGTAAATTCCATCATGCAGTCTGCCATGAAAACCGACCAGCTTTGGGAAGGGCACGATTTTGATGTGCTGAAAGATGCCTTACAGGTAGCCATGGACCGTAACCAAAACCTCAACCTGTTCATGCGTAACTTTGCCGACCTGGTGAAGCTGCCACCAGCCAATAAACAACCCATTGTACTGCAAAAGTTGGTAACTTCGGTAGCCAAGCTGATGGCCATTAAAGCCGAAGAAAAGAACGTTGATTTTAAGTTTGATATGCCCGCCGATGCCATTAATATTATAGCCGATGAGCAACAACTGGAGCAGGCGCTGTTAAACATTGTAAAAAATGCCATAGAGGCCATTGATGATAAAGGAACTGTTAAATTCAGCTTTATCCCTAAAGAACGAAAACTCAGCATAACCGATACCGGCAAGGGCATCAGCCCCGAACAAAGCGTTAACCTGTTTTCGCCATTCTTCAGCACCAAAAAAGACGGCCAGGGGATAGGGTTAACCCTTGTGCGGGAGATATTGCTCAATCATGGCTACGAGTTTAGTTTGAAGACTGTGGCTGCTGGCCAAACGGAATTTGGGGTTTGGCTGGGGTAAGCCCCACCCAAACCCTCCCCGGTAGGGAGGGCTTTAAAAATCTCCTCTACCGGGGGAGATTTAGAGGAGGCTTTTCTTCCCCCAACTCACATAAGAAACCACCAAAATCGCCATAATAATCAGCGGCATAATAGCAACAGAAACGGGGTCGCCGGAGGCGGAGTGCGCTATAAAGGCCGATATAAAAGTAATGCCCAGCCCTGCGTAGGCCCATTCTTTTATTTTGGCAGGTACCGGGGCCAATAATACAATGGCACTGATGAGTTTGGCAATGGCCAGCTCAACCCTGAAATAATCGGGAAAGCCCAGGTGGTGAAATGCCTGCGCGATTTTATCCTGTGTTAAATAGCTATAAGCCGAAAATACCATGAGTAACGACATTAGGGAAGTACTTATCCAATACGTAATTTTTATTGATTTCATTTTTTGTTAATAATTATATGGTCAAACATACTTATCTTTGCTATCAATAAGATACTACTATCCTAAAGGATACCGGTATCCTTTAGGATAGTTATTATGGAAACAGAAACACTCATACCAAAAGATCGTATTCATACCCCCGAGGCCTGCAACGTTGCCATCGGCGCTGTACGTGATACCCTTTACGTACTTAACGGCAAATGGAAGTTGCCGCTCATTGTAGCCATGCAAAACGGACCGCTGCGTTTTAATGATATACAGCGCGCCCTGGGAGACATCACCCCAAAAATCCTATCCAAAGAGCTAAGGGACCTGGAGTTGAATGAGTTTGTGATCCGCCGGGTAGAGGCCACAAAACCCGTTACGGTCACTTATGAACTGGCCGAATACAGTAAATCACTCAATAGCGTAATTAATGAGTTAAGGATTTGGGGTATACAGCATAAGGCCAGGATCACATCGAATAGAAGAAGCGCTGTAAGTTAGGACTTTGGGATTTGCGGACTTTAGGACAGGTAGACTTACTATTTGCAATCGATTTTCAATAAAACTATCCTTTCCACTCTGTCATGCTTCGTTCCTCAGCATGACAAACTTTTTTTACAAAATCTTATAAGTATGGGGAACGACGAAGCAATCTCCGATTTACAGGGCGAATTTGTAAGCACACCTGCTAAGAAGCCGTTTCTAAACTGCATCTAAAACTGCCAGCAAAAAATCACTTATTGGTAAAATTTCGTTTTAAATCTCTAAATGCTTTTAGTATCGTTGTAAAACCAATTGAATACGATACCTATGCAAAGACGACACTTCCTTAAACTATCGGCTACTACTGCCGCGGCTGTACTTTTTAGCAGGCTTACTTATGCCACATCGGCATCAGGCCATATCGTGAACGCGCCCGATGAAGTTTGGGCACAATCTGGCGATGAATGGTTTAAGCTGAAGGGTAGCAACGGCAGTTTATTTAGTTATAAAGATATTCATGTTACCCTAAAAGCAGGTAGCATTAGCAGGGGAGTGTATGTGGCATCGCCAACACACCAATTAAACGCGGTTAGGTTAGAATGGAAGCACGGGGTGCCATCGACGGCCATAGCACTAGGCGATCATTGGGAACGCTCATACGGCGATCTGCAGTGGAAAACCGGCGTCACCGGCGCAAAAAATCCATGGTACGTAATCATTCATGATACTAAACAAACCTCGTGCTTTGGCGTAAAAACAGGAGCAAACAGTATTTGCTGGTGGGGTTTAAATAATGATAGCCTGGAGCTGACGATGGATACTCACTCCGGAGGTAACGGCGTATTGTTAGGCAACCGCACTTTACACGCTGCCGATATTGTTACCAGCAACGCTTTACCCGGCGAAAGTCTTTTTCAAACAGATCATCGTTTTTGCGGCATCATGTGCCCAAAACCACGTTTGCCCAAACAACCTATTTACGGTATTAACGATTGGTATTTTGCCTACGGCAACAACAACTTCGACCTGATTAAAAATACTACCGCCACTATGAGTGAGCTGGTTACCGATACCAACAACAGGCCTTTTTCGGTAATTGACGCGGGATGGGCCACCTATTCGCCTTTATTGCCAGGCGATGGAGGCTGGAATGATGATTTTAGCAAGCCCAACGATAAATTTAAAGATATGCACCTGATGGGCGATACCATCAAAAAGTTAGGCATGCGCCCCGGTTTGTGGATGCGCCCGCTTTGCGCCCGCCATGATGAAAAGGCGAGTTTGCTGGCACCGAAGATCCCCGGCAGGGACGACCCTAAAAATCCAACACTCGATCCCACCATCCCCGAAAACATAGCCCGTATTAAACGCAATTTTGATTTTTACAAGGATTGGGGCTTTGAAATGGTGAAGCACGATTTCAGCACCTATGATATTACCGGCCGCTGGGGTTTTGATATGAAGGATAGCATCACATCACCGGACTGGAATTACGCTGATAGGAGTAAAACCACTGCCGAGATTATCCTTGATCTGTACAGGGCCATCCGCGAAGCTGCTGGCGATGGCATTTATGTGATAGGCTGTAATACCATGAGCCATCTGAGTGCCGGTATTTTTGAAATGTGCCGCATAGGCGATGATACCAGTGGCAACGAGTGGGCACGTACCCGTAAAATGGGCGTTAACACCCTGGCTTTTCGCCTGCCACAGCATAATAAGTTTTACGCCGTTGATGGCGATTGCGTGGGCCTTACCACAAAAATTGAATGGAGCCGCAACAAACAATGGCTTGAATTATTAGCCGAAAGTGGTGCCCCGCTCTTTATTTCGGCCCAACCCGAAGCAACAGGACCCGAGCAGAAGGCTGCCATCAAAAAAGCCTTCGCCCAGGCCGCCAAAGTACAACCCTTAGGTGAACCGTTGGATTGGACAACAAATATCCTGCCCGGAAAATGGAGGTTGAATGGCAGGGTGGTTGATTTTAACTGGGCCTGATAAAATATTTGTCATCCTGAGTTATAAAATCCGGGGACTGTAAAGGTGGAAAAATGACGTACAAAAGGGATGTCATGCTGAGCTTGTCGAAGCACGCGGGCAAAGGCCTCTACGCACGACCCTTCGACAAGCTCAGGGTTACAGTCCCTCGATCATGGAATAGAAAACGTCATGGGTAGGAACGAAGGATCTTCTTCGCTGTACTAATCGTGGACTTTTGCAGCCCAGAAGATCCTTCGCGATGCTCAGGATGATAAGTTTTCTGTAACATTTACCTCAACCTCCACCGTCAAAAACTCCACATTTTTCTACTCTAAACAATGTAATCACTATCTTGTTCCACATTTACGTTTGAACAGGACTGGTTTACTATGAGAAAAATATTGCTTTTTGCCCCCATACTTTTTTTACTATCATGCGGGCATGATCCGGCGCAGCTACAGGAAAATAAAAAACTCAACAACCTTGCCATTGAATATGTGCGACTTGGCCTCGCTATTGGCCAATACGACAGCGATTTTGTGGATGCCTATTATGGTCCCGATTCATTGAAGCCCAAACAGGTGATTGATAAAAAGGCCGATTTCCCAAAAGATAGCCTGCTGGCCAATACCAATATTTTGATGAACGAACTGAAGGTGATTTCTACCAGCACCAAAATAGACTCCAATAAAATGCGTGCCGACTGGATGATTAACCAATTGGTGGCTTTCGGCAGGCGCATCCGCATTTTTTCGGGCGAGGAAAGGCCCTTTGATGAAGAATCAAAAGAATTATTTGGTGTTGCCGCCCCGGTTTATGACGAGGATCATTTTAAAGCCCAGATAGCCCTGTTGGATAGCATACTGCCGGGCAAAGGCCGCGTGAGCGACCGCTTTCAAAAACTGGCCAATAAATTCATTATCCCTAAAGATAAGTTAGACCCTGTAATTAAAGCCGCCATTGCCGAGGCACGCAAACGCACCATGGCACATTATACCTTACCCAAAGGCGAGAATTTTACCCTGGAATTTGTAACCGATAAACCATGGAGCGGTTATAACTGGTACAAAGGCAAATACCAAAGCACCGTACAAATTAATACCGATCTGAAGATCTTTATAGACAGGGCCATTGACGTAGGCAGCCATGAAAGTTACCCTGGCCACCATGTTTACAATATGCTATTGGAGCAACACCTGTATAATGAAAAGGGCTGGGTTGAGATTTCGATGTACCCGCTGTTTAGTCCGCAAAGTTTAATTGCCGAGGGGAGTGCAAATTATGGTATCGAGGTTGCTTTCCCTGGTGATGATAAGGTGAAATTTGCCAAAAGCGTGCTATTGCCGCTGGCTGGTTTGGATACCGCCGGTATCGATCTGTATTTTAAAGCGTTGGCCATTAAAGGCCAGCTAAACTATGCACGTAACGAGGCTGCCAGAGGATTGATCAACAACACCATGAGCAAGGATAAAGCGTTGAACTACCTTACCAAATACTGTTTGATGAATGATGAAACGGCTAATAAATCTATCAGTTTTATCAAAAAATACCGCAGCTATGTAATCAATTATAACTACGGGCAGGACATGGTGAAAAGTTATATCGAAAAAAATGGCGGCACGGCAAAAGATCCTGCAAAACGTTGGGAACTATTTGGTAAATTGCTGAGCAATGAGGTAACAACCGACCAGTTGCTCCAAAAGTAAACCAACAGTAAATTAATGATGAACAACAGGTACCTCGCCACCATGTGCTTTATCGTGTGTGTTTGCACATCGTGCAAAAATCCTCCCAAACAACATGCTAAAAATAATAAACCTTACAGCGAGTGGGGGGCTTACGCGGGATCAAAAGAAGGCAACCGCTATTCATCAAATGAGGAGATCAACTTAAGCAACGTTAACAAACTTAAAGTAGCCTGGACTTATAGCACCCACGATGCGGATGCGGGTAACCGCAGCCAAAACCAATGTAACCCCATTATGGTTGATGGTGTTTTATATGGTACCAGCCCCAAACTAAAACTTTTTGCACTTGACGCCGCTACCGGCGAGCAAAAATGGCTGTTCGATCCCGCCAAAGCGGATACCACCAACAGTGGCGACCCGATGGCTTATTATAAAGTGAGCAGGGGAGTTATTTACTGGCAAAATAAAGATGGTGGCGAAAAACGCATTTTTTATAGCGTGGGCAGCAAAACCTTTGCCATTGATGCCGAAACAGGTGCGTTTATTCCCACGTTTGGGCATAACGGTTATGTCGATCTCACTAAAAACCTTGACCGCGATACCAAATCATTTGTAGCCGGTACCACACCCGGCGTAGTTTATAAAGACCTTTTCATTGTAGGCACGCGCGTAGCCGAATCTGCCGATGCTGCTCCCGGGCACATACGGGCTTATGATGTACGTACCGGTAAATTAAGATGGATCTTCCACACCATTCCGCATCCCGGCGAAACAGGTTACGAAACCTGGCAAGATACTGCGGCTTATAAAAAATTTGGCGGTGCAAACAGTTGGGCCGGTATGGCGCTCGATGAAAAGCGGGGTTTGGTCTATGTGCCAACAGGTTCCATCGGCGGCGATTTTTATGGCGGGTTTCGTAAGGGGCAAAATCTTTTTGGCAATTCGTTGCTGGCACTTGATGCGGCAACAGGTAAACTCAAATGGCATTTTCAGGTGGTGCACCACGATCTTTGGGACCGCGATTTGCCGGCGAATCCTAACTTGGTGACTATTCAGCACAATGGCAAAACTATTGATGCTGTGGCGCAGATCACCAAGCATGGTTATATTTTTATGTTCGACAGGACAAACGGCCAGCCGGTATTTCCGATAGTGGAAACACCTGTTCCTCAAAAAGCCCTGCCGGGCGAAGCGCCGTGGCCAACACAGCCGATCCCAACTTTACCCCAGCCTTTTGCAAGGCAGATGTTTAACCCGGAGGACGTAACCGACCGTACGCCTGAAGTCCATAAAGAAATGTTGGAGAAATACGATCACGTTAAAAACCGCATTATGTTTACCCCGCCAAGCAAAGAAGGCGGCTGGATCTTCCCCGGTTTTGATGGCGGCGGCGAGTGGGGCGGTGCCGCGGTGGATCAGGAAACTAAAATTATGTACATCAGCTGCTCAGAAATGCCCTGGGCCCAGGTGATGATTGATGTGCCCAAAACAACAAGCAATGGCTCATTAGCGGGCGATGGGCAAATTATCTACAATAAAAACTGCATAGGCTGCCACGGTCCGGAGTTGAAAGGCAATGGTTCATCATACCCATCGCTGGTGAACATCGGCAAAAAATACAAAGAAGATCAGCTAAGCCAGATCATTGCCAGCGGGCGCAATATGATGCCTTCATTTAAACAGATAGTCCCGGCTGATAAAAAAGCTTTGCTTGCTTTTCTGCTGAAACTACCCGACGCCAAAGCAGGCAAAGCATTAGCCAAAGAACCTACTAACGAGCGCACCGGCAGCACCAAAACAGAAAAGAATGTAGTTGATGAAGTACCTTACACCATGACCGGCTATAACCGCTTTTTAGATAAGGATGGCTACCCCGGCATAAAACCACCATGGGGCACGCTCAATGCTGTTGATCTTACCACCGGCAAGCTGCTTTGGAAGATCCCGGTAGGCGAGTATCCCGAATTGACAAAAAAAGGTATCCCGGTTACCGGTACCGAATTATATGGTGGTCCGCTGGTTACCAAAGGTGGCCTGGTATTTTTAGCCGCCACTAAAGACGAAAAGATCCGCGCCGTTGATAAAAAAACAGGTAAAGTAGTTTGGGAAGCCAAGCTCCCCGCCGCCGGTTACGCTACCCCGGCAACCTATATGGTTGACGGTAAACAGTACGTGGTAATAGCTTGTGGAGGTGGTAAAATAGGTAGTAAATCTGGCGATGAGTATGTTTGTTTTGGGTTGGGGGATTGATGAGAGATGGCGGTGTTGGAAGGTGCCAAATTGGAAACGTCGCTATTTAAGATCTCCGATAAACATGCTAATAATTGCGGATCTAAAGCCATGAGATTCGTTTAAATAACAATAAGGTAACATTACCTGGGATAATGAAAGCGTAGCGAATAAACTGTGATGACATTATTTTCGAATTTATAAACTATTCTATGCTCCTGGTTAATGCGTCTTGACCATGAACCTGATAAATTGTATTTTAATGCTTCGGGCTTACCAATACCGTTAAAAGGATCAGTTTGAATAGCTTGTAACAATTGACGAATACGTTTAAGGATTATAATATTGCCGCTTTTCTTCCGGTATTCAAGATCTGTTAATGCCTCGGATGTGAAGTTTATGGCTTCCATATATCATCAAGACCAAGCTTCGTAATCTCACCATTTTGACCTTGTTGCATCGACTTTTGCAAATGTTCAGCGTTTGCAGGAGACGACAACAGGTAGGCGGTGTCGTCAGTTTCTTCACTGGCATCATAATTCACATGTAAAGCGTCAAGAAATATACGAATTGCGGTTTCCTGGTCTTCAGATACGGGGTGAATGGTCAATGTAGTCATATAACAAATATAGCTATTTTGGTTTTATCGGCAATTAGAGATTGTGCTTCGGATTTTAAAAATTTCACACCTGACCATTTCTTTTACTTTTGAGTGAAATCATTTTAGGATCATAGAATTTAGTCTTTTGACTAAAGAATTGCAGCAAGCGATAATTCCCGTTAGCGAAATAGATACACGCACTATAGTTATAAACTACAGGCATAATCGTCGAAGTTGGAGACATTCGAACACTGCTAAAGCAATTATCTCCGGTACTCCATCCAAATCTATAACACAAACATAACATCCTGTTAAATTGCGCGTTACTCCGGTTAGCTATATTTAAGCAAGCATAACCCAATGGACCGTATCCTTTTTCCCCGCAGTAATTTTGAGCAGCTTCGCAATTGCCCTATTGATCAATTGGAAGAAGATATCGCGCGTACATCCATTAGGCTGAAACTACAAGGCGACCTGCAAACCGATCATGATCGCACCCGCTACAAAGCCGAATTAGATAAGTTGAGCGTATTTAAGTACATCAGCCAGTTGCGCAAAGGCAAATTAAGTTTCGAGGATTTTGGCCAAAAAGTGGAACTAATTACCTAAAAAAGGATAATTTTCATCTACACTCATAGGTTTAGCCAATTGCCTAAATTATTATATTGCGGGTATGCAAAATGATAAGCTACAGACAAGATTCATCCCCAATTATGGCAACCTTAAATTTTTAATAGCATTAACTTTATTTGTATTTACCGGCTACCTGGCTTCGGGACAGTCGCGCTACCAGCCGCAGGCATTGTTCCCGGCTGTGCCGCTGTTGCCGCCCGGTAATGAATACCGCAGCGCGACCGGTGAGCCCGGCCGGGCCTACTGGCAAAACCAGGCCGACTATGTGATAGATGTGGCGCTGGATGATCAAAAGAACATCATTAGCGGTACAGCTACCATTACTTACACAAACAACAGCCCCAAAGCATTATCAACCTTATGGATGCAGCTTGAACAAAACGTTTTCAAAAAGGATTCGAGGGGTATAAAGGCCAAATTATTCCTGTATAAAGATGCCAACGAAAAAACTGCCGATGGTGGTTATGAGATTGAGGCCGTTAAGCTAAAAAACGATACGGCTGTAGCCAGCAATATCACCTATCATATTTATGATACCCGAATGGAGCTGCAATTACCACAGCCTTTAAAAAGCGGGCAAAAAATTACTTTCAGCATTCAATATCGCTATAACTTCCCCACAAATTATAAAAATGCCGATTTCCTGGTTAATCGTACGGACATACTGCCCACCAAAAACGGCAATATTTACGCGGTTGCCCAGTGGTACCCCCGCATGTGTGTGTTGGATGACGTAGAAGGCTGGAACACTTTGCCGTACCTAGGCAACGGCGAGTTTTATTTAGAGTACGGCAACTTTAATGTAAACATCACGTTGCCTGCCAGTTACATTGTTGAAGGATCGGGCGATTTGTTGAACCCCGAAGAAGTATTAACCCCGGTGCAGCTTAAGCGCTGGCAGGCAGCCAAACAAAGCGAGGTGCCTGTATTTATCCGGTCGGCAAAGGAGGTAGCCGAAGCCTCTTCCAGGCCGGCCAAAGCTACTTGTACCTGGAAATTCAGGATGGATAACACCCGCGATTTTGCCTGGACGGCCTCCAAATCGTTCATTTGGGAAGCCCTCAGCTTCCCGGTAGCCGGCGGCAAAAGCGTAATGGGTAGCTCGTTGTACCCGGTTGAGTCGGATAAAAAGGATAGCTGGAAACGCTCATCAGAATATATCAAATTTACCCTGCAGCATTTTTCTGACAAATGGTTTGCTTACCCTTATCATAAGGTGGTAAACGTGGCATCAAACCTTGATGGCATGGAGTACCCCGGTATGGTATTTTGCTCGGCCAAAGATACCGGCAACGCCTATTTTATGGTGGTAAACCACGAACTGGGCCATACCTGGTTCCCGATGGTGGTTGGCGGTAACGAACGCAAATACGCCTGGATGGACGAAGGTTTTAACACCTTTATTGATAACCTGGCCGTAAAAGATTTTAATAAAGGCGAATTCCCGGGTTATGAGCAGATCTATAGTCCGCTGGATACCCTTTTTTCAGAGCGCACTGTACCCATCATGACCCGACCCGATGCCATACCCGGCGATATGGTTTTCCCGGTTGAATATCAGAAAGTAGCCTATGTGCTAACCCTGCTGCGTAACCAAATAGTCGGTCCCGAGCGGTTTGACAGGGCCTTTCACAAATACATTAATGATTGGGCCTACAAGCACCCAAGCCCCTGGGATTTTTTCAGGAGTATCGATAGCTCGGTAGGTGAGGATTTAACCTGGTTTTGGAAAGCTATGTTTTTGGAGAATTACCGCTTAGATCAAAGCGTA
Source organism: Mucilaginibacter dorajii (assembly GCF_024808255.1). Lineage (GTDB taxonomy): Bacteria > Bacteroidota > Bacteroidia > Sphingobacteriales > Sphingobacteriaceae > Mucilaginibacter > Mucilaginibacter dorajii. Next base: position 19,258 of record NZ_JANTYS010000024.1, read on the forward strand.
GCCAAGGTAGAAACCGCGGCCGGCAAAACCATCATCACCATTAATAATATGGAAAGGGCCGCCATGCCGCTAAGTGTTGAAATTACTTATGCTAACGGACTAAAAGAACGCCACAACTTCCCGGTAGAGGTTTGGGAATATAGCTGGCAATACACGTTTAATGCCGATAAAAACGACCCGGTAACCAAAGTTGTTATTGATCCCGATGGTATTTACCCGGATATAAATAAGGGAAACAATGTTTATGAGGTGAAAGGTAAATAACTTTTTTTGTAGAGACACATCACATGTGTCTCCCTAAGAAATTCAGTAGTTTTACTTTCAAATGGAAACGAGACTATTAATTTTGAAACCAAAGAAAAATTATTCGATTGTTTTAATCGCGATAATTTGGTCATTATTTGTGTTAGTAAAGTTTAAAACGCTCAATAACTCCTTGTTGTTTAGTGATTTGGAATTTTCGTTAATTACATTGATCACTTTTTTTATTTTCCTGTATTTAGTTATGCTGACCGCATGGAGCTTTTTGGGGCAAACAACTTTTACAATTAAGGACAGCAAGCTTATTGTCAGGTATGGTATTTCCCTGGTTAATTTAAAACGAGTTTACATTTTAACAAAAATAGCTAATGTTAAAGTGCAATCTGATATAAAATCATCCGACTATTGGGGATTCCAGGGTTTTAGATTTTACGGAAATAATGAAACTGCATTATCATTTGAATACAATAATAAAGCAATAGTCTTAGGAAAAGGCTTAGATCATTTTAACTTAATTGAACTCAAACAATGGTTGACGTAATTGTTATTTGCAATATCCTGGCTCCTGATAAAATGAAGCTTCCTGCTTAAATCATAAAGTATTGTCAGCCGGTGTAGAATTTCAATTAATTTAAGTTGGAAACTTAAATTAATTGAAACCACGAGTTACGCAGTACTAAACTCGGCAGTTACTTTACAGGCTTTCCAAAACCATGTTTAATGTAATAATCAAGGGTTTGGTTGCTCCAATAGCCACAGTCAATCACCCGTCTGATGGTCATGATGGGGTCGTTTGGGTTGCGTGGCTGGTCTAATTGGAAAGCGGCTTTGAACCCGCGCTGGTGTAATTCGGGCAGGTTTTCCGGTTTCCAGATGCCATAAGGGAAGGCGAAATATTTAACCGGCTTGCCGGTAATTTCTTCCAGTTTGCGGGTGGGGATGTTTATCTGTGTGTCCCAATCAGCTCCTTTTAACTTGTTGAAATTGGCATGGTCGCGGGTATGGCAGGCAATTACATTTCCTTCATCAGATAATTGCTTCACCTGCTTGCGGTCCATATAGTATTTGTTTTTACTGAGGTTGTTGGTCACAATAAAATATACACCTCTAAAGCCGTATTTATTCAACTCTGGCCGGGCCACGGCAAACTGGTCGCCATCGCTGTCATCAAAGGTGAGCATTATCGGTTTAGGGGGCAGGGGAGTGCCTTCGGTAAGGTAGCTGTACAGCTCATCGGGCAAAATGGTATGGTAACCACTGTCGGCCAGCATTTTCAGGTGCGCTTTAAAAGCTGCCGGGGGTATAATGTAATTTTTATCCACCTGCCGGTCGCCGGCCCGCCAGTTGCGGATCTGGTGGTAACATAAAACAGGTACTTGTTTGCGCGCTAAAATAGCCTTGCTGTTAATAGGGCGATCTGCCGGTAAAAGACCAAAAAAACAAGCGGTTACAAGCGTGATAAGCGGTTTCAATACGATTCAAATTGATTGATCAAATGTAAATATTACGCAGGTTTTTCGCTAAATAAATAATTATTTATTTGTGTTTTTTCGGAGGATTTCAGGACGATAAGGAGCTTTTACAAAGGAGATTTTTGATTGATTTTTAGGGGAAAACAAAATAAGCTTTTCAAATCCGCATAAAGTGTATTCGGAATGCCGATACTAAATGTGATACTGTTAAGGTTGAAAGTAGTTTGAAGGTTAGCAATAGGGGAGGGCAAAAGCTTAGGCTCTTTACATCACATTGCCATTATTCGTTTACCTAAATCAAAAATTGATATTATATTTACAAACCAATTGTAATGCGATGTAAGCTGCGGCAGCATCTGTCAATTCCTGTAATTAACATCGAATGTAATGTTAATGTTAAAATATATTTATATTCGTTATTAATATGATCAACCGGAGCGAACTGACAGACCATGAGTTATTTACCCTGCTAAAGGATAAAAATATGGTTGCGTTCGACCTTGTTTTTGAGCGGTTTTACCGGCCACTTTGCTTTTTCGCTTCAAGAATAATACAGGATAGGTTTGATGCCCAGGATATTGTGCAGGATGTGTTTGTAAAGTTCTGGCAAAAAGAAAATATTCCCGATACTTTGAATAGCCTGCGGGCTTATTTATATGTAAGCGTAAAAAACTCATGTTTTAATCAACTCGAAAAAAACAACGTTAAATTTAAACATCAGCAAACCCTGCTCAACGCTGATATAGAAGAAGCTACTGTTTTAAACAATATCATACAGGCCGAAGTACTGAGGCAGGTTTTTGCCGCTGTGGATACCCTGCCTGAACAATGTCGCAAAATTATCCGGATGACTTTTGAAGATGGCAAAAAAGCAAAAGAAATAGCCTGCGAACTCGGCATCACGATAAGTACAGTTAATAACCAAAAAATGCGCGGCCTTAGTTTACTCAAAACCCGTCTATCAGACGAAGGCCTTGCTTTAGGGGCGCTGCTGCTGTTACCCGGCTTATTTAGCCATATTAAGTAAGCGTTAAGGTATCTTAAAATTTAATTCAAAATCTTTTAGATAAAACCCTGCCTCTTCCTGTTCTATCAACAAATACAGGTAACAGTCGCATGGAAAATTCAAAAATTGATGCCCTTTTAAGAATCTCTGATCTGGTCAGCAGTTATTTGAAAGGTAATTTAAGCGAAGCGGAATCTGCCGAGCTATTTTCATGGGTTGAAGCAAGCGAAGCCAACAGTGCACTGTTTGATAAGTTGCTAAGCGAAAAAGAGCTGGAAAGCCTGCACAACCAATACGCATCATTTGACACCGAAAGCGCTTTAGTAAGTATTAAGGCACGACTGCAACCTGTCGAAATAAAAGTACGTAAGCTAAATATTACCAAACTATTATCTGTAGCGGCTTCCGTTATATTATGCCTTGCAATTGCCATACCTGCCTATCTTCATTATACTCATCCAAAGCAGCAGGTTGCTGTAGTTCAAAAAAATATTCAAATTATTCCGGGGGGTAACAAAGCAATATTAACCCTGGCCAACGGTAAACAGGTGGTTTTAAATGGCGCAGCCAATGGCAATATAGCAAGCCAGGCAAATATATCTGTTAAAAAACTGGCCGATGGCCTGGTGGCTTATAACGATGGGCCTAATGCAAATGACCAACAATCGGTAACAACTTATAACACCATGAGTACCCCGCGTGGCGGCCAATATCACGTTATACTGGCCGATGGCACCAACGTTTGGCTTAATGCTGCTTCATCTATTAAATTTCCGGTTGCATTTAATGGTAACGAACGTAGGGTACAAATTACCGGCGAGGCTTATTTTGAGGTAGCACATGATAAAACCAAACCTTTCAGGGTTGAAAGCAATGGGCAAACCGTAGAAGTATTGGGGACACATTTTAACGTAAATGCCTACGCCGATGAAAACGAGGTAAAAACAACCTTATTAGAAGGCAGTGTAAAAGTAACAGCGGGCGATAAAAGCTACCTGCTTAAACCCGGCGAGCAATCGCAGCTGAAAAACGGGGTGGTTAATATTACCGATGGTGATACCGATGAAGCTACAGCCTGGAAAAATGGCATCTTTCACTTTAACGATGCCAGCATTGAATCTGTAATGAGGCAGCTAAGCCGCTGGTATAATGTTGACGTAAAGTATGAAGGCAAAATAAAAGAGCGCACATTCTCTGGCGAAATATCAATGAATGTTAATGCATCGCAAATACTGGATGCCATGAGCTTTAAAAAGATCCATTATTCAATTGAAGGAAAAACAATTATTGTAAGGCCTTAAAACAAATAAACAGTTTATTAACCCAAACCCAGCTTAATGAAGAAAAATATACAAAAAACGCTTTAGGCGCTCCCCAGCAAGGTTATTTAAATAACCGCACCCCGACTGGCATCAGGGTACGGTAAATATTTGAGTTAACCCTTCCGGCAAGCCGGAAAAAAAGATTAGTGTCCCTAACCATGTATTAACCCAAACTTTCCAAAAGTATGAAATTAAATGCTTTTTTAATGGCCATATATAAACCGTGGCTACCCAAAAAAATTCTATTGGTTATGAAATTGACTACCCTATTTATGGTCATAGCCTTTATGCAATGCAGCGCAAGCGCGTTTAGTCAGAAGATTAATCTCGACGCAACAAACGTGCCTTTAAAAAAGGTGCTGCAGGCAATCAATAAACAAAACGGTTACCTGTTTTTTTACGATACCAAAGATGTACGTAACAAAAACATCACTGTAAAGGTAAAAGACGCCTCAATGGATGAAGCGTTAAGCGCCTGCCTTAAAAATCTGCCTTTAACCTACAAGATTGTTAACAACACCGTTTTTTTACAGGAAAAAGAATACACTGCCGCAAACGTAATGCAACTTACCATTAAAGGAAAAGTTGTTGATGATAAAGGCGAAGCTTTACCAGGTGCAAGTATTAAACTTAAAGGTACCAATTTAGGGGTAAGTGCCGATGCAAACGGGGCTTTCAGCATCAATGTACCAGATGAAAAAAGTGTTTTAATTGTAAGCTTTGTTGGCTTTGCGCCAAAAGAAGTTACGGTTGGCAACAATACTTTTTTAACCATCAGCCTTAATGCATCGGGCAAGTTGAGCGAAGTTGTTGTAACGGCCTTAGGTATCAAAAAAGATGAAAAACAATTAGGCTACTCAATAAGCCAGATTGGTGGCGAAGAGGTATCGCTAACCCGCGAACCTACTTTTATCAACGCATTGGAAGGTAAAGTAGCCGGTTTAGTGGTGCAGAGCCCTCCAAACGGACCGGGCGGCTCTTCGCGGGTTATCCTGCGTGGTAATTCTTCATTTTCTGGTTCAAACCAACCTTTGTATGTTGTTGATGGTGTACCTATTAACAGTACCACCCGCGAAAACAGCGACGACGGTGGCAAGGTTTATGGCGGATCTGACCCGGGGGATGGCTTATCATCCATTAACCCCGATGATATTGAAACCATAAGCGTACTTAAAGGCGCATCAGCTGCCGCGCTTTATGGCGGCGGTGCCCAGGCCGGTGTTATTTTAATCACTACAAAAAAAGGAAAAAAAGGCGAGGGACTTGGTATAAGCTTTAACAGTAATACCGTGCTTGAAAAAATGGTGCCCTATGACCATTTGCAAACCGAATATGGCCGTGGCTACCTTGGCCGCCCTTATACACCTGCAGATTATAGCGATCCTATATTTTACGGACAGTTGGGAGATAATTCCGGCGACCCTCCGGGATGGTCATGGGGGGGTAAGTTAGATGGAAGGCCATTTTTAGATATCGATGGTAAAACCAAACCTTACGTATCTCAACCGGCATCTAAAAACTTCGATCGTTTTTTCAATACCGGTGTAACCACCACCAATAGTTTAGCTTTCACAAAAGGAACAGAAAACGGATCGTACCGGGTATCGTTATCGCAAACAAAAGATAACCTGCCTACTCCCGGTGAAAAGTATGAGCGCTATAATGCGGTAATACGGGCCACGCAAGACTATGGTACCAGGCTGCATACCGATTTTAAGGTCGACTTATCAAGAACCCTGCGTATCAACGCGCCGCTTTTACGTGGCGATGGCCGTGGCTCGTTTGGTTTGGCTTACCCGCGTATTGCCAGCTCAACAGATATTACCTTACTTGATGCCAAAACACCAGATGGTAAATACCTGTCAACCTACAATGCAAATCCTTATGTACAAATAGAGCAGGTAACCAATAACCAAACCCAAAACCGCATCCTGTCATCGGGCAATATCACTTATGATATTACCAGCCACCTGCATGCTAATTTAATTGCAGGTTATGATTACATTAATACACCGGCTTTATTTGTTGTACGTCCAAACAACGTAATTAACACCAATGGTGTTTACCGCACTACCACCATTGAGCAGCAAAAGTCCGACGTTAGGGCAATGTTATCCTACGATCATAAATTTGCCAACCTTACTGTAAATGCTTTCGCCGGTGCCGAATTACAAAATTCACAGCAATACTCGTTAGATCTGTACTCCGAAGGGCTGGCAGATCCTAACCTGTTGAATTTTAATAATGCAAGCAATGTGCACCCGCCAACCGAGTCACATACCCCAAGGTATAAAACAAATTCCGTTTTTGCTTCGGTGCAGTTTGGCTATAATGATTATTTGTTTTTAGAGGTCACCGGTCGTAATGATTGGTATTCGGCCCTGTCATCTACCCGTCCGGATTTTAAACCGAATTTGTTTTATCCCTCAGCTAACTTAAGCTTTGTGTTTACCGATGCATTAAAGATAGATCCGTCGATATTATCATTCGGTAAAATAAGGGCATCTATAGGGCAAACCGGCAGTAACCCAACACCGCAGTTAACAGATTTAACATTTACCCTTAAGCCTCCTGTTAATGGTATTACCAATGCCGAAATTACCGGTGGAACAGTACCCCCGCCAAGCTTAAAGCCCGAAACTACAACCGAAACCGAAATTGGTACCGAGCTTAAGTTTTTCCAAAACAGGCTCTCGCTTGATTTTGCTTACTACTACAAAAAATCTGATAATTTTTTACTGCAATCTACCATCAGTAACGCAAGTACTTATAACTCTTTATACTTCAACGCCGGATCGATGTATAACCGTGGTGTGGAGTTAGCGGTTAATGGCAGCCCAATAAAAACCAGGGATTTTACCTGGAATGTAGGCTTTAACGGTGCCAAAAATAAAAACATGGTAACCGCCCTTGATCCAACAATCGGAGCTAACGGGATATCTCATTATTACAATATCAAATCAAAAGTAGGATATCCGCTGGGATCTATATTCGGCAGCACATTTTTGAAAAATGCCCAGGGCCAGGATGTATACGTGCCGGTAAATTCAAGATATGGCACATCTGATGCTTCGCAGCCTAATAATGCCGTTATAAAAGATGTTAATAATAATGAAAGCTACCTTGGCTCGGCCAATCCAAACTGGTCTGGCGGTATCACCAACACCTTCACTTATAAAAATTTCTCCTTCAGCTTCCTTATCGACGGGCAGTTTGGCGGCCAGATTTATGAGGCAGGCGCCAGGTGGACCAACTATTTTGGTAACTCCGAAGCCTCCCTGGTAGGGCGCGATGGTACCTATATTCCTAACGGAGTTATTAATACAGGTACAGCAACAGCCCCTATCTACACTAAAAACACGCTGCCATTCAGTCCTTATATTCAATATAACGATGGAGGTAATGCCGATAAAAGCGCCGATGAAGCTCATGTATTTAGCCGCACGTTTATCAAATTCAGGCAAATATCATTAGGTTATAGCTTGCCGAAAAGCGTGTTAGGCAATAGCCACATCCGCTCGGTTACTTTCTCGCTTATTGGCCGGAACCTTTTTTATCTCAAGAAAAACCTGCCAACGTTTGATCCCGAAGCATCAGACAGTATTGCCCAGGGCTATGGATATGATAGCGGCGCGCTGCCAACCAGCCGCACTTATGGCTTCAACTTAAATGTTACCTTTTAACCATATAGAAAGGAGAAAATCATGAAAAATTTATTTAACAGCATATTATTATTCTTTTTTATAGTAACGGTGCTTACCGGTTGTACAAAGGATTTTGCCAAATACAACTTAAACCCCGATGCCATAACCTCTGTTGATCCGGGCGCATTGTTATCAGACGCGATGGTTAATACATCCAATGTAGATATGTTTCCGCGTACTGCTTACTGCCACGCGTTTATGCAATACGGTTACGCTAATGATTGGCCGGGTAATGCTTATGTTGCAACAGATGATGTATCGCAACGCTACTGGAACAATTTTTACAGGCCGGCTTTAAATGACCTGGAATATATTGTACCGGTACTAAAAGCCCGCACAGATATGCAGTCAACCTATGCGGCTGCCCGGATATGGCGCGTGTTTATTTACCAGAAATTGACTGATTATTATGGCGATATCCCGTATAGCCAGGCTGGTAAAGCATTAAACGATAAGGTTTTTACACCTGTTTATGATCCGCAGCAACAAATCTATACCGATTTTGTAAAAGAGTTAAGAGAATCGATAACGCTTTTAACAAGTAATGCCAGTCAAAAAGTAAGTGGTGATCAGTTTTATGGCGGCAGTGCTGCCCAGTGGAAAAAGCTGGCATCTTCTATGTTGCTGAAGATAGGTATGCGTTTAATCAAAGTCGATCCAACACAGGCATCTGCATTGGCAAAGGAGGCAATTGCCGATGGTGTAATGACCAGCAATGCCGATATGCCAATTTTATTGCACAATGCTGCCGCGCCAAATGGCTTTAATTTTACTTTAAACGATGGTGAAAATGATTTCTTTTTGCATAAAACCCTGGTAACCGAAATGAAGGTAGCCGGCGATCCTCGTTTAGCGGTATACGGGGGTGTTTATAACACCTTTATAGCCAACAGCGGTACCAAAACATTGCCTGTTGATACCACTCAATTTAATGGCTACAGCTTTAAAGCAACTGATCCGGCTCCAAACACGCGTGTTAACTACGATGCATTTGGCCAAAAGGATACCCCTTTCTTTGATTTCGCTTACGCCGAAGTTGAGTTTTTAACCGCTGAAGCCATAGTACGCGGATACATTACAGGCAGCGCCGCCGACCATTATAAGGCAGGTATCACGGGCCACATGCAATCGTTAGCTAAGCTATCGGGTGGCCCGGTAATTACCGACGCGCAAATAAGTGCTTATCTTACTAAAAACCCTCTTCCGGCGGCTGCCGAAGCTCAAATATCAAAAATCAACACCGAATTTTGGGTTGCAGGTTTTGTTTTTGACGCTGATGAAGTTTGGGCCAACTGGCGACGTACCGGCTACCCGGTTTTAACCCCTAACCCGGGTACATCGGGCGTTATACCCCGAAAAATTCCTTACCCGCAATCGGAGTTTAATTTAAATAATGCCAACGTCACCGCTGCATTGGCAAACTACGGTGGTACCAATAACTTTAATGATAAAGCCCGCGTTTGGTGGGATAAATAACAGCTTGGTTTAGGTTGGTTTCGTTAAGGCCGCTTCCTGGTATCCAGGAGCGGCCTTTTTTGCATACACTCGTGGCAGCTATAGAAGTAATACAATAGTTTTGTGATTGATAAAAGCGCAAAATGTTATTGTGGTTGCATCCACAGGAAATCAAAAAGCCGCCATACCAAAGTAAAGCGGCTTTTGTAGCGCGGTTGCGGATCATTTTATACGGGAATTTGCACTATTCCGACTCTTCCCCGAAACCCATTTATCCTTGTTCCACCTGCCTCAGGTTGTCCATTTTCTTGTAAGCTAAAAATCCCTTGATGTCCTCAAAATGTTCACGGACGCGTTTATTACCAAACTCGAATACTTTTTTTACCAGCCCATCCAGGAAATCCCGGTCATGGGATACCAAAATCAGCGTCCCGTCAAAATCCTTCAACGCGTCTTTGATAATGTCTTTGGTCTTCATATCCAAATGGTTGGTTGGCTCATCCAGTATCAACACGTTTACCGGTTCCAACAGCAGCTTGATCATGGCCAGGCGTGTTTTCTCGCCGCCCGAAAGCACCTTCACCTTTTTTGTAGTATCGTCGCCACTGAACATAAATGCACCCAAAAGGTCTTTGATCTTTACGGTGCCATCACTTAAAGGAATCTGGTCGATGGTTTCAAATACGGTTAAACTCTCGTCTAACAGCGAAGCCTGGTTTTGGGCAAAGTACCCGATTTTCGCATTGTGGCCTACTTTTAAACTTCCTTCAAAATCAATCTCGCCCATGATAGCTTTGATCATGGTCGACTTGCCTTCACCGTTTTTACCAACAAAAGCTACTTTTTCGCCCCGCTCAATCACCATAGCTGCTTTCTCAAACACAACGTGACTGCCATAGGTTTTTGTCAGCTCTTCAACCATTACCGGATATTGACCAGAACGTGGCGATGGTGGAAATTTCAATCTTAAGGCCGAAGTATCTACCTCATCAATTTCGATGACCTCCAGCTTTTCGAGCATCTTCACCCGCGACTGCACCTGCAACGTTTTGGAGTAGGTACCTCTAAACCGGTCTATAAATTCCTGGTTATCGGCAATAAAACGCTGTTGTTCCTCGTAGGCTTTCAATTGGTGTACGCGCCTATCGGCACGCAGCTGCAGGTAATGGGTGTATTTGGCCTTATAATCGTATATCCTGCCCATGGTAACCTCAATGGTGCGGTTGGAAACATTATCTACAAAAGCACGGTCGTGCGAGATGACTATTACCGCCTTTGCCGAGTTGATCAGGAAATCCTCCAGCCATTGTATACTATCGATATCCATATGGTTTGTAGGCTCATCCAGTAAGATCAGATCCGGTTTCTTTAAAAGAATTTTCGCCAGCTCGATACGCATGCGCCATCCGCCCGAAAACTCGGAAGTTTGGCGGGTAAAGTCTTTGCGTTCGAAACCTAAGCCTTTGAGTACTTTTTCAACCTCCGCATCATAATTAACCTCTTCCATCGAATAAAACTTCTCACTCAGTTCCGATACCCGTTCAATCAGTTTCATGTAATCATCACTATCGTAGTCGGTACGGATAGTGAGTTGCTCATTCAACTCATCAAGGTCTTTTTGCATCTGATTGGCTTCGTCAAATGCTTTCATCGTTTCTTCAAAAACGGTAACGTTATCATGGGTAAGCAAATGCTGTGGCAAATAGGCTATTACCGCGTCCTTGGGGCCGGTTACATTACCAGTAGTGGGTTTAGACGCACCGGCAATGATCTTAAGGATGGTCGACTTGCCTGCGCCGTTTTTGCCCATCAGGGCTATCTTATCGTTCTCGTTTACCGAAAAAGTCACGTCACTAAATAAGGTGGTTCCGCCAAATGAAACGGAGATGTTATTTACATTAATCACAGTATGGAAATATTGAATTGTGCGCAAAGATAAAAAAAGACATAGAATTATGGCAGGAGTATGCAGGGGACGCAAGGGAAATCGCTTTTAATATTTAACTTTATTTTCTCACAAGCTGAGCGTAGAATAAACACGAATTTAACTGCCCGTAAGATAGATTATAGCTAATTTCACCAATTTTTTTATCACATTTAAATTTGTGCTACAGGGCAAACGCATCTAACCAGGGTTAACATAACTTAACATATTTCAGAAGTATACTTTATAAATAATTGGTAATCAATATTTTATATTTTAACATGGTTAACACTAAACGGATGTATGGCGCAATTAATTTATGAAAATTGAATATGACGAAACAAAAATTGTTGCTGCTTTTCATTGCCGTTTGTGCTATTTGGAATAGTGCAAAGGGGCAATCTTATTCGGTCGAATCTTTTGAAGGTCAAACGGTTAAAATTAACTTAACAGAGAAACCAACTAAGAAAACGTGGTATAGTGCAACAGTATCCTGCTTAACTGACAGTTTGTTTTTGGTAGATTATAATGGCATTAAAGAAGTTCATGTATTGGGTCATAAGTTTCTTGAAATTGTTTATGATACAAGAGGTGGCTCAGGATATCAGTCAAGAAATACAGTGATCTTATCCGTCAAAGAAAATAAGATGCATGTAGCAATACTCGTAAATTCTTTTGGTAAAGCTTTCGGAAGTGATATTGATGGGAGCATTTATGTGGTTAAGTTTAATATAATTGGAAATAATAAAAGTAATTTTAAGTTAGTAGCTCACATTTATGATCGACATAACTCAAGTTCTTACCCCTCTAAAAATTACGTAAGAAATAAGAAAGTAATTTTAAACTTCGATTCCGTGCGAAATGTTTTTTATAGCGCCCACAAAAGGATAACTCAATCATTTACTATAGACGATCCTAAAACGCAGCAATCGGGCAAACAAAAGATAAGCGGTACTTTACCCATCATTGCTTTGGTACCGGATAACTATTATTATATAAACGGTGAATGGTACAAGAGAGGCTATGACGATAACTTGTTTAAAGAATATTATAGGTAATCGTTTTACAATATTTAGAAGGTTTTGCCTTGTTCTGATAATGTGGTTGACATCGACCTACCAACCCGAGAGATTAAATCTTTTTCAGTTGCGGCCCGACTTTATCAAAGTATTCATGGAAGCCTGGTTGGGTTGCTGATTGCTTTATCCCGGGAAAACCACAATTGTCCATAGCTATGCGTAGGTAGTTGATGAATGTCGTTTGGTTAGGTTCATTCAAAAATAAATTATCTATAGCCGGCTCTGTTGTAAGTTGGATGGCATAAGCCGGGCCGCCGCTTATATTGTCTTTATGTAGGTAATCGGCTGCTAAATCTAAATAGGCAAATTCTTCATAGCCGTCGGCAAGAATGTCATTCATATACTCTTTCCAATCTTCATTAGTTACCTCATCTAAAAGATCATTAAGGCTATTGATCTGTAATGGATCTGAAAGCTGCCAAAGTATGTTTGGATTCGCTTCATAATCCCATCCAAAATTACAAGAGCCAACAATTTTATAAAATAGTTTTAGTGAATAAGGTACATACCCGAAACCATTCACGACATCATCCAAAGTAATAAGCAGCTTATCAGTATCGGGCAACGGCTTTAATAAGGGTCTTTGGAAGTTGAATTGAGAATCGGTATTTAAAACATAACCGGTCTGCTGCAGTTCATGATAGATAATATCAAGATTGTATGCGACCCTGTTGAATGTCTCGATAAGTACATTATTTACATCTTCAAAATACGTGCCGTTAAAAGCATCAGCACCTAAGCTGTATATATCATTATAAACAGCGTTGCAATCCTTGCCATTTAAATATCTTTTATAAAAATTCATGTACTAATGTAAAGCAAATTACACTCTCGTCGGCTATTAAAGCGCCCCAACAATCCCCCTCAAATAACCCTCATGATTTGATTTGCCAATCACCACATCCCGGCATTGGTTGAAGCCAACAAAACGTTTCAGCGCGTCCGCCAGTTTATGGAGCTGCGTTTCGTCCAGTGCCAGGTCTTCAAAGTGCAAATTGTGCACTATCAAAATCTTCTTTTTCCTGTCGGCTTTGGCATCCATGCGGGCCACAAAGGTATCGCCTATTAAAACTGGTAACGAAAAGTAGCCATACTTGCGTTTGGGCGCGGGCACAAAGCATTCTACCTGGTAATCAAAATCAAAAAACAGTTTGAGCCGGTGCCTGAACACATTCAGCACATCAAATGGGGAAAGGATATAAACATCGCCGGAGAGTTGTATCTCTTTATTTTGATAAGCAGGCAACATAAAATGAGGCGCGGTTTTAAGTCCATCTATTGTTACGCTGCAAATCAGCCCTTCGGCTGCCATTTTTTCCAGCTCCTTTTTCACCAGGTTGTTTTTAACGTGCCGGGCGCGCCAGGCCATTTCCTTTGCCGAGGCGATCCCCAGGGCAGTGAGCGTTTTGATGATCACGTGCCGGGCGTACTCCTGGGGGGTAGGCATAGTAGTGTCGGTACCATCGGGGATTAAATTTAGGGGGATGTCATATAGTTTCTTAAAGTCGCGCCGGCGGGTGGTCATCAGTCTGCCGTCCAGATACAACCGTTCCAACGCCACTTTTGATGGCCGCCAATCCCACCAGCCCGAGCTTGCTTCCTGCCGGTCGTTATCAAAATCAGTCACCATCAGTGGCCCTTCTCTGCCAACCCTGTCCAGCACCTGTTCCATGAGGTTAATCTCGGCCCTTGATTGCGGTTTGCGGTTAGTGCCAAAGCTATCCTTTACAACTAAGGAAAATCGAAAATCGTGCATGGGCATAAAGCCTGAGTCGGACATGAAAAATTCAAAGATGCGGCCATCCTCCTGCAAGTCGTAAAGCCAATCCGGTTCGTAATCGGGCACCCGTGCCGCAATGGAGTGATGGTGGGCGCGCTCAACAACGTAATTGGTATCAATCTGGATATAACCCAAATGGTCGATGAGTTTATAAACCGCCTCTGGCCCTGTGCCAAACGGTGCAGGCTGGGCCAGGCCAGCCGCGTGCAGGATGATTTTTCGGGCTTGTGGTATGCTAAGGGTAATATGGGGCATGGTTAAGCAAACTTAAAAAATAAAGATACGATGTAAAATTATGTGGTGGGAGGTGGAAAATTATTGGGGGGGGAATAAGGTGTCAAAAAAGGTGGTCATGCTGAGCCTGTCGAAGCACGTGGGCAAAGTACTCTGCACGCGTGCTTTCGAAAGGTTAGGTAACTCGAAAATACTACAGGTCATGTAAGTAAGTACTAAGCAACCACAAACTGTGCTTTACGCTTGTTTGGGTAACGAAAATAAGTAGTTTTAGCCGACAACATCGGCCTGCTCAGTTGCCGCGGGAGGGCTGTTACTTTTGAAGCCGCAAAAGTAGCCAAAACGGCTGTCAGCAGAAATGCTTCTTTGCGTTCAAGGCCTTTGCCCTGCAAAACCGCCAAAACCTGGGCCGGGATTATTTTGCCCCCGGCGCAATAGCCCTCTGCAGGCAAAAACTCCTATGCCCTGCCACCGCGCAGCCCCGCATTGTTTTGCCCGTTTTCGCCCGAAGCTGTTCTGCTGACGAATAGGGAAGACGAGGACTTTGGTTTCCCTACAACCACTTACTAAACCAATCCAGCGTCATCCTGAAATGCTGTGGCGTGGACGTATGGAAAAGTTTGGGGGTTACGTCGCGGTTAATCTTATTGCTTGCCTTTTGGGCTGTGTATACCTGCATGGCCGATGCGTAGGCAATGTTTGCGCCGGGTAGGGGGCAATTTGGGTCGTTTTCGGTACCTATAACCAGTAGTGCCCGTGGTGCCATCAGGCGCAGCAGCGAGGGGCAGTCAAATTCGCCGGTAATGTTGGGCAGCAATTTATCCCACACCGCCTTTACATTCCGTTTATTTAAAGCCGAATCGCCAAGGTCTTTGGCAGCCTGTAAGTGCGCGCCCTGGATAGTGCCTGCCCGTGCCTGCCATTTATCGTTATCTAACGACCATTGGAAGCTTTGTACAGAAATATCCAGCACTATGACTTTTATTCGTTTATCTACCGACGAGGCAAGCCAGGTTTCGATACCACCCATAGATATGCCACCCATGCCAAGTCGGTTGGGGTCTACGTCCGGTCGGCTTGTAAGGTAATCGGTTACCCGCCAAAGGTCAAAAGCGGTATCAAATAAAAATGGATGGGTTTGATGGGCTTTGTCTTTATTTTCCCAGGCAGCGGTAGCGGCAGCAACATATTCCTTTGAGCCGTGCGCGCCACCCGCTATGCGTTCGCCATGAAAGCGGGCATCAATGGATACGCCCATGATACCTTTTTTAACCAACTGGTATAGCATCCCTTTGTTATCCTCTTTTTTACCGCCCGTGCCGTGCAAAAAAATAACCGCGGGATATGATTTTAAGCCAGTGACCGGCTTATAGATCAGAATTGGTACCCTTTCGTTTTTTTCGCTGTAAATGAAACCGTGCTCAATAATTACCGAATCGGTTTTAGTGATATCGAAGGATGGGTTTAGGGGTACGCGAGGCCGTTCCAGCAGCTTTTTAAAATCGGCGGCTACCTTATCGGCGGGCGGATAATTTATTTGCTGGGCTGATGAAAACAGCGTGCCAAACGACAACGCGGCGGCGGTGCAAAGTATTTTGATCTTAAACAACATAGGGTAGCAGATTTATGGGTACAATGTATAAAATAGGACGGTTAATCATTGTAACAATAGCGTGGTTGTTTCATTGCATGTGAGGTTTTGTAGAGACGCATATTTGCGTCTCCCGCGTGCAAATCGGCCATATAGATCGGCCTTACAAACCGGCTCTGTAAGTTCTGAATGTCCTGCGGGAGACGCAAATACGCGTCTCTACAGAAAAATGCATTAAAAACTTTCTTCGTAAACTGTTGCTCCCGGTGTTTCCAGCTTGTAATGTTTCACCTCACCGGGGCCTTCAAATTCAAAACGGATGCCGATGATATGTCCCATGGGATGGTTTTGCGCCACATCGTAGATCTGCTTTTTGTTGAGGTAGATTTTAAGGTGCCGATCTTTAACCGTACAGGTAAGGTTTTGAAACTGTGATACATCACAACCGAAAGCGCTCAGATCGTGGTCTTTGCCGCCTATCCAGTCGCCAACATTTAAAATGCCCATATCGGCTATGCAGCCTTTATTAACCAAAGGGATAATGATGGCGGTGCCGGTGCCCAGGATGGTAAGATCGAGCTTGCCACAAATGGATTGGCCGGCGGTTGAACTGTTGCGTAAAGTGCAATCAAGGGTGAAATCATCAGCTTTAATACCCGGAAACTCCCGCACATTCGAAAACTTTACCCAATTGTCGTTGAACACCGAAAGACCCAGTTTCTGCTGCATCAATTCGCCCGAAATGCCCATACCGCCGGTGGTTTTTATTTCATGAGCAGATAAATAAACGGGGACGGGGGACTTATCAATAATACCTTTCCATCCTTTTGTTTTAATGAAGATGACCGCTTCCTTTTTTACCTGGTTATCTACAATGAGTTTGGCGTTGAAAAAGCCAGGGTGATAATAAATGGATGTAAATTGTTTACCATCACCGGGCACCTGCTCGCGCCGGGAAGGGTCCCAGTTTTGCTGGATAAAAACACTGTCGGATTTGAAGGTCGAGGCATCGTAATTAAATACAACGGAGTTGGGCAGGTCGTCGGTGATCTTTTTGGTTTCAAATTTAACGGTGGACAGATCGGGCGCGGTTTTTCTTTTTATGCTGATAAAATAAATGCTGCTTATGGCTATCAGTAAACCAAGGGCAAGCCATACATACCTGAAGCTTTTTTTTGCCGGGGGCATAGTTTCAACAGTTTCGGCAACAGGAGGGGCGATGGGTTCGGTGATCATCACACCGTTAACCTGGTATTGCTGCCTGAAATCGCGCCAGCTGGTATAATCCAGGTACCCGGCCAGCGCGTTGAGCGTGGCGGCGGTAGGGAAACTATTATACTTAACCTTACCCCAGATCCTTTTAAGGGTAGATACGCTGAGCTGCACCCTTGTTTTTTCAAAAATGAGCTTGCTTAACTGTTCAAAATCATCATTGGTCCAGATATCGCTGTCGCCCCAGTTTAATGATTGCTCAATTAACCGGCAGCATAGTAAAAGCAATTGTTTTTCTTTTTCCATTGATTTTTAGGTAGTAAGGCCGCATCTAAAGATGCAAAAATGCTTTGAACAAATTTGAACAGAATTGAAACGCCAATCAGGCTTTTTTGTGATAAGCATTTGCAAGCTTTGGTTAATATAAAGGCTAAGCTTATGAAATACAATATTTTATCAGTCCTTATTTTAATCATGACGTTTCAGTCGGTGGTATGTTACAGTCAGGCTACAAAAGATAGTTATGATCTTGCCCGTTTGCTGCGCGATGGTAAACTGGTGATTGGCACCACCCAAAGTGCTAAACCGTTAAACGATGGAACAAAGGGAGGTATTGCCTGCACGGGTGTTGTCTGGCTCAAAGGTGTCGATTTTAAAACCGGTTCCATTGATGTGGATATGCGGGGGAAGGATGTTTTTCAGCAAAGCTTTTTGGGCATCGCTTTTCATGGCGTGGATACGGCCACCTATGATGTTGTTTATTTCCGTCCGTTCAATTTCCAATCGCCCGATACCCTGCGGCGCAGCCACGCGGTTCAGTACATGAGCGAGCCCGATTATCCCTGGGATAAGCTGCGGGCGGCGCATCCGCTGGTTTATGAAAACGCGGTCCAACCCGCGCCCCAGGCTACCGCCTGGTTCCATGCCCATATTGTGGTAACGGCGGATGAAATTGTGGTTTATGTTGATCATTCTGCCAGGCCGTCGCTCAGGGTTAAAAAATTGAACAACCGGCAAAGCGGTCTTATCGGCCTATGGTCATCGGCTTTACCCGGCGATTTTGCCAACCTTGTAATTAATTGATTAAAAGTTATCTGTTTTTTTGTTTTCTTATGAAAAATTTACTGGTTTTTATCCCGTTATTGGCGTTTATTTGTGTAAATGCCCAGCAAAAGTATGTGGTTCATGATCTTTCGGTTATTAAGCCCAAAGAGTGGGTGATCCCCCAAAATGATACCATTCAATACGAGTTTGGATCTTACAAAAATCAAAAGGCGTTGATGGTACAACGCAAGATAGGTGACTACAAAGCGGGTACGCCTATATACCCTACCAACCTCAATTTCAGGGATGGTATTATTGAATGTGACCTGGCTTTTGCAGGTAAGGGTAATGCCTATATAGGCCTGGCTTTCAGGATTAAAGACGCGCATCATTACGAAACGCTATACTTCCGGCCGCTCTCGTCGGGTACCATCAACGCCATCCAATATATGCCCGAAAAGAAAGCCGATTTTAACTGGTGGGATTATGAAGCCGATAAATACCAGGCTAAAGCCATATTACCCCATAACGATTGGTTTCATGTAAAGCTGATAGTTACAGGCAGCAAGTTGGAAGTATATGTAAACAATGCCCCAAAACCGGCTATGGTGTATAGTTCGCTTGATCCATCATTGAAAAATGGTTCGGTAGGTTACTGGCATGGTAACAGTGGCTTATCGGCCTATAAAAACCTGGTAGTTAAATTGTTAAAATAGTTAGTTGTATGAGAAAGCTGTTATTTATACTGTTGATGTTCGCGTCGCCGGCAATTGCCCAAACTATTGCGTATGGTAATAACCCTGCTGCCGGTAACTACCTCAAAATGAGCGACGGTACAAATATTTACTACGAAGTTTATGGCAGCGGCAAACCATTGGTATTACTGCATGGCGGACTTTATGGCGATATCTCTGAGTATGAAAAGCTTATACCTGCCTTAAGCCAATACTATGAGGTGATAGCCATTGGTACCAGGGGGCATGCCAAATCTGAAATAGGGCACACACCTTACACCTATCACATGATGGCCGAAGATGCCTATACGGTTATCCGCCATGTAACAAAGGATAGCATTTTGCTTTTAGGTTTTAGTGATGGCGCGGTGCAGGCAATGGATCTGGCTATTCATCACCCCGGTTTGATCAGGAAAATGGTATTTGCCGGTGGCAATGTTTCGGCTGCAAGCTATCGCCCCGGCGAAATGGAGCAGCTTAAACTACTGAGTGGCAGCTCACTCGAAAAAGATGCCCCCGGATTTGTAGCCGACAGGAAGAAACTAATGCCCGAACCGCAACGCTGGGCCGAGTTTGTGGAGTTATTGAAACATGCATGGGTTAACCAGGTAGCTTTTAGCGACGAAGAGATAAAAAGTATTGCCTGCCATGTATTGGTAACTGCCGGCGATAGGGATCAATATAATCCTATAGAGAGTTTTGTACGTGTCTATAAGCTATTGCCGCATGCGCAACTGGCCGTTATCCCCAACGCAGATCACATTATTTTTTACCGGCAGCCCGAATTGATGGAAAGGATTGTACTTGATTTTTTGCGGTAGGGTATAAATAGGGGCACGTTTATAAGTCAGCCTGCTTTTATTTTTGGCAAATGCAAATCAAATTTTGCAACTTTAGCACCGGCCAAATTTATAACCTATGAAATTCAAAATACTGTCATCGCTGGGGTTTACCGCTTGTTTGAGTGCTATTGCCCTTTTTTGTAACGCTCAAACCACTTTTAAGCCTCAAAAGGAGCTTTTAGCCACCATCACAAAAAACTTTGCCAATGCCAATGCGCAGTATAAAGTACTGGCCACCAAAATAGGACCGGAGGAGTTTCCTAAAACGTATCACCCGGATAAGGATAAGCAGGAAAACAGTAACTCTGGCTGGTGGTGCAGCGGGTTTTACCCGGGCAGCTTATTGTACCTATATCAGCAAACAAAAGATGAGCAATTATTGACCGAAGCTAACCGGATGATGGGCGTGCTGGCCAAAGAGCAATTCAATACCCATACACATGATCTTGGTTTTATGATGTATTGCAGCTTTGGCAACGCCAATAAAATTGAGCCAAAGCCGGAGTATAAGCAGATACTGATTAATAGCGCTAAGTCTTTATCTACCAGGTTTAATCCTGCGGTAGGTTGTATTAAATCATGGGATTCCAAGCCGGGCGATTACCTGGTGATCATCGATAACATGATGAACCTTGAATTACTGTTTTGGGCTACCCACGAAACCGGCGATAGCAGCTATTATAAAATAGCGGTCACCCACGCCAATACCACCATGAAAAACCATTTCAGGCCCGATTATAGTTCTTACCACGTGATCAATTATGACGCGCAAACCGGAGCTGTAAAAGAGAAGAAAACCGCGCAGGGCTTCGCGAATGAATCAGCATGGGCAAGGGGGCAATCATGGGGATTGTATGGCTATACCGTGATGTACCGTGAAACGCACGATAAAAAATACCTTGATCAGGCACAAAATATAGCCCATTTCATTTTAACCAATCCCAACCTACCTGCAGATAAAATACCTTACTGGGATTATAACGCGAGTAATATTCCCAATGCACTGAGGGATGCCTCGGCAGCTTCGGTAATGGCTTCGGCCTTATTGGAGCTTTGCACGTATAGCGATGCTAAAAAAGGGCAGGAGTATTTTGATGTGGCACAAACTATTTTAAAAACCCTTTCGGCCCCACCTTATATGGCTGCCGCCGGTACCAATGGTGGTTTCATTTTACAGCACAGCGTTGGGCACTTCCCTGCCGGTACAGAGATTGATGTGCCGTTAACTTATGCCGATTACTATTTTATTGAAGCCATGAAGCGCTACCAGTCGTTCGGCACAAAAAAATAAGTTATTTTTAGCGGTATAGATCATACAATGGCATTAGGAAAAGGCAGGTTAGAGGCATTTAGCGATGGTGTAATAGCTATCATCATCACCATTATGGTATTAGAAATGAAGGTGCCGCATGGTGATAGCATCGAATCGTTAAAACCAATGGTACCTGTATTTATCAGCTATGTTTTAAGCTTCATTTACGTGGGTATATATTGGAATAACCACCATCATATGATGCAGGCTGTACGGTCGGTAAACGGGGCTGTTTTGTGGGCCAACCTGCATTTGCTTTTCTGGCTTTCGCTTATTCCGTTTGTAACCGGCTGGATGGGCGAAAATCATTTCTCAAAATGGCCAAGCTTTTGTTACGGAGTTGTGCTGGCTATGAACGCCATAGCTTATACAATTTTAGCCAGGATACTGGTAAATATTCATGGCGAAAATTCGGTTTTAGCGCAAGCAATTGGTGCCGATTGGAAGGGAAAAGTATCCTTGTTGATTTATCTTGTGGCAATTTCTCTCACCTGTTATGTACCTATTGCCGGCTTTGCTTTATACATTGTAGTGGCCATTATATGGTTTATTCCCGATAAAAGGATTGAGCGAAAACTTAACCACCAGGATAATGAGCACCATGTTTAAAGTGTTGTATTAAAATATATTGTGAAAATAATATCCTCTAAATGCATTTAGATGCATGCAAAGTATAAACTATTTTGCAACTTTGCTGTTATAGTAGTGTTTTAACCTAAGTGAAAATTCGCCTGCATTTTAATTAACCATTATTTGCCACTACTATACATTTATCTATGTTGGATATTGCTTATGATCATGAGCAAGGATTGCTTACCAAAGCAACTCAAACTCATCATGAAAAAGAATTACTGCTGAGTGTAGCCAGCGGCGATGAGCATGCCTTTCGCCGGTTGTTTGTTGCGCATCACCAACAATTGGGTGTCCATATTTATCGTATCACCAATTCTGCCGAGCTTGCAGAAGAGGTAGTGCAGGATGTTTTTGTAAAAATATGGATGACGCGCGAATCGCTGCAAAACGTAGAAGACTTTAAAGCATATCTTTTTGTGATTTCCAAAAACCACGCGCTCAATTGCCTCAAAAAAATAGCGAAAGAACGTGTGAAGATCAAAAAACTGGAAGAGGCGGGTATGGGCGTTTTAAATATGGAACAAGATAACGGTATGTACTACAATTTGCTTGATGAAGCCATAGATCATTTGCCACCCCAACAACAAAAAGTGTACTTGTTAAGCAGGCATAACCGCCTTAAATATGCCGAAATAGCCGAACAATTAAAACTTTCGCGCGAAACGGTAAAAAAATACCTGCAGATTGCTACTATTAATATCACCGATTATGTACGTACCCACCTGGATGGGTTTACGGTGGTTTTGGCGGCCATTTTTTATTTCAAGAGATAAGGGGAAAGAAGCCATTTATCCTGTTTTTCAATTTTATTTGCCGAATATTCCATCCATGTCATTATAAGGTACGAAGCAATCTCATGTACTACAGAGCGAATTATAATAGTTCGCGATTGCTTCGTACCTACCCATGACGTATTGTACTTTACACAAACATCGGCTTTAAACGCTGGCTAAGACTCACCCGGCGAGGCTACGCCCGCCACCCTCTCTTCACCCTGGTGGAAAGAGGGGTTTTAATAGTTAATAAATTGATTACAAGCAATATAAATTCAAAAAAAAATCAAACCCCTCTTTCCGGCGAAGCCGAAGAGAGGGTGCCGCGCGTAGCGCTGGCGGGTGAGTCTTCGCCGCCATGCGATCTGCGTCATCCCCACCTTCAGAGGCCACCGGCTTTTACTCCTCGCAATGACATGGTGTAAATAAACCCTCAAAAATACTTTTTTTATTTTTTTTAAAACTGATACCCCCTTTTTTAATGGTTTTTTTGTCTTGTAGTTGAGTTTCCTTAAACTCTGCATTTACCAATTATTATGAACCAACATTTACCTGTATGAGTGCATTTAATGCAAGGCTTAACTACCTGTTTAATAGTTATTACCATCAAACTGCTACACAGCAGGAGCAGGATGAATTATTTGAAATTATTAATTCATCGGCGAGTGATGCAGAGCTTGCAGCCCTTATTCAGGAGGCCTGGAATAGTTTACAGGTAAACGAACCACTTTTTGATGCCACCAAAAGCATGGATATGCTTAACAGCATTTTGCAAAGTAAATCGCACCCGGATAATGATCATCAGATTCGTCCTCCCAATCATAACCAAACCTGGTTAAAATTAGGAGTTGCCGCTACATTGATGGTTTTTGTTGGGTTTGGCGCTTATGTATTGCTAAGTAATCAGAATAATAAAAAAGCCGTCAATAAAAAAACTATTGCAAAAGCTCAGCCGGCGCATGATGTGCTGCCTGGCGGGAATAAAGCAGTATTGACACTTGCCAATGGAAAAACAATAACACTCGATAGCGCCAAAAATGGTCTTTTGGCCAAACAAGGATCTGCACATATCAATAAAACCAAAGATGGCCAATTGATATACAATGCCGATGGCGAAACCGGCGATAATACTGCTGCAATGAATACTGTAGCAACCCCCAGGGGCGGCCAATATCAATTGGTGCTTAATGATGGCAGTAGGGTTTGGTTAAATTCAGCTTCGTCATTGAGTTTTCCCGCTGTATTTAGGGGTAAAACCCGTGAAGTTGAAATTACCGGCGAGGCCTATTTTGAGGTTGCCAAAAACGCCAAAATGCCTTTCAGGGTAAAAGTTAATAACACCGTAGTTGAAGTTTTAGGTACACACTTTAATGTAATGGCCTATAATGATGAGAGTGAAATGAAAACTACGCTGTTAGAAGGATCTGTTAAGATCAGTAATAAAGATAATTCCAATATTTTGAAGCCGGGGCAGCGCGCATTGCTCAAACAAAGCGGCCGCATTGCAGTTAATGATGATCCGGATGCCGAAGACGCTGTAGCCTGGAAAGATGGTATTTTTCAGTTTAGAGATGCAGGCATAGAAACCATTATGAGGCAAGCCGCCCGTTGGTACGATGTGCAGGTGAGTTTTGAGGGTAAAATTCCGGTAAAGGAGTTTACCGGCCGCATATCTCGCAATGTAAAAGCATCTGAATTGATGGGGATGCTTAAATACATGGGCGTTAACTTTAAAATAGAAGATAAGCACATAACGGTAATACCATAAAATACACAACCAAGTATTTCAATACCTATACATAAAAACAACCAAGTAATTAATTATTAACCTAAAAAACGCTATGATGGAAAAAGTACAAAAGATAAGTTAGCTCAGGGAGGGACTCATCTGGTAAAACGGTTTATCAAGTGTTTTAACACGCATTTTTTAACCGGACATCAGTACATAAAAAAACCGGGAAGTATTCGCAGTACTTTCCCGGCCAAGTATCTGGGCCCCAAAAAAATACAATCGACGAATTGAAAGTAAATGTTTAACCCAAACTCTACAAACTTATGAATTTTAATTCTAAGGCCGTGCCTTTGGCATGGCCCCAATTATCCAAAATAATTTTAGCTATGAAGCTAACAGTTATTGTTATGGTTTTGGCACTCACCAACGTATACGCCAAAACCTACAGCCAGGTTGTAACCTTGCACCAAAAGAATGCCAGTGTCGAAAAAGTGCTTCGTTCTATCGAAAAACAAACCGGCTATCATTTTATGTATGACAAGCAGGATGTATCTAAAGCCTCGGCTATTAATATCGAAGTAGCAGGTGTATCGCTTGAACAAGCACTTGACCAGGCGTTTAAAGATCAGCCTTTAACCTATAAAATTTTCCAGGAAACTATTGTAGTTAAAAAGAAGGACGAAGCAGCAACTGTGACCATGGCGAATATTAAAGTATCTGGTACGGTATCTGATGCTAAAGGCCCGTTGCCTGGCGTAAGTGTTAGGATCAAAGGATCAGATGTAGGTACACAAACCGATGCTACCGGTAAATATACTTTAAACGTACCAGAAAAAGGGACATTGGTATTTAGCTTTATTGGTTACACTACTCAAGAGGTTGCCGTTGGTGGCAGAACCACTTTGGATGTTACTCTTGTTGAAAATCCAAAAGCCTTGAGCGAAGTAGTTGTAATTGGCTACGGTACATCTAAACGTGTTGATTTAACGGGTTCTGTTGGTAGCGTTAGCGGTAAACAACTTCAAGACAGGCCTCAAACCAATCTTGAGCAGGAGTTATCTGGTAAAATTGCTGGTGTTAACGTATCAACAAACTCTGGTGCACCAGGCGGTGCTACTAAAATACGTATACGTGGCTATAGCTCTATCAACACCAATACAGATCCGCTTTATGTGGTTGATGGTGTTGTTTGGACAGAAGGCGGTAACTCTATTAATCCAAATGATATTGAAACAATAGACGTTTTGAAAGATGCATCATCAACTGCTATTTACGGTACACGTGGTGCAAACGGTGTAATTTTGGTAACTACCAAAAGGGGTAAAAAAGGCGGTACTGTTAGCTACGATTCATATGTTGCTATCAATCACATGGCTAAAGAACTGCCAGTATTAAACTCAAAAGAGTTTATGGAGGTTGAAGATATTTCCTACGCCAATATTAAAAAATATGACCCTACAGGATGGGCAGCAGGTAACTACGCTACAAGAGATCCAAAATTACAACGTACTGCCCTTATTGGTAAATTGTTCGACCAAAACCTGAACCCGCTTTACGATGTAGATTGGCAAAAAGCAACCACCCGTACATCTGTTAGTCAAAACCATAACCTTGCATTTACCGGCGGTTCTGATAACATTAATTACGGTTTGTTTTTGAATTATTCTGATGATGAAGGTATTATTTTAAACAGCTACCTGAAACGTTATAATGTACGTTTAACTTTTGATAATCAAATTAAACCATGGTTAAAAGTTGGTGCCACTTTAAACTATAACAACCAGGATAAACGTACAGCAGATGATGGTACCGGAGGTAATAACATTCCGCGTATGTTAATTGAAATGGTTCCGTTCATTCCAATCAAATACCCTGATGGTACTTACGGAAAACGTACAGATTACCCTAACTTAGAGGGTGGTGATAACCCTGTTGCGCAAGCAAACGAAATAGAATCTTTATATAAAACCCGCGTTTTTAGTGGTAACGGTTACGCCAACATTAATATTTTACCTGGTCTTGATTTTCGTAGTGTACTTGGTGTAACAACATCAGCCAATTACAACCCACATTTCCAGAGTGGTTTGGTTGGCGGTGCGTCCGCAAGCCAAACCTACAGCTCGGCATCAATAGATGAAGCTAACAATACTTACTGGCAGTGGGATAACTATGCAACGTACAACAAAACATTTAATAAAGTACATTCATTAAATGTTGTTGCCGGTTACGAAAAAACAGGTTTCCAACAAACCGGTGTGTACGCGTCAACCAGTAACCTGTCAGATAACTACTATCAGTATTACAACTTAGGCGCCGGTTCAATTCCGGGCATCCCAAAATCTAATTATCTTGCTTACCAGTTCGAGTCGATATTTGGTCGTATAAACTATGCTTATGATGACAAATATTTATTAACTGTAACTGGCAGGAGAGACGGTTCTTCCCGTTTTGGTACAAACGTTAAAAATGGATTTTTTCCATCTGCGGCCATAGCCTGGAGAGCTTCACAGGAAGATTTCTTAAAAAATAACAAAACCCTGTCTGATTTAAAATTCAGATTAAGCTACGGCTTAACCGGTAACTCCGAAATTGGCTCATACCAGTCATTGGCGCAAATAAATACTGTTAATTATGTATTTAACGGCGCGCAGGCCATTGGCACGCAGCAAGCAACTATTGGTAACGAAGATTTATCATGGGAAAAAACAGCTGAGTATGATCTTGGCGTATCATTTGGTTTATTCAATAACCGCATTACTGTTGATGCTGATGCTTACCTTAAAAAAACCAAGGAGTTGTTACTTAATGCTCCGTTGCCAGAAACCAGTGGTTTTAACAGCGTTTATAAAAACATTGGCAGGTTGCAAAACAAAGGTATTGAGTTAACCATTAATACCATCAACGTAAAAACAAATAACTTTACCTGGAACTCTTCGTTCAATATCTCGTTCCTTAAAAATAAAGTTTTACAGTTAGGTGCATCTAATGATGATATCTTCTTGTCTCCAACTTTTCTTTCGCAATTTAACCTGATGCGCGTAGGTTTACCTGCAGGCAGCTTTTATGGTTACAAGGTGTTAGGCACATGGGGTACAGCCGAAGCTACACAGGCAGCCGCATTTGGTAAATTGCCGGGCGATTTAAAAATACAGGATACTAATGGCGATGGTAAAATTACATCGGCTGATAAAGTTGTGTTAGGTAAATCATTACCAGATGGTTATGGTACGTTTAGTAACACTTTTAAATATAAAGCGATTGATTTAGGTGTTGATTTGCAGTTTAACTACGGTAACCAAATCATGAACTTAACCCGCCACTCAGGTCAGGATCGTACTGGTCAGGCAAATAGCTATGCTACTGTGTTAAACGCGTGGACACCAACTAATCAAAACACCAGTATAGCAGAAGATAGACCTGCTTACGTATATTATCAAACAGAAATATATTCAACAAAGGTTGAAAGCGGCAGCTTTATACGTGGCCGTGCTGTAACACTTGGGTATACTTTCCCTGAATCAATTACGAAAAAAATAAAATTGAGCAGGTTAAGAATTTACCTTCAAGCGCAAAACCTGTTTGTAATTACAAAATATACCGGATACGATCCTGAGGTTTCTACCTACAACAACAATACCGCTATTACACAAGGTACTCAAGGTCAAAATAACACCAGTAACTTCACACAGGGCATTCAGTTTTATGATTATCCAAAACCAAGAACTTTCTTATTTGGGTTAAATGCCAGTTTCTAATTTAAACGTTAAAACATATCAACATGAAGTTTAATTTAAAAAAATACAGGATCGGTTATTCGTTACTGGTTCTCACTATATTAGTAAGTGGTTGCAAAAAAGATCTTGTCGAAAAAGATAAAAGTCAATTTGTAAAAAGCAACTATTTTACCACTGCCAGCCAGGCCAGAACTTTTGTTACTGGTATTTACCAAAAGCTTTATATGTTTCAAAACGGCGATGCCTATGGCGAGAGTCCGTTTATAACTATGGAACTTTTTGCCGGTCACGCTACGTCACTTGGTCAAAGCGTTAATAATAATAACGTTATCAATAATCGCACAGATGCGGTTAACCCCGGTTTTGAAGATGTATGGCAAAATAGCTATAACGCTATCTCAAATGCCAATATAGCACTTGCTAATATTCCGGGAATTACTCCCTTTGCCGATGCTGATAAAAAAGCACTTTTAGGCGAAGCATATTTTCTGAGGGCATTCTTTTACTACCACCTGGTAAGGTTATATGGCGATGTGCCTTTGATCACAACCCCTGTAACCATCAGCAGCCCTGATCTTTATCCATCACGTGCTGCCACGTCGGCAGTATATGATCAAATCATCAGCGATTTAAAAGCTGCGGAAGCATCTGGTTTGCCAGAAACCGACGCTACAGGTAAGGTATCATTAGGTGCTGTACGTACGTTGCTGGCCAGTGTTTATTTAACTACCGCAGGTTATCCGCTGCAAAAAACCGCTAATTATGCTTTGGCAGCGGCAGAAGTGCAACCTGTATTGAGTGACTACAGTTTGTTTGATAAATATGACTACCTGCATGATACCCCTCACAAAAATCAGCAGGAATTAATATTTCAGTCAAATTACCTGGTAGGCGTAGCTACAAACGCTATTACCCAATTAACTGTTCCTTTTAACCTGCTGGTGGGTGTTTATGGCGATCACTTAGGCGCTATGATCCCTACAAACGCGTTTGTAGCAAGCTACGAAGCCGGCGATTTACGCACCCAGGAAAGGCAGTTTTACTTTTCAAGCTACCCGCAAAACGGTAACCCAAGCGTAATTTTACAATTTGGCGAGCACGCGCTTTACAAATACTTCCACGTAGAAAGCGCGCTGGGCAATGGCCAGTGCGATGAAAACTGGACGTTTTTACGTTTGCCCGAAGCACAGTTAATTTATGCTGAGGCAACTAACGAAGTAAGCGGCCCAACTGCTGATGCTTATACCCAAATCAACAAGATCAGGGCACGTGCTAAACTGGCTCCTTTGGCTGGTTTAACCAAAGATCAGTTCCGCGCGGCTATCTGGAAAGAACGTTATCATGAGTTAGCTTATGAAAACAAAGCTTATTTTGATATTCAGCGTACACACCAGATCTATGATGTGATCAATAACACTTTTGGTGATGCTACCACTACTAAAAATGAGCAAAATGTAACTATGAAAGCCCAGTATTACTTATGGCCTATTCCGCAGCGCGAAATAAGTACCAACAGTAAACTAACCCAAAATACGGGCTGGTAATTATATTTATTTATTAAGATTGTAAAAGACTGGCATTTACGTGCCAGTCTTTTTATATTTACAGCTGGTTAAACGTT
Organism: Mucilaginibacter dorajii; assembly: GCF_024808255.1. Taxonomy (GTDB): domain Bacteria; phylum Bacteroidota; class Bacteroidia; order Sphingobacteriales; family Sphingobacteriaceae; genus Mucilaginibacter; species Mucilaginibacter dorajii. The sequence goes on from NZ_JANTYS010000024.1 coordinate 48,723, forward strand.
TTACCAAAAAAGATCATTTTAAAAGCATGAAGAAAGCCCTGGTACTTATTGCCTCCCTTTTTACCGCTGCAGGTTCATTTGCCCAGCAGGTAAATAAGGTTACCGATCCTGTTGATTACATTACCCCCCTGATGGGGACCGATTCGCATTACGATTTATCGAACGGAAATACTTACCCTGCAATTGCCCTGCCATGGGGAATGAACTTTTGGACGCCGCAAACCGGTGTAATGGGCGATGGATGGGCGTATACTTATGATGCCCACAAGATCCGTGGTTTTAAACAAACCCATCAGCCATCACCCTGGATGAATGACTATGGGCAATTTGCCATAATGCCGGTTACCAAACACGCTCAGGTATCGCAAAACGGAAGGGCAAGCTGGTTTTCGCACAAAGCCGAAACAGCTAAACCTTACTACTACAGCGTTTACCTGGCAGATCATGACGTAACTACCGAAATTACACCAACCGAAAGATCGGCACAGTTCAGATTCACTTACCCTAAAACCGATAGTTCATTTATTGTTATTGATGCCTTAAATAAAGGATCGTACGTAAAGATCATCCCCGGCGAAAAAAAGATAGTAGGCTATTCTACCAAGTATGCCCGCGGTCCGCTTAAAAACTTTAAAAATTATTTTGTTATTTATGTAGATAAGCCGATCACGCTGGCACAAACCTATAGCGACACTACATTGGCCGATGGTTTAGAACTGAAAGCTGAGCATGCAAGCGCGCTGATAGGTTTTAAAACCGAGCATAACGAAAAAGTACACTTACGTGTAGCATCGTCATTCATCAGCATTGAGCAAGCCGAACTAAACCTGAAACGCGAGCAGGGTAACGACAGCTTTGATGTAACCTGCAAAAAAGCGAAAGACGTTTGGAACAAAACTTTGAGCCGCTTAACTGTTGAAGGCGGTTCAATTGATCAAACCCGTACTTTTTACTCATGCCTTTACCGCATGGTTTTCTTCCCTAACAAATTGTATGAGATAGATGAGAAGGGTGATATAGTGCATTACAGCGCATCGACAGGTAAAGTATTCCCTGGTTATAAATTTGCCGGTACAGGCTTCTGGGATACGTTTAGGGCCTTGTATCCTTTCCTGAATCTGGTTTATCCATCTATCAACAAAGAGATGCAGGAAGGCTTAATTAACGATTATAAAGAAGGTGGTTGGCTGCCAGAATGGTCGAGCCCTGGTTACTCGGCTGTAATGATCGGTAATAACTCGGCATCTGTTGTATCTGAGGCCTACTTAAAAGGCGGCAGGGGATATGATATCCAAAAGCTATATGAAGCATTGATCCACGGTGCCAACAATAAAGGCCCGGCCGCTACAGGTCGCGAAGGTGTGGAGTATTACAACTCCTTAGGCTACGTGCCTTATGATGTGAAGATCAACGAGAATGCTGCTCGCACATTAGAGTACGCTTATGACGATTTTACCATTTATAAATTGGGTAAAGCCTTAGGCAAACCGGCTTCTGAAACAGATCTGTACAAAAAACGTAGTTTGAACTATAAAAACCTTTTTGATCCATCAACCGGGTTAATGCGTGGTAAAAATAAGGATGGTTCATGGGAAACACCGTTTAGTCCGTTTAAATGGGGCGATGCCTTTACCGAGGGTAACAGCTGGCACTACAGCTGGGGCGTGTTCCACGATATGCAGGGTTTAATAAATCTGATGGGTGGCAAAAAGAAATTTGTAGCCAAGCTGGATTCTGTTTGGACATTGCCGCCAATATTTGACGATAGCTATTATGGTGAGGTGATTCACGAGATTCGTGAGATGCAGATTGTTAACATGGGGCAGTACGCGCATGGTAATCAGCCTATTCAGCACATGATTTACCTGTATAACTATGGTGGTGAGCCATGGAAAACCCAATATCACGTTCGTGATGTGATGAACAAGTTGTATAAAGCGACACCAGATGGTTACTGCGGCGATGAGGATAATGGCCAAACATCTGCCTGGTATGTGTTCTCGGCAATGGGCTTTTACCCGGTAACCCCGGCCAGCGATCAATATGTGTTAGGAGCACCATTGTTCAAAAAGATCACCCTTAAACTGGAGAACGGCAAAACCGTAGCTATCAACGCACCTAACAACAGCGAAGCCAACAAATACATCAACACCATGACGGTTAATGGCAAACCTTATGATCTTACCTGGCTTAGCCACAGTGGATTGCAAAACGGCGCAACCATTAATTTCAACATGGCCCCGGTACCTAACAAAACAAGAGGTATTAAGGATAGCGATGTTCCGTATTCGTTATCGAACGAGAAATAAGAGACCCCCTAACCCCCTGAAGGGGGAACAGAAATAGAAGTCGTGCCGAACTTGTTTTGGTATCCCACAGGACTGGTAGCTCGCATGAAGTATACTTAGTTTATGGGGTGCCGAAACGGGTTCGGCATGATTGTTTATATTCGTCTAATGCCACTCTTCCCTATACACAAATTTTGGCATTTGCCAGTTATAACGGATGGATAATAAGCGTAGAGCAAGGCCGATGATGCAGGCGATGATCATGGAGATAACCTCCGAAATGCCAAAATGCTCCAAACCCAGAAAAACGGCACCGGTTACAATTGCGGCGCTGGCGTAAATCTCTTTGCGGAATAGCAGCGGTACCTCGTTACAAAGTACATCGCGCAATACACCGCCCGCGCAGCCGGTGATCATACCGCTGAGCATAATGATGGTAGTGGGCAGGTTTATGGCTTGTGCTACCTGGCAACCTATGATGGTAAATACCACTAAACCGAGCGCATCGAGGTATAAGAACAGGGTTTTCATTTTGCTCATGAAACGGGCTATTACTGCGGCAAGTATGGCGGCGGCGGCGGTGATCAGCAGGTATTCGGGATGCTCAACCCAACTCATGGGGTAGTGGTTAAACAATATGTTACGTACGGTACCGCCGCCAAGCGCCGTAACCCAGGCTATAATACAAACGCCAACCCAATCCATATCACGCCTGCCGGCAGATAGCGCGGCGGTCATAGCTTCGGCAATTATGGCGATGATGTAAAGGATATGGAGCATAGCGATAGGTATTTGTTAAACAAAGATAAAGATTAGCGTAAATCCAATCGGGGAAATCGCTTTTAAAAGTAAGGTGCCTGCGGAATCAAAAAGATAAATGATTTAAGCTATAAGCACTAAATGCTTAACGGAGTTTCACACTGCAAAAGAGAACTCCAGTGTACTCCCGTGTTTATAGTCCAAATTAGTTGTTAAAACAAGGCCGCGTAGGTGCCCCTTTTGGAAATAGATTTCCTTGTGAATCTAACGGATGATTAAAATAAAGTGTAAACCCAGATACGGACAAGCCCCTTTTTTAACGACGAAGTATGGTGACACTATCTTGTCAGTAATTAACAATATTGAGCATTGATTTTGGTTGGTATTGTTGTAAGTAGTTGATTTTCAGTCGCTAAAGTGTTCCGCTGATTTTATTTTCTTTAAATATTAACTCGCTGATTATCAGTAATAAAGGTGTTCTGTGTGTTCCATGTGTTCCACCCGTTTCGGTGGAACAGTGTATCTTTCATAAACAAATCAAATGGCTTTATTTTTCTTTCTGCTGTACCTGACTCATCCATTTCCTGCCCTCAAAAAAACGGGACACTAACATGGCGGCAACGGTGTCGCCGGTGGCGTTTAAAAGGGTGGCCATCGGATCAACAAGGGTGCCGATGATCATGGCAGGAGGGAGGGCCTCTGGCGGGAAACCGTAGGCCGAAATAAATAGCAATTCACCGATATAACCACCATTGGGGATGCCACCCTCAACCAAACTCACCAGTATGGTTATGGCCAGGGCAATCATAACCGTTTCAACGCTGTTAAAACTTTTGCCAAACAGGGCAAACACTACCGCCATTTTTACAATAGACGAAATGCTTGAGCCATCCTTATGCAATGTTCCACCCAGGGGGATGGTTACATTGGCAATCATATCAGAGATGCCCATCTTTTTGGCGGCATCCAAATTAGCGGGTATGGTGGCTATACTGCTACAGGTACCCACCGCCGTTGCCGATGGGATAATGTTATTTTTCCAATACCGTTTTACGGCAGTTACACCACCTGCTATAAAAGCATACAGGCTAAAAATCACCACAAAATAAAAAGCGCCAACACCGTAATACAAGGCCATCGAACGTGCATACCCACCAAACAACTGCGGACCGAACACGCCAACCTGGTATGCGAAGTACGCGCCCAGGCCAATTGGTCCTAATTCCATAATCAGGATAAAGATATTTTTGAACACTTCGTTACCACTATGCAGGAATTTGGCAAAGCCCGCACCTTTTTCGCCCGATTTTAAAGTTGCAAAACCAATCAATACCGAAAATATGATCATCGACATCATGCTTTTGCGGGAGAGGAGCTCATAAAACTCACTTACGGTGAAAAGTTTGGTCAACTGGTCGCCGAAGGGTTTCTTGTCTACAGTTTCCGTAATGGGGCTGGCCACCAGGTGCTGGTGGATAGGGAAAATCCAGATGGCAATAATGGTGATCATGGCGGCAACAAGTACCGTGCCCACAAATACCAGCGAGGTAACACCCAACAATTTGCCCAATTTATTAGAACCATCCAGCCCGGCAATGGCCGATGATATGGCGAAGAAAACAAGGGGGACTACGGCTGTAAACAGCAGGTTTAGGAAAATATCGCCTATGGGTTTAATAACGTTCACCTTATCCCCCAAAAACAAACCGGCAATACTGCCAATGATGATGCCGCCAATTAAAAAAATGATGCCCTTGTAGTTCTTAAACCAATTATCCATGTAGCTAATATAATCGTTTACCTGTATAACAGGCGCAAATGCCATACAATATGCATCGACAATAACTCATTTTATTATATTAGCAACCAATTTTATACCGAATGCACATTGAACAGGCCAGGCAATTTATCCTGGATAAATTAAATACCCAACTTGCGGCGCAATATCATTACCATAATGCCACCCATGCCGAAGACGTTTATACCGCGGCAAAACAAATTGCCCTGGGCGAGGGGATAAGCGCCCAGGATACCTGCTTGCTGCTCACTGCCGCGCTGTTCCATGATTCGGGATTGCTGTTAGGAGCAGATGAGCACGAAAAGAAATCATGCGAGGTAGCCAGCGAGTTTCTCCCTGCGTTTGGTTATACCGATGAGGAAATTGCCCGCATCTGCGATATTATTATGGCTACTAAAATGCCGCAAAGTCCACAGGATAAGCTGGGTGAAATAATTTGTGATGCCGATTTGGATTATTTAGGCCGGAATGATTTTTTTATACTCAGTAAAAGGTTATTTTCGGAACTTGAAATAACCCACAGCCTGCAAACGGAGGCCGAGTGGGATAAACAGCAGGTGAGCTTCCTGGAAAGCCATCATTACTTTACCCAAACTGCCATCGCTTTGCGGGGGGCCGAAAAGGAAAGGCACCTGAAAATCATAATTGATAGGTTAAAATAGAATACTACAAATGTCGAAACCGAAACATAGTCTGCCCGAAATACTTAAGGATGTAGTGACCGTAATTATCGGGATCTTATTTTGCGGCTTTGCGCTAAAAGGGTTTTTAGTACCAAATAAATTTTTTGATGGTGGTGTAACAGGTATTTCCCTGCTTATTCATGAGCTGTACCATAAAAACATCGCTTTTGTTATCGTAATTGCCAATATTCCCTTCATTATCATGGGGATGTTCCAGGTTAACAAGGCATTTGCACTTAAAACTTTTGCGTGCGTTGTTGCATTGGGACTCTGTTTGCACTTTGTCCCGTACCCGGTAATCACTTCAGACAAGTTGCTGGTATCCATCTTCGGTGGCGTATTCATGGGCTTGGGTGTAGGGTTATCCATTCGTGGTGGCTGCGCGCTTGATGGTATAGAAATCCTGGCGCTTTACACACTTAAACGTACCAGTTTAACTATCAGCGAGATCATTTTAACCATAAACGTTATCATTTTCCTAATTGCAGCCTGGAAAATTAGTTTACCAACAGCGTTATATTCCATATTAACCTATTACACCGCGTCACGCACCATTAGCTTTGTGATAGATGGTTTGGAAGAATACACCGCTGTAAACATCATATCTGGCCAAAGCGAGATCATCAAAGAAAAATTGGTGATGGAACTTGGTCGTGGCATCACCATTTACAAAGGCGAGCGTGGCTTTTTAAAGGAAAGCTTCGATGTACACCAGCCGGTTGATATCATCTTTACGGTAATAACCCGTTTCGAGGTCCGCAGGTTAAAAAACCTGGTGCACAAGATCGATCCCAAAGCATTCATATTTACCAACAGCATCAAAGAAGCCGCCGGCGGGGTGTTAAAGAAAAGGGTAAGGGAGCATTGATTTTAGTATCAAGTAGTTAGTGTCAGGTAGCAAGATATTTAATGAGTTTTTGACATCCCCACCACCCTGTCATGCTGAGGTACGAAGCATCTATTCGCAAGCTTTACAGGGCGAATGAGCATGGCGCAAAATAGATTCTTCAAGCGTTCAGAATGACAGTTTTTTAGTTATGATAATCCTCCTCACTACCTGTCATGCTGAGGTACGAAGCATCTATTCGCAAGCTTTACAAGGCGAATGAGCATGGCGTAAAATAGATTCTTCAAGCGTTCAGAATGACAGTTTTTTAGTTATGATAATCCTCTTCACCACCCTGTCATGCTGAGGTACGAAGCATCTATTCGCAAGCTTTACAGGGCGAATGAGCATGGCGTAAAATAGATTCTTCACTGCGTTCAGAATGACAGTTTTTTATTAAGGGTACAAGAAATACCTATTCCTGAATTTTAGTGGGAGGCCATTCCATAACTTCACTATTCAGGAATTTCCAGTCTATATTCGCAGCTTCAATTAATTTATTTTTCTTGTCTCTTGTCCAACCTTTGATTTCTTTTTCGCGGTCAATGGCATCGTTAACATATTGATGCCTTTCGAACCAGATCAAATAAAAACAGTTGTACTTTGATGTAAAGCTATTTGTTTGGTTAATGCCGAAAAAGTGTTCATATAAGCGCCTGTCAAGATCATTGGTAACACCTGTGTACAATACGGTTTTGTTGTAATTGGTAAGGATATAGGTGAAGAAGTTATACTGGTGCATCCATAAATGTACAGAATGTGAATTGATTTTAAAATAAGAAACTGTCATTCTGAACGCACTGAAGAATTTACTCTGCGCCATGCCTGCCGTTATGCAAAGTTCGCGAATAGATGCTTCGTACCTCAGCATGACAGGCGGGAGAGAGTTGTTTTTACAAAACTGTCATTCTGAACGCTTGAAGAATCTATTCTGCGCCATGCCTGCCGTTCTGCAAAGTTCGCGAATAGATGCTTCGTACCTCAGCATGACAGGTGGGAGAGAGTTATTTTTACAAAACGGTCATTCTGAACGTTTGAAGAATCTATTCTGCGCCATGCCTGCCGTTCTGCAAAGTTCGCGAATAGATGCTTCGTACCTCAGCATGACAGGTGGGAGAGAGTTATTTTTA